>NZ_CP091804.1:0-1200000 GCF_022024275.1 Sphingopyxis sp. BSN-002
GGGCCCAGTCCGCTGGTGAAATCATGGGCCCCGGCTTTCGCCGGGGTGCACATCTCTATCGTCAGCAATCGGTCGAAACCGGTCGTCTAGATGCTCTTGCCCGCGTCGAGTGCATAGCCTGCCGAGCGTACCGTGCGGATGATATCCGCAGTGCCGGGCAGGTTGATCGCCTTGCGCAGGCGGCGGATATGGACGTCGACCGTGCGCAGTTCGATGTCGCTGTCCTGGCCCCACACGCTGTCGAGCAGCTGCCCGCGTGAGAAGACACGGCCCGGATGCTCCATGAAATGGCGCAGCAGGCGGAATTCGGTCGGCCCCATCGCGACGATCTGGCCGTTGCGCACAACCTTGTGCGCGACCGAATCGAGCTCGATATCGGCATAGGCGAGGAGTTCGCCGGCCAGCGCGGGGCGGAGGCGCCGCAGCACCGCCGAGACGCGTGCGACAAGTTCGCGCGGGCTGAACGGCTTGGTGACATAGTCGTCGGCGCCGGTTTCGAGGCCGCGGATGCGATCCTCTTCCTCGCCGCGCGCGGTCAGCATGATGATCGGGACGTTCGCCGACTTCGGATTGCGGCGGAGGCGCCGGCACACTTCGATGCCGGGCAGGCTCTCGATCATCCAGTCGAGCAGGACGATGTCGGGAACGCGTTCCTCGACGAGGACGAGCGCCTGCTCGCCGTCGGGGGTCTGGCGGACCGAAAAGCCTTCGCGTGCGAAGTGCCAGACGATCAGCTCGGCGATCGCTTCGTCATCCTCGATGAGAAGCAGGTCGGGCTGCGGCATCAGGCCTGCTCCTGCCCCGAGGCTGCGCCTTCGGGCGTCTGGCCGCGCTCGCGTTCCTCCATATGTTCGCCGGTGACGACATAATAGACCATCTCGGCGATGTTCGTCGCATGGTCGCCCATGCGTTCGAGGTTCTTGGCGACGAACAGCAGGTGTGCGCTTTCGGTGATGTGCTTCGGATTTTCCATCATGAAGGTCACGAGCGTGCGGAAGATGCTGTTGTAGAAATCGTCGACATTCTTGTCGCGCACCGTCACCCGCACCGCGAGCTCGGGATCGCGCGCGGCGAAGCTGTCGAGCGCGTCGTGGATCAGCTCGGCGACCGCCGCCGACATCGACATCAGCACCGGGATCGCCTCGATCTGCCGCGTCTGGTCCATCAGCGCGACGCGCTTGGCGATATTCTTCGCATAGTCGCCGATACGTTCGACGACCGACACGATCTTCAGCGCCGCGATCATCTCGCGCAGATCATCGGCCATCGGGGCACGCAGCGCGATCGTCTGGACCGCGAGCTGTTCGACCTCGGCTTCGAGCGCGTCGATCTTCTTGTCGTCGCGCACGACCTGCGCGGCGAGGTCGAGGTCGCCGTTGTTGAGCGCGTTCATCGCCTGCAGCAGCGCCTGCTCGGCGCGGCCGCCCATCTCGCTGATCAGGCCGCGGAGGCGGTTCAGATCCTCGTCGAAAGCCTTGACGGTATGATCGTTGGTAACTGCCATCTGCTTCGTCCTTCTTCGGCCGGGCTTAACCGTAGCGGCCGGTGATATAGTCCTTGGTGCGTTCCTGCTTCGGGTTGGTGAAGATGTCGGTGGTCTTGCCGTACTCGACCAGCGTCCCGAGGTGGAAAAAGGCGGTGCGCTGCGACACGCGGGCCGCCTGCTGCATATTGTGGGTGACGATCACGATCGCATATTTGCCGCGCAGTTCGTGGATCAGCTCCTCGATCTTCGCGGTCGCGATCGGGTCGAGCGCCGAGCAGGGCTCGTCCATCAGGATGACTTCGGGATCGACCGCGATCGCGCGCGCGATGCACAGGCGCTGTTGCTGGCCGCCCGACAGCGCGGTGCCGCTTTCGCCGAGACGGTCCTTGACCTCGTCCCAAAGGCCGGCGCGAACCAGCGCGCGTTCGACGATGACGTCGAGGTCGGCCTTGCCCGGCGCGAGGCCATGGATGCGCGGGCCATAGGCGACATTGTCATAGATCGACTTGGGGAAGGGGTTCGGCTTCTGGAACACCATGCCGACGCGGGCGCGGAGCTGCACCACGTCCATCGACGGGGCATAGATGTCCTCGCCGTCGAGCTCGATCCTGCCGATCACGCGGGCGCTCGCGACAGTGTCGTTCATGCGGTTGAGCGAGCGCAGAAAGGTCGACTTGCCGCAGCCCGACGGGCCGATGAAGGCGGTGACCAGGTCGGTGCCGACGTCGATCGACACGTCGTGGATCGCCTGTTTCTCGCCATAGAAGACGTTGACGCCGTGCGCCTTCATCTTGGGGTCGGCGATGATGAGATCGTCTTGGGTCATGTTCACCAGCGTTTTTCGAACTTGTTGCGAAGATAGATCGCGAGGGCGTTCATCGACAGCAGCACGATAAGCAGCACGATGATCGCGGCGGAGGTTTTCTCGACAAAGCCCCGGTCGACTTCGTCCGACCAGAGGAAGATCTGCATCGGTAGCACCGTCGCCGGCGAGCAGATGCCGCTGGGCACGTCGCCGATAAAGGCGCGCATGCCGACGAGGAGCAGCGGGGCGGTCTCGCCCAGCGCGCGCGCCATGCCGATGATCGTCCCGGTCAGGATGCCGGGGAGCGCGAGCGGCAGGACGTGGTGAAACACGACCTGCACCGGGCTGGCGCCGACGCCCAATGCGGCGTCGCGGATCGACGGCGGGACCGCCTTGATCGCGTTGCGACTGGCGATGACGATCACGGGCATCGTCATCAGCGCCAGCGTCAGGCCGCCGACGAGCGGGCTTGCCTGACAGATACCGAACCAGTTGATGAACACCGCAAGCGCAAGCAGGCCGAAGATGATCGAGGGCACTGCGGCCAGATTGTTGATCGACACCTCGATCAGGTCGGTCCAGCGGTTCTTCGGCGCATATTCCTCAAGATACAGCGCCGCGAGGACGCCGGTCGGGAAAGCGATCAGGAAGGCGATGAAGATCGTCAGCAACGACCCCTTGAGCGCGCCCCAGATGCCCGCGACCGCGGGATCGGTGGCGTCGGCATTCCTGAAGAAGGGCGTGTGCAGCCCGGTCGACAGCTTGCCGTCCTTCTCCAGCGCATCGACCTTCGCGCCGATCGCTCCCTTCGCGCCTTCCTTGGCGGCGATGTCGACCTCGGACGAAGCGGGGAGGTGGAAGGTCGTCTTGCCCTTCAAAAGCTCCGGGTCGTCCTTGATCGCGGTACGGACTTCCTTCCACGCATTCTCGCTGATCATCTTCGACCCGTCGGGGCCGAGCGCCTCGTCGGCGGCGAAGGCGACGATGTCGGCGAGGCCCGCGTTCGCGATCACCTGATCGGCGTCGGCATCGCCGAGCCGCGACGCATCGACGGTCAGCGGCATCGCCTTGAAGTCGATCGGAACTTCCACATTCGTGTAAGTGAAACCGCGCAGGCCGTTGCCGACCATCACGAACAGCAGGAAGGCGAGGAAAAAGCCGGAGAGCAGGACCGCGCCCAGCCCGAACAGCTTGAAGCGGCGCTCGGCGGCGTAGCGGCCCGCGATGCGTTTCTGCATCGTCGCGCCTTTCCAGTCGGTCGGGGCGGTCTCTCTATTCATATGCTTCGCGATACTTTTTGACGATGCGCAGCGCGACGATGTTGAGCAGCAAGGTCACGATGAACAGCACGAGGCCGAGCGCGAAGGCGGCGAGCGTCTTGGCGCTGTCGAATTCCTGGTCGCCCGTGAGCAGCTTGACGATCTGCGCGGTCACCGTGGTGACGCTGGCGAAGGGGTTGGCGGTGAGGTTGGCGGAGAGGCCCGCGGCCATCACCACGATCATCGTCTCGCCGATCGCGCGGCTGACCGCGAGCAGGATGCCGCCCATCACGCCGGGCAGCGCGGCGGGGATCAGCACCTGACGGATCGTCTCGTTCGGCGTCGCGCCGAGCGCAAGCGAGCCGTCGCGCATCGCCTGCGGCACCGCGTTGATGCTGTCGTCGGCCATCGACGAGACGAAGGGGATGATCATCACGCCCATCACGATACCCGCGGCGAGCGCGCTTTCGGTCGAGGCGTTCGGAATGCCGAGCATCACCGCGAATTCGCGCAGCGCCGGCGCGACGGTCAGCGCGGCGAAATAGCCGTAGACGACGGTCGGGACGCCCGCGAGGATCTCGAGCAAGGGCTTGACCCAGCGGCGCACGCGCGGCGCGGCATATTGGGTAAGGTACACCGCGGTCATCATCCCGATCGGGATCGCGACGATCATCGCGATGATTGCGCCGATCAGCACCGTGCCCCAGAACAGCGGGATGCCGCCGAAGGTGTCGGGCTGCGGCGCGCCGCTCGTCGGCGCCCACTCGGTCCCGAACAGCAGCTCGGCGGGCGAGACGAGGCGGAAGAAGCGGATCGATTCGAACAGCAACGACAATACGATGCCGAAGGTCGTCAGGATCGCGACGAGCGAGGCGAGAAGCAGCAGCCCCATGACGATCTTCTCGACCCTTGTCCGGGCGCGGAAGTCGGGCTTGATCCGCGTGAAGGCATAGAGGCCGCCCGCCAGCGCGAGCGCCAGCATCGCGGCGATGCCGATCCATGCATAGAAATGCGTCGCGTCGGCATAGGGCCTGACCAGCGGCGCCGCGGCGGGCAGCCGCACTGCGGCTTGTGCGCCCTGCGCGACGCTCCGTGCGTCGGACAGGATCGCGCCGCGTTCGAAGCCGAAGGCGGGCAGGCTCTGCGCCGCGTCGCTCGACAGCACCGAATTGGTGATCAGTGCGGGCGACACCGCCGACCAGACGGCGAGGAAGATCGCGGCGGGGGCGAACAGCCACAGCGCGACATACCAGCCATGATATTGCGGGCGCGAGTGCAGCTTGCTGCCCGCGCGGCCCGCCAGCATCAGCGAGCGCGCCCGGCCGGCGAGCCAGCCGATCAGGGCAAGCCCTCCGATCAGCAGCAGTAAGGCGGCGGCGTTGAAAGTCACATCGTCCCCGTTATCGCATCGACATCATCGCGTCCGACCCAAAGCCGGTCGGCGTGGCAGTTTGATGACTCTTGTCACAATTTACAGCCGCATGGAGCGCCTTAATTCCGCTCGTGTCGAGCGAAGTCGAGACACCCATCAGTCTTGCGCAATCCTGTGGGGCATCTCGACTTCGCTCGATGCGAACGGAGAAGGGATTGCCCGGGCAGGATATGCAAAAAAGCGGTGGCCGGGGAAGGGGATGTGGCCCCTCCGGTCCGGCCACCGGCGGGAGGGTTACTTGAGCTCGGCGCCGTCGAGGGCGGTCATGCCCTTGGCGTTCGCCGCGGCCTTGTCGGCAACGGCCTTCGGCGAGACGACCAGACCCTTGGGGGCCAGATAGCCGCCCTCGGCCGCGCCCTTCAGGAACTCGGCGATATATTCGGCGAGGCCGGGGATTACGCCGACATGCGCTTTCTTGACATAGATGAACAGCGGGCGCGAACCCGGATAGCTGCCATCGGCGATCGCGGCATAGGTGGGGGCGACGCCCTGCACCGGCACGGCCTTGATCTTGTCCTTGTTGGCATCGAGATAGCTGAAGCCGAAGATGCCGAGGCTATCGGGGTTCTTGTCGAGCTTCGAGATGATGAGGTTATCATTCTCGCCCTGTTCGACATAGAAGGGCGCGCCGCGCAGCGTGGTGCAGGTCGCCTCATGCTTGTCCTTGTCGCTGTCCTTCAGCGCCTTCATCTCGGCATTGGCGTCGCAGCCCTTGCCCATGATCAGCTCCTTGAACGCGTCATAGGTGCCGCTGGTCGACGGCGGGCCGAAGACCGAGATCGCGACCGCGGGAAGCGCCGGGTTGACGTCCTTCCACGTCTTGGCGGTGTTCGGCTTGCCATAGGGGTTCGCCGCGAGCGCCTTGTAGACGTCTTCCTCGCTCAGCTTGAAGCCGGGGCCGCGCTGCGCTTCGCCGAGCGCGATGCCGTCGATGCCGACCTGGATTTCGACGATGTCCTTGACGCCGTTCTTGGCGCAGGTGTCGAATTCCTTCTTCTTCATGCGGCGCGAGGCGTTCGCGATGTCGGGCGTGTCGCCGCCGACGCCGGCACAGAAACGCTCGAAACCGCCACCGGTGCCGGTGCTGTCGATCTTCGGAACCTTGTTGCCGGTCGCTTCGGCGAACTTCTCACCGACTGCGGTCGCAAAGGGATAGACGGTCGAGGAGCCGACGGCGCTGATATAGTCGCGCGCGCCGCCACCCGACGAAGCCTGGTCCTGACAGGCGGAAAGCGCCAGCGCGGCAGTCGCGGCGCAGGCGATGAGGGCAAATTTCTTGGCCATGGAATAAATCCTGTAGAGGGGGTCGTTACCGAACCAAGCCACCACCCCTGCGGCGACTCGCTGACTGCCCTCTGATGGATTTGTGTGACGCGTTTGTGACAGGGAGTGTCATGGAAGTGTCATGAGAAGTCGAGAATTGAGATCGACTGGAGGAAGGCTAAAGACTACGCTACACGAGGTGCTTGATAGACCAATCGGTCAGACAAGGGGCAAGGCAGTAAAAATGAACGATCCGCAAATTGATTGGGTTGATCGCGACGAAGAGTTCGACGACGATGAAGCTGAGGAATCTTCCGCTGACCTAACTTTGACCGAAGCAAAATTTGATGGTTTAGTGGTTGCGCCCGCAGACTGGACGATTGAGACGCTTTATACTCAGATTGGGAAGCAGATAGATCTCGATCCAGATTTTCAAAGGCGGAATGTTTGGAATGCGAAGGCAAAATCAAGATTTATCGAGTCGCTGCTCTTAGGAATTCCTATTCCGCAGATACTTCTATCTTCAAAACCGGGGGTGAAAAGCTCTTTTCTTGTTCTCGATGGGAAGCAGCGCTTGCTTACCATCAAAGAGTTCATCGACGGAAAGCTGCCAAACGGTCGCAAATTTCGATTGAAGGATTTGCGGGTTTTGAAGGTTTTTGAAGGCAAAACATGGGAGCAGATGTCAGCCGATCGAGATGTTGCAGGCAAGCTTCTCAATGAGACGCAGCGCACGACCGTGTTGAGGGGGTGGACTGACGAGTCTGTTCTCTATGAGATATTCTATCGCCTCAATTCTGGCTCAGTTAAGCTATCGCCGATGGAATTGAGGATGTCGCTCTATCCTGGAGAGTTTCTCAAATTTATCCTTAGGTGGACCGAAAACATTGGTCCGGTTCACCATCTGCTAAAAAAACGCTCCCCAGACCCAAGGATGGGAGATGTGGAGTTAGCCGTTAGGTATCTTGCATTTACCGATTTGGATATAGAATATACGGGCGACCTAAAGAAATTTCTCGATAGCACTTGTGAATCATATAACATAAAATTCGATGATCGCGACTTCGTGAGATCGGTCGAAGATCGTCTAGCTCAGCTTGATGCCGCAATTGAAGCTGGGATAAATATATTTGGAGAAAGTGGTTTTTGTAGGAAATATATTAAGGGTAATTTTGAAAGTAGATTTAACAGGGCGATATTCGATATAATGTCATTCACTCTATCTATTGTTGAATTTAGGAAATGGGCGTTATCGAATGGTTCGGCTCTTGTCGATGAGTTTAAACGTTTGTCGGCCAGCGATGTCGATTTTTCTCGGTCTATTGAGACTACGACAAAGTCCATTGAATCGACTTCTGCTAGGTTCTCGAAGTGGATTGATGCCGTCTCCGCTTTGTCGGGGATTAAGCTGCCGCAGCCTAGCATCAAATAGGCGGGCCTATGCCGAGCGCCCTCTATCAAAAAATGGTAGCTGACCTGCTTGAGGCTAGAAAAATAGCCTACAAGGTGCCGCTCTATCAGTGCAATACGGTGGTTCAAGAGCTAAAAATTAAATCTCTTATGTTTCTAAGTCACGCAATTATAGAAGAGTATTTGGAAACTATAGCTCTAGATACCGCTCAGAAGGCTGTGGGAATATATGATGGAGAAAATCGGATAACGAGAGCGTTGGTCGGCTTGATTTCAAGTGGACTCATTGGAAGAGTTGAGGAGTCGGGGCTCAACAAAAAGATAAAGAAAGAACCGTTTGAGAATATATCTTTGTTCTCTAGCCATGCTTTTGGCAGATTTAAATCGTTGATTGGCGATAACAATGGGATTCGCGTAACTGATCAAATGAAAATGCTTCTGCCAGTGGGCATAGATCCTGGAACGGAAGACCCAGTCACGATGGCCGCTTTGGATTCTTTTGGAGGAAAACGGGGAGCAATCGCCCACACGTTCAAGATTGCTAAGAGTCATACTCTGAGCGAGATTGAGGGAGATATTACTACCATCAGAAACGGCCTTGTGAATTACGATAATGCATGTTTGGCGGCGCTTGCATAAATGATCCTCATCACCGGCCACGTCATCCTCACCCCCGAGCATCGCGAGCGCATGATTGCGCTCGGCGCCGAGCATAGCGCGCGGTCGCGGGCGGAGCCGGGGTGTCTCGCGCATCATTGCCATGTCGATGTCGAGGACGCGCTGCGGCTCGTCTTCGTCGAGGAGTGGGAGAGCATCGACGCGGTGCGCACCCATTTCGCGGTGCCCGCGTCGGGCGCCTTCGTCGCCGAAATGCGCGCGCTCTCGCCGCGGCCGCCGGTGATCCGCATTTACGCCGCCGAGGATATTACGGCGAAGCTGATGGGGTAGGGGTGGCCGCGGTCGCAGCGGTTCTTATTCCGTCATGCCGGGCTTGACCCGGCACCCGCCTCCCTTCTGAAAGACAAGGCAGGCCCCGGATCAAGTCCGGGGTGACGAAGATGGACGCGGGATGCGCGCGCGCCGCAACGAAAAACGCCCCGGACTCGCATCCGGGGCGCTTCTCCAATTCCTCGCGAAAGCTCAGCCGCCGGTCGGCGTCGTCGCGGCGGCGGGTTCGGCCGCGGGCGCTGCCGGCGCCGCGGCGGGCGTCACGGCGGGCGCCAGCGTCGCCGTCGGCACGATCTTCGCGCCGGCGGGGATGACATAGGGCAGCGCGTCGGCGGTGCGCGCGCTCAGTTGCTGACCGACCGGGATGATCGCCGACTTGCCGGTGACGAACGCACCGAACACGCCGACCGCGACCGCCGCGCCGACGGCGGCGCCGGTGTTGCCCTGGCCTTCCTGCCGGTGCTTGCCCGCCAGGTTCAGCTTTTGCCCGTTCGGCATCGTCAGGTCGTTGAAGGTGATTTCCATCTTCGCCGACTTGCCGAATGCGCCCTTGCCGGTGCGCCATGTCACGGTGCCGCGCGCCGGGGTGCCCTTCGGGATCACGATCACGCCATTGTGCATCACGTCGAACACGCTGTGCATCAGCACGACGTCGCCCTCGCGAAGCTGCTTGCTCGATGCCTCGGCGTCGGGCGTCAGCACGACCTCGGTATAGGACGGCAGCATCAGGCCCGGCGCGACCGCGGCGATCGCGGCCGGAGCGGCGGCGCTTTCGGTGGCGACCTCGGCCGCGGCGGCGGGTTCGGCGGCGGCCGCGGGTGCGGCGGCTTCCTGAGCCTGTGCGGTGGCGGCGAGCATCGCAAAAGAACCCGCCAAAGCGGTAGCGACCCGTAACGATTTCATAGACATTCCCCCATTGCCGCAGCGTGCGGCTCCCCCTTGCCGCAGGACGCGGCCATGACGTCATGCTGGGGCGGAAATTTCTTGTCAATCGGGGACATTGCCAATGTCGATCCATTGCGCGGCGCGCCCGGTTTTGGCACAGCGGCGGCGGCAAGCCGGGGGACATATGAGCGGGTTCGAATTCATCTTTTCACTGTTCGGGCTGATCCTCGGCCTTGCGCTGGCCGAGGGGCTGGGCGGATTGAGCCGCGCGCTGAAGGCGAGCCACAGGGTGCGCATCGGCTGGCCGACCGCGCTGCTCGGGCTGTTCGTGTCGTGCGACGTCGTGACCTTCTGGATGTACGGCTGGTCGCTGCGCGATCTGCTGCCGCTGAGCTGGCCGGTCCTGTTCGGCGGGTTCATCGTCACCGCCATCTATTTCGTCGCGGCCAGCCTGGTCTTTCCCGACGATCCCGAGGCATGGGCCGACCTGAACGCGCATTTCGACAAGCAAAGGCGGCTGGTGCTCGGCGGAATCCTGCTGTGCAACGTCGCGCTGATCGTGACGACGATCGCGCTTGTCGGCACCGCATGGATCGGCGGCCTGCGCACGATCGTCGTGACGTGGAGCTTCTTTCCGGTCGCGGCGCTGGCGATCTGGGCAAAGGACCGGCGCGTCGTGTGTGCCTGCCTGATCTGGCTGATCGCCACCTATCCGCTGTCGGCGGTGTGGCATTGATCTGATTCCCCTCCCATTTATGGGAGGGGTCGGGGGAGGGGATGTCGATATCGCGCGGGAGGCTACAGGCCCTCCCCAAACCCCTCCCTGAAGGGAGGGGCTTTCGTCATTTCCCCAGCAACGGCTTCAGATACTGCCCGGTGAAACTCCGCGGTTCCTTCACCACCTGTTCGGGGGTACCCGCGGCGACGATCTCGCCGCCCTTGACCCCGCCCTCGGGGCCGAGGTCGAGGATATAGTCGGCGGTCTTGATGACATCCAGATTATGCTCGATCACGACGACGCTGTTGCCCTGATCGACGAGCGCCTGCAGCACTTCGAGCAGCTTGCGGACATCCTCGAAATGCAGGCCGGTCGTCGGCTCGTCGAGGATATAGAGCGTCTGCCCGGTCGAACGCCGCGACAGCTCCTTCGCCAGCTTCACCCGCTGCGCCTCGCCCCCCGACAGCGTCGTCGCCTGCTGCCCGACCTTGATATAGCCGAGCCCGACGCGAACGAGCATCGCCATCTTCTCGCGGATCGACGGCACCGCCTTGAAGAACTCCGCCGCATCCTCGACCGTCATGTCGAGCACGTCGGCGATGCTCATCCCCTTGAACTTCACCTCGAGCGTTTCGCGGTTGTAGCGTTTGCCGTGGCACGTCTCACACGTCACATAGACGTCGGGCAGGAAGTGCATCTCGATCTTGATCAGCCCGTCGCCGGTGCAGGTCTCGCAACGTCCGCCCTTGACGTTGAAGCTGAAGCGCCCGGGCTTATAGCCGCGCGCCTGGCTTTCGGGCAGCCCCGCGAACCAGTCGCGGATGATCGTGAAAGCGCCCGTGTAGGTCGCGGGGTTCGACCGCGGGGTGCGCCCGATCGGCGACTGGTCGATGTCGATCACCTTGTCGCAATGCTCCAGCCCCTTCAGGCTGTCGTGCGGTCCCGCGACCATCCGCGCGCCGTTGAGCACGCGCGCCGCGCTGGCATAGAGCGTGTCGATGATCAGGCTCGACTTGCCGCTTCCCGACAGGCCGGTGACACAGGTGAAGGTGCCGAGCGGGATCTTTGCCGTGACATTCTGCAGATTGTTCGCGCGCGCGCCCTTGAGCACGAGGTCGAAGCCGTTGCCGGGGCGGCGATGCTTGGGCACCTCGATCCGCTTCGCGCCGGTGAGATACGCCGCGGTCAGGCTCTTCTTGTTCTTCAGGACCTCGTCGAGCGTGCCTTCGGCGACGATCTCGCCGCCGTGGAGCCCTGCGCCGGGGCCCATGTCGACGACATAGTCGGCGTGGCGGATCGCATCCTCGTCATGCTCGACGACGATCACCGTATTGCCGAGATCGCGGAGGCGCTTCAGCGTCGCGAGCAGCCGGTCGTTGTCGCGCTGGTGCAGACCGATGCTCGGCTCGTCGAGCACGTACAGGACGCCCGATAGCCCGCTGCCGATCTGCGAGGCGAGGCGGATGCGCTGGCTTTCGCCGCCGCTGAGCGTGCCCGATGTGCGGTTGAGGTTGAGATAATCGAGCCCGACATTGTTGAGGAAGCCGAGCCGCTCGTTGATCTCCTTCAGGATCGCCTTGGCGATCTGGCGCTGCGTCTCGTTCAGCTTTTCGTCGAGGGTGCTGAACCATGCGAGCGCGTCGGCGACCGAGCGCTGCGCCGACATGCTGATATTCTCGCCCGCGATCTTCACCGCCAGCGGTTCGGGACGCAGGCGCGCGCCGTGGCACGTCTCGCACGGCTGCGCGGTCTGGTACTTGCCCAGCTCCTCGCGCATCCACGCGCTCTCGGTCTGGAGCATGCGGCGGTTGAGGTTGCCGATGACGCCCTCGAACGCCTTGTGCGTCGTGTAGGTGCGCTTGCCGTCCTTGAAGGTCAGCTCGACCGGCATGCCGCCGGTGCCGTGCAGGATGATCTCCTGCACCCCGCCGGGCAGATCCTGCCAGGGCGTCTCGAGGCTGAAATCATAGGCTTTGCCCAGGCTTTCGAGCACCTGCATATAGTAAGGCGAGGGCGGGTTCGACTTCGCCCACGGCACCACCGCGCCCTTCTTCAGGCTGAGCGCATGGTTGGGGACGACGAGCTCGGGATCGAATTCGAGCCGCTCGCCAAGGCCGTCGCACGCCGGGCAGGCACCCTGCGGCGCGTTAAAGCTGAACAGTCGTGGCTCGATCTCGGCGATCGTGAAGCCCGAGACCGGGCAGGCGAATTTCTCCGAAAAGACGATACGGTTCGCGGGGATGCCCGCGCCCTTCATCGCGCCGCCGGTGTCTTCCTCTTCGCGGCCCGGTAAGGGACCGTCGGCAAGGTCGACATAGGCGAGGCCCTCGGCGAGCTTCAGTGCGGTCTCGAAGCTGTCGGCGAGGCGGGTTTCGAGGCCCTCACGCACCGCAATACGGTCGACGACGACCTCGATGTCGTGCTTGTATTTCTTGTCGAGCGCGGGCGCGTCGCCGATTTCATGAAACTCGCCGTCGATGCGGACGCGGGTGAAGCCTTCCTTCTGCCACTGCGCAAGTTCCTTGCGATACTCGCCCTTGCGGCCGCGCACGACGGGCGCGAGCAGATAGGCGCGCGTGCCTTCGGGCAATTCCATCACGCGGTCGACCATCTGGCTGACGTTCTGCGCCGAAATCGGCTCGCCCGTCGCGGGCGAATAGGGAATGCCGACGCGCGCCCACAGCAGGCGCATATAGTCGTAAATCTCGGTGACGGTCGCGACGGTCGAGCGCGGGTTGCGGCTCGTCGTCTTCTGCTCGATGCTGATCGCCGGCGACAGCCCGTCGATATGCTCGACGTCGGGCTTTTGCATCATCTCGAGGAACTGGCGCGCATAGGCGGAGAGCGACTCGACGTAGCGGCGCTGCCCCTCGGCATAGATGGTGTCGAATGCGAGGCTCGACTTGCCGGAACCCGAAAGGCCCGTGATGACGACCAGGCTGTCGCGCGGCAGGTCGACGTCGACGCCCTTGAGATTATGCTCGCGCGCGCCGCGCACCTTGATGTGGGTGAGACTCATGGGAGGGGTATGTTCCAGATTTGTTCTTGACGCGCAAGAGGCGCGAATTGGTCACGAACATGGGGCGGGACGATGTCGCGCGCAAGGGTAAGCGGCGCCCCAGTGTGTATTGCCAATATAATACAGTGATGCTATCCGGGCCACCGAGGAGTGCGAATGACGCAATTGGTCGAACTGGGGTCCGAACGCTGGCTGAAGCCGGGCCGTTATCGCCGGGTTCGCGCGCTGGCGTGGCTGGCCGTGCTGGCGGTCCTGTGCGTCCTGACCTTCAACATCGCCGCCGACACGACGCTTCGCGCCGCGGGCCTGTTGTCCGGCGAGCCCTTCACCACGCGGGCGGCGGCGCCATCGGGCGCGAGGCTGGCGGCGGTCCTCGTCGGGTCCATCGCCATGCTGGGGGTCTATAGCCTCGCCGTCCGGTGGGGGGAGGCGCGCGTTGCCGCCGAAATCGGCCTGAAGCCGATGGCGAAAGAACTGTCCGCCGGTATCGCGATCGGCGGCGCGATCATGGCGATCATCATGGCGATCCTGTGGAGTGCCGGCTGGGCTGTCATCGAGGCTGGACCGGTCACAGGGGTTGCCGAGGCGGCGAAACAGGCGGTCCAGTCGGCGGCGATCGAGGAAACGCTGATGCGCCTCGTCATCTTCCGCACGCTGTGGCGCGCGTTCGGCGTGTGGCCGGCGCTGGTTGCGACCGCGCTTCTTTTCGGAGGCCTTCACCTGTCCAATCCCGACGCCAGCCTGTTCGGCGCGATCTGCCTGATCGCGGGCGAGGGGATCGGCGCCGGCCTGTACCTGCTGACCGGACGGGTATGGATGTCGATCGGGATGCACGCCGGCTGGAACTTCGCGCTCGGCTGGGTCTTCGGAAGCGCGGTTTCCGGACTGGACAGCTTCGCCAGCGGCCCGTTGCGGACCCATCCGGCGGAAGGCGTCGCGACCTTGCTCAGCGGCGGCGGCTTCGGTCCCGAGGCGTCGGTCGCAGCGCTCGTCGTCTCGCTTGCGGGCAGCGCGATCTGCCTGACGCTCGCTGTGCGAAAAGGGCGGCTGGCAGCATAAAAAGGGCCGGGCTTTCCACCAACATCCCAAAGGCTTCGACCAGCGTCCGGTGGCTTGCTTGACCGGTTCGTGTCGCAGGCGGACAAGGCTGGCCATGTGCATCGCCCCGACCCGGCGGTGCGGGACGTTAGGAGACTGGGGAATGACGAAGTTTTTTGCGGGCGTCGCCGGACTGGCGATCGCCGTATCGCTGGCCACCGCACCGGCCATGGCGAACGAGAAGGGCGTGAATGCGACGCTGGTTGCCGACGGTAACGGCGACGGGAGTGCGCCCGCGAACGACGAAGGATCGCTGAAAGCGCTGACCTTCGGCAAATGGGGCGTCGATCTTGGCGCGCGCGACACGAGCGTGAAGCCCGGCGACGATTTCGACAAATATGCCAATGGCGGCTGGTTCGCCCGGACCGAAATTCCCGCCGATCAGGCGTCGGCCGGCGTCGACTACGACGTCTATAACCTGACCCAGCGCCAGCTTCGCCAGCTCGTCACCGGCGCGCCGGCGACGAGCCAGGTGGGCGGACTGTACCAGAGCTTCCTCGACGAGAAGCGCGTCGATGCGCTTGGCGCGGCGCCCGTGATGGCCGACGTCAACGCCGTCGCCGCGATCAGCGACAAGAGCGCGATGGCGCGCTTCATGGGAACGACGCAGGGAACGTTCGGCGCGACGATCGTCGGCGGCGGCCCCTATGCCGACACCAACGATCCGACGATGAACGTTCTGTGGCTGGGCCAGGGTGGGCTCGGCATGCCCGAACGCGACTATTATCTGAACGACAGCTTCAAGCCGCAGCGCGATGCCTATCGCAGCTATATCGCGCGCACGATGAAGCTCGTCGGCAACGCCGCGCCCGAAAAGGCCGCGGACGCGATCATGGCGTTCGAGACCGAGATCGCGAAGGTCAGCTGGGCGATCGCCGATCGCCGCGACATCGGCAAGATCAACAATCCGATGTCGTCGGACGAACTCGCCGCCTATGCCCCCGGCCTCGACTGGAAGGCCTGGTTCGAAGGTGCCGGCATCGCGCCGCAGAAGCGGATTATCGTCAACGAGAATACGGCGATCCGCGACATCGTGGCACTCTATGCCAAGACCCCGCTCGACACGATCAAGCTGTGGCAGCAATTCCATATCGCCGACAACGCCGCGCCCTATCTGTCGAAGCCGTTCGTCGACAGCCGCTTCGAATATACCAAGGTGCTGAGCGGCGTCGGCGAACTGCGCCCGCGCTGGAAGCGCGGCCTGACGTTGGTCGACGGCAGCCTCGGCGAGCTGGTCGGCGAAACCTATTCGAAGGAATATTTCCCCGCGAGCGCGAAAGCGAAGATGGAAACGCTCGTCGCGAACCTGAAGCTCGCGATGGGTGACCGCATCCGCAACAACAGCTGGATGGCGCCCGAGACGAAGGCCGCAGCGCTCGACAAGCTTTCGAAGATGGATGTCATGGTCGGCTATCCCGACAAATGGCGCGACTATTCGGGGCTGAAGATCGACCCGTCCGACCTGTACGGCAATGTGAAGCGCAGCGCGGCGTTCGAATATGCCTATTCGCTGTCCGACCTGAACAAGCCCGTCGACCGCAAGAAATGGTCGATGAACCCGCAGGAAGTGAACGCCTATAACGGCGGGCTGGAGAACAAGATCGTGTTCCCGGCGGGCATCCTGCAGGCGCCCTATTTCAGCGAGAGCGTCGACGATGCGGTCAACTATGGCGCGATCGGCGCGGTGATCGGTCACGAAATCACGCACGGCTTCGACGATCAGGGGCGCAAGATCGACGCCAATGGTGCGGTGCGCGACTGGTGGACGCCTGCCGATGCGGCGCGCTTCGAGGAACAGGCCAAGGGCTTCGGCGCGCAATATGCGACCTATGAAGCCGCGCCCGGCGCCTTCATCAACCCCGACCTGACGATGGGCGAGAATATCGCCGATCTCGCGGGTCTGGAGGTCGCCTATGATGCATATCATCGCTCGCTGAACGGCAAGGAAGCGCCCGTGATCGACGGGCTGACCGGCGACCAGCGCTTCTTCCTCGCGTTCGCGCAGGCATGGCGCGACAAGGCGCGCGAGGATTCGACCAAGCAGCAGGTGGCGAGCGATCCGCACAGCCCCGCACGCTGGCGGATCATCGGTCCGGTCCGCAACGTCGACGCCTGGTACAAGGCGTTCAACGTCACCCCCGACAGCAAATATTACATCAAGCCCGAAGCGCGCACGCGCATCTGGTAATCGGTCGGGCGCTGGTCAGTTGGATTGGGCGGGGGCGGCCGTGGGTCGCCCCCGCACCATCATCACCGCGAGCGACAGCGCCGCGCCGATGATGACGAACAGCGCGGGGAAGCCGCCGAGCACGGACATCATCCGGATGCCGTCGAGCCCCGATCCCGCGACCAGCACGACTGCGCACAGACCCACCGCAATCCCCCAGACGCTTTGCACCATCATCGGTGCTTCGGGTGCGTCGGGCGTAATGCCGCGCGTCGAGAGCGCGCTCATCGCCGAGACATTGGCATCGGCGCCCGCGACATAGGACAGGAAGATGGTGAAGAGGATGAGCCCCGTCGCGGCCGGACCGCCACCGAGGGCGTCGAACAGGCGGAAGAGGACCGAATCCGGCCCCTTTGCGGCGATCACCGAATAGAGGCTCGCGCCGGTCTGCTGGTCGATGACGATGGCGGATCCCGCGATCGCCGTCATCCAGAGCGCCCCGAACAGCGAAGGCAGGACGAGGTTCATCACGATGAATTCGCGCACGCTGTAGCCGATCGCGAGGCGGCCGAGGAACAGGGCGGTGACCGGCGCCCACGCGAACCAGTTGCCCCAATAGAAGATCGTCCACTGGCGGCTCCAGTCGGCGTCGACGTCGAGCCCGAGATTGCGGGGTACGAAGGTGGTGACATATTCGCCCGTGGCGCGGAGCGAGAGGCCGAACATGTCCGCGGTCGGTCCGGCGAGAAGCGCGAAGGCGATGATCGCGAAGAACAGCCAGGTGTTGAGCACCGACAGGCCGGCGATCCCTTTCTGAAGCCCCGTTGCGGCCGAGATCAGGAAGCTCGCGACGATCAGTGCGGCGATGCCCCATTTGAGCGGCATGCCTCCGCTGAAATGGCCGAGATTCTCGACTCCGCCCGCGAGTGCGAGGATACCGGCACCCATCGAGGCTGCCATGCCGGCGACCAGCGCATAGAGGCAGACGACGTCGATGCCCGTGCCCACCGGGCCATGCGCGCGCTTGCCGAGCAGCGGCACGAAGAGCGACGACAGGCTGAACGGCTCGCCGCGGTTGTAATAGACGAGCGCGAAGGCGAGCGCGGCGACGGTGTAGATCGCATAGGGCGTGAGCGTCCAGTGCAGGAACATCGTCGACATGGCGAAGGTCGCGGCGGCGTCGCTCCCGGGTTCGAGCCCGAGCATCGGGGGCGGCGTGTTGAGGTGAAAGAGCGGCTCGGCGGCGCCCCAGAAGAGGATCCCGGTCGCGATCGTGGTGCAGAGCATCACGGCAAACCATTTCCCGCGGCCGAGCAGCGGCTTCGCGTCGCGGCCGCCGATGACGGTCTTGCCGAGCGGCGAAAGGGCGACGATGCCGAGCAGCCCGATAAAGCCGAGTCCCGCCCCCGCGAAAACCGATCCGAACTCGCGAAGGATCCAGTCGTTCGCCGCGGTTTCTGCCGCCACAAAATCGGCACCGAACCAGACGCTGAGGATCAGCGCCGCGGTCAGGATCGCGAGAGGAATGAAAAAGACGGGGCGATTGATCGGGTGATGCGTTGGTGCTGGCAAAGGACCCGCCGTTCGGACAAGAAGGTGCCGCCAGCATGGCGACTGCGACGCGCGACGTCAAACGGGAGGACGGGCGCCGGACGGGAACGCAACGCGGGGCAGGACGTTGGACCGGGCAGGTGCCTCGATAGAAGGAGAGCTTCGATGATCAGGACGATTTTCATGGCGGCCGCAGCGGCCTCGCTGCTTGTCGGTGCACAGGCCGGCGCGATGCAGAAATCGCCCGACGGCACGACAGCCGAGGAACGCGCCAATACGGCCCGGTTGAATGCGGAGCAGCAGGCGAAGGCGAAGGCCGAGATCGACGCCTATAACGCGCAGGTCGCGGCCACCGCGCAGGCGGAAGCCGCAGCGCAGGCCAAATATGCCGAAGAGACGGCGGCCTACGAAGCTGAGAAGGCACGCATCGCTGCAGTGGCTGCCGAGGAACGGATGAAGTGGGAGGCCGATGTCGCGGCCTGCAAGGGCGGCGACACGAGCCGCTGCGCGCATCCGGCGGCCGAACCGAAGAACTGACCCTATTCGGGCGGCAGCGGGGGATCCGGCGGAGTGCCGGAGCCTTGCTGCTGTTCGGGAGGCGCCGGTGCAGGCGGCTCCGGCAAGGCGACGGGGAGAACCATCGCCGGAACTGCCGGCGCGGTCGGCGCTGTGTCGGGAAACCGTCCGCCGTAGCGATAGCCGTCCTCGGGCTCGTCGGCCGTCCGATCTTCGACGTCGACGGTGCCAAGCTCGCGAAACGCCTCGCTTGCCCGCTGTTCGCGCGCGGCGCGCAGCCTGGCGCCCACCCCGTAGCTGTCGGCGCAGCCCGGACAGGGCACGGCGGACACGCCATCGTCGGCTACCAGCGCATCGGGATTGGAACTGAGCCCCGCAAAGGAAGGCGGATCGGCAGCATCGCCGCGCAATCCTCCGCCCACAGCCAGCATTCCCAGCGCTCCGCCGGCGGCAAGCCCGACCGCGATCAGCGCGGCAATCAGCGCCGCGCGCCGCGCAGTGCCGCGACTCGCGGCCGGTTTACGCTCCCTTGCCATGCGCCAACAAGGCCATGATGAACGCCGGATTACAAGCTTTCGGCCACTGGTCGATGCGCGGATGCGCTTCGTCCGTCCAATCGACCATGCTTCGGGGCCGGTCGAACCTTGCATGCGAAAGCCGCGGAAATGCGCCATCCCCGACATGCGGGATGCGGGAGGGTCTTGGTCTTCCCCGGTTCCAACTCCTTTCGTGTCCCGCATCATCATCCCCCAGATGAGAGGACACTCCCCATGTCGAAACTTTCCCTGATCCTGATTGCCGCGCTCGCGAGTAGTGGCGCTGTGGCTCCTGCCTTCGCGCAGGATGCCGACAACCGCCCCAGTGCAACGATCCGCTATGACGACCTCAACCTGTCGACCGCTTCGGGCCGCGCCCGGCTCGACACGCGCGTTCGCATGGCGATCAAATCGATGTGCGCGAGCGATTCGCGTGCGACGTTGAGCGAGCGGGCGGCCAGCCTCGAATGCGAAGCCGCCGCGAAACGCAGCGTCGAACCGCAGCTGGCGTCGCTCTACAACGGCAGCAGCGCCCGGTTCGCAAGTGAAAAACCGCCGGTCGTCGCCGCTCCCTGACGGCAATCGGCGCTGCGAAGGCGGTCGCGCTCATTGGAGCACGGCCGCCTTTTCACGCTCAGGCGTGCATGATCGCCTTGACGTCGTGCAGATAGGTGCGGCCGATCCGGTGGATGCCGCCTTCGCCTAGATCGACGCTCCACGCGCCGTCTCCATGATGTTTGAGCCCGACGATGCCGCCGCGGCGGATCATCTTCGACCGGTGGATGCGCATGAACTGGTCGGGGTCCATCCGGGCTTCCAATGATTTGATGGTCTGGTGGATCAGCCAGCTGCGCCCGCCGACGTGCAGGCGCATATAGTCGCGCTCGGCCTCGATCAGGTCGACCTGGCCGGCATCGATACGCAGCATCTCGCCGCGGTTCTGGACCCAGAATTCGCTGATCCATTTGCTTTTCTGTTTCGGCGCCCGGTCGGTCGCGCGCCATTCGCGCACGCGGGTGAGCGCGCGCGCCAGCCGGTCGGGGGATACGGGTTTCAGCAGATAGTCGACCGCGGCAACGTCAAAGGCGGCGACGGCATATTGATCGAAGGCGGTCACGAAGACCACCGCGGGCGGATTGTCCAGCTTGTCGATCGCCGCGGCGACCGCGAGCCCGTTGAGATCGGGCATTGCGATGTCGCAGAGCACGAGGTCGGGCGCCAGCGCATCGACCATGCGCAGGGCCGAAGCGCCGTCGCTTGCCGTGCCGACGAGCGATACGCCGTCCTGCTGCCCTGCCAGAATCTGGAGGCGTTCGATGGCCAGCGGCTCATCGTCGACGATCAGGGTCCGAAGCGTCTGCATCATGGTCAGCAGCCCTCCCGCGCCAAGGGTAACCAAAGCGAAACAAAGAAACCACCCGTATCGGATGCGCCCCACTCGCAGCCCGCGGTGGGGCCATAGCGCGTCAGCAGCCTTTCCCGGACATTGCCGAGGCCGAGCCCGGTTCCCGGCGGCGGTACCGGCGCCTTGGGGTCGATGTCATTTTCGACGCGCATGACCAGCAGGCCATATTCGTTGCTGGCGGTCAGCCGGATCGCGATCTTTCCCTTGCTGGGCGCGACGCCATATTTGATCGCATTCTCGATGATCGGTTGCAGGATCAGGACCGGGACGCAGGCATTTTCGAGTTCGCCGGGGATCATGACCTCGACCTGCAGGCGATCGGGGAAGCGCGTCTGTTCGATGTCGAGATAGAGGCGCTGCAGCGCGATTTCCTCGTCGAGGCTGACGAGCTGTTCGGGGTCGATCGCGAGGCTCGACCGCAGGAAGGACGAGAGATTCATGATCATCGTCTCTGCCTCCGCCTTCGATCCCCGGAGCACCAGCGTCGAAAGCGAGTTCAGCGTGTTGAACAGGAAGTGCGGATTGACCTGGTAGTGGAGGGCGCGAAGCTGCGCGGTCTGGGCCTCTATCCGGAAATGGTTGGCGCGCCGCTCGACCGCGCGCATCTCGTTCGCATAGCCGAAGGCGACGTAGAGCGCCGCCCACACGGCAAAGAAGAAATACCAGCGGATCGAGCTGTCGAGGATCAGCATCGTTTCCCAGGCGACGGGGAATTTGGACTGGACCTCCTTCACGATCTGCGCGGAGTCGGAGGCGGGGAACCAGTAGAAAAAGACGAACAGGTTGATCGAGGCGTAGAGGATGACCAGCGGTACGGCGGCGCCGAGCGCGACCGCGAGGCGCGCGCCGAAGCTGCGCGGCTGGACCCGCTGGATCAGCTGATACAGCACGAAGGTGCAAAGGATCCCGGCGACGACCACGATGGCGCGGCGTCCGGCATATTCCCACTGCTCGGCGCCCGCGAGCATGCCGAGGCCGGTCGTGATCAGAAAATAGAGCAGCCACATGACGAGGATCGAACCGATCGCGACGCGCGGATTGACGCGGGCATCGGAAGCCCGCCAGTCGGGCGCCGCGGCCAGCATCCTTGCCCGCTGGTCACGCAGCGCCTCTTTACGGAGATTCATGTTCATTGGGGCTGCTTTAGCGTCCGACATGCGACGAAGGCTAGCAGACGCCGGGCCGCCAGTCGAAGGGGTGGACGCTTTGGTCGAAGAAAAAGGTCAGGATGCCGTCGGTTGAGGAAGCGACCGGCGCCAGTTTCCGCGCTTGTAGACTGCCCAGGCCATGGCCAGCGATGCGAGCGAGGAGAGCGGAAAGCTCCACCACAATATGTCGCTGCCGATGACCGGATAGCCGAAATAATAGATGCCGAGGCGGATCGGGAACATCGACAGGAACAGGATGACGAGCGGCGGAACGACCGAACCATTGGCGCGCAGCGTACTGATCAGGACGATCGTCGTGCCGAAAGGCAGGAAGGTCCAGGTCGCGATAAACTGGATGTTGCGCGCGACATCGATCGCGTCGCTGCCGCTGCCGAGGAACAGCGCGAGGGCGGCGCGGTCGAAGAGCAGGAGCAGCACGATCAGTACGCCGGTCATCGCGAGGTTGATCGCGATGCCGCTGTTGGTCACCCCCGCGACGCGGTCCCAGCGCTGCGCGCCGATATTCTGCGCCGCCATCGAGCTGACCGCCGCACCGACCGCAAGCGCGGGCATCTGGATATAGTTCCAGAGTTGAAGCGTCGCGCCATAGGCGGCGGCGGTGACAAGCCCCTCGCGATTGACGAGCCCGACCATCACCAGCCCTGCGCCCGAGATCACGAGCATCTGCGCCCCCATCGGCAGCCCGCGCCCGATGATGAAGCGAAGCTCGTTCCAGTTGGGGATCAGGTAGCGGAGTTCATGCCCGCGCAGCCGCAGCACATGGTTCTTTGCATAGAACCAGATGATCATCCCGGTCAGGCTGATGGTCCCGGCCACCGCGGTTGCCAGCGCGCTTCCGGCGATGCCAAGACGCGGGAAGGGGCCGATGCCGAGGATTAGGACCGGATTGAAGGCGATATCGAGCACGACCGCGAGGATCATGAAGCGTAGCGGCGTCACGGCGTCGCCCGCGCCGCGCGAGGCCATCATCAGCGTAACGGAGAGCATCGAGGCTGGAACGGCGAGAAAGGTGACGCGCAGATAATCATGTGCAAGCGCGAAGGCCTCGGGCGGGGTTTCGAGCCAGCGCAATATGCGATCCGATGCAAACCAGCCAAGGATCGCGATCACGACCGAGAACATCAGCGCCAGGCCGATCACGCCGCCGGTCGCGCGGCGCGCCGCGTCGATGTCGCCGCGCCCCATCGACTGGCCGATCAGCACCGTTGCCGCCATGCCGAAGCCGAAGAAGGCGCCGAACATCAGGAACATGATGATGTTGGCGTTGGCGGTCGCGGCGAGCGCGCTTTCGCCGAGAAATTGCCCGACCCATACGGAATTCACCGAGCCCGAGAGCGTCTGGAGAATGTTCGACGCGAGCGTCGGCAACGCGAAGAGGATCAGCGTTTTTGCGATCGGGCCGGTCGTCAGATCCATCCGCCCGCCGCCGCGCGCGGTCTGACGCGGCGGGACCGGGCTCGCCGCCGGATCGGCAGCCGTAGCGACCGGGGTCGGGGTGAGGGGGGCGTCGTCGTTCAGGTCGGTGGTCATTCGGGGCCGCCTTCGAGGTCGCCGGTGCACTGAAGTTCGGGATCATCCTTCGCCATGCGTTCGAATTCGCCGGTCTGCTTGCTGATGCCGGGAAAGAGCCGGTCGGGCGCGACATGATAGGATGCGATCAGCGTCATGGCCCATGCGTAATGGCGCGCACCGGCGGCGCAGCTATCGCTGCCGCCGTCGCCTTCGCCCCACACCACATGCCAGTCCGCCGTGCCGTCGCGAGTCAGGATGGTCTTGAAGCCGCCGATGACGCCATTGTCGCCCTCGGCATAGGCGATCGCGCGATCGCCGTCGTTCCAGACGCGAAGATGGCTAAAGGTGAAGCGGAAATCCGGGTGCGAGCGCAGCACATCGAGGATCGCGTTGCGTTCGGCGCTGCCGACGGCGGGGGTATGCGGGGCGGCTTCGCTTGCAGCCAGCGCCGCCGCGAACAGCAGCGCCGTTGCCAGAAGCGGAGCCCGCCACCCGCGCATCACCCCAGCCGCGCCAGCGCGGCGGTCAGGCGATCGGCTTCGGCTTCCTTCGCGGCATGGTCGGCGCGAGCCTTGTCGACCGCTTCGGGCTTGGCGCGTTCGACGAACGACGGATTGTTCAGGCGGCCGGCGAGGCCGTCGCGTTCCTTCGCGGCGGCGGCGAGCGCCTTGGTCAGGCGGTCGCGTTCGGCGGCGATGTCGATCACGCCTTCGAGCGGGACGGTGATCGTCTCGCCCTCGACGACGAGCTGCGCCGAAGCGCCCGCGGGCGCCGGATCGAAGCTGACGCTCTCGAGGCGCGCGAGGCGGTCGAGCTGCGCTGCAAGCTTGTCGGTGCGGGCCTTGAGTGACGCCGGGAAATGCGCGGTCAGGCGGGCGCCTGGGGGCAGGCCAAGTTCGGCCTTGGCGGTACGGAGCTCGCTGACCAGCTTGATCAGCCAGTCGATGTCGGCGCTCGCGGCGGCGTCATTCTCGGCTGCCGGCGCGGGCCACTTCGCAGTGATCAGCGGATAGCCGGCGCGGTCGCCGAGCCCGGTCCACAGCTCTTCGGTGATGAAGGGCATGAAAGGATGGAGCATGACGAGGATCTGGTCGAGTACCCAGCCGGCGACGGCCTTGGTCTCGTCGTCGATCGCGCCCTTGATCAGTTCGAGGTACCAGTCGCAGAAACGATCCCACGCGAAGCTGTAGATCGCATTCGCGGCCTCGTCGAAACGATAGGCGGCGAAGGCGCTTTCCATCGCGGCGACGGTCGCGGCGACCTCGCCGATGATCCAGCGGTTGACCGGCAGCGTCGCGGCGGGGGCCTCGAAGCTGGTCGAGGCCGAAATGCCATTGGCTTCGCAGAAGCGCGCGGCGTTCCACAGCTTGGTCGCGAAATTGCGATAGCCCGCGAGGCGTGCGTCATCCATCTTGATGTCGCGGCCCTGGCTTTCCATTGCTGCCATGAAGAAGCGCAGCGCGTCGGCGCCATACTGATCGATCAGCCCGAGCGGGTCGACGACATTGCCCTTCGACTTCGACATCTTCGCGCCATCGGGCGCGCGGACGAGGCCGTGGAGATAGAGCGTCTTCCACGGGACGTCGCCCATGAACTCCATCCCCTGCATCGCCATGCGCGCATCCCAGAAGAAGAGGATGTCGAAGCCCGAGATGAGGACGTCGTTAGGGTAGTGGCGCTTCAGCAGCTCGCTATTCTCGGGCCAGCCGAGCGTCGCGAAGGGCCAGAGCGCGGAGGAGAACCAGGTGTCGAGGACGTCCTCGTCGCGGGTCAGGGCGACGCCGGCGCCGGCCTGAGCCTGTGCTTCCTCTTCGGTCTCGGCGACGAAGATGCTGCCGTCTTCGGCATACCACGCCGGAATCCGGTGGCCCCACCACAGCTGGCGCGAGACGCACCAGGGCTGGATATTCTCCATCCAGTTGAAGAAAGTCTTTTCCCACGTCTTGGGCACGATGTTGATGCGGCCGTCGCGGACCGCTGCCATCGGCGGCTGCGCCAGCGTTTCGGCGTCGACATACCATTGGTCGGTAAGCCATGGCTCGATCACCACGCCGCCGCGGTCGCCGAAGGGCGTCTGGATCGTGCGCGGTTCGGCGTCGTGCTCGCCGCCGTCCTTGTCGACATGAGGAATGAGGAAGCCGAGTTCCTTCATCCGCATCACGACCAGCTCGCGCGCGCCGTCCTTGCCGTCTCGCCTGAAGCGGTGGAGGCCGAGATATTCGGCGGGGATCAGCCCGTCGGCGGTCTGGATGACGTTCGCGTCGCCGTCGAGCATGTTGAGCATCTCGCCGGGCTTGAAGCCCGCGCGCTTGCCGACGTCGAAGTCGTTGAAATCATGCCCCGGGGTGATCTTCACCGCGCCGCTGCCGAGTTCGGGGTCGGCATGTTCGTCGGCGACGACCTTGAAGCGGCGCCCGGTGATCGGCTGCAGGATGTCCTTGCCGATCACACTCCTGTAGCGCGCATCGTCGGGGTGCACCGCGACCGCCATGTCGGCGAGCATCGTTTCGGGGCGCGTTGTCGCGACTTCGATATAATCACGACCGTCATCGAGCGTCACGCCGTCGGCGAGCGGATATTTGAAGTGCCAGAAGCCGCCCTGAACCTCGTGCGTCTCGACCTCAAGGTCCGAGATCGCCGTCTTGAGCTTGGGATCCCAGTTCACCAGCCGCTTGTCGCGGTAGATCAGGCCCTTCTTGTGCAGGTCGACGAAGACCTTGACCACCGCCTGCGTGAAATGCGGGTCCATCGTGAACTGCTCGCGCGACCAGTCCATCGAGCAGCCGAGGCGGCGAAGCTGACCGGTGATCTGACCGCCGCTTTCGCCCTTCCACTGCCAGACCTTCTCGACGAATTCGTCGCGCGTGTAGTTGGTGCGCTTGTCCTGTCGCTCCTCGAGCTGGCGTTCGACGACCATCTGCGTCGCGATCCCGGCGTGGTCCATGCCGACCACCCACAGCGCATCCTTGCCGCGCAGTCGTTCGTAGCGGACGAGGACGTCCTGCAGGGTGTTGTCGAGCGCATGGCCGATGTGCAGCGCGCCGGTAACGTTCGGCGGCGGGTTGACGATCGTGAAGGGTGTCGCGTCGGGACGTTCGGGGCGGAACAGCCCGCGGCTTTCCCATTCATGGGCCCATTTCGCCTCGATAGCGGCGGGATCGAAGGTTTTTTCCATCGGCATAGTGGCGCGCCTTTGCCAGCGGGGCGGCGGGCCAGCAAGTCCCTTTCGGCGCGAGCCGCGCTTGCGAAGGCGCGCCGCTTATGCTCAATCGGGTGCATGCGGTGGTGGATCGGGGCGGCCGCCCTCCTGTGGACATCTGCGGCGCTCGCTGCGCCCGCAACGAACGAAGAGCCGAAACTGGTTGAGGTTTCGGCCGACGGCGCGACGCTCTATTTTGCCGGCAAGCTCGATTTCCCGGCTTTCCTCGCCTTTTCAAAGGCGCTCGGCAAGTATCCGGGCGTCAAGCGCCTGGTCATCGCATCGCAGGGCGGCGAGGTGCGCGCCGGGCAGCTGATGGCCGCGTCGGTCGGAATGCGAAAGCTGTCCGTCCACGTCGAACATCTTTGCGCGTCGGCCTGCACGCTGGTGCTGATGTCGGCGAACGAGCGATCGATAGGGCCGGACGCGAAGATCGGCTTTCACAAAAGCTATTGGATCCCCGAAGAGACGCCGGACGAAGAGGGCGGAGCGCCTCCCGAAGCGGCCAAGACGGACAATGGCAAGGACGGGGCGGAAGAGGTTCGCACGACATCCCGCCGGTCCAGCTCGGCTGAAGCCGGACGCGTCGAGCGCTATGGCGACCGGACCTTCCGCTGGGCGATGGAGAAGGCGGGCGTCGACGGCGATTTCACCGAGCGCGCGCTCGCGACCCCGTCGGCCGACATGTGGTATCCCGCGCGGGATGAGCTGCTTGCCGCGCACGTCGTGACGCGCCTTGACGACGCGGCTGCCGCAAACGGCCCCTCGTGGGCTGTTGATCGCGCGAGCGCCCGCGCCTTGTTGGCCGGTCCGTTGTGGACCGCGCTCGAGGCGAAGCGGCCGTTGCTCTGGAACCGTATCGTCGACAATGTGTGGCGCGATCGCAATGCCGGTGTTCCGGCAAGCGAAGCGGCGCTGAGCGTGCATCTGAACATCTCGACCGACCTTGCGTCCGACGTGGCGCGTGCCCCCGACGCGCTGGTCAGTCGCCTGCTGACGATCCACGCCGCGCAGGCTGCGAAGATCCGTGAGGGCGGTTATCGGTCATGCCGCCTGACGGCCGAAACGATGGCGGACGAAACGGGCGACGAACATTTCATGCGGGCGGAAGAGGAAGCAGCTCTCACCGAGATGCTGTTGCTTCCGAAGCTGCAGAAGCCGCTCGAAATCAAAAAGGCGACGCGTATCGTCGCCAGATTTTCGGGGGCGAATCTTCCCGATATCTACGACGAGACGGAGGATTCAGCTGACTTTGATGCCGACTGTCGCGACGGCCTTCATGTCATCGAGACGATCAATGCCGCGCCAGCGAAGCAGCGCGTCGAAGTCTATCGCGCGCTGCTGTCGCTGTTCGACCAATAGGCCTGCGGCCTATTTCCGGAGGTGGCTGCCGAGCCAGTCGAACACGGTGCGATGCCACTGCACGCTGTTCGCGCCCTTCAGCACCCAGTGGTTCTCGTCGGGAAAGACGAGGAGCTGGCTTTCGATGCCGCGACGCTGGAGCGCCGTGAAGGCCGCGAGCCCCTGCGTATAGGGGATGCGGAAGTCCTTCTCGCTGGTGATCACCAGCATGGGAGTCTTCCACTTGGCCACATGATTGACGGGGTTCCATTTCTCGAACTCTTCGGGAACCTCGTAATAGGGGCCGCCATGCTCCCATTCGTCGAACCACAGTTCTTCGGTCTCATAGGCCATTGCGCGCGCGTCGAAGACGCCGTCGTGCTGGACGAGGCATTTGAAGCCGTCGGTCCACTGGCCGGCGATCCAGTTCATCATATAGCCGCCGTATGACGCGCCGAGCGCGCAGGCGTTGGCGATGTCGAGCTGGGCATCCTGTTTGCCCGCGGCGGCAAGGCCGAGCTTCAGATCCTCGAGCGGTTTGCCGCCCCAGTCCTTGTTGATCGCGTCGGTGAAGGCCTGGCCGTAACCGGTCGAGCCGTGGAAATCGACGCTGACGACGCCATAGCCCTGCTGCGCGAACAGGCGCGGGTTCCAACGGGTCGACCAGCCGTTGCCGAAGCTGCCCTGTGGGCCGCCATGGACGATGAAGGCGACCGGCAGCTTGGCCGTCGCATTCGCCGGTTTCAGGATGATGCCCCAGACCTTGTCGCCGTTCGCGCCGGCGAACTGCATGCGGTCGAATTTGACCGGGTCGAACTCGGCGAGCGTCGCGGCGTTGACCGCGGTCAGCTGGCTGACCTTGCCCTTGGCGTCGCGGGTGTAGAGATCGGTCGGGGCGAGTGCGCTGTTGCGCGTGTAGAGCAGCGCGCCGCCGGGCAGCACCGTGACATCGCCGATCGTGCCGTCGAACGCCTCGGTCGAGGCCTTGAGCTTCTCGACCTTGCCGGTCGCCGCATCGACCCTGAACACCGGATGGTCGAGCACGTCCTGCGCGGTAACGAACAGCGCCTTGCCGTCGGCCGCCCAGCTGATCGAGTCGACCGAGCGATCCCACGCGTCGGTCAGCTTCTTCGTCTCGCCGCTTTCAAGGTTGCGGAGCATCAGCACCTGCCGGTCGGCTTCGTAGCCGGGGCGCGCCATCGCGACATAGGCGAGCCACTTGCCGTCGGGCGACGGGGTGGGCAGCGTGTCGGTTGCCTGATTGTCCTCGGTCAGGTTGATCGGCATCATCCGGCTGTCGACCAGCCAGCTGTAAATGTCGAGATTGGTCGAGGTCGGCTCGTGGCGGTCGGCCTTGCGCAGCGTGAAGAAGACCGTGCGGCTGTCGGCGCCCCACGCGAGTTCCTCGCCGCCGCCCATCGGCTTCGACGGGCTGTCGCCGATCAGGCCCGCGTCGACCGGACGTGCGACGCTCGCCTTGCCGCCGTCGAGATTGAAGACGAAGGGGCGGCTATAGGTGCCCGGGGTTTCCCACTGGTCCCAGTGGCGCACGAAGCCGGCACCGTCCTTGTAAAGGCGCCCGCTGCCGGGGCCGACGAGCGCGCCCTTGTCCTTGGCTTCGCAGCCGAAGTCGGTGCATTCCTTCGGAATGTCGCCCCACGCGAGCAGTTTCTTGCCGTCGGGCGAAATCTTGAAACCGGAAACGTCGGCCTGGGTGTCGGTGACCTGTGTCGCCGGGGTGCCGGCCGCAAGGTCGACGCGCCAGATCTGGTCCTTGCCTGACGCGTTCGAGAGGAAATAGAGGCTGCCGTCGGGCGCGAAGGCGGGCGAGGTTTCATTCTTGCCCGCGACGTCGGCGATCCGGACCGGCTTGGCATCCTTTGCGTTGCGGTCGATCAGCCACAGGCCGGTCGAGCGCTTGTAGCTCTCCTTCTCGGTGTCGGTCTGCTGGAAGACGACCCAGCGTCCGTCGGGCGACGCGGTCGGCGCGGCGACGCGCTTCAGCGTGGCAAGGTCGACCTCGGTCATCGGTCGGGCGAGTGCGGGGGAGGAAAGGGCGGCGGTGAGCGCGATCGCGCTGGTGAGGAGCATGTTACGCATGGCGGGGGTTTAACGCTGCTGCGCGGGCATTCAAGCGCGATCGTCAATCGAGCTTCGCATGCCCAAACCAAAGCTGTCTGGATCGCCTCGCCGCGATCGTCCATCGGCGCGGACCGATAAGGAGAATCGCGTGTTTCAGGCGCTGTCGACGACGACCTACCGTATTTTCGTGCCGCTGCTCGCGGGGGCGAGCCTGCGCGACCGTGCGATCGGCAGCATCGGCGCCCTGATCGGCATCGCGGCCGCCGGCGCCGTCTGCCTTGCGCTCTTTCCCGCCGCGACGCCGTGGATCGTCGCTCCGATCGGGGCGTCGGCGGTGCTCCTGTTCGCGGTTCCCGCGAGCCCGCTGGCGCAGCCTTGGTCGATTATCGGGGGAAATGGTGTGTCGGCGATCTTCGGGATCCTCGTCACCGGCTTCGTCCCGCAGCCCGAACTGGCCGCCGCACTCGCCGTCGGCGGCGCGATCCTGATCATGTCGCTGCTCCGTTGTCTTCATCCACCCGGCGGAGCCGCCGCGCTCAGCGCGGTGATCGGTGGTCATTCGTTGCAGTCCGGTCACGCCGCGCATCTGCTGCTGCCGATACTGGCCAATTCGCTGCTTCTCGTCGGCGCCGGCTGGCTGTTTCACCGCTTTTCGGGCCACAGCTATCCGCACCGCGCCAAGCCGGTGGAGGGGAAGGCCGTCGTGCCGGCCGCTTCCGGGCTTCTGATGGCAGACATCGACGCGGCGCTCGACGATCTGGGCGAGACGTTCGACATCAGCCGAGAGGATCTCGCGCTGCTTCTGGATCGGGCAGAGCTTCATGCCGAGGCGAGGGGCAAGGGCGCCTGACGCGGCCGCTGGTCCGCAAGGCCTCTTATTCTTCGGGAGCCCTTGGGCATCGTCGGGGTTGCCGCGCCAGCGAGTGGGCCTTTTTCCACGCCGTCCGGAAGAGGCGGTCGCGCTCGGCGGTCGCCGAGAGGTCGTAGTCGATCTGTGTTATGGGATGGCCCTTGCGGTTGACGACCGAGAGCGTGACCATATGTGCCGACTGCAACGTTCCCAAGACATCGATGTCGGTGTCGCCGTTGCCGAGCCATGCCGAGCGGGTATCGCGGGGCGGGATGGTTTTCAGGGGCTCGCCGAACCGCTGATCGGCGTCGAGTTCGATCGATTCGAGCGCGACATACCATGTGTCGCCCTGGTCGATCCGGACCGCGAGCGCCATATCGTCGAACGTACCCTCGGGCGCGTCGATGCTCGACGCAGTGCCCAACGCATCGCTGATCTCGTCGATATTGTCGGCTTCGGCATATTCGTAATAGAGCCTCAGCAGCGGCGCCCCTATGTCGGGCCGCGACGTTTCGGGGCGCGACGATCTGGGTGGCGACCAACCGACACTCAAAAGCGATATGTCGCCATCGCTGCCCGGCTCGACACTGACATCCACACGCGCGTGGCGTTGCCCTGTCGCGCTGGCGGTACAGATCCGCGCGGCGTCGTCTTCCACCGCGGGCTGCCCCGCTTGCAGCAGCAGGGCCATAAGCGAGACGATCATCGGACGATCGCGCCGCCCTTCATCACATGGTCGATCTTTTCGAGCGACCGGATGTCCTGCAGCGGGTCGGCCTTTACGGCGATCATATCGGCATAGCGGCCGGGAACGATCGCGCCGATGTCGCCGCGGCCCATTTCTTCGGACGCGCGGCCGGTGGCTGCCTGAATGGCCTGCATCGGGGTCATGCCGTATCTGACCATATAGGCGAACTGTCTGGCGTTGAGGCCGTGCGGATAGACGCCGGCGTCGGTTGCAAAGCCGATGTTCACGCCCAGCTCGACCGCGCGCTTGAACGCCGCCCGCTGGGTGTCGGTCGTCTCGCGATTCTTGCGGAGATACTCCTCGGGCCAGCCTTCCTTCGTTCCGACGTCGTTGATGTAGTCGCCGTTGTAGATATCCATCGCGAGCCAGGTGCCGTGCTTCTTCGCAAGCTGCAGCGTCTCTTCGTCGGCAAGGCTGGCGTGCTCGATGCTGTCGACGCCGGCATTGATCGCATTCCGGATTCCGATCGCCCCATGCGCATGCGCGGTGACGCGCTTGCCGCGGGCATGCGCAACCTGCACGATCGCGCGCAGCTGGTCGACCGTCAGTTCGGGCGCGCCGGGCTCGGTGCCGATCGCGAGGACCGCGCCGGTCGCGATCGTCTTGATGAAGTCGGCGCCGTGATCGAGCAGCCAGGTCGTCTTTGCCGCGGCTTCCTCGGGCGTCGCGGCGACGCCGAGGCGCATGTCGGGCGGAAGCTGGTCGTTGGGCACGACCCCGTTGAGTTCGCCGCCGCCGCCGGGGATGGTCAGATAGGCGCCGGCGACCCACATGCGCGGGCCGGGCACGTCGCCGCGGTCGATCGCGTTGCGCAGCGCCACGTCGGTCAGCCCGCGATAGGTGCCGACGTCGCGGACGCTGGTGAAGCCCGCGTCGAGCGTCACGCGCGCGTTGCGGGCGCCGACGAGCGCGGTCTCGGCGGGCGAGGCCTTCATCGGCGCGGCCAGATCGGCGCTCTGGCCGAGGTCGGCGAGATGCGTGTGGAGGTCGATCAGCCCCGGCAGGACCGTATAGGCCGACCAGTCGACGATTGTCGCGCCGTCGGGCGCCTTGCCGCAGGGGCCGACCGCCTTGATATGTTCATCGACGATCGTGACGCACTGGCCGGTGCGCACCTCGTTCGACAGGCCGTCGATCAGCCGTCCGGTCTGGACATAGACGGTTTCGGCGGTGGCGGGGACGGCGGCGAGTGCAGCCGCCGCGATCAGAGCGACGCGTTGAAGGTGTCGCACTGTTTCGGATCCCCCGTCTGCAGGCCGCGGCGCAGCCATGTCATGCGCTGTTCGCTCGTCCCGTGCGTGAAGCTTTCGGGCACCGGCCGCTGCCCCGCAGAGCGCATCAGCGTGTCGTCGCCGATCGCGTTCGCGGCGCGCATCGCTTCTTCCATGTCGCCCGGCTCCATGACGGGCTGACCGTCCTTGTTCCGCGCCCGGTTCGCCCAGACCCCGGCGTAGCAATCCGCCTGCAGTTCCATACGGACCTGATAGGCATTGCCTTCCGCCTGCGACGACCGCTGCTGCGCGCGGCGCACCTGATCCGAAACGCCGGTTATCGTCTGGATGTGGTGCCCGACCTCGTGCGCAACGACATAGGCTTGCGCGGCATCGCCTGCCGCACCGAAACGACCCGCCAATTCGTTGAAGAAGGCCGTGTCGAGGTAAATCCCGTGATCGGCGGGGCAGTAGAAGGGGCCCATCGCCGATTGTGCCGCGCCGCATCCCGACGTGTTCTGGTCGGTGAAGAAGCGCAGGCCGGGTTCGGGATAGTTGTTGATCTGGCTGCCCCAGAAGCGGTTGGTGGAGCTGAACACCTGACAGGCGAAACGCTCTGCCTGCGTATCGCACGCCGCCGCGCCGGCCTGCTGCGAGCCGCGGCTGTCGGCCGCCGGATCGGCAGTGCTGCCGCCGGTCAGGCTCTGCAGGCCCCCGCCGAAGAACAGGAACGCCAGAACGCCAAGGATCAGGATGGTTCCGCAGCCCATCTTGCGCCCCAGAAGCATCGGCAAGAGGCCGATGAGCAAGCCGCCCATTCCGCCGCCACCGCCGCCCCCGAAACCGCCGCCTCCGCGCCCGAGGTCCTGGATATCGTCTCCGGGATCATAATCGTCGAGGCGCATCAGGGTCCCTCCAGCGCTAAGTGCCTGTCTCTGCCCGATAGTGACAGCAGGGCGGGGCAATTGGAAGGGGGTTCGCGCGCACGTCATACCTTTGGTTGGCTTGCAATCTTTCCTGTTGCGGTGCACAAATGGCGTGCGGGTGCCGACCGCAGAGAAGGATCATCCGAGTCCATGCCTCGCCGTGCCGCGCGTGCAGCCTTGCCGCTTCCCGATATCGTCGTGCTGGTCCTGCAGGGAGGCGGTGCGCTCGGCGCCTTTCAGGCGGGGGTTTACGAGGCGCTGATCGATCTCGGCATCGAGCTCGACTGGGTGGCCGGAATTTCGATCGGCGCGGTCAACGCCGCGATCATCGCCGGGAATCCCCGCGACGAGGCCGTCGCGAAGATGCGTGAATTCTGGGACATCGTGTCGTCTGCGCTGCCGTCGCTGCCGCTGATCGACAATGATCTCGTCCGCGAATGGACCCACCTTGGCGCGGCAGCGCAGGTCACGACGTTCGGGGTGCCGGGCTTTTTCGTGCCGCGGATACCTCCGCCGATGTTCGCCGAGCGACAGACGCCCGCGGCGGTCAGCTTCTATGACACGACGCCGCTGATCGCGACGCTCGACCGGCTGGTCGACTGGGACCGGCTCAACGACGGCAAGGTCCGGCTGTCGGTTGGCGCGGTCGCGGTCGAGACGGGCAATTTCCGCTACTTCGACACGACGACCGATCGCATCGACGCGCGGCACATCCTCGCATCGGGCGCGCTGCCGCCTGGCCTGCCGCCGGTCGAGATCGACGGGGTCTGGTACTGGGACGGGGGGCTCGTCTCGAACACGCCGCTCGAGCATGTCGTCGAGAGCGCGGACGAGGATATGCTGGTCTTTCAGGTCGATCTGTTCCCCGCGCGCGGCGAGCGGCCGCACGATCTGGAGGAAGCGTGGTCGCGCGAGAAGGATATCCGTTATTCCAGCCGCACACGGCGCATCTCCGACGGCCTCGTCCGTCGCCGCAAGGAGCACCGGCTGATCGACCGCATGCTGGCGAAATTGCCGGCGGAGTATGCCGATCTTCCCGAGGTGAAGGCGGTGCGCAATATGGTCGACTGCAGGGCGCTGAACGTCGTCCAGCTGATCCACGAGCCGCCGGCCTGGCAAACGGGCGCGCGCGATTTCGAATTCTCGCGCTCGACGATGGAAGTGAACTGGGCGCTGGGCAAGGCAGCCGTCGAGGCGGCAATGAAAGACGGAAAATTGCTCGCCGAAAGCATCGTCGAAGGGCGCTCCGACAGTTTCGCGGTCCGGTCGGGCGACCTCCGCCCGAAGGCCGGCCAATAATCTCCCCCCGCTGAAAGGATTGAATATGCGACTCTCAGGCAAGACGGCTCTCGTCACCGGATCGACCTCGGGCATCGGGCTTGGCATCGCCAAGGCGCTTGCCGCAGAAGGCGCGAACATCATCATCAACGGTTTCGGCGAGGCCGCGGCGATCGAGGCCGAGCGCGCCGCGCTCGAGGTGCTGAACGGCGGCAAGGCGGTCTATGACGGCGCCGACCTCACCAAGCCTGACGAGATCGAGGCGATGTTCCAGCGCGCCGACAAGGATCTGGGCGGGGTCGATATCCTCGTGAACAATGCGGGCATGCAGTTCGTTTCGCCGGTCGAGGATTTCCCGCCCGAGAAATGGGACATGATCATCGCGCTCAACCTGACGGCCTCGTTCCACACGATCCGCCATGCCGTACCGGGGATGCGGAAGAAGGGATGGGGACGGATCATCGCGACCGCGTCGGCGCATTCGCTCGTCGCCTCGCCGTTCAAGTCGGCCTATGTCACCGCGAAGCACGGGCTCGCCGGCCTGACCAAGACGGTCGCGCTTGAGGTTGCCGAGGCCGGGATCACCGTGAACTGCATCAGCCCGGGCTATGTCTGGACGCCGCTGGTCGAGAACCAGATTCCCGACACGATGAAGGCGCGCAAGATGACGCGCGAGCAGGTGATCAACGACGTCCTGCTCGCGGGTCAGCCGACCAAGCAATTCGTCACCGTCGAGCAGGTCGCGGCGATCGCGAGCTTCCTGACGCGCGACGAGGCGGCGAACATCACCGGGGCCAATCTCAGCGTCGACGGCGGCTGGACCGCCGCCTGATCCGGTCGCATTCGGGTGCGGCCTTGAGCATTTTCCTTTCCCCTCCTAAGGTTAACCAAAGACCGACCAGGAGGGACGGAGCATGCGGGGTCGCATCCCAATGATTTCAACGCTGGCGCTGGGGCTTGCCCTCGGCGCCTGCCAGACGGTGCCGTCGATGCCGACGTCTGCCGCCGACAAACCGCCCGTCGAGGCGAGCGATGCCGGTACGTGGCGCGCAACGGCGACGGCACAGGACAAGGACCGTATCCGCAACTGGTATTCGAGCTGGACCGCTGCGCTCGCCGATGCGCGTGCCAAGGGCTATGGCGCGAGCATCGATCGCGAAGGCGTCCTGCTCCAGCCCCGGGCCGCGCTACCGAATCCGCATCTTCCCCCCGGCGACTATCGCTGCCGCACGGTCAAGGTCGGCACGCAGGGGCGCGGGACGATCGGCTATATCGCCTATGACTGGTTCCGTTGCCGCGTCGCGCCCGAGCAAGGGCTGACGAGCATGACCAAGCTGACCGGGTCGCAGCGCCCGGTGGGGCTGGTCTTTCCCGACAATCTGACGCGGCAGGTCTTCCTTGGCACGCTGGTGCTCGGCGACGAGTCGATGGCGGTCAGCTATGGCAGCGACCGGATGCGCGACATGGCGGGGCTGGTCGAGCGTATCGGCGACAATCGCTGGCGGCTGGTGCTGCCGTCGCCGGCCTATGAATCCTTGCTCGACGTGATCGAGCTCGTTCCGGCAAACTAGACGGGGGAAATCGACATGCGGATCTTGTGGACGGGCGTTGCCGCCCTTGCTCTCGCAATGCCTGTATCGGCTCAGGATCTGGACGGCGAAGTCCAGAAGCAGATGCCGTCGCTGATGAACATCTACAAGGATCTGCATGCCAATCCCGAACTCAGCTTCATGGAAGTGCGCTCGGCCGGCATTCTGGCGGCCGAGGCGCGCAAGCTGGGGTTCGAGGTAACCGAAAAAGTAGGCGGAACGGGCGTCGTCGCGGTGCTGAAGAATGGCGCGGGGCCGGTGGTCCTCGTCCGCGCCGACATGGACGGGCTGCCGGTGGTCGAACAGACCGGGCTTCCCGGAGCGTCGAAGGTACGCGTTACCACCAAGGAAGGCGTCGAAACCGGCGTGATGCACGCGTGCGGCCACGATACGCATATGACCGCCTGGGTGGGCGTCGCGCGGCTGATGGCGGCGAACAAGGACAAATGGTCGGGCACACTGGTGATGATCGGCCAGCCCGCCGAGGAGCGCGGCGCGGGTGCGCGGATGATGCTCGCCGACGGGCTCTATACGCGCTTCCCCCGGCCGCAATATGCGATCGCCTTCCACGATGCCGCGGGCTTTCCGGCGGGGATGATCGGCTATACGCCGGGCTATGCGCTCGCCAATGTCGACAGCGTCGATATCCTCGTAAAGGGACTCGGCGGGCATGGCGCCTATCCGCAGGCGACGAAGGATCCGATCGTGCTCGCCAGCCGGATCGTGACCTCGCTGCAGACGCTCGTTTCGCGCGAGATCAGCCCGCTCGACAGCGCGGTGGTGACGGTCGGCAGCTTTCACGCCGGCGCCAAGCATAATATCATCCCGGACGAGGCGCGGCTGCAGCTGACCGTGCGGAGCTACACCGACGAGGTGCGGGCAAAGCTGCTCGACGGGATCGCACGGATCGCGAAGGGCGAGGCGATCGCGGCGGGCATTCCCGAGGACAGGATGCCCGTCGTGACCGTCGAAAAGGACGAGTTCACCCCGGCGATGTTCAACACGGTCGACTTCACGAACGAAATGGCGGGCTTCCTCAAGACCCGCTTCGGCGAGAAGCGCGTCATGCAGTTGCCGCCGGTGATGGGTGGCGAGGATTTCAGCCGCTTCTCGCGCGAAGAGAACAAGGACATCAAGAGCCTGATCATCTGGGTCGGCGGTGTGCCGCAGGCCGAGTTCGATGCGGCGAAGAAGGAAGGCCGGACCCTGCCGAGCCTTCACTCGCCCTTCTGGGCGCCCGATGCCCCCGTCGTCATTTCGACCGCGACCGAGGCGCTGACGGCGATGGCGATGAAGTTGATGCCGAAGGGGTAGGGGGAAAGGCAGAAAGCCGTCATTTGCGGACGCGGAACGGCTCGTCGAAACGGACCGGGGCCGATCGGGCCATGCTATCGTTTCCCAAATAAATTGGGATAGACCTGTCCGTGAGGCTGTGGTGAGCGAGGATATGCCTGCCAAAGACCCTGTATCCAGCTTGTCCGCGTGCCTTACCGACCGGGAGCTGGAAATTCTGCGCCTGCTGGCTGCAGGGCATACCGTGAAGACGATCGCCGCGCGTCTCGATCGTTCGGAAACCTCGATCAACGAGCGTTTGCGTACAGCCCGCCGCAAAACGGGTGTCGGCAGCAGCCGCGAACTGGCGCGTCTTGTGGATGCCCAGAAAAATTGTGACAAAAATATCGATCTTTCGGCGCAGCGCTCCTCCGTGGAGGACTTGGCACACACCGCGACCATCGGGGTTCGCGGGTCGAAAGGAATGATCGTCATGCTTATCGCACTACCCATGGCTGCAGCCGGATTGATGATCGCGGTCGCGCCGTCCGCCGATCCCGCCGCAAAGCGGGATACCGTTTACAGCACGGCATCGCAGCAACCGCCGCTGGCCGGAAGCTGGTCGCTGGATGCGTCGCAGATGCCGGAGGAAGAGCGCCCCCGACGGGTGACGATGACCTTCCGCGCATCGCCTGACGGAAAATGGACGACGCGCGTCGAAATCGTCGCACCCGACGGTTCCAGCAAGCATTCGGAATCGACCGCCGCTCTCGATGGCGTCGCGGTGCCGATCACCGGAAATATGGACTTCATCGACAGCGTTGCGCTGCGCCAGCCGGCTCCGAACACGCTGGTCATGACCTTGGGAAAGGCGGGCGCCCGGGTGTCGACGCGGGTCTATACCGTGGCCAAGGACCGGAAAACCATGACCGAAACGATCGTCTGGTCCGGCGACAATCGTCAAAAACTGGAAACGACGCACTTCAATCGCATCGATTGATCGCGACCTGAACGCGCGCGGATTGCAGCGGAGGGGTGGTGACTATTTCCCGGCTTCCAGGGTTTTGAGCCATCCCAGAACCTCCGCCTGCAACCGTATGCGTGCATCGGACCAGCTATGGTCGGTCGCAACGTGCAGCGTTTTCAGTTTCGTTCCGCCGCCGGCAGCGATCGCCTTGGTCAGCCCGTCGCTCATCCCGGCAAGACCGTCGTCGGAGGTCAGCACGAACAGATTCGTCTGCATCAGGTCCGGTGCTGCTTTCGCGAAGTCGAAGCGGTCCTTGTTGGCGATAATCTCGTCGGCCATCGCTTCGGGCGTCGCTCCCGCCAGCGCTTCCATGCCGTTACGAGCAAGCAGCGCCGCGGCCTGATCGCGCGGGAGGGAGCCGATCAGGCCCATATTGCCCGCCGAAATCATCGTCGCGCCGAGCAGGTCCCTGTCGTGCGCGGCGGTGAGGGCGGCGACCCAGCCGCCCATGCTGTGGCCGATGATGACGAGGCGTTTCGGGTCGATCCGGAGTTTCGCGGCGTTGGCGGGATCGCGCGCGAAGGCGAGCACGGCGTTCGCGTCCTCCAGATTGCCCGCGAAGCGGTAATCGCCGGGGCTGCCCCACGAGCCGCGATAGTTGAAGGTGATCACCGTCCAGCCCGCGCGGCGCATCGCCTGCGCGAGGTCGAGATTCTTCTCGTTCCCCGGCAAGCCGTGGCAGAGGATAACGGTCGGATGCGGCCCGGCGCCCGCGGCGACATAGACGACGCCGTTGATCTCGACCCCGCCGCTGGGGATGTGGACGACCTCCATCGCGGCGGGATTGGCCTTGTCGACGGGCGGATCGGTGTAGATGACGGCGGGGAGTTCGGGCGGCTGCGCGAATGCGCCGCCGGTCAGCATTGGAGGCAGGGCGAGCAGCGCGGCGATCCAGGTCTTCATCGTTTTTCCCCGTTGATTTCGAAGCTGCGCCGCGACCGCTCGCTACTCCTGTTTTTCCACCATTCTAATGTTGAAATCTAGGTAACCAGCCACATTCAACGTGAAGACAACTCCGCCAAAACACTCATAATGCGTTCGAGGTGTCACAAAGATGTTCAACGATTTGATCGGCTGTCCTTCTCCGTCCTTCATCTCGCGATAGGATCGTGCAAAAATTAAGAGCTGGACGGAATCAACACGATTCTCACCGAAATGAACATCGCATTGGAGGCGATCCTTTTCGTTTCGGGAATCGACGTAGACAAACATGTCGGGGCTCCCGAGTGCGGCTATATCGTATATGTCGTCGCCAGCGATCAGCGGATTATCAGTTATGTCAAAACGAGCGAAGCGTAGATTGCCACCAAGACCAAGTTTGCGACCGAGCGACACGTTGGCCGCCTTGTAAAGCTCTAGAAAATCGGAAAATCGTACGAGGCCGTCGGCCGATATCCGGATACGCCCGTCGGGCTTGTTTTGGATGACTGTCAGAAAATCTGCAGCAGAGATTCGATCTCCATTGCGGCGAAGGTTGCCGTCGACGAGCAAATCATATTCGTCGATATCGGGGGCCTCCTCATCGTGATATTTATCGACTAACGGCCAAGACATAAGGCTCATGCTGTCTAGGACTCTATAAGATTGCTGTGCTGCCGCCATGCCGGACCAAGGCACAGTAAACATTAAGGCAGCGGTCATTTTCCAGAGGTTTATCCGTGCTATCAACTGGCGTCCTTTCTCTAAATTTCTTTGTGCTTGCGAGGGACTAGCTGATCGATGCTCCACCCCATCTCACACCTTCGATAAAGCGTCTGGCTCCCGCCGCGGCGCCTTCGCGTAGCGGGGCGACACCCGCATGGGCTTCGTATGAAAGCGCCCCCTCGATATCAAAATCCCATTGGCGGTAGGCGCTGAGGCGGTCGCTGTTCATGCACGGCTGCGGGAAGGCGGAGATCTGCTTGGCGAGTTCGATGGCGGCGGTAAGGGCCGTGCCATCGGCGACCAATCGGTCGGCGAGGCCGATGCGAAGCGCTTCGTCGGCCGCGACGGGGCGGCCGGTCAGGATCATATCCATCGCGCGGCCCTGTCCGACGATGCGTGGCAGGCGAACGGTGCCGCCATCGATCAGCGGCACGCCCCAGCGGCGGCAATAGACGCCGAATATGGCGCTTTCTGCCGCAACGCGCATGTCGCACCAGAGCGCGAGTTCGAGTCCGCCGGCGACGGCATGGCCCTCGACCGCAGCGATCACCGGTTTCCCGAGCAGCATTCGTGTCGACCCCATCGGACCGGGACCATCGGGGTCGTAGCGAGAGGTGCCGACCGCGCCGAGATCGAAACCTGCGCAGAATTGGCCGGAACTGCCGGTCAGGATCGCGACACGCGCGTTATCGTCCTTCGCAAAGGCCGTGAACGCCTCGCGGAGCGCCAGCGCGGTCAGCGGATCGACGGCGTTGCGCTTGGCGGGCCGGTCGATGGTGACGGTCGTCACCGGGCCATCATGGTCGATCCGTACGGTCATGGTTTCCCCTCCCAACGCTCGGCGATCCGATGCCCTGACGGGCTAGCACGACCGGAGGGGGAGGGGCAAAGCCTTGCAACGCGCCCCGCGCTACCCTACATAGAGGTCATGCGGGCCGGGCCCCTCTGGCGTCGGCGGAAGAAATTCCGCCACGTGATGTCGGACCGCATCGGGTGACACCGATGCTTGGCCTACCTCCCCCCTCAATCCCGGGTCCGGCGTCGGCGTCACCTGCTTGATTTCATCAATCAGGAGGCCCCTATGACTTTCAAATCGCGTTTTTACCGGCTGACCGAACTGCACCGTCAGATCGACGATGCGCTGCGCCGCGAGAACCGACGCCGCGGCGCCGATCCGTTCCGGCTGCTGCGGCTGAAGACGCTGAAGCTCGCGGTGCGCAAACGGCTTGCGAGCCTGTCGCGCCAGCCCGCGCTCGCGATCTAACCCACCATAAGACAAAGCCAGAGACGCTGCCCGAACAGGGCGGCGCCTTTGGCGCATGCCAGGGATCATCATCATGGAATTTCTGTTTGCCGACTGGCTGGGCACCCCGGCCTGGTTCTGGCTTGCCTTTATCAGCCTCGTCGTCGCATTGACCGCCTTCGATCTCGGGATCCTCAACAAAGAGAATAAGGAGATGGGAATCGGCGAGAGCCTGAAGCTCTCGGTGCTCTACATCACGATCGCGCTAGCGTTCGGTGCGTGGATCTGGATCGAAAAGGGCGGCGAGGCCGGCCTGCAATATTACACCGGCTTCTTCATCGAGAAGGCGCTGTCGATCGACAATATCTTCGTCATTTCGTTGATCTTCGCGACCTTCGCGATCCCGCCGCGCTATCAGTATCGCGCGCTCCTCTGGGGGATCGTCGCGGTGATCGTGCTGCGCGGGATCATGATCGCGGGCGGCGCGGCGCTGGTCACCGAATATGGCTGGCTGCTGTATGTCTTCGCGGCGTTCCTCGTGTTCACGGGCATCAAGATGCTGTTCGCAGGCGATAAGCCGATGGACGTTGCGGGCAACCCGGTCGTCAAATGGCTGTCGCGTCACATTCCGATCACGCACGAGCTGCACGGCGAGAAATTCTTCGTGCGCGTGCCCGATACGAAGACAGGCAAGCTCGCGCTTGCGGCGACGCCGTTGTTCCTCGCGCTTGTCGTGATCAACCTCGCCGACCTGGTGTTCGCGGTCGACAGCGTACCCGCGATCTTCGCGATCACGACCGATACCTTCATCGTCTATACGTCGAACATCATGGCGATCCTCGGCCTGCGCGCGCTCTATTTCGCGCTCGCGGCGATGGTGCACCGCTTCCACTATCTGAAATATGCGCTGGCGCTGGTACTGGTGTTCATCGGCTCGAAGATCTTCGTCGCCGACTTCGTCCTTGGCGGCGACAAGTTCCCGCCGCTGGTCAGCCTCGGCGTGACGGTCGCGCTGATTGCGGGCGGCGTGATCTGGTCGCTCGTCAAGACGAAGAGCGAGGAGCCTGCGGCAATGTGATGCGAGGGGCGGGCGGAAACGCCCGCCTCTTACACCGCCATCAGCAGGACATCGTCGTCGCGCGGAGCCGCGGCCTCGAACGAGGGCAGGGGCTCGAACTCTTCGTCCTCGACCTGCGCGGCGCCAAGCCCGTCGAGCTTGAAATGACCGAGCCGGCGTTCGTCGTCGGAGCGCCAGGCCTTGTCGAGATTGAGCGCGCTGATGAACAGCGAACCGTGGCGTTCGAACATCTGGTGCGGGGCCAGCGTCATGCGCGTGCCGTTATACTGGGCGGTGACCCGCCGACGGCGCGCGATGGCTTCCATCACCTTCAACCGTGTTTCGTCCATTGAAATTACCTTGGGGAGGATTTTGTGCGTTGCAGCAAGATGCACATTCCGCCCTTGGCGGGCAAGTGGAAAACGTTGTCATAAACACAGCTTTCCTTGCCCCGCGCCCAGTAAAAATGTCCGCCGGAGGCCTTTCGGCTTCCGACGGACAGGCTTTCCTCCCCAGGAAAGCTCGGGAGGCGCGGGGCTTAGGTCGCAAGGGCCCCGCGCCAAGAAGGGTGACGCGAGGGGGTGCAACGGGCCCCTCGCGCCGAACTCGTATCAGGCGGCGAACTGGTTCATCGTATTGTCCTTGCCCGCGGCCTTCAGGGCCGCTTCGCCGGCGAAATATTCCTTGTGGTCGTCACCGATGTCGCTGCCCGACATGTTCTGGTGCTTCACGCAGGCGATGCCCTGACGGATCTCGGCACGCTGGACGCCCTTGACGTAGCCGAGCATCGCTTCGTCGCCGAAATATTCCTTGGCGAGATTGTCGGTCGACAGCGCCGCGGTGTGATAGGTCGGCAGCGTGATCAGGTGGTGGAAGATACCCGCCCGCTTCGCCGCGTCGCGCTGGAAGGTGCGGATACGGTTGTCGGCCTCTTCACCCAGCGGCGTTGCGTCATAGTCGGCGCTCATCAGCTTGGCGCGGTCATAGGCGCCGACGTCCTTGCCCTCGGCGCTCCACGCGTCGAACACCTGTTGGCGGAAGTTCAACGTCCAGTTGAAGCTGGGCGAATTATTGTACGCGAGCTTCGCGTTGGGGACGACTTCGCGGATGCGGTCGACCATGCCGGCGATCTGTTCGATATGCGGCTTTTCGGTCTCGATCCAGAGGAGGTCGGCGCCGTTCTGAAGGCTGGCGATGCAGTCCATCACGCAGCGGTCTTCGCCGGTTCCTGAACGGAACTGATAAAGGTTCGAGGGCAGGCGCTTCGGGCGCATCAGCTTGCCGTCGCGGTTGATCAGGACGTCGCCGGGGTTGCCCGCGCCTTCGACCTCTTCGCAGTCGAGGAAGCTGTTATACTGGTCGCCAAGGTCGCCGGGCTGTTTCGAGAAGGCGATCTGCTTGGTCAGGCCCGCGCCGAGGCTGTCGGTGCGCGTCACGATGATGCCGTCCTCGACGCCGAGTTCCATGAAGGCGTAGCGGCAGGCGCGGATCTTCGCGATGAAATCCTCGTGCGGCACGGTGACCTTGCCGTCCTGATGGCCGCACTGCTTTTCATCCGAGACCTGGTTCTCGATCTGGAGCGCGCAGGCGCCGGCCTCGATCATCTTCTTGGCGAGCAGATAGGTCGCCTCGGCATTGCCGAAGCCCGCGTCGATGTCGGCGATGATCGGCACGACATGCGTTTCATGATTGTCGATCGCCGACTGGATCTGCTTGGCCTTGAGCTCGTCGCCCTCGGCGCGTGCGGCGTCGAGGTCGCGGAACAGCATGCCGAGTTCGCGGGCGTCGGCCTGACGCAGGAAGGTGTAGATTTCCTCGATCAGCGCGGGAACGCTGGTCTTTTCGTGCATCGACTGGTCGGGCAGAGGGCCGAATTCGCTGCGCAGCGCGGCGATCATCCAGCCCGAGAGGTAGATGTAGCGGCCCTTCACCGTGCCGAAATGCTTCTTGATCGAGATCATCTTCTGCTGCGCGATGAAGCCGTGCCAGCAGCCGAGCGACTGGGTGTAATTCGCGGGGTCGGCGTCATAGGCGGCCATGTCGGCGCGCATGATCCGTGCGGTGTAGCGGGCGACGTCGAGGCCGGTACGGAACTTGTTCTGGGCGCGCATGCGGGCGATGCTTTCGCCGCTGATGCCGTCCCACGTGCCGTCATAGTCGCGGATGAGGCGACCTGCCTGTGCCATGTCTTCCTGATAACCCATCGTCGTATCCTTGTGAGGAGGTGATGGGTGGATGTTGGCGAAGGTGCCGCACAAAGTGAAAAGCTTTGTCAATAATATTTGTGAAATATGCCGATAAGGTGTAAATCAGCGTGTAAATCAGTAAAGAAAGTTACAATCCATGGCGGAGCGGCGGGTGTTTGCGGGGCCGGCGGTGCGCAAGGTGCGGCGCGAGGCGGCGATGACGCAGGCGGCGATGGCCGAGGCGCTCGATATCTCGCCGAGCTATCTCAACCTGATCGAGCATGGCCAGCGGCCATTGTCCGCAACGGTGATCGTGCGGCTGGCCGAGCGTTTCGGCTTCGACGCGGCGAAGCTGGGCGCGGAGGAGCTGCCGGGCGGGCTCGCGGGCCTGCGGCGGCGGCTCGCCGATCCGCGCTTCGCCGATCTGGGGATCGGTGCGCACGAGGTCGAGGAGTGGCTGCAGACGGCGCCCGCGACGGCCGCCGCCTTCGCCCGGCTGTTCGATGCGGCACCCGAGGGCCGCGCGGAAGGCGAAGGCGATGCGCCCGAAGTTGCCGCGGTGCGCCGCGCGATCGAAAAATGGCGCAACCATTTTCCCGATCTCGATGCCCGCGCCGAGGAACTCGCCGACGAGCTGCGGCTTGCGGGAGGCGACCTCTATGGGACGATATCAGAGAGGCTCCGCACGCGGCACCAGCTCGGCATCCGTATCCTGCCCTCGGATGTGATGCCCGATCGGCTGCGCTGGCTCGACTGGCATGCGCGGCAGTTGATGCTGAACGAGCTGCTGCGCCCGGCCTCGCGTACCTTTCAGGCCGCGGCGACGCTGGCCCAGATCGAGGCGAAGGCCGAGATCGACGCGCTCGTCGCCGGCGCCGAATTCGCCGAGGCGGCGGCGGCGCGGATGTTCGAGCGGCATCTGATCCATTATTTCGCGGCGGCGCTGATGATGCCGTACGGCCGCTTCCTGCGCGCCTGCGATGCGACGGGATACGACCTGCTGTTGCTCCAGCGGCGCTTCGGCGCGGGCTATGAGCAGGTCGCGCACCGGCTGACGACGTTGCAGCGCGTCGGCGCGCGCGGGCTGCCCTTCTTCATGCTGCGCGTGGACCGCGCGGGGCAGGGGAGCAAGCGCTACGCCGGGGCGAGCCAGTCGCCGCTGGTCGACGGCGACGCGCGCTGCCCCCTGTGGGGTATCCACGAGGCCTTCGCACGCCCCGGCGAAGTGGTCGCCGATCTGGTCGAACTGGAAGACGGCTCGCGCTGGTTCACCCAGTCGCGCAGCGTCGCGGCTCCGGGTGCGACGGGCAGCGGCACGCCCGCACGCTTTGCCGTCTGTGTCGGCGTCGATGCCAAGGTTGCGGCGCCGCTGGTCGCGGCACGCGGTCTCGACCTGATGCGCTCGCCCTCAACCCCGATCGGCCTTGGCTGCCGCCGCTGCACGCGCAGCGGCTGCATCCAGCGCTCCACGCCGCCGCTGGGCCGTCCGCTGCGGTTCCGCGAGGGCGAGCGCGGTGTGAGCGCGTTCGATTTTGCGGGGGATTAGAGGGTATCGCTGAAGGCGTCTTTGGGGTGGAGAGCCGACCTACGCTATCATGGCGCAATGGCCCCAAAAACGCCCCAGACATCTTCAATTTGACCATCTTTGGAGCGCCAGCGAACTGACCAGAGCGTCTTGATGATTAGCCCTCGCGTGAGTGTCGCCGAACGAACAGGCCCGCTACCCCGATGTAGCCGAAATCCCTCAGAGGCAACCTGAGAGATTAGATCATCTTCGCTGCTACCAATCGGGAACTGCAATTTTACCCGCCTATCAAACTCCCTCTCACCTTCCTTGTAAGTGGTGGGCAGTCCTTTGCCCAGTTCCGGCGTTCGTGGGTATGGCCAACGCATGTTCGAGTGATTGCAATATTTCGTGACGGCCGCAACCGGTCGTCTCCTGTCATCATTGCAAGACCGGAACTGCGCGGCTGAAACGGGGTGGTTAGCCGACATCAACCAGTCGTGCGCAGGGTGTATCTCCGTCCACCCTTATCTTCGTATGCCAGTGGCGTGTGACGTAACCCGATCGCTTGCGAACCCCATTTGAGCATCCGACTTCAATCGATCCCTCGACGTTGGGCATGGCGTAAAATCTGCCGTTCCAAAGCTTATGGAGCGCCTGTTCCCGCCCATGACCGTCCGTCACCACTGCGCTCTCAACGCCGCCTGTTTCATCGACGACGACGGCCGATCCAGACAGCCAAAAGAAGATGGCGATAATCGCCGTGACGACCGCGGCGACCAGCCAAGGCAATGGTTGGGAGGGTATTTCCATTTGAGAAGGCTAGCGAGGCCGTCAATTGTCCGCAACCGGTCGCAAACTGGCATCGCGCCCATTTAAGAATCGCGTTCAAATGCCGTAGTTTGACGATGGCGGTGGGCGCTGTCGGATTTTTGGGACCGTTTTGAGGAATGCTGGTTCGGATCAAACCGGAGGATGTCGAGATCGGCATGTTCATCCACGCCTTTGAAGGGTCGTGGTTCGATCACCCGTTCTGGACGAAGCATTTCCGGGTCGAGACGGCCGAGCAGTTGCTGCGCATCCGCAGTTCGGCGATCGAGGGGCTGGTCATCGACCGGAGCCGCAGCCGCCCGACCCCCGGCGAGGATCCCGCGAAATCCGCCGCAGCGGAGCCGGGCGCGGGCGAGCCTTCGCCTCGAACGGACGCGCCCCCGGTACGCCGCCGCGAGCCGGTCAGTTTCGGGAAGCCGTCGGGGCCGCCGCGCGACGAGCCGCGCGTCCGGCCGGGCTACAAGGGCGAGCGCAGCCGCGCGCGGCCGGCGATCGACCGGTCGCGCGACGCGGTCGCCACCATGTTCGAGACCGCGCGCCTCGGCCGGGCGGTCGAGGCACGGCGGATGGTGCCGCTGGCGCGGGCGATCGGCAATTCGATCGAACGCGACGCCCGCGCGCTGATCAATCTCGTCCGCCTGAAGAACAAGGACGAATATACCTATCTCCACTCGGTCGCGGTCTGCGCGCTGATGATGAATTTCGGCCGCCATCTGGGGCTGGAGGAGCCGGTGGTCCAGGACCTGGGCGTGGCCGGGCTGCTCCACGATCTTGGCAAGGTCGCGATCGCCGACGACGTGCTGAACAAGAAGGGCGGCCTGTCGGACGTCGAATGGCATTCGGTGCGCGCGCATCCGCTTGCCGGTCATGCCCTCCTCGAAAATTCGTCGGGCGTACCCGAGGCGGCTTTGGAGGTCTGTCTGCGCCATCACGAGAAGATCGACGGCGGCGGCTATCCCGACGGTCTGCGCGGCGAAGCGCTGTCGCTGTTCGCGCGGATGGGCGCGATCTGCGACGTCTATGACGCGGTGACCTCCGACCGGCCGTACAAGAGCCCGTGGACGCCGTGCGAGGCGCTGACCGAGATGAAAAGCTGGGAAGGGCATTTCGACGCGGCGCTGCTCGATCGCTTCGCCGATAGCCTGGGCATCTATCCGGTCGGTACGCTCGTCCGCCTGTCGACGGGCGAGCTGGGTATCGTGATGGGCAGCGACGGCGAAGCCTATGAGGATGTCGTGGTGCGCGTCTTCTTCGACTGCGAGACGCTGGGCGAATGCGAACCCTTCGATCGCGCGATCGCGCCGTCGGCGGAAAATCCCCGCATCGTCGGCCGCGACAGCCCGACCTTCTGGCGCTTTCCGGACTGGCCCATGATGCGGCTGGAGATCATGGCGGCGGATGTCGCGGCATAGGACTCGCCGCGCGCGCAAAATTCTGCAAATAGGCGGGGATATTCAACCGAGTGAGCCCGCGTGACGACCATCAACACCGACGCCTTTCGCACCCTGTTGGAAACTGTGCCCGACGGCTTTTTCGTCCATGACGAAAGCGGCCGGTTTCTGGACGTGAACGCGCAGTCGTGCGCCGATCTCGGCTATTCGCGCGAGGAATTGCTGGGGCTGTCGATAAGCGACATCTCGCGCGGCGCCGATCGGGCCGCGAATGCGAAGCGCTGGGCCGACACGCCGGTGGGGATGGCGACGCGCTTTCGCGAAATTGCCGTTCGCAAGGACGGGTCGAGCTTTCCGGTAGAGATCAGCCTGACATGTCAGGCGATCGACGGCCGCAAGCTGTTCTTCGGGCTGGCACGCGACGTCAGCGAGGGCGATGTCGCGCTGAGAGAGGCGAATGACCGGCTGTCGATGGCGGCGCGCGTCGGCGGGCTGGGCATCTGGGACTATGACATTGCGAACGATGTGCTCGATTGCGACGACCAATGGTACCGGATCATGGGCCGCGATCCCGCCGAGCGGGTGCGACGGATCGCCGAGTTTCGCGAATTCGTTCATCCCGACGACGCCGCCGAAGTGACCGAAGTCGACCTGACCGTGGCGCGTCTGGCCGCCGAGGAGCGCGACTATGGAATGCTCTTTCGCATCTTCCGGCCGGACGGTTCCATGCGCTGGGTCCGGTCGTCGGCGCGGCTGGTCGAGGACGGCGAGGGAAAGCCGGCGCGGGCGGTGGGTTTTGTCGTCGATGTAACCGAATCGCGCCTTGCCGAGCAGAGCCTCGAGCAAAGGGCATTGGAGGATCCGCTGACCGGGCTCGCCAACCGCCGCCGGCTCGACGACGAGCTGGTGAAGGCGTGCCTGCACGCAACGCGCACCGGCGAACCGCTGTCGCTCGCGATGATCGATGTCGATCATTTCAAGCTCTATAACGACGGTGAAGGGCATGTGCGCGGCGATGCGGCACTGAAGGCGCTGGCCGGCATCCTGCAGTCGGTGACGCGGCGCCCCTATGATCTTGCGGCGCGTTATGGTGGCGAGGAATTCCTGCTGTTGCTCCCCGGCGTCGACGAGCCCGAGCCGATCCTGCAGCGGATCGCAGAGGAGCTGGGCGCGCTGCGCATTCCGCACCCGCTGTCGCCGGTCGCGCCGCATCTGACGGTCAGCTGTGGCTGCGTCATCGCGTCCGAACTGGCCGACGTCGCCCCGCTCGACCTGCTCGCCGCGTGCGACCGGGCGCTGTATCAGGCGAAGCAGGGCGGGCGCGACCGGGTCGAGATCGCGCGGCTCTGATTTTCAGACGAGCAGCCAGCGGGGTACGCGCCGCCGGAAATCGTCATAGGCCGGACCGAATTCGCGCGACAGATGCGCTTCCTCGATCCGCGCCTGGATGTGGTACGCGATGGCGAAAGCCGCGGCAGCGGCCCAGCACCAGAGAGTGTCGGCGGCGAGTGCGATGCCGAGCGCCATCAGGATCATGCCGACGAAGATCGGGTTGCGGCTGAAGCGGAACAATCCGGCGGTGACGAACAGCGACGCATCGCCGTCGCGCACGCCGACGCGCCAGGCGTTGCCCATCTGGACCTGCGCAACGATCACGATCGCCGCGCCGATGGCGACGACGAGGGTGCCGCCCAAGGGAAACGCGGGCGCGATATGGCCCAGTGCCAGCAGGGCGGCTGCGACGCCGAGGGCCGCGGACGACAGGGCGAAGGCGACACCCGACAGGCGCTGGATGCCGCGCGCATCGGCAAAGGCCCACGCGCTCGTTCCCGACCGGGTCCGGACCGAGCGGCCGCGCAGCAGGGTGGCGAAGACGACGAGCGCGAAAAGCGCGAGGGGAAGGGTGGAAAGCATCGGAAATCTCCCGTTTCGAGGATCGATGCGGGAGCGGCTACACCCTGTAGCGACTACAGGGTCAAGCGGGAAAGGCGGCTATTCGCGGGCCTTTGCCGCCGCGCGGACATCCTGACAGCGGGTGAGCGGCATCACGAGGATATCGTCCCCGTCGACGATCACTGCGACATCCTCCATCCCGATGATCGAGACGCGCTTGCCGCCGGCGCGGATCAGGTTGCCGCGGCTGTCGTGGACGAAGACGTCGCCGGAAAGGGCGTTGTCGTCGCCGTCCTTGCCCTCGGCGAGCGCATGGACAGTGTGCCAGCTGCCAAGGTCGGACCAGCCCATCGCCACGGGGACGACCGCGACGCGATCATCTTTTTCCATGACGGCATAGTCGATCGAGTCCGACGGCGCGTGCTCGAACGCGGGGGCGTCGGCATAAAAGGCCTCGCCATCGTGCATGCCCGCTGCGACGGCGCGCTCGGCCGCCTCGAAGATGTCGCGGCAATGTTCGAGCATCGCGTCGCGCATCCGGCCGGCGCGGAAGAGAAATATCCCCGCGTTCCAGCTGTAGCCGCCGGCGGCGAGCATGCGCTCCGCCGCATCGAGAGGGGGCTTCTCGACGAAACGGTCGACCGCGAAGCCGCCCTCGAGGGGGTCGCCGCTCGCGATATAGCCGAAGCCGGTGTCGGGGCGGTCGGGGGCGATGCCGAAGGTGACGAGCCAGTCCTGCTGCGCGAGGATCGCTCCCCTGGCGATCGCGGCGTGAAAGGCCGGAACGTCGGCGATGACATGATCGCTGGGCATCACGAGCAGCAGCATGCCGGCGTCGGCGCGCGCGACGGCGAGCGCGATCGCGGCGGCGGTGTTGCGCGGCATCGGCTCGACCAGCAGGCTGACGTCGCGTCCTTCCATCTGGTCGAGAACCGCCGCCACATGCGCGTCGCCGCAGACGACGAGCGGCGGGGTGAACTGCGCGCCTGCAGGCGTTCGCCGCACGGTCTGCCGAAACAGGCTTTCGCCGCCGTGCAGCGGCAGGAACTGTTTCGCGCGCGTGCCCCGCGATTCCGGCCACAGCCGGGTTCCGGCGCCTCCGCACAGGATGACGGGTTGGATCGTCGCGCTCATGGGTCTGGTCTATCGCCTTGCTGGATGCCGGTCATCCCCCCAATAGGGGCAATAAGTGAGTGTAAAATTAACCGACAGTTGACGCCTCCCCGCTAGGATCAACCCCCGAAAGGGCCAGACGTTCAGATGTTCCGACTGTTCAAACATTATGTCCCCCACGCAGTGGTTTGGCTGGCGCTGATCGAGTTTCTCGCGCTGCTCGGTTCGGCGGAGGCGGCGTGGCACATCTACGCCAGCTTTGCCGGATTCGACGCCGGTACCCTCGGCGCGCGCTGGCTGCCGCTGACGACCTTTGCCGTATCCAATTCGCTCGCGATGATGGCGACGGGAATGTACGGGAACGAGGCGCTGCGGTCGATGAAGTTCGCGACCGCGCGCCTGCTCGCTGCGATCTCGCTGGGCGTCATCTTCCTGTCGATCATCGGCTTCCTGTTGCCGACCGCGACGCTGTGGCGCGTCAACAGCCTCTATGCGATGGTGCTTGCGATCGCGGCGCTGTTCGTCATCCGCCTGATCCTGACCCAGACCGCGGGCGCCGAAGCGTTCAAGCGGCGCATTCTGGTGCTGGGCGCCGGATCGCGCGCGGCGCGGCTGCAGGCGCTGGCCGATACGCCCGGAAGCGGGATCGCGGTCGCCGGCTTCGTCGCGATGTCGGGCAGCGAAAAGACCATGAAAGATGCGGTCCCGCGCGAGCAGATCCCAAACCTGTCCGACCATGTTGTCGCGCTGGGCGCGGGCGAGGTGGTGCTGGCGATGGAGGAGCGGCGCAACTCGCTGCCGCTGAACGACCTGCTGCGCGTCAAGACGACCGGGGTCCATGTCAACGATATCGCGAGCTTCATCGAGCGCGAGACCGGGCGCGTCGACTTGGCGACGACGAACCCCAGCGCGCTGATCTTTTCCGACGGCTTTTCCGCCGGGCAGCGGATATCGCGCGTCGCGAAGCGCGTGTTCGATATCCTCGCCAGCGTCGCGGTGCTCGTCATCGGGTTGCCGCTGGTGATCATCGCCGCGATCGCGGTGAAGCTCGACAGCAAGGGCCCCGTCTTTTACCGCCAATCGCGCGTCGGCCTTTACGGCGAGCCGTACGAGATCGTGAAGATCCGTTCGATGCGGACCGATGCGGAGGCGGCGGGCAAGGCGATCTGGGCGAGCGAGAACGACCCCCGCATCACCCGGGTCGGCAACATCATCCGCAAGCTGCGCGTCGACGAACTGCCGCAGCTCTGGTGCGTGCTGAAAGGCCATATGAGCTTCGTCGGCCCGCGTCCCGAACGGCCGAGCTTCGTCGAGGAACTGGAGCAGCAGCTGCCCTATTATGCCGAGCGGCATATGGTGAAGCCCGGGCTGACCGGCTGGGCGCAGATCAACTATCCCTATGGCGCGTCGGTCGAGGATGCGCGCGCGAAGCTCGAATATGATCTCTACTATGCCAAGAATTATTCGCCCTTCCTGGACCTGCTGATCCTGCTCCAGACGGTGCGGGTGGTGCTGTGGCCGGAGGGAGCGCGCTGACCGTGGCGCTCGCCGGCCTGTCCGAAATTCTCTCGGCGCTCGCGCTCGTCGCGTTTGCGGGGGTCGGCCTGTGGCTGCTCGCGCGGCCGCGGGCGCGGATGGTTGCGCTGATGCCGGCGCCGCGATGGCTGGCGGCGGCCGCCGCCGGCACGGCGATCTGGTGCGCGGCGCTCTATGTCTGGGCACCCGGATCGTCGCAGGCGCTGGCGGTGCAGGCGCTGCGCGATCTGGCGATGCTGGGCTGGCTGCGCGCGACCTTCTGGTCGCCGGCGGCGCCGATGTCGCGTCCGCTGCGGCTGATCCTGCGGCTGCTAGTCACGATCAGCGCGGCGATGCTTCTGATCGGCGGCGCGGCGCACTGGGAGCGCGGCGCCGGCGCGGCCGAATGGCTGGGATCGGCGCTCACCATTTCGGCGATGATCGTCGCGACCGGCGGGCTGCTGCTCGTCGATGGAGCCGTCCGGCGCGCGAGCGCGGGTTTGCGGATGCCGGTGATGGCGGTCGCGGGCGGCTTTGCGATGCTCTGGGCCTATGAGCTCAATGTACAGCTGATCGGCGCGCTGACCGACAAGCCGGCCTCGACCCTGATCCATCTGCTCCCCGGCGTCGCGCTGCTGATCCTCCCGACCTTCGTCGTTGCCGCGATGGATGTCGGGCGCGAGCGGATCCGTCTGTCGCGCACCGCCGCGATGCGGACGCTGATCCTGATCGGCGCCGCCACCTATCTGGTGCTGATCGGGCTCGTCGGCGCGGTCGCGCGGCTGATCGGCGGCGATTATGGCGAACTGGCGCAGGGCACGTTCCTGATCTTCGCGCTCGGGTGCGGCGGGTTGCTGCTGCTGTCGGCGCGCGCGCGCGCCTGGCTGTCGGTGATGATCTCGAAGCATTTCTTCGAGCACCGGTACGATTACCGCGCCGAGTGGATGCGTTTCACCGCGACGCTTGCGCAGGGAGACGGCGAAGACGACCGCAACCTTCACCGCCGCGTCGCCAAGGCGCTCGCCGAACTGACCGGCAGTCCGGGCGCGCTGCTGATGCTGCCCGACGCCCTCGGCGCGTTCCGCGTCGCGGAGCAATGGCACTGGCCGGCGGGGATCGGCGACGAGGAGGCGACGCTGTCGCTGCGGTCGTCCTTCATGCTTCAGGAGACGCGCCACATCGTCGATCTGGATGCCGAACGGCGCGGGCGACCGGCCGACGAGCAGGATCTGGCGATCCCCGACTGGCTGCTCGCTGATGCGCGCGCATGGGTTGTCGTGCCCGTCCTGCACTTTCACCGGATGATCGCGGTGGTCGTCCTGCATCGTCCGCCGGTATCGCGTGCGCTGGACTGGGAAGACCTCGACGTGCTGCGCATCGCGGGGCAGCAGGCGGCGAGCTATCTGGCCGAATCGCAGAGCCAGGCGGCGCTGTCCGAAGCCAAGCGCTTCGACGAGTTCAATCGCCGCTTCGCCTTCATCATGCACGACATCAAGAATCTGGCGAGCCAGCTCAGCCTGCTTGCCAGCAACGCCGAACGCCATGCCGACAAGCCGGCGTTCCGCGCCGACATGGTCGAGACGCTGAAAATTTCGTCGGGTCGCCTGTCGGACCTGCTCGTCCGCCTGTCGCCGCGCGAGCGGGGCAGGGCGGCCGAGGCCGAACGGACGCTGGTCGAGCCCGTGCTGAATGCGATCGCGGCCGAGGCGAAAGCGCGCCGCGCGCTGTTTGTCGGGTGTCAGGCGGGGCTGGCGGCGTGGGGCGATGCCGGATCGATCCGGCAGATCGTCCAGCATCTGGTCGCCAACGCCATCGACGCTTCGCCCGGCGACACCGCGGTGCAGGTGATCGCCGTTGCCGAGCATGGACGCGCGCGGATCGACGTAATCGATCAGGGAAGCGGCATGACGCGCGCCTTCATCCGGGACGAGCTGTTCAAACCGTTCGTTTCGACGAAGGACGGCGGCTTCGGACTGGGCGCCTTCGAGGCGCTGCAACTCGCGCAGGCGATGGGCGGGTCGATCGAGGTGGCGAGCGAACCCGGCAAGGGCAGCAATTTCACGCTGTGGCTGCCGCTTGCCGATGCGCATGCGGACGGCGCGGCCGACAACCGGATCATGAAGGTGGCGAACAGATGAGCGGCGGGGCCGAAATGCGCAAGCTGCTGGTCGTCGAGGACGATCCCGGCCTGCAGGCGCAACTGAAATGGGCGTATGACGGCTATGAGGTGCTGATCGCGGGCGACCACGACAGTGCGATCGAGATGCTGCGCGCCGAGGAGCCTGCGGTGGTGACGCTCGACCTGGGCCTGCCGCCCGATCCCGACGGGACGCGCGAGGGTTTTCGCGTGCTGAAGTCGATCCTCGAGGCGAAACCCGACACCAAGGTCATCGTCGTTTCGGGCCATGGCGAACGCGCCAGTGCGCTGGCGGCGATCGCCAGCGGCGCATGGGACTTCTATCAGAAGCCCATCGACATCGACGAGTTGGGGCTGATCGTCCGCCGCGCGTTTCACGTCCGCGAGCTGGAGGTCGAGAACAGCCGGCTCGCCGAACAGGGCAGCAGCGACAACCGTGTCCTCGGCGGGATGATCACCGGCGCGCCCGAAATGCTGAAGGTTGCGCGCACGATCGAGCGTGTCGCGAACCTCGACGTTTCGGTCATGCTGCTTGGCGCCAGCGGGACGGGCAAGGAGCTGCTCGCGCGCGGGCTGCACGAGGCGAGCGGGCGGCGCGACGGCGCGTTCGTCGCGATCAACTGCGCCGCGATCCCCGAGAATCTGCTCGAAAGCGAGTTGTTCGGGCACGAGAAGGGCGCTTTCACAGGTGCGGTGAAGACGACCGAGGGCAAGATCGAGCTGGCGCATGGCGGCACGCTGTTCCTAGACGAGGTCGGCGACATCCCGCTGCCGCTGCAGGTCAAGCTGTTGCGCTTTCTGCAGGAGCGTACGATCGAGCGGATCGGCGGCCGCAAGCCGATCGCCGTCGACACGCGCATCGTCTGCGCGACGCATCGCGACCTCGACGCGATGATCGTGGAGCAGAGCTTTCGCGACGACCTGTATTACCGGCTGGCCGAGATGGTCGTGAGGATCCCGGCGCTCGCCGAACGGCCGGGCGATGCCGTGCTGCTCGCGCGGCATTTCCTCCATCAATATGCGCCGACGATGAACCCTGCGGTTCGCGGCTTCGCGCCCGACGCGTTGCAGGCGATCGACGAGGGACGCTGGCCCGGCAATGTCCGCGAGCTGGAGAACCGGATCAAGCGGGCCGTGATCATGGCCGACGGCAAGCTCGTCATGTCGGGCGACCTCGATCTGGCGGCAAACGAGAGCGAGGCGGGCGAGGATTATCTGAATCTGCGCAGCGCACGCGAGGCGGCCGACCGCGTTGCGATCCGCCGCGCAATGACACAGAGCGAGGGCAATATCTCGCTCGCGGCGAAGCTGCTGGGGATCAGCCGCCCGACGCTCTACGACCTGCTCAAGCAGTATCGGATGCACGCCTGAATGGGCAAAGCACGGCCTCTGCTTGCCGCGCTGATCGCGGCAGCGGCGCTGGCCGGTTGTGACGGGCCGCGCCCTGCAAACCCGCGTGACGGGTGGCGGCAGCAGATGGCCGAACTGCAGGCGGCGATCGCGAACAACCCGGACGAAATCGCGGCGCGCGTCAAGCTGGCCCGGGTGCAGATCAGGCTTGGCGACGGTGTCGGCGCCGAGGCAACGGTACGGGCGGCGCTCGCCGCCGGAGGCAAGGGCGATTATCTGCGCCCGCTGCTCGCGCGCGCCTACGCGCTGCAGGGCGACGGCGGCCGCGCGTTCGAGGCGCTCGACAGCGGGCCCATCGCGCCCGACATGATAGGCGAGGCGGCGTGGGTTGCCGGCGACGTCCATCTCGATAACGGCGATCTCGACGCGGCGCGCGATGCCTATGACCGGGCGGTCCAGGAGCTACCGCGCGAATCGATGCTGTGGGTCGACGTCGCGCGCTTTCGCGACGCCAATGCCGACACGCTCGGCGCACGCGACGCGGTCGATTTCGCGATCGAGCTCGACAGGAACAACAGCGCCGCGCTGGCGTACAAGGCGAATATCGTCCGCACGCAGCAGGGGCTGACCGCCTCGCTGGAATGGTACGAGAAGGCACTCGCCGCAGATCCGGACAACGCCGGAGCACTGATCGAGCAGGCCGCGACCTTCGGCGACCTTGGCCGCTATACCGATATGCTGGTTTCGCTGCGCCACGCCGCCGCGCTGGTCCCGAGCAATCCGCGTATCTATTATCTGCAGGCCGTGCTCGCCGCGCGCGCCGGCAATTATGCGCTCGCCCGGAGCCTGCTCCAGCGGACGCGCGGCGAACTGGACGACGATCCCGGGTTCATGCTGCTGAGCGCCGTCGTCGAACTCGAACTTGGCGGGCAGGCCGTGGCGGCGACGTGGGCGGACCGGCTGCTTGCCGAACAGCCGGACAATTTCACCGCGCGCCGTATCCTGGCGGTTTCCGACTGGGCCGACGGCGACGCCGATGGCGCGGCCGAGGTACTGGCGCCGATCGTGGACCGCGCCGACGCGGACAGCTGGTCGTTGCTGCTTGCAGCGCGGGTCGCCGCCGAGACGGGGGACCGCGATGCCTCGGCGGGGTTCCTCGCCCGCGCGGCGTCACTGAACCGCGGCGATGCTGCGCCTTTCGCCGCGAGCAACAGTTATGGCCTGCTCGCGATGGGCGCCGATGCCGAACCGCTCAATCCGGCCAAGGCGATTCCGGCGATGTCGGCGGACATCGCGGCGGGCAATTATGCGAGCGCGATCGCGCGCGCGACCCGGCTGCGCGACGCGAACCGCGGGGTTGCCGACGCGCATATCCTGCTCGGCGATGCGGCGATGGCGGGCGGGCGCTACGATCTGGCGATCCAGTCGTTCCGTGCCGCGCGCGACCTCGACGCCGGCGAGCGCACGACCCTGCGGCTGGCCAATGCGCTGTTCGCCTCGGGCGATTCGGCGGGATCGGGCGCTGCGATCCTCGCGCTGCGCGACAGCCAGCCATCGAGCATCGCGGCCGACCGGCTCGCCGGGCACCTTGCGATGGATATCGAACATTGGGATCAGGCGATCGAGCATTTCGAGCGTGTACGGCAACGGATCGGCAACCGCGACGTCGTGGTGCTGCGCGAACTCGCGCGGGCCTGGGCGGCGAAGGGCGACGACAAACGGGCGCGGCCGCTGATCGCGCTCGCCTATCGGCTGCAACCGCTGAATTCGGAGATCATGCTCTTCTATGCCGACCTGCTCGAAAAGCAGGGCGACAGGCAGGCGGCCGAAGATTTACGCGACAAGGCCGCGCAGATCGGGCGTTGATCAGGCGTCGGTGAGGTCGAGCAGCGTCCGTGCATCGAGCCCGATGCGGCGCATCTGCTGCGCCACCGGCGGCCAGACGTTGGCAAGGAAGTCCTGCCGCATCAGCTCGCGCAGCCGGTCGGTCGCGCCTTCGGCGACGAACATGCCGACGCCGCGCTTCACCGTCACGAGACCTTCGTCCTGAAAGGTCTGGTAAGCCTTGGCGACGGTCAGCGGGTTTGCGCCTTCCTCGGCTGCGAGCGAGCGCACCGACGGGAGCATGTCGCCGTCGCGGAAGCTGCCGTCGAGGATGGCGTTGGCGATGACGTCGCGCAGACGCTGGTACACGGGTTTGGACTGATCGAGCATGCCGCCTTAATGCCATAAGACAGCAGCACAGTCAAATCGCGAAAATTAGAAAATTTGAGCGGTTGATGTAATTAAATGTCCCACGCGTTGACGGTGTCGTCATATTCGGGCCGCGGGCGTTCCGAGAGGTCGGCGGCCGGGGTGCCGAAGAAGAAGTAGCCGACGATGGCGTCGCCGTCGCCGACTCCGAAAGCCTTTGCAACATCAGGGCTATAGGCGGCCCAGCCGGTCAGCCAGCTGCCGACGAATCCGTGCGCATGCGCGGCGTGGAGCAGGTTCATGCCGACCGCGCCGGCCGACATCTGCTGTTCCCACACAGGGATCTTTACGCCCGCTACCGGGGTCGAAATCAGCACGACAAGCGAAGGGGCCTGATGCGCGAACTGGTCGAGCGCCGACAGGTCCATGCCCGCAGCGCCCGGATTTTCGGCCACCCACGCGTCCTTGAGCAGCTTCGCGAAGGCATCGCGCTGGTCGTCGGCGATCGTGACGATCCGCCACGGCGCGAGCTTGCCATGATCGGGGGTGCGCAGCGCGAGGCCGATGATGTCCTTGAGCTGGGCGGCATCGGGGCCGGGGGCGATCATGTCGCGCGCCTTGCCCGAGCGGCGGGTGGCGAGATGCGAGCGGAGCGAGCTGGTGTCGTTGAACATGACGGCCATTTGGGCGCCTTGACCCGTTTGCGCAAGTGTTGCGAACGATTCGCAATAAATTTTCCTAGCGGGGCGACATGGTTTCACGCGCAATTAGATTCTTCCCTTGCGCAATTTTCGCGCTAGGTTGCGCGATCAATTCAAAAAGGGGGTGGGGAGTCCGCTTGGCGGAACGGCGCCCCCGCAATCAAAATATACCGGGGAGCCCGACGAATGACGAATGAAGTGGACCAGAATGCGTCGCTGGAGCCGGGGGCGCCGCCTGCCGACGTCACCATGATCCATCCGGGCGACCATAATGGCTGGTTCGGCCACCCGCGCCAGCTGAAGCGCCTGTTCACCACCGAGATGTGGGAACGCTTCGGCTATTACGGGATGCGCGCGATCCTGACGCTGTATCTCGCGAACCACTTCCTGTTCAGTGATACCACGACGGCCGGCGTCTATGGCGGTTTCACCGCGCTCGTTTACCTGACCCCGCTGATCGGCGGGCTGATCGCCGACCGCTATCTGGGGTCGAAGCGATCGGTGAAATTCGGCGCGATCCTGATGGCGCTCGGTTACTTCACCCTCTGTTTCGGCGGCGATACGGCGAAGCCCTTCGCGACGATCGACGCGCAGCGTTATGACGTCACGATCGAGGCGAAAGCCGATGGCGGCGGCGAGGCCCGCTTCGTCACGGTCGACGGGCAGAAGCTCGAAATCCGCGGCAACGAAGACAAGTCGGTTTCGCTGCTCGCGCCCGACGGCAGCGAAGCGCGCAAGGTCGAGGCCGCGAACTTCAAGTCGGATGCCGAGCGCTCGCCGATGTTCGTCGCGATCCTGCTCGTCGGTCTGGCGCTCGTCACGATCGGCAACGGCTTTTTCAAGCCCAATATCTCGACGATTGTCGGCACGCTCTACGAGGACGGCGACCGCCGCCGCGACGCGGGCTTCACCATCTTCTACATGGGGATCAACCTCGGTTCGCTGATCTCGCAATTCTTCTGCCCGATCCTCGCCGAGGCGGTCGGCTGGTGGGCGGGCTTCGGCCTCGCCGCGATCGGCATGACCTGCTCGTGGCTGCTCTTCCAGTTCGATGGCGGGCGGCTCAAGGGCTATGGCGAGCGTCCCGAGGGCGCCGATGCCAGCAAGGACTGGTATATCTATGGCGGCGCACTGCTTGCGATCCCGCTGGTCTATTTCCTCTTCTCGAACCTGATGGGCTATGTGAAGCCCGAGGCCGGCACCGGCCTGATCGGCTATCTTTCGACGCTGCCGATTATGGGCAAAGTCATGTTCGGTACCTTCATCCTCGCGATCCCCGGCATTCTGGCCTGGGCGTATTTCAAGGGCAGCCGCACCGAATTCCAGATGATGCTCGCGGCGATGGTCCTTATCGTCTTCAACGTCGTTTTCTGGACGCTGTTCGAACAGGCGGGATCGTCGCTCACGCTGTTCGCCGAGCGCAACACGATGCTCGAGATCGGCTGGACCCAGCCGCTCTTCGCGATGTTCCGCGCGATGCCCTATACCTATTATCTCTTCTTTGCCGCGGTGTTCGGCGGGGTCGCGTGGCTCGCCTGGTGGTTCTTCTCGAATGGAGAAGACGCGGCCGTGAAGCGCACGATGGGGATCGCGTGGATCGTGGTTGTGGTCGCCGCGATGATCGGCATGCACATCGCGCGTATGAACGGCTTCGGCAGCGAGCGCGTCTATGTCATGCCCGCGGGGCAGACGCAGATCTTCAACGCGCTGTTCATCGTTCTGCTCGCGCCGCTGTTCAGCATGCTGTGGAACGCGCTCGCGGCGCGCGGGCTCGAACCCAACATCCCGGTCAAGTTCGGCATCGCGCTGATGGGCGTCGGCGCAGGCTTCCTTTTCCTCGTCTGGGGATCGCAGTTCGCCGACAGCCGCGCGCAGGTCGGTCTGGTCTGGCTCGCGGGCCTGTATCTGATCCACTCGATCGCCGAGCTTTGCATTTCGCCGGTCGGGCTGTCGATGATCACCAAATTGTCGATCGCGCGCATCGTCGGCCTGATGATGGGCGTGTGGTTCCTCTCGATCGCGACCGCGCAATATGTCGCGGGGATCGTCGCGCAGTTCGCGAGCGTCGAGACGGTCGGTGGGCAGGTGACGAACCTGAAGGTCAGCCTCGACACCTATATCGGGGTCTTCCAGACGATCGGGCTGATCTCGATCCTGATCGGCGGCGTCCTGCTGCTGCTGGCGTGGCCGCTCAAATATCTGATGCACGGCGTAAAATAAGGGGTCCCGACATGCGTCTTTCGATTGCGGCATTGCCGCTGCTCGCGCTCGCCGCCTGCGCTTCCACCGGGGAGGCACCGAAGTCGGCGGGCGACAAGCCCGCGGCAACCGCCTCGGCCGACAAGCCGGTGAAGTTCGACAAGGATCCCTATCCGTCGACGTACAAGGGATATCCGACGCGGCTGACGGTGGTGAAGAATGTCACCATATTCGACGGCGAGGGCGGGCGCATCGACAATGGCTCGATCGTGTTGTCGAGCGGCAAGGTCGATCGTATCGGCGGCCCCGACATGGAATTGCCGACCGACGCCGACGTCTATGACGGCACCGGCAAATATCTGACGCCGGGTGTGATCGACATCCACAGCCACCTCGGCGACTATGCGAGCCCGAGCGTCGAGGCCAATTCGGACGGCAACGAGGCGACGGGCCCGGTGACCGCCGAGGTATGGGCCGAACATAGCGTCTGGCCGCAGGACCCCGGCTTCACGCGCGCGCTGGCCAATGGCGGCGTCACGACGCTCGAGATCCTGCCGGGCAGCGCGAACCTGATGGGCGGCCGTTCGGTCGTGCTCAAGAATGTGCCCGCGCGCACGGTGCAGGGGATGAAGTTCCCCGGCGCGCCCTATGGGCTGAAGATGGCGTGCGGCGAGAATCCAAAGCGCGTTTACGGCAGCAAGGGGCGGATGCCCTCGACCCGCATGGGCAATATGGCGGTCGACCGCCAGACCTGGGCGAAGGCCGCGGCGTACAAGAAGAAACTCGACGAGGGCAAACCCGTCGACCGCGACCTGGCGATGGAGACGCTCGCGGGCGTGTTGTCGGGCGAAATCCTGATCCAGAACCATTGCTACCGCGCCGACGAAATGGCGCAGGTCATCGATATGAGCCACGAGTTCGGGTACAAGGTTTCGGCCTTCCACCACGCGGTCGAGGCGTACAAGATCGCCGACCTCTTGAAGAAGGAAGGCATTTGCGCCGCGATGTGGGCCGACTGGTGGGGCTTCAAGATGGAAGCCTATGACAGCGTGCCCGAGAATATCGCGCTGATGTACAAGGAAGGCGCGTGCACGATCGTCCATTCGGATGACGCGAACCAGATCCAGCGCCTCAATCAGGAAGCCGCCAAGGCGCTTGCTGCCGGCCGCCGCATGGGGATGCAGATCAGCGACGAACAGGCATGGACCTGGCTGGGGATCAACCCGGCGAAGGCGATCGGCCTGCAGGACAAGATCGGCAGCCTCAAGCCCGGCAAGATGGCCGACGTCGTGCTGTGGAACGGCAACCCGTTCAGCGTCTATACGCGGCCCGACAAGGTCTGGATCGACGGCGCGCTGATGTTCGACGCCAATGATCCGAAACGGCGGCCGGTGACCGACTTCGAGCTGGGCCAGCCGGGCGAAGGAGACGTGAAATGATGCGCGCGCTCCTTCTGTCGGCGGCCGCACTGGTCGCGCTTCCCGTCGCGGCGCAGGACGTCGCAATCACCAACGCGAAGCTCGTCATCGGCGATGGCAGCGCGCCGATCGAAGGCGGCACCGTCGTCGTGCGCGGCGGCAAGGTGGTGGCTGCGGGCGCCGGGGTCGCCGTGCCCGCCGGAATCGAGCGCGTCGATGCGCAGGGCAAATATGTGACGCCGGGTATCGTCGCCGCGTTCAGCCGCGTCGGGCTGGTCGAGGTCGACGCCGTCGACGGCACCAACGACCGTTCGGCCAACCGGTCGCGCTTCTCGGCGGGTCTCGACATCGCGCCCGCGCTCAATCCGATGGGCTCGCCGATCGCGGTCAACCGCGCCGCGGGCGTAACGCGCGCGATCGTCGCGCCGGGGAGCAGCAGCAACCTGTTCGCAGGGCAGGGCGCGGTCGTCGACCTAGGCGACGACATGGACATGGTGACCAAGCCGCGCGCGCTGCAATATGTCGCGTTCGGCGAGGATGGCTCGGCAAAGGCGGGCGGCAGCCGCGCCGCGACCTTCCTGCTGTTCCGCGAACAATTGCTGGCGGCGCGCAGCTATGCCCGCAACCCCGCGTCGCTTGCCGAATGGGGCAATGATGCGATGATCCAGCGCGCCGATGCGGAAGCGCTGGTGCGCGTGATCGACGGAACGACGCCGCTGTTCGTTCGCGTCGACCGGGCCGCCGACATCCTGAACGTGCTGAAGCTGAAGGGCGAGTTCCCGGGGCTGAAGCTCGTGCTGGTCGGTGCGACCGAGGGTTGGCTGGTCGCGCGCGAGATTGCCGCGGCAAAGGTACCGGTGCTCGTCTCGCCGCTGAGCGACCTGCCCGACAGTTTCGAACGGCTGGGCGCGACCCAGTCGAACGCCGGGCGCCTGAAGGCCGCCGGGGTCGACATCTCGGTCGGCGTGTTCGACGACGACGATGCGCACAAGATGGGCTATACCACGCAATATGCGGGCAATCTGGTCGGCCTGTCGAAGCTGCCGGGCGCCAGCGGGCTGACGTGGGATCAGGCGTTCGCCGCGATCACCAGCGTTCCGGCGCGCGCGATCGGCATGGACGCCGCGATCGGTTCGCTGAAGGCGGGCCGCGTCGGTGACGTCGTGATCTGGGACAATGATCCGCTCGAGCTGGGCAGCCGCCCCACGGCCGTCTGGATCGACGGCAAGCGCCAGTCGCTCGTCACACGGCAGGATCGCTTGCGCGACCGCTATCTGACGCCGACCGAAGGGGCGCTGCCCAAGGCATATGACAGGTAAGGGCCGCGCCTGAGATCGAAAGCGGCCGACGGGGAAGGAGAGGGAGAGGGCTCCAATGCAACCCATGTCGCTTTTGATCACGACTTGCGCGCTGTTCGTCGGCTCGCATCTTGCCTTGTCGCATCCGCTGCGCCCCGGGCTTGCGGGGCGGCTCGGTGAGCGCGGGTTCATGATCGTCTATTCGATCGTCGCGATCGCGACCTTCGTCATGATCGTGCAGGCGTGGCGCGGGATGCCCCCCGAGCCGCCGCTGTGGGTCGTCGACGATCCGCTGTGGATGCTCGCTACGCTGCTCGTGCTGTTCGCAAGCATCCTCTTCATGGGGTCGCTGATCGGCAATCCTGCAATGCCGGCGCCGAACGCCGCCGCGGCCGCGCAGGCGGCGCCGCGCGGGGTTTTCGCGATCACACGGCATCCGATGATGTGGGGCTTTACCCTGTGGGCGTTGGCGCACGCACTGGTGATGCCGACGCCGGGGCAGATCGTCCTGTCGGCGACGATCGCCTTTCTCGCGCTCGTCGGGTCGGCGGGGCAGGACGCGAAAAAGGCGCGGCTGATGGGCGATAGCTGGCGGCACTGGGCCGCGCGGACGAGTTTCGTGCCCTTCGGACGACAGGTCGCGGGTGTCACGCCATGGGGCGACACGATCCCGCGCGGGCATGCGCTGTTCGGCGGGATCGTCCTCTGGCTAGCCGCGACCTGGGCACATGGCGCGCTCGGCTTTATGGTTGCGGGGATATGGCGCTGGGTGGGATAGAGCGCGGATGAACCACGAAGAAAAAATCTCCGACCTGTCGCTGCGGCTGCTCGGCCGCGCCTATGACCAGCTCGATGAAGCCGAACAGCGCGTCGTCCGCGCGATCGCCGAACGCCAGCCGACGAGCCGCGCGCCCGACGACGATGACGACGACGATATCGGGCAGGGGAGCTTCGGCGACCGGCTGGCCGACCGGGTTGCCGCAGTCGGCGGATCGTGGGGCTTCATCATCGGTTTTGCGGTCGTGCTGTTCGTGTGGATGGTCGTCAACTCGAAGACCTTCGACCATTTCGGGCTGACCTTCGACCCCTATCCCTTCATCTTCCTCAACCTGATGCTGTCGATGCTCGCGGCGATCCAGGCGCCGGTGATCATGATGAGCCAGAACCGGCAGGCGGCGAAGGACCGGCTGACCGAGAAGCTGGATTACGAAATTAACCTGCGGGCGGAACTGGAGATCATGCGGCTGCACGAGAAGCTGGACCAGCTGCGCTTTCACGAACTGCGCGAGAAGGTCGACGAGCTGTGTGAGCGGTTGGACCGCAAGGAGTAGGCGAGAGGTCGGCTTCGGGGTGGGAAGCTGCCGTTCGGTACCCACTTCCGTCATCCCGGGCTTGACCCGGGATCCGCCTATTCCTTCAAGAAGGCAGGCCCCGGATCAAGTCCGGGGTGACGATAAAGGGTAGGGCAGCCTCCGGCCGGGAAGCTGACTTACAACCGCACCATCCGCATGCCCATTTCTCCATAGCGCGGTCCGCTGGTGCCGCCCATCGGGGCGGCGGCGTCGATAACCGCAAGGTCGTCGGTGGTCAGCGTCACGTCGGCCGCTCCGACGCTGTCCTCCATCGTCACGCGACGTTTGGTGCCGGGGATCGGGACGATATCGTCGCCTTGCGCGAGCAGCCATGCGAGCGCGACTTGTGCGTTCGAGACGCCGTGCTTTGCCGCGACCCCGGCGATGGCATCGACGATCGCGAGGTTGGCGGGGAGGTTCTCCTCCGAATAGCGCGGGTCGTTGCGGCGCCAGTCATTCTCGGGCAGCTCGTCGCGGCTGCGGATCGTGCCGGCGAGGAAGCCGCGCCCCAGCGGCGAATAGGGGATAAACCCGATGCCGTTCTCGCGGCACGCGGTCAGGATTTCTTCCTCCACATCGCGTTCCCAGATCGAATATTCGCTCTGCAGCGCGGTGATCGGCGCGGCTTTCGCGGCGCGGCGGATCGTTTCGGGGCCGGCTTCGGAGAGTGCGATGTGGCGGACCTTGCCCTCCTTCACCAGCTCCATCATTCCGCCGACGGTTTCCTCGATCGGCACCGACGGGTCGACGCGGTGCTGATAGAAAAGGTCGATCGTGTCGATGCCGAGCCGCTGGAGCGAGCCTTCGCACGAACGGCGGGCATTTTCGGGCGAACCATCGACGCCGACGATCTGGTTGCCGTCGAACTTGAAGCCGAATTTGGTCGCGATGACGAGGCCGTCGCGTTTGCCCCTGATCGCCTCGCCGACGAGTTCCTCGTTGGTGAACGGGCCATAGATTTGCGCGGTGTCGAAAAAGGTGACGCCAAGGTCGATCGCGCGGTGGATCGTCCGGGTGGACTCATCGAGATCGGCGGCTTCGCCATAGAGGATGTTGCCGCCCTTGATCATCGGCATGCAGCCGATGCCGATCGCGGACACTTCGAGGCCGTGGCCGAGCTTGCGATATTTCATGGCGTCTCTCCTGCAGGGGGTGCGTTGTCCTCTATACCATCGGCGGCGTATTTCGTCGCGGCGACATCGCCGACGACATTGCCGAGGGTGCGGAAGATATCGGGGAAGGTCTCGACCGCGACGAGCAGGCCGAGCGGTGCGACCGGCACGCCCATCGACACCGCGATCGGGGCGATCGAGGTCACGAAGCTGATCGAACCGGGCAGGCTGACCGACGAGAGCGCGGCGGCGAGCGCGACGGCAAGGCCGATCGCCATCTCCCACGGCGTGAGTTCGATGTTGAACAGCCAGGCGACATAGACGACGACCGCAAGGTTCATCGCTGGGCTGGTGAAGCGGAAGAGCGCGACCGCGAGCGGCAGGACGATATCGGCCTTTTTCGGGTCGACGCCGAGATCGGCCGAGGCGCGGAGCATCGCGGGCAGGCTGGCGAGCGAGCTTTGCGTGCTAAGCGCAACCGCGAAGGTCGGCACCATCGCGCGGACGAAGCGCGGCAGCGGGACGCCGACGACGAAGGTCGCAAGGAGCAGCCCGAGGATGATCGTGCAGACCCCGATCGCCGAGAGCATCAGCACATAGTGGAGAAGGCCGCCGAACGCCGCGACGCCCGCCTTGACCGCAAGCGCATAGCCGAGGGCGAAGACCCCGATCGGCGCGAGCGCGAGCACCCAGCCGATCACGACGAGCATCGCGTCGCCCAGCGCCTTGAAGAAGCCCGATAGCGTCGCGCGCTCGGCTGTGCCGATCCGGCCGATCGCGAACGCGAAAATGGTGGTGAAGACGATCAGCGGCAGGATCGAGGTGTTGGCCGCGGCCGAAATCGGGTTGGTCGGGATCAGGCCGAGGATGAAATCGGCGAAGCTTGGCGACGGAACGGTCTCGGTCGGGCCGCCAAGCCCGTGGCGCAGTCCCTCGGCCGCGGCGGCGGACATCGGAAAGGCACTGAGCAGCATGGGGAGCACGAGCAACGTCATCAGCCCGGCGAGAATGTTCGCGCCGATGAAGATCGCGACGGCGCGCCCGGCGAGCTTGCCGGCGCGCGCCGCGTCGGCGGTCGCGGTGATGCCCGTGATCAGCAACGCAACGATCAGCGGAATGATCGTCATCTTGAGCGCGTTGAGCCAGAGGATGCCGACGGTCTCGATATAGGGGAGCGAGGCCGTTCCCCAGTCGACCGAGACCATCTCGACCCCGATCCCGAGCAGCATGCCGACGACGAGCGCCGAAAGGATGATCCATGCCGATTTCAAGTTCAAATCCCCTCGAAGGAATATGGCCCAGCTTGCCAAGCAAAAATGGGTGACCTAGGGCCGTCCGATGTGCGGGGTGGGCTCTTGTCCTGCCCCCCGGATTAGGTAGCAGAGGGCATATGCGCAAGTTTTTCGGAACCGACGGGATTCGCGGGCTGACCAACAAGGCTCCGATGACCGCGGAGACGGCGATGCGGGTCGGCATGGCGGCGGGGGCGCATTTCCTGCGCGGCGATCACAAGCACCGTGTCGTCATCGGCAAGGACACGCGATTGTCAGGCTATATGCTTGAAAACGCACTCGTCGCCGGATTCACCAGCGTCGGGATGGACGTCGTGCAGGTCGGGCCGATGCCGACCCCCGCGGTCGCGATGCTGACGCGCTCGATGCGCGCCGACCTCGGCGTCATGATCTCGGCGAGCCACAATCCGTTTCTCGACAATGGCATCAAGCTGTTCGGTCCCGACGGGTACAAGCTGTCCGACGAGGACGAGCTGCAGATCGAAAGCCTGCTCGACCAGGCGCCGCGGCTTGCCGAGCCCGCGCTGATCGGCCGCGCCAAGCGTATCGAGGATGCGCGCGGCCGCTATATCCACGCGGTGAAGCAGAGCCTGCCCGAGTCCGTTCGCCTCGACGGCCTCAAGATCGTGCTCGATTGCGCCAATGGTGCTGCGTACAACAGCGCGCCGACGGTGTTCTGGGAGCTGGGCGCCGACGTCGTCGCGGTCGGGGTCACCCCGAACGGCACCAATATCAACGACAAATGCGGATCGACCGCGCCCGCGCTGTTGCAGGAAACCGTCGTCGCGAGCGGCGCCGACATCGGCATTGCGCTCGACGGCGACGCCGACCGGCTGATCGTAGTCGATGAAAAGGGCGCGATCGTCGACGGCGACCAGATCATGGGGCTGATTGGTGCGAGCTGGGCGCGGCAGGGCCTGCTGAAAGGCGGCGGCGTCGTCGCGACGGTGATGTCGAACCTGGGGCTCGAACGCTTCCTCGAAGGCGAGGGGTTGCGACTCGAACGCACCAAGGTCGGCGACCGTTATGTTCTCGAACGGATGAAGAGCGGCGGCTTCAATGTCGGCGGCGAACAGTCGGGGCACATGATCCTGTCGGACCATGCGACGACCGGCGACGGCACGCTCGCGGCGCTGCAGGTGCTTGCCGAGCTGGTGACCGCGGGGAAGCCGGCGAGCGAATTGCTGCACCAGTTCGATCCGGTGCCGCAGCTTTTGAAGAATGTCCGTTTCGCGGGCGGCAAGCCGCTCGAAAACGCAAATGTCCAGGCCGCGATCGCCGAGGGCGAAGCCGCGCTCGCCGGGCGCGGGCGCCTGGTCATCCGCGCGTCGGGCACCGAACCCGTGATCCGCGTCATGGCCGAGGGCGATGATGCCGGACAGGTAAACCAGATTGTCGACATGATCTGCGACGCAGTGCGCGTCGCGGCAGGAGAATAGATATGCTTGAGATGCGTCCCGATTGCGAAAAATGCGGCCGCGATCTGCCCGCGGACATCCACGGCGCCTTCATCTGCTCGTTCGAGTGCACCTTCTGCGCCGATTGCGCCGACAAGCTCGACGAGCGCTGCCCGAATTGCGGCGGCGACCTGCTCGACCGGCCGCTGCGCGAAGGCGCGGCGCTGCATAAATTCCCCGCGTCGACGGAGCGAAAGTTCAAGCGTTGATTGCACGCGTCCTGATTATCGCCGGCTCCGACAGCGGGGGCGGTGCGGGTATCCAGGCCGACATCAAGGCGGTGACGATGCTCGGCGGCCATGCGATGACCGCAATTACGGCGATCACGGCGCAGAACACGACGGGGGTGCAGGGCGTTCACCCGATCCCGACCGACATGGTGATCGCCCAGATCGACAGCGTCGTTGCCGATATCGGCGTCGATGCGGTGAAGATCGGGATGATCGGCAGCGCGGAAACCGCTGCGGCGGTCGCCGAGCGGCTGACGCAGCCCGACCTTGCGCAGGCGGCGGTGGTGTTCGACCCGGTAATGGTCGCGACGAGCGGGTCGGTCCTTGCCGATGACGCGACGATCGCGGCGTTCAAGGCGCTGCTCGATCGCGCGATGGTCGCGACCCCGAACCTGCCCGAACTCGAGGCGCTGGGCGGCGAAGAGGCGGTGCTCGCGCACGGCTGTTCGTTGCTCGTAAAGGGCGGTCATGCCGAGGGCGAGACGGTGATCGACCGCCTGTACGAAACGGGCGAGGGCGAAGTCGCGCGCTGGGAAGCACCCCGGATCGACACGACGAGCACCCACGGCACCGGCTGCACGCTCGCGAGCGCGATCGCGACGGGGCTGGCGCAGGGCATGCCGCTCGAACCCGCGGCGGCGCGCGCGCGCGATTTCGTGCGGCTGGCGCTGCTCGATGCACCGGGACTGGGCAGCGGGCACGGCCCGATGGGGCAGCAGATGGTGCGCAACGACGGGCTGTTCACCGGCCCGGCGCTCAACCAGATCACGCTGCCCGCGAACGATTATGCGGTGTCGGTGGCCTTCTACAAGCAGCTCGGCCTGACGCAGATCGTCGACAGCCCCGACAACGGCTATGCGCGCTTCGAGGCAGCGAACGGCGTGACGCTGTCGATCCATGTTGGCGACGGGACGGCGGGCGGCGCGACGACCTATCTGGAGAGCGGCGCGCTCGACGCGTGGGTCGCCTATCTTGCGCGGCGCGGGGTGCAGTTCGAACAAATGCCGAAGGACGAGGGGTGGGGCTGGCGCGAGGCGCGGCTTGCCGATCCCGCGGGCAATCGCCTGTGTCTCTATCAGGCTGGCGAGTATCGAAGGTATCCGCCGTGGCGTATCTGACCGTCGGGGTCGACGAAGCCGGTCGCGGACCGCTCGCGGGGCCGGTGGTCGCCGCAGCCGTGCTGCTGTGCGAGGGCGGCATCGCCGGGCTCGATGACAGCAAGAAATTGACGGCGAAGCGTCGCGGCGAGCTGGAGATCGAGATCAAGGCACGCTGCCGCTGGGGCGTCGGCGAGGCGAGTGTCGCCGAGATCGACAGCATCAACATCCTGCAGGCGACCTTCCTCGCGATGACACGCGCGGTCGAGGCGCTGGGTTTCGATCCGCACGAGGTGCTGGTCGATGGCAACCGCCTGCCCAAATGGCGCTACACGGCGCGCGCGATCGTCGGCGGCGATGCGCTGCATCCGTGCATCTCGGCGGCGAGCATTCTTGCGAAGGAGCATCGCGACCGATTCATGGTCGGCGCGGCGCGCGATTATCCCGGCTTTGGCTGGGAGACGAATATGGGCTATGGGACGGCCCGACATCTCGCGGCGCTGCGCAAGCATGGACCGACGCCGCATCACCGCACCAGCTTCGCACCCGTCGCGCAGCTGGCACTGATCTGACGACAGGAGAAGGCGATGCGCAGCGGATTCACGGCCGATGACGTTGCGCAGCAGACCGGACGACGCTTCCTCGTCACCGGCGCCAACGCGGGGCTGGGCTTCGAAACGGCGAAGGTGCTGGCGGCACGCGGGGCGCATGTCGTGCTGGCCTGCCGCGACGAAAGCCGCGCCGAAGCGGCGGCAAACCGCATCCGCGTCGACGTGCCGAATGCCGAGCTGTCGTTCCAGTCGCTCGACCTTGCCGATATCGATCAGGTGCGCGAGGCCGCGAAGGCGGTGATCGAGGGGCCGCGGATCGATGTGCTGATCAACAATGCCGGTGTCATGATTCCGCCGAAGACGCTGACCAAGCAAGGATATGAGCTGCAGTTCGGGGTCAATCATCTGGGGACCTTCGCCTTTACCGGCCTGATCCATCCGCATGTCGACGACCGCATCGTCGTCACCGCCAGCATCGCGCACAAGAGCGGGACGATGGACTACAGCGATCTGGATGCCAGCCGCAGCTATCACAACTGGGCGCGCTACCAGACGAGCAAGCTGGCGAACCTGCTCTTCATGTACGAACTCGACCGGCAGTTGAGCGCGGCGGGCCGCGCGACGCAGGCGATCGGCTGTCATCCGGGCGTCGCGCTCACCGAACTGACGCGGCACCTGCCGCTGCCGTTCCGGACGATGACCCCGCTGGCGGCGCCTTTCTTCAACAGCGCGGCGCAGGGCGCCTGGCCGACCCTGCAGGCGGCGACCGGCGCGAACGTGCAGGGCGGCGACTATCTGGGGCCGCAGGGGCTGGGCGAGATATCGGGGAAGTCGGGTCCGGCGCGCTCGACGATGGCGGCACGCGATCCGAAGGCGGCGCGCGAGCTGTGGAAGCGTTCGATCGACCTGACCGGGGTCGATCCGGGGCTGTAATCCTTCTCCCGCTGGCGGGAGAAGGATACGAAGCCTTGCGCCGAAGGCGCTAGGTGAAGTTGGATGAGGGTGGGGCGTCGCCGCTCGCCTGAAAGATTGTCACCCTCACCCAGCTGCGACTAGCGAGCAAGCTCGCAAGTCTCCGCATCCCTCTCCCGCAGGCGGGAGAGGAAAAAAATTCGCAAGTGAGTCCTGCGGGCCACACCACCAGTGGTTGAGTCCCCGATTCGCCACAGACTCCATATGTCGTGGCAGACTCGTTTCGTTCTCGTCGCGTTAACCATTATGACACCGGGAATCCCTAGAATCCGTGGCTTGACGGCGGACTCCGCCGGACTCATCAGGGGCTTCTTTCGGATTTGGACAGGGGCGAAACATGGGTGTGATGGAACGGGTCAAGGCGCCCGCGGCGAAGCAGCGTGCGCCCAAGGCGGCGCCGGCGGACCTGCCGCTCGACAGCATCCTGCAGGGCGATTGCGTCGAAATGATGCGCTCGCTGCCCGCCGCGTCGGTCGACATGATCTTCGCCGATCCGCCGTACAACCTCCAGCTCGGCGGCGACCTGCATCGCCCCGATGGCAGCCAGGTCGACGCGGTCAACGACGAATGGGACAAGTTCGACAGCCTCGCGACCTATGACCGCTTCACCCATGCATGGCTCAAGGAAGCGAAGCGCATCCTGAAGCCGGGCGGCAGCATCTGGGTGATCGGCAGCTATCACAATATCTTCCGCGTCGGCACCGCGCTGCAGGACAATGGCTACTGGATCCTCAACGACATCGTGTGGCGCAAGGCGAACCCGATGCCCAATTTCAAGGGCACGCGCTTCACCAACGCGCACGAGACGCTGATCTGGGCGTCGATGGGCGAGAAGGCGAAATACACGTTCAACTATCGCGCGATGAAGACACTGAACGACGAGCTTCAGATGCGCAGTGACTGGCTGATCCCGATCTGCGGCGGTCAGGAGCGGCTTAAGAAGGGCGGGACCAAGGTTCACCCGACGCAGAAGCCCGAGGCCCTGCTCTATCGCATCCTGCTCGCCTGCTCGAACCCCGGCGACGTCGTGCTCGATCCCTTCTTCGGGACCGGGACGACGGGCGCGGTCGCGAAACGGCTCGGCCGCCATTTCATCGGCATCGAACGCGAGGACGACTATATCGAAGCCGCGCTGGAGCGCATCGAGATGGCGCTGCCGCTCGACGAAAGCGCGGTAAAGACGATGATGGCGCCGCAGGCCGCGACGCGCGTCGCCTTCGGTACGCTGGTCGAGGGCGGACTGATCGCGCCGGGAACGGTGCTGACCGACAGCAAGCGCCGCTGGAAGGCGAAGGTGCGCGTCGACGGCAGCCTCGAATGCGAGGGCCAGCCCGCGGGCTCGATCCACAAGGTCGGCGCGGGCGTACAGGGCGCGCCGAGCTGCAACGGCTGGACCTTCTGGCACGTCGACACCGGCAAGGAATTGCGCGTGATCGACGCGGTGCGACAGGACTGGCTGCTGGCGAACGAGGCCTGATGTTCCAGCCGCTGACCAGGTCTGATCTCGGCAAGACGTGGGAGGACGCCCGCGTCTATTGCCGCCCGGCGTGCTTCGTCGACCGGCCGCATGAACTCGACGACGACTGCCTGCGCATCGCCGACACGATGGTCTGGTTCGCGGCCTGGCACGTCAGCCTGCGCGATAACGACAGCATCAAATCGGCGATCGTACCGGTTCCCGAACTGGACAGCTGGATTGCGGCGATGCCCGACGGGCTTGCCGAGGCGGCGAAGGCGCAGCGGGCGGCTGTGGCGCGGCCGCGCGGCAGCTTGCAGCTCGGCGAGCGTATCGTGCGGCTGAACGAGCCGCAGCTGATGGGCATCCTCAACGTCACGCCCGACAGTTTTTCGGACGGCGGCAAGCATGTCGACAGGGCAGCCGCCAGCGAGGCCGGTTTCGCGCTCGCGTCGGCGGGCGCGGCGATCGTCGATGTCGGCGGGGAATCGACGCGTCCCGGCGCACCGCTCGTCTGGGAAGGCGACGAGATCGACCGGATCGAAAGCGTCGTGTCTTCGCTCGCACGCGGCGGCGTCGCGGTGTCGATCGACACGCGCAAGGCGGGCGTCATGGAGGCCGCGCTCGCAGCGGGCGCGACGATCGTCAACGACATCTCGGCGCTTCGTTATGACGAGCGCGCGATGGAGGTCGTGGTCCGCGCGGGCTGCCCGGTCGTCCTGATGCATGCGCCGTCGGCGAAGAGCGATCCGCACGAGGGCGGCGGCTATGTGCATCCGCTGTTCGACGTTTATGACATGCTCGCAGAGCGGATCGCGGCATGCACGGCGGCGGGAATCGATCCTGCGAAGATCATCGTCGATCCGGGCCTCGGTTTCGGCAAGGGCGTTGCCGACAATCTGGCGCTGATCAATGGCCTCGCGCTGTTCCACACGCTCGGCTGCCCGATCCTGTTCGGCGCGAGCCGCAAGCGGATGATCGGCGCACTCGACAATGAAGCGCCCGCCGACCAGCGACTGGGCGGCAGCGTCGCGCTGCATTATCAGGCGGCGACGCAAGGCGCGCAATTGCTGCGCGTGCATGACATTGCGGAGAACCGGCAGGCGCTGCGGGTGTGGCGCGGCCTTCGGGACGCCGCGCTGACGGCTTAAGCGGCCGTATCGATCCCGAGATCGCTCAATTTGCGGTAGAGCGTCGAACGGCCGATGCCGAGGCGGCGGGCGACTTCGCTCATGCGGCCGCGGTAGTGGCCGATCGCGAGGCGGATGACGTCGGCCTCGATTTCCTCGAGCGGACGCAGATTGCCGTCGGGCAGATAGAGCGTGACGCCGATCGCCTCGCCATTGATCGCGACATCGTCGCTGCCGCCGGGCGTGCCGCCGCCGAGCGCGGCCTCGATCGCTTTGAAGTCGGCGCTGGTGAGCACGTCGGTCTTGCTCGCGGTCGCAGCGCGGAACAGCACGTCCTGCAGCTGGCGGACATTGCCCGGCCACGCGTAAGCCGCAAGCAGGCGCAGCGCATCGTCGGTGACGCCGATCGGGCCCATGCCCGGCAGGCCGCCGATGCGCGCGAGCAAATGGCGCGCGAGCGGGCCGACGTCGCCGCGGCGTTCGGACAGCGAGGGCAGGGTGAATTGCGCGGTCGAGAGCGCGTAATAGAGATCCTCGCGGAAATGGCCGGCCTCGATCAGCTTGTCGAGCGGGCTGGCGCTGGTCGCGATGATGCGGACGTCGACGCTCTGGCGGATCGAACCGCCGATCATCTGGACTTCGCCCGAATTCAGGAATTCGACGAGCTTGGCCTGCGTCTCGAGCGGGATGCATTCGACATGGTCGATGATGATGCTGCCGCCGTCGGCCTGGACAAGACGACCGACCTGACGGTCGAAGGCGCCGGGAAAGGCGCCGCGTTCGTGACCGAAGAGGCCCGAGCCGATCAGCCCCGGCGATACCGCCGAGCAGTCGACCATGACGAGCTGGCCGCGGGCACGCGGGCTGGCGCTGTGGATCGCGCGGGCGAAGACTTCCTTGCCGGTGCCGGGCTTGCCGTTGATCATCACCGGCACGCGCGCGCGCGCGGCCTTCGCGGCGATGGCGAGCGCGCTGCGGAAATTGGGGCTCGACCCGATGATTTCCTCGAACGCCAGCGGCGCACGGAGCTTCTCGGTGAGCGGGCGGAGCTCGCCCTGCGGGCCGCCCTGCGAGACGATGCGGTCGAGGGCTTCGAGCAGGCGGTCCGGGGCGATCGGTTTCTGGACGAAATCGCTCGCGCCGGCGCGCATCGCGGCGACCGCGACCTCGACCCCGTTGCGCATCGTGATGACGATCAGCGGCAGTGCGGGGCGCCAGCGGCGCAGTTCGGCGACGAACTCGGCGATGTCCATCCCGGGCGTACCCTGATCGACGAGCACCGCGTCGAGCGCCATGCCTTCCTGCGTGCCAAGCTTGGCAAGCGCGGTATCGGTATCGGCTGCGACGACGCTGCGCCAGCCGCCACGCGACACCAGCGCCGACAAAAAGCGCTGCTGTGCCGGCTCGCTGTCGACGATCATCACTGTTCGCGTGTCGCGCGCGTTCGCCATCTTCCCGATTCTGCCCCTCTGGCGGCGCTCTGGTCGCCGTGTTCCGCGGTATCGGATGGATGTACCGATAAGGGGTAAAGGGGCGATTAAGGCCATTCCACTTTTGCGGCTCCCCGCGCCGCTTTTGACCAAAGCGGCACTTGAGCATGGCGCAAGGCGTGTCTAAGACCTCCCCGAAGCCCGATTCTGGGCGCGCGGGCGCGCGCTTCGGGGCACAGGCAAAGGGGACAGGTCATGGCGGAACAGGAAATGAAGGCAGCGAACGAAACCTATGCAGGTTTCATCAGCCTCTTCAAGGTCGGTACGATCATCACCGTGATCGTAGCGGCCATCGTCGTCCTTCTGATCTCCTGACCGGCCCTCCGGCATGCGCATCGCCGTCCTGAAGGAGCTCGCCGCTGGCGAGACCCGCGTCGCCGCGACCCCGGAAACCGTGAAGAAATTCATCGGGCTGGGCGCCGAAGTTGCCATTGAATCGGGGGCAGGGGAATCGGCTTCGATCGCCGACGCCGACTATGCCGCTGCGGGGGCGAGTGTCGCCAGCCGCGCCGATGTGCTGAAGGGTGCGAACATCATCCTCGGCATCCAGGGCCCCGATCCCAAGAGCCTGAAGGGCTTTGCCGACGGCGCCTGGCTGGCCGCCGGGCTCAACCCGTTCGGCGAACGCGCGCGTGTCGACGACTATGCGAAGCTGGGACTCGAGGCGCTGGCAATGGAATTCATGCCGCGCATCACGCGCGCGCAGTCGATGGACATCCTGTCGAGCCAGGCGAATCTCGCGGGCTACAAGGCGGTGCTGATGGCGGCGAACGCCTATGGCCGCGCTTTCCCGATGATGATGACCGCCGCGGGCACCGTCAGCGCCGCCAAGGCGTTCGTGATGGGCGTCGGCGTCGCGGGGCTGCAGGCGATCGCGACGGCCCGCCGTCTCGGCGCGCAGGTCAGCGCGACCGACGTGCGTGCCGCGACCAAGGAACAGATCATGTCGCTCGGCGCCAAGCCGATCTTCGTCGAGAGTGTCGCTGGGATCGAGGGCGAAGGCGCGGGCGGCTATGCCACCGAAATGTCCGAGGAATATCAGAAGGCGCAGGCCGAGCTGGTATCGGGGCATATCGCCAAGCAGGATATCGTCATCACCACCGCGCTGATCCCGGGACGCCCCGCGCCGCGGCTCATTTCGGACGCACAGCTCGCGACGATGCGCAGCGGCAGCGTGATCGTCGACATGGCGGCCGAAAGCGGCGGCAATGTCGAGGGTTCGGTTTCGGGCGAAGCGAAGCGGATTCACGGCGTCACTGTGATCGGCGCGAAGAATATCGCCGCGCTGATGCCCGCCGACACGAGCGCGCTGTTCAGCCGTAACCTGTTCAACTTCCTGTCCGCCTTCTGGGACAAGGAAGCGGGCAAGCCGGTGCTCGACGAGGAAATCGGCAATGCCGTGCGCCTGACTCAGGGCGGCAAGGTCGTGAACGAGCGGCTGCTGGGCTGAGCCCGGCCGCCGCTGTCTTTCTTCTGAAACTTTCGCGTCGCAGGGCGCGTTCCGAAGCGGGTGCCCCGCGGGTTCGATGAGTCCGCGGCAATGCCATTCGCCCACGGAGAATCGATCATGAAGAAAATGCTGCTCACCACCGCGCTTGTCGCGGGCCTCGCGCTCGCCGGCTGCAACAAGGCTCCCGAGCCGCCGAAGACCGAAACCGGCGCGACATCGACGGGGGATGTCATCACCGCGAGCAGCAATCCGCAGGTTGGTGGCGCCGACATGCTGCCGACAAAGACCATCGTCGAAAACGCCTCTGCCTCGCCGATTCACAAGCAGCTCGTCGCCGCAATCCGGCAGGCCGATCTGGTCGCGACGCTGTCGGGTACCGGTCCCTTCACCGTCTTTGCCCCCACCGACGAGGCCTTCGCACAGGTTCCGGCGGTCACACGCGACGGCTGGATGCGTCCGGCGCAGAAAGAGGTGCTGGCCGGCGTCCTCAAATATCATGTCGTTCCGGGCAAGCTCACCGCAGCCGACCTCGAGGCGAAGATCGCCGAGGGCAAGGGCGCCGCTGTGCTCAAGACGGCCGACGGGCAGGATTTGACCGTCACGAAGAGCGGCGGCGATATCCTGCTGACCAGCGCGAGCGGCAACAAGGCGGTCGTGACGCAGGCCGACGTCAACCAGTCGAACGGCGTGATCCATGTCGTCGATGCGGTGCTGCTCCCCAAAATGTGAGGGCGTACGCAATATAGTTTCGCGAAGGGCGTGGATTTCCGGCGTTTCGGATGTCCGCGCCCTTTTCCCTTGCAGCTTTGGAGTCGACACGCCCCCTTGCGCACGGCAAGAGGTGCGCCAAGCGGAATCAGCAGGGGAGCCGACCGTGGACTTTATCTCGATTTTCTCGATTTTCCTTCTGGCCTGTTTCGTCGGCTATTTCGTCGTCTGGTCGGTGACCCCGGCGCTGCACACGCCGCTGATGAGCGTCACCAACGCGATTTCGTCGGTCATCATCGTCGGCGCGCTGATCGCCAGCGCCGCGGCGGGTTCGGCCACCTCGAAATGGCTCGGGCTCGCGGCCGTCGTCATGGCCAGCATCAATATCTTCGGCGGCTTTGCCGTGACGTCGCGCATGCTCGCGATGTACAAGAAGAAGGAGCGCTGAGATGGATATCCAGGCCATTCTCTCCGCCGCCACCGGCGGCGAAGGCGCGGTAAATCCCTTCGCTGCGGTCGCCTATCTGGTGTCCGGCATCCTCTTCATCCTTGCCCTGCGCGGCCTGTCGAGCCCGGCGACGGCGCAAAGCGGCAACCGCTTCGGCATGATCGGCATGACGATCGCGGTCGTCACCACGCTGCTGACCCATGCGCCCATGGGCGCCGACGGCGTGCTCGACACGGTCAGTCTTGTCGAGATTCTCGTCGCGATCGGGATCGGTGCCGTGATCGGCATCGTGATGGCGCGCAGGATCGCCATGACCGCGATGCCGCAGCTTGTCGCGGCCTTTCACAGCCTCGTCGGCCTCGCCGCGGTTGCCGTGGCGGCGGCTGCCTATCTCAACCCCGGCGCTTTCGGGATTGCCGACGCTGCGGGGCAGATTCACGTGGTCAGCCGCGTCGAAATGGGTCTGGGGATCGCGATCGGTGCGATCACCTTCTCGGGCTCAGTCATCGCTTTCCTGAAGCTCAACGGCAACATGTCGGGCTCGCCGATCATGCTGCCCGGGCGGCACATCATCAATCTCGGCACGCTCGCGGCGATCATCGGCCTGACCGCCTATTTTACCCAGGACCAGTCGCCGTGGGTGTTCTGGACGATCACGGGCCTCAGCTTCGCGATCGGCTTCCTGCTGATCATCCCGATCGGCGGTGCCGACATGCCGGTTGTCGTGTCGATGCTGAACAGCTATTCGGGCTGGGCGGCGGCGGCGATGGGCTTCACGCTGCACAACACCGCGATGATCATCACCGGCGCGCTCGTCGGCTCGTCGGGTGCGATCCTGTCGTACATCATGTGCCGCGCCATGAACCGCAGCTTCATCAGCGTGATCGCGGGCGGGTTCGGCGCCGATGCCGAAGCGGGTGCCGGCGGCGGCGCCAAGGAACAGCGGCCGTGGAAACCCGGCAGCGCCGACGACGCGGCGTTCCTGATGAGCCAGGCCGAGAATGTCATCATCGTCCCCGGCTATGGCATGGCGGTCGCACAGGCGCAGCACGCGCTGCGCGAAATGGCCGACCAGCTGAAGAAGGAAGGCGTGAACGTCAAATATGCGATCCATCCGGTCGCGGGCCGTATGCCTGGTCATATGAACGTGCTGCTCGCCGAGGCGAACGTTCCCTATGACGAGGTGTTCGAGCTGGAAGACATCAACGGCGAATTTTCGCAGGCCGACGTCGCGTTCGTCATCGGCGCGAACGACGTGACCAACCCTGCGGCGAAGACCGACAAGAGTTCGCCGATTTATGGCATGCCGATTCTCGACGTCGCCAACGCCAAGACCGTGCTGTTCGTGAAGCGTTCGATGGGCGGGGTCGGCTATGCCGGCGTCGACAACGACGTCTTCTATATGGACAATACGATGATGCTGCTCGGCGATGCGAAGAAGATGGCCGACGACATCGTCAAGGCGCTGAGCGGCAGCGGGCACTAACGGTCCCGGCAGGAACGCGCGGCCCGTGGTCAAAAAGCGTTGGGTGGTCGGCGGCGTCGCAGCCGCTTCGGTGACCGGCGGCGTGATCTGGGCCGCGCCGCTTGCCGCCGATCCGGAGGGCGACAAGGACTGCGGGCCGGTATCGGCCACGATCTACCGCGGCGGCGCGGACGCCGTGCCGACCACGAAGGCGCCCGAATGGACGCAGGCGGGCGGCACGATCAACGACGAAAGCTGCCTCAACCGCACCGCGATCCGCGGGATCGTCGCGCCGACGGACGAGGCCGGGCTGGCCGACGCACTGGACTATGCACGCGCGAACAGGCTGCCGGTAACGCCTGCGGGCGCGAAACACAGCATGGGCGGGCAGGCGTTCGCCAGGGGCGGTGTCGTCATCGACATGCGGCGGATGAATGCGATCCGGCTCGACCGCGCGGCGCGGACGATCACCGTCGGCGCGGGCGCGCGCTGGCACGATATCCAGAACAGGATTCATCCCGAATTCGCCGTCAAGGCGATGCAGTCGACCGACGTCTTCACCGTCGGCGGCTCGATCGCGGTCAATGCGCATGGCATGGATCACCGTGCGGGTGCGCTGATGGGGTCGATCCGCTCGCTGCGCGTCATGCTGGCCGACGGCCGCGTCGTCACCGCGTCGCGCGAAGAGAATCCGGAGCTGTTCCGCCATGTCGTGGGCGGATACGGGCTGTTCGGGATCGTCACCGAAGCGACGCTCGACGTCGTTCCGAACGACATCTACCGTTCGGCGCGGGCGGTGATTGCGACGAAGGATTTCCCGAAGACCTTCGCCGCGCTGGAGGCCGATCCTGATGTCGGGCTGACCTATACGCACCTGTCGACCGCACCGGGCAATCTGCTCGATGAGGCACTCGTCTACAGCTATTCAAAGGTACCCGACGAAAGCGGGATGGAGCGCGCGCCGCTGGCGGAGGTCGGATCGGTGAAGCTCCGCCGTCTGACGGTCAACATGTCGAAGCGCGCGAACTGGCTCAAATCGCTGAAATGGTGGAGCGAGAAGAATATCGAGCATCGCATCGAAAGCTGCACCGTGACGCGAGCGCAGGCGATGCAGGACGGTGAGGCGTGCCTGGTATCGCGCAACGATCCGATGCATGACTCGGTACCCTATCTGTACAACAACCTCCGCGACGAAACCGACATATTGCACGAATATTTCGTGCCGCGCGCCGCGTTGCTGCCGTTCGTCGAGGACATGCGGGGGGTGTTCAAACGGCACAAGACGAACCTTCTCAACGCGTCGATCCGGGCGGTCGAGAAGGAGGATAATGCGCTGAGCTATGCGCCCGAGCGGGCGTTTTCGGTCGTGCTCTACATCAACCAGCCGACCGATGCGGCGGGCAATGCCGAAATGGAAAGCCTGACGCGCGAACTGATCGACCTGACCGCGAAGCACGGCGGGCGATTTTTCCTGCCGTACCAGCTTCATTATAGCGGCGCGCAGCTTCGCCGTTCCTATCCCGAGTTCGGCGCTTTCGTTGCCGAAAAAAGGAAATGGGATCCCGAGGGACTGTTCCGCAACAGCTGGTACGACCGCTACGCGCCTAAGGCCTAGGGTCAGGACCCATTAATTCCGCGTTCGAGGTTTGGGGCGATTTTGCTCAGGGCGAGGAGGAGAGGTGAAGGAATATGAATATATTTCAAACCTTTCCGACGAAGCCATGGGCAAAATCGGGCAAATCCCGAAGGGACGCCGAAATGGCTTCGATCTCGGGCCCGCGCGGTCTTGCGGGTAGCGAGGCTACCCGCTGCACCCGCCCAGGCCCGATATCTTCGCCATTTCGACGCCTCGAACGTGGAATTAATGGGTCCTGACCCTGGCGAGCGGGAAGCAGGCGGCGGCGATCCGCCCCTCGATCACGAGCGGAGCGCCCTTGCGGTAGAGTCGCCAGACGAAGCCATGGCCATTGCCTGCGACCGCGATCACGGCATTTTTGCGCACTGCGACGACGCGCCCGCCCGCGTCGGCGATCGTCGTCAGCGCGCGGCCGGTGTTGCCGACGACGGCGACCTGCCGCCCCGCCGGTCCGACGAACGGCATGGCGAGCATGATCGCTGTCCATGCGAGCAGGGCGATGATCGCGCCGGACAGCGTCCGCTTCATCAATAGTCGTAGATATGTTCGAGCGTCGCCCCCTCGGCGGGGAGCGCGGCGAGCGTGGCGGACAGGGCGGGAACCTTCACCATATAGCCGCGCCGCTCCCATCCCGGCCGATCGCCGAGCTTCATCGACAGGAGCGGCTTGCCCGCCGGGGTCGAAGCCGGGGCAAGGATAGTGATGAAGATATCGTCGTTGCCGGCGATCTCGCGGAACGCGATACCTGCTGCGGCGATCTTCTGTGCAAGGTCGGTGAATTGCGCATAGCGCGGCGCATCGACGACGGTGCCGTTCGCGCCGCTCGACAGGATTTTCAGGCGCGGGTCGATGGCGGCGACCTGCGCCGGGGTGGCCGCAAGAACAAGGCGCATGCGCACCTCGTCGGCGCCCAGCGTCGTACCGCTCGCCCAGCCGATGAGCTTCGCATAGCCCGTCTTGACGCCATATTCGAGGCTGAGTGCAACGCGTCGCTCTATGCCGCGCACGCCGCCGAAGTCGCTGCTCCAGAGGCCGGTGAACGCCTGTCCGAAGGGGAAGCGATACCAGGGGGTTTCGTGCATGAAGGCGCCATAGCGCTGCTGCACGCCGGCGGCGTAGCGATCCTCGGGGCTCCTGTAGCCGCCGATCGCCTCGAACAGGCGGCCGATGGTATTTTCCCATGCGGCCTTCACGCCCATTTCGGCGCTGAAGCTGATCCCGATCGTATAGAGCATGATCTTCGCATCACCCGCGTCGCCCGGATCCGCCGCCTGATTGAGCGCGCAATAGCTCGACCAGAAGCTGCCGATGTCGCGGAAATAGCGATAGCCGCTCGGTGGCTTGTCCCGAAGATGGCGGCCAAGGCTCTCGGCCGAATAGACGATGTGCCATTCGGGATAGGTGAGCAAGGTGCGCGCCTCCGGCCGCCGGTCGGCCTTGCTGGCGAGCAGCGGCTTGTAGCCTGCTGCCGTCGGCGCCGAAGGGCTGCAGCCGAGTTCGATATACAGGATCGGGCAGAGGATCAGCGCGAACGTCAGCAGCGTCAGCGCATAGCGCTTTTTGAACCGCCGCTTCTTCTTGTCGGTCACGCGGGCTTCCGCGCCATCGCATAGCCGACATAGGCCGCCCAGCCGCCGAGGATCAGGTGCGGCAGGTTGGCAAAGAAGCGCGTCGTCAGCGGCAGGTCGATCGGGCCGTAAAGGAAGATGCCGCCATCAAGGTAACCCATGCCGGTGAAGAGCCCGAGGACGCCGTCGAGGAAATAGAGCGGGCCGAAGACCCGGAAATATTGCTCGGCGGCGCGGCGCGAATGCCAGGCCGCGATCCCGCCCCACAGGCCGGAGGCGAGGTGGAGCGCATCGTCATAGAGGTCGAGCTTGAACAGGCCGAAGAGATTGCCGTCGGCATCCTCGAATGCGGGAATATATCCGACGACCACGACCAGCACGAGTATGCCGAAATAGATCCAGCCCCACCTGCGTATCGGATCCATCGGCCACTCTCCCTGTTCCCGCGGGCACGTCGCCCGCTCCCGGACACAGATGAACGATATTCGGCGCTTATGGTCAAGCAGTGCCTCGACCGCGCTCCCTCTTGCCGGTAAGGCCGATGAAAATCCTGAACCGGGGAAGTGATCATATGCGTAAAATCGGCCTGATCGGAGGCATGAGCTGGGCCTCGACCGAGCTTTATTACCGGCACCTCAACAAGGGGGTGCAGAAGCGGATCGGGACGTCCTGTTCGGCGCCGATCCTGCTCGAGAGCCTGAACTATTGCGAGCTGTCGCGCATTTCGACCCCCGAACAATGGGCGCATGCGAAAGAGGTGCTGATCGCTTCGGCCAGGCGGCTCGAGGATGCCGGCGCGACCGCGCTGATGATCGCCGCGAACTCGATGCACAAGGTTGCCGAGGATGTCGCGGCGGCGATTTCGATCCCGCTGCTCCACATCGTCGACGAAACGGGCGAGAAGATGAAGGCCGACGGGATCAAGTCGGCGGCGGTGATCGGCACGCGCAATGTGATGACCGAACCCTGGTTCCGTCAGCGCCTCGTCCGCCACGGCCTGACGCTCGCGCCCTATGATGCCGGCCGCGCCGAGGCGATCGACAACATCATCTATGACGAGTTGATGCAGGGCAAGGCGAGCGAGAATTCGCGCCGCACGATGCGCACCTTCATCACCGACATCGCGAAGCAGGACGTGCAGGCGCTGGTCCTCGCCTGCACCGAACTGGTGATGATCGTCGACCCCGACGCCAACATCCTGCCGATCTATGACACGACGCGCATTCATGTCGCGGCGGGGGTCGACTGGATATTGGGCGACGCGCCCTGATGGGCGCTAGGCCATCCGGGTCCAGGTGACGGTGCGGCAGAAGACCGCGACGCAGCCTTTCATCGTCAGCTTGTTGCCCTTCACGCGGAGGTGCGCCGTGTAATAGCGGCCGTCCTCCGGGCTGTAGCCTTCGCCCTTCCAGCCGTCGCCGTTCGGCGCGAGGTCCCAGTAGATCTGCAGCCCGGCAACCTGTCGGGTGCGCTTCGCCTTGTCGGGGTTGCGCTCGTCGCGCTGGCCGCCCGCCGGCTGCTTGATCAGCAATCGCTCGATCTTGCCGCACATCTTCGTTCCGCACGGCGCCATGACGACGATTCCCTTGCCGTCGTCGGTCTTCCAGCGACCCGTAATCGACGCGGGCGCGGCGGCGGATGCCGACACGGCCATCATGGCGACAAGCGCCAGTCCCATTCTCATATACACTGCGACCACTCCCCGGTTTATTAGCTACACGCATGTCAGCAACACGCTTGGCATCCGTCAAGTCTTGCCGCATGCTGGCGTGAAAACAAGGGAGAGACTTATGCGATTCCACAGCCTTCGCCACGCGGCAACGCTTTGCATCCTCGCAGCCTGTGCTGCCCATCCGGCGGCGGCGAAGACGATCAGCGTCAGTGCAGGAACGCCCGACGCCAATGAAAAGCTGCAGGAAGCGCTGATCCTTGCCGAACCCGGCGACACGGTCGAACTGGGCGCGGGGACGTGGAAGCTGACCGACGGGCTGTCGCTCGATGTGGCGAACGTCACGGTCCGCGGCGCAGGCACCGACGAGAAAGGCTCGATCCTCGACTTCTCGGGCCAGCAAGGGGCAGGCGAGGGGCTGCTCGTCACCTCGGACGATGTGCTGCTGACGGGTTTCGCGGTAATCAACACGAAGGGCGACGGGATCAAGTCGAAGGGCGCCGACCGCATCGTCTATCACAAGCTGCGCGTCGAATGGACCGCGGGGCCGAAGGCGACGAACGGTGCCTACGGCGTCTATCCGGTCGAAAGCACCGACGTGCTGATCGACAGCGTCTTCGTGCGCGGGGCGTCGGATGCCGGCATTTACGTCGGCCAGTCGAAGAACATCGTCGTGCGCGATTCGATTGCGCAGGAAAATGTCGCCGGAATCGAGATCGAGAACAGCTTCGACGCCGACGTCCACGACAATATCGCGACGCGCAACACCGGCGGCATCCTGGTCTTCGACCTGCCCAGCCTGCCGCAACAGGGCGGTCACAATGTCCGCGTGTTCAGCAACGAGATCAGGGACAACAGCACCCCGAATTTCGCGCCGAAGGGCAATATCGTCGCGAGCGTGCCGACCGGCACCGGCGTGCTGGTGATGGCGAACCGCAATGTCGAGGTGTTCGACAATGTGATGGAGAGCAACGGCACCGCCAACGTGATGATCGTCGGCTACCGCTATCCCTATGAGGATGCGAAATATCAGCCGCTGCCGAGGGCGATCGTCGTGCGCGACAACGAACATGGCAAGGCGGGCTATGCCCCGGCGTTCGAGGGGGGCGACCAGATCGCCGCCGCGCTGGGCGGATCGCTGCCGCCGGTGCTGTGGGACGGCGCGGGCGATGCGGTGGTGCTCGACAAGGTAGGCGTGCTATCGCTCGGCCTGCCCGACGTGAAGACGCCGCGCAGCGAAGCGAAGCCGCAGCCCGCGGACCTGTCGAAGGCGACGCTGCCGGCGGCGCTGCCCGAAATCCGGCTTCCGGCGAGCATGGAGGCGAAGGTCAAGTGAGACGGCTTGCCGCGGCGCTTCTCGCCGCGCTGCTCTGCGCCAGCGGCGCTTCGGCGGTGTCGGAGCCGATGCCCGACCAGTCGGTGATCGACGGCACCACGATGCCGGCGAAGCTGTCGGCGTTCGGGCTGTTTCGCGCGGGGACGAGCGAGCCGCTCTCGGCATTGCTGCCCTATAGCCTGCATACGCCGCTATTCAGCGACTATGCCGAAAAGCATCGTGCAGTCTGGATGCCGCCGGGAACCAATGCCCCGATCGGCCGCGACGGCGTCCCGGGCTTTCCGGTCGGAACGGTGATCGTCAAAAGCTTCGGCTGGCCCGACTGGAACGGCGGAAAGCCCGTCGAGACGCGGCTGCTGATCCGCCGTGCAAGCGGCTGGGTCGCGCTACCGTACATATGGGACGCCGACGGCAAGGACGCTTCGCTGGCGATCGCGGGACGGCGCATTCCGGTGACGTTCAAGAGCCCCGACGGCGTGTCGCACAGCATCAACTATGCGGTGCCGAACAAGAACCAGTGCAAGGAATGCCACAGCCTGAAGGGCGAGATCGTGCCGATCGGACCCAAGGCGAACAATCTGGAGTTCGGCGCCGATTCCTCGCGCTTCTTCTCTTTCCCGGCCATGCGCATCGCGCCGATGCCGAAGTGGGACGATCCGAAGAGCGGATCGCTGCAGGATCGCGCGCGCGCCTATCTCGCGGTCAATTGTTCGCATTGCCACAATCCCGAAGGCAGCGCATCGAACAGCGGGCTGTTCCTGCGCTGGACCGATACCGTGACGGTCAATTACGGTATCGAAAAGCGGCCGACCGCGGCGGGCAGGGGCAGCGGCGGTATGGATTTCGCCATTGCGCCCGGCGACCCCGACCACAGCTTCCTGATCTATCGTCTCGAAAGTCTCGACCCGGGTATCGCGATGCCCGAACTCGGGCGTTCGACGGTGCACAAGGAAGGCGCCGCGCTGCTGCGGCAATGGATTGCGGAGATGCCGAAGGACAGGCAGAAGCCTGCTTCATGACCGCGCTCGTTCTCCACGATTATTTCCGCTCGTCGGCCAGCTTCCGCGTCCGCATCGCGCTCAATCTGAAAGGGCTCGATTACGAGCGCGTCGAGATCAGCCTGATCGCGGGCGAGCAGAAGAGCGACGCCTATCTCGCGCAAAACGCGCAAGGCTTCGTGCCAATGCTCGTCGCCGACGGCGAGACGATCATCCAGAGTATGGCGATCATCGACTGGCTCGACCGCGCCTATCCCGAACGGCGGCTGATTCCCGATGAGCCGATGCCGCGCGCGGTCGCGCTGGCGCAGGCGCAGGTGATCGCGAGCGATATCCACCCGCTCAACAATCTGCGCGTGCTCAAATATCTCACCAACAATCTGGGTCTCAACGAGATCACCAAGGATCGCTGGATCCACGAATGGATATGGCAGGGCTTCGACGCGCTCGAGGCGATGGCGGGCGAGGGTCAATATCTCGGCGGCGACGCGCCGGGGATCGCCGACTGCTGCCTCGTACCGCAGATGTACAATGCGCGGCGTTTCGAGGTGCCGCTCGACAGCTATCCGCGTCTGGTCGCAATCGATGCGGCGTGCATGGAACTGGAAGCCTTTAAAAAGGCGCATCCCGATGCGGTGAAGCCCGCGTGATCCGGCTGCTGGTCGGGGTTTCGGCGCTGGCATTGCCGGCAACGGCGATGGCGCAGGTCGATTACGAGGGCGATATCGACTGGACGACGGCCGATCCGGGCATCCTGCGTAGTCCCTATGACATCGTGGTTCGCGGCGGCCTGCTTCAGCACAATGACGGTGACCTGGTCCAGGGCAGCGCAATCCTGACGGATTTGCAACCCGGCCTTGGTGCGCGTGTCGAAAACCGCCTGCGCGACGAAGCCGGGCTGGTCCAGTTCCGCCGTTCCGACGGTCGCAGCGCTCACCCGACCAGCCAGGGCGTCACGCTCCGCGGTCTTGGCGGCAATGCGTCGAGCCGCGCGCTGGTGACGCTCGACGGCGTGCCGCAGGCCGACCCGTTCGGCGGCTGGGTCGCCTGGTCGGCTTACGACGCGATCAATCTCGGCGGCATCATCGTGACGCGCGGCGGTGGGAGCGGCATCGACGGCCCCGGCGCGCTGGCGGGAACCATCGGGCTTTATTCGACGATGACTTATGGCGTCGAAACAAGCGCCGCCTATGGCAGCCGCGATAGCTGGGACATTTCCGGGTCGGCGGGCGGCATGCTTGGAGACGGCCAGATCGCCGTTGACGGCCGCTACAGCCGGGGTGACGGGTTTGTTCCGGTTGCCGAAGGGCAGCGTGGCAGCGTCGATCGCCCGGCACCTTATGAGCAGGGCGGGCTCGGGCTGCGCCTGCGCTTCGATGCCGGCGACAACAGCCGCGTTGAAGCGAGCGTGCGCGGCTTTTCGGACCGGCGCGACCGCGGCACCGATTTCACGACGAGCAAGGTCGACGGCGCCGACGCAAGCGTCCGCTTTGTCCACGATCCCTATGGCGCGACGCAGTGGCTTGCGCTTGCCTATATCCAGCTTCGCGATTTCGACAGCGGCTTCGCCAGCGTCGCGGCGGGGCGGAACAGCGTCGTGCCTGCCCTGTTCCAGCGTGTCCCCGCGACGGGGCTGGGAGCCCGCGTCGAAGTGCGCCCCAGAGTCGATGGCGAAAACCCGCTGCGCGTTGGCCTCGACTGGCGGCGAACGGTCGGCCGCACCGAGGAGGATTTCCTGTTCACCGGCGTTGTCCCGGGCCGCCACCGTATCGCGGGCGGTAGCAGTGATACCGTCGGCGCCTTTGCCGAATGGACGTCGGGCGATGCGGATTATGACTTCCTCTGGACACTGAGCGGCCGCCTTGACCATTGGTCGCTTGGGCAGGGCTATCGGCTCGAACGCAATATCGGCGGGTCGGTGATCACCAATCTTGGCTTCGCCTCGCGCGACGGCTGGGAGGGAAGCGGCCGCGCGGGTGTACGGTGGAGATCGGACGCCTTCTCGCTCCGCGCCGCCGCCTATCGCGGCTGGCGCCTGCCAACGCTCAACGAACTTTACCGCCCTTTCCGTGTCGGTGCCGAGGTCACGACCGCGAACGAGGCGCTGGAACCGGAGCGGCTATGGGGCGGAGAGATCGGAGCGGACTGGGCACCCGATGATACCAAGCTGTCGGTGACGCTGTTCGCGAACCATCTGTCGAATGCGATCGCCAATGTGACGCTCGCGCCGAACCTCAACCAGCGGCAGAATCTCGACGCGATCGACAGCAAAGGGATCGAACTGAGCGCCGAGCATCGATGGAGCTTTGCAACGCTGCGCGCGACTTATGCCTATACCGATGCCAAGGTCGATGCCTCGGGCGCGGCGCTGGCGCTCGACGACCGCCGCCCTGCGCAGATCGCCAAACATGCCGGCAGCATCTCGCTGCGCAGCAACAGCAGCGGACCGCTGGGCGGCTTTGCGACGCTGCGCTATATGGGCAAACAGAATGAGGACGACCTCGGCCTCCTCGAACTCGACGATGCGCTGACGCTCGATGCCGGACTATCGTGGCGCTTCTCCGAGGGCATCACCGTCGAGGCGCGGGGCGAAAATCTGACCAACGAGCTGGTCCCCGCGGCCATCTCTTCGGCGGGGATCGTCGAGCGCGCGACCCCGCGCACGCTCTGGCTGGGCGCGCGCGTCACATTCTGACCTTCACAGCGGCGGATTCGGCGATAGGGTGAGGGCGCCCGGGAAGGCGCTTGAGAGTGGGAAAAACATGGCCGCGAAGAAACTGAATCTCGACAATTTCCTGCCCTATCGCCTGTCGATCGCCTCGAACGCGCTGTCGGAGCGCATCGCGACCGAATATCAGAACCGCTTCGGGCTGAAGATTCCCGAATGGCGGCTGATGGCGGTGCTCGGCGAGGGCAAGCCGCTGACCCAGCGTGAGCTGGTCGCGGCGACGCGCATGGACAAGGTGACGGTCAACCGCGCGGCGAAGGCGCTGGCCGACCGCCAGCTCATCGCGCGGCAGGCGCACGAGGCCGACGGCCGTTCGCACCATCTGGAGCTGACCGAAACCGGGCGCTCGCTTTACGAGGCGATCGCGCCGGCGGCGCTGGCCAGCGAGGCGCGGCTCGAATCGAACATCACCGCCGCCGAGCGCGAAACCCTGCTCGCGATCCTCGCCAAGCTGACCGCCGCCGCCGAAGACTATGGCTGACCATGGCTATCGCGCCGCGCCCGCCGACGCGCTGCGCATCGAGGCACTCGGCGAGCTGACCGCCATTTTCGATCGCCGGTCGATGCAGACGCACCTCGTCATATCGCCGATGCCGGAGATTCTGGCGTCGATGGACGACGGCATCCACACCGCAGCGACGATTGCAGGGCGGCTGGCGGCGGATTTCGACCTCGACGCCGAAGGCGATGCGGGGCTCGTCATCGCCGAGCGGCTTGCCGAGCTGGCGGCGATGGGGCTGGTGGCCGGGGCGTGAGATACAGTACGCGCATTGCCGTAGGACCGGTCCAGTTCCGCGTCGGCAGCGACTGGCGTGAACCGGTCGCGGCGTTGGAAAAGCTCTACGCGGGCTATCCGCAAGACGACACCCGGCCCGCCGACGCGACCGTGAGGCTCTTCGCGGCGCGGCCGTGGCGGCGCTGGCTGCGGCCGTCGGTGCATATCGGCGGCGATTTCGTGGTTCCCGACGCGCTGCCGCTGCCGCTGTCGATGGGGCTGCTCGCCGCCGAAATGGGGATGAATTTGCAGGTCGCGCTCGGCTGGCGGCGGCATATGCTGCTGCACGCGAGCGCGGTCGCGCGGGGCGGCCGCGCGGTCATCATGTCGGGTGAGTCCGGGTCGGGCAAATCGACCCTTGCTGCTTTGCTTGGCGAGGGCGACTGGCGCTTGATGGGCGACGAGTTCACACTGCTCGATCCGGCGAGCGGCGACGCGCTGGCTTTTCCTCGCGCGGTGAGCCTGAAGAACGAGGCGATTGCCGAAATGGCTACGCGCGTCGATGCGGCACGGCTGGGACCGTTGCTCGCGGGAACGCCGAAGGGCGATATCCGGCACCTGATCCCGCGGCCCGACGCGATTGCGGCGATGCATGAACCGGCGCGCCCGGCGCTGATTCTCTTCCCGCGCTTCGGCGGCGAAGCGGCGATCGAACCGATGGGGGAGGGTGAAGCTTTCGTCCGGCTGACCGAGGCCTCGACCAATTATATCGCGCTGGGTGAGCCTGGCTTCGCCGCACTGACGCGGCTCGTTCGCGAGACGCCCGCGTTCGGCATCGCCTATCCCGACAGCGCGACCGGCATGGCGCTGGTCGAGCAATTGTGGGCGGAGGCAGTGCGATGAGCGCGGTGCAGACGCTGGTCGACCTGTTCGCGGGGCGGCGGGATGCCGCTACGCTTGCAACAGGAGAATGGGAGGGCGTGATCGGTGTCGCGCGCACCGAGGCGATGTTGGCGACCCTGTCGCACCGCCTCGAAGCTGCCGACCTGCCCCCGACCGTTGCCCTGCTTTTCGCCGATCAACGCGCGGCGGCGCAGGTCGCGCAGGATCAGGCGCTTTGGGAAGCCGAAATGGCGCGCCGCGCGCTCGCGCCCGAGGGGATCGAGTTTGTGCTGCTGAAGGGCACCGCCTATGCTGCGGCAGGGCTGTCATGCAGTGCGGGGCGCCAGATCGGCGATCTCGATATCCTTGTCCTCGCGTCCGACATCCGCCGCGCCGAGAACGAACTGCTCGAGGCGGGGTGGGAGTGGGTCAAGTCGGACCCCTATGACGACCATTATTACCGCGAGCATATGCACGAGCTGCCGCCGCTGATCCACAAGGCGCGCGACCGGATGATCGATGTCCACCACACGATCCTGCCCCGGACGCACCGCATCACGCCCGACGCGCTCTCGCTGGTCAGCGATGCGGTGACGACGGCAGGCGGCTTTGCCATTCTCAACCCGGAAGATATGGCGTGCCATTGCGCCGCGCATATGCTCGCCGACGGCGATCTGCAGGGCGGGCTTCGCAATCTGTGGGATTTTCATTGCCTGACGCGCGACTTCGCCGCGGCGGACGCCGGCTTCTGGGGCAAGCTCGACGCGCGCGCCGATCTGCACGGCCTCCGTGCGCCAGTTCATCGGGCCGCGCGGCTGGCGCGTGATCTCTATGCGGCAGAGCTGCCGTCGGGCTGGGACCGGCAAGAATCCGGCGACATCTGGTATCGCCGCCGCCTGTTCGCGCGCGACGACTGGGGGCGGCCCACGAACTTTGCGCTGCAACAGGCCTTCTACATCCGTTCGCACTGGCTGCGCATGCCGCCACAAATGCTCGCGAGGCATCTCTGGACGAAGTGGCGCAAGCGTTAGAGGCGTTCGAGCAGCGGGATCAGTTCGTCATAATGGCCGATCACATGATCGGCGCCGAACTCCGCCGCGGGACGGTCGAGGAAACCGAAGCCGACGAGGATGCTTGGTACGCCGGCATTCCGGGCTGCCATGATGTCGTAGATGCTGTCGCCGACGAAAGCCGTCCGTCCGCCGCCGCTTTGTTCGATCATAGCGAGGATCGGCTCGGGCGAAGGCTTGCGGACGCCCACCGTGTCGCCGCCGACGATCGCCGCGAAGCGGTCGGCAAGATCGAGTTCGGCCAGCAACCGGCGCGCGAGACCCTCGGCCTTGTTGGTCGCGACGGCGCTCCGGACGCCAAGCGCGTCGAGCCGGTCGAGAGCGTTGATCAGCCCGGGGAAGGGGCGGCTGTGCACCGCGATATGCGCGCCATAATAGCGGAGCAGTTCGGGATAGAGCCGCTCGACCGCGCCTTCGGGGACACCGCCAGTCGCAGCGAGCCCCTGTTCGAGCATATGCTTCGCGCCGAGCCCGATCATCGGCTGCACCTCGGCGACGGTCAGCGGTGCGCGATCGAGCAGCGACAGCGCATGGTTCACCGCGGCTGTCAGGTCGCCCGCGGTGTCGATCAAGGTGCCGTCGAGATCGAAGCCGATAATGCGGAAGGGAAAGTCGCTCATGGCCGTCCGCATGGCGCGATGTGCTGGAATCTGCAACGATTTGCTGGCATGGGGCGCGCATGACCAATCCGATCGCTGCCGTCATTCTCGCTGCGGGCAAGGGCACCCGCATGAAGTCCGACCTCCACAAGGTGCTCCACCCGATTGCCGGGCGCCCGATGCTGCTACACCTGATGGCGAGCGTCGATGCGCTGAACCCCACGAAGAAGGTCGTGATCGTTGGCGACAAGGCCGACCAACTCGAAGCCGCGCTGGCGGGCAGCGCCGATCTGGCGGTGCAGGATCCGCAGCTCGGCACCGGCCATGCGGTGCAGCAGGCGGAGCAGGCGCTCGCGGGTTTCGATGGCGACGTTCTGATCCTCTATGGCGACGTGCCGTTCGTGCCGACCGCGACGATGCAGGCGATGATCGACCGGCTGAACGCGCCCGATGCGCCCGCGGTGGTCGTGCTCGCCTTCGAGCCCGCCGATGCGCAGCAATATGGCCGCGTGATCACCGAAGGCGACCGCGTGACCAAGATGGTCGAGCACAAGGATGCGACCGACGCCGAACGCGCGGTGAGGCTCTGCAATTCGGGGCTGATGGCGGCGAAGGCGCGCGACCTGTTCGCGCTGCTGTCGCGCGTGACCGACGACAATGCGGCGAAGGAATATTACCTCGTCGATATCGTCAATATCGCCAATGCCGACAGGCGGCATTGCGCGGTCGTCAAGACCGATCCCTATGATGTCGCGGGCATCAACAGCCGCGGCGAGCTCGCCGCGATGGAGGGCGAATGGCAGGCGCGGCGGCGCGTATCGGCGATGGCCGAGGGCGCCAGCCTGATCGCGCCCGACACCGTCTGGTTCGCATGGGATACCGAACTCGGCCGCGACGTGACGGTCGAACCCAACGTCTTTTTCGGCCCCGGGGTCAAAGTGTCCGACGGCGTGAAGATCCGGGCGAACAGCCATATCGAGGGCGCGATCATCGGCGCCGGCTGCGAGGTCGGTCCGTTCGCGCGCCTCCGCCCCGGCACGATCCTCGGCGAGAAGGCCAAGATCGGCAATTTCGTCGAAGTGAAGAAGGCGACCCTCGGTAAGGGCGCGAAGGCGAACCATCTGACCTATCTGGGCGATGCAACGATCGGCGCCGGCGCGAACATCGGCGCGGGGACGATCACATGCAATTACGACGGCTATTTTAAGTATAAGACCGAGATCGGCGAGAATGCCTTCATCGGATCGAACAGCGCGCTCGTCGCGCCGGTGAAGATCGGCCGCGATGCGATCGTCGCGGCGGGCAGCGCGGTGACGCGCGACGTTGCCGACGGCGAACTGCGGCTCGTGCGCGGCGAACAGCTGGTCAAACCTGGCTGGGCCGATCGCTTCCACGACGCGATGCGCAAGAAGAAGGCCGGAAAATAAGCGCATGCCCGCGCCGACGCTGACGACCGCGCGCCTCGTGCTGCGCCAGCTGCGTGAGGATGATGCCGCCGCGCTGTTTCCGGTGCTGTCCGATCCCGAGGTGATGATCTGGTGGTCGAGCGGACCGCACACATCGCCGGCCGAGACGGCCGATTATGTCAAAGGCAATGCCAGCGAAGGGCAGGGCTATCTGTGCTGGGCGATCACGGCGGGCGATGACGTCGCGCTCGGGTGGGTGATCCTGATCGATGGCAAGCCCGACGTGAAGGAGGTCGGCTATATCCTCCACCGCGACCAATGGGGCAAAGGCATTGTGCGCGAGGCGGTGGCGCGGGTGATCGACTACGGGTTTGGCGAGCTGAAACTGCGCCGTATCTTTGCCGATACCGACCCCGAAAACCCGGGCTCGATCGGCCTGCTCGAACGGCTGGGCTTCCAGCGCGAGGGCCGGCTGCGCGGCGAGTGGGAAACGCATATCGGCGTGCGCGATTCGCTGATTTACGGCCTGCTCCGCGACGAGTGGGCGATGGAGAAGACGAGATGAGTGATCGCTATACCGACAAGCCCTTCCTGCGTTACGTCGATGCCTGGGTGCTCGACGCGATCGGCCATCTCGACGAGCCGACGCGCGCCTATTGCGTCGCGATGGAACCGACGATCCGCCAGAGCCTTCGCCTGAACGGCAACTGGAAGCAGATGGTTGCGCAGCAGATGAAGTTCGCGCCCGACCTTGCCGGGCAGATTCGCAAGATCTGGGAAGACGGCAAAGCCCGCTTTGAACAAGGTAACGGGCGTCCCGCCGATCCCGTGCAATTCGCGATGACCTTCGTCGACCGCAATTTCGGCCGTGCCTGACATGATCGTTCGACTCGTAGAGCGTTCCGACCATGACCGCTGGCTTCCCCTGTGGGACGGCTACAACGCTTTCTATGGCCGCAGCGGAGATACGGCGCTGGCGCCGGAGATCACAGCCGCGACATGGGAACGCTTCTTCGATCCCTATGAGCCGATGTTCGCGCTCGTCGCCGAACAGGATGGCGTGCTGCTCGGCCTGACCCACTATCTGCTCCACCGCAGCACGACCTCGCTATTGCCCTCGCTCTATCTGCAGGATCTGTTCACGACGGCAGATGCGCGGGGCAAAGGCGTCGGGCGCGCGCTGATCGAGGCGGTGTACGACGCGGCGCGGGGGCTGGGGCTGGCGCGCGTTTACTGGCAGACGCACGAAACGAACGACACCGCGATGCAGCTCTATGACCGGATCGCCGAGAAGTCCGGCTTCCTCGTCTATCGAAAGCTGCTCGATTGACATGATATCATGATATGATATCAATGGCGCATGCGTTTCCTCGCCGACATTCCCGATTCCGACGTCGAATGGCTCGACACGCTTGCCAATGAGCAGGGCGTGTCGCGCGCCGAGCTCGTGCGGCGTGCCGTCGCGGCCTATCGCGCCGACGTGTCCGGCGATGCGGTCGACAATGCGTTCGGCATCTGGAAGGGCCGCGACGACATCGGCGACGGGCTGAAATATCAGCGGCGCCTGCGGGGTAAGCGCGAATGATCGACGCGCAGTTCGATAGCGATATCCTGATCGACGCGCTCAACGGCGTCGAGGCGGCGCGCGGGGAGATTCGTCGTGCGGGGCGCAAGAGCATCAGCCGGGTGAGCTGGACCGAAGTCATGTCGGCGGCCGACGCTCAGAGCCTGAAAGCCGTCGAAGCCTTTCTGGGCTGCTTTCAGGTCGAGGAGATCGGCGATGCCGTCGCGCGGCGCGCCGCCGCTTTGCGCGCCGAACGCAAGGGCTTGACCCTCGCCGACGCTTTCGTACTGGCGACCGCACAGATCAGCGGCCGCATCCTCGTGACACGCAATATCAAGGTGTTTCCGGCATCGATGCCGGGTATTCGCATTCCCTACACGCTCTAGAAGAAAGCATAGCCCCCATGTGCGGAATTATCGGAATCATCGGCACGGCCCAGGTCGCGGACCGCCTCGTCGAAGGGCTGCGGCGTATGGAATATCGCGGCTATGATTCCGCGGGCGTCTGCACGGTCGAGGGCGGCCAACTGATCCGCCGCCGCGCCGAAGGCAAGCTGAACAATCTCGTCAAGGAGCTCGCGGGCAACCCCGCGCCCGGCACCGTCGGCATCGCACACACGCGCTGGGCGACACACGGCGCGCCGACGACGAGCAACGCGCACCCGCATGCGACGGGCGAGATCGCGCTCGTGCACAACGGGATTATCGAGAATTTCAAGCCGCTGCGTGAAGCACTGCAGGCGCGCGGCCGCACTTTCGAGAGCGAGACCGATACCGAAGTCGTCGCGCATCTGGTCAGCGAGCAGGTCGAGGCAGGTCTGTCGCCGCAGGATGCGGTCAAGGCCGTGCTGCCGCAGCTTCGGGGTGCCTTTGCGCTCGCGATCGCCTTTCGCCAGCATCCCGACCTGCTGATCGGCGCGCGCCTCGGCTCGCCGCTCGTCGTCGGCTATGGCGAGGGCGAGACCTATCTCGGCTCCGACGCGCTCGCGCTGGCGCCGCTGACGCAGAAGATCGCCTATCTCGACGAAGGCGACTGGGTCGTGATCACCCGCGACGGCGCGCAGATCTACGACGCCGCGAATAATCCCGTGACGCGCGAGATCACGACCTCGGGCGTCACCGCCGCGGCGGTCGAGAAGGGCAATTACCGCCACTTCATGCAGAAAGAGATTTTCGAGCAGCCGACCGTCGTCGCGCAGACGCTCTCCTCCTACATCCGCCCGCTCGAACAGACCGTCGCACTGCCACAGATGGATTTCGACCTGTCGAAGATCGAGCGCATCACGATCGTCGCGTGCGGCACCAGCTTCTACGCCGGCATGGTCGCCAAATACTGGTTCGAGACCTTCGCGCGCGTTCCGGTCGACATCGATGTCGCGTCGGAGTTCCGCTACCGCGATCCGGTGCTTCAGCCCGGCGGGCTCGCCCTCTTCATCTCGCAGTCGGGTGAAACCGCCGACACGCTCGCGGCGCTCCGCCATTGCAAGGCCAATGGGCAGACGATCGCGGTCGTCGTCAACGTCCCGACCAGCAGCATGGCGCGCGAGGCCGACCTGCTGCTCCCGACGCACGCCGGTCCCGAAATCGGCGTCGCTTCGACCAAGGCCTTTACCTGCCAGCTCGCGGTGCTCGCGGCACTCTCGGCACATCTCGCGCTCAAGAAGGGCAAGCTCAGCGCGGCCGACGAGCATGAGATCGTCAAGCATCTGATCGAAGCCCCCGCCGCGCTCAACGCCGCGCTCGCGCACGACGAAGAGATCTCGAAGATGGCGCACCTCGTCGCCCCGGCACGCGACGTTCTCTATCTCGGCCGCGGCCCCGATTATCCGCTCGCCCTCGAAGGCGCGCTCAAGCTCAAGGAAATTTCCTACATCCACGCCGAGGGCTACGCGTCGGGCGAGATGAAGCACGGCCCGATCGCGCTGATCGACGAGGCGGTCCCCGTGATCGTCCTCGCGCCGTCGGGCCCGCTGTTCGAAAAGACCGTCAGCAACATGCAGGAAGTCATGGCGCGCGGCGGCAAGGTCGTGCTGATCAGCGACGCCGAGGGCCTCGCCGAAGCCGGCGATGGCTGCATGGCGACGATCGAAATGCCCAAGGTCCACCCGCTGATCGCGCCGCTCGTTTATGCGGTGCCGGTGCAGCTCCTAGCCTATCATGTGGCGGTGGCGAAGGGGACCGATGTCGACCAGCCGCGCAATCTGGCGAAGTCGGTGACAGTGGAGTGACCGGACGGACTTTCGCCGCGCGATCCTCGCCCTGGCGCCTTGCGCTGCTCGCGCTGGGCGCTGCGGCGTTCGTCTTCGGAGGGCTGCTCATCGCAGGGATGTTCGGCCCGTCGATCCGTCCGGGTAGTGAATGGATCGGCTGGCTATGTGTCGCCTTTTTCGGTCTTGGTGGCATCGTGGCAGTGCGGCGCATATTCGATGGAGGCGACGTCGTTCGCATTTCCGCAAGCGGCATATATTTCAAATCATGGTCGGAACAGACGATCCCGTGGTCAGAGATTGTCGACGTAAGTGTCTGGGAATTTCAGCGCCAAAAATCGATTATTCTCCACCTTCGCACTCCCGACCGGTTTCCGTCGACCAAATTGCTCGGCAAAGTGGCTGGCGCTAATCGCGCTCTTACCGGAGGCGACATTCCCGTCAGCCTGACCGGTACCGATGGCAGTTTCGAGGACGCGATGACCGCTATCGCTCACTATCGCCAGAGGGGTTCATGAGCTGGGACACCACCTGCCACTGCGGCGCCGTCTCGGTGCGGCTCGCCAAGGCGCCCGAGGAAATCGCCGAGTGCAATTGCTCGCTCTGCTTCTCGCACGGCATCCTCTGGGCCTATTATTCGCCGCGCGATGTCGTGATCGAGGGCGCAACCCAAACCTATAACCGCGCCGATCGGCCGAATCCCAATTCGGACCTGCATTTCTGTGCCACCTGCGGCTGCTCGACCCACTGGTCGGCGACCGAAGGACTGGTCGAGCGGATGGGGGGCGAGGTCGACCTGATGGGCGTCAACATGCGCCTGTTCGCGCCGGAGCAGCTCAGCGGGATCAGACATAGCTTTCCCGACGGGCGTCACTGGTCGGGCGAAGGGCCTTGGGGCTATGCGCGTGACGCCGGGGTCATGCCCTGACGCGAGCGACTCACTCCGCCGCGTTGGCCTGCGCCAGAATCGACGCCGCAATGTCCTCGATTTTGCCAGCAACCAGCAGCGGGGCGCCGCCGACCATGCCCACCTGGGTCTGGCCGTTCTCATAGTCGCGAAGCCAGGCGACATTTTCGGCGACGACGAGATAATCGCCGCCGCGCGATTTCAGGGTGATGAACTTCATGGCTATGTCTCCTGACTCCGATGACCCTAGGTGTGAAGTATGAAGATATTGAGGTTCGCATGACGCCCGCCGCCATCATTTTCGACTTCGACGGCGTGATCGCCGACAGCGAGGTCCGCGCGAATATGTCGCTCGCCGAAAGCCTGACCGCGGTCGGCATGCCGACGACCTATGACGAATGCCTGCGCGACTATTACGGCCACAACTGGCAGGAGACGCAGCGGCGGATCGAGGCGCGCTTCGGGCGCGCGCTGCCCGCGGATTTCCGCGAGACGCATCGCGTCCGGGCGCGGGCCCGTTTCATGGAGGGGTTCGATGCGGTTCCCGGCGCGCCGGCTTTCCTCGATACGCTGGGATCGCTGCCGCGCGCGATCGCTTCTTCGAGCCGCGCAGAGTATATCGACTGGGCGCTCGGGCTGTTCGGCCTGCGTCATCATTTCGGCGAGCATATCTACAGCGCAGACGGCTGGGACCGCGGGAAGCCGTACCCCGACATCTATCTCGCCGCAGCGAAGGGGCTGGGGCTGGATCCCGCGGCCTGCCTCGCCATCGAAGACTCTCCGACCGGTGCGCAGGCAGCCCTCGCGGCAGGAATGACCGTCGTCGGCTTCTGCGGAGCAAGCCATATCGTCGACCGCGCCGCGCATGGCGAAATGCTGCGCAGCACCGGCGTGCATCGTCTTGCCTTTGCCTTCGACGAGATTAGCATCGCCGCCTGATCCATTTTTCGGGGGAGAAGAAATGGTCTGGAATATCCTCTGGCCGCTGATGCTGATTTTCTCGGTCGTAGTTTTGCCGATGTGGCTGTGGCGGCGGATGAAGTCGGTCCAGCAGGCCGCGCGCGAAGCGCTCGACGACGAGCCGGCGCGGGGTGAAGCCGCATGGGAAGAGACCACCACCTCGGGCGACGGTCTGAACTATGGCCGGGCGCAGGCTTATGATCCTGTGCTGGCCAAGGCGTCGCGCGATGCGGAGCATGTCGACGATATCAAGAATCTCGAAGGGCGCCGCTGAGCCGGGCTTTCCTATTATATACGGCCGTGCTTAGCTGCCTCTGTAACCATCGGTCGATGCAATGCGATTTGCGAGTGAAGTTGCGCAATTTCCTGCGGCTTTGCGCGAATCGCTGCCGCGGCGATCTTTGACAGCGGGGCGGGGGAAGAGGAGAGAGCGATGTGCAATGAAATCACCGAAGCCGATCTCGATCGCGCAGGCGTCCCCGTAAACCGGCGGAGCTTTGGTACGCTCGTCGGTGCAGGAGCGCTTGCTTCGATGCTGCCGGTCTCCGCCGGCGCCGCCGGACCGGTGAAAGGCCGCGATGTCGAGATACGGACCGCCGAAGGCGTTGCCGACGCCTATTTCGTCGCGCCATCCGAAGGCAGGCATCCGGGCGTGCTCGTGTGGCCCGACATTCGCGGCCTGCGTCCGGCGTTTCGCCAGATGGCCGACCGGCTGGCGGGAGAGGGCTATGCGGTGCTGACCGTGAACCCCTTCTACCGCTGGCAGAAGTCACCCGTCGTCGATGCCACGAACGACTTCAACGACCCCGCGATCCGCGACAAATTGTTCGGCTATCTGAAGCAACTGACGAAGCCGCTGGTGACGACCGACGCGACCGCGCATCTGGCGTTTCTCGACGCGCAGAAGGAGGTCGATACCCGGCGCAAGCTTGGCACGACCGGCTATTGCATGGGCGGTGCGATGACGGTCTATACTGCGGCGCTGCGGCCCGAGCGCGTCGGCGCTGCGGCGAGCTTCCACGGCGGCGGGGTCGGCACCGACAAGCCCGACAGCCCGCACCTGCTGATCCCCGAGACGAAGGCGGGCTATCTGTTCGCGATCGCCGACAACGACGACAAGCAGGACCCCGAAGAGAAGAACCGGCTGAACGCCGTCCTGACCCCGCGCAAGCAATGGCACGAGGTCGAGGTCTATGCCGGCGCGATGCACGGCTGGTGTCCGCCCGATGGCCGCGCCTACAACGAAGCGGCCGCCGAAAAGGCGTGGGGCCGCATGCTCGAACTGTTCAAGGCGAGCCTCTAGATTCGATTCGCTTTCCTCCCCGGAAACCGTAGATTTGACCCGGGAGAGACATGATGAACGATATGCTGGTCTATGACTGGATCGCCGAGAACGCGCGCCGTTTTCCGGACAAGATCGCGACGGTCGATATCCACAGCGGTCGAAACCACAGCTATGCGGCGATGCACGAACGCGTCGCGCGGATCGCGGGGCATCTGAACGCGATCGGCATCGTGAAGGGCGACCGCGTCGGGCTGCTCTCGATGAACAGCAGCGACATGCTCGACATCATGTTCGCCTGCTGGCGGATCGGCGCGGTGCTGACGATGCTGAACTTCCGGCTGACCGCGCACGAACTGGCGTTCATGGTGAGCGACAGCGGCGCGAGCGCGGTGTTCTATGACACCGACCTCGAGGCCGTCATTCCGGCGCTCAGGGAAAAGACCGATGTCGCGCACTGGATCACGATGGACCCGGCGGGGAAGGGCGGCGATCTGGAGGCGGCGATTGCTGCGGCAACGCCGGTATACGGCCAGCTTCCGCAGCTCGGCAGCGACCTTTGCATGATCATGTATTCGTCGGGGACGACGGGCACGCCGAAGGGGGTGATGTTCAACCACGCCCAGTTCCTCTTCATCAACGCGGGATCGGGCGGCATCTCGAACGCATCGAACCGCATGGTCGGCCTCGTCGCGCTGCCGCTGTTCCATATCGGCGGGCTCGTCGCCTACACGACGATCAGCTTCGGTTTCGGCGGTACCGTCATAGTCGTGCGCGCGTTCGAACCCGGGGCTATGCTGCGCCTGTTCGGCGATCCCGACATGGGTGTGACGCACTTCCTGGGCGTGCCCGCGATGTATAACGCGATGCAGGCGCACCCCGATTTCGCGACGACCGACTTCTCGCGCACCCAGACGATGAGCTGCGGCGCCGAGAGCGTGCCCGAGACTTTGCTCCGCACCTGGTTCGCGCGCGGCGTGCCGATCCGCGAGGGCTATGGCATGACCGAGACCTGCGCCGCGGCGCTGATGCAGGAGGCGCGCGACATTCCGGGCAAGATCGGCGCGGCGGGCAAGACGGTGCGCCACTGCGAGGCGAAGATCATGCGCGGCGACGGCACCGAGGCGCCGGTCGGCGAGCTGGGCGAAATCTGGATGCGCGGGCTGAACATCACGCCGGGTTACTGGAACCGGCCCGACGCCAATGCGTCGAGCTTCGTCGACGGCTGGTTTCGCTCGGGCGACGTCGGGCGGCAGGACGAAGAGGGCTATTTCTACATCGAGGACCGGGTGAAGGACATGTACATCACCGGCGGCGAGAATGTGTATCCCGCCGAGGTCGAGAATGCGCTCTACGAGATGCCGGCGATCCACGAGGTCGCGGTGATCGGGCTCGCCGACCCCAAATGGGGCGAGTGCGGCTGCGCGGTCGTCGTGCCGCGCCCCGGCGCGAGCGTGACGATCGAGGAGATCAAGGCGCACTGCGGCGAGCGGCTCGCGCGCTACAAGCACCCCGCGCGGCTCGAAATTGTCGATGCGCTACCGCGCAACGCGACGGGCAAGGTGCTGAAGTTCGAGCTGCGCGAACGGTTCGGCTGATCAGCGGCTCGCGGCGTAGCTCGCATAGACGCGCTGCCCGCCGGGGCCGAAGGTCATGACCTTATAGGCGTCGCGGACGGTGCCATATTCCATGCCCGGAGATCCGGTCGGCATCCCCGCGACGGCAAGGCCCTTCACGCCCTTGGGCTTCTCCTTGAGCAGCCGCGCGATCTCGCGCGCCGGAACATGGCCCTCGATGACATAGCCATTGACGATGACGGTGTGGCAACTGCGCAGCGCGGGCGGGACGCCCTGCTGATTCTTTACGGCCTCCATGTTCGCGGCGTTGATCACCTTTGCGGTCCCGCCGAGCGTGCTCTTCACCTGCGCCAGCCATTTGAGGCAGCAGCCGCAGCCCGCGTCGCGAAACATCGTCGGGTCGGCGGCGTGCGCGGCGCCGACAGCGGCGAACAGCGCGGCGGAAGCGATCAGGGCTCGGCGGACGGGGGTCATCATGGGCTCCTCTGGAAATACCGGCGGCGATCAGGATAGCCGCGCGCAAGCCATGTGCAAGGGCATCAGCCCATCGGGTAGAGGATGTCCTTGCCGACCGCGTTCAGCGTCTTCATCAGCTCGTCGCTCAGTACCAGTTCCTTCGCCGCGAGGATCGGGTCGACCTGATCGTAGGCGCTGACCCCGACGATCGTCGAGGCGACGAAGTCGTGCTGCTTCGACCAGGCGGTCGCCATCGTCACCGGGTGCAGCCCATTCTCTTCGGCGATCTGCAGATAGCGTTCGGTCGCGGCGAGACTCTTGTCGTTGACGAAGCGGCGGCCCATCGCGGCCTGCCGGCCTTCTATGCCGAGATAGCGGGAGAAGCGCGCGCCTTCGGGCCGCGCGCCACCCTGATATTTGCCCGACAGTACGCCGCCCGCGAGCGGCGAATAGGGGATCAGGCTGACGCCTTCCTGCCGGCACACCTGCGCGAGTTCGTCCTCGAAGCGGCGGTTGTTGAGGCTGAAATTATTCTGGATCGTATGATAGCGCGCAATGCCGAGACGTTCGGACGCGGCGATCGACTTCATCAGGCCCCAGCTCGTTTCGTTCGAGCAGCCTAGAATGCGCACCTTGCCGGCGCGGACGAGTTCGTCGAGCGCGTCCATCATCTCGTCATAGGGCGCGTCGTGATCGGGCCAGTGCGTCTGGTAGAGGTCGACATAGTCGGTCTGGAGCCGCGTCAGGCTGTCGTCGATCGCCTGCATGATATTCTTGCGGTCGAGCGCGGTCATGCCGCCGCGGCACGGCGACTTGAACCAGACGTGGCTCGGGCCCGACACCTTGGTAGCGAGGATGATCGCGTCGCGGTTCTTGGTTTTGAGCCAGCGGCCGACGATCTCTTCGGTGCGGCCGACCCATTTGATGTCGGGCGGCACCGGATAGCCTTCGGCGGTGTCGTAGAAGTTGATCCCCTCGTCGAAACAGCGGTCGAGGACGCGAAATGCCTCGGCCTCGTCGGTCTGGCTGCCGAACGTCATCGTTCCCATGCAGATATCGGAGACGTGGATGGCGCTTTTTCCGAGGCGGCGGCTTTGCATGCTCTGTTCTCCGGTCAGGGGAAGGGAGCGCCGTCCTTAGGTTGCAAGCAGCAACCTTGCAATCGGGTCAGATGAGGAGCGCGAGCGATCCGACGAGCAAGGCCGCCATCGTCCAGTTGAAGGCGCGCAGGCGCGCCGGGCTCGACAGCCAGCCGCGGAGCGAGACGCCCATCACCGCCCAGAGGCTGGTCGAGGGCAGGTTGATGATCCCGAAGATCACCGCGACGAGCAGCACCGCGGCGAAATTGCGATCGGGAGCGTAGAGTGCGATTGCCGACAGCGCCATCGACCAGGCTTTCGGATTGACCCACTGGAACATCACCGCCTGGAGGAAACTCATCGGCTTGGCGCGAGCGCCGCCTTCGGTATCGGGCGCACCGGCATTGGCGATCTTCCACGCGAGCCATAGCAGATAGACGACGCTCACCACCTTGAGGACGACGTTCAGCACCGGAAACATGTCGAACAATCCCATCAGCCCGACGCCGACGAGGACGATCATCAACGTGAAGCCGATCCCGACGCCAAGGGCATGCGGTACGGTCCGGCGCAGGCCGAAATTCGCGCCAGATGCCATCAGCATCATATTGTTCGGCCCCGGCGTGATCGACGAGACGAGCGCAAAGGCGGAGAGGGCGGCGAGAGTGGTTTGTTCCATGGTGCGCAACATAATGCGCTTCGATCTGCGATGGATTGCAAAGATACGTAGTCATCGGCTAGATTATGCAATCTATGATCAGAATCGACGCCATTGGCCGCAAGATATTGCAAGAACTGTCGCGCGACGGGCGAATCTCCAATCTCGAGCTCGCCGAGCGTGTCGGGCTGTCTCCCTCGGCGTGCCTGCGCCGCGTGCAGGAACTTGAGCGGAGCGGCGTGATCAAGGGCTATCGCGCGGTGATCGATCCCGCGAAGCTGGGGCTGACCTTCCTCGCCTATGTGACCGTGGGGCTGTCGTCGCACACCAAGAAGTCGCAGGCCGATTTCGAGGCGGCGATGGCGCTCGCTCCCGAGGTGCGCGAGTGCCACAACATCACCGGCACGATCGAATATCTGCTGCGCGTCGAGACCGAGGATCTGGCCTCGTACAAGCATTTCCACACCGAAGTGCTCGGCGTGCTGCCGCAGGTGCACTCGATCACCACCTATGTGCTGATGGACTCGCCGAAAGACGAGCGAGCGTAATGCTAGCCGCCCCGAAACCTCTTCCATATCGGTGGTGATCGGGCATCGACGCTGGCCACGGCGCCGTTTCCGCAATATCCGGTATACGGGATATCGAGGGGCAGAGACATGACGATCAGGCTGGTGCATCAGGCATCGCTTTCGCCGGACGAGATTGCCGAACTCGGCGATGTGCTCGGTACATTCGACGCGGATATCTCGATATCGGAGGCGCCGGACGCCGGGCCACAAAATGCCCTCGAGTGGGCGTTGCCGGTCTTTCTGGCGATCGTCGTGTCGGCACCCGTCAAAGCGGCCGCCGACGGCCTTTTCGGGGAAATGGGCAAGGACGGCTACCAGAAGCTGAAGGATGTGCTGTCCGGGCTGTTCCGGAGCAAGAAGGGCAAGACGACCAGCTGGACATCGCCGAACGGTGAAGAGCGGCGGGCGCCGCCGCTGGCGGTCGTGCTGGAGATGCATGGCGATTCCGTGCGGTTCGTTTATCCCGACAGCCTGGCGCCCGAGGAGATCGCGCCCGCGTTCGAGCAGATGAATCGCAACATCGGCTTTATCGCCGATATGGTGGCGTGGCAGGAACGGCAGTTCGAACTGATCGACCGGCATGCGGTCGAGTTGTTCGGCCCGACCTATCCGCAGCAGGATCGCTTCCTGCAAAACCGGATGCTGCTGGACGAAATCGCGTTCGGGACCTGGGTCTATAACTCGGCCGCGAAAAGCTGGATCAAGGCGCAATGATCATGATCTGCTTCCCGTTCTGACGGGGAGGGGTTGTCGCAACGCGATCGCGACCGCATATCGGTTGCATGGTGAAACTATCTTTCCTCGACCTCGTACCCGTGACCGATACCGGTACGATCGCGCAGTCGCTTGCCAACGCCGCCGACCTTGCGCGCCACGCCGAAGCCCTCGGCTACGGACGCTACTGGGTTGCCGAGCATCACGGCATGGCGGGGATCGCGAGCGCCGCGACGTCGGTCGTGCTCGCGCATATCGGGCAGGCGACGTCGAGCATCCGGATCGGCGCTGGCGGGATCATGCTCCCGAACCACGCCCCGATGGTGATTGCCGAACAGTTCGGTACGCTCGAAGCGCTGTTTCCCGGCCGGGTCGATCTGGGGCTCGGGCGTGCTCCGGGTTCGGACAGTGTCGTGGCGCGGGCGCTGCGCCGCAACCTCGCGAGCGACGAGCGGCAGTTTCCGCAGGACGTCGTCGAGCTGCAGGCCTTTCTTGCCGGCGACGACCGGCTGGGTATCCGGGCAGTGCCGGGCGAGGGCACGCATGTCCCGCTGTGGATATTGGGATCGAGCCTGTTCGGCGCGCAACTCGCGGCAATGCTGGGGCTGCCCTATGCCTTTGCCAGCCACTTTGCGCCCGACGCGCTCGACGAGGCGCTCGAGATCTATCGCCGACAGTTCAAGCCGTCGGAGCAACTGGCGGAGCCCTATGCCGCCGCCGCCTTCAACGTCTTCGCCGCCGACACGCGCGAAGAGGCCGAGCTGCTTGCCTCGTCGCAGCAGCAGGCCTTTGTCGCGCTGCGCACCGGCAATCCCGGCAAGATGAAACCGCCGCTCGAAGGCTATAAGGACAGCCTGCCGCCGAATGCGCGCGCGATCCTCGATCATGTGCTGCAGTGCTCGGTAGTGGGTACGGTCGACGATGTGGCGGCGGGGCTGAAGGCATTCCAGGCGCGCACCGGGGCCGACGAGATCATCGTTGCGTCCTCGATGTACGATCACGGCGCGCGCAAGCATTCGGTCGCACTCGCGATGGAGGCGGCAAAGTCGCTCTGACGCCCGTGTTGACGCGGCTCGGGGCGCGGCGGTATAGGGGCGGTCCCACCAAGGGCGGCCCGTCGGGGTCGCCTTTTTACTTTTGTCTTTGTTGAAAGGTGCCTGACATGTCGATCACGCCGCTGATGCCCGTTTACCCCCGGTGCGGTGTGCGTCCGGTGCGAGGCGAAGGCGCCTATCTGATCGGCGAGCGCGGCGAGCGTTATCTGGACTTTGCGAGCGGCATTGCGGTCAACCTGCTCGGCCACGGTCACCCGCATCTGACCAAGGCGATCGCCGAACAGGCCGCGACGCTGATCCATGTGTCGAACCTCTATGGCAGCCCGCAGGGTGAAGCCTTTGCGCAGCGTCTGGTCGACAATACGTTCGCCGACACCGTCTTCTTCACCAACTCGGGCGCCGAGGCGGTCGAGTGCGCGATCAAGACTGCCCGCGCCTATCACTCGAGCGCGGGCAATGCGCAGAAGCACACGCTGATCACCTTCAATAACGCCTTCCACGGCCGCACGCTGGGCACGATCTCGGCGACCAATCAGGAAAAGCTGCGCAAGGGCTTCGATCCGCTGCTGCCCGGCTTTGCCTACGCGCCGTTCGACGATCTGAACGCGGCGCTCGATCTGGTCGACGACAACACTGCGGGCTTCCTTGTCGAGCCGGTGCAGGGCGAGGGCGGTATCCGCCCCGCGTCGCAGCCCTTCCTGCAGGGCCTGCGCGACATCTGCAACGAGCGCGACCTGATGCTGGTGTTCGACGAAGTGCAGTGCGGCGTTGCGCGCACCGGCAGCCTCTATGCCTATGTGCAGTTCGGGGTCGAACCCGACATCCTCGCGAGTGCGAAGGGCATCGGCGGCGGCTTCCCGATGGGCGCGTGCCTCGCCACCGAAAAGGCCGCGCGCGGCATGGTGATCGGCACCCACGGTTCGACCTATGGCGGCAACCCGCTGGCGATGGCGGCGGGGCAGGCTGTTTTCGACGTGATCCTCGAAGACGGCTTCCTCGATCAGGTGAAGACGACCGGCGAACGCCTGCGCGGCGCGCTCGAGCAGCTGATCCCGAACCACGACACCCTGTTCGAAAGCACCCGCGGCATGGGGCTGATGCTCGGCATCAAGCTCAAGAGCGACAGCCGCGCCTTCGTCGCGCATCTGCGCGACAATCACGGGCTGCTGACGGTGGCGGCGGGCGACAATGTCGTGCGCATCCTGCCGCCGCTCAACATCGAGCAGGCGCATATCGACGAGTGCATCGAGAAATTGTCGGCGGGCGCGGCGAGCTATACGCCGCCCGAGTCCTGATGTTTTCCGTTCCTTTAGAACGGAGGGCATGATGCCGAATTTCCTGAACCTGTCCGACGCGGGCGGGGATGCGATCGCGGCGATGCTTGCCGACGCGATCGATCGCAAGGCGGCGCGTACGAATTGGCCGAAGGCGAAGCCCGATGCCGACGCGCCGCTCGCCGATCATGTGCTCGCGATGGTGTTCGAGAAGAACTCGACGCGCACGCGCTGCTCGTTCGATATCGCGATCCGCCAGCTCGGTGGCGTGCCGATGATCCTCGATGCGGGGACCAGCCAGCTCGGCCGCGGAGAGACGATCGCCGACACGGCGCGCGTGCTGTCGCGATATGCCGACGCAATCATGATCCGCACCGACGATCATGCCAAGATCGAGGAGCTGGCGCATTTTGCCAGCGTCCCCGTCATCAACGGGCTGACCGACCTGTCGCACCCGTGCCAGATCGTCGCCGACCTGTTGACCATCGTCGAGAGCGGCAAGGCGCTGCCGGGGCTCGAACTGGCCTGGCTCGGCGACGGCAACAATGTGCTGGCATCGCTGATCGAGGCGGCGGGGCTGTTCGGTTTCAACGTCCGTGCGGGCGTGCCGCAAGGCTATGAACCCGAAGCTCGCTTCGTCGAGGCGGCGCGCGCAAAGGGAGCGAAGATCGAGATCGTGCGCGACGCGCGCGAAGCCGTATCCGGCGCCGATCTGGTCGTCACCGACACCTGGGTGTCGATGGGGCAGGATCATGCGCACAACAAGCTCGCCGCGATGGCGCCCTATCAGGTCGATGAGCGGCTGATGGGCGAAGCGAAGAACGACGCGCTGTTCCTCCATTGCCTGCCCGCCCACCGCGGCGAGGAAGTGGTCGACGCGGTGATCGACGGATCGCAATCGCGCGTCTGGGATGAGGCGGAAAACCGCGTCCACGCGCAGAAATCGGTGCTGCTTTGGGCGCTCGGGAAATTATGAGCGAGATTATCGAAACCTGGTTCGACCAGCCCCTGCTGTTCACGATCAGCGACCGCCACGTCCGCGGCCGCCTTGTGCGCCTCGGGCCCGTGCTGAACACGATCATGGCAGCGCACAGCTATCCGCCAGTAGCCGAAAAGCTGCTGGCCGAGGCGCTGGCGCTGACCGTGCTGCTCGGCTCGACGCTGAAGGACGAGGGGAGCCAGCTGACGCTGCAGGCGCAAACCGGCGGTGGTCCTGTCGAACTGCTCGTCTGCGACTATCGCGGCGGCGAGCTTCGCGGCTATCTGAAATTCGACGCCGAACGGCTGGTCGAGGTCGGGCCCGATCCGACGCTCTTCGCCCTGTTCGGCGAGGGCTTCCTTGCAATTACCTTCGACCAGGCGGCGACCGGCGAGCGTTATCAGGGGATCGTTCCGCTCGAAGGTTCGTCGATCGGCGATGCGGCCGAGCATTATTTCGAGCAATCCGAGCAGATCCCGAGCCTGATCAAACTGGCCGCGCGCCACGATCACGAAGCGGGCTGCGTCGCGGGCGGCCTGTTGCTCCAGCATCTGCCGGAGGGCGAGGTCGGGCGCGACCGTCTGCACGTCCGCCACGATCATCCCGAATGGGAGCATGCGAAGACGATCGCGGCGACGCTGAAGGACGAAGAGCTGACCGATCCCGCAACGTCGCTCGAGACGCTTGCCTGGCGGCTTTTCCACGAGGACGAGGTTCGCGTCGAACAGGGCGCCGGCATCTCGCGCGGTTGCCGGTGCAGCGTCGATTATTTCGCCGGCGTCCTTTCGAAATTTCCCGAAAGCGAGCAGCGCGAAATGGCCGACGAGGCGGGGCTGGTGCAGGTCGATTGCGCCTTTTGTTCGCGCGTCTTCCCGATCCCTCTCGAAGAGATCGCCGCGCACGGTTGAGCGTCCTGCCGACGAAGCGAGGCGAAATAGCGCCAAGCGGTTGAATATCCGGACCCGGCTTGCTACCTCCCTTGCACAGGGGTCGCATTTTGCTCGCGTGCGAGCGGCCAAGTGGAAGGTAAAATGGCGATCTTCTCTACCATCATCCGGACCGGATTGTTCGCGCTCGGCCTTGCCGGCGCCACCGCCGTGCCGGCGCAGGCGCCGTCGCTTGCAATGCTCGACCGGCTGGAAAAGGGCAGCTGGCAGCTGCGCGAACGCGGCAAGGATGCCGTGTTGCAGACCGTCTGCCTTGGCGATGCGCGGCGGCTGATCCAGATCGAGCATCCGCGTGCGAGTTGCTCGCGCTACGTGATCGAAGACACGCCGAGCTCGGTGACGGTGCATTACACCTGCCCCGGCGCGGGCCATGGCCGCACGACGATCCGCAGCGAAACCAACCGGCTCGTCCAGATCGACACGCAGGGGATCGCCGAGGGGCGGCCCTTCTCGCAGGCGATCGAGGCGCGACGGGCAGGGGCCTGTTCCTGACATCCGGCTCCTAACCGGTTGTTAACCATTCTTCGCTATACGGGTGGCACGACGCACTGATGTGTGTCCTTCTCCCTAACGGCTTTCATGCCGAACTGGGCCGTGCAGCATCCGCCGCGCGGCCCGTTTTTCTTTGGTGCGGTGCAACACTTGCGCGCGCGGGGACGCAGGCCTATCTGGCGCGGATGCAGCAAGTTTCCGGAAAAACCGTGATCGTCCTTCTGTCGGGCGGGCTCGACTCGATGGTCTGCGCGGGCCTCGCGCGTGAAGCGGGTGCGCGGATCGTCGCGCTGACGATCGACTATAACCAGCGCCACCGGGTCGAGCTGGAGTCGGCGGCGCGTATCGCGACCTATGTCGGGGCGGCCGAGCATATCGTGCTGCCGCTAGATCTGCGCCGGTTCGGCGGGTCGGCGCTGACCGACGACATCGACGTGCCGAAGGACGGCGTCGGACCCGACGTTCCGGTGACCTATGTGCCCGCGCGCAACCTGATCTTCCTGTCGCTGACGCTCGGTCTTGCCGAAGCGCGGCAGGCGCAGGACATCGTCATCGGCGTGAACGCGCTCGACTATTCGGGCTATCCCGACTGTCGCCCCGAATTCATTCAGGGGTTCGAGAAGCTCGCGGCGCTTGCGACGCGCGATGGCGACAAGGGCGTCGATTTCCATATTCTCGCGCCGCTCCAGCACATGACCAAGGCCGATATCGCGGCCGAAGCCGCGCGGCTCGGCATGGACGCGGGAATGAGCTGGTCATGCTATGATCCGACTCCCGAGGGGTTGCATTGCGGCTCGTGCGACAGCTGCCGGTTGCGGTCGAAGGGTTTCGCCGACGCCGGGTTGCCCGACCCGACGCGCTACGCATGACCTACGCGGTCAAAGAGATTTTCCTGACGCTGCAGGGCGAGGGCGCACAGGCCGGGCGCCGCGCGGTCTTCTGTCGCTTTGCCGGCTGCAACCTCTGGACGGGCCGCGAGCAGGATCGCGCCAAGGCGATCTGCAAATTCTGCGACACCGATTTCGTCGGCACCGACGGAACGCTTGGCGGAAAATACAGCGATGCCGAAGCGCTCGCGAAAGTCATTGCGGCAAGTTGGGGCGAGGGCGCCAAAGATCGCTACGTCGTTCTTACGGGCGGTGAGCCCATGCTGCAGGTCGATCCGGCATTGATCGACGCGCTCCACGCCGAAGGCTTCACGATCGCGATCGAGAGCAACGGGACGCACGAGGTGCCGCGCAGTATCGACTGGATCTGCATCAGCCCGAAGGCGGGTAGCGAACTCGTCCAGACGAGCGGGGACGAGCTGAAGCTCGTCTGGCCGCAGGCGGGGAGCGATGTCGCTGCGCTCGCCGCGCTGGACTTCAGACATCTGCTGATCCAGCCGCTCGACGATCCGAACGCCGCCGCGAACGTTCAGGCGTGCATCGATCTGGTGATGGCCGACCCGCGCTGGCGCCTGTCGCTGCAGGCGCACAAGAGCCTGGGACTGCGCTAGGGCCTACTCGCCGCTTTTCTTATTCGCGAAATCGGAAGCTTTCTTTGACGAGTCCGGGGCGATTACGACGTCTTCCGGGCCGCTGGTTACGGCTCCGTCGTCCTTGCTCTCGGTTCCCTCGGCAGGCTTCGCCGCTTCCTTCTTTGTGCCATCGTCCGGCACGCTGTTGTCGACCGCAGTGCCATCGCCCGCATTGTCGTCGAGGATGATCATCGAATCGCTGATCGTTCCGGGCTGCACCTCGACGGCGTCCAGTTTTGCGGTCGATTTGCCCGCGGGTTCGCTGTTGCAGGCGGCGAGCGCCAGGAGGGGCAGGGCGATGAGGATGGTCCGGGTCATGGGCTCGTTCCTACCCACTCGGCGAAAGCTTGTCGAGAAACGCAGCGCGCGTCTCCGCAAGCGCATGGTCGACATCGGCAAAGCTTGCGGGATTGCCGAGCGCGGCAAGGCTCGTAACCGGAAATTCCGCAATCCCGCACGGCACGATGCCCGTGAAATGGGCAAGGTCGGGGTCCACATTGAGCGAGAAGCCATGCAGCGTCACCCAGCGCCGGACGCGGACGCCGATCGCGCCGATCTTTGCCTCGCGGCCCTGCGGATCGTCGGTCCAGATACCGATCCGCCCCTCGGCGCGGCGGGCTTCGACGCCGAGCAGCGCGAGCGCGTCGATCACCCAGCCTTCGAGCGCCGACACATAGGCGCGCACATCGCGGCCGCGTCCGGCGAGGTTGAGCTGGACATAGCCGACGCGCTGGCCGGGCCCATGATAGGTGTAGCGCCCGCCGCGCCCGGCATCGAAGACGGGAAAGCGCGGATCGAGCAGTTCGGCGGGGTCGGCACTCGTCCCGGCGGTATAGAGCGGGGGATGCTCGAGCAGCCAGATGCGCTCGCCGGCGCTTCCCTGATGGATCGCGGCGGCGCGCGCCTCCATATCGGCAAGCGCAGCCGCGTAATCTGTCAGACCGGTCGAGACGACCCATTCGGGAAGAAGAAGTGCGGGCATGGCGAGCGCTATCTGTCCCCTGCCGCGGCGCAGCGCAAGGGGACCGGGACGATTCCTCAACAAGGCTGGACATTGCGGCGGAACAAGGTCAGTTTCAGCTGTAACCGGGGAACCGAAAAACAACGGGGTATCAATGCCAAAATTCGATATGGGTGCGGCGTGGGACGACACGATGGTGCTGCTGCGCTCCCACAGCGCACTGACCGGAGCGATCGCCGCGGTCTTCCTGTTCCTGCCCACCCTCGCTGTCAGCTGGTTCGGGCCGATGCCGATCGAGCCCGCCGAAGGGGCCACCTTCGATCAGATCATGGCCGCTTTCAGGGCGAATGCCGAGCAGGCGGTGCCCTATCAGCTGCTCATAGCGCTCGTCAGCGCCGTCGGCGGCGTCGGAATATTGCGGCTCTGGCTTGCGCGCACGGGAACGAGCGTTGGCGACGCCATCGTCTTTGCCCTGAAGATGGTTCCCACCATGATCGCAATCCAGATCATCATGGGCGTGGCGATCGGCCTTGTCGGTGTTGCCTTGCTGATGCCGGGGATTGCCGCCGGTGCATCGGCGATCGGGGTATTGCTTGTCGGGATCGGCCTGCTGCTTTTCCTGGGGCTTTGCGCCTATCTGTGGGGACGCGTTTCCGTGACGTCTCCGGCGGTCGCCGACCAGACGCTCTATAATCCGCTCGCCGCGTTGCAGGAGAGCTGGAGGCTGACCCGGGACAACGGCTGGCGCATTTTCCTGTTCAGCTTTCTGGTGTTCATCGTGATCATGATCTTTTCGATGGTACTCGCCCTGATCGCCTACGCTGCGGTCGGGAACGGCGAGGGGATCGGGCGGATCGTGTCGGGGCTGATCGAGGCCGGGGTGGCTGTGGTGAGCGGGCTCGTGATGCTCGCGCTTTCGGCCGCCGTCTATCGCCAGCTTGCCGTGCGCGGCGTTGGAGATACATTCAGTTAATCCAAGGATAACAAGAGGCAAAGGGTCGGCTGCAACGGAGTGAAAACGGACAACAGGGGGAAGTGACATGGTCAAGATGAGTATTGGAGCGGCCTTTTCGGAAACCTTTGCGTTTCTGAGGACCAACTGGATGCAGATGCTGATGTGGCTGGGCGGTGCGGTTGTGATCGCCTGCCTGCTCGGGTGGCTGTTCCTGCGCAATGCAATGACAACGATGGTGATGGCGCAGGGAGATCCCTCGGCCGCATTCGGCGCGCTCGGATCGTTCGTGCTCTTTGCACTCGTCGCGGGCACGGTCGTCAGTGCAGCGAGCCTGCTGATCTGGCGGACCGGGCTGGTCGGCGGCGAGCCTGCAAGCGATATCGGCTGGGGGCTGGGCGCAGGCGCAGCCTATATGTTCGGGCTGTTTGTGGTGTACATCGCGACAATCATCCTGATGTACATCTTCCTGTTCATCGTCGGCCTGCTGGCCTTTGCGGTGTTCGGTGCCAGCGGGATGTCGATCGAGAGCTTTGCGACCGGCGGCGCGTCGGCGGGGATCATCCTCTTCGGGATCATCATCTATGCCGCGATCATCATCTTCTTTCTGTGGTTCTTCGGCCGTCTTTCGGTCGCCGGTCCGCTGATGTCGGTGAACCGCTCGTCGAACCCCTTTTCGGCCTTTGCCGAATCGTGGCGGCTTACCGGCGCCTCGCAGTGGACGATCGTCGGTTTCAACGTCCTGATGGGCATCGCGTTCGCGGTTTTCTTCTTCATCGTCTCGCTGGTGTTCGGCAGCGTCGCAAGCGCGATGATGACGCCCGACGCCGGCGCCGGAGCGATGATCGGAGCGCTGTTGCTGGCGCTGATCGTCTATGTTCCGACGATCCTTGTGTCGGTGTCGATGCCGGCAGCGGTCTATCGCTGCATCGGCGCGGCCGGAAAGGCCGATGTTTTCTCCTGATCGGGAGAAATGCCAAAACAGGGCGCTCCGGAAACGGGGCGCCCTTTTTGTATCAGCTCCATTTGGCCAGCGGCGGCAGGCTCATCAGGATCGCGTCGATATTGCCGCCGGTCTTGAGCCCGAACAGCGTCCCGCGGTCGTACACCAAGTTGAATTCGGCATAGTGCCCGCGCCAGATCAGCTGTTCCTCGCGGTCGGCCCCGGTGAAGGGCAGGCCCATGCGGCGACGCACGATCTGCGGAAATATGTCGAGGAACGCCTCGCCGACGGCCTGCGTGAAGGCAAAGTTGCGATCGAACTCGGCATCGTCGCCGCATTCGAGATGGTCGTAGAAGATGCCGCCCACACCGCGATGGACGCCGCGATGCGGGATATAGAAATATTCGTCTGCCCACTTCGCGTAGCGTTCGTACACATCGGGACCATAGGGCGCGCAGGCGGCGCGGAAGCGGGCGTGGAAGGCGTCGGTGTCTTCCTGACAGGGGATCGGGGGATTGAGATCGGCGCCGCCGCCGAACCAGCGCTTCGTCGTCGCCAGGAAGCGCGTGTTCATATGCACTGCGGGGACGTGCGGGTTCGCCATATGCGCGACAAGGCTGATGCCGGTCGCGAAAAAGTTCGGGTCTTCACCGGCCCCGTGGATCGACTTTGCAAATTCGGGCGCGAACTCCCCGCCGACGGTCGAGACGTTGACCCCGACCTTTTCGAAGACCTGGCCGGTCATGACGCCGCGAACCCCGCCGCCGCCTTCGCCGGGCTCCATTCCCGCGGCTTCACGGTCCCACGGCGTGTAGGCAAAGGCGGCATCGCTGCCCGCCTCGCGCTCGATCTTCTCGAACTCGGCGCAGATCCGGTCGCGAAGCGACTCGAACCAGTTGCGCGCGGACTGTTGCTGGTGGTCGAGCGGTATCATGCGGGAAAGCCTTTCGTTTGGCGAAGCGCCTCGGCGAGCGCGATGCCAGCCGCGACCGCGACATTCAAGGATCGAAAGCCCGGCTGCATCGGAATCGCGACCCGCGCGGTGACGGCCTCATGGACGTGGTGCGGAACGCCCGCGCTCTCTGATCCGAAGAGCAGCACGTCGCCTTGATCGAAGTCAAAGTCGGGGAGGGGGGTGGCCCCGGCGGTGGTGAGCAATATGATGCGCTGCCCGGCGGTCTGCGACCATTGGCGAAACGCCTCCCACGCCGGATGGCGGCGGACATTGGCGCGCACGGCATAGTCCATGCCTGCGCGCTTCAGTGCTGCGTCGCCGAAAGGAAAACCGCACGGTTCGATGATATGCGCCGGCGCGCCGAAGCAGGCGGCAGTGCGCAATATGGTGCCGACATTGCCGGCGATGTCGGGCTGGAAGAGGGCGATTTCCATGCTGCCGCCATAAAGGCGAAGCCGCCGGGAATCGAGAGGCTTGGCCATCGTCCGATCGTTGCGCGCCCGAAGCGGAAATTGCCTGTTGGCAAGCCCGGACAGTGCGGCTATCAGGCCCGCAATTCCCGGAGGGGCCGCCGGGCTGTGCCACTATTTGTGCGCGCAATCGGGGCGGGTCACTCCTTCGAGAACTATTGTCAGTTCACCCATGCAAGGGCAGTCGAATGGCCAGTGAAACCGATACTACCGCCGGCATCGAAGATGGCGTGCGGCGCCGGGACTTCATCAACATCGCAGCAGTGAGTTTTGCCGGTGTCGGTGCAGCCGCGGTGGTGCTTCCCCTGGTCAACCAGATGAACCCTTCGGCCGACGTTCTCGCGCAGTCGACCACCGAGATCGACATTTCCGCGATCCAGCCCGGGCAGGCGATCAAGACCAGCTGGCGCAAGCAGCCCGTCTTCGTCCGCAACCTGGTTCCCGCCGAAATCGCGGCGGCGAAGAAGGTCCCGCTCAGCGATCTGCGCGATCCCCAGACGATCGACGAGCGCACCAAGCCCGGCAAGGAAAACTGGCTGATCACGCTCGGCGTCTGCACCCACCTCGGCTGCGTGCCGCTCGGCGCTGCCGAGGGCGAGAATCGCGGCGACTTCGGTGGCTATTTCTGCCCGTGCCACGGTTCGCACTACGACACCGCGGCGCGTATCCGCAAAGGCCCGGCGCCCAAGAATCTGGTCGTGCCGCCTTATGAATTCAACAGCGACACCGTCGTGACGATCGGCTGAGGAGCGAGATAAGATGAGCTTTCCCTGGGCCAAACCCTATGAACCCCAGCATCCGCTGATGAAGTGGATGGACGAGAAGCTGCCGATTCCGCGGCTGGTCTATAATGCGACCGGCCCGGGCTATCCGGTTCCGCGCAACCTCAACTATTTCTGGAACTTCGGCGTCCTTGCGGGCGCCGCGCTGGTCATCCAGATCATCACCGGCATCGTTCTGGCGATGCACTATGCCGCCAATGCGGGGGTCGCCTTCAATTCGGTCGAGCATATCATGCGCGACGTGAATGCCGGCTGGTTCATCCGCTACGCGCATATGAACGGTGCAAGCATGTTCTTCATCGTCGTCTATCTGCACATTTTCCGCGGCCTCTATTACGGTTCGTACAAGGCGCCGCGCGAAATGGTGTGGCTGCTCGGCGTCGTGATCTTCCTGCTGATGATGGCGACCGCCTTCATGGGCTACGTCCTTCCGTGGGGCCAGATGAGCTTCTGGGGCGCGCAGGTCATTACCGGCTTCTTCTCGGCGATTCCGGTCGTCGGCGACCCGATCCGCGTGTGGCTGCTCGGCGGCTTCGCGCCGGACAACGCCGCGCTCAACCGCTTCTTCTCGCTGCACTATCTGCTGCCGTTCGTGATCGCGGGTGTCATCATCCTGCACATCTGGGCGCTGCACATTCCGGGTTCGTCGAACCCGACCGGCATCGAGGTGAAGGACGAGCAGGACACGGTCCCGTTCCATCCCTATTACACCGCGAAGGATGGCTTCGGCGTCGGCGTGTTCCTGCTGGTTTTCGTCGCACTGACCTTCTTCAGCCCGAACCTGCTCGGCCATGCCGACAACTATATCGCGGCGAACCCGCTTTCGACCCCCGCGCATATCGTGCCCGAATGGTATTTCTGGCCCTTCTACGCGATCCTGCGCGCCTTCACGTTCAACTTCCTGTGGATCGACGCGAAGCTTTGGGGCGTCATCGCGATGTTCGCGGCGATCGCGCTGCTGTTCTTCCTGCCCTGGCTGGACAGCTCGCCGGTGAAGTCGTCGAACTATCGTCCGCTCAACCGCATCTTCTTCTGGGTCCTCGTCGTCGACGTGCTGATCCTCGGCTATTGCGGCAAGAGCCCGGCGGAACAGCCCTATGTGCTGCTCAGCCAGCTCGGTGCGATCTATTACTTCGCTCACTTCCTGATCATTCTGCCGATCATCTCGCGGATCGAGCGTCCGCTGCCGATGCCGAATTCGATCACGGAAGCGGTCCTCGCAAAGCATGCCGACGACACGTCGGCGGCCACGGCCTGAGCGCCGGACTTTAATAGGAGCTGATACAGCCATGGTTCGTCCGCTCGGTTTCCTCGTCGGCCTGGGTTTCATTGCCGCGCTGGTGTTCGCGATCCTCACGACGCCGCTCACCAATGAGCCCAACGCCTCGCACGAGTTCCACAAGCATCCCCGGCATCTGAAGCTGACCAGCGACGGCATGATGCCGCACTGGGACAAGGCCCAGCTGCAGCGCGGGCTTCAGGTGTACAAGGAGGTCTGCTCGGCCTGCCACAGTCTGCACCTCGTCGCGTTCCGCGACATTCAGGATCTCGGTTATACCGAGGGCCAGGTGAAGACCTTCGCCAAGGGCTTCCAGGTGCCGTCGATCAACCCCGACACGGGTGAGCCGGCGACGCGCGACGGCCTGCCGTCGGACTATTTCCCGGGCCCCTATGCGAACGAAGTCGCGGCGCGCGCTGCCAACAACAATGCGCTTCCGCCCGACCTGTCGCTGATCACCAAGGCGCGCGAAGGCGGCAAGGACTATGTCTATTCGCTGCTGACCGGTTTCCAGAACCCGCCGGCAAACCTGCCGAAGGAACTTCGTCCGGGCACGGGGCTGCACTTCAACCCCTATTTCGCGAACCTCAACCTCGCGATGGCTCCGCCGCTGACCAAGGGTCAGGTGACCTTCGCCGACGGTTCGCCGAATACGGTCGAAGCGATGGCCGCCGACGTCAGCGCCTTCCTGGTCTGGACCGCCGAGCCGAAGCTGGTGAAGCGCGTACAGGTGGGCTGGGCAGCGTTCATCTTCCTGCTCATCTTCACCGGCCTGACCTATATGTCGTACCGGAACATCTGGGCCGACAAGAAGCATTGAGGAATTGAGGGAGGGCGACCACGCAGATGATCGCCCTCCCGCCTCGACCGGACCTCGACCTGGCGTCGCTTGTCCGTACCATCCCGGATTTTCCCAAGCCGGGCATCCAGTTCCGCGACATCACCACGCTGATCGGCGACGCCGCCGGTTTTGCCGAGAGCGTTCGCCGCCTGAGCGCGCGTGCCGCGGCCCATCGCCCCGACCATATCGTTGCAGTCGAAGCCCGCGGCTTCCTGTTCGGCGCCGCGATGGCGACGGCCATGGGACTGGGAGTCGTCCCCGTGCGCAAGGCGGGGAAGCTGCCGGGCGTCACCATCGGCGTGGACTATGAACTCGAATATGGCGTCGACCGGCTCGAACTTCACGAGGGTGCGGTCCTGCCGGGGCACCGTGTCGTCCTGGTCGACGATCTGCTGGCGACCGGCGGCACGATCCTCGCGGCGGCAGCGCTGATGCGCAGCGCCGGGGCCGAAGTCGCGGCAGCGATGTTCGTCATCGACCTGCCCGATCTGGGCGGCTCACAGCGGCTCGAGGCCGCGGGGATTACATGCGAGACGCTGATCGCGTTCGATGGCGATTGATGGTGGCGACGGTGCGCGCGCCACGGTGCGCGCGCTCATCGAGGCCGACGAACTTCGCATGGCGGCGCTGTCGGCCGTCGCCGACCTGGCGCTTCCCGACGGATGGATCGGCGCAGGCTTCGTGCGCGACGCCGTGTGGGATCACCTGCACGGCCGTTCGGGCGCTCCCCCAGCCGGCGACACAGACGTGTTGTGGTTCGATGCGGAGGCGGTGGACGAAGCCGTCGATCGGGCTCTGGAGGAGAAGCTGAGGGCGGCGCTGCCGTGCTTCGGCTGGTCGGTGAAGAATCAGGCGCGGATGCATGTGCGCAACGGCGATGCGCCCTATGTCTCGGTGGCCGACGCCATGACGCGCTGGCCCGAAACGGCGACGGCGGTTGCGGCAAGGCTCGTTGCGGGGGGTGTCGAGATCAGCGCGCCGCTGGGCCTCGACGACCTGTTCGCCATGCGATTGCGGCCAACGATTTCCTTCACGGGAAGAAAGCATGCGATCTTCCGGCAAAGGCTCGCATCGAAGCGCTGGGTCGAACGCTACCCGATGCTGACGATCGTCCGGCCCTGACCGGAACAAAGAAAAGCCCGCGCCCGAAGGCGCGGGCCGATCGCCCCTTTATGCGCCGGGTCTTCCTAGAACGGGACCCAGTTCTGCTTCTTGCGGAACTTCATATAACCGACGTTCGCGCCGAGCCGCGCGCCTACGCCGACGCGGATCGGGATCAGCACGACGTCGCCGCGGCGGAGATAGGAGGCATTGAAGCCGCCGATCAGATAGGCCGCGCCTTCGCCAGCAGGGTAGCGCTTGTAGAGGTCGTTGGTGTCGAACAGGTTGTAGACGAGGACGAAGGTGTTGCCGGCATTGGCGCCTGCGTCGAAGCCGACCGAGGGGCCGGTCCAGTATGCGGGCATCTCGCCTTCGACCTTGTGGAACAATGTTCCCGAGCCGTAGCGCACGCCGAGGACGAGCGCCCCGCCGGCTTCGCGGCCGACGATATAGGCATTGGGCTCGCCCTGCTTCTTGAGGATGTCTTCGATCAGTCCGGCGAGACCTTGCGCACCCTTGCCGAACACACCCTCGGCAGCGCCGATCAGGTCGTCCTTCTTGTATGTGGTACCCGGCGGGGCGGTATTGGCGACCGTGTCGGTCGACGTCGCAGTCGCACCGGTATCGGGGGTCGTCGAATATTGCTGGTCGCCGGTGGCAAGGTCGCTGTCGAGCGTCGAATCGCTGCTTGCGGGGGGCGGGGGCGGCACGGGCGCCGGATTGTCGAGATCGGAGTCGATCGCGGTGTTCGGATCGACCGAGGTCATTTGCGCGCTCGCGGCGACGGGCGAGAAGATCAGGCCGAACGACGCAAAGGCCGTTACGGCGAAGGTGGTGAGCGTCTTGCGCATATTTCCCCCAAATTGGTCGGCGCAACGCGCGCCACGCGGGTTAACCATGACTCCTTCCATGAATCGCGGGCAATGAACGGGCGATGACCTGAGTCGATTTTGCGCCAGACCGAATCATTTTCGCCGCGAATGACGCAAAAGAAGGTCAAACGGGGGCAATGTTTGGCGTTGCGGGGCGCGAAACGCATGGCTATAGCGACCCGCCTAAGGCCAGCCCGTCGTTAGCGCGATGGACCATGCGGAGACGTGGGTGAGTGGCTGAAACCAACGGTTTGCTAAACCGTCGTACTGGTAAATCCGGTACCGAGGGTTCGAATCCCTCCGTCTCCGCCACCTTCTTTCCCTCTCGCACCCTTTTCCCGCGACGGGTTGCGGCGCGCCCGCGCCACGCGCCCGGCCGACGAAGGATCAATGATGGAACGCGATTCGGAAACAACCGCTCTCGGGCTCGATTTCGGGACGACGAACACCGTCGTGGCGCTCGCCGATCGCGCGGGGGAAACCGAACTCGTCGAATTCGGCGTGGGCGGGGCCGCTGGCGCCGTGTTCCGCTCGGCGCTGTGCTTCTGGGAGGAAGAGCGCGCATGGCAGGGCATTGCGCACGAGGCCGGCCCGTGGGCGATCGATGAGTATCTCCAGTCGCCGCTCGACAGCCGTTTCGTCCAGTCCTTCAAGAGCGTCGCCGCGAGCCCTCTGTTCGAGCGGGCGCTGATCTTCAACAGGCCCTATCGTTTCGAGGATCTCGGCCGTCTTTTCCTGCAAAAGCTGGTCGGGCATGCCGGAGGGATGCTGGACCGCCTTCCGCGACGGATCGTCGTCGGGAGGCCGGTCGAATATGCGGGCGCGCGCGCCGATCCCGCGCTTGCGCGCCAGCGCTACGACCTGATGTTCGAGGCATTCGGTACAGAGCTCTATTATGTGTTCGAGCCGCTCGGTGCTGCGCACAGCTATGCATCGCGCCTGTCGGCGCCGGCGACGATCCTGGTTGCCGACTTCGGCGGCGGGACAACCGACTTCTCGGTCGTGCGGATCGCCGAGCCCGGTGCGGCTCGCCGCTGTGTGCCGCTGGCCTCGTCGGGCATCGCGATAGCGGGCGACCAGTTCGACTATCGCATCGTCGACCGGCTGGTGCTGCCGCTGCTCGGCAAGGGAAGCCAATATCGCTCGTTCGAGAAGATACTCGAAATCCCCGGCGGCTATTTTTCCGAATTCGGCAACTGGTCGCGCCTCGCACTGATGCGCAACCGCCGCACGCTCGACGAGCTGCGGCGATTGCAGCGCGATGCGCTGCACCCTGAACGGATCGAGCGGATGATCGGGCTGATCGAGCATGAACAGGGTTTTCCGCTCTATGATGCCGTGGGCCGGCTCAAGCGCGCGCTTTCGGATGGCGAGGCAGCGGAATTTGCGTTTGAGGGCGGCGGTGTCGAAATCCGGGCCGAGGTGAGGCGCGCCGATTTCGAGGGCTGGATCGCAGACGACCTCGGCCGCATCGAGAGCGCGATGGACAATGCGCTCGCAAGGGCGGGAATCCCGACCGGTGAAGTCGACCGCGTCTTCCTGACCGGCGGCTCCTCGCTGATTCCCGCGATCCGCGCGATTTTCGATCGTCGCTTCGGCTCCGGGCGGATCGCCACGGGTGGCGAGCTGACCTCGATCGCGCACGGCCTTGCGCTGATCGGCGGCGAAGAAAATCCCGCCGAATGGGCAAGCTGAGTCGGTTGGGTAAGGGGAAAGAAAAATCCCCCAAAACACTGCGAAATTTATTGTAATTGCGAATCGTTCTCGATAATGGCGGGCATCTTTTCAGGGCAGACCCGTTCCAGATGCATGCACCCCAGACTCAGCGACCGGCACCGAGGAAGAGCCGCAAGGCCTTCTGGCTGAAGCAGCTGCATATGTGGCACTGGATGAGCTCGGCAATCAGCCTGATCGGGCTGGTGCTGTTCGCTATTACCGGCTTCACCCTCAACCATGCGGCCGACATCGAGGGCTCGCCGGTCATTACCCAGAAGGCGGCGCAGATGCCGCCCGCGATCCTGGGAAAGCTCGGAGCCGATCCGGCGGGCGGGAAGGGCAGGCTGCCGCAGCCCGTCGCGACCTGGGTCGAGGACCATTTTCCCGTCAAGACGAACGGCGAGGCCGAATGGTCGGCTGACGAGGTCTATCTGCCCGCGCCGCGCCCGGGCGGCGATGCGTGGGTCGCGATCGACCGCGCGACCGGCGACGTGACGAGCGAGATCACCGATCGCGGCTGGATTTCCTATCTCAACGACCTTCACAAGGGCCGCAATTCGGGCGGCGAGTGGAGCCTGTTCATCGACATCTTCGCCTTCGCCTGCCTGGTCTTCGCGATCACCGGGCTGTTCCTGCTGTGGCTGCATTCGGCGAAGCGCAAGAGCACCTGGCCGCTCGTCGGCGCCGGGCTCGTGCTTCCCGCGGCCGTCGCGATCATCTTCATCCACTAGGGAGACTTTCATGCCGTCCACTTCGCGAACGATCCTGATCGGCGGAACGCTGAGCGCCGCGCTGACCGCGCCGGTCATGGCGGCCGCGGCGCCGGCGACGATGGACGTGACGATCACGATCCCGCAGCTGAAGGTTGCCGAATATCACCGGCCCTATGTGGCGATCTGGGTCGAAAAGGCCGGTGCGCCCGCAAAGACGGTCGCGGTTTGGTACGACTATGACATGAAGAACAACGAGGGCACCAAGTGGCTCCGCGATGTCCGCCAATGGTGGCGCGCCGCGGGCCGCACGATGACTTTCCCCGCGAATGGCATCACCGGCGCGACGCGCGCGCCGGGCGCCCAGAAAATCTCGTTCAGCCGCGCGCAGCTCGGCGCGACCGCCGCGGGCGAATATACGCTCGTGATCGAAGCCGCGCGCGAAGTCGGCGGCCGCGAACTGCTGCGCATTCCGTTCACCTGGCCGGCGAAGGCCGGAGCGGGCGGCCGCGCTGCGGGTAAGACCGAACTCGGCGCCGTTACCGTCGCCTTCCGTTGATCATTCGAAAGGGCAGGGACATGAAGAAGCAGATTCTCGGATTGGCCGCGACGGTTGCGCTCGCGGCGATGGCGGTCGTTCCGGCGAGCGCGCACCGCCAGTGGATGATGCCGTCCGCGACCGTTCTGTCGGGCGACGACGTCTGGGTGACCGTCGATGCCGCGGTGTCGAACGATCTCTTCTATTTCGAGCATCAGCCGCTGCGCCTCGACACGATGAAGGCCTGGGCGCCCGACGGGACCGAAGTCCAGCTCGAGAACAAGTCGACGGGCCGCTATCGCAGCACTTTCGACGTCCATCTGACGCAGAAGGGCACCTGGCGCATCGCGTCGGTCGCCGACATGCTGATGGGCAGCTATGATCTGAACGGCAAGACCGAGCGCCTTCCGCGCGGCACGACGGCGGCGAACCTGGCCGAACGCATTCCCGCCGGCGCAACCAATGTGAAGACCGCCGAGGCGAACAACCGCAACGAGATTTTCGTGACGGTGGGCGAGCCGACGACGACGCTGTTCAAGCCGACGGGCAAGGGGATCGAACTGGTCCCGGTGACGCATCCGAACGACCTGATCGCGGGTGAAGCGGCGACCTTCCAGTTCCTGCTCGACGGCAAGCCTGCCGCCGATCTGCCCGTCACGGTGATCCCGGGCGGGATCCGTTATCGCGACCAGCTGGGCGAGATGCATCTCAAGACCGGCGCCGACGGCAAGGTCGAGGTGACCTGGCCCGAAGCCGGAATGTACTGGCTCAACGTGACGACGCCGCAAGCGGGTGAAGCGGCCGAGGGCGTTCCGCCGCCGATCGCGCGCCGCGCAAGCTATGTCACGACGCTCGAGGTCCTCGCGCCCTGAGCGACCGCATATTGATTCCGCGTGCATTGACGCCCGCCGCCTTTGCGGCGCGCGTTGCGGATGCGGACGTCCGGAGCTTTGCCGGCGAGACGATGGGGACGAGCTGGTCGCTGCAAGCCGTATCCGCACCGTCGGACGCGGGCGTTGGCGTTCAGGCGGCGCTCGACCTGGTCGTCGCGCAGATGAGCCAGTGGGAGCCGGAATCGGATATCTCTCGATTCAATCGCGCCCCGGCGGGTGAATGGCGCGTGGTGCCGTCCGAATTCGGACGCGTCGTTGCCGCTGCGCTGGAGATCGCCGAGGCGAGCGGCGGGGCGTTCGATCCCTCGCTCGGTGAACTGACCGAACGCTGGGGGTTCGGCAGCGCGGGACCGGTCGACGCGCCACCCGATGAAAGCAGCTTTGCGAGGTGCGCGGTCGAGATAGACAGCGAAGGGCTCCGCATCCGTCGCGGCGAAGGCGCGCAGCTTGATCTGTCGGGCATCGCCAAGGGCTATGGCGTCGATCTCGCCGCCGAATGGTTGCTCGGGCAAGGCGTGCGGCACTTCCTGATCGAGGTAGGCGGCGAACTGCGCGGCGAGGGACTGCGCCCCGACGGCCAGCCTTGGTGGGTCGATGTCGAGATGCCGCCAACGTCGTCGATCCCGCCCTGGCGGATCGCGCTTCACGATTTGTCGGTCGCGACGTCGGGCAACTATCGCCGGGGCTTTGCCACAGGCGGACGATATTACTCGCACAGCTTCGATCCACAGACCGGCCGACCGATCGTCAATGGCGTCTCGTCGGTGACCGTGCTGGACCGCAGTTGCATGATGGCCGACGGCTGGGCAACCGCGCTGACCGTGCTGGGGCCGAAAGACGCAATGGCGCTCGCCGATGCGCAGGGGCTCGCTGCTTCGATGGTGGCTGGCGACCGCGAATATTGCTCGCGCGAATGGCGCGCAATGCTGGGTTAGGCGTCGGCCCAGCTTCGCAGGAGATTGTGATAGACGCCGGTCAGGCGGACGACGGTCGCATCGCCCTGACCCAGCGCCTGCGCTGCGCCCTGCACACCCATATCGAGGTCGAAGAGCAGATTGCGCTGTCCCTGATCGCGCACCATCGACTGGATCCACATAAAGCTCGCGACGCGTGCACCCGACGTGACGGGCTCGACGCGATGGACCGTGGTCGAGGGGTAGAGGACCATATGACCTGCGGGCAGCTTGAGCCCCGGGGCCTCGGCGAAGCCCTCGACGACAAGGCCGCCGCCTTCATAGCTGTCGGGGTCGGCGAGAAAGAGCGTCGCCGAGAGGTCCGCACGCATACGGAAATCACTGCCGCGGCGCATGCGGATCGCATTGTCGATATGGTCGCCAAAGGCCTCGCCGCCAGCGTAGCGATTGAAATAGGGCGGGTAGATTTTGAGCGGCAGCGCCGCCGCGATGAAGAGCGGCGTCCGGCCGAGTGCATCGAGAACGAAACGCCCAGCCTCGGCTGCGGCTTCGCCGAATTCGGGGAGTTGCTGGTTGCGTTTCGCAAGCGCGGCCTGGGGCCCCGACGTCTCGTTGCCGTCGATCCAGTCGGCGGCGTCGAGAATGCTGCGGAGTTTGGCGACGCCTGCCGCGTCGAGCACGTCGGGAATGATGCGGATCATGACGCCGCTTCTAGGCCGAAAAGGGCGGGAACGGCAATCGCCGCGCCCGCCCGTCCGGATCAGAAGTTGTAGAAGAGGCTGAACACCGCCGAACGTGCGTCGCCGGGGGTTGCCCAGCCGCCCGAAACGGCGCCCGTCGTCGCATTCACATTGTTGCGGACGCCGGTGTAATAATCCTCGTTCGTGAGGTTCGTGACGTTGAGCTGCGCCACGAGGCCGTTCTTGAAATCGTACGACACGAACGCCCGGTGGATCAGATAGTCGTCCACCATGAACTGCGTACGCTGCAGCAGATTGCGCTGGTTGGTCGCGAACTTGCCCTGATAGGTGATGCCGTAGCCCACCTGCAGACCGAACGGGAAGACGTAGGTGGTGAACAGGCTGCCCGAATGCTTCGGGGTCTGGACCAGTCGGTCGCCGCGCTGCGGATCGGGAATTGCAGCACTGTTCGCGCAGCCCGTCGCTCCGGGCGTGGCGAGGCAGAAGTCCGAGACGCTCTGGCGCACTTCGCTGTCGAGATAGGTGTAGTTCGCGAAAATGGCCCATTCGGGGGTGACGTTGCCGGTGACGCCCAGCGCGATGCCGTCGACGCGCGACTCGCCATCGAGCACCTGAAGCGAGTTGGGCTGGGCCGGATCGTTCGAGGGCGTGCGGAAGTTGCTGCGTTCGTTGCGGAACAGCGCCGCAGTCAGAAGGAGCTTCTTGTTGGCGAGTTCCGCCTTGGCCCCGATTTCGTACGTGCGGGCCTTTTCCGGCGCGACGGCGCACGGGTCGGCTGCGCCGGTTGCGGGGATCACGCCGCAGCCGAGGCGGACCGTCGCCGACGACGGGGTCTTGGCATTGCCGTAGGCGCCATAGAGGCTGACGTTCTCGATCGGGTGGAAGACCGCGCCGACACGATAGGAGAACAGATTCTCGTCGCTGACCTGCGCGGCCTGCTGTGCGGGCGTCAGCGGCGTGGTGCCCGGCGGGACCACGAGCAGGGGAATGTTGCGGAAGCGGGCGTGGTTGTTTTCATAGCGCAGTCCGGCGTTCAATTCGAACATGCTGCCCAGTTCGAGCGTGTCGAACGCATAGATTGCCTTGTTGCTGCTATAGCCCTTCGAGCGCGCGGTCACGGTGAAGTTGATCGGGCCCGTATAGACGGTGTCGGGATTGAACAGATCGATCTGCGGCAGCGTGACGGCCGAGCCGTTGGGATTGCGGGCCAGCGATGCCGTGGTGATCTCGTAATCCTCGCGGCTGATCGACGCCCCGATCACGAGGGTGTTGCGCGTCCCGCCGGCTTCGCCGGCGGTGATCGTCAGGTCGGTCTGGTTGTGGAGCAGGTCGTTGACCTGGTCGCGGACCAGCCCGCGCGGTCCCGACGGCAGGTAGCGACCGGGGGCAAGTCCTGTCGGGCAGGCGATGCCCACGGTCGAGTTCGGGCCGGAGCCGACCGGCTGCAGGTTATTCGCCAGGCAGAAAGTGCCCTGCGGCGCGCTCGTCTGGCTGTACTGGCCGACGCGCTGCCAGCGGGTCAGGTTGCGAACCGACACATTATCGCTGAATGCGTGGCGGAAGGTGGCGGTCAGACGGTCGACCTTCGTTTTCTGCTTGTCCAGATTGACGATGCCGAAATAGTCGCTGTCGTTGACGCCCGGCAGCGGCCCGTCGTTCACGCCGCTGAGGAAATAGGGAACGCCATAGATCGGCGTGTTGTCGTCGTCCTGATGGATATAGGCGAGCGTCAGGCTGGTATCGCTGTCGACGCCGATCGTGATCGACGGCGCGACGCCCCAGCGCTGATAGGATTCGACGTCGCGTCCGGGGACGTCGTTTTCATGATACATTGCGTTGATGCGGACCGCGATCAGGTCGTTGAGGCGCCAGTTGCTGTCGACCGAGCCGCGATAGTAGTTGTCGGTGCCGACCGCCGCCTGCACCGTCGTCGCGTCGCGAGCGAAGGGGATCTTGCTGACGAGATTGATCGTCCCGCCGACGCTGCCCGAACCGTTGAAGACCGAGTTGGCGCCGTTGTAGACTTCGATCTGCTGCAGGTTGAAGGGGTCGGTGCGGCTGTACTGCGCGCTGTCGCGCACGCCGTCGACGGTCAGGTCGTTGTTCGCCGAATAGCCGCGCAGGTTGATCGAGTCGCCATAACCGCCGCCGCCTTCGCCGGCGCCGAAGGTGATGCCGGGGATCGTCGAAAGCGCGTCGCGCAGCGTCAGCAGATTCTGCTGGCGAAGCTGTTCCTGCGACACGACCGTGACGGTCTGGGGCGTGTCGACGATCGGCGCGGTCGATTTGGGCGATTCCACCTCGGTCGCCAATGTGCCGGAAACGACGATGTCGCTGCGGCTGCCGGGCGCGTCCTGCGCGGCATCGGCGTCGGCGGCGAGCGCCGGTGCGCTGATCAGGGTGCCAACGCAGGAGAGTGCGAGGAACGAGGCGGATGAAGTTTTCACGGATAACCCCCTTTTGGTTTGGTTGCCCGCGCCGCTATTGAGAGTCGTTCTCACTGTCAACAGATATTGAGAGTCGTTCGCGATAATGTCGCAGAGTGTGGCAATTTTTGCAGAATGCGGCGGGCTGCGATCAGCGGCGGCTTTCGAGCCACCAGCTTTGGCGCCAGCCATATTGGCTCGCGACCGGCTGACCCGCGCCGTTGGTCGCGGGCCTGAAACGGAAGCGTTCCTCGATCAGGCGGCAGGTGGTCGCATCGAGCGACGCGTCGCCGCTCGACCGGGTGACGCGGCATCCGGTAACGCGACCGCTCGCCTCGATCGTGAAGCGGACCTCGACCTCGCCGCCGATCTTTGCGCGGCTCGCATCCTTGGGATAGTCGCGATCGCGGATCGCGCCGCTGCGCCAGACCGCCCTTGTGCCGCCGCCCATGCCGTTTCCGGATCCGCCTGCGCCCGTTCCGTTGCCGCGCCCGCCCGCGCCGGAGCCTGGCCCCGGGAACGGTGTCGCGCCGGCAGACGGATCGGTGCCTGCTCCCGGCTGCGGCGCTGCCGTTACCGGCGGTGGCTTCGGCGGAACAATGACCGGCTTCGGCGCCGCAACTTGCGTGGCCCTGGCATATCGGTTCGCAGCCGAGGCCTTGCCGCTTTCTTTCTCGCTCGGTGCGTTGGTCGCCGCACGCGTTTCGGACGGCGGGGGCGGCGCGGGCAGGGCGATGGCGCTGATCGCCTCGCTCGCGGTGCGGATGACGTGCAGATCGAGACCGGCTGCGAGCCCGAGCCCGATCGCAAGGGCCGCGAGCAAGGCACCGCCGGCCGCCATGATGCGCTGTTGCCCCGGAAGCTGCCCTGTATAGGTCATCGCTGCGTCCCGAACGCACCCCTTCGGCGCGCCTCGGGATGTATCTAGAGGAAGTCTTCTAGCGTGGACATGAACCGGTCGAACTGGTCGTGGTGCAGCCAGTGGCCGGCGTTTTCGAATTCGATGACCTTCGCGGTGCTGAAATGGTCGAGCCGGCCGTCTCCCTCGGGGTTCGAAGCCCAGCTGTCGGCACCATAAAGAAGCAGGGTGGGGCAAGTGATCGCGCTCCACAGCGCTTCGATATCGGCCTGCGGGAGGTCCACGGTCGGCCAGACATTGAGGTAATTGTCGAACTTCCAGCTCCAGCTGCCATCCTCGTTGCGATTGATTCCATGGATGGTCAGGTGGCGTGCCTGTTCGGGGGTGAGATAGGAATTTTCCGCCGCCATGCGGGCGAGCGCATCCTCGAGAGTCGCGTAGCGCCGCGGTTGCCGTCCCGCCGCCTGGCGCTTGTCGTCGATCCATTTGCGGAAGCGCTCGGCGAAAGGCGTCTCGGCGCGTTTGGCAAGGACCTTGGGTGAAGGGCCGAGTCCCTCGATGGCGACGAGCTTCTTCACATTCGCGGGATAGAGGCCGGTATAGCGCAGCGAGATATTCCCGCCCATCGAATGTGCGACGATCGTTACCGGCGCGAGATCGAGCTGGTGGATCAGCTGGGCGAGGTCATAGACGAAGGCGCCCATCTCGTAATTGCCGTCGGGCGCCCATGCGCTGTCGCCATGGCCGCGCAGGTCTGGGGCGATGACGTGATAACGATCGGCCAGCTTTTCGGCGACCCAGTCCCAGCTTCGACAATGGTCGCGCCCGCCGTGGACTAGCAAAAGCGGCGGTGCGCCTTCGTTACCCCAATCGGCATAGTGGAGTTTCAGCCGTTGCGAGATGAAGCTGTGCGAGGTGGGGCCGCTTGCCATTGTCGTTTCCTTGCTGTCTGATCGGGTTTCAAAAGGCGACTGAATGGCATCCGTCAAGAGCGGTCGCGGATCATCGGGAAAGGAAAAGCGCATGACGACGTTTCGGGACAATCTGCTGGCCGGCAAGACGGCGTTCGTCGCGGGCGGCACCAGCGGCATCAATCTCGGTATCGCGAAACGCTTTGCCGAACTGGGTGCCAAGGTTGCGGTCGCGGGACGCGATCCCGACAAGGCGGCGCGTGCGGCGGCCGAGATCGGTTCGGGCGCAATCGGTCTGTCGGGCGACGTCCGCGACTATGCGGCGATTCGCGGGGTTATGGAGACGGTCGCCGACAAGCTGGGGCCGATGGACATCGTCATTTCGGGCGCCGCGGGCAATTTCCTCGCGCCAGTGCTCGGCATGTCGGCGAACGCCTTTCGTACGGTGGTCGACATCGATCTCAACGGCACCTTCAACGTCTTTCGCGGTTGCCACGACCTGCTCAACCGCCCCGGTGCGTCGCTGATCGCGATCACGGCGGGGCAGGCGATCAACGCCTCGGCACTGCAGGCGCATGCCTGCGCGGCGAAGGCCGGTATCAACCAGCTCATCCGCGTGCTCGCGCTCGAATGGGGTCCCGAAGTCCGCGTGAACGGCATTTCACCCGGACCGATCGCCGGGACCGAGGGCATGGCGCGCCTCGCGCCCGACGCCGCGACGCGTCAGTCGCACTTCGACCGTATTGCGATGAAGCGCTGGGGCGAGGTCTCGGAGGTTGCCGAATCGGCGGTGTTCCTTTGCTCGCCGGCCGCCGGCTATATCACCGGGACGATCCTCGATTGCGATGGCGGCAGCCAGATCGGCGATGCCTCGCGCGGCGATCTCGCGCGGGGGATGGCCTGAACGCAAAAACGCCGCCAACCCGTTGGGGCGGCGGCGTTTTTAATGGTGGGCGTGGCAAGGATTGAACTTGCGACCCCTGCGATGTCAACACAGTGCTCTACCACTGAGCTACACGCCCATCCCTTGGGGTGACGCGCCCCCTAAAGGCCTCCGCGCGGCTTGGCAAGCCCTTCGCGCGAAGATGCGTCTTTATTGTTGGCTCGACCGGTCGGCGCGCCCGAACATATTGTCGACCTCGCGCACCAGATCCTTGAGGTGAAAAGGCTTGGACAGCAGTTTTGCCTGCGGCACATTTTCTTCGGCGCGAAGCGACACCGCGGCGAAACCGGTAATGAACATGACCTGCGTCTGCGGCGCGACCTTGGCCGTATGCTGCGCGAGTTCGATCCCGTCCATTTCGGGCATGACGATGTCGGAAAGCAGAAGGTCGAAGGTTCCCGAATCGATATAGGGCACCGCCGCGGTGCCGCGGTCGACCGCGGTGACATGATAGCCGGCACCGGTCAGCGCCCGCGCCAGATACTCGCGCATCACGTCATCATCTTCCGCGAGCAAAATGCGAATCATGTCGAAATACGCCCCCTGGTCCCTCAAGGCGCCGGTTCCGGCAGCGCCTTATAACATGGTAAAGCCATTATATAGCGTCAGAGATTTAACAAATTCCCGCGCGGCTGGATTCGTGCCCGATTATTTGCCACGCTCGGCCGATGTCGCGCCCTAGCATTCCGTCCACCGCCATCGCTGTCAACCGGCCCGCGGCGCGCAGCCCCGTGGTCGTGTCGGTTCCGCATGCCGGGCGCATCTACCCGCCCGAAATACTGGCGGCGGCCCGTGTGCAGCGCGCCGACCTCGAGCGGCTCGAGGACGGTTGGTGCGACCTGATCACCGCCGATGCGGCCGATGCAGGAGCGACCGTCGTCGCAGCGCTCTGGGCCAGAGCCGTCGCGGACTGCAATCGCGGCGAAGGCCAGATGGCGCCGGGCGAAGTGGCGCCGGCGCTAAGGACGCAATTTTCGGTTCCGGGGCGCAAGGAGCGAGCAGGGCTTGGGGTGATACCGACACGGCTCACCGATTGCGGCCCGCTGTGGAAGCGCCCGATCGACCGCGCCGGACTTCACTGGCGGCTCGAATCGCTGCATCGGCCCTATCACGCTGCATTGGCCGAAGAGCTGGCTGCGGCGCGCGACCGGTTCGGCCACGCAATCCTGATCGACCTGCACAGCATGCCGTCCATCCCTGTTGGCCAGCCGGGACATGGGGCGGGCATCGTCGTCGGCGATCGCTTCGGCGGTACGTCGGACGACTGGCTGGTCGATCTGGTGATGGAAGAGAGCAGGGCTCTTGGCGAGCCGGTCTCGCGCAACCAGCCCTATGCCGGCGGCCATATCGTGCGAACGCATGGGCGCCCGCGCGAGGCAATTCACGCCGTCCAGATTGAGATTGATCGAAGCCTTTACCTGACCGCAGAAAAAACGCCCGATGAGGCGCGCGTGATGCGGTTGAAGCGTTGGTTTTTCGCATTGGTGCGGCGGGCCGCGGAACGCCGTCCAGGTGAGGACATGCTTCCACTCGCCGCCGAATAAAAAACCACCCCGTACCGAAGTACGAGGTGGCCAGGGTCCAGGGAGGACGCACCCATGTCATGCGACAGGGCACTCGCCGTGATGGAAAGGGGGAAAACCACGACGGCGTAGCAACAATCTAGGGATTGTCGCCGCAGGATACAAGGGTTGTTGATTTCAAAAGAAACTGGTCGGGGAGAGAGGATTCGAACCTCCGGCCCCTGCCTCCCGAAGACAGTGCTCTACCAGGCTGAGCTACTCCCCGACCGATCTTTGCGCCGGCGGACCGGCGCGAAGGCAGGGCGGTCCTCTAGACGCGCATTTTGCGAACATCAAGCGCCAATCGGCATAGCCGCGACGATTGTTCGGACTAGATCAGCCGGGCATGGCGAAAGCTGAAATGACCCGTTTCGACGAAAATCAGATGATCCGAAAGATCGATGCCCGCGAGCCGCAGAAACTGTCCGGCTCGCGCGTGCAGGCGATATCGGCTTCGCTCGGGCGCGCAATTCCGGAGGGGTGGTTGTGCGCCATGACGACGGCCGCCACCGGGCGGCCCAGCAGGCGACGCCACGATTGCGGCACGATCACGCAGCGTCCCGTCGGATCGCCGGCAATATCCTCGAACCCGACGAGCCGTGCATAGGCGTCGAAGCCCGCAAGCAGCATGGATTCTCCGGTGGCGGCAAACATGGGACGAAGAAGCTGGCGCGCGAGCTCGTCTTCGGCCTCGCGCGGTACGAAACCGGCTGCGATTGCGGTCGGGGGCGGAAGGCCGACGGGTTCGAACAGGGTCACATCGGCGATATGCGCCGGCGGCGGCCGCCGCGAAAGTGCGGACTGGGCCGTATCGGACCTTCTCCCGCGCCCCTTGTCGCGCCGCGCCGTGCGGCCTAGCAAAGAGTGTCCCAGCCAGGAGCGAGTCTTGCCCGATTCCATCCACTATGAACTGCAATATCTCGACCTGATGCGCCGCATCTGGGTGGAAGGCGACGAACGCGTCGATCGCACCGGCGTCGGCACGCGATCGCTGTTCGGCGAGACGATGCGATTCTCGCTGAAGGATGACGCGATTCCGCTGCTGACGACCAAGCGCGTCTATTGGAAGACGGCGCTGCGCGAGATGCTGTGGTTCCTCACCGGCGACACCAATATCCGTTCGCTGGTGGCGCAGGGTGTGAAGATCTGGACCGACTGGCCGCTCGAAAAATATCGCAAGGCCAGCGGTGAAAATATCAGCGCAGAGGATTTCGAGGCCCGGATCGTCGCCGACGAGACGTTTGCCCGGCAATGGGGCGATCTTGGCCCGGTCTATGGCCACCAATGGGTCAATTGGCCGCGCTATGAACCCGCGGGCGAGGGGCTGTTCCGCCGTGCCGCGCAGGGACACAACCAGATCGCGGCACTGATCGACTCGCTCCGCAACAATCCGGGATCGCGCCGGCACATCTTCACCGGGTGGAACGTCGCCGATCTGGACCGGATGGCGCTGCCGCCGTGCCATATGACCTATCAGTTCCACGTCCGCAGCGACGGTGGGTTGTCGTGCCTGCTGTTCCAGCGCTCGTGCGATCTGGGACTTGGCTTCGCCTTCAACATTTTCGAGGCGGCGTTGCTGACGCGGATGATCGCGCAGCAGTGCGATCTGCGCGCGCACGAGGTCGTCTGGACCGGCGGTGACGTGCATCTGTACCTCAACCATGCCGAACTGGTCGAACAGCAGTTGCAGCGGATTCCGGAAGGCGCGCCCAAGCTGCGCATCATTCGCCGGCCTTCGAGCATTTTCGATTACAAGTTCGAGGATTTCGCGGTCGAGGCCTATGCGCCGCAAGCGCATATTTCCGCGCCTGTCGCGGTCTGATCGCTGCCGTTGCATTCGTATGGCGACCGTAATAATATGTCGCCACGTTGAAATATAACTAGGCGCGCGATTCGCGCCCGAAGGGAAGAAGATATGCCTGAGTCGCATCGGCGGCCGGCGAGCAATCTGCCGCCGCTTTCGCTCCATATTCCCGAGCCCCGCTACCGCCCCGGCGACACCCCCGACTTCGGCGACATCGTCGTTCCCGCAGTCGACGCGACCCCCCGTCCGGGCGAAGCGACCAAGCCCGACGCGATGCGCGACCTTTGCTACGGCCTTGTCCGCGTGCTCGATTTCGACGGTGTCGCAAAGGGGCAATGGGACCCGAAGCTGGGCGCCGAACGGCTGCGCGCGATGCTGCGTTACATGATGCTGACCCGCGCGTTCGACGATCGCATGTTCCGTGCACAGCGGCAGGGCAAGACCAGCTTCTATATGAAGTGCACCGGCGAGGAGGCGACGTCGGTCGCCTCGACCATGGCGATCGACCGCGGCGACATGTGCTTCCCCAGCTATCGCCAGCAGGGCATCCTGATCACGCGCGACTATCCGCTGATCCGGATGATGAACCAGATCTATTCGAACCGCGGCGACCATCTGCTCGGCCGTCAGCTACCGATCATGTATTCGGCGCCCGAGCATGGTTTCTTCAGCGTGTCGGGCAATCTCGCGACGCAATATCCGCAGGCGGTGGGCTGGGCGATGGCTTCGGCTTCGAAGGGCGATACGCGGATCGCGACCGTGTGGTGCGGTGAGGGCTCGTCGGCCGAAGGCGACTTCCACTCGGCGCTGACGTTTGCGACCGTCTATAACGCACCGGTCATCTTCAACGTCGTCAACAACCAGTGGGCGATCTCGAGCTTTTCGGGCTTTGCGGGCGGCGAACGCACGACCTTTGCCGCGCGCGCCGTGGGCTATGGCATCGCGGGCCTGCGTGTCGACGGCAACGATCCGCTCGCGGTTTACGCTGCGACACAGTGGGCGGCCGATCGCGCGCGCACGAACAACGGTCCGACGCTGATCGAGCATTTCACCTATCGTAGCGAGGGGCATAGCACCTCGGACGATCCGAGCGCCTATCGCGCCGCCGACGAAGCGACCGCCTGGCCGCTCGGCGATCCGATCGCACGGCTGAAACAGCATCTCGAAGTGCTCGGCGAATGGGACGACGAGCGCCACGCCGCGCAGGCCAAAGAACTCGAAGAGCTGGTAAAGACGACCCAGAAGCAGTCAGAAAAGCTCGGAATTCTCGGGCATGGTATGCATCAGCCGTTCGAGACGATGTTCCAGGACGTGTTCGAGGAGATGCCCTGGCACCTCAAGGAACAATGCGATCAGATGCTCGCCGAGCAAGAGGCCAAGTTCGGCCCGAACTGGAAGCCCGAATAATGAGCGCGGACATCAAGACCATGAACATGATCGAGGCGATCAACAGCGCCATGGACATCATGCTCGAACGCGACCCCAACACCGTCGTGATGGGCGAGGACGTCGGCTTCTTCGGCGGCGTGTTCCGCGCGACCGCGGGCCTGCAGAAAAAGCACGGCAAGACGCGCGTGTTCGACACGCCGATCAACGAATGCGGCATCATCGGCGTCGCGGTCGGCATGGGGGCCTATGGCCTGCGTCCGGTTCCCGAGATCCAGTTCGCCGACTACATATACCCGGGGCTCGATCAGCTCGTCAGCGAGGCGGCGCGGCTGCGCTATCGCTCGGCAAACGACTATATCTGCCCCATGACCGTGCGGACGCCGTTCGGCGGGGGCATTTTCGGCGGCCAGACGCACAGCCAGTCGCCCGAAAGCATCATGACGCATATCTGCGGCGTGAAAACCGTCATTCCGTCGAACCCCTACGACGCAAAAGGCCTGCTGATCGCGGCGATCGAGGACAACGACCCCGTCGTCTTCCTCGAACCCAAGCGCATCTACAACGGCCCGTTCAGCGGCTATTACGACCGCCCGGTCGAGCCCTGGTCGAAGCATGACGCGAGCGCGGTGCCGGAGGGTTATTACCGCATCGATCTCGGCAAGGCCGCGACGGTCCGTGAGGGCGAGGCGCTCACCATCCTCGCCTATGGCACGATGGTCCATGTCACCAGGACGATCGTCGAGGAAATGGGCATCGACGCCGAGATCATAGACCTGCGCACGCTGCTGCCGCTCGACATCGACGCGATCGAGACGTCGGTGAAGAAGACCGGGCGCTGCCTGATCATCCACGAAGCGACGCGTACCTCGGGCTTCGGCGCCGAACTCGCTGCGCTCGTTCAGGAACGCTGCTTCTATCACCTCGAGGCGCCGGTCGAACGCGTTACCGGCTTCGACACGCCGTATCCGCACAGCCTCGAATGGGCCTATTTCCCCGGTCCGGTCCGTATCGCGACCGCGCTGACCAAGATTCTGAAGGACTGACCGCCATGGCTCGTTATTCGTTCCGTCTGCCCGACATCGGCGAAGGCATTGCCGAGGCCGAGATCGTCGCCTGGCACGTCAAGGTCGGCGATCGCATCGAGGAAGATGCGCAGCTTGCCGACATGATGACCGACAAGGCGACCGTCGAAATGGAATCGCCGGTGACGGGGATCGTGGTCGAACTGGCGGGCGAGGTCGGCGACATGGTGTCGATCGGTTCGACGCTCGCGGTGATCGAGACCGAAGGCGAGGGCGCCGTCGACGCGCCGCCCGCCGATACGCCGGTCAAGGAAGAAATCGTGGCTGAAACGCCGGGGGCCGAAGAAATTTCGGTTGCCGAAGTCGCGCCTGCTCCGACACCCGCGCCTGCGCCCGTTCCAGCACCCGAACCGGCTCCCGTCGCTGCGCCCGCCGCGCATAGCCGCGCTGTCCTCGCTTCGCCCGCCGTGCGTGCGCGCGCCAAAGATCTGGGCGTCGATCTGGGGCAGGTTCATGCCGAGGGCGACCGCATCCGCCATTCCGACCTCGACGCTTTCCTGCGCTACAGCGGCGGGCAGGGCTATCACGCGCCGGGCGTCAGCCGCGCCCGCGCCGACGAGCCCGTCAAGGTCATCGGCATGCGCCGCAAGATCGCCGAGAATATGGCGGCGTCGAAGCGCGCGATCCCGCATTTCACCTATGTCGAGGAAATGGACGTCACCGCGCTCGAAGAGATGCGCGCCGATTTGAACGCCAATCGCGGCGGGCGTCCGAAGCTGACGATGCTGCCCTTCCTGATCGTCGCGATCTGCCGCACGATCCCGCAATTTCCGATGATCAACGCGCGCTACGACGACGAAGGCGGCGTGGTGACGCGCTATGGCGCGGTGCATCTGGGCATGGCGACGCAGACCGACGCAGGGCTGATGGTTCCGGTTATCCGCGATGCGCAGGACAAGAATGTATGGCAACTCGCGAGTGAAATCAGTCGCTTGGCTGAGGCCGCGCGGACCGGCAAGGCGAAGGTCGAGGAACTGACCGGCGGCACGCTGACCGTGACCTCGCTCGGCCCGCTCGGCGGCATCGCGACGACGCCGGTGATCAACCGCCCCGAAGTCGCGATAATCGGCCCGAACAAGATCGTCGAGCGCCCGGTCTTCGACGGCGACGACATCCGCCGCGCGAAACTGATGAACCTCTCGATCAGCTGCGACCACCGCGTCGTCGATGGCTGGGACGCCGCGAGCTATGTGCAGGCGCTCAAGAAGCTGATCGAGACGCCGGTTCTGCTGTTCGCCGATTAAAGGCCGAGCCCCGCAAAGCTCGTCTGGTCGAACTTCAGCTTGAAGGTCACATAGGCGCCCGACCGCGAGAAGCGCGCGTCTTCGAAGTCGCGGTCGTGGAAGCCCGAGAAGTTGTAGCCGAAGGTGATGTTGGCGTTCTTCATCGGAGCCAGCGTTACGGTCGGACCGCCCGCCCACGCGACGGTATCGCCGCCGGTGCCGATCCGCGCGGTGCCCGAGGCGCCGACATCGATATTTTCGGTCAGGTTGAAGCGGAAGTCGGCGCCGAGCAGGTTCGACCAGCCTTTCACATCGTCCGCGCCGAAGCGGTCGAAATTATAGCGCGTGCCCCAGAACAGGCCGATTTCTGCGCGTTCGTACCAGCCGTCGCCGCTGCCGATCCCGCGGTCGCCGAGCGGCGTCCAGTTGATCGACAGGCTGTTGAGCAGGCGGCGGCTCGTCGCGTCACCATCGATCGTCAGCACGGCGCCGCCGACCGGGCCAGCCTGACCGGCCACCGCATCCCGAACCTTGTCCGACCGGAACTCGCTCTTGTTGAGCCACGAGATTTGCGAGTCGGCGGGACGATGCGCCCAGCTTGCCTCGAAGGTGATGACTTCGGTCGTCGGGGTCGTGCCCGCGCCGCTGGCCTTGGCATAGGTGAAGAGTGCGCCGAGCGCCTGACCCTCGCCGAGCTGGCGGAGACCGCCGAGCGTCAGGCCGTAGCGGTTGGCGAGTTCGCCGTCGCGATACTCGGCGCGTCCGGTGATCGTCCAGCGGTCGGCGCGATAGGTGGCGCCCGCGCTGATCGCGGTGAAATCCTCGGTCAGCGTGCCGTTGTCGCCCAGGAAGCCGCCCGATGCGACCGGCTGGTTGACGTTGAGCACGTCGCTGGCACGGATGCCGCCGATCGTGCGGTTGCCGTCGAGCGAGAGGTCGACCGACCAATGCTCGTCGAGTTTCAGCGACTGCGACAGACCATAGGCGGCGAAGCTGCGCGGGCCATATTCGCTGATTTCCTGCTGGTTCGCGGTCGCGAGCAGGCGAGCGCCGGCCCACGGTGCCAGATCGAAACCGATGCGGGCGGTGCGGGCGCGGATCGTGTCGCCATCGGCGATTTCGTAGCTGCCGACGAGGTTCACGTCGCGCGTCACCGCATAGCGCGCACCGATGCGGTGACGGGTCGGGAAGTCGACGCTGCCGTCCTTGCCGCCCAGCGCGAATTCGGTCTGCGCGTCGAGTTCGAGCTTCTTGTCGAACAGCCGCTGTGTCGCGCCGAGCTGGACGATGTTCGAGGTGTTGCGCGAACCGTCCGACAGGCGGTCGTCGGCGTGGGTCAGCCCAGCGCGAAGAACCGTCGTTCCGGTGTCATATTCGACGAGTGCCTTCGCAGCGCGGCGGCGCGCGTCGACGTCGAGATAATCTTCCTGCCAGGCGCTGCCGGTCACCGACAGGCTGCGCGTCGCCTTCAGGCGGGCGTCGAAGCCGAACTTGCGTGTGCCGTCCTCGCCGCTGTTGAGCTGGCCGGTGCCGAAGCCCGCTTCGCGCTCGCGGACATAGGCGAGGAAGTCGGCGCTCCGGCTGTGATGCTCGGCCTCGATCAGCCATGCCTTCGCGGTTCCGGCGGCGGCGGCGCTGCTGCCATTCTTCGCCTTCGCGTCGCTCACCGCATATTCGGCGCGCACTTCGGTATCGACGTTCGGGCGATAGCGCGCATCGACGCCGCCGAGATTCGTCTTGGTGCTGTTATCTTCATCGTGGATGAAGGTCGCGCCGACCCGCAGCTTCTCGTCATTCGACTGGTAGCTGACGCGGCCGCCCGCGTTGAGCACGCGTTCGCCGATGCCGTCGACTTCATATTCGGCGACAATGAACTGCGGATCGAGGCTCGACGAACGGCTGAGCACCGGTGAACGGAAACGGATCGTGCCCGCCAGATAGTCGATGTCATAGTCGATGTTACGCGTCAGGCTGACGCTTTCGACGATGCGTTCGCTGTGGATGCGGTCGCGCGTCTCGATGACGATGCGTTCGCTGTTCGGCAGGATGTCGCGCGCGCCGAGCTGGTACGGACCGGTCAGGCCGTTGCCCTGGATCTCGTCGCGGCGGAAGCGGTACGGCGTGTCGGCGACGAAAGCCGTCGCGGCGACGTTGCGCCCACGATATTCGGCCTTGCCGCCGTTCAGCGCGCGCTGGTAGCGGGCGAGCTGCGGCTCCGAGATGCCGGTCTCGATATCGCCGAACATCGCATAGAATTGTGGGCGTTCGAGGCGCAGATAGAGCTTGCGGACCGAGGCGGCATCATAACGCGTCTCGTTCCGGTCGGCGTAGATCGTATAATAGGCGCGCGGATCGATCGCGCCGCCGAAGCGTGCGTCGTCCTTGTCCTTGTCGCTGTCATACGACAGCGTCATCAGCCATTTGCCCTGCACACGGCCCTTTGCATAAAGCGCAAGGCGCGCATCGGCGTTGAGGTCGTCGAGCGTCTCGGCGACGGGTTCCATGCGGTCGTCGAGCGTGTTGTAGCCGATCGTGCCTGCGGCGAAGCCGACGACGGTCCACGGGCGGTCGCCCGGATCGAGCCAGGTTTCGATCGTCTGCCGGCGCTCGACCTTGTCGTCGCGGAAGGCAAAATCCATCGTCAGCGTTCCCGACGCGGTCGTCGGCTCGAGCTCGATATAGGCGATGCCATCGTCGCCATCGACGCGCCACACGGGCTGCGCGCGTTCGAGGCCGGCGAGCTGGCGCGCCTGCTGGGCGTCGGCTTCGACTGCGGGGTAATAGGGCGCGGGGACGCTGAAGTCGCCCGTCAGGCCGGCGCGGATCGGCTTGCCGTCGCGGTCGGTCAGGCGCACGGCAATCACCGGGCGCGTCACGCCATCGGCGATCAGCACCGACTTTTCGCGAATCAGCGTCGCGCGCATTGGGGTGATCGAATAATGGACGTTGCGCTCGATCGTCTCGATCACACTGCCGCTCTCGTCCTTCACCTGTGCGACGAGCTTGTTCTCGCCCTCGCGGATCTCGATGCCGCGCCACACGCTCGCCGCAACGAGGCCGTCGGCCGACTTGCTCGTCCCCTCGAAGGTCAGGTCGTCGACAGGCTTGCCGTTGATCGTCAGCGAGACTTTCTGTCCCGGCGCGTGCTTGATCGCCGCGCGGATGGCCTTGGTGCGCGGATTATGATCGGGTTCGGGGAACAGCCAGCCGATGCCCGGAGCCTGTCCGGCAAGCCAGTCGCGGTTCGCTCCGGCGGCTTCCGGGTCGCTGAGGGGCGTGGGAGCCTCGAACTGCGCCTTGTTCGGCGCGGTGCGCGGCGCGGCGGCGACAGCGCGGAAATCGGCGCGTTTCAGCGAGCCGCCGCGGCCTTCGACGAAGCGCGAGATCGCGCTGCCGGCGCTTGCGGTCGAGCGGGCGCAGTCGATCGCCTCGCGATCGAGCGGCAGCGTCGAGGGGTCGATCTGGACGACATGCAGGCCGGGACGGACGCCCTCGAAATGATAGCGGCCGTCCTCGTCGGTGACGGTGTAGCTGCCGTCCTGCAACATGACGCGGATGCCGGCGACACCCGGTGCCTTGCCGGGGTTCACGCTGCAGCCGCCGTCGGTAATACGGCCGATGATCGTCATGCGGTCGCCAAGCTGGTCGCGTTTGATCGCGATCGTCGCTTCGGCGACATTGCTCTCGGTCCCGCGATTGTCGGCGGCCGACGCACGGTTGAGCGCGCTGCCGGGCTGTGCCGAGACGATGACTTCGGCGACATAGGTCAGCAGTACGGTACCCGAAGGCGCGACCGGGGGCAGGGTGACGGAGAAGTTGCGGCCGTTGGCGTTTACGACCGCGTCAACGCGGATGCCGTTCACCCGGACCGTGTCGGCGCGCAGGCGCATCCCGACGGGAAGTTCGTCGCTCACCGTTACCGAGCCCGTCGAGCGCCGCGCGTCGCGATTTGCGACCTCGATCCGGTACTGCACGACATCGCCGGGAACCGCGGTTTGCGTGGACGTCGTCTTGCGCAGGATCAGCGGCAGGCCGGGCTGGTCGACCGGAATGTCGACGCGCACGGGCGCAGGGCTGTCGAGCGTGAAGTCGCGGCTGTAGCTTGCGTCGGTGATGGTGAAGGGCAGGCCGTCGTCGGGACGACGGAGGCCCGAGAGATCCGCGGCGCTCGTCTTCGAGGGTGCGGTATAGGGCGCGGGGGGCTCGACCACCAGACGGTAGGAGCCGGGCGCCACGAACGGGAAGCGGTAGTCGCCGGGAGGGAAGGTATAGACCTTGCCGCTGCCGTCGGTGACATTCTGCCCGGTAATGACCGTTGCGGGATAGGCGCTCACGCCGTCATCGCCGAACACCTGCGCGGGCTGGCCGGTCGCGGTGTTGATCAGCGTGACGCGGCTGCCCGGAACGGCCGAACCGTCGCCGCTGTCGAAAACGATGCCGAAGGGATCGACGAGGAAGTCGATCGTCGCGATCGCGACGAGGCTGGCGTTGGCGGCATCGGTCACGCGCAGCTGGATCGGGGTTCCCGGATTGACCGACAGGCGGCAGTCGCCCGCGACGACCGCGGGCGGAACGCCGATCGTATTGATAAAGCCGACGAATTCACCGCTGTTCGCGGCGGTTTCGGTCAGCGTGATGCGCTCGCTGTCGCCATTGGCGAGGTCGAGGACGACCGGAAGCGTATCGATCGCGTTCGGGTTGACGTTCGCCGAGGCGAGCGTGACGCCGACCACCAGCACTTCTCCGGCGCGAAACGCATCGCTGCTCTGGAGGGAAGCCGGGCTGGTCGGCATGCCGGCATAGACGCCGGCGAGCTGGATGAGCTGACCGCCATTCGATGCGGTCGAAAGCGCGGCGATGCCGCCACCCGAACCCGCGCAGCGCGTCGGGACGAGCGGTGCCGTCTTGTTGCCGCCATCGTCGACGATGCGATAGGTCTTGATGACGGGCTGTTCGGGCGGACGCGACGTCACCGTCACATCGACGCGGTTCGACAGCGTCGCGCCATTCTGGCCGTTGTCGGTCCAGTTCGCCGAAGCGGTATTGGAAATCACCTGCGCGAGCGCCGGGTTCGCCGCGGGCAGCATGGCTGCCGCGACCAGGGCGGTCACGAAAGACTTGTATGTCTGGCGGAAGTTCATCGCTGGTCCCGAAGAGGGCAGCGGGGGGCGCGTCTGTGACGCTTATCCCCGCTGCCCCGTCATTCCGTCAGGTCAGTTGACCGTCGCGCGGAACACGAGGGTGCTCGAAGCACCCGCCGCGATCGATGCGATCGTGCCGCTCACGGTCGTGCCCGTGTAGCTGCCACCTGCGGTCCCGTTGAAGTCGCAGGTGCCGCTGGGCACGGTGCCGGTGTAGGTGCCGCCAAGCAGGATCGAACCTGCGTTGAAGGTCAGCTGCGCCGGAACCGGGTCATTGACGAGCACCGACGTCGCGGGAGCGCCGCCGGAGTTGCCGACCGCGATGCAATATTCGACCACAGCGCCCGGAATCAGTTTCGGATTCGTCGTACCGTTGATCGGATCCGAGATGACGCGGCTGCTTTTCGACACAGCCAGCGTGGCCGTCTGCACCGTATAGTCGTCGGCGGCGCTGTGCGCGCCGTCGCGTGCCGCATCGTTCACACCGGCGGTGTCGGCAAAGACGGTGTCCTTGGCCGCAGTGTTGGCACCCGTCGTCTGGGTGATAGCGGCGCCCATCGAACCGGCCGTGCCGCCCTCGCGTGCCGTGGCACGCAGCTGGACGACCGCACGGTCGTTGTTCACGCGGGTGGCCGGAATATTGCCAACCACGAACAGCACGACGCTCGAGTCCGCCGGCAGTTCGTCGGCAAAGGTCACGAGCGTATCGGTACCGGCATCATAGGTGTTGTTGCCATTGGTATCGCGATAGATCGAAAGCGCGGGAAGGTCGAAATTGTCCGCCGGACCCGCGTGCGCGCCTGCTCCGCCCGCTGCCTGGGTGGCCGCGAGTGCGAAGTCGAGCGTTTCGTTCGAGTTGTTCGTCAGGCGAAAGGTCGTGACGGCATTGGCCTGTCCCGGAACCACGGTCGTCGTGGCCCCGTCGAGGTCGATGACGGTCAGGTTGACCACGCGGTCGACGACGAAAGTGTTCGACGCCGTCTGCTGGCCCTGAGAGACGCCCCCGACCTGATAGTCGACGGTGGCGGTATTCGTAATCGAGGCGCCTGCGGCGGTCCCGGCTGCATAAGCCGGGCTGGCAGCAACGACGGACGTCGCTGCCAGACCGATGACACCCCAGTAAGTCAGCTTGCTGGTCATAGCTGAGCTCCTAGGCTTGGTTGGCTGCCGAATTCCCCACCGCTGGCAACCGTTAAGCGGCTTTTTTCAAAGGATTATTTTACTACTCCCCGGAACATGAGCTTCCCGGTGCCCCCAGCGGGAATGGGTTTCTGAAACGCCCACCGGATGTGGGTCACATCGGCGGGCTGCGCCGCACGGCGGGTGCCGTCGGGCTGAATGACGGTGAGGGTCTCGAGCGCACCCCAGGCCTTGCCGCCGTCGACCGAGACGAGCGTTCCGGCATTGCCGGCACCAGCGAAGCGCACGGCGGACGGCATCGGATTGGTGACCACGAACTTGTCGGCGGGCTGATTTCCCGCATTGCGATAGTTCAGGACGAAGACGAGCTTGTCGCCGGGAACGACGACCTTTGGCTCCTCGAGCAGGACACGTTCCTTGCCGGCGGCGTCGGTCGTGACCCGTTCGACGAATACGCTGTTGTCGAGCGCGACATTGTTCGCAGCGAAAGCCTGCGCCGGCGCAAGAGCCGCCAGAAACAGGAAGAAGGCCTTGATCTTCATCAGTTGATCCTCGTGCGGAAGGTGACGGTGCGCGTCTGGCCACCGGCTACGGTGCCAAGGCCGACGCGAATGCGCGTGCCGTTGTAATCACCGGCGTCGGCGTCGACCGCGTCGGTCAGGCCGCTGCCGCCGAGCGTGATCGAACCTGCGACATAGGCGGTGTCGGCCGGAATATTGTCGGTGATGGCAAGTCCGCTCACCGATCCCGAACCCGCGACGGTCGCGGTGATCGTATAGGTGATGGTGGCGCCCGGAACGGGCTCGCTGCCGCCGAAGGGATCGACGATCGATGCCGATTTGACGAGGGTGACGGTCGCTGCCGAGACGCGGAATGCGCCATTGTCCTGGCCGTCGGCGCCGGTCGAACCGACGATCGCGTCGCCGCCGCCTTCGCCTTGGCCCGCAAACACGGTTCCGGGGGTGCCGGTGCCGGTTTTCGCAGCTGCGACGAGCGTCACAATGCCGCGATTGCCGTCGGTGACGGTGCCCGGCGTGGTCGCAATGACGAAAACGCGAACGCTCTGATCGGGATTGAGAACCGGATCGTTGGTCCCCGCCGTATAGAGCGTGTCGGTGCTGGCATCGAAGACGCCGTCGCCGTTGTCGATATAGATCTGGGTAACGACGGGGTCGTAATTGTCGCCGCCGACATTGGCGATCGTGCTGAGGCGGAACGCTTCCTGGCCGTTGCCGGTGTTGGTCACCGAATAGGTCAGCACCTGGTTCGTGGCGCCCGGGGTCGTCGGCACATCCGACGGGTTGCCCGACGCCACGGTCACGTCGAGCAGTTCGTCTACGCGCAGGTCGACGCGGTTCGAATCGACCGTCGTCGTTCCCGAGCCGTTGTCGAAGCTGGCAGTTGCGGTGTTGCTGATCGTGGTGCCGGCGCGCGTGCCCGCGGCATGAGCCTGCGACGGCAGCGTGAGCGCAATGACGAGCGCAAGGGCGGTAGAAGAGGGAAGAAGAAGCTTATGATGCTTCGCGCCCCCCACAGGCGCTTTCACCATGATTTTGACTCCAAATGCTGGTCCGTGGAGCCCGTCATCGGAGAAAAAGGGTAATTTCTGGTTAAAATACCGATAGAAAACGGTGTTTTGACCCATTTGGGGACAGGCGGGGCGCGCGGTTCGTCGCAAATCGGGCGGGCTGGCGCGACAGGTAAAGGTCGCGTAAGACGAACGGGTTAACCGGGGAAGGACCGCCGCGTGGCTGAAGACAGGGGCAGGAAGGACGCACGCGGCGCGCCCGCAGACCCCCTGCGCCAGCTCGAAATCGACGATTTTCGCCGCGATCGCCTGCTGGCGGCGCTGGCGCTGATCCTCGGCGCGGCCTTTTGCCTGGGGCTGCCCTTCGCGTTGAAGGCCGGCGCCGAATTCTTCCTGCCGCTGACCGCTGCGATCGTCATCTCGATCGCGCTTGTGCCCCTGCTCGAATGGCTCGAGCGGCACGGCGTGCCGTCGTCGCTGGCCGCATTCCTGTCGCTCGCGGGCTTCGTCGCGATCATCAATGCCGCGCTCGCGATCATCGTGCTGCCCGCAACCGGCTGGTTTGCAAGGATTCCCGAATCGATTCCGCGAATCCAGAGCAACCTCGCGCCGCTCATCGATTTCTATTCGAGCCTTCAGAAATTCGTCGATCGCACCCTGACCTCGGTCGCGACCGGCACCGAAGCTACGGCGCAGGCGGTCGCAGCGCAGGCGCCGGCGTCGGTGGTGGACTATTTCATCTCGGCGGCGCCCGCGGCAGCGATCCAGCTTTTCTTCGCTGTGCTCGTGATCTTCTTCTTCCTTGCCGGCTGGACGCGGCTGCGGCGGGGTACGATCCGTCGTCGCGGAAGTTTCGACGGGGCGATGCAGACCGCGCGGGTCATCCAGAATGTCGTCGATGCGACCGCCGACTATCTCGCCACAATCACCATGATCAACGCGATCCTCGGGCTTACGGTGTCGCTGTTGCTGTGGGCGCTCGGGATGCCGTCGCCCTTCATGTGGGGCGGGATCGTCAGCATCTGCAATTTCGTGCCCTATCTGGGGCCGATCGTCGCCGCGACACTGCTGGCGCTCGGCGGGCTGATGACCTTCGACGCCGTCGGATTCGCGCTATTGCCGGCGCTGATCTTCATCGGCGTGCATCTGGTCGAGGCGAATCTCGTTACGCCGCTGGTCCTCGGCAAGCGGCTGACGATCAATCCGCTGCTGATTCTCGTTTCGCTCAGCTTCTGGGGATGGGTTTGGGGAACGCCGGGAGCGCTGCTCGCGGTGCCCCTGCTGCTGATCCTGCAGACGATCCTCGCGTCGACCGGAACGCCGGATCTGGCGGGTTTCCTGTTCGAGCACGGCACGCTGACGACCGCCGAAGAGGTGCGTGACAGATTAAATCGCACAAAGGACGAAAGCGACGGTTGACAGGGTAGGGCGCGGCGCATATTGGCGCTGCTCCCAAGCACACGCGGGTGTAGCTCAGTTGGTTAGAGTGCCGGCCTGTCACGCCGGAGGTCGCGGGTTCGAGCCCCGTCACTCGCGCCATTTTCTGCCCTTTCGGGCGAAATGGCCACCGCAGCTTGGGACCATTTCCTGACCGGAAATATCACGGGTTGGCGCGGCTTCTCAGCCGCGCCACCGCCCGAGCTCCATCCAGCGTAGCAACGGCTTCAGCGGGAGCACCCAGATGATTCCTGCAACGAGGTAGAAGATCGCCTGAACCAGGATCGGCCAGGTGCCGACCCATGGTGACAGCGCGACGATGCCGGCCGCCCAGATCGCGATCAGGGCAAGGATGATGAAAATTCCGGCGGGCTTGCGCCAGCTCGGCTGCGGGTCGGCGGGAAGCTGGCTCACAAACGGTCTCCGGTAACGATATATTCCTGCTCGGTCAGAATGGCGTCGAGAATGATGTCGGTGGGTTCGGCGGGTACTGCGTCGATTTCCTGTACGGACCAGCCCACGCCGATCCGCGGAACATCGGGAAAGCGTGCGAAATAGCGGTCGTAATGGCCGCCCCCCTGGCCCAACCGTCCGCCGTTCCGGTCAAAGCCGACGAGCGGGCAGAAAATGAGCGCAGGCCGGACCATTTCGGCGATGTCGGCGGGCTGCCGCGTACTCCACGGCCCCTTGACCAGCGGATCGCCGGGTGCCCAGCGGCGAAAATCCATGGCCTCGACGCGGGCTGCGTGGTGCGGCAACGCAAGTTCCGGACAATCGGCGAGCATCGGCAGTATGTCGGGCTCGTCGCCCCATGGGATATAGGCCGCCACCGGCGCGTGACCGGCAACCGGTGCCGCGAGCGGCGCGGGAAGGGCGCGAAAGGCCGCGAGCCGCGCCAGAGCGTCGAGATTGGCCACGAAATGCTTGCGGCGGAAGCGCAGTCTCTCGCGTAGATGCTGTTTTTGCTGCGCAAGGTCGTCGGAAAGCATGTTTTCCGGCTCCTCGGGCCGCAAGGGGCGGGTGGCGGGACCACCATGGGTCGTTTGCTGGAAGATCCTCTGACGCCAGTAACGTCAGGTGGGGACCATATACGTCGGACCAGGGTCCGGGCAGGGACAGCCCCCTTGGATGATGTATCGCCTCAGGGATTTTCGCAACAGCTCGTGCCGGGCAGTACCCGCCGCCCCCTATGTAGGGGCGCGGACGGACAGTCTCAAGGGATTTGCTCGACCTTGGTTGCAAGCGCCTCGATACGGTCGGCAATCTGCAAGAGCGCGCGGTCGTGCGACGGACGCGGCTGGACTGCCTCGGTCGGTGGCGCCTTTTTCAACTCGGCCAGTTCCGCGAGCGCGGCTTTCAGCTCGTCGCGCGCCTGCGCCTCGCGACTTTCGGCGAGCGCGACCGCGGCGCGGAGCGAATCGGACTGCGGCTCGGCCTTGTCGGCCTTGCCCTTCGCTTCCTGCGCCTCGTCGGCGAGCATCAGCGCCGCGAAGAGCATCTGGCGGATTTCGGTGCCGCCGGGCATCGAGCGCACCTTCTCGTCAACCAGGGTCGCAAGCTGGATCAGCTGCGGCTCCTGTCCGTCGGCGCAATGCACGTCATAGACGCGCCCGGCGATGTTGAGCTTGACGTCAGCCACGCTTCGCCTCCGTGATCAGCCGGTCGAGCTCGCCGATAACCGCGACGACCTCGGCTTTCAGCGCCGACTGGTCGTTTGCTGCGGTTTCGGCGGGTGCAGGGCGGCTGTCCCGGTCGGTCAGCGCCTTTTCGATCCGGCTGATCGCGCGTTCGATGCGGCCGATGGCCAGGCTGGATTCGTCGAGATCGAGTTCCATGACCGAAAGGGGTAGCAGCGGCGGGACGGGCGTGCAATCGCCTCTCGATCCCGAAATGCGTGCTATTTTCTGCCGCGAACGGTTGACTCCTGACCCCGCCCCCGCAAAGGGCTGTCCCCACCGAATCCGGTCATCTTCACATCCTTTTCCGGGGGACTCATGACACTGCCCGAACGTCAGCTTGCCAACGCGATCCGCGCGCTTGCGATGGATGCCGTACAGGCCGCGAACAGCGGTCATCCCGGGATGCCCATGGGCATGGCCGACGTCGCCACCGTCCTTTATTCGGACTATCTGAAATTCGATCCGACGGCGCCGAAATGGGCCGATCGCGACCGATTCGTGCTGTCGGCGGGGCACGGCTCGATGCTCGCCTATGCGACGCTGCATCTCGCGGGCTACGCGCACCCGACGATGGAGGAAATCCGCAATTTCCGTCAGCTCAACAGCCCGTGCGCCGGGCATCCCGAGAATTTCGAGCTTGCCGGCGTAGAGACCACGACGGGGCCGCTGGGGCAGGGGCTGGCGACCGCGGTCGGCATGGCGCTCGCCGAGCGGCATCTGAACGCAATCTATGGCGACGATCTTGTCGATCACCGCACCTGGGTGATTGCCGGCGACGGTTGCCTGATGGAAGGCATCAACCACGAAGCGATCGGCCTCGCCGGCCATCTCGGCCTCGGCCGCCTGATCGTGCTGTGGGACGATAACAAGATCACGATCGACGGGTCGACCGACCTGTCGACGAGCGAGGATGTGAAGGCGCGTTATGCCGCGACCGGCTGGCACGTCGACAGCTGCGACGGCCATGACGGAGCCGATATCCGCCGCGCGATCGATGGTGCGCTTGCGGATAACCGGCCGTCGCTGATCGCGTGCCGGACGCTGATCGGCTTCGGGGCTCCCAACAAGCAGGGCACTTCGGCGACGCACGGTTCGCCGCTGGGCGCCGATGAGGTGGCGGCGGCGCGCGAGGCGCTCGGCTGGACCTCCGAGCCGTTCGTCATTCCGGGCGATGTCGCTTCTGCCTGGGCCGCCTTCGGCGAGAAGGGCAAAAAACTTCATTCCGAATGGAATGATCGTCTCGCAAATAACGAAAAGAAAAGCGATTTTGAGACCCGCTTGAGCGGCAAGGTCGTTCCGGGCGATGCGTTCAAGGCCTATCTCGACGGGCTTGTCGCCGAGCCGCCGAAGGTCGCGACGCGCAAGGCTTCGGAGAATACGCTGACCGCTTTGACGGCGGACATCGCGTCGCTCGTCGGCGGCAGCGCCGACCTGACGGGTTCGAACAACACCAAAACATCGTCGACCAAACCACTGACGAAGAATGATTATTCGGGTCGCTATGTCTATTACGGCATTCGCGAGTTCGGCATGTCGGCGGCGATGAACGGCATGGCGCTGCACGGTGGCGTCGTCCCCTATGGCGGCACCTTCCTCGTGTTCGCCGACTATTGCCGCGCGGCGATCCGCCTGTCGGCGCTGCAGAAGCAGCGCGTCGTCTATGTGATGACGCACGACAGCATCGGGCTTGGCGAAGACGGCCCGACGCACCAGCCGATCGAGCATCTCCAGTCGCTGCGCGCGATGCCCAATCTGCTGGTTCTGCGCCCCGCCGACGCGGTCGAGACCGCCGAATGCTGGGCGTTGGCGCTCGCACAGGAAGACCGGCCGTCGCTGCTCGCGCTCACGCGTCAGAACCTCCCGCCGCTGCGTCATGACGTCACGGAAAATCTTTGCCTGAAAGGCGGTTACCGCCTGCGCGCTGCGTCGGCAGCCAAGAAAGTGGTGCTCGTCGCTACCGGCTCCGAAGTCTCGCTGGCGATGGAAGTTGCCGACCAGCTCGAAGCTGCGGGGCAGGGCGCCGACGTCGTTTCGATGGTCTCGACCGAATTGTTCGACGAACAGACTGCAGCCTATCAGGCCGACATCCTGCCCGACGATGCGCTGATCGTCTCGATCGAAGCGGGCACGACCTTCGGCTGGGAGCGCTACACCGGCCGCCACGGCCTGCGCTTCGGCATCGACAGCTTTGGCGCTTCGGCACCGATTGAAGACCTATTCAGGCATTTCGGCCTTACCGCCGACGCAATCACCCCCCAGATCCTGGCAAAGCTCGGCAACTAAGGACCGGCTTTTTCCACGCAGAAAGGACGTTTCGACATGGCAGTGAAGGTTGCAATCAACGGTTTCGGACGCATCGGCCGCAACGTGGCGCGCGCCATTCTGGAGCGGACCGACCATGATCTGGAACTCGTGTCGATCAACGATCTGGCCGACGCCAAGGCGAACGCCCGCCTGTTCCAGCGCGATTCGGTCCATGGCCCGTTCAACGGCACCGTCGAAGTCGACGGCAACGACCTGATCGTAAACGGCAAGCGCATCCAGGTGACCGCCGAGCGCGATCCCGCCAAGCTGCCGCATGCCGCAAACGGCGTCGACATCGCACTGGAATGCACGGGCTTTTTCACCGACCGCAAGGGCGGTCAGGCGCATCTCGACGCCGGCGCCAAGCGCGTCCTGATCTCGGCGCCGGCCAAGGAAGTCGACCTGACCGTCGTCTATGGCGTGAACCATGACAAGATCGGCCCCGAGCATGTGATCGTCTCGAACGCGTCGTGCACCACCAACTGCCTCGCGCCGCTGGCCAAGGTGCTGCACGAGAAGATCGGCATCGAGCGCGGCCTGATGACCACGATCCACGCTTACACCAACGACCAGAAGATCCTCGACCAGATCCACTCGGATCCGCGCCGCGCCCGCGCCGCCGCGATGTCGATGATTCCGACCAGCACCGGTGCCGCCGTCGCCGTCGGCCTCGTCCTGCCCGAACTCAAGGGCAAGCTCGACGGTTCGTCGATCCGCGTTCCGACCCCGAACGTTTCGGTGGTCGACCTGACCTTCACGCCCAGCCGCGACACGACGAAGGAAGAGGTTAACGCGTTGCTCAAGGAAGCCGCCGAGGGCGAGCTCAAGGGCGTCCTCGGCTTCACCGACGAGCCGCTGGTTTCGATCGATTTCAACCACGATGCGCACAGCTCGACGATCGACAGCCTCGAAACGGCGGTGATCGACGGCAAGCTGGTGCGCGTGCTTAGCTGGTACGACAATGAATGGGGCTTCTCGAACCGCATGATCGACACCGCGGGCGTGATCGCCAAGTTCCTCTGACCCAAAGGATAGCGTCGATGACCGCGTTCAAAACCCTCGACGATATCGGCGACGTGACCGGCAAGCGCGTTCTCGTGCGCGTCGACCTGAACGTCCCGATGATCGATGGCGCGGTCAGCGATGCGACGCGGATTCAGGCGGCGATGCCGACCATCCGCGAGCTTTCGGACAAGGGCGCGATCGTCCTGCTGCTTGCGCATTTCGGGCGTCCGAAGGGCGCGAAGAACCCGACGCAATCGCTGAGCCTCGTCATGGGCGGGGTCGAGGATGTGCTGGGCCATTCGGTGATGTTCATCCCGGAATGCGTCGGCGAGGGCGCGAAAGCGGGGATCGCGGTGCTGGCGCCGGGCGATGTCGCGGTGCTGGAAAACACGCGCTTCTATCCCGGCGAAGAGAAGAACGATCCGGCCTTTGCCGATGCGCTCGCCGAAATCGGCGATCTGTACGTCAACGATGCCTTTTCGGCGGCGCATCGTGCCCACGGTTCGACCGAGGGCATCGCGCGCCGCCTTCCGGCCTATGCCGGCCGGGCGATGGAGGCTGAACTGAAGGCGCTCGACGCCGCGCTCGGCAATCCGGCGCATCCGGTCGCGGCGGTCGTCGGCGGCGCGAAGGTGTCGAGCAAGATCGACGTGCTGCGCAACCTCGTAGGCAAGGTCGACCATCTGATCATCGGCGGCGGGATGGCGAACACCTTCCTCGCCGCGCGCGGCGTCGATGTCGGCAAGTCGCTTTGCGAGCATGATCTGGTCGACACCGCCAATGCGATCTTCGATAGCGCAGACGCCGCGGGCTGCACGATCCATTTGCCCTACGACGTCGTGGTGTCGAAGGAATTTGCCCCGAACCCGCCGACGCGCACCGTCAACGTCCATGAGGTCGCCGCCGACGAGATGATCCTCGACGTCGGTCCCGCAGCCGTCGAGGCGCTGGCCGATGTGCTCAAGAACTGCCGCACGCTCGTCTGGAACGGCCCGCTCGGCGCGTTCGAGACGCCGCCGTTCGACACCGCCACGGTTGCTCTTGCGAAGACCGCCGCGGCGCTGACCCGCGAAGGCTCGCTGATCTCGGTCGCCGGTGGCGGCGATACCGTTGCTGCACTCAATCACGCCGGGGTTGCCGGCGATTTCACCTTCGTCTCGACGGCGGGCGGCGCTTTCCTCGAATGGATGGAAGGCAAGCCGCTTCCGGGCGTCGACGCCCTGAAAGCCTAGTTTTTCTCGCGCATTTGCATCCCCGGCGTGGGGAAGCTATGCGCGCCGCCACATACGTATGCAAATAACCGGAGATCTTATGACGACCGCCAATGCCGAGATGCTGGAGCAGATCAAATCGGGGCAGGGCTTTATCGCCGCGCTCGACCAGAGCGGCGGATCGACGCCGAAGGCATTGAAGGGCTATGGCATCGAGGCGGACGCTTTTTCGAACGATGAGGAAATGTTCGCGCTGATCCACGATATGCGCAGCCGTATCGTCACCGCGCCGAGCTTCAACGGCGACAAGGTGATCGGCGCGATCCTCTTCGAGCGCACGATGGACGGTGAGGCGGGCGGCAAGCCGGTGCCGGCGCTGCTCTGGGAACGCGGCGTGGTGCCGTTCCTGAAGGTCGACAAGGGTCTCGAAGCCGAAGAAAATGGCGTCCAGTTGATGAAGCCGAACCCCGATCTAGACGCGCTGTGCGAGCGCGCGGTCGCGAAGGGCGTTTTCGGCACCAAGATGCGCAGCGTCGTCAATCTCGCCAACCCGGTCGGGATCAAGGCGATCGTCGAGCAGCAGTTCACCGAAGCCGCGCGGATCGCAGCGCATGGTCTGGTCCCGATCATCGAACCCGAAGTGAACATCAAGAGCCCCGAGCGCGACGCGGCCGACCGCCTGCTGCTCAAGGAAACGCTTGCAGCGCTCGACGCCTGGACCGGCGCGCCGGTGATGCTGAAGCTGTCGCTGCCGACAGAGGCCGGCCTGTTCCAGCCGCTGGTCGACCATCCGAAGGTTCTGCGCGTCGTCGCGCTGTCGGGCGGTTTCGCGCGGCCCGAGGCGTGCGTCGAACTGGCGAAGAACCCCGGTATCATCGCGAGCTTCAGCCGCGCGTTGCTGGAGGACCTCCGCCACCAGATGAGCGACGAGGAATTCGACGCCTCGCTGGGCGGCGCGATCAACGAAATTCACGCGGCCTCCGTGGCCTGAAGTGATGGGAGAGAGGTGGCAAGCCGTCGACGACTATATCGCCGGGAAGCTTCTCGGCGCCGACGACGCGCTTGCCGCCACCCTCGCTAACAACACTGCCGCTGGCCTGCCGCCGATCGACGTGTCGGCGGCTCAGGGCAAGATGCTGTTCCTCCTCGCGCGGATGGCGGGGGCGAAGCGCATCCTCGAAGTCGGCACGCTCGGCGGCTATTCGACGATCTGGCTGGCTCGGGCGCTGCCCGAGGACGGCTCGCTGGTTACGCTCGAACTCGAAGCCCATCACGCGGCGGTCGCGCGCGAAAATCTGGAGCGCGCCGGGCTGTCCGACAAGGTCGATATCCGCACCGGCCCTGCCGCCGAAAGCCTCGCCGCGATGGCGGCGGGCGACCCGTTCGACTTCGTCTTCATCGACGCCGACAAGCAGAACAATGCGCTCTACGTCTCCGAAGCGATCCGCCTCGGGCGCAGCGGCACGACGATCATCGTCGACAATGTCGTGCGTGAGGGCGGGGTACTCGACGCGACGAGCGACGACGAGCGCATCCTCGGCACGCGGGCCTTGTTCGACATGCTGAACGCCGACCCGCGGATCGACGCGACCGCGGTTCAGACGGTCGGATCGAAGGGTTGGGACGGCTTCGTGCTGGCACGGGTGCGCTGAAGAAGCCTCAAAAGCCTATTCGGATATGTGAACATCCGCGGGAATACGGCGAAGCGAAATTTGATAAGCCGCGGTCGGGATATCGGCGCCATTTTGCCGTTTGGGCTTGATGGCCGCCACGGCAATGGCATCGTCGCCCCAACGCTTCATTCCACCCAGGTGGACATCGAGCCAAGCAACTTCTCCGTCCCGCTCGACCAATAGCCGGACGATTGCATCGGACACGATCGGACAACCAGATATCGGGTCGTCGATGCACCGCTCGTCCTTCAAGACGGCGAGCGGCGTCACCTTGATCGGACCGAGCTGAACCGATTGGTTCAGTCTCGCCAATGCGGCATCCATGGCCTTTTCCGCCGCGAAGGCCGATTGGGCGCAAAAGATGGGGAGAGCGCCGAGCGCCAGTCCGATCGGTTTCATCAGCTGAATGTCCGACTATCCCAGCCAAACGCAAGCAGCTTGTTACAGTCCCCCGTCGAACCGAAAGCTGAATCGATAGTCCGACGGCTTCAGCGTCACGTCGGTCCGCTTCCCGGGCCGCACCGATTCCAGCCGGATCGCCCCGTCCGCCAGCGGCGTCGATTCGCCGAGCGTCACCTCGAACGGCTGTTTTTCGCCGTTGCCGCGAATCCAGACCATCTGAAGGCGCACGCGCCCGGCCCAGATGCAGCGCGCGTTCATCGGGCAGCGGCTGTCTTCGAGAACCTTGACCGGCTGGACGATCGGGCCGTCAACCATCGCGCGCTGGCCGAGCGCGACGTCGCTGCCGTCGCGAATCGGAGTCTGCTGGCCGGTGGCGGCGCAGGCGGAAAGGGCGAAGGTGGCGACGAGGGCCGAAGTGGCGAGGCGGGCTGTGTTCTGCATTTGCGGGACATTGCCGCCGTCGCTATGAACCCGCCATGACCACACCCGATTGCCAGCTTTATCTGATCTCGCCGCTCGACGTCGGCGGTGATTTTCCCGCGAAACTCGAGGAGGCGCTGAGCGCCGCGCCGGTCGCGGCGTTCCAGTTTCGCGTCAAGGGACTGGGCCAGCACGAGGCCGCGCGGCTCGCCGAGCCGCTGCAAGCGATCTGCGCCGCGCACGAGACCGCGTTCATCGTCAACGACGACATTGCGCTCGCGAAGCGGCTGAATGCCGACGGCGTGCATCTGGGCCAAGGTGATGGCGATCCGCGGGATGCGCGGCGCGAACTCGGCGCCAATGCGCAGATCGGCGTGACCTGCCACGACAGCCGCCACCTCGCGATGGAAGCAGGTGAGGCGGGGGCCGACTATGTCGCGTTCGGCGCCTTCTTTCCCACGTCGACCAAGGCGGTCGAACATCATCCGGAGCCCGAAATCCTGACCTGGTGGCAGGGGCTGTTCGAGCTTCCCTGCGTGGCGATCGGCGGGATTACGGTCGACAATGCGAAGACGCTGATCGATGCCGGCGCCGATTTCCTTGCGGTGTCGAACGGCGTGTGGGAGCATCCCGACGGGCCCGCCGCGGCCGTGCGCGCGTTCGACAAGCTGATGGCGGGGTGAGGGGAGCGGGCGTCCGCCTGTTTCTCGCGGCGACGATCTTCGCCGCCACCGTCGCGGCTTCTAAATCTGGGGCTATCATCATTCCGGTCGAAGGCCTGAAAGCCTCCGACCTTGTCGACAGCTGGAGCAAGACACGCGCCGAAGGCAGGCTGCACCGCGCGATCGACATTCAGGCGCCTCTCGGCACGCCGGTGCTCGCGGCGATGGACGGGCGGATCGAGAAACTGTTCACATCGAAGCGCGGCGGGCTCACCATCTACCAGCGCTCGGCCGATGGGCGGCTGATCCTCTATTATGCGCATCTTCAGGGCTATCGGCGCGGGCTGGCCGAAGGGCAGGCGGTCGAGCGGGGGCAGGTGATCGCGACCGTGGGCGCGAGTGGCAACGCCGACCCCGCCTTCCCGCATCTGCATTTCCAGATCATGGAGACTGTGCCCGGCAGCGGTTGGCAAGACGGAGAACCGGTCAATCCCTATCCGCTGCTGACCGGCCGACGCGCACGCCCCTAGGCCAGTGGGAAATCCCTGCCGCCCGGCTGCGCCGGTTTTCCGTCCGCGCGCGTCGACGCGCCATCCTTGCGCCAGCCGAACAGTCCGGCACAGGGCGCGGGCCGTTTGGGCAGCTTGAGCGCGCCGGGAGAGGGCGGCGCCTGATTGGGAAGATCGATACTCATCATGCCTGTCTTATGAATCACACGGGGGCGAAGGGATTGGATCGATACGTCAAATCAGCTTCGGTTCATCGCCTTTTTGCTTGCCTAGCCGCGCCAGCCCCGCGACAGGTCGCATTCGGACAAGAGGGATGACGAATATGAGCCGCGATGAGACAGCAATGCGCGAACTGACGCTGCGGGCGATCCTGCTCGGCGGGTTGCTGACTTTGATGTTCACCGCCGCGAACGTCTATCTGGGGCTGAAGGTCGGACTGACCTTTGCGACCTCGATCCCCGCCGCGGTGATTTCGATGGCGCTGCTACGTTTCATGTCGGGATCGACGATCCTCGAGAATAATATCGTCCAGACGATCGCGAGCGCTGCGGGCACGCTGGCGGCGATCATCTTTGTGCTGCCGGGGCTGATCATGGTCGGTTACTGGCAGGGTTTCCCGATGCTGGAGACGACGGCGATCACGATGCTCGGCGGTATCCTCGGCGTGCTCTTCTCGGTCCCGCTTCGCCGCGCGCTCGTGGTCGAGGCCGATCTGCCCTATCCCGAAGGCCGCGCCGCGGCCGAAGTGCTGCAGGTCGGCGCCGCGAGCGCCGAAGGCGCGGCCGAGAACAAGGCCGGGCTATCGGCGCTGCTTTGGAACAGCCTTGTCGCTGCGGGCTTCACGCTGTTGACCCAGATGAAGCTTGCGGCCGCGGAGGTCGCGCACTGGTTCAAGGTCGGGGCCGGTGCGACCGGCGTGGCCGGCGGGCTCAGCTTCGCGCTGTTCGGCGTCGGGCATCTCGTCGGCCTGTCGGTCGGGCTTGCACAGCTCGTCGGCATGGTCACCGGCTGGTGGATTTTGCTGCCGATCCTGACGCAGGGGGCGGCCGGTCCCGATGTCGAGACGATCGCGAACGACGTGTTCCGCGCCGATGTCCGCTTCTTTGGCGCGGGCGTGATCGCGGTCGCGGCGATCTGGACGCTGCTCAAGATCGCCGGTCCGGTGATCGGTGGCATCCGCTCGGCGATGGCGGCCAGCAAGGCGCGCAGCGCCGGCGAAGCGCTCGCGATCGGCGAACGGGACATTCCGATCGGCTGGGTGTTCGGCGGTTCGTTGCTGACGCTGGTGCCGATCGCCTGGTTGTTCTGGACGGTGCTCGCGGGTGGGCCGTTGGCCGGGTCGGCGATGATCCTGATCGCCGGTGCTCTGGTTTTCGTCGTCGTGATCGGGTTGATGATCGCGTCGGTGACCGGCTATATGGCGGGCCTGATCGGCGCGTCGAACTCGCCGGTGTCGGGGATCGGTATCCTTGCGATCATCGCGTCGTCGCTGCTGCTCGTCGGCCTGCTCGGCCGCGGCGGCGGCGAGGAAGCGAGCGCGGCGATGGTCGCCTATGCGTTGATCGTCACCGGCGTCGTGTTCGGCATCGCGACGATCTCGAACGACAATCTGCAGGATCTGAAGACGGGCCAGCTTGTCGGCGCAACGCCGTGGAAACAGCAGGTCGCGCTGATCATCGGCGTCTTCTTCGGCTCGCTCGTCGTGCCGCCGGTGCTGAACGTCCTCAACGAGACGCTCGGCTTCGTCGGAGTGCCGGGGGCGGGGCCGAATGCGCTCGCAGCTCCGCAGGCGGGTCTCATCTCCTCGCTCGCCAAGGGCGTGCTCGGCGGCGATCTCAACTGGACGATGCTCGGTTATGGCGCGCTTGCCGGTGTCGGCTTCATCATCGTCGACGAATTGCTCGGCCGCGCGCGCAAGCTGCGGTTGCCGCCGCTCGCGATCGGGATCGGGATATATCTGCCGATGGCGGTCATCCTGCCGGTCGTGATCGGGGCGATCGGCGGCTGGTTCTACGACCGCTGGGCGGAACGCCGCGCCAACGCCGAATTCGCGCATCGCATGGGTGTGCTGACGGCGACCGGCATGATCGTCGGCGAAAGCCTGTTCGGGGTCTTCTATGCGGGCCTCGTCTATGCGACCGACAGCGACGCCCCGCTTGCGGTGGTCGGCGACGGGTTCCATGTGCCGTCGATCTTCGTCGGCCTCGGCCTGTTCGCGGTGCTCGTTGCGATGAGCTATGCGCGGACCCGCAAGGCCGTCGTGACGACCGCCTGACGAACGCGCCGCTTGCCCTTGGCCGCACGTCCGGCTAAGGGCGCGCTCCTGTGACCGGCGCATTGCGATGCACCGGCGGCTCTTTCCATCCTTGAACAGCGAGTGTGCGCGATGAAAATCACCGGCGTTGAAATCCGTCCCGGCAATATTATCGAATATGAAGGTGGCATCTGGAAGGTCACCAAGATCCAGCACACCCAGCCGGGCAAGGGCGGCGCCTATATGCAGGTCGAAGCCAAGAACCTCATCGACGGGCGCAAGCTCAACAACCGTTTCCGCAGCGCGGATACGGTGGAGAAGGTCCGCCTCGACACCAAGGATTTCCAGTTCCTCTACGCCGAGGGCGACGATCTGGTGTTCATGGACAAGGACACGTTCGAACAGATCAACATCTCGAAGGATGTGGTCGGCGACGCGCATGAATTCCTGCAGGACGGTATGGAAGTCGTGCTCGAGCTTTGGGAAGAACGCCCGATCTCGGTCGAACTGCCCGAAACGATCGAAGCGACGATCGTCGAGGCCGATGCCGTGGTGAAGGGCCAGACGGCCTCGTCGTCGTACAAGCCCGCGATCCTCGACAATGGCGTGCGCGTCATGGTGCCGCCGCACATCACCAGCGGAACGAAGATCGTCGTGCATGTGTACGACCGCGAATATGTCCGCCGCGCCGACTAAGTAAGCATCGCCGCCCGCAATCCGGGCGGGTGGAGATTTTGACATGGCCATTTCCGGCATCATCACCGTCATGGAACGCGCCGCGCGCAAGGCCGGCACGAAGCTGCGCCGCGACTTCGGCGAGATCGAGCATCTGCAGGTCTCGCAGAAGGGGCCGGCGGACTTCGTCTCGAAAGCCGATCAGGCCGCCGAGCGCACGCTCTATGACGAGCTGACCCACGCGCGTCCCGGCTGGGGCTTCCTGATGGAAGAGGCCGGCGAGATCGAGGGCGATCCGGGCAAGCCGCGCTTCATCATCGATCCGCTCGACGGCACGTCGAACTTCCTCCACGCGATCCCGCAGTTCGCGATCTCGATCGCGGTGCAGGAGCCGAAGCTTGGGGGCGGCTGGGGTGAAGTCACCGCGGGGCTGATCTATCAGCCGGTCACCGACGAGAGCTATTGGGCCGAGCGTGGCCGCGGCGCGTGGCTGCACGACCGGCGCCTCCGCGTCGCATCGCGGCGCCACCTCAACGAATGCCTCGTCGCGACGGGGATCCCGTTCATGGGTCATGGAGACATGGCGCAGTGGAGCCGCATCTTCGGCGCGGTGGCGCCCGAAGTCGCCGGCATCCGCCGCTTCGGCGCTGCGAGCCTCGACCTTGCATGGGTCGCGGCGGGCCGCTTCGACGGCTTCTGGGAAAGCCAGCTCAACATCTGGGACGTCGCCGCCGGTATGCTGCTGGTGCGCGAAGCCGGCGGTTTCGTCAGCGACTTCCGCGGCGGCGACCGCGCGATCGAACGCAGCGAATTCATCGCGGGCAGCGGCGCGGTCCATTCTAAGCTGCAAAAGCTGGTTGCCGGGGCGCTGCGCAACGCCTGACGGCGTCTTACGGCTTCAGGGCGTTCTGCAGAAAAGCCACCACTTTCGGCCATGCATCGGCGCGCGCTGTCGCATTGGCTTCGGGCGTGCCGCCGCCGCGCGGATCGTCGCGCGGTTCGGCCGATGCGCCGCCAAGGTCGTGGCCTGCATCGGGATAGAGCAAGGCTTCGGTTTCGAGCCCGGCAGCCTTGCGCGATGCGGCGATGTTCCGCGCCATCCGGCCTGAATTCCAGAGCTGGTCGCGATCGCCCGCGACGAGCATCAGTCGGCCGCGATACTGCTCGACCGGGATTCTCGCGGCCTTTTCGCGGTCGGGATGGTCGGCGCGGCCATTCTCGTGGATTGCGCGGAGGTCGGCCTTGTCCCCGAGTTGCAGCCCCTCGACGAAGCCGCGATAGGGCATGAAGGGCAGGGGCTTCCCGTCGAACGAGAAGGAGGAGCGCGTCCCCTCCGCCTCGACCGTCTCGAGACCCCAGCCTTCCCAGACGAGGTCCGACGGGGCGTAGGCGACCACGGCGCTGATCCAGGGATAATGGCTTGCGGCGATCAGCGCGAATTCCGAACCCTTCGATCCGGCGAACAGTCCGATCCGGTCGGTGTCGGCTCCCGGCATCTTTGCAAGTTCGGCCCTGAGTGCCGCGAGCTGGTCGACGCGGATATCGATGAAGCTGCCCGGCAGGTCGGTGAATTCCGGCGGCGGGCCATAGCTGCCCCAGTTCGGCGAGTAATAGGGAAGGCTGACCGCCGCATATCCGAGGCGCGCGAGGATCGGCCCGAAACGCTTGCCCGCGCCGTCGCCGCCTTCGGCGCCGGGAAGAATGATGAGGACGGGGCGGCGCTGCTCGCCGGCGAGCCGATAGATGCGTGCGTGCGGGAAACCGGCGACCGTGCTTTCCTCGATTGTGGGCGAAAGGCTCGCAGGTGCTGCCGCCATGGGCGCTTCGGCACCTTGCGGCGCGAGGATCATCAGCGACCCGGCCATCAGCGACGCGAACATCGAAATCTCCCGCTATTGCCTTACCGATTTAGTGATATAATACAGTAAGGCAATAGCGAAATGGCGATCACTTCGCGAAGATGAAATCGCGATAGCTGTCCATCAGCGAGGCCCAGGTGTTGAACGTCTCGCCCAGATTTTCGCGCGGGATGCCCGCGAAATCGATGTCGACGTCCATTTCGAGGACCGGGTCGCCTTCCTTGTCGCGATAGGCGCGGGCGAAGCGCTTTGTCTTGTTCCATTCGTTGAGCCGCTCCAGCGAAACATTCTTCGCGTCGGTGAACCCCATATAATATTGCAGCGTCTTGCAATTCTTGTTGTCGGTGCAGTTCATGAACAGGACCAGGAATTTCAGATCGTTGCGATTGCTTTCGATATAGGGGTCCTCGCCCGGCTTGCTGACGATCGTCGCGGGCCAGCCCTGCGACTCGACGATCGCCTTGATCGTCGCCGGACTCTTCGCGTTGACGAGTTCGGCCTGCGCCGGAGTCGCGGCAAATGCGAGTGCGGCGCCCATCGCGAGTGCGGTCCGAAGCGAAATTGGTCCCATGATTATTCCCCAGTCCAGAACGGGCAGGCAATGGCCCGAAAAACCGACCCTTGAGCGCCGGTTATCATGGGGATAGCTGTCTGTGCCAAGTCCCTTTGTGCTTTTGGTCACAGCGGTAACGAATTTCCTGCCTGCAGCGCTTGCGAGGTGCGGCACACTGGCCTAAAGCGCGCGCAACAAAGGGGTGGTAACGCCTTAAAACAGACTGCGAGCTCCCATGGTCGATCTGACGCAATATCTGCCGATTCTGATCTTTCTGGTCATTGCCGTTGGCCTTTCCTCGGCCTTCGTATTCCTGCCGATGGGCGTCGCCCGCCTGACTGGCGCGCACAAGCCCGATCCGGCCAAGCTGACCGAATATGAGTGCGGCTTCCCCGCGTTCGAGGACGCCCGTAGCCAGTTCGACGTCCGTTTCTATCTCGTCGCGATTCTCTTCATCATCTTCGATCTCGAAGCGGCGTTTCTCTTTCCCTGGGCGGTCAGCCTGAAGGAGATCGGCTGGGCCGGCTGGGCCACCATGATGATCTTCCTCGCCGAACTCGCGATCGGCCTTGTGTATGCGTGGAAAAAAGGCGCGTTGGATTGGGAATGAGCACTTCGAGCATCATCATGCCCGGCCAGATGCCGGTCGCCCCGGGTACCAACCCGGATCAGGGCTTTTTCGACGACCTCAACAGCGAAGTCGGCGACAAGGGCTTCCTCGTCACCTCGACCGAGGATCTTTTCAACTGGGCGCGCACGGGCTCGCTGTGGTGGATGACCTTCGGCCTCGCGTGCTGCGCTGTCGAGATGATCCACGTCAACATGCCGCGCTATGACATGGAACGCTTCGGCGCCGCCCCGCGCGCGTCTCCGCGCCAGTCCGACGTGATGATCGTCGCGGGGACGCTCTGCAACAAGATGGCCCCCGCGCTCCGCCGCGTGTACGACCAGATGTCGAACCCGAAATATGTGATCTCGATGGGCAGCTGCGCCAACGGCGGCGGCTATTATCACTACAGCTATTCGGTGGTGCGCGGCTGCGACCGCATCGTGCCAGTGGATATCTATGTTCCCGGCTGTCCGCCGACTGCCGAAGCCTTGCTGTACGGCGTGATGCAGCTGCAGCGGAAGATCCGCCGCACCGGGACGATCGAACGCTGATGGCCAGTCCCGCTCCCCTGATCGCGCCTCGCGAGGGCATCGGCGCTGCGCTGGAGAAATTGCTCGGCGGCGACCTGATCGCCCATGTCTTCTCCGTCGGCGAGGACAGCATCACCGTGCGGCGCGAGGCGATTGCCGGCGTGATGGTCATGCTTCGCGACGAGCTTGGCTATCAGCAGCTGATGGAAATCGCGGGGGTCGACTATCCCGATCGCGCCGAGCGTTTCGAGGTCGTCTATCACCTGCTCAGCGTGACGAAGAACCATCGCCTGCGCGTCCGCGTCTGCACCGACGAGGCGACCCCGGTGCCGAGCATCGTGCCCGTCTGGCCGGTTGCCGGCTGGCTCGAGCGCGAAGTGTTCGACATGTACGGCGTGCTGTTCGCGGGCAATCCGGACCTGCGCCGCATCCTGACCGACTATGGCTTCCAGGGCCATCCGCAGCGCAAGGATTTCCCGCTGACCGGTTATATCGAACTGCGTTACAGCGAAGAGGACAAGCGCGTCGTCTATGAACCGGTGAAGCTGGCGCAGGATTTCCGCAACTTCGACTTCATGTCGCCGTGGGAAGGCGCCGACTATGTGCTGCCGGGCGACGAAAAGGCTGGTGGCACCGGTGAAGCGCCGGGCAAGGGCGCGCCGTCGCCGATGACCGCGCAACAGGTCAAGAAGGCCGATGAAGCCGCCAAGGCTCCGCCGCCGCCGACCCCCAAGACCACCGACAAGCCCGAACAGACGGGCGCGGGCGCGAAGGCCAATATCAAGGCCGCGAAGACCAGCCGCGACGGCGCCAAGGCGACCGCGGCGGCCAAGGCCAAGACCCCGGCGACCAAGAAGGCCGAAAAGGCGCCTGCCAAGGCTCCGGCGAAGCCGAAGGCGCCCGCAAAACCGCGCAAGCCCAAGACGGGAGGTGACGCATGACCGACTCTCCTCAGGTCAAGCACCATGGCAGCGACATGTTCGAAGGCTATCCGGTCGACACTGCCGACACCGCCGGCGATCAGGCTGTCACCAACTACACGATCAACTTCGGCCCGCAGCACCCCGCGGCGCACGGCGTGCTGCGTATGGTGATGGAGCTCGATGGCGAGATCATCGAACGCGTCGATCCGCACGTCGGGCTGCTGCACCGCGGCACCGAAAAGCTGATCGAGTACAAGACGTATCTGCAGGCGCTGCCCTATTTCGACCGGCTTGATTACTGCTCGCCGCTCGGCATGGAGCACAGCTATGTGCTCGCGATCGAAAAGCTGCTCGATCTCGAGGTGCCGGCGCGCGCGCAATATCTGCGCACGATGTTCGCCGAGCTGACGCGCATCTGCAATCACATGCTCAACATCGGGTCGCACGTCATGGACGTCGGCGCGATGACGCCTAACCTCTGGGTGTTCGAGCTGCGCGAGGATTGCCTGAACTTCTTCGAGCGCGCCTCGGGCGCACGCATGCATAGCGCCTATTTCCGTCCGGGCGGCGTCCACCAGGATGTTCCGGAGCGGCTGCTTTACGACATCGGCGAATGGGTCGAGAAGCGCCTGCCGAAGCTGTTCGGCGACGCGATGAGCCTCGTCATCGACAACCGCATCTTCAAGCAGCGCAACGTCGATATCGCGACGGTGTCGAAGGAAGACGCGCTGGCTTGGGGCTTCTCGGGCCCGATGATCCGCGGCAGCGGCATCGCATGGGATTTGCGCAAGTCGCAGCCCTATGACGCCTATGCGGCGATGGAGTTCGACATTCCCGTCGGCACGCGCGGCGACTGCTACGACCGTTTCATGGTCCGCGTGCAGGAAGTCTATCAGTCGGCGCGCATCATCAAGCAGTGCCTCAGTGACATGCCCACCGGCCCGATCGCCAGCCTCGACCGCAAGGTCGTCCCGCCGAAGCGCGGCGAGATGAAGCAGTCGATGGAATCGCTGATCCATCACTTCAAGCTCTATACCGAGGGCTTCCACGTCCCCGCGGGCGAAGTCTATGTCGCGACCGAAAGCCCGAAGGGCGAGTTCGGCGTTTATCTCGTCAGCGACGGCACCAACAAGCCGTACCGCTGCAAGATCCGCCCGACGGCGTTTTCGCACCTGCAGGCGATGGACATGATGTCGAAGGGCCATATGCTCGCCGACACCACCGCGATCATCGGCGCGATCGACGTCGTGTTCGGGGAGTGCGACCGGTGAGTTCCTCACCCGCTGAAATAGCGCAGGCCGAATACGAAGGCCTGATTTTTGGAACCTATGCGACGTGGGTTATCCTTCTCGTTGGGGGAATCGTCGTGGGGCGCATTCTCGCCAAGCGCAAAGGTGTACGGATGGTTTGGTGGCCGGTTCTGGTTACAGTGATTTTTTCCGGGCTGGGAATGATCGGATTTGATCCATCTGAAAAAAAACGAGAAGTGTTCAAAAACTACGGGGTTGAAGTAGATGGCTGACGCACCCCAAATTCCCGACGAAGCCGAAGTCCGCGCGCGCTGGGGCGCTTTTGCGTGGACGAAGGAAAATGCTGAACAGGCGAAGACCGTCATCGCGCGCTACCCCGCAGGGCGTCAGCGTTCGGCGGTGATGCCGCTGCTCGACCTCGCGCAGCGCCAGGTCGGTGCCGAGACGCAGACGCAGGGCTGGCTGCCCGTGCCGGTGATCGAGTTCGTCGCGGCTGAGCTCGATATGCCGTTCATCCGCGCCTATGAGGTCGCGACCTTCTACACCATGTACAATATGGCGCCGGTCGGCCGCTATCATGTGCAGGTTTGCGGGACGACGCCGTGCCTGCTGCGCGGGTCGGACGACGTCATGGCGGCATGCAAGAACCGCGGCATGACGAAGGGCAAGACCACGCCCGACGGCCTGTTCACGCTGACCGAGGTCGAATGCATGGGCACCTGCACGAACGCGCCGATGGTCCAGATCAACGACGATAATTACGAAGACCTCGACTATGACTCGATGGTCCGCATCCTCGACGATCTGGCCGCGGGCAAGCAGCCGAAGACAGGCCCCCAGAACCCCAAGCGTTACACCAGCGAGCCCGAAGGCGGCCCGACGACGCTGAAGGAAATGGTCAAGGCCAACCACGACTATCGGAAGGAGTGGTAAGCCATGCTCGCCGATAAGGATCGCATTTTCACCAATCTCTATGGCTTCCAGCCGTGGAACCTCAAATCCGCGCAGGCGCGCGGCGATTGGGACAAGACGAAGGACCTGATGAAGCGCGGCCAGGACGCGATCATCGAGGAAATCAAGGCATCGGGGCTGCGCGGCCGCGGCGGCGCGGGCTTCCCGACGGGGCTCAAGTGGAGCTTCATGCCGAAGGAGCCGCGCGCCGACCGGCCGAGCTTCCTTGTCATTAACGCCGACGAATCCGAGCCGGGTTCGTGCAAGGACCGCGAGATCATTCGCCACGATCCGCACAAGCTGATCGAGGGCGCGCTGATCGCGGGCTATGCGATGCGCGCGCGCGCCGCCTACATCTACATCCGCGGCGAGTTCATCCGCGAGGCCGAGACGCTGTTTGCCGCTGTGCAGGAGGCGTATGACGCCGGCCTGCTCGGCAAGAACGCCGCCAAGTCGGGCTACGACTTCGACGTCTTCGTCCATCGCGGCGCCGGCGCATACATTTGCGGCGAAGAAACCGCGATGATCGAAAGCCTCGAAGGCAAGAAGGGCCAGCCGCGCCTGAAACCGCCGTTCCCGGCGGGCGCGGGCCTCTATGGCTGCCCGACGACGGTCAATAATGTCGAGAGCATCGCGGTTGTGCCGACGATCCTGCGACGCGGCGCGTCGTGGTTCTCGTCCTTCGGGCGCGAGAACAACAAGGGCACCAAGCTTTTCCAGATCTCGGGCCATGTCGAGCGCCCGTGCGTCGTCGAGGAAGAGATGGGAATCACCTTCCGCGAGCTGATCGAAAAGCATTGCGGCGGCATTCGCGGCGGCTGGGACAATCTGCTTGCGGTGATTCCCGGCGGCTCGTCGGTGCCCCTCGTTCCGGCGGCCGAGATCATGGACGCGCCGATGGACTTCGATGGCCTTAAAGCCGTCGGATCGGGTCTAGGCACTGCGGCCGCGATCGTGATGGACAAGTCGACCGACGTCGTTCAGGCGATCAGCCGCATCAGTTACTTCTACAAGCATGAAAGCTGTGGCCAGTGCACGCCGTGCCGCGAGGGCACCGGCTGGATGTGGCGCGTCATGGAGCGCCTGCGCACGGGCGACGCCGACATCAGCGAGATCGACACGCTGTTCGATGTGACGAAACAGGTCGAAGGCCACACCATCTGCGCGCTCGGCGATGCTGCAGCATGGCCGATCCAGGGCCTGATCAAGCATTTCCGTCCGGAGATCGAACGCCGCATTCGCGAGAACGGCGGCGCGCTGGAGGCAGCCGAATGAGGACGACGCTTCTTTTGCTCATGGCCGGTGCCGCCCTGTCGGCGACCCCGGCTTTCGCCCAGCGCGAAGTTCAGGCGGCGAATGCGAACCCGTTCGACCAGACGCTGATGGCCAACGCGGTCCGGTCCGGTTCCGACGACAAGGACGACAAGGACGATACTGCGCCGAAGATCGATCCGCTCGCTGCACAGGCGATCTATAATTTCGCGGGCTGCGTCGTCGAGATCAGCCGTCCGGGTGCGGTCAAGCTGCTTTCGAAGGATTATCGGTCGAAGGATTATCAGGAAGATATCCGCAAGATCGCCAAGGGGCATGAGCGCTGCGCGCCGAACAGCAAGCTTGGCTTTTCGGGGCTCGTCTTTGCCGGCAATCTTGCCGAGCATCTGCTGGCCGACCAGTTCACCGATGCGGCGCTTGCGACCGATCTCGGCCGTGACCGTACGGCGACACCGATCACCGCGCGCGGCACGCTGGAGACGATCTCGATGTGCATCGTGATGTCGGCTCCGCAGCAGAGCGTCGCGCTGTTCGACACCGAAGTGATGAGCGACGCCGAGCGCGACGCGATGAAGGCGCTTGCGCCCCAGCTTTCGGCCTGCATCAGGCAGGGCACCGAGTTCCGCACCAACCGCGTCGGGCTGCGCGCGCTGATGGCGCTCGCTGCCTACCGTGTGGCCGTGACGAGCAAAGAAGGATCGGCGGGCTGATGCGCGGTATTTCTCTCGGCGGTGTGGAGATTGCGGAGTGATGTTGCGCAATCTCTTCAGTGCATTGGCGGCACTGTCCCTGTTCGCAGGAGGCGTCATGCTGGGTTCCAACACGGAGCCTTTCCGGCGCGGATATATATCCGGCGGAGAGTTTCTGCTGTGGCCGGCTGTTTTGGTTGGCGTTTGGGCGGTGTTGACCTGGTTCAAAAAACGCATCGGCGTGCGCGCCGAACTGGTGGAGCGTTTCAAATGATTGGTCGTTCGCTCAACCTTAGAGAAATCAAGGTATTCTGCTGATGCCTAAAGTAACTGTAGATGGTGTAGAACTCGACGTTCCGCAGGGCGCGACCGTCCTGCAGGCGTGCGAGATGGCGGGGAAGGAAATTCCGCGCTTCTGCTACCACGAACGCCTGTCGATCGCCGGCAATTGCCGCATGTGCCTTGTCGAAGTCGCACCGGGGCCGCCGAAGCCGCAGGCGTCGTGTGCGCTGCCGACCGCCGAGGGCCAGATCATCAAGACCGACAGCCCGATGGTGAAGAAGGCGCGCGAAGGGGTGATGGAGTTCCTCCTCATCAACCACCCGCTCGACTGCCCGATCTGTGACCAGGGCGGCGAATGCGATTTGCAGGACCAGTCGGTCGCCTATGGCCGCGGCGCGACGCGCTATGACGAGAACAAGCGCGCGGTGACCGAGAAATATATGGGTCCGATCGTCAAAACGGTGATGACCCGCTGTATCCAGTGCACGCGCTGCGTCCGCTTCGCGGAGGAAGTCGCGGGCGTGGAAGATATCGGCGCAATCTATCGCGGCGAGAATATGCAGATCACCTCGTACCTCGAGCACGCGGTCGCGAGCGAGCTGTCGGGCAATATCGTCGATCTGTGCCCGGTCGGCGCGCTGACGTCCAAGCCCTATGCATTCGAAGCGCGGCCGTGGGAGCTCACCAAGACGCTGGGCATCGACATGATGGACGCGGTCGGCACCAATGTCCGCATCGATAGCCGCGGTCGTCAAGTGTTGCGCGTCCTGCCGCGCGTCAACGACGATGTGAACGAGGAATGGGCAAGCGACAAGACGCGCCACCATGTCGATGGCCTGATCCGCCGCCGTCTCGACCGTCCCTATGTGCGCAAGGGCGGCCAGCTGGTCGAAGCAACGTGGGCCGAAGCTTTCGACGCGATCAAGGCCGCGAAGGCGGGCAAGTCGGTCGCCGCGATCGCGGGCGACCTCGTCGATTGCGAAACGATGTTCGCGGCGAAGACGCTGGTGAACGCGCTGGGTTCGGACCTGCTCGAAGGGCGCCAGACCGGGCTCGACTATGATGTGTCCAGCCTCTCGGCGGTCAATTTCAACACCACCATCGCCGAGGCCGAGAATGCCGACGTCATCCTGCTGGTCGGCACGAACCTGCGCTGGGAAGCGCCGCTGATCAACACGCGCATCCGCAAGGCGGCGTGGAAGAAGGGCGCAAAGGTTTTCGCGATCGGGCCCGAAAAGGACCAGACCTACAAGGTCAGCTGGCTCGGCGACGACGCCTCGCTCGTCGCGAAGCTGCCTGCGGCGGCGCTCGACGCGCTGAAGGGCGCCGAACGCCCGCTGATCATCGTCGGCGGCGGCGGTCTCGCGGTTCCCGGCGTCCACGGCGCGGCGCTCGCGCTCGCCAAGTCTGTGAATGCAGTCAAGGACGGCTGGAACGGCTTCAGCGTCGTCCATATGGCGGCGAGCCGCATGGGCGGGCTGATGCTTGGCTACGCACAGGCAGGCGGCATCAAGGATGTCGTCGCGGCGCAGCCGAAGCTCGCTTTCTTCCTCGGCGCCGACGAGGTCGATTTCACCGCCTTCGACAAGACGCTGAAGGTCTATGTCGGCCATCATGGCGACAAGGGCGCGCATGCCGCCGACGTCATTCTGCCTGCCGCGGCATGGACCGAAAAGGACTTCACGACGGTCAACACCGAGGGCCGCGTCCAGCGCAGCGAGAAGGCCGTGTTCGCACCCGGCGACGCGCGTGAGGACTGGAGCATTTTCCGCGCGCTCGCCGATGCGCTCGGCGTGTCGGTCGGTTTCGACAGCTTCGAGCAGTGCCGCGCGGCGATGATCGCGGCGGTCCCCGCACTCGGCACCGAAGGTCTTGCCGGCTATGGCTGGTCGGTGCCCAAGCTGGCTGCCAAGCCCGAAGCGCGTGCGATCCCGTCGCCGATCAAGGATTTCTATCTCACCAACGCCATCTGCCGCGCGTCGCCGACGATGCAGCGCTGCTCGGACGAACTCGTCCATGGCGCAGACATTGCGGAGGCGGCGGAATGATCCACGCACCTATCGTCGCCGGCGCACTGTTCGTCGGCATGGGCTATGCCGTCTGGCGTGGCTTCAATCCGAAGAGCAAGTCCGAAAAGCCCGGCCCGCATAACGGCTGGCGGAACCAGGACGGGGCAGGGAAATGACGCTCACCGATATTCCTTCGGTTGCAGTGTTTGGTGCCTGCATGGTTGCCTTTGCGTTCTGGCGCGTGTTTCGCCGCGACCGGCGTTTCCGGTCGGGTCCGCACAACAACTGGAGAAACCCCGAGTTCTCGGCTGTCGAAGGAGCCAGAACGACCTCTGAAGGGACGCTTCGAACTACGGGATCGACCGCACCTACTGGCTACCCGGGTGAAGGATAAGGGCCGCGAATGACCGAGACTTTCATCTCTTGGGGCATGGACCCTAACTGGGCTTGGGGCGTCGCGACGATTTGCGGCATCCTGCTGATAGCGCTGCCGCTGATGCTGGCGGTCGCGATGATCATCTATGCCGATCGCAAGATCTGGGCGGCGATCGCGCTGCGCCGCGGTCCGAACGTCGTCGGTCCCTTCGGCCTGCTCCAGAGCTTTGCCGACGGCCTGAAGGTGTTCCTGCAGGAAACGATCATCCCGACATCGGCCAACCGCGGGCTGTTCCTGATCGCGCCGATCATCACCTTCACCGTCGCGCTGATGGCGTGGGCGGTGATCCCGTTCAATTCGGGCGCGGTGCTTGCCGACATCAACGTCGGATTGCTCTACATCCTCGCGATTTCGTCGCTTGGCGTGTACGGGGTTATCCTGTCGGGCTGGGCTTCGAACTCGAAATATCCCTTCTTTTCGGCGATGCGCGCGTCGGCCCAGATGATTTCCTATGAAGTCTCGATCGGGTTCATCCTGATCGGCGTCGTGCTCTTCGCCGACAGCTTCAACATGAACGATATCGTCAAGGCGCAGGGCGGCGACGGCGCGGCGCTGGGCCTGTTCCAGGGCTTCGGCTTCTATCCGATCATGTTCCCGCTCGCGATTATGTTCCTGATCTCGGCGCTCGCCGAAACCGCGCGCGCGCCGTTCGACCTGACCGAGGCCGAAAGCGAACTCGTCGCGGGGTATCAGACCGAATATTCGTCGATGAGCTTCGCGCTCTTCTGGCTCGGCGAATATGCCAACGTCCTCCTGATGTGCACGCTCAACGCGGTGCTCTTCTGGGGCGGCTGGCTGCCGCCGATCGACTGGGCGCCGCTCTATGTCGTCCCGGGCATCGTCTGGCTGTTCGCGAAGATCCTGTTCTTCTTCTTCGTCTTCAGCTGGGTGAAGGCGACGGTCCCGCGCTACCGCTATGACCAGCTGATGCGGCTGGGCTGGAAAATCTTCCTGCCGCTCTCGCTCTTCTGGGTCTTCCTGGTATCCGGCTGGCTGATGCTGACGAGGTACGCGGCATGAGTTTCGCCCTTGCCACATCGGCAGCCGCTCTATTGCTGGACGTGGTGCCGCCGCCGCCGCCCTGGAGCCCCGAGGCCTATCCGGAGTATGAAGCCTCCTGTCACCTTGTCGACGCCAACGGCGCGACAAGGCACGGCCGCCTCGTCGTCAGCGGGCAGGAAGCCGACAGGATGTTCGATCTGAAGTTTGCCGAAGAAGGCTCGTTTCAGGATCATTTTGCCGGAAAATCATCTCCCGTGCCCCGGCAGCGGGGAAGCTTCGACGGTGTGCCGATGTATGAGCTCGTGGAGTTCCTGCCGGAATATCGGAACAGCCATCGCGAGGGCGGGAAGGACTTTACCAGCGTTACCGTCGTCGGCAATTTTCCCGATCCGGTGAACTTGTCCATTCAGGTCAGGAATAGTGCCGTTCCTCCGGGTGTGGGGAGCGACCTGGCCGCAGGTCTTTGCCGGATTTCAAATCTCAAGACAGGTGTTCGGAAATGAACGTCGCCCATCTCATCAAAAGCTTCACGCTGTGGGAGTTCGTCAAGGCGCATTGGCTGACCTTGAAATACTTCTTCAAGCCGAAGGCGACGATCAACTATCCCTTCGAGAAGAACCCGCTCAGCCCGCGTTTCCGCGGTGAGCATGCGCTGCGTCGCTATCCGAACGGCGAGGAACGCTGCATCGCGTGCAAGCTGTGCGAAGCGGTGTGTCCGGCGCAGGCGATCACGATCGAGGCAGAACCGCGCGACGACGGCTCGCGCCGCACGACGCGCTACGACATCGACATGACGAAGTGCATCTATTGCGGCTTCTGTCAGGAAGCCTGCCCGGTCGATGCGATCGTCGAGGGCCCGAACTTCGAATTCGCGACCGAAACGCGCGAGGAACTGCTCTATGACAAGGCCAAGCTGCTCGCCAATGGCGATAAATGGGAACGCGCGATCGCGGCGAATCTTGCCGCCGACGCGCCCTGGCGATAAGGGCGCGCGCACATGATCCAGCTCATCGCCTTCTATCTTTTTGCGACCATCGTCATCGCCTCGGCGGCGATGGTGATTTTCGCGCGCAACCCGGTCCACAGCGTCATGTGGCTGATCCTCGCCTTCTTCAACGCGGCGGGACTGATGCTGCTCGCTGGCGCCGAATTCATCGCGATGCTGCTCGTCATCGTCTATGTCGGCGCGGTCGCGGTGCTGTTCCTGTTCGTCGTGATGATGCTCAACATCGATTTCGCCGAGCTGCGTGCCGGCTTCGTGCGCTATATGCCGCTTGGTGCGCTGGTCGCGATTATCCTTGCGGCAGAGTTGATCTTCGCAATCGGCGCGTGGAGCGCGGGCGGGGTCAATCTCGCGGCGCGCGCTGCGCCTGCAGCGACCGACACCAGCAATATCCAGCAGATCGGCGAGCTGCTCTACACGCGCTATATCTTCCTGTTCGAGGCAGCGGGCATCGTCCTCCTCGTCGCGATGATCGGCGCGATCGTGCTGACGCATCGCCAGCGCGGCGGTGTGCGCATCCAGAATATTTCGAAGCAGAACCAGCGCCGTCCCGAGGACGCGACGCGCCTGGTCGATCCGGGCGTCGGGCAGGGGATGGAACTGTGATTTCGGTCGGCCATTATCTCGCCGTTTCGGCGGTTCTTTTCACGCTCGGCGTGCTCGGCATCTTCATCAACCGCAAGAATATCATCGTCATCCTGATGGCGATCGAGCTCATCCTGCTGGCGGTGAACATCAACCTTGTCGCGTTCAGCGCGGCGCTGAACGACCTTGTCGGGCAGGTCTTCTCGATGTTCGTGCTGACCGTTGCTGCGGGCGAAGCCGCGATCGGTCTTGCCATTCTCGTTATCTATTTCCGCGGCCGCGGCACGATTGCCGTCGACGATGCCAACCGGATGAAGGGGTAAGCCGGTGATCCAGGCGATCGTTTTCCTGCCGCTCCTCGCGGCGCTCGTTGCAGGCCTCGGCCAGCGCTTCATCGGCAAGGTGCCGGCGAAGATCGTGACCACCGGCGCGCTGTTCCTGAGCTGTGCGCTCAGCTGGCCGATCTTCCTGTCGTTCGTCGCGGGCAGCGGCGAAGCGACGGTGACGCCGGTGCTGCACTGGGTCTCGTCGGGCGCGCTCCAGTTCAACTGGGAGCTGCGCGTCGATACGCTGACCGCCGTCATGCTCGTCGTGATCACGACGGTGTCGGCGCTCGTCCACCTCTACAGCTGGGGCTATATGGACGAGGATCCGGACCAGCCGCGCTTCTTCGCCTATCTGTCGCTCTTCACCTTCGCGATGCTGATGCTCGTGACCGCGAACAATCTGGTCCAGATGTTCTTCGGCTGGGAAGGCGTCGGCCTCGCATCCTATCTGCTCATCGGTTTCTGGTACAAGAAGCCGAGTGCCAATGCCGCAGCGATCAAGGCGTTCGTCGTCAACCGCGTCGGCGACCTTGGCTTCATGCTCGGCATCTTCGGTACCTTTCTGGTGTTCGGTACCGTTTCGATCCCCGAAATTCTGGCCGCCGCGCCGGGAATGGCGGGCAGCACGATCACCTTCATGGGTACGCGCTTCGATACGATGACGATCCTCTGCCTGCTGCTGTTCATCGGCGCGATGGGCAAGTCGGCGCAGCTCGGTCTGCACACCTGGCTTCCCGACGCGATGGAAGGCCCGACCCCCGTGTCGGCGCTGATCCACGCCGCAACGATGGTGACCGCGGGCGTCTTCATGGTGTGCCGCCTGTCGCCGATGTTCGAGACCGCGCCGGTGGCGCAGGGTGTCGTGATGTTCGTCGGCGCCGCGACCTGCTTCTTCGCGGCGACCGTCGCGACGACGCAGTGGGACATCAAGCGCGTCATCGCCTATTCGACCTGTTCGCAGCTCGGTTACATGTTCTTTGCGGCAGGGGCCGGCGCCTATGGCGCGGCGATGTTCCACCTCTTCACGCACGCCTTCTTCAAGGCGCTGCTGTTCCTCGGTGCCGGTTCGGTCATCCACGCGATGCACCACGAACAGGACATGCGCTATTACGGCGCGCTGCGTAAGCAGATCCCGCTCACCTATTGGGCAATGATGCTCGGCACGCTGGCGATCACCGGCGTCGGCATCGCAGGCGTCGCGGGTTTTGCCGGCTTCTATTCGAAGGACGGCATCCTCGAGGCGGCCTTTGCAAGCGGCGGCGGCGGTGTCATCGCATTCTGGGTCGGCATCTTCGTTGCCTTCCTTACCAGCTTCTATTCGTGGCGCCTCGTCTTCCTGACTTTCTATGGCAAGGCGCGCTGGGACCAGAGCGAGCATATCCAGCACGCGGTGCACGACGACCATGGCCACGGCCATGACGATCATGCGCACGATCACCACCATGATGCGCATGGCGATGGCACTGCGGGCTATCATCCGCACGAAAGCCCGCTGTCGATGCTCATTCCGCTGATCGTGCTGTCGATCGGCGCGGTCTTCGCCGGCTTCGCTTTCCACCACCAGTTCATCTACCCCGAAGAGGGCATGGCGTTCTGGAAGGGCAGCCTCGCGTTCGACGAACACCTGATGCACGCCGCGCACGAGGTGCCGCTGTGGGTCAAGTGGATGCCGTTCACGGTCATGGCATTCGGCCTGTTCCTCGCGTGGAACAGCTATATCCGCAACACGACGCTGCCGGCGCGGTTCGTGGCGCAGTTCAGGCTGCTCCACCAGTTCCTGTACAACAAATGGTATTTCGACGAGCTCTACAACTTCCTCTTCGTGAAGCCGGCCTTCGCGATCGGCCGCTTCTTCTGGAAGCGCGGGGATGAAGGCACCATCGACCGCTTCGGTCCCGATGGCGCTGCGGCGCTCGTCGCTGGAGGGACCCGTCTCGCGGTCCGGCTGCAATCGGGTTATGTTTATGGATATGCGTTCGTGATGCTGCTGGGTCTTGTCGGCCTCGCCAGCTGGGCCATGGTGAAGTTCCTGTGAGCGGTCTTCCCATCCTTTCGCTGATGCTGGCGGTCCCCGCGGCCGCCGCCATCGCCTGTGTCTTCGCCGGCGACCGGGGCGCACGCTTCATCGCCCTCGGTGCGACGCTCGTGAACTTCGTGCTCGGCATCGTGATGTGGGCGCGGTTCGATATCGGGGGTGCGCAGTGGCAGTTCCAGGAACTGCATGAGGGGCTGTTCGGCCGCTTCAACTATGCCCTCGGTGTCGACGGCATGGCGCTGATGCTGATCATGCTCAGCGTTTTCCTGATGCCGCTCTGTATCCTCGCGAGCTGGGAAGCGATCACGAAGCGCGTCGGGCTGTACATGGCGATGTTCCTGATCATGGAAGTCGTCATGATCGGCGTCTTTGCGGCGCAGGATCTGCTGCTGTTCTATGTGTTCTTCGAGGCCGGCCTGATCCCGATGTATTTCATCATCGGCATCTGGGGCGGCGCGAACCGCATCTATGCGGCGTTCAAATTCTTCCTCTATACGCTGCTCGGCTCGGTGCTGATGCTGATCGCGATGATCGCGATGATCCAGGAAGCCGGCACGACCGACATCCCGACGCTGCTCGTCTATAATTTCCCGCCGGAAATGCAGACGTGGCTGTGGCTTGCCTTCTTTGCCAGCCTGGCGGTCAAGATGCCGATGTGGCCCGTTCACACCTGGCTTCCCGACGCGCACGTGCAGGCGCCGACCGCGGGTTCGATGATCCTTGCCGGCGTGCTGCTGAAGATGGGTTCGTACGGTTTCATCCGTTTCATGATGCCCATGTTCCCCGAGGCATCGGCGCAGTTCATGTGGGTCGTATTTGCGCTGTCGATGATCGCGGTGGTCTACACCAGCCTCGTCGCGCTGGTGCAAAGCGACATGAAAAAGCTGATCGCCTATTCCTCGGTCGCGCACATGGCGATCGTTACCGCGGGCCTCTATGCGCTGAACCAGCAGGGGATCGAGGGTGCGCTGATCATCATGCTCAGCCATGGCGTCGTCTCGGCCGCGCTCTTCTTCTGCGTCGGCGTGATCTACGATCGGCTCCACACGCGCGAGATCGACCGTTACGGCGGGCTTGCCGTGAACATGCCGGCCTATGCGCTGTTCTTCATGCTGTTCACCATGGCGTCGATCGGCCTGCCCGGGACCAGCGGTTTCGTGGGCGAGTTCCTGAGCCTTGCCGGCATTTACGAAGCGTCGAGCACGGTCGCCTTCGTCTGCACCACCGGCATCATTCTCGGCGCTGCATACATGCTCTATCTCTACCGCCGCGTCGTGTTCGGCGAACTGACCAAGGACGATGTGAAGGCCATGCCCGATCTCAACCCGCGCGAATGGGCGATCCTCGCTCCGCTCGCCGCTGTGGCGCTGTGGATGGGTGTCTATCCCGAAAGCTTCCTCGCGCCGATGCGCGGCGACGTGACGACGGTCGTGGCGCGCCTTGCCCCTGCGAAGCCGGCGGGCGACGCGCATCTCGCTGCAGGCAAGCCCAAACCGGCTGCCGCCGGACATGGTGCTCCCGCCCACGGATCGAGCCATGCGGGAGGCGTCCAATGACCGCCGATCTCGCTCTCATCTGGCCCGAACTGATCCTGACGATCGGCGGGCTGATCACGCTGATGCTGGGGACCTTTTCCGGCGATCGCCAGGTCGGCCTCTATCAGGTCGCCGCGCTGGTCACGCTCGCCGCGGCCGCAGCGGCGGTGGTGGCGACCTTCGGAACCGAGGCGACCGTTTTCTCCGGCACGCTGTCGGTCGACACGTTCGGCGGGTTCGCCAAGCTGCTGATCTATGCGGCGAGCTTCATGTGCATCCTGATCGCTCCGCGCTTCTTCAGGGATGGCATGCGGGCCGAATATCCGGTGCTGATCCTGTTCGCCGCGCTCGGCATGGGGATCATGGCCTCGTCGCGCGACCTGATGACGCTGTATGTCGGGCTCGAGCTCAACAGCCTTGCGGCCTATGTGCTCGCCAGCTTCATGCGCACCGACGACCGGTCGAGCGAAGCCGGGCTCAAATATTTCGTCCTCGGCGCGCTTGCCTCGGGCATCCTGCTCTATGGCATTTCGCTGCTTTACGGCTTCACCGGGACGACCGATTTTGCCGGGGTCGCCGCCGCGATGGGCGGCGAGCTCAATATCGGCCTGATCTTCGGTATCGTCTTCGTGATCGCCGGTCTGGCGTTCAAGATCAGCGCCGTGCCGTTCCACATGTGGACGCCCGACGTCTATGAAGGCGCACCGACCCCGGTGACGGCCTTCTTCGCCACTGCGCCGAAGGTCGCCGCGATGGCGTTGATGACGCGCGTCGTCGTCGGGGCGATGGGTCCGGCAGTCGGTTCGTGGCAGCAGATCATCATCTTCCTCGCGCTCGCCTCGATCATCCTCGGTGCGGTCGGCGCGATCGGGCAGAAGAATATCAAGCGTCTGCTTGCCTATTCCTCGATCAACAACGTCGGCTTCATGCTCGTCGGCCTTGCCGCCGGAACGCAGCAGGGGGTCGAAAGCGTGCTGACCTATCTGCTCGTCTATATGGTGACGACGCTCGGTGCTTTCCTCGTCGTGCTTCAGCTGCGCGACCCCGAGGGCAATTATGTCGAGAGCATTCCCGCGCTGGCCGGCTATTCGCAGCGCCGCCCGGGCCTCGCTGCGGCGCTTGCGGTCTTCCTGTTCAGCCTTGCCGGTATCCCGCCGCTGTTCGGCTTCTGGCCTAAGTATCTGGTGTTCGAGGCTGCGGTGAACGCGCATCTGGTGCCGCTGGCAGTCGCGGGTATCGTGGCTTCGGTGATCGGCGCCTATTATTATATCGCGATCATCAAGACGATGTACTTCGACGACAAATCGGAAACCGAGTTTCCGAAAGGCACCGGTACGGTCGTCGAGGACGCGGTGATCACGGCGAGCGCATTGTGGCTGTCGGTCGTCGGCTATCTGTTCATCGGTGTCCTTGCGATGCTGTCGGCAAGCGCCGCGGCGGTGCTCTTCTGATCCCGCCGATCGAGCGGATCCAGCAGACCGGTTCGACCAACGCCGACCTGCTGGCGAGGCTCGCCAGCGGCGAGCTCGTGGGCGAAGGGCATTGGCTCGTCGCCAACCGCCAGACCGCGGGTCGCGGCCGCCTTGGCCGCGGCTGGAACGACGGGCAGGGCAATTTCATGGGCTCGACCGTCGTGCATCTGACGGCAGGCGATCCGTCGCCCGCGACGCTGGCGCTGGTTGCCGGCGTGGCGCTCGCAAAGGCGGTGTCGGCGCTGGCGCCCGGGCTTGCCTTTACCCTCAAATGGCCGAACGACCTGCTGGTCGATGGCGCGAAATGCGCAGGCATCCTGCTCGAGCGTGCTGGCAATTCGGTCGTGATCGGAATCGGCGTCAACCTGGTTGCCGCGCCCGATCTTCCCGACCGCCCGACCGCCGCGCTGGCGGATCGGGGCGCGCGGCTCGATCGCGATCATTTCGCCGATGTGCTTGGCGTCGCGATGGTCGATGCGGTCTGGACCTGGCGACAGGAAGGTATCGGCAGCACGATCCGTGCCTGGCTGCCGTTCGGCCATCCGCCGGGCACGCCGCTGCACGTGTCCGAGAAAGGCATCGACGGTGTTTTCGACGGTCTCGCCGATGATGGCGCGCTGCGCTTGCGCCGTGCGAACGGAGAGATCATGCTGGTTCATGCGGGCGACGTCGAACTCGGACGGCCCGTGGAGGGGAACTGAGATGCTGCTCGCGATCGATGTCGGCAACACCAACGCCAAATTCGCGCTGTTTCGCGATCAGGACCTGCTCGCGCGCTGGCGCATTGCGACCGACGATCGCCGGACCGCCGACGAATATATGGTCTGGCTCGATCAGCTCCTGCGGATCGAGGGGCATGATCGCGCCAACGTCGATGCCGTGATCATATCGACCGTCGTGCCCCGGGCGCTGCACAACCTGCAGTTGCTCGCGCATAAATATTTCGGCGTCGACGCGCTCGTCGCGGGGCGCGAACCGGTGAGCTGGGGCATTGCGCTCAAGGTCGACGAGCCGCAGTCGGTCGGCGCCGACCGTGCCGTCAACGCCATATCGGCGCAGGCGGTCGAGCCCGGCAAGGACAAGCTTGTGATCAGTTTCGGGACGGCGACGACGCTCGATCATATCGGTCCCGACGGCGCCTATCTCGGCGGGATCATTGCGCCCGGCGTCAACCTGTCGCTGGAGGCGCTTGTAGCCGCCGCGGCCAAACTTCCGCGCATCGCGATCGAGGCGCCGGCAACCGACAGCGTCATCGGCCGCACGACCGAAAGCCAGATGCTGATCGGCGTCTATTGGGGCTATGTCGCGATGATCGAGGGCCTGATCGCGCGGATGAAGGCCGAAATCGGCAAGCCGCTTACCGTCATCGCGACCGGGGGCCTTGCGACCCTGTTCGACAAGCAGGCCCAGCTCTTCGATCGTATCGAGCCCGATCTGACGCTCAATGGGCTCATGCATCTCTACAATCAACGAAAGCCAACGATATGACGACTCCGGGCAAGGAGCTGCTTTTCCTCGCATTGGGAGGATCGGGCGAGATCGGCATGAACGCCAATCTCTATGGCTGCGACGGCAAATGGATCATGCTCGACCTTGGCGTGACCTTCGGCAGCCAGGATTATCCCGGTATCGAGATCGTCATGCCCGACCTCGAATTCATCGAGGATCGCAAGAAGGATCTGCTCGGCATCGTGCTGACGCACGGGCACGAGGATCATATCGGTGCGATCCCGTATCTCGCCGCCGACCTTGGCGTGCCGCTCTATGCGAACCGCTTCACCGCGGGGCTGATCGCGCACAAGCTCGCCGAAGAGGGGCTGGAGAAGGAGGTCGAGATCAAGGTCGTCGACATCGACGACAGTTTCCGGATCGGACCTTTCGGTATCCGTCTTATGCCGCTCGCGCACTCGATCCTCGAAATGAGTGCCGCGGTGATCGACACGCCTTACGGTCGCGTCTTCCACACCGGCGACTGGAAGCTCGACGATCATCCGATTCTCGGTACGCCGTCGAGCGCCGCGGCGCTGAGTGCGGTCGGTGACGAAGGGGTCGATGTTCTCGTCTGCGATTCGACCAACGCGTTCAACGCGGAAGCGTCGGGCAGCGAAGGCGGGTTGCGTGAGGGGCTGATGCAGGCGGTTGGCGCCGCGAAGGGCAGGGTGGTCGTCACCACCTTTGCGTCGAACGCCGCGCGTCTCGCCACCTTGGGCGCGGTGGCGAAAGCGACCGGACGCACGCTTTGCGTGGCAGGACGCTCGCTGGATCGCATCCTCGGCGTCGCGCGCTCGGTCGGGTATCTCAAGGATTTCCCGGCGACGGTCGATTTCGACGAAGCGATGCGGCTGCCCCGCAACAAGGTGATGGTCGTGGCTACCGGCGGGCAGGGCGAGCCGCGCGCGGCGCTCGCGCGCATGGCGGCCGACGTCCATCAGATCAAGCTCGAGGCGGGCGATACGGTCGTCTTCTCGTCGAAACAGATCCCGGGCAATGAGGTCGCGATCGGGCGGATCATGAACCAGCTTGCCGCGAAAGATGTGCTGACGGTCACCGAGAAGCAGGCGCATATCCACGTCAGCGGCCATCCCGGGCAGCCCGAACTGGCCGCGCTCTACGGCTGGTTGCGGCCGAAGCTGGTGCTGCCGGTCCATGGCGAGATCCGCCACATGCACGAACAGGCGCGATTTGCGCTCGAAAAGGGCGTCCCGGACGCACTGGTGCAGGAAAATGGCGATCTCGTCCGCCTGGCGCCCGGGCCGGCGCGGATTGTCGAGCGCGTCCGGTCGGGGCGTCTGATTCTCGACGGCGACGTGATCCTCCCCGCCGACGGCGAAACGATCAACGAACGCCGCAAGCTGTCGCTGCATGGCCAGATTTCGGTCGCGGTCGTGCTGTCCGACGGCAAGTTCGTCGACAGCGCGATCCAGTATCGCGGCGTTCCCGTCGAAGACGACCGTGAGACTTTCCTCGAGGAAATGAATGAGGCCGCGGAGCAGGCCGCGACCGGCAAAGCCCGCGACCGCGACGCGCTGAAGGAAGCGATTCGTCTCGGTGTTCGCCGCGTGGCGACTGACTGGACGGGCAAGAAGCCCGTCACCGACGTGCTGTTCGTGGACGTCTGACCGATGAAATGGACCTCGGCTCTCGCAATCTACACGCTCTTCTGGGCGTTCAGCGCCTTCTTCGTGCTGCCCTTTCATGGCCGCCGCGCGGAAGATGAAGCGACGCCGCTGGTAAAGGGGCAGGATCACGGCGCGCCGGCGACCTTCCGCCCGGGACGCGTATTGTTGCAGATGACGATTCTCGCGACCATCGGCTTCGTGATCTATTACGTCGCCTATGTGAACGGTTGGGCCGATCCGGACGTGTTCGCCGGGCGCGCCTGATCAGTTCCGCAGGCGGTCGATCGCCTGCGCCAGCGCGACATAGAGCTTTCCGATATCCGACGAGAGCAGCGTTACGCTGATCGCCGATCCGTCGCGAGCGCCGATGAGCAGGCGCAGCATCGCTTCGAAATCGTGAATGAACTGGTTCACCGATGCGTGAAAGCGGTCGTCATTCTGGTAGAGGCGCAGGATCTCCTTGGCCTCGCCATTCTCGACCAGCTTGACCGCGCGCCGCGCGAAGACACCGCGATCGCCCTTCAGATACGCGTCCCATGCCGTGTCGCTGACCTCGCTCGACAGGATCTTGGTCACGTCGATGGCGGTCGACTTGAGCGCCTCGGTGAGCACGCCGACCTGCTTCGCGAGCGAATCGCGATCCGATGCAGCGATGGCTTGCTCGGCTTCGAGCGCGCGCTGTTCGACGCTGGCGCTGGTATCCATGATGGTGATCAACTGGCGCATCAGACGGTCGGCCGCGCCGTTGGCGGCCTCGACCGCGCGCTGCGACGCTTCCTCGATCGCATTCAGCTGGCCCATGATCTCGGTCTTGAAAGCCGCATCGATCGCTTCGGTCGCGGTCGCCTGCATCGCCTCGCGAGCACCGGAAACCAGCTTGTCGAGCGTCTGTCGGGCTTCTTCGGCCGCCGAGTCCGCGGTCTTGCGAACTTCGCCGAGCGTCGCGATCATTCGTGCGCCGCCCTTTTCGGCAAAATCGTCGGCGCCGACCCGCAGCTTTGCAAGCGCCGCATTGGCGTCGGCCAGCGAGGCGTTGATGCGCTCGACCAGCGCCTGCTGGCTGGCGCCATGCTCGGCCATCTTGTCTTCGCTGGCTTGCAGCGTCGATTTGACCGCATTCACATGCGACAAGGTCGACTGGGCAACGAGTTCGGACGCCTCGAGCATCGGCTTTAGCTGCGACAGGGTCGTCTGGGTCGTCTTGCCGTGCGACACCATCCGGTCGAGCGCGTGCGGCAGCGTCTCATCGAGCTCGCGCGTCACCGCGTCGAGCGCGAGAAGCAGGGATTCGGCCTGCGTGATCAGCTGATGCGCCGAGCCGTTTCCGCTCTGCACTTCGGTCATGAAAGCGGCCAGCTGGCCCTTGGTATCCTCGATCGCCCGGCCAATGACCCCGGTGCTCGCAGACACGCTGCCGTCGAGGTGCTCGAGCTGTTGCCCGACTTCTGCGACGTGCGCGGTGATGCGGGTCGCGAGCGCCTCGCTTGCCTCTCCGTGCGCCGCAAGCTGCAGGCCCATCGCGTCGCTGGCTTCGCGCGCCGTCGCCAGCCTTGATTCGAGCTGTCCGGCGGCGTCGTCGACGCGGTCGCGAAACTGCTTCCAGCTTCCGTCCATCTGCTTGGTAACCGCCGCGACGGTCGATTTCAGATCGTCGCGTGCGGTCGCCGATGCCTGGGTCATTTGCGCAAGTGCGATGCCATGAGCATCGGTCACTTGCGAAGCGGTTGCGATCAGTCCTTCTTCGGTTTCCCTGGCCTGCTGCCGCAAAATGCCGATTGCCTCATGCAGACTGGTGGCCGATGCCTCCCCGGTCTGCGCGGCCTTGGCGGCCTCTTCGCTCAACGCGGCGAGCTTCGCCTCGAGATTTGCACCCTGCTGGTGGGCGACGAGTCCGGCTTCGCGGAAATTGACCGCCAGCCGCTGCGCCACATCGTCGATCCGCGGCAGACCGGCGAGCAGCCCGTCCATCCGCTGCATCGCGACATCGCCCGAACGTGCCAGCTGATCATGGGCATTGGCGATGACCGACGCGTTAGTCGCCAGCTTGTCGCTGCTCTCGCTCAGCCGCAAAACGGTATCGAGACCAAGTTGCTGGATCGTCTTCGCCTGCTCGGAAAGCTGCTTCTGCGCGTCGGCAAGATGAAGCCCCAGCGCGTGCATGGACTGGTTGAGCGACATATTCTCGTGACGCAGCGCACTCGCAACGCGTGCGAACCGCGCCTGTTCCGACCGGCCCGAGCGGAGGAGCACCATCCAGAGCACGGCAAGAAGGGTGAGGGGCATGGCGATCGTCGCCAGCAGGCCCGGCCATTCGGCAGGCGATGGCGTAGTCGCAAATCCGCCGGTCGCCATGAACAGCGCAAAACCTGCCCAGCTTGCCGCGAGCAGGATCAGCAAGGCGGGTGCGATCCTGTCGCACCAGACGGACCCTGCCGAATCCGGCTCGTCGCCGGACCAGTGCTCACCGGTATCCGCCAGCGACGAGGTGTCGAGCCAGTCACGCTCGGCGACCGGCGCGGCTTCGGGTTGCGACACGCTTTCCTCCGCGGCGGCTTCCGCCCGGACTTCGCCTTCGGCTTCGGTCTTTGCCGCGGAATCCCGCCACAATCCGACGATCTTCTTTTCCCCCGTCATCCTGCCATCTTAGCATCAAATGGCCGCCATGAAACGGAAACTTAACTACGATCTGCCAAGGCTGTGGAATGTCGTTCGATAGTGGCCCTCTCGACAGGTATATCAGCGCCGCGGTGGGCGACGATCCCGCGATGGCGATGGAATTGCGCGCAAGCTTCGTGGAAAGCGCGCGCGAGCTGAGCGACCTGATGCGCCGCGCCCGTTGCGATGCCAACTGGCACGTTGCGGCCGAACGGCTGAAGAGTCTGTCGGCGACCTTTGGCATCATACCGCTCATCCAGCTTGCCGAAGCGGCGATGGAGGGTGCGCCCGGCGATCCGGCGGTCCTGCGCGAGATCAATGCGGCGGTCGACACGCTCGTCTGAGCCATTTTCCGGGTTCAAACGCCGTTCAGCCACTCACCGGCATATAAATATCGATCCCGGCCGTCTTGCCATGGCAACGCTACGGGTTTAGCCGCGTATTCACCGCGGCTGAGCCCCCCGCTTGCGTCATGGCAAGGCGGCCGTTTGTGAGGAGAGATTTCGATGTTCACCCGTTTTCGCCAGAAGCCTGCAACGGCCATGGCTGCCATCCTCGGCGTTGCCCTGATGGCGAGCGCGGCCCCGGCGGCCGCCAAGGACAAGCCGAAGAAGGAAGAGGCCGGCAAGGGAACCGACGTTCCCGTAAGCAAGGGCTTCAGTCCCGCAGTCAAGAAAATGTACGAGGCGAGCACCGCCAAGGATGCCGCCGCGCTGCAGGCCGCCATCGCCGAAGCGCAGGCTGCCAATCCGACCGAGGCCGGCGATCGCTACTGGCTGGGCCACTATCGTCTTCAGCTCGGCATCCTGACCAAGGATACCGCGGCGCAGGCGCAGGGCCTCGACGAAGTGCTTGCGACCGGCGTCGCGCCGGCGGAAATGCTCGGTGTCTATAATTTCTATTCGGGCAACTTTGCCTATGGCGCCAAGGATTATGCGAAGGCCGTCCAGCGTCTCGAAGCGGCGAAGGCCGCCGGATCGAAGGAACCGAGCCTGAGCCTGCTGCTCGTCGACAGCTATATCAACAACAACCAGGTCGACCAGGGCGTCGCGCTCGCCAAGGAAGCGATCGAGGCCTCGCGCGCCGCGGGTCAGCGACCGTCCGAGGAACTGTATGTTCGTCCGGCCAAGGCGCTCCAGGCGGCGAAACGCACGAACGAACTGCTCGATATCCTGACGCTGCGTGTCCGCGATTTCCCGCAGCCGGCGATCTGGCGCAACACGCTGTATATCCTGCTGCAACAGGCGGGCGGCGACAAGGACATGAACCTCGACATCCTGCGCCTGATGCGCGCCACCAACGCGATGACCGAGCGCGGCGAATATCTGGAATATGCGGCGCTTGCTACCGAAGCGGGCTATCCGGGCGAAGTCGTTGCCGTCGTCGAGCATGGAATCGCGGCGAAGGTCTTCACCGACAAGGACGAGCGCTTCGCGACGATCCTCGAAGCGCAGAAGAATCGTGCGGCGTCGGACCGTGCCGGCCTTCTTGCGGATGCATCGAAGCCCCCGGCAACCCCCAAGGCCGCGCGTGCGACTGCCGATGCGCTTGTCGGTATCGGCGAATATGCGAAGGCGATTCCGCTCTACCAGGGCGTCGCCGCTTCGGATCCGGTGGCGCAGTATCGCCTCGGCGTGGCGCAGGCGCTTGCCGGACAGAAGGACGCCGCGGTCGCGAGCTTTGCCAAGGTGACGGGCGATCGTGCGCGACTCGCGCAGCTGTGGACGATCAACGTCCAGAGCCCGGCTGCCGCTCCGGCAGCTGCTCCGGCTCCGGCGCCAGCGACCAACTGATAGCTGCTCAGGCACAAAAAAGGGCGCCATCCGGACCGGATGGCGCCCTTTTCTTATACGCGGTGCAAGCCGGTCAGAGTTCGACGGGAATGCCTGCAAGCTGCTTTGCCGTGCGAATCGTCAGCGAGGTTTTCACGCTCGTGACATTCGGCGCCGAGGTCAGGTGCGCGGTGAGAAATGACTGGAAGCTTTGCAGGTCGCGCGCGACGACCTTCAGCAGGAAATCGATTTCACCGTTGAGCATATAGCATTCGCGGACTTCCGGCAGCTTTCCGACATAATCCTCGAACGATTTCAGATCGGATTCCGCCTGGCTCCGCAGGCTGACCATCGCGAAAACGGTGATTCCGTAGCCCAGCTTCGCGGCATCCAGATCGGCGTGGTACGAACGGATAACTCCCGCTTCCTCAAGCGCGCGAACCCGGCGCAGGCACGGCGGTGCGGTGAGTCCCACCATTTGCGCCAGCTCGACATTGGTCATACGCCCGTTTTTTTGCAGCTCCCCGAGTATCTGCAGGTCGATCTGATCGAATTTCTGGCTGGCCATCATTGAAACATCCGCTTTCCAAAACTGCGATGACCATAATATTATTTCAGCCGAATGCAATTGTCCCACAATGTGACGTGACGGGCGAAGCCACTTTCATGACCGGATGATTCACGCTAGCCGCTAAGCATATGCTAACCAACAAAGTGGGTGGGGCGGGCCGCGCGTGACTGCTGACTCGATGATCGCGACTATCTTGCGTCAGGCGCCGAAGGACCGGCGTGCGAGCGTTGCCGCGTGGCGTCAGATCTCCGATATTCTGGCGCAGCGCGGCAATCAACTGGGCGATGAAGATATTCGGCGATCGCTGCACGCGCTTGCGGTCCTGCGCCCCGAAATCCCCGAAAAAGTGCGACGCGACTGCGCCGAAGCGATCGCGCATCATGGCCGTTTCGCGCCGCTCGTCGCCTTCTACGCCAACGATGTGCCCTCCGTGTCGACGGCAATGCTGCGCCGCGCGAGGCTTTCGGAAGCCGACTGGCTGGCGCTGCTGCCGGCGACCGCGGCAACCGCGCGGTCGATTCTCGCGGGCCGTACCGACCTGCCGGTGAGCGTCCGGCGTGCGCTCGAGAGCCTCGGTGCGGGGTCGGTGGCGCTACCGCAGCCCGAAAATGCCGCCATTGTGGCGGAGATCGCCGAAGAGGCGCCGCCCGAGGCGGTTCCGAGCCAGATCAGCGAATTGGTTCGCCGGATCGACAAATATCAGTTGTCGCGAAGCCAGCCCGCCGTTCGCGCGCCGCGGACGAGCTTCCTGTTCGAAACCGGGCCTGACGGGCTGATCTGCTGGGTCGACGGAATCACACGCGGCGCGGCAATCGGGCTGTCGATCGCCGAATCGGCGCTCGGCGGCGAGCCGGGCGCAGACGGTGCGGCTGCCGGCGCCTTTCGCCAGCGCGCCGAGATCATCAACGCGCGTATGATTCTCGAGGGCTCGGCCGCCGAATCGGGCGAATGGCGCTTTTCGGCATTGCCCTGGTTCGACCCGGCAACCGGGCAGTTCCGCGGTTATCGCGGCAGCGGCAGGCGTCCGCAGCAGAGCGAGATGCCTTATGGCCGTCCTGCGTCGGCCGATTCGGGCGATTCGATCCGCCAGCTGATCCACGAGCTGCGTAGTCCGCTGAATGCGATTTCGGGTTTCGCGCAGATCATATCGGGTCAGATGTTCGGCCCGGTCAGCGGCACCTATCGCGCGATGGCCGAAACCATCGTCGCGGATGCCGCCGCGATTCAGGAGATCATCGACGATCTCGAAACCGCAACGCGCGCCGTCGACACGCCGCCGGCGTCGATGCCGGGCGAGGTGGTCGATATCGGCGCGGTCATGACACAGGTGCAGGGCGACCTTGCCGAGATACTGGCCGAGCAGCGTATCGACCTCAGCATTTCGCGCGTCGGCGGGCCGTTTCTCGCCCAGGCAAACGACGCGAATTCGCGGCGGATGATCGGGCGCCTGTTGACGGCGCTGGTCGACATTTCGGAGGCCGGCACGACGCTGGTCGGTCAGCTCGTGGTCGAGCCCCTGCATGACGACATGCTCCAGCTGCGTGTGGTCCGGCCGCTTGCGATCCGGTTCGCGACCGCGGCCGACCTGCTCGACCCTGGTTTCAGCCCCGAAGGCGAGGCGCCCGGCGCTGCGATCCTGAGCCTCGGCTTTTCGCTCCGCCTCGTCGACAGCCTCGCTCGCGGCGTCGGCGGACGCCTCGATATCGGGCATAACGCCTTGACCTTGCATCTTCCCTCGGCCAACCCAAGGGCCGATACGGAGCTCGGCATCCAGCAGAGCGAATAGCCACGTCGGGGCAGGCGTTGGCAAAGGGGATCAAGGTGCAGCCTGCGGGGGATTTCCAGGCATATCCGGAACCATCCGATCTGATCGCGCTGGGTGTGGAGGAGAGCCCGCGCTTCTGGGTGACGATCGACACCGAGGAAGATTTCGACTGGTCCGCTCCGTTTGCCCGTACGGGATTCCGGCTCGATTCGGTTCCGGCGCTGGCCGAATGCCAAGGCTTTTTCGAGCGTGCGGGTGTGGCGCCCATCTATCTCGTCGACTGGCCGATCGTGCAGGACGACCGCGCAGTCGATATACTGGCGGCGGCGCAAAAGGCCGGGCGCTGCGACGTAGGGGCCCAGCTGCATCCTTGGGTCACGCCGCCGCACGACGAGGACGTGAACGAACGCAACAGTTATACCGGTAATCTGCCGCCAACCCTGCAACGTGCCAAGATGGAGGCGTTGCGCGACGCGATCGTCCGCCGTTTCGGTGTCGCCCCGGCGGTCTATCGCGCCGGGCGCTACGGGCTCGGTCCCGACACCGCGACGATGCTCGCCGAACTGGGATTCCGTTGCGACACCTCGGTTCGTTCCGGATTCGATTACCGCAAGGGGCAGGGCCCCGATTATCGCGATGCGCCGCTTTCCCCCTGGTGGGTGTCGACGGAGGCAGGGCCCATATTGGAAATGCCGGTCACGACCGTTTTCGGCGGCTTCCTCGGCGCGTCGGGGCAGGGCGTGTATCACCGTATCGCCCGTAACGGCATGCACGCGGGTGCGGCGCTTGCGCGGCTCGGGCTCGTCGAGCGTATCGCGCTCACGCCGGAGGGCATTCCGGCGGAGCGCGCCTGCCGTGCGATCGATATCGCGATAGAGCGGCGCCTGCCGGTCCTCAATTTCTCCTTCCATTCGCCCTCGCTGCAGCCGGGCAACACCCCCTATGTACGGACCGACAGCGATCTCGACCTCTTCTATCGCTGGTGGGACGCGGTGCTTGCGCATCTGGCGCTGCGCGGCGTGACGCCGATCGACACCGCCGGAATATTGGCGATGGCCGCACGAAAGTGCCCGGCCTAAGCCGCTTGCCAATCATCGGCTCGCTCCGCTATCGCCCGCACATCCCCGACCGGGTTTCGAGACGGGGGCCTGTAGCTCAATGGTTAGAGCTGGCCGCTCATAACGGCTAGGTTGCGGGTTCGAGTCCTGCCGGGCCCACCATTTCCCGTCAGTCGTGGCCTTGGCTGCGCCCCGCGAGCGTGTCGGCACGCAGCAGCTGGAGGCGGGTTTCCAGCTCGCGTCGCTCGGGATCGGACAGGCCGTCGCGGTCATAGCGGTCGGCGAGGGCGTCGATCTGGCGCGCTTCGCGGCGAAGCGCTTTCGCTTCACCTTTCGACAATTCGCCCCGATCGCGTCCTTCGTTGATCAGATCGCGGGCCTTGCGAAGCTCGCGGTCCGGCAAGGGCCCGCTGCCGGGGAGCGTGCCCATGTCCGAAATGCCGGGGTTTCTGTCGCCCGGCGGCAAGCTGCGCGGCACGAACTGGGCGTGTGCCGCAACGGGGAGGGCGAAAGCAAGAAAGGCAGCAAGGGGCAACCGCATCAGTATCTCCTGTCGGCGAAACATTTGCCTGTCTCGCTGAACCGCCGCTTAATTGGGTTGCATATCGCTATCGTTCGCGGTCTTGTGCCGGCTCGGAAAAGGGAGAGCGACATGCGCAAGGGCAGGGCGATCATTCTGGGCGGAGCCGTGGTTCTTGCCGTCATAGGAGGCACGGTAGCCGTCCGTACGGCGACCTTCGCGCCAAAGGACATTGCCGACGGCCGCGATGTGAAGCTTGCGGCGGCCCCGGCTTACGATCTCGACGCGGCGGTCCGGCATCTCAGCGAGGCGGCGCAGCTGCGTACCGTGTCGAACCAGGATCCCGCGGACAACGACGTCGCCGAGTGGGACAAGCTGCACGCATGGCTGGCCGCCACCTATCCAGCCGCGCATGGCGCGATGACCCGGACGATCCTGCCCAATCGCACGCTCGTCTTTCACTGGGCCGGAAGCGAGGCTGCCTTGGCGCCGATCATCGTCATGGCGCATCAGGACGTGGTTCCCGTGACACCGGGCACTGAAGGGGACTGGAAATATCCTCCCTTCGCGGGAACGATCGCGGAGAAGGCGGTTTGGGGTCGCGGCACCGTTGACGACAAGGGCTCGCTTGTCGGGCTGTTCGAGGCGCTCGATGCGCTCGCCAAAGCCGGGTTCAAGCCCAGGCGCGGGATCTATCTGGTCTCGGGCCATGACGAAGAAGCGGGCGGGACCGGCGCGATCGCCGCGGCGACGAAGCTGAAGGCCGAGGGCGTGAAGGCCATCTATACGCTCGACGAGGGCAGCATCGTCCTGACCGATACGCCGGTGATCGACGGTCCCGCGATCATGATCGGGATCGCGGAGAAGGGCTATGGCACGCTGAAGGTCACGGCGAACGCGCCGGGCGGCCACAGTTCGATGCCGCCGGCAGAGACCGGCGTCGAGACGCTGGCGAAGGCTGTCCTCGCGATTACCGGCAAGCCGTTCCCGCTCGAAGTGCGCGGGCCAGGTGCCTCGATGATCGAATCGCTTGCGGCAAAGAAGGGTGGCACGACCAAGATGGCGGTCGCGAACCAGCGGCTGTTCGGTCCGCTCCTGAAGCGCCAGCTCGGCGCGGCGCCGACAACCGCGGCTGCATTCCATACAACGATCGCCCCGACGATGCTCGAGGGCAGCCCCAAGGAGAATGTGCTGCCGCAGTCGGCGAACGCCCTGATCAATTATCGCATTTCGCCTTGGAACACCTCCGCCGACGTCATGGCGCGCGCGAAAGAGGCCGTGGGCGATACAAAGGTCGATCTTGCCTGGGTGAAGCCGCCGCGCGAGCCGTCGCGTGTATCGTCGACGAGTTCGCAGGGCTGGAAATGGATCGCAGCCGCCGCGCGCGCCGATGCGCCCGGCGCGGTGCTGACGCCGACGCTGGTGGTCGCGGGGACCGACAGTCGCAGCATGGAGCCTGTATCGCAGGACGTGTATCGTTTCATGCCGATGCATTTCAGCCTGAAGGAATCGGCGATGATCCACGGCACCAACGAGCATATGGCGATCGACAGCTTCAAGCGGATGATCGATTTCTATGCGCGGCTGATCGCGACCTCTGCGGGATAGACTCGGGGTCAAAGCCTGTCTAAGGCGCGCGCAGCGTCGGGGAGTGGCGCAGCCCGGTAGCGCGCTTGCTTTGGGAGCATAGAGCGTTCTACCCGATTTTCTTAGCATTTCTGCCGCTTTCCTGCAAGTTCAAATCCGGCTGTCCGGGACTATTCCGGGACTCGGTGAGCAAAAGGGCATTCGCGACATCGCCATCCGAGGCATGCGCGTAGCGCGCAGTCGTCGCAATATTGGAATGGCCGAGAAGCCGCTGCGTCACCTTGAGATTGCCGACTGCCCTTGTTACCCGCGTTGCCGCAGTGTGCCGCAAGTCATGGAAGCGGAAGTCGTCAATCCCGGCGTCCGCCTTCGCTTTCGCCCACTTACGCGTCCATCCTTCACGCGAGAACGGGTATCGCTCGCCCTTGACGCGGGCTGCCCGATCGTTCCGCTTTGGCGCAGAACGCTGGCACACATAAGTAAAAACCCGTGGTCCGACTTTGGGGCGGCTGGCAATGATGGCGATCATGCGGGGCGACAAGGGAAAGCCGTGATAGCCGCCGCCCTTGACGCGGACTTCGGCGCGATTTCCAATCAGATCCACCTTGCTCCACAAGAGCGTAATAACCGACTGTCGCCGCTGCCCCGACAGCATGGCAAACTCGACTACCGCGGCCAAGTCCTCGGGCAATTTCTCGAATAGCCTGCGCTCCTCGTCTGCGGATAGCTCGCGGGTGCGCTCCTTTGGTTCCTTGAGCATGACGCCTTCCCACTCGATGTCGGGCTTGGCGTATTTCTTGGGGACGCGCCTGATGACGCGTTTGAGCAATTGGGTCTCTCGGTTGACCGTGGCATTGGAAACCAGAGTGTTCTTGTTCCTTGCCTTCTGACCGCGCCGCCATGCGATATATTTCTCGATGCCCTCGCGGTCGATCTCGCTTAGCAGGGTGGAGGCTCCAAACTTCCCGGCCAGACGGTCTAGCTGGACCTTGGTCGCTTTGGCGTTGGCCTCGAATTGGCCGACCACTCCCCAATAGTATCCAGTTGCCTCGTCCAAGGTTATCTCTGGCTTTTCCTTGCTCCCGGAAGCGATTTCGCGGCGCTTGTTGGTCTCGAACGCCTTCGCGGCACCTTTCTTCTCGGTCCCGGTGGAGCCGTGGTAGCGGACCCCTCCGACCTGAAAGTCATACTGCCAGTATGGAGACTTAGGCGTTTGATAGACCGTCATTGCGTTAGCGATACTGGCTGAGCGGAATGATTTTTCCGATATCGCCATTGCCACGGCGTACTTTGCGGTTTGTCGGACATGATTGCTCCACCCTCAGACGGGCCGCAAGATACTCCTCGCAATCCTCCGGTCGATAGAAGATTTTGCGAGCGCCGATCAGCACGTACCGGATTTCCCCTCGCTGGCGGATGCTGCGAAGGGTGCGCTCACCAATGCGGAGGCGCGTGGCGGCTTCCATTTCGGTGAGCAACTGGGTCACCTGAACCACCCCCGCCGCGTCTCCACGACCTTCGGAGCAGCCCTATGGGTAGGGTAGAACCTTCCCTTGAGCCAGTAGCCTCCGCTTGTCATAACGGCTGCCTCGGGGTTGTGGGGTAGGCGCTCTACCTGTTTCCAGTTGCCGGACTTGTTCATGGCGCATTCCCTTCGGGGACCGCGCTCTCGTGAACGGCACCGGCTTTGCCGTTACCGCCCTGACGGGCTTCGATCGCTTGCGCGGCGGATTGCGGATCGCCGAAGGTCGGCTGTCGTTCGGGACCGCAGGCGTCGAACTTGTCGCGAAACTGATCAGGGATGTATTTGTAGTACGCCCCCTGCGGCCTCATTTTGCGCGTTCGGCAGCAGAAGAGACGGGGCGCCCATTCAGGCCCGTAGCAATCATCTATCGCAGTCAACTCGCCAGCAGCCTCGTCGAGCAACGCAATGTTATCGGGCGTCAGTGGCTCTAGGTCCGCACACCCCCACAAGAACAAATCGCTGCAAGCCACGAAAACCTGCGACGGCGACTCTCCGACAGGGAATGAGTGCCACCATATCTCGCCGCCGAACCATTCGTGCTTGGCGATCAGACGCATGACCTCGATAGCGAACTCCGCGCTAGGGACGGAAGCCGGAACGGCGGAGACGCTTGCGGCTCCGTTCACGACGGCCCGGTCCGACTTGTCGGAAGCGCCCGTATCTTGTGCCATCTTAAATCCCTTTCCCGTCGGCCCCGGGGTTATGCGAGCGGACCGACGGATTATGCTGCTCGCGTTGCGGTGGAACTATGCGGCCCGCTGCTGGCGATACCGCGCGTGATAGGTGTTCAGGTCGGGGTCGGGGCTGGTCAGCCGGATTCCCTGCTCGGCGCATTCCCGCTCGATGGTGTCGAGATAGCGGACCATTTGCGGAACCTTCATCTCGCTGGTGACGGGGATGAAGCGCATCGCGATCAGCTTTTGCGCGTATGGCAGCGGCTTGATTGCCGCGTCGTAGATCTCCCGAAACTCGGCGCTCTCTTCCCGCAGGATCGGAACGCCGTGAACCAGCTTCCATTCGCAGCGCACTTCGTCGGCTGTCATGTCGCCGCGCTGCTCGGCCGCTTCTCGCGCCCACAGGAATTGCAGCCGGTTCTGTTCGTGCGATCGGTCGCGGCCCAACTGCCATTCGACGGTGAAGGGCTTGGCAAGGTTCTTTGCCAGCACCATGAAGTCGAACAGGTCGTCTTCGTTATTGATGATCCGGCTCGGCATTATGCCAACTCCCTTTCACGCTTGGCGTCGCGGATTTGAGCAGCCCGCGGCGACTGGCGGCAGAACTCGTCAATGAGGGCCTCCACGTCGATCCCTGCCCAAAAGGTCCGCTCTCCGACCTCATGCTGACGGGCATGGTGCGCCCGACAGAGGCTCACGGTGCGGAAGTCGTCCGGCTTCTGTGAAATGCCTGCACCGCTCCCGAAGCGGACGTGCGCGACCTCTATCGGACGGTCAGTGCAGCCGGTGATGCAGCATTCATGCGAGCGCACGAAATTGCAGTGGGCTTGTGACCGCCAGCGGGTGGCGCGCTTGGGCTTCTTCGGGATGCGCTTCGGGAACATCAGCCGGCCTTCCGCCAGCGACGGGCGCTGCGATAGGACCAGCCCACAGCATGGGCGGCGCGCTTGAGCGGCATGCCCTCTGCCAGCAGGCGGGAAAGCTCCCGCTGTCGTGCAATGCGGGCCGACACGCGAACGGCGGTGGCCATATGGGCGCGCTCGGCGAGGGTCATGCCGCTTCTTTCAGATAGCGGGCCTCAAGGTCGGCGACGGTGGCCGCGACTTCGGCGAGAAAATCCTGAACGTGCGCCTCAATGTCATCGATCATCGCTTGATCGCGGGAAACGCGGGCAACATGCAGGCGCATCCGCTCGGGTAAGCGGGGGTCATAGCTGGCGAAGTCGCACCACTGGCGACCGGTGCAGGCCATCTGCCACTGCATTTGCTTGATGTATTTGTCCGCAATCGGCTCGCCCCGCAGTGTGGCAATATGCGTTGCGCTGTTGGGGCACTTGATTTCGACAAGGCCATCATCCCCGACCAGCCCGTCAGGCGATGCTCCACTGTCGGCAATGACCGGATGGCGAGCAAAGCCGATCTCATCGACGAATTCGCCCACGTGGAGGCCATACGCCTCGCGAGCTTCGGGCTCCCAATCGGTCCCCCACTGCATCGCGGCGTTCGAGTAGCCCTGCTCAGCCGTGCCGGTCAGGCGTTCGCAGACGAGCTGCGCTGCATAGTTGGCGCGTGAAGCACCCCAGCCCTTTTGCGTGCGGGCCATGAGGTCAGCAATCTTGCTCGCCGTGACCTTTCCGCACCGCTCAGCGAACCATTCTGGCGAGCGCTGTTCGATCTCATCCATCACTGGATACCTCGCGCCTTGACCTGCCGGTCGATCCAGTTTTTCACGCTGGTCAGCCGGTCGGCGCGGATTTCGGCAACGTCGGCGACCTTCGCGACCTTGAGCAAGTCGGCGATAGGGATGTTGTTCGAGGTCATGATAGTCTCGATATCGTCGATATCCTTTTCACCGATCGTTTTGGGCGCTTCCCGGCGAGGACCAAGGTTGCCGTCGTCATCTTCCGCGCCGACCGCCACATTCCAGATGCCCTTGAGCAAATAGCGCGCTCCATAGGAGCCTGCGGCGCCTGCCGCGTGCGTCTTGGTCATGACGTCGCCGCCCTTCGCTCCCTTGCCGTCAGCAGGCATGTCGCGGTGATAGGTGCGCGTATGTCCGGCTGTGTGTGCGACGTAGCAGAGGACGCGGACATGCTCGGGCTTGGGGCTATCTCCCTCGTCAAAGCTTAAGGAAAAGCCGTGCGCCGTGTAGATCGGCCTCAATGCGCGATCCAGTTTGTCGAACGTGGCGTAACGGCTCTTGGTCTGCGGGTTGGATGCGTTCGCCGAGATCGGCCGCATTTCCGCCTGCGCGGCATTCATCGCTTGATTGAACGCCAGTTCGGCCTCGCGAGCGGACACCTGTTGCTGTAGAGCGATCAGGCGTTCCATCTTGTCGATATCGACAGCGGGATCGCTGGCTGCGCGAGCGATGACGTCGATAAGGCTGGCTGAATAGTTGGCAACAGCAGTTTCGGGCGCCTCGACTTTCTGCAAAGCGGTCATTTCGATTCTCCATTCGCAAGGGGATTGATGCGCGAAGCGGCAAGACCCGAAGGGGCTTGATCCGACAGGACGAAAGCCCCGGTCGCGAAGCGATGCGCCGAACTCACAGCGACACCATCAAAGCAAAAAGAAGTCCCACCCCAGCATAAACCCATAGAGGGACAGAAGCCCCTTCAAGGGGGAGGGGTTGAACGGTCTCGGCGGGAACAAGCATAAGCTCAGGGAGGGCATCTGAATGCGTTTCCCTATTGTATGCTTCCAAAGCGTCGCGGTAGGTGGTCATAACTCTACCTCTCGATAAGGGGGTTGTCAGGCGGAGCGATCGCTGCTGGGGTGCCCAATCGCAGCTTCCGAGGTCATGAAAACCGTCCAGAATTTGTAGCTGCGGGAGGCCGGACGGTAGATCAGGCCGTTTCCCTTCCTCCAGAATGAGAGGGCTTCGCTCTCCGTCTCGAACGTGTAGAACATGTCGTTTCGCCTTTCAGATACGGTCGGAATGTTGGTTGGGCTGGTCAGGGCCAGCGGTGAAGTCGCGGGTCTCGAAGTCGAAGCCGTACTTGGCGGTCATCATCTCGAACCATTCATCGTCAGAGCATGTCTGGATGAGGTCGACGTGCGTCTCGATGGGATGCTCGCGGCAGAGGTAGGTCGGGATCATGCGACCAGATCCTCTTTCATGGCGAAATGCGCCCGCCATGCGCGTTCCAGCGACGACCAAGCGCGTGGGCTGTGATCCTGCTGAAAGCGGCGCACAAATCCCGCCGCTGCGAAGTGAAAGCCGCAAGCGATCATGTACGTCTGGATTTCATGGGCGCGATACTCGCTCATGCCACAGGCTCCCCGACCGGCTGCCAGAAGGGCATCGCCTTGGGGAACCGGCCCTTCATGGCCTTCTTGACGCGAAGGAGGGCGAACAGGGCTGCCGTGTGGCGGTGAACGATGTCCTGCATACCGGCGCGGCGGGCATTGCGAATGCGGCCAGCGGTCAGGAGGATTTCGTCCTGCAGGATATGGAGCGCGGTCCACGCCGTGCCGTTGCGGACGCGGTCCTGCAAAGCGACGCGCTCTTTGGCCGCGTTCTGCGGTTTGCCTATCTCGGATGCGATATGGCGGGCAATGTGGGCGGGGTAGGTCATGCGACGCCTCCAGCGCGTGGTGCATTTTCCGCCCACCATGCTTCACAGGTTTCGCATTCAGCCGTGCCGGGGGTATCCTCGCCGCAAGTTCCGCACCAAGCTGAGGTAAGGGCATTGGCAATCTGCTGTGCCCGCCATTGTGCGACCGCTTCGCCGTGCTTTCCGAAGCCCCGGTAGACGAGGGCGATCAAACGACCATGGGCATCGCGAACGATGTGGTCGCCATTGCACGGGCCGGTGGCGTCTGCCTCAACAGTGAGGGGCAGCGCGCTCACGTCGAGGCCCGATCACGCAGCACGCCAGCGAGAAAATCGTCGGCCTTGCTGACCTCATGGATCAGGCCGTAAATCTCGGGCAACTTGTCGTCGGCGGTCGAGTGGTCCTGCACAACGGCTTCGATCAGATCGACAGCGTCTGCGAGGCGCTTGTCGGCCCACATGGAGAAGTGCTTGAGCATCATGCCGCCCACCCGCGAAAGCAGCGGTGCGCTTCGATGCTGCGCTCGGCCCGCTCCTGCGTCTGGTAAGCGACACGGCCAGCATAGCCAGCGCCACGGGTGAAGTAGCGGCCCTTCCAACGACCAGTGGTCTGAACGCTGACGACAGCCTGTTCAGTGCCGTAGGTGCCTTCGATGTTGGCGGTGCGTATGATCTTATGTGACATTGTCAGCCTCACGTTGTCTGTGAGGCGTTGCTACGTTATTCGTAGGGCGTAGTCAATACGAAAAACGTAGGATGCGCAAAAATGGATCAAACGCTTGGATTGAAGGACTTAGACGAAAGCTAAGGACCGAACGCCTCATTGAAGATCGCCATCACCACCTCCTCCTCAATGCCAGGTATCGACATAAGGACCGACGCCACCTCGATCTTGAGCAGCGCCACTGTCTCCTCTGACAGCTTCCCCTTGGACGCCTCTGCCAGTCGCAGGACGATATCTAGGGGCAGGGTGATGGCTGCCAGTTCAAGGTCGGCGCGCAGGGGCAAGGCGTCCCTATATCGAATTGATCTTGCTGAAGGCGTCTCGGCCCAAGAGGACGACGAGAAGGCCAGTGCCCAGCCACGCTGCGGCGAATTCCCATCCTTCGTAGCGATGCCACAGGAGGTTGGCCGTCAAGATCATCGACGGAATGAGCCCCAATGCAAAGCTGAACTCCATCGCGTCTTTCGCACGCTCGACGCGAGAATGTGTGTTGGCAAGCTTCTTGCGGGTCTCGCTCGACCGCGCCTGCTCCGCGCGAAGGTCAATTTCCAGTCGCCGAACGCGGTCCTCTATATCCGGAGTGGGTGGGGCCGAATTCCCAAAGGTAGCAGCCCACTGGTCTGGTTCGTTCGACATGCCCGAAATCCTTCACCGCTTGGCGGCTCGATCACCAATCCCGATCCCGTCCACGATACCTACTTGATACGCGGCGCAATAGGCCCGCATCTCGTTGCGCCGGGACTCGTCCTTTACAGGCGCCCAATCATACCACTCATCGCCCTTTCGGAAACCTCGCATGGACGAAAGGTCAGAGCCGCACTGGCGCACGATCGGATTGAACAGCTTCTGTTGTTCAGCGCTTAGGCCGTACGCTTCCGGCACGCCCAACGCAAACCGGGCCTGCTCGACTGTATGGGATGGGGCGGCCTCATCCCCGCCCTTCGCATATGCGCCAGCTCCGAATGCGCCCGCTACAAGAGCGCTCGTTAAGACCAAGCGTTTCATTGCCCCTCCTTGTGACACCTTCCGTGTCAAAACACCCCTTGTTAATCCGTCCACAGAAAAGTTAAGCTGGACCCTTGCATTGTAGGATTCTGGGACGCACGAGAACATAATAAGAACGCTCGTGGAGGGTATATGACGCAAGCTGGTTGCGGGGAGGGGTGCCCCGAATGCTCGATAAACTGCGCAATGGCGCGCTTCATGCTTCTAGACGCGACTCGCGAAGCCGAAGCATTGCTGCTTGACCGGCCACGGCCACAGCATCGTCGCTATCCTGATTGGCAGGAGCGCTGGCGAGAAGTCCAAGGCCATATTCGACGGCTCTCGCTAGACGTGGAGCTTCTGACTCCGACCAGCCGTCTTTTGGAGCAAGCCGGAGACACGCGGCAAGGATTGGTGCAAGTTTCTCTGCACTGATCGACGCGCCGCTTTCTTCTGGCATGAAGCGATCGGCAAGCGTCTTGGCCTCGTGATAGAGTAGCCGGCGCTTGCCGCTGAATAGCTCCGCGACACGCGAACTGGGCAGCCCGAGCGCGCGCCCGACCTCGGCGTCCTTGCCCGCGCGAAGCCGAATCTCGGCTAGAAATTCCTCGGTCGTAAGCACCTGCCTTAGATAAGGCGCGCGGCAAAACGCGTCCGCTACGCAATTCGTAAAGTTTATGGTTGAAGTCATGCTACGTTTATCGTAGTGTGCGGAGCCATGACCGAAGCATCACAGATCATCGCCGATAAGGGCGGCACCGTGAAGGTCGCGGCGGCGCTCGACCTCACCCCCTCAACCGTGTCGAGCTGGAAGAAGGCCAAGGGCGGCATTCCGCGCTGGTGGCTGCCGCATGTGCAGGCGCTGCCCAAAGCCGAACCAACGGCAGCCTGACCATGCTGGGGGGCAAACATATCACCATCCCGCGCGTCCCGCCTCATCTCCGCGCGGAGGGGAGCGAGGTAATCAACCCTGCCTCGCTCCCCGAACCAAACGTAGTTGCCGGGCATGATCGCCTGACGGTCGCCAAGCCCCAGCACAATTTCCGCGATCAACTCTCCGATCAGGCGAGCGCGCGTGTCGTTTTCATCGGCGTGGGCGGCGGTTGTGTCGCCCGCTTCATCCATTTCCCTTTCCATGCTCAGGAGATAGCCCGTGGCTGACGACTGGTCCGCGAACTTTCCGTTGCTCATTTCCCGCGAACAGGCGGGGAACAAGATTGGCTCGGCATTGCGCCTCTTCGTTGGTCGCGGGCGGCGCTACAGCGTCAAGCAGCTCGCCAACGGCACGGGGGTCAAAGACCGCATTATCGAGTGCGCGATGGCCGACGCGGGGAGCGTGGATTACCGCCCGTTGCCACCCGAATGCCTGCTCGGCCTTATGGCATTTCTCGGCCCCGATTTCACCAACGAATTTCTGCATCTGGCAGGGCAGGGGGCTTTCGAGCTTCCCGACGAGGAGCCTGATCCCGGCACGCTCGCGGCGGATAACAGCGACGACAACGCGACCGTCACCCGCGCCGCCATCGACGGCAAATTCGACGAACACGAACGGCCCGGCCTCAAGGTTGTCGGCTCTCGCATGGTCACGCGCGGTAGCCAGTTGGTTGCGCTCGGGAAGCGGAGGGCAGCATGAAAATCGATTTCACTCGCCCCGCCACCATCCATGCGCTCGCGGCCCTGCCGTACTTCGGTCAAGCGGAGGCGGTCATCCGTCGCATCGATCCTTTTTGGAAAGTCGATCTCTCCGAGCCTGTTCCTTTCAAGGTTGAGCTTTCGCGGGGATGTGACTGCGACTGCCCTCACTGCATGTATTCGGAGGACAAGGCTGTCACCGTCTATGCGCGGTCAGAAGAAGAGGCGATGGAAATTGCCGAGGAGGAGCATGGCGATTGGGAGGCTGTGCGCGCCAGACTGGGGCCTGTGCCCACCGCCTCTGTCTCTGATTCTGACTGGGAGGGTCTGGCAGCATGAACCCTCTCATCATCACCGCCTTCACTATAGGTGGGGCTATCGCTGGGTACTTCCTCTGTAAGTTGAGGATGGCAGGGAAGGCGGGGGACATGCGCGCCGAGCATGGCGAAGATTGCACCCTCTGCGAACCGCTCCGCGAACGCATCGCTCAACAGGAAAAGCAGATCGGCAAGTTGGTCGGACTTCGGATCAATGTTGAAAATGCCCACCGCCGTTGCAGCGACGCCCTGACCACCAAGAACCAACGCATAGAGCGTGCCTTGTCGTGCGTCACTGAAAACTCCGCTCACGTCGGCAAGAAGATGGCGGCGATCCTCAGGGGAGAACGGTGATGGTTTGGCGAGTCCTCTTGGTCGTCAACATGATCTGTTCGTTGGTTTGGATGTTTCAGGGCGAATACGACCGCGCGACCTTTCACTTAGTCTGGTGCGTCCTCTCTGCCCGGTTTGCTGAAAGGACAGACGCATGAAGTGGCACGAGCAACACCGCGCCCGCATGGCCGCCAAGACCCTCTCCAAGCACCGCAAGGCATTGGACCGCGAGCCTATCAGGGAAACCGCCCGTCGCATGTACCGCGAGCAGGGCCGGGAGATACCGGAGGCGCTGCGGCCATGAAGCAACCCGACTACGCTCCGGTTGCCGACTGCCGCGCCGCTGGATGGCACTATGACGAGGTAGGCGTTGCTCGCACCGCCTATGGCCGCAGCGTCTCAGAGCTTGCGATACAGGCGAGCATCGTCAAGGATTTGCCGCGCGTCATTCCTTGCATGGTGTCGGCAGTTCCGAACGGCACTCATATTGCCAGCAAAGCGGGCAGGGGGAAGGCCCAACGTGAGGGACTGGCGACCGGCTATCCCGACCTTATCATCGACGGCATTGGTCCCAACGCCGGGAAGGTCTGCCGCGCCGAGATCAAGGCCAGCGGCGACGTCAAGCTCTCTCAATATGCGATGCTCAACCGCCTGCATGAAGCAGGGCATATTTGCGGCATCTTCCGTTCCCTCGATACCCTGATCGGCTTCCTCGTCGCCCATGGCTGGGAAAGCCGCGAGGCCGTGCCGATTGGCGCCGTGGCGAACCGCGTGCTTGGAAGGATTCTCGTCGGATGATCGCCAACGCTACTGGTGAGGCCGTCGTCATCGGGGCGATGATGCAGGACGCGGGAATCATCGACCGCGTTGCCGACATTGTTGCGCCCGACGACTTCTCGGATCCATTGCTGAGCCGGATGTTCCGTGCCGCCCGCGATTGTCATGCAACGGGCAGGGCGTCCAATGCCGTTGCTCTTAACAACATGTTCGAGGGCGACGAGCAGTATGAGGCTGCGGGTGGCCGGCGCCTCATTGCGGAAATGTCGGGCAACTCGATTGCCCTCATCGGTGCGGTTGACCTCGCCAAGCAAGTTGCCGACCTCGCCCGCCGTCGCCGTATGTCGGAAGGCCTCACCGAGGCTATCGAGATGGCGGCCGATCAGTCGGTGACGCTTGCCGATACCGTTGACCACGCTGACGCTGCTCTCGCGTCCGCTGCCGAAACGTCAGCATCGATCGCTCACCTGACGGGCGCGGGATGCATCGACGCCCTGCTAGGCCAACTGGCGAGCAAAGACCGCGGCGTCACCTGCAAGCTCATCCCGCCGATGGATGACCTTCTGGGTGGCGCACGTCGCAAGCAGATGATCATCCTCGCGGCCCGCCCCGGTATGGGCAAGACCGCCGTCGCGCTGTCCTACAGCATCGGAGCGGCGATGAACGGGTATGGCGTCCTTTATATCAGCCTCGAAATGTCCGGCGCTGAGCTAGGCGCTCGCATGGCCGCCGACCTGTGCTTCAACGGGCAGGGCGGCGTGCCGTTCGCCAATATCATCAACCAGCGTCTGTCTGACGGGGACTATGAGCGCCTGAAACGCGCCCGCGACATGTCGGCCGACCTTCCCATGGAGGTGATAGATGCCGGTAGCCTCTCGGTTGCGCGGCTCAATGTCATCATCCGGAGGCAGGCACGCAAGTTCGCTGCCCGTGGCGACCGCCTGGACCTCGTTGTCGTGGACTATCTGCAGCTGCTCTCCGCCGACAAGCAAAAGAACGCGTATGAGGCTGTGTCGGCCATCAGCCGCGCGCTCAAGGCGATGGCCAAGGAACATGACATTGCAATCATGGCGCTCGCTCAGCTCAGCCGCGAGGTCGAGAAGCGGGCAGGTTGCCGACCGCAGCTATCGGACCTCAGGGACAGCGGCCAGATCGAGCAGGACGCCGACACGGTGATGTTCCTGCTCCGCAACGAATATTATCTCCGCAAGGAAGAGCCTGAAATGACATCGCCCGACCGCATCAAGTGGGAGCAGGCGATGGAGCAGCACGTCGGCAAGATCGAGTTCATCTGTGCCAAGCGCCGCAACGGTGAAACGGGCAAGGCGTTGGGTGCTTTCCACGGCGCATATCAGGCGGTGCGCGGCCTGTGAGCGGTTGGATATACTTTATCGCCAACGGCGAGACGGAAGAGTCATGGGTCAAGATAGGCTATACCACTGGCTCGGTTGAAACTCGTCGCCGATCGCTGCAAACCGGCTGCCCGTTTTCGCTCAACATTCTCGCATTCGCTCCCGGCGAACCAGTCGATGAGCGGCGCCTCCATGACCGCTTTGCAGCCTATCGTGGGTACGGGGAATGGTTCAGCCTCGAAGGATCGCTGTCGGCCTATGTGCACAGCCTGATGACGTCTGCGCCGCCCATGCAGGCCGCGCCAACGCTCTGGACGGATCAACTCCTAGAGGAGTGGCCTAAGTGAGCATAAAGCTGATGACTGCCGTGTGGGAGATAGATCTTCCCGCCAGCGACAAGCTGGTGTTGCTCGCGCTCGCCGATTGCGCGAACGATGAGGGTGGCTGTTGGCCTTCTATGGCGACACTGGTCAAGAAATGCAGCAAGGGTGAGCGCACAATTCAGGCGTCGATCAAGTCGCTTGTCGATAGCGGTCACATCACCCGCGACGAACGCCCCGGCAAAGGCTGCTTCTACACCGTCCACCCCCGCAATAATTGCACCCCCGCAAAATCAGCACCCCCGCAGAAATTGACAAAGACCCCCGCAAAATCTGCGGACAAACCATCAAGAACCACCACTGATAAAAACACAAAGCGCGCGTTGCCGAAGGATTGGAAGCCTGAGCAGTTTGGCGTTGGGAGCCAGAGCCGAGAGATCGTCGATAGCTGGTCGCCCAAAGAGCTTGATGGCCAGATCGAGCATTTCATCAAGCACCACCGCGGCAAGGGAAATCGGTTCGTCGATTGGCAGGACGCTTGGGGGACATGGGTCTTGAATAGTCGCCGATGGGCGCGGCCCACAACCATCGGTGAACGACGCTCCGCAGCGAACGACGGCTCGTCGATGCTGGCCCACCTGTCCGGCCAAGGCCCATGAAAGCCAATGAAATCAACCAGCTATTCCGATTGAGAAGGAGAAAGAAGATGGATGACCGGATCGTAACGAGTTCCCGCGCTGAATATTTCGGCTTCGACATGCTCGGCGGAACAGCGTTGGCCATGTGGACAGGGAGTGAATTCGTCGTTGGCATACGCTGGACGGATGGCTGCTTTCTCGTTTGCCTTGGCCCGTTTGCGCTCGGCTTCTGCTGGAAGAACGAGGCATGACCCCCAACCTTATCGAAGCAATGGCGAGGGCGCTGAGCGAAGCCGAGCATTTCTCGTCGTCTGACGCGCCTGTGGGCGTGGGCATGAAGGTAGTGCCCGTCTGGAAAAGCCGGATCCCGCGCATTGAGGCCGTCCTCACCGCCATATCAGAGAGCGGTTATGCCGTAGTCCCGGTGGAGCCGAGCGTAGCCATGCAGGAGGCGGGCGTTCACGCGAAAGACCTGTATCCTGATCTTGCGAACGCGCAAATCTGGCGGGCCATGGTTCGCGTAGGACAATTTGGCGCTCAAGATGCTGAAACTATAGCACAATCCCAAGGAGGGGCAACGTCGTAATGGGGAAGGGCGGGGGCCTCGAAATCACCTTGCACGCAATCGAGCGATACCAGCAGCGGGTCGATGACGTTCCCGCTGCCATTGTCGTTCAACGCCTATGCGGTCCTGCATTCGATGCGGCCGACCAGCTCGGCTCAGCCTCCGTCATCCTGCCGACCGGCCACCGCGTCATTGTTCACGATCATGCCGTCGTGACTGTTCTTCCTATCCCGCCGCACAAGGCCAAACGGGGGCGCAAATGAATCTCGTCAACCTCGCCAACCTGATCCCGAGCGAGGCCGAGCCGCTTGTGCTTGAGCTGGTCGAACGCTTGGGCAAGCTGCGCGCCCATCCCGACGACGAGAGCATGTTGATCGAGAGTATCGTTCGCAAGCAGCGCCGCCGCAATCCGCGCACCTATCACCGCTGGTCCACGAAAGAGGATCGCGAGCTTCTATCCCGCCAGCATCTTCGCCGAGGGGTAGCAGACTACGCCCATCAACTCGGCATCACCGAAACAGCAGCATGGTCCCGCCTTCGTCACTTGCGTAATTTGCGCAAAGGAAAGCGCATGGCCAATCAGGTAGAGGGGTAAGGCTATGCCCGCAGGACGTCCGACCGATTACAAGCCGGAGTATGCCGAACAAGCTGCCAAGCTTTGCGCATTGGGTGCTACCGACCAAGAGATCGCCGATTTCTTCGAGATCGACGTGCGCACCGTGTACCGGTGGAAGCATGATCATGACGAATTTTGTCAGTCCATAAAAAGCGCGAAGGAGGCCGCTGACGAGCGAGTTGAGCGCAGCCTGTATCAGCGCGCGATCGGTTACGAGCAGAAAGAGGTCAAAATCTTCATGCCCTCCGGCGCGGATGAACCGGTCTACGCCCCGTTCACGGCAAAGGTTGCGCCGGACACCACGGCGGCGATCTTCTGGCTCAAGAATCGACGTTCGGCAGATTGGCGCGACAAGTCCGAGGTCGAGCATAATGTCGGAAAGGACTTGGCCGAGTGGCTGGGGCAGCGGTAGCGCCGGAGCTTGCGCTTCTGGATGAGATACGCAAGCGCTTCCCGACCAAGCTAGATCGGCTTCGCGGCGGCTTCTACGACATCAAAGACAAGCAGGGCAAAAAGGTGCCGTTCCGCATGAACGAGCATCAGGAGCAGTTCCTTGCCGAGCGCCACGGGATGGACGTGGTGTTGAAAGCTCGCCAGCTTGGCTACACCACAGTGATCCAGCTCGATATGCTCGATGATTGCCTGTTCACGCCCAATCTCAGCGCTGGCGTGATCGCCCACAATCTCGTTGATGCCAAGGCGTTCTTCAAAGACAAGATCAAGTTTGCCTACGACAATCTGCCGCTGGCTTTTCGCAAGGTCGTATCGGCCGACAATGACAGCGCAGAGAGTTTGCGCTTCAACAACGGGTCGAGCATCCGGGTCGGCGTCTCGCTGCGATCCGGCACGCTCCAGCGGCTCCACGTCTCCGAATACGGAAAGCTGTGCGCCAAATTCCCTGACCGCGCCGAGGAGGTCAAGACGGGCGCGTTCAACACGGTGGCTGTCGGAATGAACATCACCGTCGAGTCAACGGCAGAGGGGCGAGCGGGCGAGTTTCACGGCATGGTCAAGAAGGCCCGCCGCCTAGAGGATGAGGGCAGGCAGCTTACCGCGCTCGATTTCAAATTCCACTTCACCGCATGGTGGCAGGATCACGGCAACGTTCTTGACGCCGATGTGGTTGAGACGACCGAGATGCAGGAGTATTTCGCCAAGACGCTAGCGCATCCGTATCTGAAAAGTCGCGGCGTCGAGTTCACGCGGGAGCAGCGTGCCTGGTACGTGAAGAAGGCGGAGCAGCAGGGCGACAAGATGACGCAAGAGCATCCGTCGCATCCCGATGAGGCTTTCGAGGCCAGCGTCGAAGGCGCCTATTTCTCAAAGCAGATGCTGAAGGTTCGCAGCCAAGGCCGCATCTGCCGCATCCCGATCCTTGATATTCCGGTTTACACGACGTGGGATTTGGGCGTCGGCGATGCGATGACGATCTGCTTCTGGCAGGACGTTGGGATGGAGCGCCGGCTGATCGATTATTACGAAAACAGCGGGGAAGGTTTCGCGCACTACGCGAAGGCGCTGGCGGATAAGGGCTACAACTACAGCGAGCATTTCATGCCGCATGATGCGGATCATCGGCGCTTGGGCAAGGACGCCAAGAGTGCCCGCCAGCACGCCGAGGAGGTCGGTATCAAGCCCGTTCGCGTCGTGCCGCGTATCGCAAGCGAACAGGATGGCATCGAGGCTTCGCGCCAGTACCTCCCGAGCGTCTGGATCGACGAGGAGCGGTGCCAGCGCCTGATCGATTGCCTCGATAGCTACCGCAAGGAGTGGGACGAGAAGCTTGGGGTGTGGAAGGACAAGCCGCTCCACGACCAATTCAGCCACGGCTATAAGGCGTTCGAGACAGCAGCCGTCCGCAAGCCCGTCGTCAAGCGCGAGAATGCGCCCGTTCATATCCCCTCCACGGTCATGGTCGCTCGCCGGTAATTTGCCAAAATGCGGACAGTCCGTTCGGCAGATAAACCCGCCCTGTGGCTGATGACGACGAAACCGAGGACGACGCTCGCGAAGCAGACGACCGTCTGGCCGAGGTGCATCGCCGCGCCATCCGCCGCTTCGACGCCACCGTAATCCCGCAAATCCCCATGCGCGAAGAGGCGCTGGCTGCTCGCCGGTTCGTCGAGATACCCGGCGCGCAATGGGAAGGGCCGTGGGGCGAGCAGTTCGAGAACAGCATTCGCGTCGAGATTCCGAAGATCGGCCGCGCCGTCCGCAAGATCGAGACGGACTATCGGGAAAACCGCATCGTTCCTGAGTTCAAGCCCGACGGGGGTGAGAGCAATCAGGACACCGCATCGACCATCGCCGGGATGCACCGGGCGGACAGCTACAAGTTCAATGCCCAAGAGGCGCGGGACAATGCATTCTTTGAGGGCATTCGTGGCGGCATGGGCGCCTATCGTGCTGCCAACGTGCTTGAGGACGAGTACGACCGCGACAACGACAAGCAGCGCATCAACCCCGGCCTGATCATCACCGACGCCGACCAGTATGTATTCTTCGACCCACAGGACAAGACCTACAGCAAGGCGAAGTCGCGTTTTGCGTTCGTGCTGCTCCCCTACACACCCGAGGCCTACAAGGAAGAGTTCGGGGAAGCCGAGCCGACCGACTGGCCCGACCATATCACCAAGCCCGCCTATGACTGGTATCGTCCTGAGGTCGTCATGGCCTGCGAGTATTACGAGGTCGAAGACCGGCTGGAAACGCTCTACGTCCTGACGCAGACCATCACCGGGTTGCAGGAACGCTTCTGGCGCTCGGAGATCGACGACGACGCGCTGGACTATCGCAAGAAAGCAGGCTGGCAGATCGCCACGCAGCGCCGCAAGCGCAAGCGGGTTCACAAGTATATCCTGTCCGGTACGCGGGTGCTGGAGGATCATGGCGTTATCGCCGGCTGCCGCATTCCGATCATTCCGTTCTACGGGCAGCGCTCGTTCGTTGATGGCAAGGAGCGTTTCAAGGGGCACGTTCAGGACAACATCGACCGCCAGCGCATCTACAACAGCATGGTCTCGCGCCTTGCCTCGATCAACGCGCTGTCGCCGAACGAGAAGCCCATCTTTGCTCCCGAGCAGATGCCACCCAATCTGGCGGGCCTATGGGCGCGGGCGCATATCGACAATCTGCCATACCTACTTGCGAACCCTCTGATTGACCCGCAGACCGGGCAGATACTCACCACCGGTCCCGTCTCCTATTTGAAGCCGCCTGACCTCCCCCCGGCGACGGTTGGCCTGCTCCAGATTGCCAACAACGACCTGACCGAAGAGGATCAGGACGGCGCGGACACGGTAAAGGCCAACACCTCCGCCGAGGCGATGGATATTGCCGCCGCCCGTGTCGATGCGAAATCGGGGATTTATCTCGATAACATGCGCCTCACTCTCCAGTGCGAGGGCGAAATCTATGTCGGCATGTTGCCCGACGTCTATGTCGAAGATGGCCGCGAGGTCGAGACGATGGACGAAGAGGGCAGCGACGGAACCGAGGTTCTGAACCAGCCCTACATCGACCCCAAGGGCGTGTCGTCTGTTCGCAACGACTTCTCGCGCGGTCGGTACAAGGTCATCGTGAGCGTCACCGAGGCAACCGCGACCCGCCGCGACAAGACTGTTCGCGCCGCCCTGAATACCGCCGAGATCGCCTTGAAGGCAGGGGACATGGAGCTTGCCCAAGCTTCCATCATCACCGCGATCATGAACAGCGACGGTGAGGGTATCGAGGACTTGCAGGCCTACGCCCGCAAGCGCGGCCTCCAGATCGGTCTCGTCGAGCCGAACGAGGAAGAGGCGGCGCAGATGCAGGAGCAGGCGCAGCAGCCCGACCCGGCAACCGTGCTGGCCGAGAAGCAGGGCATCGCTCTTGAGGCTCAGGCGGCAAAAGACGCGGCGCTCGCCAAGAAGGCAGAGGCGGACACCGGCCTGTCGAAGGCCAAGACTATCGAAACGCTCACCGATGCGGGGGTCAAGCATCTACCCGCCAACGATTTTGAGGGACGGCCCCTCAATAAGGCCCCCGGCGTGCCTCCATACGCTGCGTAACACAGGTGATATATGCATTTGAACGATCCCGAGGATGATATCCTCGAACCCGGCGAGGATATTGCCGGTGATGAAGGTGCCGACCTTCAAAACGACGACGATCAGGACGATGGCGAGGAGGAAATCGTTTTCGGTACGCCCGAGGACGACGATACCGCCGCCGATCTTCCGAAGCGGCTCCGCGCCGAGATCAAGGAACGCGACCGCAAGCTGGCCATCGCCAACAAACGGCTCGCCGAGCTTGATAAGCCCGCACCTGTCGTTGAGGTAGGCCCGCGCCCGACCCGCGACGAGTTCGATTGGGACGACGAGAAATACGACGCCGCAATCGACAAGTGGAACCGCGACAAGTTCGCCGCGGAACAGCAGGCCAGCGCCCCGACCGACCTTGAGACGGAGGCCAAGGCCGATGTCGCCAAGCTCCAGACGGGTCTCTCGTCTCTTGCCTTCGCCGATGCGAGCGAGGTTGTCGGGAATGCCATGGAAGCCCTGACCGACGCGCAGCAGTTCATGATTTCGCAGGCGTCGAACGAGAGCGCCAAGCTGATCTATGCACTCGGCAAGAACCCCGACCGTCTCGCTGCTCTTTCCGCAATCAAGAACCCGGTGAAGTTCATCGCCGAGGTAGCCCGCATGGAGGCACAGATGACGACGACGCGCCGCAAGGCACCCCCGCCGCCCGAGAATATCCGCCAGGGCGATGCGCGGCCCGCACAGGGCGGCGACAAGGAACTGGCCCGCCTCCAGAAGCAGGCCGAGGCAAGCGGCGATTACTCGGCGCTCCTCGCCCACAAGCGCAAGCTCCGCGATAAGGCGGCGTAATTTGCCCAAATGAATCCGGCGGTGCGAGGGGGTAATTCTCCTCGCATCCGCTGACCCAGCGACCTCCGGCTGAAACGGGAGAGACATGCGGAAAACCCCAATTTCTGGAGTTTTTCAACATGCCTAACTCGTTGACCAAAGACCTCGAAATCATGTTCGAGGAATATATCGAGGGCTACGACGCCGCGTGCGTCATCTCGATGGAAGCCGAAACCTCGTACCCCTCGCCGCAGGACATGCAGCGCGCGGGCGACGTGTTCTACAAGCCGCAGAACTACCATGCGTCGGTCGTCACCGGCCTTGACGTGTCGGCGGCGCAGAAAACCGATCTCATTCAGCGCATGGTCCCCACCGTTTATCGCTCGCCCGATAACGTCGTGTACCAGCTCGACGCCAAGGAAATGCGCGACCCCGAGCACAAGAAGCGCATGGGTCAGGCCGCCTCGGGACGTCTCGCGGCGGAAATCGACAAAAACCTCTATTCGACCGTGGCGGCGCGCGCAGCGATCGTCATCAAGAAAACCGGCGCGTTCACGTGGGACGACGGCGCGACCGCCGAAGCCCTGATGCTATCGCGCGGTATCGGCGCTGGCCGCGAGCGCAAGATGTTCCTGAACCCGTTCGACTACAAGGACGTGGCCAAGGACCTCGGCAACCGCGCCTATCTCGGCGACCGCAGCAAGGCGGCCTATGAGCGCAGTCAGGTTCCGGATATCGCGGGCTTCAAGACCTTCCGCACGGATAACGTCTCGAACCTCGCCGCTGTCGGCACCGTCACCGGCACGACCGTTTCGGGTGCTACCTCGCTCACCCCGAGCGCGATGACCGGCGACCTTCCGACCGACAACCGCCAGATGGCGATGACGGTGGCCGGCGCGAACATCGCCAACATCAAGAACGGCGACACGTTCACGCTCGCGAACAGCGGTACGCCGATCAACGCGGTTCACCAGATCGACAAGTCGGATTCGGGTCAGCCGATGACGTTCCGCGTGCTTTCGGGCGGCGGCACGGCCAACCTCGTCGTCACTCCCGGCATCATCGCGACGGGGCCGTATCAGAATTGCACCGCCGCTGCTGCCAACGGTGCGACCCTGACATTCCTCAACACGGTGACGAAGCCGGTCAATGCCTTCTGGGCGCAGGGCGCGGTTGCTCTCGATTATGGCAAGCTCGCCTTCCCGACCGGGCAGGGCGCCGATGTCATGACCGCGACGACCAAGAACGGCGTACCGCTCATCATGAGCTACGCCTTCAACCACCTGACCGGCATCACGACCGTTCGCTTTACCACGCTGTACGCGACCACGGTCCTCGATCCCGAGCAGTGCGGCATCATCATCGCAAACCAGACGTAACCGGGTGCGGCGGGGCTTCGGTCCCGCCCTCCTCTTGAGGGGCCAAACTCTGACCGATCAAGCGGAGGCAATCATGGAATACCCCAAATGTCTGTACCGGGACGGCTCGGCCTTCGAATGGGAGGGCCATAAGCTCGACGGTATCGTTGTGAACGACAAGGAGGAAGAGGCCGAAGCCGTCAAGGCTGGCTGGCGTACCAATCCCCTTGCCGAAGCCGTCAAGGCTGTGCGCGGCCGAAAGAAATGACAACCCCGATTCCGGTTTCAGCGATTGGGGTTCCGAAGAAGGCCATTATCGAGATGGCCTACGAGGATTGTCGCATCTCGGGCTTCGACTTCGACCGCACGCCGGAAGAGGATTTGATGGCTCTCCGGCGACTCAATACTCTGATGAGCGAATGGCCTTGGAACCTGCTTGGTTATGATCTTCCCGCATCGGGCGAGGGGACCGGCGAGGACTTGTCGAACCTTCCCCGCGACGTGACGCATGGGATCGCTCAGCTTCTCGCGCTCCGGCTGATGGCGGCATTCGGCAAGACCCCTCCCGAAACCTTCCGCGTCACCTCGGCGCAGTCGATTGCCTACGTCCGCGCTCAGGCGGTGAGCGTTCCGTTCACGAAATTCGCACCGGGCACGATCCGGGGAGCGGGTGCCAAAAATGGCGGCTGGAGCCGTTCGCCGTTCTTCCCTGATTATTCGGTGGAGAGCGAATGGGAGCCGCAGGGAGACCCCGGCGACCTTGCCGGGATTGCATCGTCGTGATCGACAATATCGCCTTTGCTCGCCTGCGGGACTTGGCCGAGGTCGTCGGCGGCATCAATCGGCGCGTGGACGCTCTGGAAGCCGATGTAGAGCCGGGAACGTCGATCAGGCTGACCGGGACCATCGGCAATGGGGTCGATAAGGATTTTGTGATCCCGCATGGCCTCGGGACGCGGTTCGTCGATGTCAAGCTGTTCGAGAACAGCGGCGATTACCTGAACATCGAGGCGGACGTGAAGCGGACGACGCTCAATGCCGTGACGATCTCATTCAAAGACACTCCAACCCCTGACCAGTTCGGTTTCGTGCTGGTTGGGCCAGCCTAGGAACCGAAGAGAATGGCCGATCTTACCGCACAGCCCGGTGAGCTTCATTTCACCATCGAGGTGAAGCGCGCGGCGACGGGCGAAGTCGAAACCCATCATCTTGTCGGGAAGATCGTCGAAGAACCCGATGACGAAGAGAGCGAGGAACCCGAATAATGGCCGTTACGCATTCCACTGCCGCCCGCAATGCCGCAACCGACGCGGTGACGGCGCTCATCAGCACGTCTGGCAAGCTGGTCTTTCGCCTGTCGGGAACGGTTGGCTCGCCGGGGACCGCTGTCGCAACGCTTTCGCTGTCGTCCACAGCTTTTGGCGCTTCCTCGTCGGGAACGGCAACGGCGAACAGCATCACCTCCGACACGAACGCGACCGGCAATGCTTCTCCCGTTGCCACCGCGACCTTGCAGACCAGCGGCGGCACGGTGGTGATCCATTGTGCGGTCGGTTCGTCGGGTTCCGACATCAACATGACGAACGGCCTCACGGTGGCTGCTGGCGACACGGTGTCCTGCTCGTCGCTGACCTATACCGCCTTGAGCGCGTAACCCCTCGGGCGGGAGATAGCCCGTGGTCACTGTAACCAAACTGATCACGGCGAGCGGTTCGTTCGTCGTTCCGACCGGCGTGACGTCTATCGACGTTCATGGCATCGGATGCGGCGGCAATGGGACCGGAGGTGCGTCGGGTTCGCGTGGAGGCGGTGGTGGCGGGGCCGCGCTCGGAGCGACCTTTTCGGTTTCGGGAGGAGACACTTGGACCGCCACGGTTCGGGCGGGCGGTGCTGGCGCAACAACGACGTTCACGGCCACGGGCAAGTCGTTCACGGTCGATTATGGTCGCAACGCCTCATCCGGCACGGGTGCGGCTGGCGGATCATCGTCGAACAACGCGGTCAGCGGCGGGACGCAGAATTACAGCTATTCGGGAGGGGCGGGGGGTAATAGTCCGTCCTCCGGCGCTGGTGGCGGTGGCGGCGCGGCTGGTTCGACAGGAGCGGGTAAGGCTGGCGGTGCCGGGTTCAATATCCTCGGCGGCGGCGGCGGTGGCTCGAACGGCGGTTCCTCGGATGCTGGCGGGACGTCCAGCACGAACCGTGGCGGCCATGGCACAAGCGGCTCGGGTGGAGGCTCAGCGAGCGCGAACAACACGCCTCCGGGCGCTGGCACAATCGGCGGCGGTGGCGGTGGTGGTTATCAGACCAACGGCAACAACGCCCACCACGGCGCGAACGGCGGTCAGCAGACCGTGTGGACCGATACCGTCTCGCTCGCGACCGCTGGGCCGGGTGGCGGTGGCGGCGGTGGCGGTGGTGTCGTCGGGGCGAACGGTGGCAACGGCGGAGGCTACGGTGCGGGCGGCGGCGGTTCGCAGTCCACGGGCGGCGGCAGGGCTGGCTCGGCTTCCATCCTAGTTGTCGTCTATGACGATCCGGGTGGCGCATCGCACGACACTACAGGCGCATTGACAGGCCAACTCGGCAGCATCTTGGGTTCTGCGGCCCATGTCGCAATGCACGGCACCTCGGGCGCTCTTGCAGGGCAAATTGGGAGTGTCGCCGGATCGGCCGCCCATTTCGCGTTGCATGGCACGACGGGAGCGCTGACTGGGCAGCTAGGCAGCATCAGCGGTTCCGCCGCACGGTTTCGGTCGTTCTCGACCTCGGGGGCGCTGACGGGTCAACTAGGTTCTGTATCAGGTTCTGCGGCGCGGGCGTCCGGCACAACGAGCCACGCCACTTCGGGCGGGTTGACCGGGCAAGGATCGGCCATCTCCGGAGTCTCGATGCGTTTCAGGGTTATGACGACCTCAGGAGCGCTTGCCGGAGTCGGCTCCGCCGTTGCCGGTGGCGCGGCTCGAACGAGAGTCCACGCCTCCAGCGGCGGCATGGTGGCGCAGGGCGCGTCAGTCGCCGGCTCCGCGGATCGAGGCGGCGAGTTCGTCAACCTCGGCAACCGCACATTCACAAACCTCTATCTTGGCAGCCGTTCGCAGTCCGAATTTTACCTCGGAACGCGGACCTTTTCGAATGGGTGATTTATGGTTTCCGTCCCTCTCCTTGGTGGCATGGTCGCAAACGGTCAGGCCGAGTTCGTTGAAAGCGTGCCGCTCAACCTTGAGCCGGTAGCGATCGACAACAAGATTTCGACCGGGCAGCTTCGCGCTCCCGCTGGTCTCGTTCCAAACTCCACCGGCCCCGGCGAGGATCGAGGCGCAATCGTATGGAACGGCGTCCACTACCGCGTCATGGGGACGAAGCTGGTCAGCATTGCGAGCGGCGTCGTGACCGTGATCGGCGACGTTGGAGGAACCGGACCTGTCGCCCTGGACTATGGGTTCGACCGCCTCTCCATCGCGTCGGGCGAAAAGCTCTTCTACTATGACGCGAACGGGCTTTCTCAGGTCACCGACCCTGACCTTGGTATCGTCAAGGACGCTATCTGGATCGACGGCTATACGATGACGACCGATGGCAAGTTCATCGTGGTCACCGACCTCTCCGACCCGACCTCGGTCAATCCGCTCAAATACGGCTCTGCGGAAGAGGACCCCGACATGATCACAGGCGTGATCAAGGTTCGCGGCGAAGGATATGTGCCGGGACGCTATACCATCGAGGTCTTGCAGAACACCGGGGGCAACGGCTTCCCGTTCTCCGTCGTCGATGGCGCGACGATCCCCTATGGCTGCGTCAGCCCGTCGGCCAAGTGCCTCTATGCCGAGAGCTTCGCGTTCTGCGGCTCGGCTCGCAATGAAGCGCTCGGGATTTATGTCGCGGGGGCAGGGACGGCGATCAAGCTCAGCACGCGCGCTCTGGACAGGGCCTTGGCTCGCGTTCCCGATCCCTCGGTTATCGAGCTGGAGGCATGGACCTTTCTCGATGAGAAGCGGCTGCTCGTCCATCTCCCCGGCGAAACGTGGATCTACTGCGACACGGCTTCGCGCAAGAGTCAGGAGAAAATCTGGTATCGCCGCACGGACTGCCCCCGTCATGCCGTCGAATTGAACGGCGAATGGTTCGCGGCTGTCGGTGATGAGGTAGGAACCCTCTCGCACGACGTATCCACCATCTTGGGCGATCCGGTGCAGTGGCAGTTCGATACTCCGTTCGCCCACGCAGACGGGCAGGCCTATATACTCGGCCAGATCGAGCTTGTCGGGCTTCCGGGTCGCATGCCGTTCGACGAAGAGGCAACGGTGTTCTTCTCCTATTCGACTGATGGCGAGACGTGGAGCCGCGAACGGATGATCCGCATCGGGGTCGCGGGCAGCCGGCGAAAGCGCATGATGTGGCGCCCCAATGTCCGCGTCCCGAATTACGCGACCTTCCGGTTCCGGGGATATGACGCCTCGATGCCCGGCTTCACCAAGATAGAGGCCGACGTGGAGCCGCTGTCATGAGCCAGAAGGTACGCGACAAGCTCGACCGCCGACTGCTCGGCGAGGTGTTCAACAATCCCCGCATGATCCGTGCGATGGAGGCGCAGGCCCAAGCGGTTGACGTGGCGACAGAAGGCCTCTCGACACAGGCGGAGGCGACGGAGGCTATTCAGGACGCATCGGTCATCGTGCTGGCGAGCAATGCGGCCTTCTCGAACGAGCGGATTCTGGAATTGGGGCAGGGGCTTTCGGGCGTCGATGAGGATGGCAAGCTCAAGCTCAGCACCAGCTCGAAAGTCCCCATCGTCAACGGCGACTTCACGCTGCTCCTGACGCTCGCAGGCGATACGACGGTTGCGATACCGCTCGGGGGCATCCTTGCGACGGTGGCGAACGTCGAGACATTCTCGAACAAGACGCTCGCAGCGCCGAAGATCGACGGCCTCGGGAATTATGCCGATGATACGGCAGCGGCAGCGGGCGGCGTGCCGGTGAAGGGCATTTACCGCACAGGCTCAATCCTCAAAACGCGCGTCGCGTAATTTGCCCAAATGAAGGGCGGGAACCCTCTCGGTAGAAGCGAACATCGCTTTTATCGGGGTTTCGTGCGTTGGGCCTTTTTTCCTTTGTAGGCGGGCTGATCGGAGCCGGAAAGGCTAAAAAGGCCTCGAAAAAGGCCGAGGCTGCCCAACTCGAATATCTGAACAAGGCAATTGGCGAGCAGCAGCGCCAGTTCGACCTCACGCGCTCGGATTTCGCACCCTATCTGCAAAGCGGCCTCGGTGGCCTCACGGCCCTGTCCGACCTCATCGGTATCAACGGGGCCGATGCGCAGTCGGCGGGCCTCGTCAACGTCCAGAACAGTCCCGTGCTCGCTTCGGTCATCCGGAACGGCGAGGAGGCCCTGCTTGCCAACGCCTCCGCGACCGGGGGGCTTCGCGGGGGCAATATTCAGCGCGGTCTTGCGGATTTCCGCTCGGATGCGTTCGCCGACCAGCTCAACCAGCAGATCGCGCGCCTCGCCGGTCTCGCAGGGCTTGGGCAGGGCGCGACGGACAGCGTCTCGGCGTTTGGCGCGAACACCGCGAACAATGTCAGCAACCTTTACGGGCAACAGGGACAGGTCCGCGCTGGCGGCATTCTGACGCGCGGCGGCATCAACAGCCAGCTTTGGAACAATGCCGGGTCGTTCGCGGACAGTATCGCAGCAATTTTTGCGGGGGGCGCTGGTGGAGGCGCGGGCGGCTCGCTTGGCGGCATCGGTGGCGGTGCGAGCAGCTTTGGCTCCTTCTTCGGCGGCGGCGGCTGATGGTATCCCCGATCGATCAGGGGGCAATCCTCCGCTCGGGCGCCGCCCTCATCCCCGACCTCGCTCAGCAGATGCTCCAGCAGCGTCAGGTGGCCGTGCAGGAGCAGGGACTGGGGCTGGAGCAGCAGAAGTTCGCCGCGGCAATGGCGGCAGACCAGCGCGAGCGCGCTCAGGCGGACGCTTATACCGCCGATGTCGCCATGATCGGCAAGCTTCCCGCCTCGCAGCAGCCACAGGCGATCATCGCCCTGATGCAGAAATACCCGCAGCGGTCGGAGGCCCTGAAACGGTCCTATGACGCTCAGGACAGCGCCGTTCGGGCTGCGGACCTTCGGGAAGCCGGGGAGCTTTACTCGCTCGTCCACAGCGGCAACCCCGCGATGGCCGCTGAACGCCTCCGCAAGCGTATAGAGGCCGACAAACAGGCTGGTCAGGACACGTCGGACGACGAGGCGATTGCCGCCGCGCTGGAAAGCGGGGACCCCGCGAAGATCGATGAAGCCGCCGCGCAGATCGGCATGACGATCTCGATTGCGACGGGACCGGACAAGTTCGCTTCAACCTATGGGGCGTTGAATCCGGATCAGACCGAGTTCGAGAAGCAATACGCCTTCATCAAGCAGACGTACGGGCAAGACGCGGCGGACACGTTCGCTCAGAACAAGTACGACCCCCTTACGCCGATCACGAACCAGTTTGGCACGTCGGTCTACCGATCCTCGCAGCTCGCCCCCGGCTCCTCGCCGAACACTGGCACGCCTGCACCGACGAACGGCGGCGGCAACGCCCCCGGCGGCAAGGGGGCGCCGGTCGCGGATGCAAAGGCCATTGCGCATTCGCTGTTCCCGAATGTCGCGGTCACCAGCCAGCATCGCGACCCGAACAGCCCGCTTGGCAAGGCAAACCCGAACAGCTGGCACAACAAGGGCGGTGCGGCAATCGACGTGAAGCCGATCCCCGGCATGAAGTTCTCCGATTACATCAAGAAGTACCGGGATGCTGGATACACGATCCTTGAGGCCCGCAACGAGGTTGGCGAGGGCCGCTCGAAATGGGCGACCGGCGACCATTGGCATGTCGTTCTCGGGGGCGGACCCGCATCGGCCACGAAGCGCGAGATCAACGGCAAGAAGTACGTGAAGCGCGGCAGCGACTGGTATGAGGTGAAGTGATGCAGAAGGTCACTGACCCCGATCTTCTGGCGCAGCTTAACGGCACGGCTCAGCAGGCGCCGAGCGGGCCTGTCGTTATCCCCAATCAAGCGGGGATCGACTCCGCGCGTAATGATCAGACGCGGACGGATCTCGCGGTTGAGGGCAACAGCCGAGACGCGGAGCGCTTCGGCAACGATACGCGCAATCAGAATTTCAATCAGCTTCGCAGCATTTCCGACGCGTACAACAAGGACCCGACCGTCGCAGCTTATCGCGAGCGCCTGCCATTTTTGCGTAGCGCGCTCAAGACGGCCGAAAACCCCTTCGGTGATAACACGCTGACCACCCTCTATGTCAAAACGCTGGATGACGGCGTGGTCAATGAGGGGGAGCGAGCAGGGGTAGCGGACGCGCAGGGGGCGCTCGCGAGCCAGATCGAGAAAGCCAAGCGCGATTTTGGCTTGGACGAAAAAACCGGCATGTATACGCCGGAGAGCCGAGCGCGCATCCGCCGTGAAATTTTCACCAATATGGGCGGCCGAGTTAAGGGCTACAATCAGCGTCGCGCATACTATCAGGCACAGGCCGAAGCCTTCGGTATAGACCCCAAGCTTGTTATTGGAAACCATGACGCCGACCCGTTCGTTGGCGAGATTCGCGAGTACGACCGCGCCAACAAGCTCGGCGAATATGCGCCGGGTCGCGATGGCGCTATTCCGGGGCAGGGCGGCGGACAGAACCCGTTCCAAGGCGTCGATCCGTCACAGATCACCTTCGACATGGACACCGGGACCGGCGCATTCGGCTCCGAGATCGAAGGTAAGCGCCTGTCACCCGAACAGCAGGCGGAATACGCTCAGTTCATCAAGGCTATGGGCCAGAACCTCACGCCGGAAAGCCTGAACGCGTGGTGGCAGAGCAAGGGCTTCGGCGGGCTGTCGAACGCCGCTGACGTCGTGAAAGCAGCGAAAGACGGCACGCTCGACCTGACGGTAAACTACTCCAGCGTTGATGCTGAAAAGAAGCGCATCGCCATGGAGGAGTCGTACAAGGAGATTCCCCAAGGCGGCGACGTCAGCGCGGCGGGCCGCGACAAGGGCCTGCTCCTGAACATGACTGACGAGCTGCGAGGCGGCATCGGGGGCATCAAATCACTGCTCAGCGGCGACGGGTTCACCAGCGGTTACGAGCGCGAGCGTAACATCGAGCGCGCGTTGCAGGAGCGCAGCCGCCAAGAGAACGGCATTGCCCCTGAGCTGATCGGCGGACTGATGACCCCGGCAGGCGTCATCTCGCGCACGAACATGGCTCGCGATGCTGCGGCGATGGGTGCAATTGCGGGTTTTGGCGAAGGCGAGGGTCTATCGGACAGCGTTGCCAAGACTGCGACGGGCGCAGGCCTCGGGTATCTAGGCGGCAAAGCGGTCGAGAAGATCGCGCCAGCTATCGCAAACAGCGCCATTGGCCAAAAGGCCAAAGATATCTTTACCCGCACGCCGAACGCCGATGCGCAGGAATTTGCGGCTGCCGCCGAACGGCAGGGCTTGGACTATCTGCCTGCCGATGTTCCCGGTGCGACCAAGACGCGCTTTGCTACCTCAATTGCCAAGGCCACGCTTGGGGGAATCCCGCTGTCCGAAGCGGCTCAAAAGATCGGCGAAAAGGCGAGGGCTGCCCGCGATCGCATCGCCGGGAATGTGGGTCAGGTCGCGCCGGACGCCGCTGGCGCTGGGCAGGCGGCTCGCCGTGGGATGGAGGCGTGGGAGCGCCAGACGGATGGGCGTGGCGGCCAACTTTTCGAAGCGATCCCGATCCCTCCGCAGACAGAGGTGAGCGCGGAAAACACGCGCGCCGCGCTGGCTGAAATTACGCGCGGCATGGAGAGCAACCCCGAGCTAAGCAGGCTGTGGACCGAAAATCCACGCATGAAGGCCACTCTTGATGCACTGACTCCCAAAGACGTCGCCAGCGAGGGGGCGCAGGAATTGGCCGCCGCCGAGCAGCGTCTGGCTGCGGCTCAAGAAGATGTCCGTGCCGCACAGGCGCGAGTTGCGTCTGCCGAAGATAATCAGCGCACACTCTTGCAGGGGAGCGGTTCGCAATGGGGCGCTAGCGGAGCAGAGGTTTCCGCAGCCCGTCGAGAATTCGAAGCCGCCAAGGCGGCGGTCGCAGATGCCACGACGCGCGCCGACAAGGAAATGGCTGCCGTCTCGGCGGCTACCTCGAAGTCGGCATCGCCTCCGGTTGGTGGCAAGATTTCTTGGGAAGATATGCGCCGACTTCGGTCCATCGTGGGCCAGATTTCCGGCAAGCCCAGCCTGTCCAGCGACGGTGCGGCGGATGCCGCCATGCGCAAGTTCTATGGCGCTCTGACGCAGGACATCGAACAGGCAGCGGCGGCGCATAGCCCGGAAGCGGCTAAGGCTTTCTCGCGCGCAAATAACTACTGGCGCGGGCGTCAGGACCGCATTGACAATGTGATGGTATCGCTGCTCGGCCAGAAGGGCGAAGCGTCGGCAGAAAGCACATTCCAGCAGCTTGAACGTTGGTCGTCCCACAAGGGTGGGGACTTCTCGAAGCTTGCGCGCGCGATCCGCTCCATGCCGCCCGAAGAGGCCAACACCGTTCGGGCCACGATCATCGATCGCTTGGGAGACGCGAACCCCGGTGCGCAAGGTGCTGCGAATGACAATTTCAGCGCCGATACGTTTCTCACCCAATGGTCGAAGTTGGGTGATCGGGCCAAGGCCGTGCTGTTCCAAGGCGAACATCGGAAAGCTCTGGATGACCTCGCTACAGTGTTCGAAGGCACGAAGTTTTCGCGCGGCTTCGACAACAATAGCCGCACTGGCCTGATCAACAGTTCAATCGCCACGCTCGGCGCGACGATGGCGGAGCCGATCAGCGGTATCACGCTTGGCGTAACGCAGTTGGCGGGGGGGAAGCTTCTGTCATCGCCGCGCTTCGCGCGCTGGCTCGTCGCGCTGAGCAAGAAGCCTAACCCTTCGGCCCAGTTGGCTCACATCAATCAGCTCACCGCCATCGCCCGCGCGGAGCCGATCATCGCCAACGACATTTTCACGCTGCAACAGCGCCTCAGCGAGGCTTTCGCGCAGCCGCAGTCACTGCGGGCTGCCGCCAAAGAGGACGACGAAGTTCGGAATCCAGAAGTACGCGAGGGGGAACGCAATGGCCCGCAATAATGTCCGCATGGGGAGCTTCTACCTGTGACCCAGCGCCTAGACAATCCCTTCCCGCTGTTCCTCGCCCCGGACGGCACGCCGCTCCAGAACGGCTACGTCTACATGGGCGAGGCGGGGAAAGACCCTGAATCCTATCCGCTCGACACCTATTGGAACGAGGCGCTTTCGATCACCGCCGAGCAGCCGTTCAGGACGCGCGGCGGTTACATTGTCGATGGCGCCAATACCGCGTTCGTGTTCGCGGCAGGGGATGATTATTCACTGCGGGTTCGCGACGCGAGCGGCGGCGAGGTGCTGTATTTCTCGTCGGTCGCCGTGGCGGGCCAGCAGTTCCAGCCGCTCGATAGCGATCTAACGGCGATTGCGGCGCTCACCACCACGGCGTTCGGCCGTGCCTTGCTGACCCTCGCCAATCAGGCGGCGCTCAAGGCCGCTACGGGCATCCCTGATCCTCTCCCGGCTGCCGGTGGCGTCGTGACGGGCAACATCACGCGGCAGGGGGCTGGAGCGCATACCTACCATAACGACGCAACCCTGACCTCGGGCCGCATTTTTGTGACCGCCCATGATGCGGCAGACCCGACCAGCCTTCCCGGCGATATCTGGCTCAAGAGGGCGGCTCCATGATCGAGCTTCGCGAAGTCTCGGGGATGACGGATATCGGCGCTATCGGCGTTCGAGGGGAGGCTGGCGTCAACCTGATAGGCGAAGTGTATTTGCGGGATACGGATAGCTCCGATCTTGTGTGGTCGGCTGCTTCTCCACTCATTCTCGGGGTGTCCGGCGATGCCTATGGCGCCGGCGCCTCGAATTTCTCGATCAGCGTCGTGACCAGCGCGGTAACGATCACCGTATCTGGCGGGCAGCCGCCTTACTCGGTCGTCTGGAACCGCCTCGATGGCCCTGATGCTTTCTGGAGCGTCCTCGCTCCCACGGCGCTTACCACGCAGTTCCGCCGCACCGACGTTGCTCCCGGCGACAACGAGAGCGCAACCTATTCGGCGACCGTGACCGACGTTCTCGGCAATTCCGCCACCACAAGCACCATCACCGCGACTGTCGCCAACTACGGCGGCCTTGGGGGACCGCTGCCATGACGCAGTATATCGATACCGTCACCGATGAACTGACCAACCTCCCGGTTCCGGGGGCGGAGGTGTATATCTATGACGACAACAACAATCTCGCCACGCTTTACGACGCCGACGGGAACGAGATCGACAACCCGCTGACGACGAACGAGCAGGGGGAATACAGCTTCTATTCGCCGGTCACGGAATTGACCGCAGTCGTCTATTACAGCTCCCGCCTCCGCCGCCGTCTCCGCCTGCTTGTCGGCGGGGGCTATAGCGTTCTGGCACTGGCGAGCGCTCAGGCATCGCTTGCAGGATCGGGGGCGCTCGCCGCTGCCAACACGGGGGCAGGACTCGCCGATACCTCAATCGGGCAAACCTTCTGGATCGACAATGGCGACGGCACGGGCACGACCTACCGCCACGACGCGGGGCCGGTCGCGACCGAGATCGGCAAGTTCATCATCGACCCGACCGATGAGGGGGCCGCCAACCTGATCGGGATGCCGCAGGGCAAGGTCGGCGAGGCCATCAAGTTCGTCACCCCTGAAATGCATGGCGCGTCCGCACTGATCGCGAACAACGCGGCGGCGCTGGAATCCGCCGCCGCCGATGCGGTCGCGCGCGGCGTGGAGCTGGTATCTTCCGCTGTCTACCCGACCACGGCAACGGTCAACCTCCCCGACGGGCTGGTCATGCGTGGCCTCGGTATGATGCAGTCGGGCATTTCCTCGACCGCGACCCCGGCAGTCGTCTGCGGCAAGGGCGTCTCGCTCTCCGACATGAAAATCGAGACGACGAACGCTGGCCGCGTCGTGCTGTGGACGTTGGACACCGATGCACCTTCTATCGATCGCTGCTTCCTCAACGGTCGGATCTACAGCCGCAACGCACTGAACGAGGAGCATAGCGGCCCGAAGATTTCGCGCTGCGTCGTTACCTGTGATTTCGGTTCGGACTATGACGGCGTGCAGCAATACGACGTTTTCTCGATCTACGGCCTGTTCGGGGCAAGCATCACCGATTGCGATATCCTGACCAACAATGTCCATCGCCTCTGCAAGGTGACGGATATCTCGACGGTGACCGATCCCGCGCAGGAGGTGACCGCATATAACAGCCGCGCCTTCATCTTCTCGCGCAATCGGGTTCGCGGCGTGGGCGGCAAGCAGGTGTTCGACCTCTATTCGGGGACCTCGGGCGCCAACATTTCCGACAATCATTTCGAGCTATCGGACGACCTGACCGATTCCGGACATCGCTGGGAAGTGGTGATCGAGAACAAGAGCGCCGCGAATGCTCGGGACGGATATGATATCGGCTCGGCGCTCGTTGTGCACGGCAACACCGGCTATATCGGCCGCTGCCCGTTCGTCCGCTTGCAGGGCAGCTACGGCATCACGCAAAGCGGCTTCACGGGCACGCGACGGAACACGGTCAAGCTGACGTGCAACGATATCCGCCGCACGGTCGATAACGCCGACCCAATGGTTGACATCCGCTTTTTCAACGAGGTCTTTTCCAACGGCAACAGCTGGGAAATCCCCTCGGGCACGGCTAACCGCTCGGTCGCTGGCTACTACTCCAACGAGAATGTCATCGTCGGGTCGGGAGACGTCTATTCGGGCGGCTGTGTGGAGGTCGCAAGCCAGACCGCGAACGCTGCAGGCCTGACGTTCACCGGAGCGCTCGGCACGTTTACCATGGGCGGAACCGTCCGCAATTTCGACGCAAAGGGCGCTGTCCGCCTGTTCCTGATCGTCTCTGCGGAAAACATCTGCATCGACGGCCTCAAGAGCCGCCCGAAGTCGTCGCCGACGCAGCTTTGCCGCGCGGTCCACTGCGAGAGCAACACCGCGATCACGCAGCTCGATATCGTCAACTGCAACGCGACGCACCCCTCGGGGAGCAGCGTCGCGCCGGTTCTGGATACGGCAGCCACGGCGGCCTATGGCGTCATCCGCGACAACAACTGGCAGCCCCGGTTCCGCGGTTACGTCACCTCGCTTCCCGGTTCGGGCAACTATCTGCGAGGCGATACCCTTCGCCAGATATCGCCCTCTATCGGTTCCCCGGTGGAATGGACGTGTCACACCTCGGGTTCGCCGGGGGGGTGGCGTGTCAGCGCTTACATCATGGGCAGGGGGACCACGGCACAGCGCCCGACGCTCACCGCCAACGATTCCGGGGTCCAGTACGAGGATACGACCTTGAACGCAGGCGGTCAGCTGATCCGCTGGAACGGCACGAATTGGAAAGACGTCGCGGGAACGACGGTTTGACAGCAGGAGAAAGACGATGACGCCTCCCGACCCGGCACCGGCTCCCACGCCGACACCAACCCCGCCGCCTCAGAACGACAAACCCATCGAGGGCGGCGGATGACAAACTGGCAAATTGCCATGCTGGCGGCATTGCCTCTCTGTCTCGGTCCCGTGAGGTTCAGGACATGGGCGGCAATGCTTGCCTCGGGGCTGGCAGGGCACTGGATATCCAGTCTCTACCCCGCCCCGGTGCTGGCGTTCGTCCTGATCGACGTGGTTGCTGCGCTGATCATTCTCGCCCGTCCGAAGGGGGTATTTCAGCACTATATCGGCTGCATCTATGTCGGCATGATTTGTAGTCATGTTGGATATATTTTCGCAAGCAATCCGCTCGCGATTACAGTATATTATGGCTTGCTGACCGCCGCTGGCTGGCTGGCATGGTTTCTCTTGTTCTGCTGGGGGGCAGGCGATGTTGGAAAGCGCATTGGCGCTCGCCTTGGCATTCGTTGGTTTGCACCTCATCGTCCGTCGGCTGCGCGCCAATGACGAGCAGGAAACCGACCGGTGAATGGCTCCTCACTTTCGTCCGAGAGAACGCCTTTGCAATCACGGTAGCGATCTTCGCTGCCTATAGCTGGTTTTCATCGAGCAATGCCGCCCTCGCGGGAAAAGTGGACCGCCTCGAACAGGAGGTCGGAGAACATCGCGACACGCTGAAAAAGCGCGCCCGCTTCGTCAATGATGCGGCGAACCAGCTCAATTACCTCTGCACGACAACTGCGACCTGTCGCCAACTCTACGCACCTATTGCTGTGCCTGAATAGGGGAAAGCCATGACCATCATTCTATCCGAACGTTCGCTGGCCCGTCTCGACGGAGCGCACCCCGACCTTGTGCGCGTGTTCAAACGTGCCGCTGCAATCAGCAACATCGACTTCACCATCTTGGAGGTGCTGCGGACGCTGGAGCGTCAGAAGGCCCTTGTGGCTCAGGGGGCGTCCACGACCATGAAAAGCCGCCACCTTCCCGGCAAGAACGGAAAGAGCCACGCTGTGGACATCGCGCCGCTGGACGAGAGCGGCAAGGTCTCTTGGGCATGGCCGCTCTACAACAAGCTCGCGCCGATCATCAAGCAGGCCGCGAAGGATGAGGGTGTGCCTATCGAGTGGGGCGGCGACTGGCGCACGTTCAAAGATGGCCCCCATTGGCAGCTTCCGTGGGCGAAATACCCATGAGAATCCCGCATCTCGGCATCGTGGTCTTTTTCAGCGTCGCTGCGCTTGCAGCCTATGGCGGGTTCAGCCTTTGGGTTGTCCTCTATTCCGGCGACGTCGCGCTGACTGGTGACACCGTAGGAACGTGGAAGAGCTTCGCCGTCGCCGTCATCGCTTTCTGGATCGGGTCAAGCAGCGCCGGCAAGGCAAAGCATGATAGTCCGAGCGACGTCACCGTTGTGAACCCGCCAGACAATCCCGTTCCTGTGGAGGGCCAGTAATGCCCCGCTATTTCAGCATGCGCCCTCGCAGCGAAGGATGGGCAGGCGATGACCTGTTCGACGACGAGCGCGGTAGTCTTTGTCCCGACCTGACGGTTGACGAGCATGTCGCGACGGACACCGGCCTTCTGGACGCGGATGGCAACACCATCTGGCGCGCGCCCAATCCTGTCGGCTTCGGCCGCGATGAGGAGTGGTGACCATGCCGTTCAATCCCTTCTCCGTCCTCACCAGCAAAATCTTCGGCGGCCTCGCGCTGGCGCTCCTGATCCTCGTCGGCATCCAGTCCTGCCAGATCGATCGCATCACCGACCAGCGGGATAAGGCCAAGCTGCTCGCGGAGCAGACGCAGGCGGCGTTCGATCAGACGGTTGCCGACTATCGCGCCGCCGCTGTGGAAGCCGAGCGCATCCAGCAAGCCAATCTCGACCGCGTGAAGGCCGAACGCGCCTCCATCGACGAAAGGACGATCCATGACCTCAAGACTGCTCGCGATGCTTCCGATGCTCGCTATCGCCGCCTGCTCGCCTCAGCCGCCCAAGCCGATACCAGCCGTGCCGCAGACCCTGACCTGTCCGCCGTCACCGACGCCGCCTGCCTCGCTTATGGTGCCGCCCGCTGTGACGAACTTCCTGCCAAGCTGAAAGCCGCTCAGGACAATACGGACCAGCTTATTGCTTTGCAGGCGTGGGTTGCAGGGCAGGCCGTCATTAGCACGAATCCCGCAGAATAGCTTGCATTCCCGCCTGTATTGTGCGATGAAAATGGGGCGCGGCGGCGTGGAGAACACGACGCTTCCGGTGAAGCTGACCGGCGGCGAAGGCGGCCTTTTCGGAGGCGCGCCAGATGCCAGTGAAAGACTGGCCCGCATACTCCAACGGGTAGGCACCCACCTATGGTGGCCGCTGATGACCCGAAGGACGCTTCGCCCCTCGCACGGGCAGACGTGACCCTTGCGGCCGAGGCGATCCGGGGCGGGGAGAGCGGCAAGAGGTGGAAGCCCTCGCTCTTTCTCACAGCACCCCAAACGCCATAAGCAACCCCACCCCCAACCCTGCCAGCAAGACAAACCCTGTTGCTATGGCGATACGCTCTCCATGGCGGGTCAGTCTATCCACGATCCCCTCCCGTAGCGGCAGAAAGGGCGGCGCGGGCGGTAGATCGTTCCAACGACTGGTCGCGATCAGAGAGCTTGCTCCACGCAACACCACACTGGCTGTCAACAATAGCGGATGCAACCCGTTCCACCACATCCGGCGATTCCATATAGGCACGGACGGCTGCGGCGACTCTTCCCCACGCTTCTGCGGTCGCCGGGCAGGTATGTGCGCGCATCTCGGCTGGCAGCTTATCTGCCGGCAGATTGCACCATGCGGCGAACATGGCGAGGGCGAGCGGGTCACGTTCCATCAGGCTTTCATCCTGCTTATCCATTATCGCTCTCCGTTTAGGGCCGCGACAAGCGATTCGTAATAGCTCCCGCTGTCGATCCCAATGTTCTGGGCATGACGGATTGCGCGCGCGACAACAGCAGTGAGGCGTTCAATCTCGTCGATGGCACCGTGCAGAAGCTCAAAGACGTCATCTGCCCCGTCTTTGGCGCAGAGATCCGCTTCATCACGAAGGCGCTGGACGAATTCCGAATTGGCGGCGGGGGCGACCATTGCGGCAGCGATGGCCTTGGCCCGCTCGCGAGCCTTGTTGCGGCGGCCGACCCAATATGCACCGCACCCATCCGTAGGCAGTGTTTCGTGCCAAGCATCGGGGTCTATGATCTTCGCAACGGCGTCTCGTTCAGACATTATCGCTCTCCGGGGTGAGAAGGGCCAGTAGTGCGCAAAGGTCGCTATGCCGCAGTTCCGCTTCGCGTGCATCGCCGGTGTGCAGGCCGTAAATCACATCTCCATAGCGCCCGCCGGCGATGAGCACTCCCCATTCGGTAGCGAACTTCTCGATGCGCTTCACCCTCTCCCTCAGGGAGGAGAGTTCGTCGGCGGCACGATCCAGTGCTATCGCCGTCACGGAAGAGCGTCGAAGCAACCCGTACTTCTCGGCGCGCTCTCGCAATAGGGCTTCAAGGTCACCCATGATGCTCAGCTCCTTTACCGTAGCTTTCCAGCAATTCGTTGACCGCGCTCCATCCTTCACCCGCTGCGGCGTTCGACATTTGCAGGCCGCCGCCATCATCACCGTGCGTTGAGGCGCATCCTGCGGTGATCTGCGTGATTTCCTGAAAGCGATCGGCCGCGACCTGAAGCACCTCTAAGAAGCGGTCCTCTTCGCCCCGCAGCGCATCTCGCTCTGGTAGGGTGGAGAGGCGGTGACGGGCGAAGGCTTGAACGGTTGGGCCGTGGTCGTGCTGGCCTGAGAGTACCTCGCGAATGTACAGCGCCGGTCTGCCTTGCACTTGCAGCAAAGTTGCCGCCGCTTCGCGATCCGCCTGCGCCACCTCAACATCAGATGCCATCGCTATTTCCCTTCCTTATGGGGGTGGAGGTGGTCTTTCCAGACGGCCTCGGCTTCGTTATAGTTGGTCGGGCGCGCGGATCGTGACGCCTCGAACCAGCTTTGCAGTGCGGCATTGAGGTCAGCATCGAACTCCGCGAAAGCCTTGCTTCGGCGCAGCGATCGCTCGTGCTTCCGGCGCACTCCGTCGATGACAGCTGCGGTATTCGTTATGCCGTTCCGCCACATCGACTGCGCTTCGGCCGTGGTCGCCTGTATGGCTGCAAGGGCGGCCTGTACGGCTTCGTCGCCGTCCGCCTCGCCAGCTTCCACGGCGTCGGCGAAGTCGGGATCGCAGTGGATGTCTCGATAGACGCGCCCCGCAATCTCCCGAGCCAACGCTATCTGTGCTTCTGTGGTCATGGGAGGGGTCCTTCGGGGGTGATAGGGCGCGGAATTCCGATCAGCTTGAATGCCCGAAGGCGCCGAGGCCGACCGTTGCTGTCGATGCCGGAATACCAGTGCTTCTCGAATAGGTCGGGCGCACGATCGAGCGCATTGAGCGCAGCGATCATCCGGTCGAGAGGGTGTCGCGATAGGCGACCTTTGACATGTCCGTAAGCAGCGTCGTTCAACAGCCCATCGCCCCACATGATGTGCTGACCGTAACCATCCTCGATCATGGCGTGCGCAATGCGGTCGGCGAGCCTGACGCGACCCGAAGGGGAACGCCCTGAATGGGTCGGGGAGGTCATAACGATGCCCTTGCTTTGAGGGCAGCGGCGCAGATGGCAGCTGGCGTCGGGTCCACGCCCTGCTTGCGCTCCACGATGCGGGACGAGACAGAAGCCTTTTCCTCGGGATCGCAGCCACGGCCCACAGTGAAGCTGTCGGTCAATGACACGTCAGCCACGTATTCGCCGTCGTTGTTGAAGTGACGGCGGATTTCGACGATCCATCCTTGCGGGACCATCGTCAGAGCCCCGTCGTAGCTACGCACGTAGAATGGAAGCGTATAGGGGAGCCGGTTGTGCCAAGCCACGCTCTCCACTGGGTCGTAGGTCGCACCGGTCGGCACTCGGCCCACATATTGGGCGATTTTAAGGTCGAGCTCCCGCGACCCTTCCCCCGCCACCTCGATCTTCTCGATCAGCTCAGATGTTTCCTTATCCATGATGGGTTCCTTCGGGGTTTACCCGTTCGACGATGCGCGCGATCATCTCGGCGGGCGTCGGGCAATGGCGCTCGGGATCGCCGTCGGTGCAGAAGCGGTATTCACCGTCGCCGCCCGTCAGCACGTCGATAAGCTGCACGGCTTCTGAAAAGCCGTCCCGCACGCCGATGTGGAACGAGTCTTGCGCTTCGTCGTCGGTTCGCGTCTCCGCATTGCGGTCGATTCTCCGCCACGCGTTAGCGATGCCAGCTATGCCCGAGACAGGGACTGGCTCGGCCCGAAGGGTGGCAGCGCGGGTCTCCGAAGGAGACAACGCACTGGTATTGCTGTCCTTATCCATGAGAGGACTCCTTGGTGTTGGGCGGAGCAGGTAGGGGCATCCAGTGTGTCGGAGGAAACGGAATATCGATCCGGTTGTGGAACATCGGCCAGATGTAAGGCCCGCGCTGCCAGTCGACCCACATGATGGTTTCCCATGCGTCGCAGTCAGGAAGATTGTGCGTGACGCAGACAAGAACCTCAGTCCCGTTTCGCGGCGCCGTCTCAATCGGCATCCACCGTCCTTCACTATCAGAAGGACGGGTCATGAGGCGTTCTCCGGGGTGGTCGGGGTGAGGGCGGCGCGGATCGCATCTTCGCCATAGATATGGATGATCTGGGCCAAGGACGGGCGAGCTATGCCGCCTCGCAGCATGTTGACGTGCACGGCGTTCGGGTCAGCCAAAGCCTTCCCGACGTCTCCGGGGAGGGAGTGGGATATGCGGTGACGGGCGTTCCACCCCGAGATAGCCTCCCCTTCGGTCCAGCCTAGCGGGCCGGTGTCTTCGCACAGTTCGCACTCGACAAAAGCGATATGTGCCCCCTGCCATTGCACGCGCGGCTTGCTTTGACAGCCTTCGACGAGACACGGCAACAGTTCGGGCGTCACCGGCAAAAGCTGCGTTTTGTCAGTCATGGGAATTATCCTTGGGGGTGGCGAGCGGAACGATTTCAGCCCTGACAATGAGCTTCGTCCCTGCCGGAAAGTCGTCTGCGAACACCTTGAACCCCAGACCGGAGACAAAACCCCAGCTTCCGAAAAACAGCTTTCCGTGTTTTTCTTCGGAGACCACCTCCGCGCGCGTGACGAGGTTCGACAGCGAAAGGACCTGCTCCGGGTTTATGTGCCGGATGCACCGCCAGCGACCGTTGGAGTAGTGCTTAAGCTCAAAACTCTCCATCAGGTCGCGGCGTGTCGGGTAAACCCAATTTGACTGCTCTTTGCAGCCTTTGTGGGCGCATGGAAGCCGCAGCGGATATTCACGTCGTGCCATCGCTCTTATCCTTTATGTTGGAGATGGTTCTGTGGGGTGGGTTTGGAGAGGGCGGCGCGGACTTCGAGGCCGTCTTCGTTGAAGCAGAACGTTCGCCGCGCTCGACCCGCAGGCCATGAGAGGCGCATTCCGCCGAACCAATAGGTTTTCGGCCAAACGTCTCCGTGCAGATCAATGCAAGGGTCAACGGCCTCGAAGTCCGCCGCGCTGATGATCTGCGAAGTCAGCACGGGCTTCATCTTCACGATAAACGCGCGCTGTCGGTCATTGAGATTGGCGAGCAGAATTTCGACGGATCCCGGCGTATGCCCTCCCAAGGCAGAGTCCGAGCGTGCAGTAGAGTCAGGGGTGGTCATGGGATTTGCTCCGGGGCGGGAGGGGCTTTTGCGATCTTGTAGTTGGGATCGCGAAGCGGGATCGGATGCTTCCACCAACCCTGCTTGCCTTTAACGGTGATAAGCTCGGCAAGGCGGATCGCGCTGACGATCGGCCAAGCCCATCGCCCCGGCGTCCAGTCGCCAGCGGTGATCTCGTCAGCGGGTTGCCAGCGCGCCAGTTCCTCGGTCGGCTTCGGCTCCCCGAAGCGCACTATGCCGATGATCTGGCCCTGCGGAAGGCTGACGTCATAGGCACAGCCGAAACGGTCGTAGCAGAGGTCATTGAGCGCAGCCGATATGAACCGACGCGAGGGAAACTTGGCGGTCGCGTGGATGCCGACGTGCTCACCAATAAGACGATCCGGCAGCTTAAAGCCGCGCGTCTCATGAGCCTTGACGAAATCGCCGCGCTCTTTGTCCCACTCGAAAATGAGCGAGGCGAACGGCTGCCAAAGCGAGATGACGGGCATGTTCACCTTACCCTCCCTTTCAGTATAGTCAGGCATTGCGGGTCTCCGGGGTGGGGCGCGAGATGCGCGTTGTCAGGGAGGCGTATTTCTCCTGCGGCACCCATCCGAGCGCGGCAGCTTGCTTCGCCCATGAGCGTCCACGCCGAATGCGGCTCACCAGCGCGTGATCGACTGGCAGCCCTTCGGCGATTTGCTTGTTGTTCAGACCGCCTTGAAGGCCGGCGATGACCAGAGCGAATTGATCCTCGGTCAACTTGCAAGCGCCGTTCTGGAAGCCCTCTTGCTCGCCGTTGTTGGAACGGCCCCGACGCCTCATGTCGTCCGAGTTCTCCTGCACCGTTCCCCAACGCAGATGATGCGGATTTACGCACTCGGGACGGTCGCAGCTATGCAGCGCGAATTTACCCGGTGGATCGGTGAGGGAATGGGCTACCAGCGCAACGCGATGCGCCGTCACGTTGATGAAGCTGCCGATCTTGAAGCGGCCATAGCCCGCCTTATTCAACGAGGCCTGCCAGTCCCAGCATTCGTCGGGACCGCGCATATCGACCTTGGACCAGAAGCGCATTAGGATCAGTTGACCCTTACGCCCTTCCAGAAAGGGCAGAATCGGAATAGTGACTGGCGCAGTCATGGTGCGGCTCCTTCGCGTCTTGATCAGAGCCGGGTGAGGTTGCCGCCTCATTCCGGCTCGTTTCGCGTAGAACGCCGTGCGAACATCCTCCGGGACTATTCCGGGAGTCCGATGTCCGGTTCTTGCTCCGTTCCGCCAGTAATTGCCGCGAACACCGGATTGCGCTTGCCCTTTGCCAGCCAGAAACCTAAGGGCCTCTGCGGCGCGGGGAGTGGCGCAGCCCGGTAGCGCGCTTGCTTTGGGAGCAAGATGTCGCAGGTTCGAATCCTGTCTCCCCGACCATCTCCTTCATGATCGAACGGCCCCACCGCAAGGGTGGGGCGCGTTGTCGATGTCAGGCCTAGATCGGCCTCGCGCCTGCCGTGCCGCATTTTGCGAACTGGCCCTTCGCGTTCCGGCACCGCGCGGCGCCGGCGGCTGCCGTCTTGTGCGCAGATGCAGCGGGCTTCGCGGCAGCGCGGGTTGCCACCGTCGCGCGTGCCGGAGCTTTGGCAGGGGTCGTCTGCGTGCACTTCACGAAGTGGCCATGCGTGTCGCGACACGGCGCGGCCTGTGCTGCCGCAGGCAAGGCGAACGCAGCGACGGCGAATGCGAGAGCAAGTCTGTTCATGACATTTCTCCTGTGACCCCAACGGTCAGGAACGCAGAATGTCATGGTGAACCTTGGCAATATGTGGCGTGCGGGTGATCATTCGGTAATGAAGCGAGCGCCGGGCGTCCGACGCGTGAAACAGTCTTAACGCCGCCCTAAGTATTTCCGGCTATGGCCCTCTGCAAGGACCAGAATGTTGAAACGGGTGGGCATCAGACTGAGCAGGCTGATTGCGGCGCTGGGTGCGCTGCTTGCCGCGCTGTGCGCGGCAGCGCCGGCAATGGCGGCGCCCTGCTATTATGCGACGTCGCAGGGAGCGACAGGGCCTGCAGACTGGCAGACCTATTGCTGGCTCGACCTCAGTACCTACAATGACGCAACCGCGCGCACCGCAGGCGGGCAGAATTTTTCGTTCACCTTGCCCGATGGCACGATCATGACATTCACGATGCGCGTGTCCGGCGCGGCGGCGACGTCTGCGACCTCCCCGTCGTGGACGGGATCGGCGGTTGGCAACACCGCCTTCCTCGGCATCGCGGGGCGTCCGATCCTCTATCAGACGGCCGCGGGCACGACGACCGTGCAGATCAGCGCGATCAGCCTGGCGCCGCCGTCAACGGGAACGGTCAGCTCCTACATGTTCGTCGGCGCAGACGGCGAATCCTCGAACGGTGGGGAATCCCTATCGTTCCAGACCAACGGCGGTAATTGGCAGCTTCTGGATACGGCCGGACCGATCAGCGGATCGACCTATCCGTCCGCGTCGGATGCCGGGACGAGCACTTTCAGCGTGGCGGGCGCCGACGGCAACGTCGGCGCGTATATCGTCGGTTCGGTCTCGCCAACGCAAGTGACGACGACGCTCGTTGGCGGGGGCCTGCAGGGAACGATGTTCGCCGTCCGCTTCGCCTCGATCCGCCTCAATACCCAGATTTCGGGCGCTCGCGTTAACGCCGCCGATCAGTTTACCTTTTCGATCAACGCAACCAGCGGCGGCGCGGCGCTTGCGTCGGGTACATCGAGCGGGACGGGCCTCGGGCCGTTCACCGCCGCGGCATTGTCGTCCACCGCCGCGATCCCCATCACGCTCAACCAGACGATGGCGAGTGGCAGCAGTAGCGCGCTCGCCAAATATCGTTCGGTGCTGACCTGTACGAACAGCACGTCGGGCTCTACCACGGTAATGCCGACCAACGTGACGACCACGTCGTACAGCTTCGGTACGCTGAAGTTCGGCGACGCCGTGCAATGCACCTTTACCGAGACGCCTTTTCCGCACCTCACGCTCACCAAAGCCCTTGGTACCGGCGGACGCCAGTTCACGGGCGACCAGTTCGTGATGAACATCAATCAGGGTGCCACCGTCGTCGCAACCACGACCACGACGGGTGCCGGAACGACGGTCACCAACGCCGCGACGCCGCAAACACAGGTCACGGCCGGCACAGTCTATTCTTTGGGCGAGTCCGCCAGCGGTACGACGAACCTCGGGCAGTATACGTCGGCGCTCGTTTGCACGAACGCTGCCGCATCCTCGACCGTGCTTCCGGCAACGGTCGGCGGCGCGGTAACTCCGCAAATGGGCGACATCATCAGCTGCATCATCACCAATACCAAGCGCGCATCGAACGCGACGCTGGCGATGGCGAAGACGTCGGTGCTGGTGTCGGATCCGGTAAACGGAACGACAAACCCGAAGGCCATTCCCGGCGCGATCGTCCGTTACAGCTTCCAGGTCCAGAACAGCGGGCCTGCCGCCGTCGACAACAACACGCTCCTGATCGTCGACACGCTGCCGCTGCAGATCACCATCGGAAGCGCGGCGGCACCGATCTTCACCCAGGGTTCACCGACGAGCGGACTGACTTTCAGCAGCGCGAGCGACATCCGTTATTCGAACTCGGCGACCAAGCCCGCAACCTTCGCCGCCTGCACCTACACGCCCGTTGCCGCCTATGATCCGGCGGTGAAATATGTCTGCCTGCGTCCGCAGGGCGCGATGGCGGGATCCACGGGCTCACCCACCAGTTTCACGATCAGCCTGCAGGGCCAGCTGAACTAGCCTTACCGGGCTGCTCTGCAGCAAAAGCGGATGTCGGACAGATACCGAAGCCCGGCCGGAAACCGGGCAAAGAAAAAGGCGGCCTTCCCGAAGGAAGACCGCCCGTTTCTCGTTTCAGTCATTGCCCCGAAGGGCTGCGACTTACTTCTTTTCTTCAGCCGGAGCAGCAGCCTTGGCGTCGGCAGCCGGAGCAGCCTTGGCGTCAGCGGCCGGAGCAGCAGCGGCGTCAGCGGCCGGAGCAGCAGCTTCGGCGCCAGCAGCGGCAGCGTCGGCACCAGCGGCAGCGGCGTCGGCGCCAGCAGCGGCGGCGTCGGCGCCTTCTTCCGCAACCGCTTCAGCGGCCGGGGCGTCGGTGGTGGCTTCTTCAGCAGCCTTTTCACCGCAAGCGGCGAGGGCGAACATGCTGGCAGCAACGGCGATAGCAGCAAACTTCTTCATGATGTGTGGGCTCCCTAAAATGCCTTTCCGCGTCCGGGAAAACTTCCCGTACCGCGAGCGGCGGGATTTAGCCGTTCCGCATGAATCGTCAACAAAAATAATTGAGATGCCCGCCGCGGGCGGGAATCTGTCATTTCTCCGTCATACTACGGAAGTTCGCTATCGCTGCTGTTGGCCAGAATCGCCAGAGTCGCGGCCCAAACCGTCACATTCTGTCGCAATTGTGCCGGGTCGATCTTGTCGAGCGTGTCGTCGGGCGTGTGGTGGATGTCGAAATAGCGTGTCCCATCCTGCGCCAGATCGATTGCCGGAACGCCGGCCTGAATCAGGGCTCCGACATCGGCGCCGCCGTCCGCCGGCTGTTTGCCGCGCACGACCCCGAAGGGCATCACCGCGGCGGCAATCCGGTCCGCGAGGCTCTTTGCGCCGTCGGGAAGCTTGAAGTCGACGCGCCAGACGCGATCGGCCCCGAAATCGGATTCGAGCGCGACCGCGTGCTTTTCCTTGCCGTGCGCGTCGAAATAGGCCTTGCCGCCGAACACGCCGACTTCTTCGGCCCCGGCCCACAGGATGCGGATCGTGCGGCGCGGCTGGCCGGCGCTCATGACATGCTTTGCCGCTGCGGTGATAATTCCGCAGCCCGCTGCATCGTCGATGGCGCCGGTGCCGAGGTCCCAGCTGTCGAGATGACAGGCAATGATGACCGGGCTGGCGGCTGGTTCGCTGCCCGGCACTTCGGCAATGACGTTGCCCGACTTGCGGATGCCGAGATTCTGCGGGGTCAGTATCAGCTTCATCCTGAGCCGCGTCGCTGCATCGGTGCGCACCGGCTGCGGACGCCGCCATTGCCGGACCAGCTGGTCGGCGTCGGGGTTGGAAATGGCGCCTGCCGGGATCGGCGTCACGCCGGCATCGAAATTGGTGACGCCGGTGTGCGGGTTCCGGTGGCTGTCGGTACCGATCGACCGGATCACGATCGCGATAGCTCCCTTTTTGGCCGCGACATTGGGTCCGGTGAACCGGCCGCGTCCGTAATAGCCATAACCGCTGCCGTCCTGCGCCGGCTTCATCTGATGGTCGATGAAGACGATCTTGCCCTTCACCGACGCGTCGGGTGCGGCGGCGAGCGCGTCGAAGCTCCCGAAATAGGCGATTTCGCCTTCAATGCCGCTGGCGCCCGTCGATGCGCTGTTGCCGAGGGCGGTGATCGCGAGCTTCTGCGGCAGGAACGGGCCGGTCAGCCACGCCTCTTCGGCGCCACGCACCCACACGGGCATATCGAACGCTTCCTCACGGACATTGGCAAAGCCCATGGCCTGGAGCCGCCGCGTGGCCCAGCGGCGTGCGGCGGCTTCGGCGTCGGTTCCCGCCATGCGCGGGCCGATCTCGGTCGTCAGGTCGCGGGTGATCGCCCATGCGGGATCATCGCCTTGCTGCGCCAGTTCAGCTGCGCTTTGCGCCGGTTGGGCAGATGCGGCGGAAGAGAGGAGAAGGGCGGCGATCGCGGCAAGGCGGGTCGAGGTGAGGGGGATTGTCATGCCGCTTTCGTAACGACGCGCCTCGCAGGCGCAAGCGCCGATTGCCAATTCCGCGCCCATTCGCTAACCGGCGCCCAACTCTCCCGGCCGCTCGACCGCGGCCCAGCCTTTACCGGAGCATATCCATGGCCGCCCAGTACAGTTTCGTGATGAAGGGTCTGACCAAGACCTATCCCGGCGCGCAAAAGCCGACGCTCAACAATCTCAGCCTGCAATTCTACCCCGATGCCAAGATCGGCATCGTCGGCCCGAACGGCACCGGCAAGTCGACCCTGATGAAGATCATGGCCGGCATCGACAAGGAATTCAGCGGCGAAGCGTGGCCGGGCGAGGGGATCAGCGTCGGCTATCTGGCGCAGGAGCCGCAACTCGACCCGACCAAGACAGTCAAGGAAAACGTCATGGACGGCGTCCGCGGCGTCGCTGACATGATGGACCGCTTCAACGAGATCAGCACGCTGATGGCCGATCCGCCCGAAGACGCCGATTTCGACGCGCTCATGGAGGAAATGGGTACGCTTCAGGAAAAGATCGACGCGATCGACGGCTGGACGCTCGACAACCAGCTCGAAATCGCGATGGAAGCGCTCCGCTGCCCGCCGGGCGACTGGAGCGTCGAGAATCTGTCGGGCGGTGAAAAGCGCCGCATCGCGCTCACCCGCCTGTTGCTCGAAAAGCCCTCGATCCTGCTGCTCGACGAGCCGACCAACCACCTCGACGCCGAAAGCGTCGCCTGGCTCGAAAAGCATCTCGTCGACTATCCGGGCAACGTGATCCTCGTCACCCACGATCGCTACTTCCTCGACAATGTCGTGAACTGGATCCTCGAACTCGATCGCGGCCGCTACTTCGTTTACGAGGGCAATTATTCGACCTACCTCGACAAGAAGGGCAAGCGCCTCGAGCAGGAAGCGCGCGAAGATCAGGGGCGCCAGAAGGCAATCAAGGACGAACTCGAGTGGATCCGGCAGTCGCCGAAAGCGCGTCAGGCCAAGTCGAAGGCGCGTATCAAGAGCTTCGACCAGCTCGTCGAGGCGCAGGAAAAGCGCACCCCCGGCAAGGCGCAGATCGTCATCCAGATCCCCGAACGCCTCGGCGGCAAGGTAATCGAAGTTGCCGGCATCTCGAAGGCCTATGGCGACAAGCTGCTGTTCGAGGACCTGTCCTTCACGCTGCCGCCGGGCGGCATTGTCGGCGTCATCGGGCCGAACGGCGCGGGTAAATCGACCCTGTTCAAGCTGATCACCGGTCAGGAAACGCCCGACAGCGGCACCGTCACCATCGGTGACACGGTGCGCCTCGGCTTCGTCGACCAGAGCCGCGACGACCTGAAGCCCGACAACAATGTCTGGCAGGAAATCTCGGGCGGCCACGAGTTGATGAACATCGGCAAGCACGAGATGCAGACGCGCGCCTATGTCGGCGCCTTCAACTTCAAGGGCGTCGACCAGCAGAAGAAGGTCGGCCTGCTCTCGGGCGGTGAACGCAACCGCGTCCATCTGGCCAAGATGCTCAAGGAGGGTGGCAACGTCCTCCTGCTCGACGAACCGACCAACGACCTCGACACCGAAACCCTCGCGGCGCTCGAAGAAGCGCTCGAGAATTTCGCCGGCTGCGCCGTGGTCATCAGCCACGACCGCTTCTTCCTCGATCGCCTTGCGACGCATATCCTGGCGTTCGAGGGCGACAGCCACGTCGAATGGTTCGAAGGGAACTTCGAAGCCTATGAAGAGGACAAGATCCGCCGCCTCGGCGACGAGGCGACGCGTCCGCATGCGACCAGCTACAAGAAACTGACGCGCTAAGAATGGCGGGGGAGGCGCCGCCGATATCGTCGGGCGCGATCCGCATGGATGCGGACGCGCTGAACGCCTTCATGGCGGAGGCTTTCCCGCATTCGAAGCCGGGCTCGCGCGGGCATGTCGTGTCCGCGGTTCCCGGGCATATTCAGGCGCGGATCGACCCCAATGAACAGGCGCTGCGTCCAGGCGGGCTGATCTCGGGCCCGACGCAGATGGGCTTCGCCGATATGGCGGCCTATGCGCTGGTCCTCGCGCATATCGGGCCCGTCGCCATGGCGGTGACGAGTGCGCTCAACTACCAGTTCCTTCGTCCCTGCCGCCCCGGCCCGGTCTTCGCCGACGCCCATATGCTGCGCCTCGGGAAGCGGTTGGCGGTGATGGACGTGCGTATCTGGACCGACGATGCCGACAAGCCGGTCGGTCAGGCGAACGTCACTTACGCAATTCCCTGAACGCCCGCGCCGGCGTCAGGCAGGCGCGACTTCCCAAAGGATAAGCGCGGTCGCGTTGACATTTTCGCGCGCCTTCGCTGCGTCGAGCCGGGTCAGCTTCACGCTGCCCTTGAGCGCGCCCATCTCGATCATCGCGTCGATCACCACGACGCCGCCGGCGCCGATATCGACGTCGATTTCTGCCGCATTGGCGAGTTTCGCCTTGGCGGTCCCGACCTGAATGCGGTGCGAGCCGGGCTCGACATCGGCCATCAGCATCTGACCCGATTTGATCTGGCCGGTCGCCGTCCCGTCGAGCGTGACGTTCATACCCTGCAGCGCGGCGACGAAGCCGCGGCGGGTGACATAGATGCGGCCCTTGCCCTCTGGCGCCTTCATCGTGCGGGCCTCGGCGAGCGTCGCGGTATCGGCCTTCTTGCCGCTCTTGTTGCTCGACAGCGCCCAGATGCAGAAGGCGACGACTCCGATCAGGAACAGCGGCGCGAGGATCAGCATCGTCGTCTCGCCGAGCAGGCTGCCGAGCGACGGTCCCAGAAACGCCCCGAAGATCGCGGCTGCGAAAATGATCGTCAGCCACATCGCATTCTTGCTCATGCCCGTTCTCCCTGTTCGGCCGGTCAGGCCGGTGCAAACTCTCCCGTCGCGTCGTCCATGATGTGCAGCACCCCGTCGGTAATCGCGAAGAAGGCGCCGCGAAGTTTCAGCGTGCCGCGCTTTTCCTTCTCCTGAATACAGGGGAAGGTGCGCAGATTGTCTATGCTCACGCGCACAGCTGCCATTTCCATCGCGCGTCCCGCCTCGCGGTTGTCGATGTCGGGGTGGCTGGCCCGGACATCCGCGCTTGCCTCGTCGAGCATCGCGATCCAGTCGGCGATGAAGCCACCGCGACCGGGCTCGGCGCCCTCCATCGACTTGTGAAGCGCCGCGTGGCAGCCGCCACAAAGCCCGTGCCCCATGACGACGATTTCCTCGACCTTCAGGAACTGGACGGCGAATTCCAGCGCGGCTGAGACGCCGTGGCGGCCGGGAGTCGTCTCGAACGGCGGCACCAGCGCGGCGACGTTGCGCACGACGAAAATCTCGCCGGGATTGGTGTCGAAGATCTGCGAGGGTTCGGACCGGCTGTCGGAGCAGGCGATGACCATCACCTTCGGCGATTGCCCCTCGGCAAGCTGTTCCCAGCGTTCGCGTTGTTCCGCCCAACCGCCGTTACGGAAACGCCGGTAGCCATCGATCATATCTGCAAAGCGAGTCATGAGTGCGCCTTAGCATAGGTAGAGAGGTTGAGAAGAGGCGCGGTCGCGACTATGTGGGCGACATGAACGCACCCGCACAGCCGCTCCGCCCCCGCAAACCCGACTGGATCCGCGTCAAGGCGCCCACCAGCCCCGGCTATGCCGAGACGAAACGGCTGATGCGCGACCTCAACCTGCACACCGTGTGCGAGGAGGCGGCGTGCCCGAACATCGGCGAATGCTGGACCAAGAAGCATGCGACGGTGATGATCCTCGGCGACACCTGCACGCGCGCCTGCGCCTTCTGCAACGTCAAGACCGGCATGCCGCGCCCCGTCGACCTGCTCGAGCCCGAGCATACGGCCGCGGCGGCGGCGAAGATGGGGCTGACGCATATCGTCATCACCTCGGTCGACCGCGACGATCTGCCCGACGGCGGTGCGAGCCAGTTCGTGAAGGTGATCCAGGCGCTGCGCCGCGAAACGCCGCAGACGACGATCGAGATCCTGACTCCTGATTTTCGCAACAAGCCCGAAAGCGCGGTCGCGGCGATCGTCGACGCGCGGCCCGACGTCTATAACCACAATCTCGAGACCGTTCCGCGGCTCTATCCGACGATCCGCCCGGGCGCGCGCTATTATGCGTCGCTCCGCCTGCTCGAAAGCGTCAAGCGCCGCGATCCGTCGATCTTCACCAAGTCGGGCATCATGCTTGGTCTCGGCGAAGAACGGATGGAGGTCCATCAGGTGATGGACGACATGCGCAGCGCCGACATCGATTTCATGACGATGGGCCAGTATCTCCAGCCGACGCCGAAGCATGCGAAGGTGATCGATTTCGTCACCCCGCAGGCGTTCGACGCCTATGCGCAGATCGCGCGCGCCAAGGGCTTCCTGCAGGTCGCCTCGTCGCCGCTGACGCGCTCCAGCTACCATGCCGGCGACGATTTCGAGCGGATGCGCGCGGCGCGCGAAGAACAGCTCGCGCGCATCAAGGCGGGCTGATTGCCGAGGCACCACGAGACGCGCGAGCTGCCGTACAGCGCCGAACAGATGTTCGCGCTGGTCACCGACATCGCGCGCTATCCTGAATTCCTGCCGTGGGTGATCGCGCTCCGCGTCCGCAGCGACAGCGAGAATGAAGCGGTCGCCGACATGATCGTCGGCTTCAAGGGGCTGCGCGAAAGCTTCTCGTGCCGCGTCCACAAGGAACGGTCGCGCCTCGTGACGGTTAGCTATATCGACGGTCCGATGAAGCATCTCGAGAATGAATGGCACTTCGCGCCGCTCGAAAGCGGCGGTTGCCGCGTCGATTTCATGGTCGACTTCTCGTTCCGCAGCCGGGTGTTCGAGACGCTGGCCGGGCAGATGTTCGACAAGGCGCTCCGCAAGATGATAGCCGCGTTCGAAGCCCGTGCGGGCGAGCTCTACGGGAGGTCGACACCTGCTCCCGCAACCGGAACATAGGTCAGCCTGATCACCTCGTCGCCGATACGGTCGGTGGCCACAAGGTGCAGCGGTGGCCGCGGCCCGGCGAAGAAGGGGGTGCCGCCGCCCAGCACGACGGGATGAAGATAGAGCCGATACTCGTCGACGAGTCCCGCACCGGTCAGGCCTTGCGCCAGCTCGGGGCCGGAAACGGCAATCTCTCCGGAGAGCCGGGCTTTCAGGTCCCGGACTGTGTCCACGACATTGTCCCGGACGAGCGTCGCGTTCGGGCTGACGGATTCCAGCGAGCGTGAAGCCACCCATTTCGGCTGCCGCCGCCAGGCAGCTGCAAAAGCATGCCGGTCCGCATCCCATTCGGGATCGTCCTGATCCCAATAGCGCATGATTTCGTACATGCGCCGGCCGTATACGCTGCCGGAGATTTCCTCGACATGCCGGGTCCAGTGTTGAAACAGCGCCTGATCGGGGCCAAACCGGTCGAAATCGACATAGCCGTCGAGCGAGAGGTTCATTCCGAAAACGATCTTCGCCATTTCACATCTCCGGCGTCGGCATCAGGCCGGCAGCGCTATATCCTCGGACGGCCGTAACGAATCCCGGTCGGGCTGAAGCAGGTCCAGCGCGAACAGGGTCGCCGCGTGCCGGATCATGGTACGGTCCTTCGAGCCGAACTGCACGCGCTGGGTGAAGTAATCGTCGGGATCCTGTCCGCGAAGCGCGCGGGCGAAGACGACATGGCCGACCGGCTTCTTCTCCGACCCGCCGCCCGGTCCGGCTATGCCGGTAATTGCAACGGCGACATCGGCGTCGCTGTTCGCGAGCGCTCCCGCTGCCATCGCCCATGCGGTCGCGAGCGATACTTCGCCGAAGGTTTCGAGTATCTCGCTGCTCACGTCGAGCTGCGACCGCTTGGCGTGCCCCGAATAGGTGATGAACCCCGCCGAGAAGACATCCGAACTGCCGGGAATATCGGTCAGCGCGACCGAGACCATTCCGCCGGTGCAGCTTTCGGCGACGGCGATGCGCCTCCGCGCTGTCCGATTCTTCTCCAGCACCTCTTGCGCGAGGGTGTCGCGCGCGGCCTGTCGCGATGCGGCGGTCGAGGATTCAGACATGGGGAATGCCCTTGTAACGCACGTATATCTCCCGCGATGTCATCATGATGCCGATGTATCGCGCGGGCAGCTTGCCATATCCTTGTCCCCGCGGGCAGCCGTCGTCAGTGCCACCGCTATCAGGTGAACCATCTGTCCATTGCTCAGCGGCGCGAGCGCTTCGCCGATATCGTTGACATCGGCGCAGCTGCCCGGTTTGAGATCGAGCCCCAGCGCGTCAGCCAGCCCCACTTCGACGATCGGACGAAGTGCCTCATCGGGCAAATCCTTCATCATGGCGACATCCTTCGGATTCTTGCCGCCGCCGATCTTGATAAAGGCCGTCCGCGCTTGCGGCCACGCAGCATCGGCATCTTTTCTCAATTCATCGGCGCGCGCGCCGAAGGCGGTACGCAGATAGCTGCTCGCGGGAAGGTGGGCACTGCACGTGTCGACGACCTTGTTGATCACTTGCGGAAGGAAATAGGTCACCAGCCCGTTCATCTCGGCCGGGGTGACGCAGGTTTCGGTCGCAGCGCGTGCAGATGTTCCCGTCAGGGCTATCGCCGCAGCAATACTCGTCACAATTCGTTTCATAAGGCCCCCTTTGTTTTGCCCGGGTTCGCTCTAGCGTGGATCGACCGGGAGCGACAGCGTCGCCACCGCCTGCGCCGCAATCCCTTCGCGGCGACCCGTAAAGCCGAGCCGCTCGGTCGTTGTCGCCTTCACGCTTACACTTCCGACCGGGATCGCAAGGATTTCGGCGATACGCGCACGGATCGCCGGACGGTGAGGGCCGATTTTCGGTGCTTCCGCGATGACCGTGAGGTCGATGTGGTCGATGCGGCCGCCGCGTGCACCCACGCGTTCGCCGGCGAAGGCGAGGAAGCGGTACGAGGCGGCGCCCCGCCACCGGGGATCGCTCGGCGGAAAATGATCGCCGATGTCGCCATCGGCCAAGGCGCCGAGAATGGCGTCGGTGATGGCGTGAAGCGCGACGTCTGCATCGCTATGACCCTCAAGGCCATGACTATGCGCGATTTCCATGCCGCCTATCCACAGCGGCTTGTCCGGGACGAGGCGGTGAACGTCATAACCCATGCCGACAGCGGTTCGCATCGTTGCTGTTCCCAGAAGGCCCGAAAGGATTGCCATATCCTCGGCATATGTCAGTTTGTGCAGCCGTGCGTCGCCGGGCACAGCTGCCACGCCGACGCCCAGCCTGCGGACGAGTTGTGCGTCATCGGTCGCCGTCGCCTCGAGCGCTTCGGCATGCGCGGATCGCAAAACGCCCAAGCGGAAAGCTTGCGGCGTCTGTACCCTTGCCAGAACGTTGCGATCAACCACGTCACCGGCTTGATTGTGTGCCTGCTCGACGAGCGTATCGGGAACCGGCAGCGTGGGAATGGCAGCCTCCGCGGTCTGCAGCGCCGCAAGCAGGCGATCGACGATTTCCGCGGTAACGCCTGGGCGGGCAGCATCGTGGACCAGCAAAAGCGCGTCGTCGCTCCAGCCGGCAAGCGCAGCGAGGGCGCTGGCGACCGATTGCTGCCGCTCGGCCCCGGGCGCGGCAAGCGTCCACCCTTCGGGCAATGCGGGGATGGCGGCCATGACGTCATCGCTGGCGACCAGCACCCCGACCGAAACCGCCGGATGGGCTGCAAAGGCGTCGAGGCTCCAGCGTAGCACCGGCTTGTTGCCCAAGAGCTCGAGCTGCTTCGGCTGGCCGAAACCGGCGCGTGTGCCGATGCCTCCCGCGAGCAGGATCACTGCAACGGGCCGGGCAGGAGAAGGGGCAGACTCGTTCATGTGATGGCCGGTTAGCGTAGCCGCGCCTTGCGGAAAAGCGGCTTAGCGTGTAGGGGGCTGCTCAAAATTTAGGCAATTTCGACGAAAGCTCCCCGCCATGGCGCCCCTCCGGCCCATCCAGATCGGCAATATCACTATCGAGGATCCTGTGATCCTCGCGCCGATGACGGGTGTCTCTGACCTGCCGTTCCGCAAGCTTGTCCGCTACTATGGCTCGGGGCTCAACGTTACCGAGATGATCGCCAGCCAGGCTGCGATCCGCGAGACGCGCCAGTCGATCCAGAAGGCGGCGTGGGATCCGGTGGAGGAGCCGGTGTCGATGCAGCTGGTGGGCTGTACCCCTTACGAAATGGGTGAGGCGGCGAAGCTCAACGAGGACCGCGGCGCGGCGATTATCGACATCAATATGGGCTGCCCGGTGCGCAAGGTCACGAACGGCGATGCGGGCTCGGCGCTGATGCGCGACCTGAAGCTCGCCGCCGCGCTGATCGACTCCTGCGTCAAGGCGGTGTCGGTCCCGGTGACTGTCAAGATGCGTATGGGCTGGTGTCACGACAGTCTCAATGCGCCCGAACTTGCGCATATCGCCGAGGATCTGGGCGCGAAGCTGGTTACGGTCCATGGTCGCACGCGCAACCAGATGTATCGTGGCGAAGCCGACTGGGCGTTCGTCCGCTCGGTCAAGGACGCGGTGTCGATTCCCGTCATCGTCAACGGCGATATCTGCTCCGCCGACGACGCGAAGACCGCGCTTGCGCAGAGCGGAGCCGACGGGGTGATGATCGGCCGCGGTGCCTACGGCCGTCCCTGGCTGCTCGGACAGGTCATGGCGGCGCTGCGCGGCGAGGCCGAGCGGCCCGACCCCGGCCTCGACGAGCAATATGACGTCATTACATCGCATTATCGTGCGATGATCGACCATTATGGCGAGATGACCGGCGTCAACATGGCGCGCAAGCATCTCGGCTGGTACGTCAAGGGGCTCCATGGTTCGGCCGAGTTCCGCAACAAGGTCAACCAGATTCCCGACAGCAAGGGCGTGCTCGACGCGCTTGAGCAATTCTACGGGCCGTATCTGAGCAAGGCCGCTGCGTGAGTGCGCTGACGTCGAGTATCCCGACGTTCGACCATGACGAGATTATCCAGTCGCACCCAATTGCCACGCTGTTGATCGACAAGGGCGGGGTGATCCTCTTCGTCAACGCCGCTGCCGAACAGCTATGCAATATCGGTCGCGCCGCGATGGTCGGGCGCGTCGTGTACGACGTGATCGGAATGGACCGGGGCTATCGCCAGCGCATGAACGACCCGGCGACCTCCGCCCTCTTCGCGCATCGCGCCGAGATTTCGATCGGCGGGCGCTCCTCCGCCTTCGTCGACATGCAGCTGGTCCCCTATGGTCGCAGTGGTCACCGGATTCTGACGCTGGTCCCATCGCAAAGCGATGCGGAACTGATGGGAGGAGCGATAGGGAGGTCCGGGCGCGCCGCCGGCGCCGCAGCCTCGATGCTCGCGCACGAGATCAAGAATCCGCTCGCCGGTATCAAGGGCGCGGCGCAATTGCTGGCGCGCAAGACCGACTCGAGCGGCGAGCGATTTACGACGCTGATCTGCGCAGAGGTCGACCGGATCACGACCCTGATCGACCAGATGGAGCATTTCTCGCGCGGGCAACCGATCGCATGCGCACCGATCAATCTGTACCAGCCGATCCATCAGGCAATGGAAACCGCGCGGGCGCGACAGTTTTCCGGTGTCCGCTTTTCCGAAGATTTCGACCCTTCCTTGCCGATGGTGCACGGCAATCACGATGCCGTGGTCCAGATACTTCTGAACCTGATTACAAATGGTTGCGAGGCGCTTGGCGGACGCGATGACGGCGTCGTGCGGATCGCGACCGCCTATCGTCACGGCCTCTCGATCGACAATGATGACGGCCGCGGTCGTATCCCGCTGCCCATCGAGGTCAGCGTCAGCGACAATGGCCCCGGCGTTCCCGCCGACATTCGCGGGGACCTGTTCGATCCGTTCGTTACCACGAAGCGCGAGGGCAGGGGGCTGGGCCTTGCTCTTGTCGCCAAGCTCGCGCGCGACATGGGCGGCACCGCACAACATATGCGCGATGGCGAATGGACCCGCTTCCGCGTCCATCTTCCCGCCGTTCCCAAGAAGGGCCGCCACGAATGAACGGCAAGACGATCCTGCTCGTCGAGGACGATCCGGCGATCGCCCTGATCATCCGCGAGACGCTGACCGGCGAATGCGGAACCTTCGCCTCGGTCGGCAGCGTCGGCGAACGCAACGCGTGGCTTGCCGACAATCGTCCCGACCTGATCATCACCGATGTCGTCCTGCCCGACGGCGACGGCATCGATTCCCTGCCCGGTGCGGGCGTCGATCCGCAAACCCCGGTGATCGTTCTTTCGGCACAGAACACGCTCGACACAGCGGTGCGCGCGACGGGAATCGGCAGCTATGATTATCTGCCCAAGCCGTTCGATCTCGAAGAGCTGACCGCAAGCGTTCGTGCCGCGCTCGAGCGAGCCAACCAGCCTGCGGCGAAGGTCGACGCCGGGCAGGCGGACAGCCACGGCCTCGTCGGCCGCGCGCCGGCGATGCAGGCAGTCTACCGGACGATCGCCCGTCTTGCGACAAACGATCTCGCGGTGCTGATCCTGGGTGAGTCGGGAACCGGCAAGGAAGTCGTCGCAAGGGCCATCCACGCAACCGGGTTGCGACGGAGCGGGCCGTTCGTCGCGATCAACATGGCGGCCATTCCGCGCGAACTTATCGAGGCCGAACTGTTCGGCCACGAAAAGGGGGCCTTCACCGGCGCGCATAGCCGCAACGCCGGCCGTTTCGAGCAGGCCGCCGGCGGAACGCTGTTTCTGGACGAGATCGGCGATATGCCGCTCGAAGCCCAGACGCGCTTGCTCCGCGTGCTCCAGAGCAATGAATATTCGACGGTTGGCGGCAGTCATGCTCTCCGGGCCGATGTCAGGGTCGTAGCCGCGACGCACCGTGACATGCGGACGCTGGTAGCCGACGGACGGTTTCGCGAGGATCTCTTCTACCGGCTCAACGTCATCCCGGTAACCTTGCCGCCGCTTCGTGATCGGCGCAGCGATATCGCGGCGCTGGTTCGGCACTTCGTCGATGCGGGACGTCATTCGGGGCTTCCCGACCGCCAGTTCGCTCCCCCCGCGATGCAGTTGCTTGAACGCCACGACTGGCCGGGAAATGTTCGCGAGCTCGGCAATGTCGTGCAGCGGCTCGCCGTTCTGTCACGAGATACCACCGTGACCGTACGCGACGTCGAATCGGTGCTGCAGGAAAGCGGGGAAGTGGTGTCCATCGCGGCGCCCGCCGACCTGATCGCCCGCGCGGTGGATGACTGGGCCCGCGAAAAGCTCGGCGGCCCCGAAGACGATGGTGCGATTCACGAGCAGCTCGAAGCGATTGTCGAGGCTGCGTTGCTGCGCCGCACGCTCCGCGAGGTTCGCGGGAACCAGCTGGAGGCTGCGCGGCGACTGGGGATTAACCGCAACACATTGCGCAAGCGTCTCGGCCAGCTCGATATCGATCCCGCACATCCATGAGATCGGGGATTCTTCATGCGACCCCCTGATTCGGGGCATCTGCCGTGCTTCGCACGATTGTGTGTTTTCTAGGCAACAGGATTGTCGTATCGAGGCAACAATGGTGCAACCGCCCCCTATAACGCACGATACGGATTCGGATGGCGAGGAAGCGAGGTCGAGCTTCTGGCGCTTTGCTGCTCCCGAATATTACACGCTTGCCATCATAATCAGCGTCGCGATCGCGACCTATATTTTCGTGACGGGGGACGCGCAGAGCGAGCGATTGTTGACGCCGGCGCTGGTCGCCGCGATCATGGTCGTCAATCTTGTTCCCGCGATGGCCCTGATGGTGCTGATCGGCAGCCGCGTGGCCCGTGCGCGCGCAGCCCGGTCAATCACCGGCAGCAGCGGGCGGCTTCACGTTCGTCTGGTCGCACTCTTCTCGCTGATTGCGGCCGCCCCGACCTTGCTGGTCGTGATCTTTGCGTCGCTGCTTTTCCAGTTCGGGGTCAATTTCTGGTACTCGGACCGTTCGCGCGGCATGTTCGAAAATGCCGCGAGTATGGCGCAGGCCTTTTATGAGGATAGCCAGAAGTCGGTCAGCCTGAACACGGTCGCGATGGCGAAGGACCTCAGCTTCTATCTGACGCGCTATCCGATCGACAGCGTACCCTTCCAGAATGCCTATGGTCAGCAGGTCGTGCTTCGTGAGCTGAACGAGTCCGCGATCGTCGAGATCGGTGCCGACGGCATCGCGCGTACCCCGGTGATGGTCGATCCCGACAATCGCGCCGCCGACGCACGTATTTCGCCCGAGACGGTCGCGAAAATAAAGGGGGGCGAGGCGGTCGTCGTCCTGCAGAAATCGGACCGGATCGAGGCCGCGACGCAGCTTCCCGGCAGGCCGAATGTCTATGTCTATGCATCGCGCGACGCCAATATCCTCGGTCTGGAGCAGTTCAACCGCGCGCGCAGTGTTCTTGCCGACTATAATGCGCTGTTCGAACGGTCCCAGCAGTTGCAGTTGCAGTTCAATGGCGCGCTCTATCTGGGCTCGCTGCTTCTCCTTGCGATGGCCGTGATCGCCGCAATCGTCGTGGCCGACCGGATCGTGCGCCCCCTTGGCACGCTGATCGGAGCAACGCGCACCGCTGCGGGCGGGGACCTGTCTGTTCGCGTGACGCCGCCGAAACGCGATGACGAGATTGCAGTGCTGACGCGCGCTTTCAACCGGATGACCGAGCAGATCGAAGGGCAGACGAGCGCGCTGGATGCCCGCCGCAGCTTCATCGAGGCAGTCCTCAGCGGCGTGACCTCGGCGGTCGTGTCGGTCGATGTCGATCATAATATCCTGCTCGCCAATTCGGCCGCCGAGCGACTGATGGGCCAGAGCGCGGGAGACCTGACCGGACAGCCGCTTGCGAATGTTGCGCCCGAACTCTCGCGCCTGCTGAGCGGCGAGGAGCGTGAAGGAATCGTCCAGCTTGCGCGGCGTGACGCGGAGCCGGCGACGCTCGCGGCCAAAGCCGTGGCGCAAGGCGACGGCTTTGTGCTGAGTTTCGAGGATATAACCCAGCAATTGCTCGATCAGCGGCGTGCCGCCTGGTCCGATGTCGCGCGCCGCATTGCGCACGAGATCAAGAATCCGCTGACGCCGATCCAGCTCGCGGCCGAGCGTTTGCAGCGCCGTTTCGGCAGCAAGGTGGAAGGCGACGAGACGACTTTCCGTCGCCTGACCGACACGATCATCCGGCAGGTGCATGACATGCGCCGGATGGTCGACGAATTCTCCAGCTTCGCGCGGATGCCGAAGCCGACGTTCGGCGTCGAGGACATTCGCGATATCCTGCGTCAGGCGGTTTTTCTGTTCGAGGTCGCGAAGCCCGACATCGCATTCAGCGTGAAGACGCCGAACGAGATCGAGCCACTCGTTTGCGATCGCCGGCTCCTGTCACAAGCGCTGACCAACATCGTCAAGAATGCCGTGGAAGCCATCGAGGAACGGCCCGGCAATTCCGATACCCCGCCGATCGGCCATATTCGCGCCGAGCTCGACATCAGTGCGCGGGATGCGATCGTCCTCCGTATCAGCGACGATGGAATCGGCCTGCCCGAAGCGCGCGACGCGATTGCGGAGCCCTATATGACCACTCGGCAAGGCGGAACCGGGCTGGGCCTCGCGATCGTGAAAAAGATCGTCGAACAACATTATGGCGAACTCGATTTTTGCGACAACCCGGCGGGACAGGGGACATGCGTGACATTGACGCTGCACCCCGAACGTCTCCGTTCGCTTGCGGGCAAGGGCGGGGATTTGGTGACAGGGCAGATTGAATCGGTTCCGGGGCGTGTGCGGAACCGGCAGGACAGAGAAGAATATGGCGCTTGATATTTTGATCGTCGACGACGAGCGCGACATTTGCGAGCTGGTCGCGGGCGTCATGGAGGACGAGGGCTATGAGGCGCGCACGGCGTCGAACAGCGACGCGGCGCTCGACGCCATTCGCCAGCGCCGGCCGTCGCTGGCGCTGATCGACGTGTGGTTGCAGGGATCGCGGCTCGACGGGCTCGGGCTTGTCGAGGCAATCAAGGCGTTCGATCCGACCCTGCCCATCATCGTGATTTCGGGACATGGCGGCCTCGACACCGCAGTCGCGGCAATCCGCCGCGGTGCTTTCGACTTTATCGAAAAGCCTTTCGAGGCCGAGCGTCTGCTGCATCTTGTCGCGCGCGCAACCGAAAGCGAGCGGCTGAAGTTCGAATATGAGCAGCTCCGGGAAAAGGCCGGGCCGGCCGACGAACTGACCGGTACCAGCGCGGCCATCAACAATGTCCGCGCGACGCTGAAGCGCGTCGCCGGAACTGGCAGTCGTGTGCTGATCACCGGTGCGCCGGGGGTCGGCAAAGAAGTCGCCGCACGGGTCTTGCACGGCTGGAGCGGGCGCCAGAATGCACCGTTTCGCGTGATTTCGTCCGCCCGGATGGATCCAGAGACGGTCGAGATCGAATTGTTCGGATCGGAAGCCGAGGACGGATCGATCCGGGTCGGTTTGCTCGAGCAGGCACACGGCGGCACGCTTTTCCTCGACGAGGTGGCGGATATGCCGATCACGACGCAGGGCAAGATCCTGCGGGTGCTTACCGACCAGAGCTTCACGCGCGTCGGCGGACGGACGATGATTCGCGTCGACGTCCGCATCATTTCGGGTTCCGCACGCGACCTGATGACCGAGATCGCCGAAAGCCGCTTTCGCGAGGACCTCTACTACCGCCTCAATGTTGTGCCGGTGCATATCCCGCCGCTCCGCGAGCGTCGTGACGACATTGCAAGCCTCTGCGACCATTTCGTCCGGCGCTACGCTGCCGACCGCCGCGTGCCGCCCCCCGAGATCAGCTCGGAGGCCATGGCGGCACTCCAGGCGCATGACTGGCCGGGCAATGTTCGCGAACTGCGCAATGTCATCGAGCGCGTGATGATTCTGGCGCCGAGCGATCGGCTCGGCCGCATCGACGCCGACATGCTGCCGGGCGAACTTGTTCGCGGCGGGACCGATATTCTGCCCAATACCGAATCGATCACCGCGATCCCGCTCAAGGAAGCGCGCGAAAATTTCGAGCGCGAGTATCTGCGCATCCAGATCAACCGTTTTTCGGGCAATATCTCGCGCACCGCAACCTTCATCGGGATGGAGCGTTCGGCGCTGCATCGGAAGCTCAAGCTGCTCGGACTGACCGAAAATTCCGAAGGCGAAGGTTGACGGCTTTCGGCTAGACCTCGGCAATGCTTTGCCGCATATTGCCGATGCGAAGAAGGTCCTGAACGCCGGAAAACCGGCACCGCACCCGCGGTTCTACCGCCAATACAAGGAGGCAAATATGTCCGATAAGAATCAGAATCTCCAGGATTTGTTCCTCAACGCGCTGCGCCGCAGCAAGACACCGGTGACGATGTTCCTCGTCAAGGGCGTCAAGCTTCAGGGCATCATCACCTGGTTCGACAATTTCTCGTTGCTGCTCCGCCGCGACGGTCAGTCGCAGCTGGTTTACAAGCATGCGATCTCGACGGTGATGCCGTCGCACGATTTCGACGTCGGCGCGCTGGGTGCCGACATTCGCGAGGTCCCCGCAACGAAGGGCAAGGCGCTGCAGGATGTGTTCCTCAACGCCGTGCGTCGCTCCGACGAATCGGTGACGATGTTCCTCGTCAACGGTGTGATGCTGCAGGGCGATATCGTTGCGTTCGACCTGTTCTGCATGCTGCTCGAGCGCGAGCGGCAGGTCCAGCTCGTCTACAAGCACGCGATTTCGACGGTTCAGCCCAATGGCCCGATCAACCTGACGGGTGACGGCGACGAGGACGGCGACACGGGCGCCTGATTTGGCACGATGACCGACAACGAAGACGAAGTAACCCGCGGCGCCGCCGCGCTCCTTGTCGTGCCCGAATGGTATAGTCAGCGTCTTCCGCGCGACCTCGATGCCCGCGTCGAGGAAGCGAAGGGGCTGGCGATAGCGATCGGCCTCAACGTGGTGGCGGCGCATCCCTTGCGGCTGCGTCAGACGCGCGCTGCGACCCTGATCGGCGTGGGCCAGATCGAGGCGATCAAGCCGGACATTGCCGCGCATGGCGTTCAGCTCGTCATCGTCGATGCCGCGCTGACCGCGATCCAGCAGCGCAATCTGGAAACCGAGTTCGGTACGAAGGTCATCGACCGGACCGGCCTGATCCTCGAAATCTTCGGCGAGCGTGCTGCGACCGCCGAGGGGCGGTTGCAGGTCGAGCTGGCGCACCTCGATTATCAGGCGGGCCGGCTGGTGCGCAGCTGGACACATCTCGAACGTCAGCGCGGCGGCTTTGGCTTCCTGGGCGGCCCCGGCGAAACGCAGATCGAGGCCGACCGCCGGATGATCCGCAACCGCATGGCGCGCATTCGCCGGCAGCTTGAGGAAGCACGGCGGACCCGCCAGTTGCAACGGTCGAAGCGGCAACGCGCGCCTTGGCCGGTGGTCGCGCTCGTTGGCTACACCAATGCCGGAAAATCTACTTTTTTCAACCGTCTGACAGGAAGTGACGTCATGGCGGAAGATATGCTTTTCGCGACGTTGGACCCGACGATGCGCGAGATACGCCTCCCGGGGATCGACAAGGCTATCCTGTCCGATACTGTCGGTTTCGTGTCTGATCTGCCGACCGAACTGGTCGCTGCGTTCCGCGCAACGCTCGAGGAAGTCACGACGGCCGATCTGATCGTCCACGTCCGCGACATCGCCCATCCCGACAGCGATGCGCAATATGACGACGTCCGGACAATCCTGAATTCGCTTGGCGTTAACGGGCCGCAGGACGGGGAAGGGGACGCGGCCCCCGATGCCGTTCCGCAGATCGAAATCTGGAACAAGATCGATACCGCCGATACCGATCGCCGCGCGCAGATCGAGGAAATGGCGGCGCGGCGTCCCGACGTCGCGGTGATCTCGGCCATGACGGGAGAGGGCGTCGAGGCGGCGCGGACGCTCATGGCGTCACAATTGACCGCAGCGCATCAGGTCGAGCGTATTTTCCTGACGTACGCGCAGGGCGAGGCGATGGCATGGCTGCACGCTCGCGGCGAAGTATTGTCCGACCAGCCGAAGGGTGAGGGGCATGTACTGACCGTCCGGCTCGATCCCGCCGACCGCGCGCGATTCGAACGGCTGTGGCCGCTCAGGAGCGCTCCGACGCCTTGACCGCCCGCCAATGCGCTTCCTGTTCGTCGAGCGACAGACCCGCGAGGCTGCCGCCGGCGTTGGCTTCCATGGCGGCAAAGCGCCGCGCAAATTTCACATTGGCGTCGCGGAGCGCGGCTTCGGGATCGACGCCGAGCTTGCGGGCGTAATTGGCGACCGCGAAGAGCAGGTCGCCGACCTCTTCGTGCCGGTGCGCGTCGTCGGTCGCGGTGGCGACCTCGTCGAGTTCTTCGGCGATCTTGTCGCGCGGGCCGTTGCTGTCGGGCCAGTCGAAACCGACGCGCGCAGCGCGCGCCTGGAGTTTTTCGGCGCGCAGCAGTGCGGGCAGCGACAGCGCGACGCCGTCGAGCGCGCCCTTGGGACCGTCGGCGGCGCGTTCGTTCGCCTTGATCTGCTCCCATTGCAGCCGCACGTCGGACGTCGTGACGTCACCGAAGATATGCGGGTGGCGGCGCTCCATCTTGTCGCTGATTGCGGTGGCGACATCGTCGAAGGTGAAGAGTCCGTCGTCGGCGGCGATCTGGCTATGGAACACGACCTGAAGCAGAAGATCGCCAAGCTCGTCGCAGATGGCATCCGGATCGCCGCCGTTGATCGCGTCAGCGACCTCATAGGCTTCCTCGATCGTGTATGGCGCGATCGTTGCGAAGGATTGCGCCAGATCCCATTCGCAGCCGCCATCCGGATTGCGCAGGCGGGCCATGACGCCAAGCAGGCGGTCGATGGGGGATCGGGGTGCGGGCGTCGCAGCGTCGGGCATGTAATTATCCGATAATATATATTATGTTAAATTATTCCAGGCAAGAGTGCGCAGGGGGTCTCCCGAGCCTATCCCCCTCGCGCCATCCGGAACGCCCAGATCGCGAGAAACACCAGTCCGAAGATTGCGACCCACGCGAGCGCCATCTTGACGCCATCGCCAAATTTGATCCGGCGCGCGGCCAGGGCGCTGATGACCAGCGCCAGAGATCCGACGAACCAGGCCAGCTGGACAGCATCGTCGCCAGTCACAATTGCACCTCCAGCCCGTCATAGCCCGGCTCGACGCCCGGCGGCAGTTCGCCCGCAAGGTCATCATAATCCATCGTATTGTCCATATGCGTGATGATCGCGCGCGGATTGCCCACCTTGGCGAGGCCTTCAAGTGTCATCGCGAGATGCGGATGGGTCGGATGCGGATAGCGGCGAAGTGCGTCGATCACGAACAGGTCGACCCCTTGAAAGAAATCGACCATCTCATCTGTAAATTTCGAAAAATCAGTCGCATAGGCGATCCTATGCGCACCGTCGCTGAAGATCAGTCCGGTGGCCTTGATGGGGCCATGCGGCATTTCGATTGCAGAAACCTCGATCGGGCCGATCGACTGGTGATCGTGCAGATCGACCGGATCTACCGAGGCCGGATAGCCGGCATTTCCGGCGAAGGCGTAAGTGAACCGCCATTTCAGGATGTCGAGCACATGGTCGCGCGCATAGACCGGCACCGCCGAGCGGCGCAGGTGCATAACCTGCCGCAGATCGTCGAGTCCGTGTGTATGATCGGCGTGCTCGTGCGTCCAGATGACGGCATCGATCTCGCCCACACCGGCGTCGAGCAGCTGGAGCCTCATGTCCGGGCTGGTATCGACGAGAATGCGGAACCCGCCGAGCGAGACCATGATCGATGCCCGGCTCCGCAGGTTGCGCGGATTGTCGGGGTCGCATGCGCCCCAGTCGTTACCGATCCGCGGAACCCCCGAAGACGTCCCGCAACCAAGAATTCTGAGCCTCATGGCCGGTGTGACGTCATGGCGCCGCCTTGTTGAAAAGCGCGTAGAAATTTGCCGCTGTTGCGGCCCCCAGCGCCTCCCTATCCTCGCCGCGAAGGTCTGCCAGGAAACTCAGAGTGTCGGCGACGAAGGCCGGCTCGCCGGTTTTGCCGCGGTGCGGGACGGGGGCAAGGAAGGGGGAATCGGTTTCGATCAGCAGCCGGTCCTGTGGCAGCCATTTGGCGGTCGCCTGAAGCTCGGCAGCATTCTTGAACGTCACGATACCCGAGATCGAGATGTAGAGGCCAAGATCGAGCGCCTTGCGCGCGAAATCGTCGCTGGCCGTGAAGCAGTGGATCACGCCGGGGAAGGTCGCCCTGCCCATCTCCTCGCCGAGCAACGCGAGCGTATCGGCTTCGGCGTCGCGCGTATGGACGATCACCGGCAGCCCGGTCGCTTGCGACGCGTGAATATGACGGCGGAAACTGTCCTGCTGCCGCACGCGGTCGCTCTTGTCGTAATAATAGTCGAGACCGGTTTCGCCGATGCCGATCACACGCGGATGTGCGGCACGCTCGACGAGCTTTGCGGTATCGACATCCGGGTGATTGTCGGCATCGTGCGGATGAATCCCGACGCTGGCCCAGACATCGTCGTTCATCTCGGCCGCCGCGAGCACATCGTCCCATTCGCTCTCTCGCGTCGCGATGTTGAGCATCGCGGTAACGCCCTTCTCCCGCGCTCGCGCCAGCACCTCGCCCTGCTGCTCGGCAAGCCCCTTGTAGTTGAGGTGGCAGTGCGAATCGACGAGCATCAAGCCTCCCCTTCCCCTTCGCCCTCGGGAAGTTCGAGGCGCGGGAAGATCGGCACGGGCTGGCCGACGGTAAAGCCGCTGGCAGCAAGTTTCGCGAACCAGTCCGTATCGGCTAGCGCGGCGGAATCGCGCGCATCCTCGGCAACGCCCATCTGGTCGAGCAATTTGTCCGCGGCCGCCGGCACTACGGGACGGATCGCGATCGCGAGCGTGCGGACCGCCTGGAACAGGGTCATCAGCACCGCGCGCATACGCTCAGGGTCGGTCTTGCGCAGCGCCCAGGGCGCCTGCGTGTCGACATACTGGTTGCAGGCAAAGACCGCCCGGATCCAGTCCTCGATGCCGACCGAGAAAGCGAGCTGCTCGAATTCCTGCGGCAAGCGCTGGGTTGCCATCGCGGACAGATCGGCAAGAAGGTCAGTATCGTCTTGCGCGGGCGCATAGTCAGCTGAAATCTTGCCGTCCAAATTCTTGAAAATCATCGATAAGCTGCGCTGGGCGAGATTGCCGAAGCTGTTCGCCAGATCGGCGTTGGCGGTGCGTACGATCGCTTCGGCCGAATAGCTGCCATCCTGCCCGAAGCTGACCTCGCGGAGAAGATAATAGCGCAGCGCGTCGACACCGAAACGCTCCGCAAGTTCCATCGGATCGACGACATTGCCGAGCGACTTCGACATCTTCTCGCCGCGGTTGAGCAAAAAGCCGTGGCCGAAGACCTGCTTTGGCAGCGGCAATTTCGCGCTCATCAGGAAAGCCGGCCAGTAAACCGTATGAAAACGAACGATATCCTTGCCGATCATGTGGATGTTTGCGGGCCAGAACCGGCCCCATTCGCTTTCCGGATCGGGGTAGCCGAGCGCCGACATATAGGTCGTCAGCGCGTCGACCCAGACATACATCACATGCCCCGGCGAATCCGGTACCGGCACGCCCCAGTCGAAGCTGGTGCGCGACACGCTCAGGTCCTTGAGCCCGCCCTCAACGAAGCGCAGTACCTCGTTCCGGCGGCTTTCCGGGCGGATGAAGTCAGGGTTGTCATTGTAGAGCGCCAGCAGCTTGTCCTGATAGGCCGACAGGCGAAAGAACCAGCTTTCCTCGACGGTCCATTCGACCGGCGTGCCTTGGGGCGAGAGCTTGATCTCCCCTTCCCCCTGCGTCAGCTCGCTTTCGTCGTAAAAGGCCTCGTCGCGGACCGAATACCAGCCCTCGTAGCGGTCGAGATACAGGTCGCCATTGGCCTCCATCGCGCGCCACAGCGCCTGCGACGCTTCGTGGTGCGCGGGGTCGGAGGTGCGCATGAAATGATCGAAACTGATATTCAGCTTGGCATACATCTCGCGGAAATATCCGGACATTTCGTCGGCGAGGTCGATCGTCGGGCGGCCCTGGTCGCGTGCCGTCTGGTACATTTTAAGGCCATGCTCGTCGGTGCCCGTCGTGAGCCGCACGTCGCGGCCGCGGGCGCGCTGGAAACGCGCCATTACGTCGGTGGCGATCGCCTCATAGGCATGGCCGATGTGCGGACGGCCGTTGGGATAGCTGATGGCGGTCGTGATGTAGAATGGTTCGGACATGCGCGCGCCTTAGCGGGTGGCGCGCGCGAGGGGAAGCGTCAGCGCGCGGCTTGTCCCTGTCGTGGCGCTAGTTCGGCGAGGCAGTTGCCGATCTCGAACCCGACCATCGCACCGTCATAGGACCCGCGGATCGCGTCGCGCACATTGCGCTGGACCCGATCCCATTGCGCGAGCACCGGCGCGATTTCCGCAATGGGACGTTCGCGCACGAGCTGCGAAATAAGGCTTGGCACGATGTCGATCACAAGCTCGAGCCGTGCACGATTGCTCGAACCCCCGACCTCGCGGGCAAGCGCTTCGCGAAGGCGGTTGCCGGGGTCGCCGCTGCTTGCAATAGCGAGCAGCTTCTTCTCCATTGCCGACACATCGCTGTCGATCAGGGCGAGCGCCTTGCCGGGTACGCCGCCCGACGCGACCGCAATGGCGCGCACTTCGCTCATGTCGAGCATCGCGCGTTGATCGTGCAGCCAGGCTGTCATGACGTCACGGTCAACCGGTTGAAAACGCAAGGTTCTGCATCGAGAGCGAATCGTCGGTAGCAAGCGGCCCGGCGAATGGCTGACCAGCAGGAACAGGGTACGGGCGGGCGGTTCCTCCAGTGTCTTGAGTAGCGCATTGGCGCCATCGGTCTCGAGGTCGTCCACCGCGTCGACGATGATCACGCGCCATTCACCGAGTGACAATGACAGGTGAAGCCGGCGGATGACCCCGCGCACCTGGTCGATCGTGATATTGCGCGCGAGTTCCTTGCCCTTGTCCTTTATCTGCCGTGTCAGATGAATGATCTCGGGATGGTTGCCCGCGTCGACCAGTCTGCCTGCCGCCGTATCGCCCGGATCGTCGAGTGCGATCGGTTCCCCGTCGCCGCTGCGGCCGTGGGTGACAAGGAAGCGGGCAACGCGCGCGGCGAATTGTCCCTTTCCCATCCCCTGCGGGCCGGCCAGCAGCCACGCATGGTGAAGCCGTCCGGTCTGCCACGCCTCGATAAACGCCTGTTCGGCCTGTTCATGGCCGATCACAGCCAGCTCTCCAGTTCGGCGATGATGGCCGCGGTGACGGCATCCGCTGGCCTTCGGGCGTCGATCGTGCGCCAGCGGTCGGGTTCGGCAGCCGCAATTTCGGCAAACCGCGCCGCGAGGCGCGCCTGATAGTCTGCGGGCTTGCTGCCCATCCTGTCGACGCCCCCGGCATCGCGCACTGCAAGCCGACGCGCGGCCTCTGCCGTATCGAGCGTCAGGAGGAATGTCCGGTCGGGCAACAAGCCCTGCGATCCGATACCATGAAGCGCGAGCAGATCAGCGTCGGTGATTCCGCCGCCGCCGCCCTGATAGGCACGGCTGGAATCGACGAACCGGTCGCAAAGCACCCAGGCGCCGCGTTCGAGCGCGGGACGGATCGTACGAGCGACATGATCTGCACGTGCTGCAGCGAACAGCAGGGCTTCGCTGCGCGCGTCCCAGCGGTCGTCATTGCCCTCCATCAGCAAGCTACGGATGGCCTCGGCGCCCGCGCTGCCACCCGGTTCGCGCGTCGCGACAACGTCGATCCCGCGCGCTTCGAGCGCAGCGGCCAAAGCGCGCAGCTGGGTCGATTTGCCGACCCCTTCCCCGCCCTCGAGCGTGATGAAGCGCCCGCGATTCATGTCGCCGGTCTGCCGATGTAGAGGAGGAGGTGCCGCCCGTGCATGATCAGGCGGTAGCCGCCTGCAAAGGCTTTGTCATCAAGGCGTCGAGGCGGCCTTCTTGCCACTCGAAGTTCCCCCGCGCCCAGTCTGGGCGACCGCCGGAGGGCTTTCGACCCCGAAACCCCAGTTCATCAACCGTTCGGCCTCGTCGCGGCGCGCCTTTTCGCTGGGCATTCCCGCGACGACCATGATCAGACGGCGACCGTCGCGCTTCGCCGAGCCCAGAAAGCAATAACCCGCCTCCGACGTATGGCCTGTCTTGAGCCCGTCGGCACCGGTGAAGCGCCCGAGGATCGGGTTGCGATTGGTCTGAATGATGGGTTTTCCGTCGGGAGCGGTTCCGTGGCGGAGCTTCGGGATGGAGAAATAGCGCGTATAGGCGGCGGGATGATCGCGGATCAGCCGGTCGGCGAGCAGGATCAGATCGCCCGCGCTGACCTTTGTCACGCCCCCATCGGGCCAACCGCTTGGCGTGCCGAAATTGCTCGATGCCATACCAAGTTTGTTTGCCATGACATTCATCCGCTTGGAGAAAGCCTCTTCACTACCATCGATTCCGACGGCAAGAACAGCGGCTGCGTCGTTCCCGGAAACGGTGATCAGGCCTTTCAACAGGTCGTCGACCGAGATCTTTTCGCCCGACTTCAGGAACATGCTCGAGCTGCGCGAGCGCGCGCTCCACTTTTTCCATGTCGCATCCTCGACGGTAAACATCGTATCGCGCGAGAGCTGTCCCCTCTTGATCAGGTCCAGCACGACATAGGCGGTCATCACCTTGGTCATAGACGCGGGAGCAAAGCGTTTGTCGGCACCGCGTGAGAAGAGAATCCGGCCCGAATCGAGATCCTTCAGCATCACGATCGGCGCCTGGGTGGTGTAGGGCGCACGAGCGACAGACAGGCTCTTCGGCGTTGCAGCGGGTGCAGAAGCAACAGGAATAGATGCGAGGAGCGAAATTGTGGCTAGCGCGGCGCCTGTTCCCTTGGCGAGACTGCTGGCGCGCACGCGGATCCTCATTTGTCCCGGACGACCGCTGCGTCGCGGAATCCCTTGGCCTTGGCCTTGCCCAGCGCGGCTTTGGCATCGCCTTCAGCGGCAAAGGGACCCATGCGGACACGCCACAGCTTTCCGGCCTTGGTAACCGTGCCGCCTACCGATCTGGCGGCGGTGTTGGCATTGGCTTCACTGCTGAATGCTCCAACCTGAACGGCATAGGAGCCCGTGGTCGCCGGCTTTGCCGCGGGGGCAGGTTTTGCCGCCGCCGGTTTTGTTGCGGGTTTCACGTCAGGCTTCTTCGTGGCCGGAGCCCCGACGACGATGCGGTCGTCCCCCGGCTTCGCCTTTCCCGAGGCGACGGGCGCCGCCGGTTGTGCCGTTGCAGGCGCGGCAGCGGCTGCCTTCGGTGTCGATTGCGCCTTCAGCTTGTTGCGCAGAATTGCGAGCAGCGAATCCGGAGTCGCGATGCGTTCGGGTATGGCCTTTCCGGCGCGAAGCTGCATGCGCTCGGCCATCGGCGGATTCGTCCGGCGTACACGCACGGCTGCGGGGCCGTCCGCGATTCCAAGCTGTTCGGCGGCGCCGCGCGACAGGTCGATCAGCCGGTCGCTGACCATCGGACCGCGGTCGTTGACGCGGACCAGGATCGTTCGCCCTGTATCAAGCGCGGTGACCTCGACATAGCTCGGCAGCGGCAGCGTCCTGTGCGCGGCGCTGATCCCGTCGGGATTGAAGGTCTCGCCATTGGCGGTCTGTTTCCCGCCCAGTTCCTCGCCATACCAGCTGGCATAGCCGACATCGTCATAGTCGGGAATGTCGGCGGGCGTATAGGTCACGCCGGCGACCGTATAGGGATCGCCGACCTTGACCGGCGTATCGCTGACGAGATCGCTCGCTTGCGCCGGAGCCGGGCCGGCCGCAGGGCCGCCTTCGCGCTTGCCGTCAAAACTGCCACATCCGCCGAGCAGCAACGCTGCTCCGATTGCGAGGCCCCCGCCCCTAACGATCGATTTCATCCGCCAGCAACCCCACTGAAAGTGCGTAAAAGTTGGAACAATTATAGTCCAATATCGCACGATAGTTACCGGTCAGCAAATATGCGGTCTTTCCCGGGCCGTCGGGTTCCAGCAGCGTGGCCTGTACCTGACCGTCGGGCCAGCGCCCGCTGAGGGTCTGGAAACCGTCAGCGCGCCATTCGGCCATGCTGCGCCATCGGCTGTAACGGGCGAACACGCGCGGGCAGCGGGTGGGCTGGAGCCGGCTTGCCATCGCCGCGCGGTTGAAGCCGGCGGGAACCTGCACCGCGACCCCCCACGGCTGTCCGGCACGCCAGCCGGCACGGCGAAGATAGGCGCCGATCGATTCGATCGCATCGGCCTCGCTCGACCAGATCCGCGCCACCCCGTCGCCGTCGCCGTCCTCGGCGACCTGCAGATAGACCGAGGGGAGGAATTGGGGATAGCCGAAAGCGCCGGCCCAACTGCCCTTCAAAACCTCGCGCGGGACGCCTTTTTGTACCATTTCGAGTGTCGCAAGGAATTCGGGTTCGAACAGACTGCGACGACGGCCTTCATAGGCAAGCGTCGCAAGCGCTTCGGGCAGGTCGAAATTGCCGGTCACCGCGCCATAAGCGGTTTCGTGACCGTAAATGGCGATCATGATGCTGGTCGGCACGCCTGTCCGCTGCTCGATCCGCGACAGCAATGGCAGCAGCCGGTCGTGGACGCGGCGCCCGCCGTTGATCCGCGAGGCGTCGACATGCTTGGCCTTGTAGGGCGCGAAATTGGGGATCGGCGTGTCGGGGCTGGGCGGTGCGCCTAGATTGTCGCGGTCGAGCGCAACCACCCGCGCATTGTATCGAAGGCCGCTCGTCACGCGGTCGAATGTCGCGCGCGAGACCCCGCGCGCTTGCGCCTTGGACCACAGCGACTGGACATAGGTGTCGAAGCCCGCGTCGCCACTCTGCGCGTGAACGGGAGCGGATGCGGTCATCACCCAAGCGGACAGGACAACGCCTGCATAATTGAAAAGACGTCCGATTCCGGAAATACTAGCGCGTGTCATCATCCCACCCATAGGGATTGTCTGACACAGATGCACGCGCCTTGGCCACCCCCCGGCGCGTATCTTGCGGGACGGGCCGAGTCATAAGCGCGATGGAACGAGTCGGGCAGGTTTTGCTTGCCGACCTCCGGATGCGCGCTATGTCGGCGCCGACGGACAGGTGGCCGAGTGGTTTAAGGCAGCGGTCTTGAAAACCGCCGTGGGTGCAAGCTCACCGTGGGTTCGAATCCCACCCTGTCCGCCAGATCACCCCGCATCGTGAAAGATCACGCCCAGCGTAAACCGTTCGCCGTGCCGGATTTCGCTGACGCCGTGACGCAGCTTGACGCGGTAGGTTCCCCGCGTTCCGGCGCGCGGCGCTTCGTTGACCGCAAAGATCACGGCGTCGCCCTGCCGCAGGGGAATGACATGCGGGCGCGATTGCATGCGGGGAGGTTGCTCGGTGATGACGAATTCGCCGCCTTCGAAATCCTCACCCGGGCGCGAGAGCAGGATCGCGATCTGGAAGGGAAAATGCTCGGTGCCGTAAAGATCCTGATGCAGGCAGTTATAATCGCCCTCCCCGTAACGGAGTATCAGCGGAGTTGGCCGGGGCTGGCCTGCCAGCGCGCATTGCGCCAGATAGGTCGCATGATCGGCGGGATAGGGTTGCGATCGCCCAAGGGGTGCGGCCCAGTCGTTGGCGAGTTGCGCGAGGGGTGGGTAGAAGGCCTCCCGCAGCGCGGCGACCGGATCGGGTAGCGGATAGCCAAAATAGCGATACTCGCCGCGGCCGAAGCCGTGGCGCTGCATCGTTACGGTGCTGCGATAAAGCGCATGATCTGCGTAGGACCGGCGAAGCCCGGCGCATGCCCCCTCCCCAAGCACGCCTCGCAGGACGTGCCATCCCTGCCGCGCCAAATCCGTAGCCAGGGCCTTGCGATCGAGCTTCGCGGCAAGACTTTCGATGCTGGCAAACGACATGATTGATCCTCGGGCCCGGTGCTGATGAATGCCTCACTATTCGCCATCGGACACGACCCGCATTCCGTTTCTTGCGGTCAAACACCGCGCCTCCCGAAAATTTATCCAAGGGCAGCGAGGAAGGCCTCCGTCTTGTGATCGGTTCCGGGGTTCACCCGGCGAGATCACAAGAGGGAATTTCATGCGCAAGACTTTGCTGGCCTCCACCTGCCTGGCCGCGATCATTTCGGCGCCCGCACAGGCCGAAACCACCATCACCACCGCAACGACCACCCCGGTCCGCACCTCGACGATCAAGTCGGGCGCGCCCGACGACATCAAGATCACGGCTGCGGGTTCGGTGAAGCCGGCGAGCGGCACTGCCGTCACGATCGACAGCAACAACAAGGTGGTGAACGAAGGCACGATCCAGATCACCAATTCGGACGGCGCAACTGGCATCTTCGGGAACGCTGGCGCGAGCGGCGGCATCACCAACGCCGCCGGCGCCAAGATCATCATCGACGAAAGCTATGCGCCGACCGATATCGACAACGACGGCGACATCGACGGCCCCTTTGCCGTCGGCAACAACCGCGTCGGCATCGCGACCGGTGGCGCCTTCACCGGCAACGTCATCAATAATGGCGAGATCACCGTCGAGGGCAACAACTCGGCGGGCATACGCCTTGGCGGGCCTCTGACCGGCGATTTCCAGAACAACGGCGCCGTCTCGGTCCTCGGCGACAACGCCCTCGGCGTCGGGCTGCAGAATGTCAGCGGCAACGTCCGCCTTGCCGGCAGCATTACCGCAGTGGGCCAGAACGCTACGGCCGCACGGCTTGCCGGCAATATCGGCGGCGCGCTGGTCGTTCAGGGCACGCTGACCGCGTCGGGGTACCGCTTCACCACCGCGCCGGCTGATCCGTCGAAACTCGATGCCGATGATCTTCTGATCGGTGGTCCGGCGCTGTCGATCGAAGGCAATGTCGCCGGCGGTATCGTGGTTGCGATCCCGCCGAAGGATACCAAGCCCGACGACAAGGACGAGGACAAGGACGGCATCGACGACGACAAGGAAGGCACCGGTTCGATCCGCTCCTTCGGCTCGGCGCCGGCGCTGCGTATCGGCTCGTCGACGCAGGACGTCAACATCGGTGCGGTTGCGGGGACCGGTACCGGCCTCGGCGTGATCATCGACGGATCGGTGACTGGAAACGGCCTCTATTCGGGCAAGGACGCCACTGCGATCCAGCTCGGCGGGATGGGCCGGAACGTGACGATTGCCGGCGGCGTCGGCATCGGCGGCAGCGTTTCGGCTGTCTCGAACGGGGCATCGGCGACGGCGATCCGCGTCGGCGCGGGCACGAGCACCCCGGAAATCCGCGTTGCGGGCAAGGTCGAGGCGGCAGGCGGCAACGCCGCCGGCGCGATCACCACCGCGATCCTCGTCGAAACGGGCGGCAACCTGCCGCTGATCCGCAACAGCGGTTCGATTACCGCAAAGGCGGGCGGCGACAACGGCACGGCGCGTGCGATCGTCGACCTGTCGGGCACGGTTTCGACGGTCGAGAACAGCGGCACGATCAGCGCGACGGGCGCTCTCGCCACGTCGGACCGCAATATCGCGATCGACCTGTCGGCGAACAATAGCGGTGCGACGGTCAAGCAGACCGCGGTCGCTTCGGGCATCGCCGCCCCGAGCATCGTCGGTGACGTCCGCTTTGGCGGCGGGAACGACGTGTTCGACATCGCCGACGGCTCGGTGAAGGGAAACAGCTATTTCGGCGCTGGCAACAACCGCCTGTCGCTGTCGGGTGACGCAACCTATGCGGGGCTCGCCAAATTTGGCGGCGGCAACGACACCATGGCGCTTGCCGGCACCTCGGTGTTCAGCGGTACGGCCGACTTCGGCGGCGGTGCCGATACGCTGACGATCGCGGGGACCTCGCGCTTCTCGGGCAAGCTGCTGAACTCCGCGGGCCTTGCCGTTTCGGTCGACGCCGGTGTTTTCGATGTCGGCGGCAGCGCGACGATCTCGTCGCTCGCCGTCACCAACAAGGGCTCGCTTGCCGTCCTTCTCGACGGCGGGGCCGATGGCACGGCGCTCAATGTGTCGGGCAACGCGAGCTTCGGTGCGGAATCGAAGCTGATCCTCAAGATCAAGGATATCGAAAGCGCAGAGGGCAACCATGTCGTGCTGATGGCGGGAACGCTGACCGGCGCGAGCAACCTGACCGCGACCTCCACGCTGCTCCCCTTCCTTTACAAGGGCACGCTGACGTCGAACGCCAACCAGTTGCTTGTCAACGTGACGCGCAAGAGCACCACGGATCTTGGCCTTAACCGTTCGGAATCGAGCGCGTTCGACGCCGCTATCGATGCGGTATCGGCCGACCAGAAGATCGAGGACGTGTTCCTTGGCATCACCGACGGCGAGCAGTTCCGCAACCAGCTCGGCCAGATGCTGCCCGAGCATGAGGGCGGCGTGTTCGAAACCGTCACCTCCGGCTCGCGTGCCTTGTCGCGGTATCTGCAAGATCCCAATGCTCCCTATCAGGACCAGGGCAAGTGGCGTTACTGGGTCAACCAGGCCGTATGGGGCACCGCCAAGGGCGTCGGAAATACGGCGGGCTATGACGTAAGCGGCTGGGGCATCTCGCTCGGCGGTGAAATCAAGTCCGACGTCGGCAACTTCGGTGCATCGGTCGCCTTCCTGAACGGCAAGGACGGCAACAGCAGCAACGAGAGCGAAGTCACGTCCAGCCAGTTCGAGGGTGCGCTGCACTGGCGTCTGCAGTCGGACGGCTGGATGGCGAATGCCCGGGTGTCGGGCGCGCCGATCAGCCTGAAGGGTACGCGCATCTTCCGCGCCCAGAACGGCGCGGAAGAGATCGAAAAGACGATGAAGGGCAAGTGGGATGCGACCCTCTGGTCGGCATCGGGCTCGATCGCGAAGGACGCCAAGGTCGGCGGAATCACGATCCGTCCGATGGTCGGGGTCGACTATTTCAAGCTGAAGGAAGACGGCTATCAGGAAACGGGCGGCGGCGATGCGCTGAACCTCAATGTCCTGGGCCGCGACAGCGACGAACTGTCGGTCACCGGAACGATCACCGCAGGCTTGCAGTTCGGGGGCTCGGACGAATATGATGGCTGGACCCGTTTCGAGCTGGAAGGCGGCCGCCGCCAGATCGTCAGCGGCAACCTTGGCGTGACGACGGCATCGTTCAAGGATGGCACCCCCTTCACCCTTACTCCTGATGATCGCACGAGCGGCTGGGTCGGCCGTTTCCGTGGCATCGCCGGCAATTCGGCTTTCCAGATTGCCGGTGAAGTGTCCGCGGAAGAACAGCAAAGCCACATCGGCTGGGCTTTCCGTGCGAGCCTGCGGGTCGGCCTCTAGCCCCCTTCGGCTGGCCCGCAGCAAGGGGGAAGCACCTCCCTACCCCCGCTTCCCCCTTGCACAGGCCCGAATGAGAGAAACAAATGCAGTCGCAGGTTCTCCCCGTATCGAATGTTTGGCGGACTGCATCGGCTCGCGGACTTTCGTTGTGGTTGCAAGGACAGGACTTCGCGCTATATGGCGGCCACACAAGGGGGCCGGATGGTGTGCGACATATGCTCGCGCACCCGAAGAAGATGGCGTTCCAAAGCAAGCAATCCATGACCCAGGCGAGTGATCGAACCGACGCCGCACAAGGCCTCGAAGGCGTGTTGCTCGCCAACCGCGACCGCATCGTTCGCTTTCTTGAGGTGCGCGGTGCGGGCGATACCGCCGAGGACCTGTTCCAGGACCTGTGGATGCGCCTGACCGAACGCCGTACTGGCCCGATCGCCGACCCCCTGCCCTATGTCATGCGCGCCGCAAACAACCTGATGCTCGATCGCTATCGGTCCGGACGACAAAGCCAGCTGCGCGACAAGGCATGGAGCGATGCGACCGATGGCCTTGGCCCGTCGGCCGAACGGATGCTCATTTCGCGTGAACAACTCATGCTCGTCGAAAAGGCGATCGCCGGGACCGGTGACCGCCCGGCACGGATCTTTCGCCGCTTCCGGATGGACGGCATCCAGCAGCGCGAGATCGCGGCTGAAATGGGCGTCAGCCTGAGTACGGTGGAGGCAGACCTGCGCAAAGTTTACGCCGCGATCGCAACGGCGCGGAGGCAGTTCGATGTCTGAGGATGTGACGAACATGGTCGAAGCGTCGGCGATCGAATGGATCATCCGGCAGCGCGACCCCGAATTCTCGGACTGGGACGGTTTCGCTGACTGGCTGGCAGAGGATCCGTCGCATGCGGCCACCTACGACCTGCTTGCGACGCTCGACGAGGATCTGGAGGCGTTGCCACCTGCGGTGAAGCCGTCGGTTGCCGTCTATCCCGAAGAGCGTCGTCGTCCTTCGCGCCGCGCGTGGTTCGGCGGGGCGATCGCTGCGGCGCTCGTCGCGGCAGTTACGCTGCCCAATCTCGGCCTGTTCGGCGACCCAAACCGGATCGAGACCGCCGCCGGGGAGCACCGGACGATCAAGCTGGCGGACGGTTCGAAGATCGAGGTCAACGGCGCATCGGTTGTCACGCTCGACAAGGATCGGCCGCGGTTCGCGCGACTGGAATCGGGCGAGGCGATGTTCCACGTCGTTCACCGCGAAACCGATCCCTTCGTGGTCGAGGCGGGCACCTCGCGGATCGTGGACCTTGGCACCGCTTTCAATGTGGTTCGCAGCGGGCGCCAGACGTCGGTCGCGGTGTCGGAAGGTGTGGTTCTCTATAATCCGGCGCGCGACAAGGTTCGCGTCGAGGCGGGACAGGCGATCGATGCCGGCGACGACGACCGGAAACCGCCGGAGGTGCGGGATGTCGACGTTGCAAACATCGGTGGCTGGCGCTCGGGCCTGCTCGTTTACAGCGGAACGTCCCTGGCGGTGGTCGCCGAAGACCTGAAACGTACCGCCGGCATGGACGTCAGTATTGCTCCCGAGGCGGCCGACCGGTCGTTTCGTGGCGCGCTGATTATCGACAAGGATCGCGGGCGCACGATCGCCGACCTTGCAGCGCTGTCCGGAACGAGGGCCGAAAAGCGCGGCGACGGCTGGGTGCTGACGCGTTAGGATGAAGCGGGGGAGCCTCTCTGCACTGGCGATGCTGCTGGTGGGCCTGCCTGCCCAGGTTCAGGCGGCAGAGGAACGCGCCTTCGATGTGCCGCGAGGGACGCTTTCGACAAGCCTTCCCCAGCTCAGCCGCCAGGCCGGCGTCAGCGTCAGCGTCGCCGACGGGCGGCTGTGGCAAGCCGAGGTCAAACCGGTGAAGGGCCGGATGAGCGTTGAGGCGGCGATCAGGCGAATGCTGGCCGGAACCGATGCCCGTGTCGTGCGGGTGAGTCCGACAAGCTGGCGGATCGAGCGGCGACCTCCGTCGCCACGGCTCGTTCGCCGTGATCCGCCGCGGGCTGCGCCGCAACCGCGGGCCCGGGCTCCGGCGACCGATACGGTTGCGGCGGAGCGCGACGAGATCGTCGTCACTGCGTCGAAAACCGACCTTCCCTATTCGCACTTTGCCGGCGTCGCCACCCAGCTGGATGGCGACGATCTGGCGTTCGGTGGCGAGCGCGGGACCGAATCCATCCTGTCGCGGGTTGCGACCGTTTCTTCGACCCACCTCGGTTCGGGGCGCAACAAGCTGTTTATCCGCGGCATCGCGGATTCAAGTTTTACAGGGCCGACTCAGGCGACGGTGGGACAATATCTCGGCGACATCCGCCTCAGCTACAATGCGCCCGACCCGGACCTTCGCCTTTACGACATCGACAGCGTCGAAGTCCTCGAGGGGCCGCAGGGGACGCTCTATGGCGCAGGGTCGCTCGGCGGGATCATCCGTACGATTCCCAAGGCGCCCGATCCCGTCGAAAGTTCGGTTCAGGCGATCGCTGGCTTTTCCGTGACGCAGCATGGCGATCCGGGCGGCGACCTCGCGGCGATCGCGAACGTGCCCGTCGGCGACAGGCATGCGTTGCGCCTCGTCGGCTACACGATTTCCGACGGCGGCTATATCGACAATCCCCTTCGCGGACAGAATGACGTCAACCGCGTCCATATTCGCGGCGGTCGCGGCACATTCAGGCTTGATGCGGGCGATAACTGGACCGTCGATTTCGGCGGCGTCTATCAGGCCATCACGTCCGACGATGCGCAATATGCCGACAAGGACGCGCCGCCACTGACGCGCAGTTCGATGGTCGAACAGAATGCGACGGCACGCTATGGCATGGGTTCGATCGTCGTGATGAAGGACTGGGATGATCTGCATTTCCAGTCGTCCAACGCCTATATCGACCATCGGCTTTTCGAACGGTTCGATGCCAGCCTGCCCAACGCCCAGCCGGGAAGCGGGGACGGCTCGGGTATCGCAGTGGGGACGGTCGACGTGGCGCGTCTGTTCGCTCCGATCCAGATCATTCCCATGAGCGACGTGCCGAGGGTACTCGACCAGCACAACAGGACGCGGATGTTCGTCAGCGAGAACCGGCTGTCGCGCCCGTTCCGCGACGGGCTCGGCTGGGTCGTCGGCGCCAGCCTCATCGATAATCGGGCGCGCCAGAACCGCGAATACAGCTATGGTGCGCTGAGCGCGGTGCTGCCCGGGGTCACGAACACGGTCACCGAATTGACGGGCTATGCCGAAGCAACCGTCGAGCTGATGCCCGACCTCGTCGCATCGGGCGGCCTTCGCCTTTCACATGCGAAGCTCGGGGGGCAAGCCGAGGATGTGGCTTTTGCATTGGCCCAGGCAAATCGAGCGACGACCGCCTCGCGGACCGAAACCGACCTCCTGCCCTCCTTCTCGCTGCTCGCGACGCCGTTCGACAATGTCCGGCTCTATGCGCGCTATCAGGAAGGTTTCCGGCCCGGCGGGCTGGCGGTCGACGGCAATTTCGTTCGCCGTTTCCTCAATGATCAGGTGCGTACCTGGGAAGCGGGGATGCGCTTTGGCGACAAGGGAAAGAGCCTGATCGATGCGAGCGTTTCGGTGTCGCATACCCGCTGGCGGAACATCCAGGCCGATTTCATCGACAGCAACGGTTTCCCGACTACCGCCAATATCGGCGATGGCCGTATCACGAGCGTGTCGGGCGCGATCGCCGTCCGGCCGACTTCGCGGCTGACGTTCGACTTCGGCGCGGTCTATAACCACAGCCGGGTCGACAATCTCTCGCCGCAGATCCTCCCGGTATTCGCGGCTGCGCCTGCCCGCCTCGGTCGCATTCCGAACGTTGCGAGCCACGCGGTGCGCGGGTCGGTGACCTATGCGACCGTCATCGGCGATCAGGATTTTCGCGTGAACGGGTGGGCGAATTATATCGGGCCGTCGCGCCTCGGTATCGGCCCCGTGCTCGGCGAGAGCCAGGGCGACTATGTCGACACCGGGCTCGCCATGCGTGTCGGAAACGAGCGCCGTGGCCTGTCGCTGACGCTCACCAATCTGTTCGACTCGCGGGGCAACCGCTTTTCGCTCGGAACCCCCTTTGTCGAGGGCAATGAGGGGTTCCTGACCCCGTTGCGCCCGCGCACGCTCCGGATCGCCATCGACGTCGCCTATTGAGCGGCGACGCCGACGGCTTGTCCGGTCAGTCCGCGAGCGTGATCTGCTCGAAGCGGTCGAGGTGATAGTCGGCATTGCCGAACTGGCCCTCGATCATCGTCGCACGCTTGAAATAGTGGCCGATGGCCAGCTCCTGCGTGATGCCGATGCCGCCATGGGTCTGGATCGCGTTCTGGCCGACGAATTTCGCGCCGCGCGCGACCTTGTTCTTCGCTGCCGATACCGCGGCCTTCCGCTCGTCGGCGGGCAGGTCGAGCTTCAGCGTGCCCATGATCGTCATCGAGCGAGCCTGCTCGACCTCCATGAACATGTCGACCATGCGGTGCTGCAGGACCTGGAACTTGGCAATCGGCACACCGAACTGCTTGCGCTGCTGCGTATATTCCAGCGTGCCTTCGTGCAGTTTCTGCATCACGCCGGTCGCTTCGGCGCAGATCGCGACCGTCGCCTCGTCCACGACCTGTTCGATCAGCGGTAAGCCCGCGCCCTCGCCGCCGAGCAGCGCGTCGGCAGGAAGCACGACATTCTCGAAATAGATTTCCGACGCGCGGCTGCCATCGACCGTCGGATAGTCGCGACGCACGATGCCCGGCAGGCTCGCGTCGATCAGGAACAGCGAGACGCCATCCCGGTCGCGCTGGCCGCCGCCGGTGCGCGCGGTGACGAGCAGATGCGTCGCCCAAGGTGCGGCGTAGACGACGCTCTTGTGGCCGTTCAATATATAGCCGGCGCCATCCTGCTTCGCGGTAGTGCGAAGATTGGCGAGGTCGTAACGGCCCTGCGGCTCGGCATAGGCGAAGGCGACGATCACATTGCCCGCAATGATCTCTGGAATGAACTTGTCGGCTTGCGCGCCGCCGACAGCCTTCAGCGCGCCGCCGGCGATGACGACGGTCGGAAGATAGGGCTCGATCCCGAGCACCTTGCCCAGCTCTTCCATCACGATCGCATTTTCGAGCGCGCCGCCGCCGAGGCCGCCATGCTCCTCGGCGAACGCCGCGCCGAGCATCCCCAGTTCCTGCGCGAGCGCGGTCCAGATGGCGGGGTCGCGGCCTTCGTCGCTGTCGATGAACTTCTGGCGCGTTTCGAAGTCATAGGTGTCGGCCAGAAAGCGCGACAGCGTGTCGCGGATCATGTCCTGCGTTTCGGTGTAAGTGAAATCCATTGTTCGTGTTTCCTAACTTCATCGTCACCCCGGCGAAGGCCGGGGTCTCAAGGTCGAGGCATTGAGATTCCGGCCTTCGCCGGAATGACGGATATTTTCAGAGGCCGAGCACCATCTTCGCGATGATGTTGCGCTGGATCTCGTTCGATCCGCCGTAGATCGTCGTCTTGCGCATGTTGAAATAGGTCGGCGCGGCGCGATGGGCATAGTCGGGCCCGATCGGATGCTCGTTGTCGCCTTCGCCGAACCCGCGGAAATAGGGTGCGCCATAATGGCCGACCGCTTCGAGCGTCAACTCGGTCAGCCGCTGCTGGATTTCCGAACCCTTGATCTTGAGCAGGCTTGATTCCGGTCCCGGGCCCTTGCCGGCGTTCGGACCGGCGAGGCTGCGGAGCTCGGTGAATTCGAGCGCGGTCAGATCGACTTCGAGCTCGGCGATCTTGCGCTTGAAGAAGGGATTCTGAAGCAGCGGCTTGTCGCCGTCGACCTCGGTGCGTGCGATCGCCTTCACCTTCTCGACCCCGCGCTTCGACGCGGCAACGCCGGCGATGCCGGTGCGTTCGTGTGCGAGCAGGAACTTGGCGCAGGTCCAGCCCTTGTTCTCGTCATAGACGCGCTGCGATTGCGGAACGCGGACGTCCTCGAGCCACACTTCGTTCACCTCATGCTCGCCGCCGAGCGTGATGATCGGACGCACGGTGATGCCCGGCGACTTCATGTCGATCAGCAGGAACGAAATACCTTCCTGCTGCTTGGCTTCCTTGTCGGTGCGGACGAGGAAGAAGCCCCAGTCGGCATATTGCGCCATCGTCGTCCAGGTCTTCTGTCCGTTGACGATATAATCGTCGCCGTCGGGAACCGCCGCCGTGCGAAGCGAGGCAAGGTCCGATCCCGAGCCGGGTTCCGAATAACCCTGACACCACCAATCCTCGCCCGACAGGATGCGCGGCAGGAAATAGGCCTTCTGTTCGGGCGTGCCGAACGTGTAGATCACCGGGCCGACCATCGCGAGCCCGAAGGGCATCAGGCGGATGCAGTCGGCGCGCGCGGTTTCCTCGGAGAAGATGAAGCGCTGCGTCGGGGTCCAGCCGGTGCCGCCATATTCGACTGGCCACGCGGGTGCGACCCAGCCCTTCTTGTAGAGCACCTTGTGCCAGGCGAGAAAATCTTCCTTGGACATCTCCTCGCCCTCATCCTGCTTTCCGCGCAGTTCAGGCGGGTAATTTTCGGCGATGAAGTCGCGCACTTCCTTCTGGAAGGCGAGATCTTCCGGGCTGAATTCCATGTCCATTATGATTCTCCCACAGGGCTATGGCGCCTTTATAGGAGGCGCTCACGTTTACGTAAAGGTAAGTTGCGAGCCGCAACCCATTGTGGCAAGACTGCGCCCGTCGTCGCGGCTTGTCCAGCGACGTCAAACGAGAAAAACAACATGGCGGAGGGGGCGATGAAGAAGGGCTTGCGGGCGCTTGCCGGATTGCTGTTGCTGATCGGGATTCTGGCCGGCGCGGGGATGCTTTTCCAGCAACAGATTGGAATGTGGCTGTTTCAGCGCGGGGTCGACCGTGGCGCCGGACGCGACAATCTGGCGTCGCTGCCCGACGGTCTTCACATCGGCCTATGCGGCACCGGATCCCCGCTCCCGAACCGCGACCGCGCGGGTGCCTGTACCGTCGTCATTGCGGGCAAGGCGATGTTCGTCGTCGATGCCGGCGAAGGAGGCGCCCGCAACATAGCGTTGATGGGTTTGCCCAACAGCAAGATCCGCGCGTTGTTCCTGACACACTATCATTCTGACCACATCGACGGACTGGGGCCGATGATGCTGCTTCGCTGGACGGCAAGCGGCAACACCGCTCCCCTTCCCGTCTATGGGCCGACGGGCGTCGAGGCGGTAATCGCCGGCTTCAGCACCGCCTATGCCGCCGACAACGGCTATCGCACCGCGCACCATGGACCGAAGATAACCCCGCCGCAGGCCGCCGGCGGCGTTGCGATGCCCTTCGCCGTTCCGACGGCACCGACCGTCGTCTATGAAGCCGACGGACTGAAGGTCACCGCCTTTCCGGTCGACCACCGCCCGGTCCAGCCGGCTGTCGGCTATCGGTTCGACTACAAGGGTCGCAGCGTCACGATCAGTGGCGACACCGGCAAGTCGAAGATGGTCGAGACCGTCGCGAAAGGAAGCGACCTGCTGATCCACGAAGCGCTCCAGCCCGAAATGGTGACGAAGCTCGCGGCGCGTCTGAAGGCCGCCGGCCGCCCGCAGACGGCGCAGATCATGCGCGATATTATCGATTATCACGCGACGCCGGCACAGGCGGCCGAAAGTGCGCAGATCGCAGGCGTGAAGATGCTCGTGCTCAGCCACATCGTGCCGCCCTATCCGATGCGGTACCTCAACGCGGCGTTTCTGGGCGATGCGAAGGACAAGTTCGCCGGGCCGCTCTTCGTCGGCGAGGATGGCGATTATTATTCGCTTCCCTCAGGATCGAAGGCGATCGAGCGGGGGAGCTGGTTCTAGGCGCGCGTCATCACGATGACCGCGCCGTCGCTTGCATAGGCGCCGCGCCGTTCTGCGATCGTCAAGATGACCGGCGTCGCGACTCCCTCGCGCGTCACCAATGCCGACACAAGGCGCGCCGGAATGCCCGCCCGGAAAACACCCTCAAGAGCTTCGGCGAAGGCCGCGCGTTCGCTCATTGCGAGCAGCGCCGAAAAGCGGACTCGCCGGATGGCGGAGGGGTCTACGCCGACGAGCGCTGTCAAGGCATCGTTCGCGTCCTCGATCATCTCGCGCACCGTTATGCTCGCACGGGCGATCAAGCCCTGCGCCTCCATCGCGGCCAGCGTCGCCTCTCGCGTATCGTTCATGGCGACATCGTCCATTGTTGCGCTGATATCGCGGACGATCAGCGCGCCGCCGACGGGCACCGGAATCAGGTCGACGCGCGCCCACTGCCGCGGCCGCAGCAGACTCGGAATGTCGCCGGAGAAGCGTTCGCGATGGACGAGCAGACGGTGAATGTGACTGGATAGCAGATTGCCCTGTAGTCCGGGGAGCACATCGGCGAGTTCTTGCCCGATCAGCGCTGCCGCCGGCCGTTCGATCATGTCGCTCGCCGCCGGGTTGAGCATCGCGACCCGCCACGTGCTGTCGATCACGATTATGCCGTCGCGGACTGCATCGACCAGGCCGGGAAGCGAAGCCTGCAGATAGTCGGCTTGCGGGCTGTGGCCGTCGAGACGTCGATAGTCGTCGAGCGAGATCAGTACATGCGCGTCCTTGCCATGATGCGTGACCACCACCGGTTTTCGCGCGGCCTGCAACCGCCAGCTGGCGAAGCCGCGAATGAAGTCTGCCGCCGATACGCGTTGTGGTTCCTGTGCCGATGCCACCCCTCGCCTCCCATGGTTGGCTCTTGCGACCTTTATGGCGAATGGAGCAGCATTTTGGCGTCGATAACGGTCCGATCTGGCGCCGCTGTGACCGCTAGACCAGCTTTGCCTTGCCGCAACGCAGGGCATTCACGCGGGCGTCGGCTTCGCCGATGTGGACGCCCAGCGTGCCGGTAATGCTTTCGAGGACACCGTCGAGGACCGGCGCGGCGAGCCCGACCGTATCACCGACCAGGGTGGTCAGCGCCTTGGCGTTGAGGCCGAGGCCGAGGATGTTGACCTTAAGGTCCATGCGTTCGGCGAGCGACTTGGCGGCGCCAGCGACAAGACCGCTGCTCTCGACCGTCTTGACCGTGCCACGATCGATGTCATCGCGCGAGAAACTTGCGGGTTTCTGGTTCAGGTCGGACAGCACCAGCTCGGCCTTAGCCTCGACGCTGGCGAGCGGCAGCTTGACCAGCTTGGCCGCTGTGGGATCGAGCGGGCGCTGCATATTCCGGAAATCGCTGTCGCTGACCTTTCCGATCGCGAGCGTTGCAGGAGATGCCGTGATGCCGAGGTTCACCGCGCGACTGCTTCCCGGTCGGCAGTCGATGTCGGTGATCCGTGCCGAGGCCGATCCGAGTTCAGCAAACACGGGTATTTCGACGGTCGCGAGCGGCGTCGCTACCTTGGTTTCCATTTTCAGGCGCACCTGCGCGGTCCGGACGATTACCTGCTGGTTGTCGGTCACTGCAATCAGGGGCGACTGCGCGGGCGGTTCGCCGATGAGCAGCGCGACATTGATTCCCGACCCGCCGGGCAGGCTGCTCGCGACCGACATGTCGACCTGTCGGTTGGCGTTGGACAGCAGCAGCATCGAACGGAGCAGGCTGAGCGCATTGACCTTGACCGGATTGGCCGGGTCGACACGGATACTGGACGAACGGGGCCCGAGATCGATTGCGCGGGAGGGGAAGAGGCTGCGCGGCAGGGCGGTGTCGGCAATCCGGCCGACGGCAGACGCGACGCGCCCGTCAGTGGTCGATTTCGACAATGCCGAAAGCACCTGCGGCAGCGTCGCCTGCGTGTCCAGCGTCTGGCCGAACGTCAGCACATCGGCGTCGAGTTCGGTTCGCAGTGCTTCGGAAAATGCGAGCAGGTCGACGTCGGCACTGGCGAGCGCGTTATAGTCCATCACCGACAGATTGACCTGGCTGCCGGTAAGCGCCGACAGCAAGGCATTGGGAACCCCGCCATGGACAGCTGCGACGCGCGAGCCGAGCGAGAAGGCTGCATAGCCGCGGCGTGCTCCCGTCGCCGATGCGCTGATCATGGTGTCCTCGCGCCCGGTGAGAAAGCGGCCGAAGAACATCGGACGGTCGCGCGTCAACCGGATCCGCACGGCGTTGGGCGAAGCGCCGCCCGCCGCGAAACGTTGCTCGGCAACGACCTTTGCGTCGGGCGTATAGGTGCCGGGCGTCAGCGACGCGATGGCGATACCGCAGTCGCAATTGGCGGCGATGATCCGCTCTGCGGCTGCGCGCTCCTCGCCCGGTCGCCCAGCGGCAGCGAGCGCGGCGGCATCGGCGATCCCCTGCAGCTTGCGGCGATCGAGGTAGAAGGAGCCGACGTCGACCGCGAGCGCGGCCGACCCGATGAGCATCGTCAGCCCCGCAGCCGAAGCGATGCTGATACTTGCGCGCGTGTCGCGAAAGAAATGCGTGATTGTCATGGTTCAGTCCACCGGGAGTTCGAATGTCGCGCTGGCGCGGATCACGTTTCCGGGCGACGGGACGAAGGAGGATCGGAGGAAGCTGGTCGGCGGCACGGTATAGGTTACCACGACGGTGACGGCTTCGGTTGTCTCGCTGACGCCGACCGTTCGCGTGGCCGGCGTGAAGCCCCCGATGTTCGCCATGCTACGGTCGACGGCCCGCACCGCAATCGCGCGGCGGTCGGCGGTGTCGAGGCCGACGATCGCCGCGCGCGCGCCGTCGTTCGCTGCCTGCTGCACATTATGCGCGAGCAGGAAATACTGGCCATAGATCAGGATGCCGAGCGCGAGCGCCAGGAAGAGCGGCAGGACGAGCGCCATCTCGACGATTGCCGCTGCGGATTCATTGCGGGCGAGCCGCACCGGGAAAGCCGAACAGGTCATGGGACGCAGAATGGAGCGCTCCGATGAACGCCGCGTCGAACCGGTGCCCTGGCAATTTTTCGCATTTTACGAAAAGGCCCGTGAGCCTTGCGCGGGCGAATTTCGCGCCGTCACCGGACCGTTAAGGGCCCGACGACGGCGCGATCCCTAAAATCCGAACTATTCAGCGGCGGTTGCCGCCTCGAGCTTGTCTTGCGTGCGCAGATCGAAGTCCGATGCATCGTGCCGTTCGCGCAGCTGGCTTGCCGGATCGCCCATCACACGGTTGACCATACGGCCGCGCTTCACGGCGGGACGCTCGGCCAGCTGGTCGGTCCAGCGGATGACATTCCTGTATTCCTGCACCTGCAGGAACTCGCCGGCGTCATAGACCAGTCCTTTGACGAGCGCGCCATACCAGGGCCAGATCGCCATGTCGGCGATCGTATAGTCGGTGCCGGCGATATACTCGCTCTCCGCCAGACGCCGGTCGAGCACGTCGAGCTGGCGCTTCACTTCCATGGCATAGCGGTTGATCGGATATTCCTGCTTCGTCGGCGCATAGGCATAGAAGTGGCCGAAGCCGCCGCCGAGAAACGGCGCGCTGCCCATCTGCCACATCAGCCACGACAGCGTCTCTGCGCGTTTCGCGGTGTCGGTCGGCAGGAAGGCGCCAAACTTCTCCGCAAGGTGGATCAGGATCGCACCCGATTCAAAGACGCGGATCGGCTCGGCACCGCTGCGGTCGACGAGTACGGGAATCTTGCTGTTCGGGTTCGCCGCGACATAGCCGCTCGAAAACTGGTCGCCCTCACCGATATTGATCAGCCAGGCGTCATATTCGGCGCCGTCATGGCCCGCCGCCAGCAGCTCTTCGAGAAGCACCGTGACCTTCACGCCATTGGGCGTTCCGAGCGAATAGAGTTGCAGCGGGTGCTTGCCGACCGGCAAATCCTTGTCGTGCGTCGGGCCGGCGACCGGGCGGTTGATGTTCGCGAAGCGACCGCCGCTTTCCTTGTCCCAGGTCCAGATCTTCGGCGGCACATATTCGGTCTGATCGGTCATCGGCGACTCCTGCGCTAGATTTTGTACTGACCGGTACTTAATCGGCTCGTCGGGCGGCGTCCAGCGGTGCGCGCTCAAATAATCCTTTGCGCGCGCAAAGCCGAAATCGCGTCGGCGCTGTAACCGATCTCCATGAGGATCGCGTCGCTATGCTCCCCGACTTGCGGTGCACGTGCGACGCCGGGCCTGGCGCTCGCCGACAGGCCGATGGGCGCCCGGATGAGCGGGACGTCCCCCGGCGCACCGGGATAGGTGACTGGTTCGACCAGTCCCATCGCCGCGACCTGCGGTTGAGCGAGTGCTTCGCTCGACCTGAGCACCGGAGCGGCAGGCACGCGTGCGGCGCCAAGCTGGGCGATCGCCTCGACGCTCGTCCGCGCGATGCACCATTGCTGCATGATGACGCTCAACTCCTCGCCATTGTCGCCGCGCAATATGTCGCTGGCATAGAGCGGGTCATCGACAAGTTCGGGTCGCCCGACCAGTTCCGCCCAGCGTGCGAAGATTCCGCCGCCGACGATCTGGGTAACGACCCATCCGTCGCGGGTACGGAAGATATCGGTCGGTCCCGAACTGAAGCTGCGATTGCCGATCGGCTGGCGCTCGATGCCGTTCAGGGCGTGGTCGATGGCGAGCGAATTGGTCATCGCGAGCGCGGTACCGAGGAGGGATCCCGTTACGCACTGCCCCCTCCCCGTCGCCTCACGTTCACGCAGAGCGACCATGACGCCGAACGCCGTGTGCAACGCTGTACCGAAATCGACATAGTTGACCTGCGCGCGATACGGCTGATCGGGCGTGCCGGTCAAATGAACCGCCCCGGACATGGCCTGTCCGACTGCATCAAAGCCGACATTCTTCGCCAGCGGCCCCTCGCTGCCGAATGCCGACGCGGTTGCGAGGATGATGCGCGGATTGATCGCCGACAGGCTGTCGTAATCGAGGCCCAATTTGGCCAGCGCATCATACGGCAGGTTGGCCACGACGACATCGGCCGTCTCGACGAGCCGCCGGACGATCTCGCGCCCTTCGGGGCTGCCGGGTTTCAGCGTCAGGCAACGCTTGCCGCGGTTCATCTGCATGAACATCGCGCCCGATCCATCTTCGGCGACGGGCACGGTGTACCGATCGTCGTTGCCGCCGGGCGCCTCGATACGGATGACGTCGGCGCCGTAGTCGCCGAGCAATGCTGCGCAATAGGGGCCCGCAATATAGCGGCCGAAATCGAGCACCCTTATTCCCGTCAGCGGCACATCCGCCCTCCCCCGATCATTGTCTTTACCCGGCGCTAGCAGCCGCCCGTCGACCGTGCCAGTTCTTCGTCGAAACACGTCCTTGCATGTTCGCGGTCCAGCCATATGGTCACCACATAATTTCAACAGGGGATAATTTCATGGCGCGCTTCGCTCTCGCCCTTGCGGCGACTTTGGCCTGTTCGACCTCCGTTTGGGCGCAAACGGCGCCCGCCACCGACGCCAAGCCGGAAAAATGGGACGTCAATGCGCCGCCCGGCATGACGACGCACAAGGTGCCGATCGCGGTCGACGAGGGCAGCTGGATGAATGTCGACGTCGCGCCCGACGGCCGTACCATCGCCTTCGACCTGCTCGGCGACATCTACACCATGCCGATCGAGGGCGGGACGCCGACGCGCATCGCCGAGGGACTGGCCTATGAGCATCAGCCGCGCTTCTCGCCCGACGGCAAACGCATCGCCTTTGTCTCGGATCGCGGCGGCGGCGACAATATCTGGCTGATGAACCGCGACGGCAGCGACAAGCGCCAGCTCAGCAAGGAAGAATTCCGCCTGCTGAACCAGCCGAGCTGGTCGCCCGACGGCCAGTTCATCGTCGCCAAGAAGCATTTCACCACCGGCCGCTCGCTCGGCACCGGCGAAGTCTGGATGTATCACGTCTCGGGTGGCGCCGGCGTGCCGCTCGTCAAGAAACCCAACGAGCGCCACCAGAAGGAACTCGGCGAGCCGACTTTCGCACCCGACGGCAAGGGCGTCTATTATACCCGCAACGTCACCGCGGGGCCGATCTTCGAATATGCGCAGGACAGCAACACCGACCTCTTTCATATCGAGCGCTATGACCTGAACGACGGCGAGGTCACGACCGTCGCCGCAGGCCCCGGCGGCGCGGTGCGCCCCTCGCCTTCGCCCGACGGCAAGAAGCTCGCCTATGTCCGCCGCGAAGGCGCGCACTCGAAGCTCTATGTGAAGGATCTCGCCTCGGGCGCCGAGAAGAAGGTCTATGATGCGCTCGATCAGGACGTTCAGGAAACCTGGGCGGTCACAGGCGTCTATCCGAACATGAGCTGGACCCCCGACAGCAAGGACGTCGTCTTCTGGGCTGGCGGCAAGCTCCGCCGCGTGGGCGCTGCCGGCGGCGAAGCTCGCGTCATCCCGTTCAGCATCAGCGACGACCGCGTGATCATCGACGCCACGCACCCTACGGTCGAGGTCGCGCCCGACAGTTTCAATACGCAGATGCCGCGCTGGGCCGAGGTTTCGCCCGACGGTCGCAGCGTGGTGTTCGAGACGCTTGGCAAGCTCTGGGTCAAACCGGCTAGCGGCGGCACCGCGCGCCGTCTGACCGCGGCAAAGGACAATGCGTTCGAACTCTGGCCGAGTTGGTCGCGCGACGGCAAGTCGCTCGTGTTCGTGCGCTGGACCGATGCCGGGCTCGGCGAAATCCATGTCGTCGGCGCGGGCGGCGGAGCGTCGCGGAAGCTTACGACGGTCCCCGGCCATTACGCCGAACCGCGCTTCTCGCCCGATGGCGGGATCATCGCGTTCGAGAAGCGCGCCGGGGGCGGGTTGCGCTCGGAACGCTGGGGCGAGAATCCGGGCATCTATCGCATCGCAGCGACCGGCGGCGCGCCCGAGAAGGTCAGCGACAACGGCGCCAAGCCCCAGTTCGGGACGGCAAACGATCGTATCTTCATGGTTGCCTCGGCGGACGGCAAGAACCAGCTCGTCAGCACCGATCTTCAGGGGCAGGACAGGCGCATCCATGCCAGCGGCGAACTGGTCAGCGATTACGAGGTCTCGCCCGATGGGCGCACGCTCGCCTTCCGCCAGAATTACGACGCCTATGTCACGCCGCTGATGCCCGGCGGGCAGGATGTGTCGCTCTCCACCTCGGGCGGCGCGATGCCGGTGACGCGCGTCAGCGACAGCGGCGCCGATTATATGCACTGGTCCGATGGCGGCAAACGCCTGCACTGGACGCGCGGGCCGACCCTGTTCAGCGCCGACCTCGGCAGCTTCTTCGCAACCGCGCCGGCCGCCGGCGAAGACAAGCCTGCGAAGTTCAAGCCGCCGACGACTGGCGTGTCGCTCTCAATGGCCGAAGCGGCCTCGAAGCATAAAGGCACCGTCGTCATCACCGGCGCGAAGATCGTCACGATGGCAGGCGCTGACGGCGGCATCATCGACAACGGCGCCATCGTCATCGAGGGCGACCGCATTACCGCGGTCGGACAAGCCGGAGCAATCACGGTTCCCGCCGGCGCGGTAACGGTCGACGCCGCGGGCAAGACGATCGTCCCCGGCTTTGTCGACGCGCACGCGCATGGCCCGCATGGCGACGACGAACTGATCCCGCAGCAGAACTGGTCGGAGATTGTCAATCTCGCGATGGGAACGACGACGAGCCACAATCCCTCGTCCCGTTCCTCCGAAATCTTCCCATCGTCCGAAATGCAGCGGGCGGGGCTGATCCTCGCGCCGCGCATCTTCTCGACCGGCGAGATCATCTATGGCGCCAAGGCTGCCGGAGTTTATGCCGAAATCAATAGTTATGAAGACGCGCTTGCGCATGTCCGTCGCCTGAAGGCGCAGGGCGCACACAGCGTGAAGAACTACAACCAGCCGCGGCGCGAACAGCGCCAGATGATCGTGCGCGCCGCACAGGAAGAAGGTATGGAGGTCGTGCCCGAAGGCGGCTCGCTCTACACGATGGATCTGACGCTGATCCAGGACGGTAACTCGACCGTCGAGCATAACATCCCGCTTCATACCTTCTACAAGGATGTGGTGCAGCTGTGGGGCCAGACCAAGACCAACTACACCCCGACGCTGGTCGTCACCTATGGCGGGCCGGCGGGCGATCCTTACTGGCGCGCGCATACAAACGTCTGGGAGCAGCCGATCCTGTCGCGTCATGCGCCGCCGGCAGAGCTCGCAGCGAACAACAAGCGTCGCGTGATTGCGCCCGAAGCCGATTATGTCGACGACGACAATGCGCGCGAGGCCAAGAAGATCGCGGATACCGGTCGCATGGTGTCGATCGGCGCGCACGGCCAGCAAGCCGGGCTCGGTGCGCATTGGGAGATATGGTCGTTCGTGCGGGGCGGATGGAGCAACATCGACGCGCTGCGGGCCGCGACGATCATGCCTGCGGTCTCGCTCGGCTATGCGAAGGACGTCGGCTCGCTCGAGCCGGGCAAGCTCGCCGATCTGCTGATTCTCGATGCCGATCCGACGCAGGACATTCGCAATACCGAGAAGATTCACCGAGTGATGCTCGGCGGGCGGCTCTATGATCCGCTCACCATGAACGAGGTCGACACCGGCAATCGCAAGCGCGAGCCCTATTGGTGGGAGGCTGACAAACCCTGATTAGCGGGCGCCCGGATGCGGCGGGTCGCGATTTTGTGACGAGAGGGTTGCAAGTCTCGCGAGCCGCCGCTAGGGGCGTCCACTCTCAGCGAGGAGAGTTGGCTGAGTGGTCGAAAGCGTCGCACTCGAAATGCGAAGTGCCGGCAACGGTACCGAGGGTTCGAATCCCTCACTCTCCTCCATTTTCTTATTTCCACACATCCCCGACCACCGGAAAAGGCCCAGGGAAACCTGGGCTTTTTCGATGAATCGCATCACCATGGATTACCGCGTGCCCGGGAGGCAGCAAAAGCCGGGCGTGCCGGGTTCAAAAAGCGGACACGCCCCATCTTGCAAAAAACCTCGCCGTCGATAACGTCGAACTTTATTGCGATGGCGGGGTTTTATGGTGCTGGATTTTCTGAAGAAGCAGTTCGTCGACGTCATTGAATGGTTCGAGGAGCCCGGCCAGCTGGCATGGCGCGTCCCCTTCACCGACAATGAGATTCAGCAGGGCGCACAGCTGACCGTGCGCGACGGACAGGTTGCCGCTTTCCTCAACGAGGGGCGGCTGGCCGACTATTTCACTGCCGGCCTTCACACGCTGGAAACAGCGAACCTGCCGATCCTGACCAACCTGCTCAACTGGGACAAGGCGTTCAAATCGCCATTCAAGTCGGACGTCGTCTTCTTTTCGCTGCGCGAACAGGCCGGGTTGAAATGGGGCACGACGCAGCCGATCACTGTGCGCGACGCCGACTTCGGGCCGCTGCGCATCCGCGCCTTCGGCAGCTATTCGATCCGCATCGAGGATCTGGAGAATTTTGCAACGCGTGTACTCGGTACGCTGGGCGGGATGACCGTCGGCGCGCTTGAGCCGCAATTGCGCGCCGCGATCCAGACCTCGCTGGCCACCGCCCTTGGCGGCGGCGGCATCGCGTTTCTCGACCTTGCCGCGAACCAGCAGGCGCTGTCGGACAGGATCAAGGCCGAAGTCGACAAGGCCTTTGCCGAATGGGGGCTGTCGTGCCCGACCTTCTTCGTCGAAAGCGTGTCGCTGCCGGAGGAAGTGCAGCGCCATCTCGACAAGGGCAGCTCGATGCGCGCGATCGGCGACCTTGATCGCTATGCCAAGTTCCAGGCCGCGGAGGCGCTGGAAAAAGCGGCCGATAACGACGGCGGCATTGCCGGGCTCGGCGCCGGGATCGCCGCCGCCGCGAGTCTCGGCGGGGTGATGGCGCAAGGGCTGGGTGCCGCATCGGCGCCGGTCGCGGGCGGCACCGCAGGCGAAGACCCCTTCGCGCTGCTCGAAAAGCTCCACAAATTGCTCAGCATCGGCGCGATAACGCAGCAGGAGTTCGACGCGAAAAAGACCGAGATTCTAGCCCGCGTGAAATAAGCGGCAATCCGGGGGAGTCGCCGCGATGCAATCAGGTCTGTCCTGTCCATCCTGCGGGGCGGCGGTGCCGGTGCGCAGCGCAGCCCTGCCCTATGTCACCTGCAGCTATTGCCAGACGCTGATCCGGCGCGAGGGTGGCGACATCGAGGCGATCGGCAAGGTCGCTGTGCTGCCCTTCGATGTCTCGCCCCTCCAGCTCGGCTCGACGGTCGGTTGGCGCGGCGCGCGCTTCACGCTCGTCGGCCGCGTCCGCTGGGGATGGGAGGATGGATCGTGGAACGAATGGTTCGCCGAAGGTACCGACGGCGTACACCGCTGGCTGGGCGAGGCGATGGGCAGTTTCCTGATCAGCGAAGAACGTCCCGATCTGCTCGACCTGCCGCCGATCCGCGCCTTTGCCGCGGGTGAGCCACTGAACCCCGGCGCGACGGTGATGGTCGGCGAAAGCCTGTTCGAGGCCAGCGACCTCAAGCAGGCGTCCTGCCTCGGCAGCGAGGGCGACCTTCCTTTCATAACGGCGATCGGCACCGCGATCACCAGCGTCGATTTCCGCAGCCCCGACGGCGCGGCGCTCAGCCTGCAGCGCGAGGCCGGCGGCGCGTCGGCCTGGCTCGGCGAATATCTGGAGCTTGACCAGCTCGCACCCGCCAATCTGCGGGCGATCGAGGGCTGGGCGATTCCGGCGGAGATGCGATGACCGCGTCGCGCGCCATCGAATGCCCCTCATGCGGCGGCGCCATCGCGATCAAGGCCGCGGGCCATTCGGTGACGCTTGGCTGCCAATATTGCGGCGCGCTGCTCGACGTCGCGCATCCCGACGTCGCAGTAATCTCGACCTACGAAGGCGCCGTGCGCAGCCTGCCCCTGCCGCTCGGTGCGCGCGGCACGCTGTTCGAAACCGAATGGGAGGTTATCGGCGCGCTCGAGCGTAGCGACGACGAAATCGGCTGGACCGAATTCCTGCTGTTCAATCCTTATGCCGGCTATCGCTGGCTCGTTTCGAGCGAGGGCGAATGGCAGTTCGGTACCATGCTTCTCGACCGCCCTGTTCCCGACGGCGACGTCACAATATGGCGCAGCAAGGAATATGATCTCGACTATGATCCAGCCTCGACGACGACCGATCGGGTCGTCGGCGAATTCTATTGGCGGGTCCGCGCGGGCGATCGGGTGAATGCCGCAACCTACAGCTGCGACGATGAGACGCTGTCGGCCGAGTGGACCGGCGACGAGATCAACTGGACCCAGTTGATTCCGCTCAGCGACTATACGATCCGCACCGCCTTCGGCCCGCCTGCCGGCGCGCCGCGCAAGACCTTTGGACGCAAGGGCGGGCCGCCACGGCCCGGCGGGGCCGCTGCATCATCGCCCGGTTTTTTGAGCCGCGCCCACGACGATTTCATGAGCGCGCGCGCGATGCGCCAGGACGATCTCATGAAGATGTTCCTGATCGGACTGGCAACGATCATGGCGTCCCTGTTTGTCATGGTCGGGTTCGGCATTTCGACCCAATCGGTGGAAAACACCCTGAATGTAGCCGTAGACGGGCAGGAGCAGAGCCTGACGATCGGTACGCTCACGATCAACCGGCCACACCAGCCGGTGACGATCAGCGCGCGGTCGAGCAGCTTCGACAACCGCTGGATCGATCTTGACTATATGCTGGTCGACCGCGCGACACAGCGCGCCCACACCGCCTATGGCGTGGTCGAACGCTATTCGGGCAGCGACGGCGACGGCCCGTGGACCGAAGGCGGTTATTCGGCGACGGTCAAATTTTCGTCGATCCCGCGCGGAACCTATGACGTGGTCGTCGATGCCGGCGCCCATGCCTGGCCCGCGCCGCTGACGAGCTCGATCATGCCCCCCGCACCGCCGTCCGGATCGGAGCCAGGCCCATGGGACCTGCCGCAAGCTACCTCTTGGTCAGACGGCGAACGGATCGAGCTTCGCTTCACGGCGAGCGCCGGCGGCATCATGTGGAGCAATTTGTGGCTGGAGATGGCCCTGTTGTTCGGGCTGCCACTGCTTATCCTCTGGTGGCGGGCGGATTAGGAGCGATGCGATGACCCAACGCCTTTATCTGTTCGCAGCCTGGTGCTTCCTGATCTTCGCCGGATCGGTCGCCGCCTCCTATTACGCCTGGTCGCCCTTCTCGGACGAAGACCACGGCGGGACCGCCACAGTACGCGGCCCGACCCACAAATAATCACGCGCGAAAGGACAGTCATGCTGACAACCGATATATTCCTCGCCACCCTGGTCTATGCCGTGGTCGGCATCATCATCTTCATCGCCAGCTTCGTGCTGGTCGACCTCCTGACCCCCGGCAAGCTGTGGGCGGAGATCATCGAACGCAAGAATATGGCGGTGGCATTGCTCGCCGGTGCAGTGGCGATCAGCATTTCGAACATCATTGCCGCGGTCATGCATGGCTGAAGAAGAAGGGCCCAAGGTCGACGGGCCTTCGCTTGCCTTTGTCCTGCTTCTCTCGGTTCTGGTCGTTGCGACCTGCGGGCTGATCTACGAGCTGCTGGCGGGAACGCTCGCCAGCTATCTGCTCGGCGACAGCGTTACCCAGTTTTCGACCGTTATCGGCGCCTATCTGTTCGCGATGGGGATCGGCAGCTGGCTGTCGCGCTATGTCCATGGCGACGAGCTCGGCATTTTCCTGCGCGTCGAGCTGATGATCGCGCTGCTCGGCGGCTGGTCGGCCGCGGCACTGTTCCTGCTGTTCCCGGTCGTCGGCGACTTCCGCTTCGCGCTCTACACGCTGGTCTTGGCGATCGGCACGCTCGTCGGGCTCGAAATTCCGCTGCTCATCCGCATCCTGAAAAACCGCTTCGCCTTTCGCGAGCTCGTTTCGAACGTGCTGACCTTCGACTATGTCGGCGCCCTGCTCGCCTCGGTGCTCTTCCCGCTCGTGCTGGTTCCGCAGTTGGGCATGATCCGTACCGGTTTCGTATTCGGGATCGCCAATGTCGCGGTGGCGCTGGCGCTGATCTGGGTGCTCCGGCGGTCGCGGCGGGTCGGGTGGGATCTCGCCGCCGCGCTGCTCGTCCTCGCGACGCTGGTCGGCGGGCTCGCCAATGCCGAACAATTGCAACGCTGGTCCGAGGTCGCCTTCTACGACGAGCCTGTGGTCTACGCCCGCTCGACGCGCTTTCAACGGATCGTCCTCACACGCCGCGGCGATGACCTTCGCCTGTATCTCAACGGGAACCTGCAATTCTCCTCGCGCGACGAATATCGCTATCATGAGGCGCTGGTCTGGCCTGCGCTGGGCCGCGTCGCCGATCCCGCCAATGTCCTGATCCTCGGCGGTGGTGACGGGCTGGCGGCGCGCGAGGTGTTGCGCGACCCGAAGGTCCGTGCGGTCACGCTGGTCGACCTGGACCCCGAAATGACGCGGTTGTTCCGCGACAGCCGCACGCTGGCAGCACTCAATCGCGGCTCGCTCGCCTCCCCCCGGCTTCGCGTTGAAAATGCCGATGCCTTCGGCTGGATCCGACGTGCGCGGGGATCGTACGACGTCATCATCGTCGATTTTCCCGACCCTACCGAGTTCGCGCTCGGCAAGCTTTATACCGAAAGCTTCTATCGCGAGGTCGCGCGCATCCTGAAACCCGATGGCGTGATGACGGTGCAGAGCACTTCCCCGCTGATCGCGCCGCGATCTTATTGGACCGTGGCGTCGACACTGGAGGCGGCCGGCCTGACAGCGCGGGGTTATCACGCCTATGTTCCAAGCTTTGGCGAATGGGGTTTTACCATGGCAGGTCATGGGGCGTTGCCGGCGACCCCGCGGCTGCCCGCGGGGTTACGCTTCCTGACCGCCGAGAGCGAGCCGCTCATGTATGATTTTCCGCCCGACATGGCGCGGCGACCGACGCCGGTGAACCGGCTGGACAATCAGGCCCTGGTGCGAAGCTTCGCCGAGGAATGGGGCCATTATGAGGGATGAGCCGACGCGCCGTGGATTGTTGGTACGCGGCGCCGGTTTGGCGGCCGCGGCAATGCTTCCCGGCGGGTGCAGCGAGGCCCGCGCCTTTCCCGGTACGCTGGACGGCGTGGATATGGCGCGCGGGCACCGGCTTCGCGATCGCGGCTTTCCCGCGCCAGCAGGCGCCGACGAGGAAACGGTCGGCATCCTGATCGCGGGCGGCGGAGTCGCGGGGCTCGCGGCGGCGTGGACGCTCGCCGAGGCGGGCTATGACGATTTCCAGGTTCATGAGCTGGAGGACCGGGCCGGCGGCAATGCCCGGTCGGGCCGTAACACGGTGTCGGCCTATCCGCTCGGCGCCCATTATCTGCCCGTCCCCAACCGCGAAGCGCGCGCGCTCCGTCATATGCTCGATCGTTTCGGAATGGTTGTCGGGACCGATGCGGACGGCGCGCCACGCTACGACCCGTACCAGCTCTGCGCCGATCTGGAGGAACGGCTGTTATGGCGCGGCCAGTGGCAGGAAGGGCTATATCCGCAAAAGGGCCTGACGCCAGACGATGCGGCGCAACGCGATGCCTTTTTCGCGCGTATGGATGCCTATCGCCGCGCGGTCGGACGCGACGGGCGGCCCGCCTTTGCCGTTCCCAGCGCCTATTCGAGCCGCGACGAGGAATATCGGGCGCTCGACCGACAGAGTTTCGGTGCGTGGCTGCGCGCCAACGGCTTCGACTCGCCCCCGCTTCGCGCGCACCTGCGCTACTGCTGCCGCGACGATTACGGGACCGAGCCCGATCAGCTCTCGGCCTGGGCGGGCATCCATTATTTCGCCTCGCGCCGCGGATGGGCCGCCGGCGGCGACGGCGGCCGTGAACTGACCTGGCCCGAGGGGAACGGGAGGCTGGTTGCGCTGATGGGCGGCCGCTTGGGCGATCGCATTCGCCCCGCCAGCACCATCTTTCGGGTCGAGCGCGACGGCGACGGCGTGATCGTCGACCGCTTCGATCATCGGCAGAAACGGTCGGTGCGCACCCGTGCGCGCGCCGCGATCATCGCAATGCCGCATTTCGTCGCATCGCGGGTAGCCCCCGCAGCGGCGCCGGGCGCTTCCTTCTCCTATGCGCCGTGGATCGTCGCCAACGTGACGGTGGGCCGTCCGCCACGTGGCCGGGGGGCGCCGCTGGCTTGGGACAATGTCTCGGCGAGCAGCGAGTCACTCGGTTATGTCGTCGCGGCGCACCAGACGGGAGCCGCGGCAGGCGGATCGCGGGTGCTCACCTGGTACCTGCCGCTGTCGCGCGAGACTCCCGCCGACGCGCGCAGGATCCTCCAGCGCCGAAGCCTAGACGACTGGCAAAAGCTTGTCGCGGACGACCTGCTGGCGATGAACCCCGATCTCGACGGCGCTATCGAGCGCATCGACATCTGGCGCTGGGGCCATGCGATGATCCGCCCGGTTCCCGGCTTTCTGTCCGATCCCGCCCGCGCCGCCGCGCAGCAGCTCGCGCCGCCGATCTTTCACGCCCATTCGGACATCAGCGGACTGTCCCTTTTCGAAGAAGCGCATTATCGAGGTGTAACCGCGGCCGAGGCCGCGATGCAGACCATCGGCCACAAGTTCACGAGCCTTATCTGACCATGTCCTCGCGTCCCTTCCTTCACGGCCTGCACCTGATCGCCGATCTGACAGCGCGTGAACGGCTCGACGATCCGGACTTCATCGCCGCGGTCCTGCGCGATGCCGCCGCGGCGGCGAAGGTCACGCTGCTCGAGTTGCGGCTGCACCATTTCGGCGAAGGAGGCGGCGTGACCGGCGTCGCGCTATTGGCCGAGTCGCACATCTCGATCCACACCTGGCCGGAAGACAACCTTGCTGCGGTCGATATTTTTGTCTGTGGAGCACAGGCCGATCCGGAGGCAGCGCTGACCGAAATGACATCCGCCCTTGCCGCGAAGGTTTTGAAGGTCGCCCGCATCGAGCGACTTGCAGGATCCATTTCGGACACAAGCTGATCTCTGGCCGATAGCGGACTGACAGCTTCCGGTGGCCAAAGCGAAGAAGCCGCGATGGAAATCGACCGGCTTGGCTATGCGGGGGGCGCAGTAGCAAAGCCATTGAAGCGGGTTGGATTTCTTCGGTTCCGGCCTGTATATACGACCTATGAGTTCCTCTTCATTAGTTTCGCGTGGCGCGGTCGGACAAGCGACTCCGGAATCCGCCGGAATTGTGGAAGTTGTTGTTCACAACGCCGACCATGCGTCGCCCCGCTATGCGATTATCAAACAATCTATCTCGGACGCCGTCCGCGACGGCCGATTGAGATCGGGCGACCGTGTTCCCTCCGAGGCAGAACTCGTCGACCAATTCAATGTCTCGCGCATGACCGCAAACCGGGCCTTGCGCGAGCTTCAGGCCGCTGGCGTCATCGTCCGGAGAGCCGGCATCGGATCGTTCATTGCCGAGCCCAGACCCATCGGGCAGATGATCGAGATCCGTAACATCGCCGACGAGATTCGCGAGCGGGGCCACGTCTATCGCGCCCGCGTGATCCAGAATGTTGCTGAACGAGCGAGCGCAGAGAGTGCCCCGCTGCTTGCGGTCCCCGTGGGGACGAAGCTGTTCCATTCGATCATCGTTCATCATGAAGCCGAATTTCCGATCCAGCTCGAGGAACGCGTCGTCCTCGCATCGATCGCACCTCACTATGGTGACATGGATTTTACCGCGACGACGCCCAACGAGTATCTCACGCGCATCGCGCCGCTCGAACGTGTCGAGCATCGGGTCTGCGCGATGATGCCCGACGAGCGCGTCCGCGCGATGCTCGGCCTCGAAGCCGGCGAGCCCGTGTTGCGGATGACGCGGCGAACATGGAGCCGCGGACGTCTGGTGTCGCACGCATGGCTGACGCATCCCGGCACCCGGTTCGAGCTGTCAGCGGCCTTTTCGATCGACGACTGAACGGTCAGGTGGCGTCCCTCGTTATCACCACCGGCTTGCGACGGCGGCGCAGCCAACGGAAATCGGCGCGGCTGAAACTCTTGAACAGGAGATAGAAGCCCGTTCCCGACAGCCATAATGCCCCGAACGCAACGAAGATGATCAGCGGATGGTTGAAGCTCTTCCGATTCAGATAATCCATATTGTGGAGCATCCAGAAGAAGTCCCACGTTCGCCAGGTATCGCCGCGCATGACAAGGAACCGGGCGGTATCGAGCGAGACATAGGCGCTGCTGTTCTCTTCATCGGCGAAGTCGACGCGCCACATCGGCCCTTCGAAATCTCGCGCCTCAAGGTTCGGCCTGGACAGCACGCTGACCGCCCGGATGGGCGCCTCGTTCATCATGGACGCTATCTCGCGGGCCATGTCCTGATCGACGCGGATCTGCGCACCGCTGGTTGCATCGACCAACCGGATGCCTTTGGGGCTGTGAACTTCATAGACGGCGCGCGCACCGAGATCGCGGAGCACCAGCCCATTGACAGGCTCGCCATTCGGCAGCCCTGCGAGCGCGGCATAATCGCCGGCAGGCAACGGATGCGCGTGACTCATGCCACCGCCGTGGCCGCCGACCTTGTCCTTGTCGAGCAGCGCCATCACCGAGCCGCTGAGTGCCCAGAGAAGAAATTGCAGGCCGAGGATCAGGCCGACCCATTTATGGACGCGGCGGAAGAACAGCGGCGTCAGGCGAAAGCTTTTCATGCCTTCTTCCTCTTGCGGCGCGGGAAGGACCAGATCAGCAGCCATGCCCCCGTCAGCGCCATGGCAAAGGTGCTCCATGTCGCGATGCGGAGCAGCGGATTGTTGACGTCGGTGCGTTCGTCATAATCCATGATGTGCAGCATCCAGGCGAAGTCGAAGACGCGCCAGAGCGCGTGGCGCCGCGAGACGAGTTCGCCCGTTGCGGGCGACAGATAGAGCGTCGGCCGGTTCCAGCCTTCGAACTCGACTTGCCAATAGGGGGGCTTGCGCGACTGCATTTCCTGCGGGGCGTCGGTCAACAGTTTGGCCGAGACGATGTTTCCGTCGCCTGTATAGATCCGCTTCGCGAGCGCCCGGATCTGTGCCTCGGTTGGCCGGGGCATGGGCCGCGCGGTCGCGCCGTCGAACAGGCGCGGCCCGTCGGGCGTCTCCGCGCGCCACACCGGTGCGCCAAAGTAGCGCTGCAGGCGTACCTCCGACGCACCGGGCGTCGCTGCGACCACTTGCGACGGCTCGGCCAGACGTGACAGGTCGAAGGGCTGTTCGACCGGCGCGCGGACCAGATTGTCCCCGTGGATGATGTCGATATGGACCGCGACCATGTACATCCCGGTCAGCGTCCAGAGCAGCGCCTGGACGCCGACCACGAGTGCCAGCCATTTATGCGTTCGCCGAACGAGCAGCGGCCAGCGGATTGCCATTGCAGATATCCTCAGAACGCGGTGCGAAAGCCGACATAGAAGCGGCGACCGAGCAGGTCATAGGTCATCGTATCGGTATTCGCATCGGTGAAGCTCTGGATATAGGGCGCCTTGCGATCGAAGAGATTGTCGACACCGAGCTGGAAACGCGTCTTCTCGTCAATCTCCCAGGCGAGCTGGATGTTGTGATAGAAGACATTTGGCGTCCGGTAGCCGATCTCGCCCGGCGACGCGTTGAAGTCGGTCGCCTTGCCGATCCACTGCGTCGACCAGGTCGCGCTGACGCCGTCCTTTTCCGCCGTCAGAACGCCATAGCCGCGCCACTTCGGATAGCCGCCATTGCCGCCGCCGATGAAGCCGTCGAAGAAGATCGGCGCGCCGCCCGGGAAGGGATTGACGACATATTTGTTGAGGTAGGTGACGTTCATGTCGAGCGAGATGTTCACTGCGCCGATCCCGCCGGCGTAGACCAGCCCGAGATCGAGTCCGTTCATTTCCTCGCGTCCGGTGTTGATCGGCTGCGCGGACAGATAGGTGACTTCGCCGGTCAGCGTGCTGCGCGTGAAATCGTCGCAGAAAGGGTGCGACAAATTCGCGCTGGCATAGCAGACGGAAAGCTTGGTCGACCCGGGGATCGCACGGATCGCGTCCTTGATCCTGATATCGAACCAGTCGGCGGTCAGCGACAGGCCGGGGACCAGCCCCTTCGGTGATATCACCGTGCCGACAGTCCAGGTCGTCGAGCTTTCGGGTTTCAGATTCTGGTTGCCACCCACCGTGGTCAGGATCGTTGTGCCGAGTTGGACATAATTCGCCGGCACGCCCGACGCCTGACAGTTCGCGATCAGCGTCGCATTGCCGCTGGTCGAGTAGCGCGAGCAGGGGTCGGTCGTCGTCAGATTGCCTTCGGACACGCCGCCGAACAGTTCGGGGACATTGGGAATGCGAAAGCCGGTGCCATAGGTGCCGCGCAGACGAATGCTGTCGTTGATCACCCAATCGAGGCTGGCCTTGTAGTTCCAGTCATTGCCGAACAGGTCATAGTCCGAATAGCGCACGGCTCCGTCGAGGGTGAGCGCCTGGAAGAAGGGCGTGTCCGCAAGGATCGGTACCGAAAGCTCGAGATAGGCCTCTTTCGCGACGCTCTTACCCGAAATCGGACTTTGCTGGTTGGTGTTGGCAACCCCGAGTACGGTCAACGGGTCTGGATCGCGCCAGCCCTTTTCCTTGCGGTAGACAACGCCTGCCGCGAACGACACCGGCCCCGCAGGCAGCTTGAACAGATCGCCGTTAAGGTCAGCGGTAAACGTCGCCAGTTCGTTTCCGCCACGGTCACGCGAGGTGAACAGGATATAATCGAGCACCTGCGGCGTCAGGTCCCCAAAGCCCAGATAATCGCCGCACGGGATCGACGCCCCGGCCGCGAGGTTGCACTTGGTCGTGTCGAGGGTGTTCGCGACGCGCTCGAGATTGGCGATATTGGTCGAACCATCGACCGCCGTGTTGCGCCCGAAACTCCCCGCGACTTCCCACGCCCAATTGTTCGACAGCTTGCCACGCAGACCGAAAGTCCCCTGCCAGGTGTCGGTTTCCTGAAAGAACTGGCGTGGCCCCGGTTCAGCGAGGCGACGCTGGACAAGGACGATATTCTGGCCCGTCGGGTTCGTCGGATTGCTCGCAGCGATCGACAGATTGCGTAGAGTACCAGGCGTCGCGATCTGGTTCGACTTGCGGAAGGTATAGAGAAATTCGCCGAACGCCTCGATGCTGTCGGTCAGGTCATAATCTGCGAAAAAGGCTGTGCTCACGCGTTCGACCGGGCTGACCGCGTTGAGGAACGGGGCCGAATTGAAATTATGTTTGGCGGCGCTGTACGGCTCGAAGAAATTGCCGTTGCCGCCGGGGACCTGGTTGAAGTTGATCTGCTGCCCGTTGGGCAGCACCGCGCGGCCGCCGATCGTCGACGCGCTGTTGACGCAGGACAGTTGTCCCGGGGTGGTTTCGGCAAGCGAACAGGGCGCCCGGCTCGCCATATTGACGGCATCGGTCTTCTGATAGGTGACCGCGACCATGAAGCCGCCGCGATCGTTGCGGATGCCCCAGAGCAGGTCGGCGGTGAAATCGGACCCATCACCCTTTCCGGTGATGCCCTGCCGGACACTGAGGCCGAGGCCTTCATAGTCGCTGCGGGTGACGAGATTGACCACGCCGGCCATCGCATCTGCTCCGTAAATCGCCGACGCACCGTCCTTCAGCACGTCGGTCCGTGCGAGGGCCGCGACCGGGATCATGTTGAGGTCGGGCGATGAGTTGGCGCCGGTGCCGCCCGCGACAAGGCGGCGGCCGTTGAGCAGCACCAGCGTGCGCTTGATGCCGAGGCCGCGAAGATTGACCTGCGCCGTACCATAGCCGTTGTTCGTCCAGTAAGCCGACGTCTGGTTGCCCGCGAAGCCCGCGTTGGCCGGCAGGCGCTGGAGCACCGTCTCGATGTTTACGACGCCGGTGTTTTCGATCTGCTCGGCCGACACGACCGTCGCGGGCCCGACACCCGCAAGATCCTGACGCCGGATACGCGATCCGGTCACGACAATGTCGCTGCCGGGACCGGCATTTTCGGCCTCGGCATCGGGTGCGCTTTCGGTCTGGGCGAAAACTGGTGTTGAGAGACAGGCGACGGCAGCAGCGCCCGCCAGCAATGTTGTCCTGATCGTCATGGCGAAACCCCCTTTTTGGCTTTGCATCATGTCAGAGAGCATCGATTGTATATACAGGTCAACAATAAATTACCTGATTTTTCAATATCTTAAAAAGATTAAAAGTAGACGCATTCCCGTAACAGATACGCATCGGAAAGCGTCACCCCTCATGCGGTGCCCATTTTTTTCCCGTATGCGCAAATTTTGAAATTATATTGCGAGCGCCGCTCGCATCGGCATCGGCATCAACGCGCCCGGGCCGGTCGCCGCCTCGTGCGACTCGTCCATCAACAGAACGGCCGCGCCTCGAACTTCGAAACGCGGCCGCAATGCCTTGGCTTCTCTCAAATCGATCAGAACCAGGCTCTGACACCCATGACAAGGCTGACGCCGCTCGCGCCCTCGCCTGCGGCGCGGGCAAAGCGTGCCGTGTCGCCCAATTTGCGGGCCCATTCGACCCCGACATAGGGAGCGAACTCCCGGACAACCTCGTAGCGAAGGCGAAGGCCGAGCTCCATGTCCGATAGCCCCGACCCGATGCCCCTTTCGGGCACGTCCTGCACCGCGAAATTGAGCTCGGCCATCGGCTGCAGGATCAGCTTCTGGGTGATGCGCTGGTCATAATAGCCCTCGATCCTGCCCGAAAGGTCGCCCTTGTTCGACAGGAAAAGCGCACCCTCGACCTCGAACCAATAGGGCGCGAGGCCTTCAAAGCCGACAGTAGCATAGGTGCGGTCGGGGCCGTGCCCCGCATCCTGGCGTACGCCGGCCTGCAGGTTGAAATAGGGGCCGACCGCGCGGCTGTAGAGCAATTGCGTTTCGGCGCTTTCGATGGCTTCGCCGAAGGCACCTTCGCCCTTGCTCTTGATCGTGAAGCGATGGATGTCGCCGCCGTACCAGCCCTCGGCTTCCCATCGATAGCCGTCACGTCCCTTGCGGGCCTGATATTCGGCGAGATTGAAGCTGAGGAAGGCCGTTGTCAGACCCCCGCTCTCTTCCATCATTACATGGCGCGAATGCTCCATATCGCCTTTCGGGTAGAGACGATCGGCATACCAGTCATCCGGAACAGGGGGCGCGGGCGCGTCGCCGGGCGCAAGGTCGGTCCCGACCGCGCCGGAAGCCGCAGTCGGTACCGGCGCTGCGGGCGTGCAATGGCCCATGGCCGCATGTTCGGGCGGACAAGCCGGATCGGCAGGCGCTTCGGGTGCGGCCGCGTCCTCGGGCTCCGGCGTGCAATGCCCCATGGCCGCATGTTCCGCCGTGCAGGTTGCCGACGACTCCATATCCATCTGCGCGCCATCGCCATGGTCCATCGGTATCGGCGCTTCGACAACCGGCGCCGCAGGCGCGTTGCCGTGCCCGCCATGGCCCGACTGGGCAGCGGCCGGAGCTGTGACAGCCATGACGGAGATGCCGGCCAGCAGCAGCGACGCGCGCGTCATGCCGCGTCCCCCTTCGGACGGACACTGACAACGCGCATCATGCCAGCGTGCATGTGATAAAGAAGGTGGCAATGGAACGCCCAGTCGCCGAGCGCGTCGGCGGTGAAGTCGAAGGTGGCGATGCCGCCCGGCTGGACGATCACCGTATGCTTGCGCGGCGCGCGGTCGCCCTTCCCCGTCACCAGCTCGAAGAAATGTCCATGGAGGTGGATGGGGTGGCTCATCATGGAATCGTTGATGAGGTTTACGCGCACGCGCTCGCCCTCGATGAAAGGGATGGGCTCGTGATGGTCGGACATCTTCACACCGTCAAACGACCACATGAAACGTTCCATATTGCCCGTCAGATGGATGTCGAGCGAGCGGCCGGGTGCGCGGACGTCGGGGTTGCGGTCGAGCGCGACGAGGTCGCGATAGGTCATCACCTTGTGCCCGACATCCTCCAGCCCCTGCCCCGGCTCGCCCATCCGGTCGACGGGCATCGGCGAAATCGACTGGACGCTCGGATCGCGCTTGACCTGCGGCGCGACGTCGAAGTCGCGCATGCTGTGGTTCATGCCGCCCGCACCATGCCCCATCGCGGCATGGTCGGTGCCCGCATCGGCCGCGGGCGTGCAATGCCCCATTGCGGCGTGTTCGGCAGTGCACGACGCGTCGCCGCCGTCGCCCATCGCGCCCATGCCCATGTCCTTCATCGTCGCGAGCGGGCGTTTGCGAAGCGGCGGCACGTCGGCAACCATGTCTGCGCGCGGCGCCAACGTCGCGCGCGCCATACCCGACCGGTCGTTGACTTCGGCGACGAAGCTGTAAGCGCGATCTTCGACCGGCGTGACGATCACGTCATAGGTTTCGGCGACGCCGATCTGGAACTCGTCGACGGGCAACGGCACGACATTGAGCCCGTCGGCCTGCACGATGGACATGCGAAGACCCGGGATGCGGACATTGAAGATCGACATCGCCGAGGCATTGACGATGCGCAGCCGTACGCGCTCGCCGGGCGCGAACAGCGCCGTCCAGTTGTCGCGAGGGCCATGCCCGTTGACGAGAAAGGTGTAGGTCGAGCCATTGACGTCGGCGACGTCGGTCGGGTCCATCCGCATCGCGCCCCATTCGACGCGGTCCTTCAGCGGCTGGTCCTCGCCAGCCAACAATCCGCCAAGCGTCTGGCGCTGCATGTTGAAATGGCCGGGGTTGACCTTGAGCTTGCGGAAAATCGCCTCGGGCGACAGGCGGCTGTGATCGGACAGGACAATGACATGCTCGCGGTCATACGCGACCGGATCGGCGTCCTTCGGGTCGATGACGATCGGGCCGTAATGGCCGATCTGTTCCTGAAGCCCCGAATGGCTGTGGTACCAATAGGTGCCTGCCTGCACGATCGGGAATTCATAGACGAAGGTCGATCGCGGCTTGATGCCCGGGAAGCTGACCCCGGGAACCCCGTCCATGTGAAACGGCAGGATCAGCCCGTGCCAGTGGATCGAACTGTCTTCGTCGAGCTCGTTGACCACCGTCAGCCGCGCCTTCTGCCCTTCGCGCAGGCGGATCAGCGGACCGGGTATCGTCCCGTTGATCCCGATCGCGCGGGCAACCTTGCCATCGACGCGCATCGTCTGGCGCGCGATCCGCAGCGTGATGTCCTCGCCGGACACGGTCGGCAATTGGGCTTTCAGGCCGGCCGAAACCGGCTGCGCCCATGCCGGCATCCATGCGGCAAGCGCCGCTGCCGCCCCGCTGCCCGCTGCCGCGCCAATGAATCGCCGCCGATCGATCTGCATAATCCCGTTTCTTCCTGTCGAACCTGTATTGCCATACGCACGCACCCCGCGCGTCCCTCATTCGCCGAGCATCTCGCGCAGCCTGCCGCGCGCACGATAGAGGCGCGTCTCGATCGCCTTCTCGCTGATACCCAGCATCTCCGCCGCCTCCGACTGGCTGAGTTCCTCGACGCCGCGCAATACGATGACTTCGCGAAGACTGGACGGCAGATCGGCGATCGCCTGCTGTACTCGGGCCAATTGGGCGCGGTCGGCAGCCTCCGCTTCGACAGTCGGGCCCTCACCGGCGACGTCATATGCAGCTTCAAGAGGAAGTGCGCGGGTGAAGAACGACCGGACCGCACGGCGGCGCGCCCAGTCGCGGCATTTGTTGAGCGCGATGCGCGAAATCCAGATGCGAAACGGCCGCTCGCCATCATAACGGCCAAGCGCCGCGAAGCCGGCGACAAAGCTCTCCTGCGTCAGGTCCATCGCCTCATTCTCGTCGCCGACATTGCTGCGGATCAGGCGAAAGACGGCAGCCTTATAGCGCGCCAGAAATTCGCGATACGCATCCTGCCGACCGGAAAGGGCAAGCGCCGCGAGATCGCGGTCGCTGCATTGCGACAGATCGACAGTCACCTCGCATCGGCGGTCAGCGCCTTGACCACAACCTTGTCGAACATCGCGGCCTGATCGCGATCGAGAACGCTGCGCATCGCGAAGAGGTGGCGGAGCGTCTCCTTCTGCAATTCGCCCATCACCTCGTGCGTCTCGTCGATCGCCTTGGTCACGCGCGGACCGTAGCCATGCTCGGCATCGATCGCCTGCGCCAGACGGATGTTCGACGCCCGCATTTCGAGTTCGAGCGCTTCGCGCCGCCCGGAATATTGCGCCTCGATCGCCTGCAGCCGCTTTTCCTGATCAACGGAAAGCGTCAGTTCGCGGTGCAGCAGCGTATGCAGTTCGGCCTCGCTCGGCTTGGGCGCGTCGACAAGCAGCCGGCCGACGAAAACGCCGGCGAGCGCCGCGAGAAACGCGATGAAGCCGATGATTGCCACCCGGCGCGCGGCGGTCATCAGCGTGCGTCCAATATGGCGGACGGCGCGAGGGGGCTCGCGGGGATCAACGGCGTCAGCGGGCTTGCCGCAACAGCGCTCGGCACGAACACGCTGCCTGCAACCATTCCGCCGCCAAGCGAAAAGAGCGCCGCAACCGCCATCAGACGGCGCGTCGCCGCGGCTTCGGCCTTGCGGACGGAAAGCGCGACGAGCACGCGATCGTCCAGCGCATCGAGCGCCGACGGCAGCGCGGCTGCATTCAATTTCCGAAGCTCTACGTCCATCACCGTCTCACTGGTCCTTTCAGCAGGTTATACGCACGCGAACGCCGCACCCCTCACCCTCGCCCGATACTGCCCCGATCCATTTCTTCGAGGGCTGCAACATCGCCATGCGTATTAGCAGCATGACCATGTGACTGGAGCCTTTTATGATCAAGCTTTCCCTCTCCCCCCTTGCCGGCCTCGCCGCCGCCGCAGCGGCGCTCGCGCTTTCGCCGACGGCTGCGCTGGCGCATGCGAAACTTGTCGCCTCGACCCCAGCAGCGAATGCCAAGGTCGCGAAGGTGGCCTCGATCCAGCTCAAGTTCAGCGAAAAGCTGATCGCCTCGACCGTAAAGGCCGAACTGGTCATGACCGGCATGCCCGGCATGGCCGATCACCCGCCGATGAAGATCGCCATCGGCTCTGCGATGGGCAAGGACGGCAAGTCGTTGACGCTCACCCCGAAGCGCGCGCTCGTCCCCGGCACCTACAAGGTCAAATGGTCAGCTGCGGGGGCCGATACGCACCGCATGGGCAGCGAATTCAGCTTCACGGTGAAATAGGACGATGGCCGACACCCTCATGATCGGCATCAGGTTCCTCCTTTTCGCGGACCTGATGCTGATCTTGGGGCTGGCGGCATTCCCGCTTTACGCGCTCGGCCGCCTTGAGGGTGACGTGACCGGCATTACCGCCGGGTTCGCGGTCGCGCAGCCCTGGCTGTGTGGCGTCGGTTTCCTCGCGTCGCTCGGTGGGATGCTCACTCTCACTGCGAGTATGCAGGGCGTCGCCGTCGGCGATGTCGCGCCGGCAATGTTCGTCTCGATGGCGACCGAAACCGAGGTCGGCAGAGCATGGATCGCAAGGATGCTGGCGCTGGGTGTGGCGATCGTCGCGGCCGGGCAGCTCCGCAGGCGGCCGTCGGGCGCCGGCATCATATTGACCCTCGCATCGGCAATCGCCCTGGCAAGCCTCGCCTGGTCCGGTCACGCCGCCGCCAGCGAAGGGCTTGCGGGAACCATCCATCGCGCCGCCGACGCGCTCCATATGATCGCCGCCGGGATATGGCTCGGCGCCATCGCCGCGTTTCTCGTTCTTCTCCGTCCCGCAGCCGATGATGGCGAGCAGCCGAGGTTTCGCATAGCAGCGCAAAGTCTCGAGCGCTTCGCCCGGGTCGGCACCGGCTGCGTGATCGCGATCGCCGCAACCGGCCTGATCAACTTCGAAATCATTGTGGGACTGGACAGCGCGAGCCGCGTGCTTCGCTCAACCTACGGATATCTGCTCATCGCCAAGCTTCTGCTCTTTTCAGGCATGCTCGCGTTGGCCGCTCTGAACCGCTGGCGGCTGACCCCGGCCCTTGCCGACACAGATGGCAGGCCTTCGAGCACTGCAATTCGCCGCAGCCTTGCGCTCGAGGCGAGCGCTGCCGCCAGCATCCTTGCTCTTGTCGCGATACTCGGGACGCTTGAACCCTGATCCCTCCCGCCGCCTGTCCGGCCTGCCTTGGCTGTTGGGGGCGGTCGATCTCGCGGCTGGAAGAATCGAAAGCCGTCACGGCCAAAACTTGAAGACTTCCAGGCAATTCCCGGCATGCAACCCGGCCCATTCCAACCCTTCCGGCTCCGTTCGTTGCGTTTCCTTCCGCTTCTGATAACCGTTGAGCGAGGGAGGGCTTATGGGCGACGAGGCGGCAAAATGGTCAGCTGTGCAGGGGCTGTTCGATCAATTGGTCGACCTGCCACCGTCCGATCAGGATCGCTTGCTCGACCGGTCCGATGCTCCAGCCGAAGTCGTTGCCAAAGCCAGGGCCATGCTCATCGCCGACCGCGCCGCAGGGGTACTCGACCGGGGGTCGCCGTTGTTTGCCGGCGAGCAGGAACCCGCGGGCGACTTTACATCGCTTGCCACCGGACAGGTCATCGGAGGCTTCACGATCGACGCCCATCTGGGTCGCGGCGGCATGGGCGAAGTCTATCTGGCGCATCGCACGACCGACGATTTCGTCCAGACGGTTGCGATCAAGCTGTTGCGCATCGAGGCATCGGATCGTGCCCAGCTTTTTTCCCGCGAGCGCCGCCTGCTCGCCAGCCTGAATCATCCCAATATCGCCCGGTTGATCGACGGCGGCGTGTCAGCGGACGGTCGGCCCTATATGGTGATGGACTATGTCGACGGACAACCGATCGACGTCTTCGTCCGCGAGCATGAAACGGATCTTGCCAACCGCCTGCGGCTGTTTGGCGACATATGCGATGCGGTGGCCTATGCTCACGCCCACCTTGTGGTGCACCGTGACCTTAAGCCGTCTAACATCATGATCGACGGAACGGGTGAGGTGAAACTGCTCGATTTCGGAATCGCCAAGCTGATCGACGGCGATTTTGCGGCGCCCGAGACAACCCAGGCGATGCTGACGCCTGATTATGCCGCGCCGGAGCAATTGGGCGGCGAACAGGTAACGGTTTCAACCGATGTCTATGCCCTCGGCACCATATTGTTTCAGCTGCTCACAGGCAGTTCGCCATGGCAACGCGACGGCAGCTCGGTTCCGATGATGGTGCGACGCATCCTGCAGGAGGATCCCCCGCTGCCGAGCAAGATTGCCGCGCGCGAGGGAGCGCCGGTCCGCGCGCAAGCGATCGGCGGCGATCTGGATGCCATCATATTGAAGGCGATGCGGCGCGACCCCGATCAGCGCTATGGAAGCGTGTCCGATCTGGCCGACGACGTCGCACGGCATCTGGCCCTGAAGCCCGTCAAGGCACGCGAGGGAACGACGCGCTATCGGTTCGGGCGTTTTGTGCGCCGCAACAAGCTGGCGGTGACGGCGGGCGCGGCGGCCGTTACCGCGCTGCTCGTAGGCGTGGGCGGCATCGTCTGGCAATCGCATCAGACCGCGATCGAGCGCGACCTCGCGCAGGATGCGGCGCGACGCTCGGCATCGATCAACCAGATGTTGCAGATCATGCTGCGCGACACCGCGGAAGCTGATGTCGGGGACGAGGTGACGGTCAAGCAGATGCTCAACTCGACCGCCGATCGCCTGGTCAATTCCGTCGATACCAGCGCAGACTCGGCGACACTCGTGTCGACCCTGTTCGACCTCTACATCAACCTCGAGGATCCGGTCGGTGCCGACGCGCTGATCACCAAGGCGATGGCGCGCGGCATCGGCAAGAGCGACGCCGTGGCAACGGCGCAGTTGAAGGTCCGCGCCGCGGCTTCGGCTGCATCCTTGGGAAAGATCGACGCCATGGCGCCGCTCATCGATGCCGCCGAGCCGGTCTTTCGAACCGATCCCGTCCGGTTTCGCCGTGAGCTGGTGGATGTAAACCTGACTCGCGCACAGCTGTTTCGCCGGACCGGTCGGATCGAAGACGCCATCACGCTGCTGACGCACACGCTCGACAACGCCGACATCGCCTATGCCGACAATTATCGCGACCGGATGACGGTCTACAACAATCTGCTCGCCTATATGATCGAGGCGAATCAGGTCGATGCGATGCCCGCTATCTTCGACCGGGCGGACAAGATTACAGCTGCGAACAAGCAAGGCGACAGCACCCTGGCGCTGGCCATGGACCAGCTGAAAGCCGTGCGCTTCGCCAAGCTGGACCAGCCTGCCCGCGCCGAGCCGATCCTCCAGCGTGTCATCGCGCGTCGCCGTGCGGCATTCGGCCGATCGGCCGGGCTCGCGGTCGATCTGTTTCATCTTGGCCGCGTCAAGATTTCGCTCGGCAAATATAGGGAAGCCAGCCTGCTGCTCGGCGAGTCCTGGCCTATGGCGAACGAGAAGCTCAGCCCGGCTGCGCAGCCGACGCTGATCATCGGGGGAACATTGATCGAAGCGCTGGCCGAAACGGGCGATATCGCGCAGGCGAATGTCGTGCTCGGAAAAGTCGATCAGATCCTGAAAGATATGCCCTCCGGACCGGTGAACGCCATCGTCGATCGCGCAAGGGCAATCACGCTGCTCAAGATGGGGCGCGTCGCCGAAGCCACAGCCGCTGCCGACCGGGCGGAGGCGATCTTCAAGGCGATGGGCCCAACCGGCGAAACCTATCTGAAAGCGTTTCCCGCGCTCCGCAAACGACTGGCGGCTGGACGCTAGGCGAAAATTCAGGCCGCCATTTCAACGTGGATCCACGCGCGCGCCTGCACCCACCAGCGCCGCACTGTGCGATCAGAGACGCCAAGCACCGCCGCCGTCTCTTTCTCGTCGAGGCCCGCAAAAAAGCGACAATCGACCACCTTGGCAAGATTGGCGTCGACCTCGGACAAGGCTTTCAGCGCTTCGCCCAGTTTCACGATCTCGGCATCCTCCGGGATCGCGGCGGCCATCGAATCGAGGCTTTGCGTGAAGCTGTAGGATGGAGCATCGCGTTTCGATGCCATACGCGCACGCGCGGCATCGATCAGGATATGGCGGATCGCGGTCGCCGCGCAGCCCAGAAAATGCGACTGGCTCTCCCAGCCATCGCGGCGCTGCAATTTGACATAGGCCTCATTGATCAGCGCCGTCGGCTGAAGTGTCTGGGGCTGACCGGCCCGAAAATGCTCACGCCGCGCGATGACCCGAAGCTCGCTGTAAAGGAGCGCGATCAGGTCATCGGCCCTTCCGGGAAAATCGGACGCCGCACTCGTATCGGGGTCGATCGACTTTCTCCGCACCTGCCATGGGACCACCCGATGGGTCCATCAAATTTATGCGGACCGATCAGCGCTTTGGCAAGCGGCAAAGAGCCTTAAGGACCGACGCCCGGGCGCGATCAGGCTCCGAGATCCCGCGCAAGCGCGAGTGCCTGCTCTTTCGACGAGGGGCTGGAGGGCAGCGTGATGACCGCGAATTTGTCGTCGCCGATGAACACGCCCAGCGAGTCGATCTTGGCGGTCCAGAAAGCCGATTTACCGAGCCCCTCGACAGGCTCGACCGTCGCGCCGAACGCCTCCGAAGATTCCTTCGTGGTTTTCAGCGTGAGGGCCATTGCCTCCGGCGTGTTGTCGCTGATCGGCGACCAGCGCAGCAGGACCGTCGCGCGGCTGCCATCCTCCATGATATAGCTGCATTCGGACGTGGTCGCGTCGCCACCGCCGCTGGAGACATGGACCAGACCCAGGCTGGCCTCGGCAACTGGCTTGCCCGCCGTCTTGGCCATCTTGGCCTTGTCGACCATCGCGCAGGCGTCGGCGGCGTTCCAGTCCGCGGGGGCGGCACCCTTCGCATCGGCTCGTTCACCGGTTTTGGCGGCGTCGCCCGATTGGCCGCAACCCGCCAGCGCCAGCGAGCCGGCGACGAGGGCAATGGATAAGCATGTCTTCATGATAGTCGGTCCTTTTCAAGCGACGGCGGTGTCAGCCGCAGGTCCCGGCGCGATTGCCCGTGCGATCGGCGGCGTAGAAATCGAAATAGCCGATGAGCGACGGATCGGCATTTCGTCCGATGCCGATCAGTTCGCGACCATTGGGGCTCATCCCGAAATAGGCGCGATGCTTGATCGGCGATCCGTCGAGACCGATTTCGGTCATGCTGAGGATCATCGTGCGGCCCTTGATGACGCCCGTAACCCGGCCCTGAAGCAACTCGTAGCATCCGGTTACCTGATCGCCCTGTTGCGTCAGGCTGATCTTCCCCCAGCCGCTATGTCCCTGATACGTGCCCGTCACATTGGGCATTTTCGCCACGTTGGTCAGTTGCTTTCCGTAACCGTGAAAGCCGGTGAGCGCCGAATATTCGTCGCCGGCATAGTTATCGACGACGGTCAGACGCACCCAGCGCCCGACGGGCAGGAATTCGGGGTCGAAGGAAAAGCTCTGATTTTTCTTGAGCGGCTTCAGCGTCACCGCGGCGACGGTTTCGAAACCGCTGGTGGACGAGGTGTCGGACACTTCGACCGTCACCGATCTCACTGCTTTTGCATCGCGATTGAGCGGGCCGGCGTCGAAGGAGATACGGCTGAGTTCGGTACGCTCCGCCAGTTCGAGAACGAACACGGGCGACGGCGAGGCCTGCCCGGTCCAGTCGGTTATGTCAGACCCGTCGATCAGGTTGAGCGGGCTGCTGTCCATCTGGCTGATCAGAACATCGTCGGGGTAGGCAACGAGACGAGCACCCTCGGCAAAGGCGAAGAGGTCGGGTTCGCCCTTGGTCTGCGCGGCGACGATGCCCGTTCCGGCAAACATTGCTGCCGCTCCGATCAGAGCGGCGGATAATGTGCGAAGTCCGGTCATATTGAGAATGTCCTTTCGATCGGAGGCAGGTATTGGCGTAGGGTCGGCCTATTGCGGGTCCCTGGTTTTTCCGGCTGCGGTCAAAATGTCCCGAACCAACCCGATAGGGTCGGCGTTCGCCGGTCCGGGGGTTTCGCCCCTGGTCCCGGCTTTTCCGATGACGGTGCGTACGACAGTCTCGGCATCCTGCACGCGCCGGGCGCCTTTCGCGCCGAGCACGCTCGTGGCGAGGTCGGCGACGCTGCGGTCACCGATCGATTGCGACGGCGTATAGGCCGGGTCGGTCGCATAGGGATCGACGGCTGCGGGTTCGGCATAGGGGTCCGCCGCCGCATCCCCTTGATCATAAGCGGCTTCATCATAGGCACCATCAGCGTCCGTCGGCAGTTCGGCGGCGTCTTCGGCCGCGAACTGGGCGTGGGCCGGGACGGCTGTCAGACCGGCGGCGGTCATCAGGGCAAAAGTCACCCAGAACATTGGTCGCATGATCTTCACTCCCTCGATAAGCGCCCCGGAGGACGGGGTCGTCCTTCCCAACTAGACGGCGCCGCGCATCCAAAGCGGACACGGGCGAGCCCGATTTCTACCGGATGGGTCGGGGTTGTTTGCCAAGCTTGACCTGCTTGGCGACCAGCGCGGCCTCCGCCGCTGATTGCCGGAGCTTGGAATCGTCGATTTCCTTCTGGAATTTGGGCACGAACTCCTTGTTGACCTGCTGGTTGATCTTCATCGTCCCGAGCTCCGGGGTCGTCTGGGCAATCTGCGCCGCGCGCGGCCCCATCTGCGCCGCCAACGCCGCCACATTGTCGAAGCACAGACTGTCGTTGCACTGCTTCGTCCAGATCGCCTGCGCCAAGGTGCCCATCGCGCTAGAAACGTCCTGCGATTTGCGTGCTTGCGCATCGGCGACATAGGATTGCGCGCGCTTTTTCGCTTCGACGAAGAGCGGCAGCATCGACTGGTACAGCGCCTTTTCGTCGCCGTCCGGATTGTCGGCGTCCATCTTCCTGCCTTCGAAGATCACCTTGTTCTGCGCCAGCCTGACGCCGAACTTGCAGGTCTCGTCGATGCACTTGGGGAGCCAGAGCGCCTCGAAATCCAGACCCCATTGCTCGACCCGTCCCAGGAATATGGACTGGGCCCCATTCGGGGTAAACCGGAACTCGTTCGAGCAGACCGTTCCCTCGTGACATTCGAACTTCAATCCGTCCGAAGGTACGGTCACGGCAAGCTGCGGGAACCATACCGGCCAGTCCACCTTTGCGCCCCATACCGCGAGATCGATGAACAGCCGCGCGTTCAGACCGGGCGTCAGCGTGAACTGGATGCCATATTGCGGATTGCCGATCAGGAATTCGGCGGCGCCATTCTTCAGCGCCACCGGTACGGTCGTCGTCCCTGCGGGCAGGGTAACGGCCTTGTTGCCTGCAAATCTGTCGGTCAGCGTCAACGACAGCAAGGTCGAGTCCATCCGGACATCGACCGCGGGAAAGACCTGCGCGCCCAATATCCCGAAATTGCCCCGTCCGCCGAGCAGATCGAGCTGTTCGAGGATGAAAGGCGCCGAGGGGCCGGGCACTCCCGGCTGGGGCGGTTTGAACTGCCCATTGGCAAAGGACCCCGGCAGCAGCGTAGTGAGATCGTAATCGACCAGCGGAATATCGATCGGGCCGATCTGCCCGACCAGCGGCAACTTGGCGCCGACACCTGCGTGAGCGTCGAAACTGGCAACCAGTTCCTTGCCGTTATAGACAAGATTGCCCGGCAGTCCGGTCGCGGCATAATCCGCTGCGCTTCCGTCGATCGTCGCGATCTGCGTCGTCACTGCGCCGCTCGGCACGTTGTTCTTCAGCGCATAATCATAGGTGCCGGTCAGCTGGATCGGGAAACGCAGGCCGAACTTGTATCCGAAGCCCGCAGACACTTTTGCATAATAGGTCTGCTTGCAGCCCACGAGGCACCATTTGATCGTGGTCTGGACACCCTGACTCCATTCGAAATCGCGCCCCAATGTAAAGCCGGCCAGATATGTATGCGTACCAAGCGGGTAAGAGGCGCTGACGTCTTCCACTTTCGGCGCCGGTGGCGGCGCCGGCGTGGCCGGTTCCTGCGGCTCGGCGCTGGTGGGCACATAGAAGACCTGTTCGATCTGATGCTCGCTGCTGTTGATCAGTTCGCCGGTGAGGGTCGTGTCATCCATCGCCTCCAGTCGCGCAATTTCGGCTTCGCCGACCGCCGCAACCAGTTCCGCCCGCTTTGCCGGGTTTGCCAGCTGCGCCCGAAATTCGGCGATGCGGTTGTCGATATCCTGCCCGACCTGCGCACGCCGCGCACGGGCATCGGAGAGCGCCTTCGCGCGCCGACCGGGGTCGCGAACGAACCGGAGACTTCCGGTCTTCGCATAGCTGTTGTCGATCTCGGCGGGGGAGGATCGGGTGAAGCAGGATATGCCCGTGGCCGCTATCCGCGCCCGGTTGCTTTCGGTGGCGCATGCGCCGGGCTTGAAACTGTAGGACAGGAAGTCGCGAACGACGACTCCCCTGCCCACTTCAAAGGCCGTCAGGTCCCCCGGCCGGACCTCGACCAGATCGGGAAGGCCTGCCAATCGCTTTGACACGTTGACCAGCGCCATCGGATTGGCGAGCATCTTGCGGAAGTCGAGCTGCGACTTGCCGACTTTGATCGTCGGATTGACGCGCAGCTGCTCGCCGCTGATTTGCCGCGTTACCGGCAGGCTCCTGATCATGTCGCCGAACCGGCCGGGCCGCAGGGTGACCGACCCTGCCAATGGCAATGTCTGGCCGTCGGCCGGCGGGACGATTTCACTGGCCAGCACATCGGGCTGGGATCCGGGGCGCGGACGCACGGGCGTCGGTGGCCGCCGGTCGGGTTGTACAATAGCGGGCGCCGGGCGCGGAGGCTCATCCCGGACGTCGTCGGACGTCGTGATGACCGGCGGTCGCCGGCGTGCGTCTCCTGTCGGAGGCGTCGTCACGACCGGGGGACGTCGTCGAAGGTCGGCCCCGTCGGTGGCGGGCGTCGTGATGACCGGCGGCCGCCGCCGTACTTCCGGGGCGGGTGCATCGGACGCGGGAGTTGTCGTACCGGGGCGCGGGCGTACCGGTCCCGTCGGCCCGATCGGCGGAGGCGTACGCCGGGGCTGCCCCGTGTCGGGCGCGGTCGCAGTGTCCGGCGAGGTGATAACGGGCGCCCTCCTCCGCGGGACGACACGCACCGGTTCGGGGGCGATTTCAGGCGGAGAGTTGACGACGGGAGGGCGGCGGCGCGGCGCGACCTCCTCGCGAGGAGGTGCGGTCTCGGGCGGCGGCGATGTGATCACCGGCGCGCGCCGGATTTGCGGCGGCGCGGGCGTAGTAACGGGCGTGGTGACGGCCGGTGGAATACGCCTGATCTGCCCCGGCCTGCGCGGCGGTGTCGGGGCGGGCGTCGTCCCTTCCGCGGTGTCGACGCGGACCTCCTCCTCCGTCGGAGCGGGAGCGGGTGCGGGCGCCGGGACGACGATCGGTCTGATGATCCGGCGCGGCGGATCCTGGGCTACAGCTCCCGTTGCACCGAGAAACGCAAAAAGACCTGCCAAGGCGGTATAGCTGCCGGTGCGAAGAAAAATCGGATCCCTCATCATATCCCTCCAGGACAACCGTGCGTGGCACTGCGAGACGATCGGCAGCACGGCTATCGAGTGAGACGAGGAAGTGGCGCGAAAGCGGACTCTTGCGTGCAAATGGGCTCGGAACCCTGGAATAGGCCAAGACAGAGCCGCCATGGAACCATGGCCACTCCGACCGATCCCAGTCACTCGACATCGAGCGGAGGCAGGTCGACTACTGACATGACGCCGACGTCGAGGCGCTGCGATTCCGGGAAGGCCGCGTTATATGAGCGTTCGGCTGACATCAGGCGACCGGGCGCTTCCCTGCAATGCCAATCGCATAATGCCAATCGCATCCGGCTCCTCGACGATCGGATACCGCCATGCGGCCCGGAGGCCTGTTTCCCCGCCTCTCGCGACGATCGCCGACGCGGGCTTGTGGCCGTGGCGCAGAATGCTTTGAAGGTTTCCGCCCGACCCTGTACGGGCACGGATTGGTCGCTTCCATCGCCTCGTGCTCGGCTTCCGCGCCCAGCCATTTCGTACAAAGACAGATCGCCGGGATTCTGAATTCGATGAATTATCGCCACAGCTTTCATGCCGGCAACAGCGCCGATGTCGTAAAGCACAGCCTGCTGATCGCCCTCGTGCGGGCGTTGCAGCAAAAGCCGGGCGCGCTGACCCTGATCGACACCCATGCCGGTTGCGGGCTGTACGACCTTGGCGGCGATGAGGCGAGGCGCACCGGCGAGGCTACGCAGGGCGTAGTGCGCGCCTTCGCCGACACGAACCCCTTGCTGGACGACTATCGCGCCGCCGTGCAGGCGGTAAATGCCGGGGAGGAGCCGCACCTCTACCCCGGATCGCCGCGCTTCCTGGCGCAGCTTCTGCGTCCGCAGGATTTTCTGATCCTGAACGAGAAACATCCCGAAGACGTCTATGCCCTGCGCGGCGCGATGCGCGGCACATCTGCCGCCGTCCATCAGCGCGACGCCTACGAGCTTTGGCTGGCGATGCTGCCGCCCCGCACCGCGCGCGGCGTGGTGGTGGTCGACCCGCCGTACGAGCAGACCGATGAACGCGAACGTATCACCGCCACCCTCGCCGCCGCGCACCGCAAATGGGCGCATGGCGTGACGGTGATCTGGTATCCGCTGAAAGATCGCGCCACGCATGTGCGGTGGAAGGCGCAGCTACGCAAGCTTGGCATCCCGAAGTTTCTGGTGGTGGAGCATTGGTTGTACGATGGCGATCAGCCAGACATCTATAACGGCGCGGGCCTCTTTATCGTCAACCCGCCTTACGCCTTCACGCAGGCGCTGCCGCCTCAGCTGGAAGCCTTGCGCGCGGCGCTGGCGCCGGAAGGGCATAGGGGGGAAATCACGGCCGACTGGTTGGACGACTGAGATAAATCCTCATTTTCCCGTTATCCCGTAGGCCTGATTTCGACCACAGACCACCGCCCCGGCGCATGGCCGAGGTGGCGTGTGGTCTCGTCAGTTGATCGTGACCAGCGAGGGTGCGCTGAGCGCTCCGACGACTGCACCGACGATCAGGAACAGCACGATATACACGACGACGACGACGACGGTGTAGACGAGCGCCTTGTCTTGCGGCGCCTTCATCAGCACCGGCAGGCCGAGATACAACAGATACAGACCGTAGAGCGCGAAGAGGATGCCGATCGGAGCAATCGCGGGGAGAATCCCGAAGAGGCCACCGACCCAACCGGCGGTTCCGGCGTAAGCGGCAACCTTCAGCGCCTGAACCTGATTTTTCTCGCCGCCGAAGTTCGGCGCGAGAGCGTCGATGACCAGCGCGAGGGCGAAGGTGGTGGCCAGCGACAGCGCGTAGGAAACGACCGCCAGCACCAAAGCGCTACCCAGCGGCGGATGATAGGTGACCCCGAACATTGTGATCCCGAAAACCTGCTGCCCGATGAAGCCCGCGATCGGACCGAGCGCAGCGAGTACGAGCACATAGGGCACATATATCGACTGTGTCGTCGCGGGTTCGGCCGCGATTACCGGCCAGGTTTCCGTCGGCTTGAGAAGGATATCCTTCGCGCGCGATATGATGCCCGATGCCGCGGGCGGCAGATTGTTCGAAGGTGCGTCAGTCATGCAATGCGTCTCCCCTGATCAAGGCGGCCCGCCGACCGGTAGGTCGCGCAGAAGCCGGGAGGGCAAATTAGCCCGAACGGCCAATGCATCTGTAACCATGGTCACAGCCCGGATTCGGACTGCTGCGGCGAGGGCGAATGTAACGGACTTGAAACAGGCGTAAATAGGCATAGATTGACGATATGACGTCAAAGACCTCTCGCGATTTCCACGATTCTGCATCGCAACATGTCATTGCCCCGCTGGTCGAGCGCGCGCGTTTCGGGCCGGGTGACATCGTGCGCCATCGCATGTTCGACTTTCGCGGCGTCGTCTTCGACGTCGATCCGGTGTTCGCGAACAGCGACGAATGGTACGAGGCTATTCCGGAGGAAATCCGGCCTGCGAAGGAACAGCCCTACTATCATCTGCTCGCCGAGAACGAGGATTCATCGTACATCGCCTATGTAAGCCAGCAGAATCTGGTGAGCGATTCAGAGCATGGCCCGGTCGACCATCCGCAAATCGAGGCGATGTTCGACGGGCTGGTCAAGGGGCGCTACCGCGTCCGTTCGATCCACCGTCACTAGGCCTCGGTCAGGCTTTCAGCTTCCAGCCTGATACCAGCAGGCGATAGGTGATCACACCGAGCACGGCGTTCACCGCGAGCAGGAACAACGCTGCGGTCAGCACGGGATTGGAGATCGTCGAGTCGACCGTGCCGATAAAGCCGTAACGAAAGCCCATGATCGCATAATAGACGGGGTTTGCGTGCGCGACTGTCTGGAACCAGGGCGCCAGCCGGTCGATCGAATAGAAGGTACCGGACAGCAGCGCGAGCGGGGTCACGACGAAGTTGGTCACCGCCGCAGCATGGTCGAATTTTTCAGCCCAGACCGACGTTATCAGACCCAGAAAGCCGAGCATCATGGCGCCGAGGACGCCGAACAGCGCCACTGCCCACAAATGATCGGGGGCAACATGGACGCCCGGCCACAAGAGCATGGCGAGCCACAATGCGCAGCCGACCAGGATCGCGCGGGTCACCGCGGCGCCGATCAGTGCGATGATCAGCTCGCCCACCGCCAGCGGGGGCATCAGATAGTCGACGATCGTGCCCTGGATCTTGCCGACCAGCAGCGAAAAGCTCGAATTGGCGAAGCTGTTCTGCAGCATCGCCATCATGATCAGCCCGGGTGCGATGAAGTCGGCGAAGGGCACGCCGATCACGGTTCGTCCCGAGCCGCCGAGCGCGACGGTGAAAATGACCAGAAAAAGGAGCGTAGTGATCGCCGGAGCCCAGATTGTTTGGAGCTGGACCTTGAAAAACCGCCGCACCTCCTTGACATATAGAGCCTGCAGGCCCGGCACGTTCAATGCCCGGATCTGGGGAACGCCGGGTTCGGCAAATGCCGGAGCGGGGGCGCCGATCGCCGAGTCGGGGTGCGAAATTTGGGGCTGGTCGTTCATGGCGATCTCGCCTATCGCCTCCCCGATCTTACCGCAAGCTGGGCAGTATGGACGCGGCCTTCCGGATCGCCCGGTTGCCCGCTGCGTGGAACGATGAGGAATTATATTATGTCATGGACCGACGAGCGCATCGAAAGCTTGCGCAGCATGTGGGAAAAGGGCCTGACCGCCAGTCAGATCGCCGACGAACTCGGCGGTGTGAGCCGTAATGCCGTAATCGGCAAGGCGCATCGCCTCGGCCTGAAATCGCGCCCCTCGCCGGTGAAGGCGACCGAAAAGGTGGCGAAGCCCGCCAAAGCGCCTGCCGCGCCGAAGCCCGCTTCGCCCGCTCCGGCGCCGCGTGCGGCCGCTCCGGTCGCGCCGCGACCGGTCGCTGCCGCACCGCGGCCGGAACCCCAGCCCGCCGTCGAGGCATCGAACGAGGATGGCGAAGAGGCACCGCGCAAGCCCGACGCGCCGCGTATCGTTTCGATCGGTCCGGGCGGCTTTATCCGGCAGGGGCCCGGCGACCAGCAGGCGCCGATTCCGCCCGCGCCGCCGCGCCGGCTTGTGCCTGCAAAGCCCAGCGCCGAGATCGCCGACAAGACGAGCCTGCTCGATCTCAACGATCGCATCTGCCGCTGGCCGATGGGGCATCCGGGCGAACCCGACTTTCATTTCTGCGGTGTCGCCGTGAATCCGGGCTTCCCCTATTGCGTCGAGCATTGCGGCCGTGCCTATCAGGCACAGCTTCCCCGCGGGACGCGGCGTCCGCCCCCGCCCCCGCCCTTCGGCGGACCGCGCGTCCGTTGAAGCCTTTCGGGCAGGACTTTCACTTCGCACAGACGCTCGGCCTGAAAATGGTCGAGCGTGGCGATGGTCGCTGCATCATGGCGATCGATATCGAGCGCGAACGGCATTTCAATCCGCAAGGCGCCGCGCATGGCGGCGTCGCCTATTCGCTCGCGGACTCGACGATGGGTGGCGCAATCACCAGCTTGCTGCCCGATGACCAGTGGTGCGCAACGCTGGAGATCAAGTTCAACTACCACGCTCGCGTGGTCGAAGGGCGGCTCACCTGTGAGGCCGAAGTGCTCCATCAGGGCAAGCGCATCGCGAATATCGACGCCCGCCTGTATCAGGACGGCAGGCTTGTCAGCAGCGCGAACGGAAATTTCGCAATTTTTGCGGCCCCTGCGCAATAGTCGAAAAGGCGCCGGACCGGAGGTCCGACGCCTTTCCTTGCCGCCTCCGGGAGGTCAGAAGCGGTAGCTCAACGTTCCGCGAATGCTGTGCGTGCGGAAATGCGGGTCGCTGCGCCGGATATCGGTCCCCGCCCCGTCCTGCAGGAAGGGATTGGTCGGCGGCGCGGTCCCCGCACCGACATTGACGACATAATCCTTGTCCTTGACGTCCGTGTACAGATACTCGAGCCCGATCCCGATGTTATTCGTCACCATCAGTTCCGCGCCGCCGCCCGCGGCATAGCCCCAGGCGTTCGTCCGGCCGTTATCGGCAAAGCTGTTGACGGCGTTGGTTGTCGAGAACCTGTTATCGAGCTTGGCGTAGGCGCCGCCGCCGGTGACATAGAAGAGCGCGCCGCCGCCCGGCGTATAACCGGCGCGAAGGCGTGCGCTGGCCTGATAGTCGGCCTCGCGGCTCATCGTATAGCTGGCTGGGGTCGTCGAGAAACCGCTGACGCTGTCGCGCGCTTCGCTGCGCCCGCCTTCGATCAGCGCGCCGAGAACGAAATTCCCCATCCGCCGGTCATAACCGAGGCGCCCGAAATACTCCGGACCGTCCTTGTCGTTGCGGCAGCCGATATTCGCGGTACTTGTCGCGGCACCGTTGCAGAAGCCCGGCGAGAACGCGTTGGCCCCTGCCGATGTGTTGACGGTGTCGCCATAGGTGCCGTCGAGATCGGTATCGAAGATCAGGCTCTCGCCCCGATCGCTTCCCTGGACGGTGCCGCCGCCGCCGATGGCGATATAGGGGCCGTTGAAGTCCCGCGAAGGATCGCGATTGTCCTGTGCCATCGCCGGAACAGCCAGAAGGGAAGCCGCCGAAGCAGCCAGGAGAGGTGCGAATTTCATTATAATTCTCCACTTTTTGAATGACTTTGCAGTCAGCGGACCAACCCCCCGAGCCGCTGCAAGTTTCCTGCCTGTGCCCGAAACGCGATGAGCCGATGGCGCTCGCGCCTTCCCTTCCGCTTCGAAAACCGCGCTTGCCAGTGGGCTTGGCGGCCCCGTATAGCCATTGCATGAGTCACGATTTGTTCGACAGCAACCAGCCCGCGACCGACAGCTATAACGCCTCGCAAATCGAGGTCCTCGAGGGGCTGGAACCGGTCCGCCGCCGGCCCGGCATGTATATCGGGGGCACGGACGAGCGCGCGCTCCACCATCTCGCTGCCGAAATCATCGACAACAGCATGGACGAGGCGGTGGCCGGTCATGCGACGCGGATCGAGATCACGCTCGATGCGGGCAACCGGCTGACGGTCGTAGACAACGGTCGCGGAATGCCTGTCGACCCGCATCCGAAATTTCCGGGCAAATCGGCGCTCGAAGTCATCATGACCATGCTGCATTCGGGCGGCAAGTTCGAAGGCAAGGCCTACGCGACCTCGGGCGGCCTGCACGGCGTGGGCGTCAGCGTCGTCAACGCGCTTTCGACCGAAACGGTGATCGAGGTCGCGCGAAACAAGCAATTGTATCGCCAGTCTTTTTCCCAGGGCGCGCCGCAAGGTCCGCTGGAGGAACTCGGCCCGACGCCGAACCGTCGCGGCACGAGTGTATCCTTTGTTCCCGACCCCGCGATCTTCGGCGAGCACGGGCGGTTCAAGCCGCAACGCCTTTACCGTCTGGCGCGATCGAAGGCCTATCTTTTCGCCGGGGTCGAAATCCGCTGGAAATGCTCGCCCGAACTGATCGGCGACGATACGCCGGCCGAAGCGGTGTTCCAGTTTCCCGGCGGCCTTGCCGATCATCTTCGGGAGCAGATCGGTACGCGCGAGTGCGCGACGGCCGAGCCCTTCATCGGGCGGCAGGAATTTCCGGGCGACCAGGGGCGGGCCGAATGGGCGATCGCGTGGCCGCTGTGGTCGGACGGCAGCTATAGCTGGTATTGCAACACCATCCCCACGCCCGCCGGCGGAACACACGAAGCGGGGCTTCGCGCCGCGCTCACCAAGGGCCTCCGGTCGTTCGGCGAACTGATCGGTCAGAAGAAGGCCGCGCAGATCACCGCCGAGGACGTGTTCAACGGCGGCGAGATGATGTTGTCGGTGTTCATCCGCGATCCCCAGTTCCAGAGCCAGACGAAGGACCGGCTTTCAAGCCCCGAGGCCGCACGCCTTACCGAAAGCGCGGTGCGCGACCATTTCGACCATTTCCTGTCGGATAACATGGATCGCGGCCGCGCCCTGCTCGGCCTCATCCTTGAACGCATGGATGAGCGGCTGAAGCGCAAGGCCGAGCGCGAGGTGAAGCGCAAGACCGCGACGAGCGGACGCAAGCTGCGCCTTCCCGGAAAGCTCACAGACTGTGCGAATGATGGTCCGGAAGGCACTGAATTATTTATCGTTGAAGGCGACAGCGCAGGCGGCAGCGCCAAGCAGGCTCGCGACCGCAAGACACAGGCGATCCTGCCGATCCGCGGCAAGATCCTGAATGTCGCGAGCGCGAGCGCCGACAAGATCCGTGCAAACCAGGAAATCGCCGATCTCGCGCTCGCTCTGGGCTGCGGAATGCGCAAGGATTGCGACGCGGACCGGCTGCGGTACGAAAAGATCGTCATCATGACCGATGCCGATGTTGACGGCGCTCACATTGCCACCCTTCTGATGACTTTCTTCTTCCAGGAGATGCCGGACATCGTCCGTGAGGGGCATGTCTATCTCGCCCAGCCGCCGCTTTACCGTATCACGGCGGGCGCCACCTCGGCCTATGCGCGCGATGACGCGCATCGGGCCGAACTGGAAGCCACATTGTTCAAGGGTAAGCGCGTCGAGGTCGGCCGTTTCAAGGGGCTCGGTGAGATGAATCCGAACCAGCTCAAGGAAACGACCATGGATCCTGCAACCCGCAGCCTTCTGCGGGTTACGCTACCGCAGGAATATGAGGAACGGCACCAGGTCAAGGATCTGGTCGACCGGCTGATGGGCAAGCATCCCGAGCATCGCTTCCAGTTTATCCAGGCGAATGCCGCGAGCCTTGACGAGGCTGCGATCGACGCCTGAGGAGGCGGTTATGCGCGGACGATGGCGGCATGTTACCGGAGCGGTCCTGCTGGCCACGCTTGTGGCCACGCCCGTAGCTGGACAGCCCGTCCCGAACCAGGCCGAAACTCCATCCGCATTTGATCGGAGGGCGGCGCAACTGGTCGATGTTATCAATGGTAACATGGCCTTCGCGGATTATTTTGCCCCCTCGTTCCAGTCAGCGGTTCCCGAGGACCGGTTCCGTGCGATGCTCGACGGAATTCGCCTGCAATATGGCCGGGCGATCGCGGTCGAGAAGGTCGTGTCGACCGACGGCCTGGCAGGAACCCTGCAACTGCGCTTCGAAAAGGGCACGGCAAGCGTCACCCTCGATGCGGGCACACCGCCGGACGACAGGGTCATCGGTTTGCGGCTGACGGGCCTGACAATGGCCGACGACAGCTTTTCCCGCATATCCGGGGAAATTGCGGCGCTTCCCGGTCGCACAGGCTTCCTCGTGGCCGAAATCGGGGAGAGCGGGATAAATCCCCTTGAATCCGCCAATGCAGACACCCGCTTCGCCACGGGATCGACCTTCAAACTCTATATTCTCGATGAGCTGGCCGCCCAGATAGAGGCCGGAAAACGGCATTGGGGCGACGTCGTCCCCCTCTCCCACCCCAGCTTTTCATCTGCCGCCACCGCAAACTGGCCAAAGGATACGCAAGTCACCCTGCAAACTCTTGCAAACTGGATGATTTCTGTCAGCGACAATGGCGCCGCAGATACGCTGATCCACCTTCTCGGTCGCGAAACGATCGAAAAGCGGATGCGCGACACCGGACATGGCGATCCGTCGCGAAATATTCCCTTCCTGACCACGGTCGAGGCCTTCGCGCTCAAGGGAAATAACTTCGCAAAGGAACGCGAGGCCTTTGTGAAGGGCGATGACGCCGCGCAACGGGCATTGATCGACACCAATCGCGATCGGCTGGTCCTGGGCAATGTTGACGGCGTCAGCTTTGGTGCGGGTCCGCGCTTTATCGACGATCTCGAGTGGTTCGCGTCGCCCAACGATATCGCGCGGGTGATGATCGACCTGCGCCGGCGCCGATCGGCGGAGGTTCTGGCCGCGATGGCGATCAACATCGGCGTCGGGCCGGTTGCCGCGGAACCTTGGGCCTATCTCGGCTATAAAGGCGGGTCCGAGAACGGAGTTCTGTCGATGAGCCTGCTGGGACAACGCAAATCCGACGGAAAATGGTTGGTCGTCACGGCGAGCTGGAACAATCCTGCTGCTAATGTTGACAGTGTTCAGCTGGTCGGACTGGTGACGCGGCTGCTCGCGCTGGCTGCGAAATAGCGTCAGGCCGCGGTGAGTGCTGCAACCAGTGCCTTGACCTTTGCCTGTCGCCATTGCGGGGTCGGCGCGACGAGCCAGTAGCCGCGCTTTACCTCGAAGGCCTCGCGGACCAGCCGCACGCGGCCTGCCGCGATATCGGCTTCCGCCAGCATGGCCGGAACATTCGCCTGCCCCAGTCCGTTGGCCGCTGCATCGATCGCCAGGCCGGCATCGCCGAGCCGCAGCGCAGGCTCGCCGTCATCGACGGGGCATCCGGGCCATGCGATGCGCGTATCGCTTTCGCTGCCCGGGCCGCCGACGGTGACCATCATGGCCCCGGCGAGCGGAACGCCCTCATGCTCGCCCGTCCCGTCGGTCCAGAAAATCGCCAGATCGAGATTGGCTTCGGTAAAATCGATGCCGCCGTCGGCCGATACGAGCGTAAAGCGCACGTCAGGTGCCTGCTGGCTGTATCGCGCGAGCCGCGGCGCCAACCACTTGGCTGTCAGGTCGCGGGGCGCCGCAATCGTCAGCGACTGCGACGACTGGCCTGCCTGCATCGCGCGCACCGATTCCTCGAACTGCAGGAACCCCTGTCGCAGTGCATCGAGGCCCGCGTTCGCTTCGCCGGTCAGTTCCAGACCCTTTGGCGTCCGGCGGAAGAGCACGACGCCGAGCATGTCCTCGAGCGCCCGGATCTGTTGACCCACGGCTGCTGGCGTAACCGCCAGCTCGTCGGCGGCACGCGTGAAGCTCAGGTGCCGGGCAGCGGCGTCGAACACGCGAAGCGCATTGAGAGGCAGGTGCGTGCGCTTCATGACGCGGTCGCGGGTGCCACGAGCGGGAAATGCGGGATGGCGACGAGGATTTGCGATCCGTCGCCGAGCTCCATCGTATAGCTGCCGACCATCGATCCCTCGGGTGTGGGGAGCGGGCAGCCTGAAACATAGTCGAATGCGCCGCCCGGGGGGATCAACGGCTGTTCGCCGACGACGCCCTCGCCCTCGACTTCGCTTACCTGCCCCCGGCCGTCGCAGATTCGCCAGTGCCGGGTCAGAAGCTGCGCGGCGACCTCGCCGTGATTTTCGACGCGGACATGATAGGCCCAGAACCACCGCCCGAGCGCCGGATGCGACTGTTCGGGAAGATAGCTCACCGAAACGCGCACCGTGATCGATCCCGTGGTCGCCGCAAAGGGAAAGAAGGAGTCGATCATCATCGCGGTAGCGTCGCTCAAAGCCCGACCCTGGTCAATGCCTGGTCCAGATCGGCGATCACGTCGCGGGGATCTTCGAGGCCGATGTTGATGCGGAGCAGGCCTTCCTCGACGCCCATGTCGAGCCGTGCCTCGGGGCTCACCCCATAGTGGGTCGTTGTCCACGGATGGCAGCAGAGACTTCGCGAATCGCCGATATTGTTGCTGATGTCGACGAGTTCGAGGGCGTTCAGGAATGCCATCGCCTGATCGGCGCCCCCGTCGAGCACGAAAGAGAATATCGGCCCGCAGTCGTCCATCTGGCTTTTGGCCAGATTGTGCTGCGGATGGCTCGAAAGGCCGGGATGGAGTATCCGGGGCACCCGGCTTTCGACGAACTTGCCGACCGCAAGTGCATTCTCCGACTGGCGTCGGGCACGAAGATCGAGCGTTTCCAGGCCCTTCATCACCACCCACGCGTTGAACGGCGACAGATTCGGCCCGGTGTTGCGCTGGAACGGCAGCAGTACGTCGTTGATGAACTTTTCGGTCCCGCAGACCGCGCCGGCGAGGACGCGGCCCTGCCCCTCCATCAGCTTGGTCGCCGAATAGGCGACGACGTCGGCGCCGAAATCCATCGGACGCTGGAGAACGCTGGTGGCAAAGGCGTTGTCGACAACCGATGTGATGCCGTGCGCCCTGGCGAGCCCACACACGAATTTCATGTCGACAATGTCCATTGTCGGGTTCGCAGGCGTTTCGAAGAAGAAGACTTTGGTATTTGACTTTATTGCTTTTTCCCAAGCATCATTGTCGCGCCCATCGATGACGGTGGTTTCGATCCCGAAGCGCGGGCAAAGGTGATCGACGAGCCAGCGGCACGACCCGAAGGCAGCCTTGGCGGCGACGATATGGTCCCCCGCCGAAAGCTGGCAGAGCAGCGCGGTCGTCATTGCGGCCATACCGGTTGCCTGCGTCCGGCATGCCTCGGCACCTTCCATCAGCGCGATGCGTTCCTCGAGCATCGCGACGGTCGGGTTCTGCAGCCGCGAATAGGTCATGCCTTGCGATTCACCGGCGAAGCGCGCCGCGACTTCCTCGGCGCTGTCATAGGTGTAGCCCGAGGTCAGGAAGAGCGCTTCGGACGTCTCGCCATGCTCGCTGCGCCAGGTGCCGCCGCGCACCGCCTGCGTCGCGGGATGCCAGTTCTTCGTCTTGCTGCGGTCGAAACCGGTGGTCTTTTTCATCTTCTCATCCGTTCAAAGCTGCAACGACCGCATCGCCGAGCGCCGTGGTACCCATATTTCCGCCAAGATCGGCGCCGCGGCAACCGTCGGCGAGGACCTTGGCCACGGCCGCCTCGATCCGGACCGCGCTCGCTTCGTCGCCGCCCGAATGGCGGAGCAGCATGGCGAGCGACAGGATCATGGCGAGCGGGTTAGCCACGCCCTTCCCGGCGATATCCGGCGCGCTGCCGTGGATCGGCTCATACAACCCCTGCTTGCCCTCGCTCAGGGATGCCGATGCGAGCAGGCCGATCGACCCGACGCACATCGATGCCTGATCGGAAAGAATATCGCCGAAAAGATTCCCGGTAACGATGACGTCGAACTGGCCGGGATTGCGCACCAGCTGCATCGCGGCATTATCGACATACATATGGCTGAGCGCCACATCGGGATAATCCGCCGCAACCTCGATCACCACGTCGCGCCACAGCTGCGAGGTTTCGAGCACATTGGCCTTGTCGACCGAGCAGAGGCGCTTCCGGCGGCCTTGGGCGGCGCGGAACGCGACATGCGCGATACGGCGCACCTCGCTTTCGCTGTACGACATGATGTCATAGCCCTCGCGCTCGCCGCTGGCGGTGGTTCGCGTGCCCTTTTCACCGAAATAGACGTCGCCGTTGAGTTCGCGAACGATCAGCAGGTCGATCGCCGACGCGACTTCGGGACGCAGCGCCGAGCTGTCCTCCAGCCCGGCGAACAGCTTGGCCGGGCGCAGGTTGGCGAACAGTCCGAGTTCGGAACGGAGGCCAAGGATCGCCTGTTCAGGCCGCAGATGGCGTTCGACGGTGTCGAAGCGCGGATCTCCGACGGCACCGAACAATATGCCATCGGCGGCCCTGGCCTTGGCAAGCGTTTCGGGCGGCAACGGATGGCCGGTGGCCGCATAGGCTGCCCCGCCGACAAGCGCGCGGTCGAGCGTCACCGGAAGCGCGAGCGCAGCGAGCAGCTTTTCGGCCTCCGCCATGATTTCCGGACCGATACCGTCGCCAGCCAGCAGCAGGATTTGCACCATTTCGCCCTTTCGTGTCTCGCCTGCCGCTTAGACAGCGGCGGCGCGTCACGCAACTGCCCTGCCCAGCCGGTCGACCAATCTTTCCCTTACGCCCGCCAAGTCGCGATTGCGGCCATCGAGCACGTCGCGATCGAGGAAGTGCCCCGTGATCGTCAGGCTATCGAGAACATCGGCCATCGACGGCTCGCCGCCCTGCCCGCGCAGGAAGGGCGGAAGGCGGAACAGGCGGCCCTCATAGCCCGAAGCCGCGCCCGCGCTCACTGCGCCGCCCGACCTGGGACTTACGAAAGCCAGATCGTCCGACGCCCCGGTCACGACGCATTCTTCGAGATTGAGCCCGAACCCGAGCTCGGCGAGCAGCAGCAGTTCGTAACGCGCCAGCGCGGCCGCCCATTGCCGCGCCGACGGCGCCACCCCGATTGCTTCCAGAACGGCTGACAGCGCGGCGTAGAGTGCCGGATAGGGCTGGCTTTCGGGCAAGGTCGCGGCGGTCAGGCTGGTGGTCCAGTCGATCGCCGCGGCCGCCAGCGGCTCGGCCAACAGCGGTGCGCGGCTCATCAGCAATTCGATGGTCGCGCCGCCAAGCTGCTCCTCGGTCCGCGCGCGCAGCTCGAGTACCACGAGATTGCCAGGCATCAGGATCGGGCGCAAACGTCGCGAGCGCCCGCCACGGACATAGCCCGCAACCAACCCCGCTTCCTGCGTCAACGCGCGCAGGATAGCACCATGTTCGCCATGCACGCGCACCGCGCAGACGATCGCATCGGCGGTCAGGCTGGCCAAAGCACCAGCTGCGTCTGCGTCACCAGCGCGACCTCCGCGCCTTCTTCGGTGCGTATACGCGTCTGCCAGACCGACAGGCGCTTGCCGATCTTTACGGGGGTTGCTTCACCAACGAGCACCGATCCGACGGGGCCGCCACCGAGGAAGTTAGTCTTGCTCTCGATTGTCGTGGTACCGTTCGCACCCTCGGGCAGGGTCAGGAACGCACCGACCGCGCCGAGGCAATCGGCAAAGGCCATGATGGCGCCGCCGTGGACGATGTTGCCTGCCGTGCAGATCTCGGGCCGCACAGGCAGCCTCCCGGCGACGCGGTCCTTGCTTCCTTCATGGATCGTGACGCCCAGCGTTCCCGCGAGCGGCATGCTTGCCGCAAAATCCATGACTCTCTCCCTCAGCTTCCCGGCCTCAACTGCCCGGATTATAGAAATCATAGACCGCCTGCGCGACGCCGGCGCTAACGCCCGGGGCCTTTTTCAGGTCCTCGAGGCTGGCGCTGCGGATCGCGCGCGCGGTGCCGAAATGCATCAGCAGTGCCTTCTTGCGCGCCGGGCCGATCCCAGGAACCTCGTCGAGCGGCGAGCTTCCCATCGCCTTTGCCCGCTTCTGGCGGTGCGCGCCGATCGCGAAGCGGTGCGCTTCGTCGCGAAGCCGCTGGATATAGAAGAGCACCGCATTGTTCGTCGGCAGCGTGAATTCGCGTCCGTCGGGCAAATAGAAGGTCTCGCGTCCGGCGTTACGGTCGGGGCCTTTCGCGACGCCGACATAGGGCAGATCGTCGATGCCAAGCTCGGCCAGAACCGAGCCCGCAGCGGACACCTGCCCCTTGCCGCCGTCGATCAGGACAAGATCGGGCCATTCGCCCTTGCTGCGTTCCGGGTCTTCCTCGATCGCGCGGGCGAAGCGGCGCTGGAACACCTCGCGCATCATCGCGAAGTCGTCGCCGGGCTGCGTTTCGGCGCGCTTGATGTTGAATTTGCGATAGGCGCCCTTTATCCAGCCGTCGGGGCCGGCGACGACCATCGCGCCGAGCGCATTGGTGCCCTGAATGTGGCTGTTGTCATAGATTTCGATCCGCTGCGGCACGTCGTCGAGGTCGAACAGATCGGCGAGCTCGCGGCCAAGCTTCGCCTGCGTGCTGCTCTCGGCAAGTCGCCGGTCCAGCTCTTCCCCGGCGTTGCGCACCGCCTGATCGAGCAGGCGCTTGCGGTTGCCGCGCTGGGGTACGCTGATCTCGACCTTGCGCCCTGCAATCTCGCCCAGTGCTTCGGCCAGCAACTCGGCCTCGTCGGGTTCGCGGTCGACGAGGATCGTCTTGGGCGGCGGCACGCCCTCATAGAATTGCATCAGGAAGCTTTCGAGCACCTCGCTTTCGGGCACCCCTGCGACATGCGCGGGGAAAAAGCTGCGATGCCCCCAGTTCTGGCCGCCGCGGATGAAGAAGCCCGCGATGCAAAGCTGCCCTCCCTTCGCCGCGAGTGCGAAGACGTCGGCGTCGCCCAGCCCGTCCGCGTGAACCGACTGGCTCCCCTGAATGAACGTCAGCGACTTCAGCCGGTCACGGAGCACGGCCGCCTGTTCGAAGTCCATGGCGTCCGCCGCCCGGGTCATCGCATCGCCGAGACGCTTCTGTACGGCAGTCGAGCGCCCCTCGAGGAAATCCTGCGCATCGTTCACCAGCCCCGCATAATCCTCCTTCGAGATGCGATCGACGCACGGCCCCGAACAACGGCGGATCTGGTAGAGCAGGCAGGGTCGCGAGCGGTTCGAAAAGAAGCTGTCGGTGCAGCTTCTCAGCAGGAAGGTCTTCTGGAGCGCATTGAGCGTCCGGTGGACCGATCCGGCACTCGCGAACGGGCCATAATAGCGCCCCTTCGCGCGCCGCGCGCCGCGATGCTTTTGCACCCGCGGGAAGTCATGGTCGGTGCGCAGCAGGATGAAGGGAAAGCTTTTGTCGTCGCGAAGGAGGACGTTGTACGGCGGGCGATAGCGTTTGATCAGCTGCGCCTCGAGCAGCAATGCCTCGGCCTCGCTGTTCGTGGTGACGATTTCCATCGCGCGTGTTTGCGCAACCATGCGCTGCAGCCGCTGCGGCAGGCGCGCGACCTGCGTATAGTTGGTGACACGGTTCCTGAGCGCGCGCGCCTTGCCGACGTACAGCACTTCGCCGCGCGCATCGAGCATCCGGTAGACGCCGGGACGTACCGGTAACTTTCGTACTACATTGCGGATCGCGTCGGCCCCGCGCTCCAGATCGGGCTTGTCCGCGCCCTCTCCGTCGCCCCGGACGACATAGGCCGATTTCTCTTCATTGAATCGGTCGGGAGCGTTCGGGCGAGCCATGATTTTGCATGTAGGCGAAGCCGGTGCGCCCCGCCATAGTGCGCGAGGTAAAACATGGGAGGGGTCTTATGGAACTTCGCGGAAAGCTGGCGCTGGTTACGGGCGGCACCGACGGGATCGGTCGCGAGATCGCGCGGCAGTTGCGAGGCGCCGGGGCGGAGGTGATCGTCACGGGCCGATCGGCAGAAAAGCTGCAGGCGATGGCGTCTGCGGGCTTCGGAACGATTGCCGGCGACCTGTCGACGTCGACGGGGGTCGATGCCGTCGTGAACGGCGTCGCCGGCAAACCGCTGGCAATCCTCGTCAACAATGCGGGTGTCGGCAGCGAATATGAGCTGGACGATGCGGCCACGCTCGAAAGTGCTGCGCATTGCATACGCACCAATCTCGACGCCCCGGTCGCGCTCTGCACGCGGCTACTGCCTGCGCTGCGCGCGCAGCCCGAGGCCACGATTGTCAACGTCACCTCGGGCCTTGCCATTGCCCCGCGGGCTGGCGGGTCGATCTATTGCGCGACCAAGGCGGGGCTGCGCAGCTATACGCAGGCGATCCGGTACCTGCTGAAGGACAGCAATGTCCGGGTGATCGAAGCTCTGCCTCCGGTGGTCGAGACCAATATGACGGCGGGGCGTACGGGCAGCAAGATGAGCGCGCATGATTGCGCTGCCGAGATCGTGGCGGGCATTCGCAGCGGGAAGCGCGAGGTCAATGCCGGCATGGTGAAGCTGCTGCAGATGGTGAACAGTATATCGCCGGCCCTCGCGCGGCGGATCATGATCAAATTCTAGCGCTCGCGCTTTTTCGCTTCCGGCGCGGCGCAGGCCGTGCCACCAAGAAGAAGGGGTCGCGCCCTTGGGGAGGATTTTATGCGCCTGTTGCTTGCTGCCGCCTTGATTTCGTTCGCCACGCCGGCATCCGCCGAGCAGTGGTATCTGGTCGGAGGCAACGATCAGACGCGGACCTATGTCGACCTTTCGAGCCTCAGGTCGCTCGATACCAAGATCGTCGGGGATATTCTGAGCGTCTATGCCACGCCCGTGGGTGACGGTGAAATCTATGGCGCGAAAATACGCGAGGAATTCGACTGTTCCGGCAAATCCTTCCGGACGCTTGTGTACACCTATTATCGGCAGGACGGCAGCTTCATCGAGAGCCAGGCGTCGGAAACGATCAACGAGCGCAAGGTTCCGGCGGCAAACAGCATCAACGAGGCTGTCATGGACTTCGCCTGCTATCGCACGGGTGGCGATCCGATCGCCGATCCCTTCAGGGATGCGGCCTCGGTATTCCACGGCTAGACAACGAAAAACGGGCACCTCGCACATTGCGAGATGCCCGTTTTGAAATCCCGGAAAAACCCGAAAAAATCAGCGCTTGGCGACAGCCGCGATCGCGTCGTCGACCAGAGCCTTGTCGGCCTTTGCATCATGCTTGTCGGCAATCAGCTTCGCCGCAGCTTCCGTCGCCGCCTTGGCAGCCGCGCTACGGACTTCCGCGAGAGCATTGGCTTCGGCCGCTGCAATGCGGTCTTCGGCCATTTGCTTCCGCCGCGCGATCAGCGCCGTCGCGTCGGCTTTCGCCTTGGCAACGAGCGTTTCGGCTTCGGCGTCGGCGCGAGCCCGCATTTCCTCGGCTTCCTTGGCCGCGTCGGCAAGCTTCGCCTCATATTCGGCCTTCAGCGATTCGGCTTCAAGGCGGAGCTGTTCAGCCTCATTGAGCTGTTTCGAAATCTCGGCAATCTTGTTGTCGAGCATGCCCGCGACCATCGCCGGCACCTTCTTCCACAGCAGGATGGCGATGAAGATCGCCATCGCGATCGAAACCCACGCCGTCGCATCGATGAACCCGAAAGACTTCGGCTCGCCATGCGTCGCGGCGGCCGCTTCGGACAGGATAAACAGGAAATCAGCCATGAAGCACCGCCTTCACCGCCGCCTTGGCGTCCGCCGCGGCAACTTTTGCGCCCGACAGCTTCGCGACGAGATCGCTTGCCGCTTCGGCCGCTACCGATTCGATTTCTGCCATCGCCGACTTGCGGGCAGCCGCAACATCGGCTTCGGCCGCACCCAGCTTTTCGCCGAGCTCGGCATCGACCTTCGCAAGACGCTTTTCGGCGTCGCGCGCAGCCTTGTCCTTCGCATCGGCAACCGCCTTCTGCGCGGCGGCGCGGCTCGCGTCGCTTTGCTGGCGATAGCTTTCCTCGAGGCCGTCGGCGGCGGAGTGCGCAGCCTTGGCCGCCGCGAGATCGTCCGCGACCTTGCGGTCGCGTGCATCCACGGTCGCCTCGATCTTCGGCAGCATGCCGCGGCCGATGACCAGGAAAACGAAGCCAAAGGTCAGCAGCACCCAGAAAATCTGCGATGCGGCATACCAGTTTTCAGCAAATTGGCTGATTTGAGGCATGGATACTCTCGACCGACAAAAGAAAATGGTCGCGGGGAGGTCCTAAAGAACCAGCCCCGCCGACGGGATCAGGCTGCCTTGAGGTACAGCAGGATCGCAATAAGGAACGACAGCAGGCCGAGAAGTTCGGCGGCCGCGAAGCCGATGAACAGGCGACCCTGCTGGCCGTCGGCAGCAGCCGGATTGCGCAGCGCGCTTTCGAGGAAGCTACCGAACACGTTGCCCACACCGATGGCAGCCATACCGGCACCGATGGCGGCCAGACCGGCGCCGATGAGCGAAGCAGCTTGAACGTCCATTTTATACTCCTTGGGAAAAACGTAGATTATACAGTTGAAAAATCAGTGCAGGTTGATCGCATCGTTCAGATAGAGCGACGTGAGCAGCGCGAAAACATAGGCCTGAATGCCCGCCACGAGCAGTTCGAGCCCGCTGATCCCGACCATCAGCGCCATGCTGGGGATGCCGACGCCGACGCCGATCGCCGGGCTGGCGGCCAGGCCGTCGATGATGAACGAGGCGAACACCTTCATCAGCACGTGGCCCGCGGTCATCGCGACGAACAGTCGCAGCGCGAGGCTGAACGGGCGGACGAGGAACGAGACGAGCTCGATCACCGGAATAAGCCACATCAGCCAGATCGGGGTGCCGTGCGGCACGAACAGCGAGAAGAAGTGCAGGCCGTGGCGCCAGAAACCGACGATCAGGACGATCGCGAAGCTGAGGATCGCGAGGAAACCGGTGATCGTGAAGTGGCTCGTCACGGTAAAGGGATGCACGCCGAACAGGCCGAGCGGCATCAGGCCCAGCACGTTCAGCATCAGGATGAACATGAAGAGCGAGAAGACATAGGGCGTATATTTGCGGCCTTCGGGGCCGATATTCGCGTTCATCATGCTGGTGATGAAGCCGGTGAAGCCCTCGACGGCGACCTGCCAGCGACCGGGAACGAGCTGGCGCTTCATTCCGCCGATCATGAAGACCCACAGCAGCAGGCCGGCGGCGATCATCCACGCCGCGCTGGTGGTGAAAGCGACCTCATGACCCCCGACATGGAACATGTCGAAAATCTTCTGCACCTCGAACTGGTGCATCGGGTCCACTTTGCCTTGATCCGCCACGCGATACCTCGCCTAAATTTCCATCAATCCGGCTTCACGGGCCGGACGTTCGCAATCCGAAATATGTTTCTGAAGGCCACGACCACTCCAAGGAAGAGCACGACCAACAGGCCCCAGGGTGCTGTGCCGGCAAAGCGGTCGATCACCCAACCGACCAGTGCGCCGCCACCGATTCCGCCCAGCAGTTCGGCCAGAACGCGGTTGCCGAGCTTGTAGTTCGCGTCGGCTTCCGGTCCGGCGTTCACTGCGGTCCGTTTTGCTTCTGCGGCTTCGGCCCGGTCCAATCGCTCTTCGAGCGAGACCAGGCGCGAATCCTCCGAAGCTGGTTCCGGATCGCTGCCGTTCCCCGTCATTTGTGCCATCCTCCTGAAACGGAGCCGGAATATTCCGATTCCGCCTGCGAAAAAAGGCCCGAAAATTCGGGGGACCCCTAAGGCGCGGCCCGTTTAGGAACGACGCCCGATTAAGTCAATGCTTGTGCGCAGGTGCACAAAACAGCGGGCTCGTGGCGGATGCAAAAATGCCGCCGCGTTTAGGGGCGCGGCGGCATATACGGCCCGCGGGCCGCTTGCGTCTCGGGATCAGGGGCAGTTCGCGGCGCGCACCGGCGGACCCGCGTCACGGGTCAGCCAGCGGCCATCGGGGCCCTTGTATTTCTCGCCCGCCTTGGTCTTCGCGATCAGGTTGCAGCCAGTGATGAACGCGAACTGCTCGATCGTGCTGCCGGCAGGAGCGCCGCTGGTGTAGGCGGCCTTCCGCTTGATATTGATGTCGTTGACCATGTCGCGCACGGCGGGCGTCGGGGTCGACACGAAGCCAAGATAACCATCGGGCTGCTCGCCGATCTGGCCGCCCGAGCGCGCGGCTTCATAAGCGGGATCGCGCTGCGCCATTGCCGAAGGCACGGCCAGGCCAATCGCCGCCGTCACTGCAATCGCGGCCATCGCCCAGCCCGCCGGTTTCCACTGTTTCAGCATCGTCATTCCTATCTCGTCAGAATATTTCGCTATTCTGCTCAATGAGCTTCTTGGCGTCACCATCAAGCTTGTACACGATTTCCTGCTTGATGTTGATGTTCAGGTTGATCTCGATCGGTTTGTCGGGGGTCGCGATCTGGACGCAGCCGCCAAGGGCCAATCCCGTTATCGCCACGCCCGCGAACCGAACGCCGATACCCAGCCTCCTCGCTCCATTCGTCATCGTCTTCATCGCACGGGCTCGCTTTCTGGGGGCTGAACGGGGGCGGAGGCCTTGGCGGCTTCCTGTTGCTGCTGGATGAGCTGGTCGAGATTCTGCTCGATCCAGACCGTAGGGTCGTAAAGGCCTTTGGCCGAGGTCACGAGCTGCCGGAACGGCCCGGTGACCTTCACATTGAACACCAGCGGAATCTTGGCGATCTGGTTGGTCAGGAAGTTGCGCGTCGCACCCTCCCCCTGCCCCACGCCGCCAAAGCGGATATCGGTCACCATTTCACCATCGAGGTCCCCGTTGAGCACGATCGTCAGATCGTCATATTTGAGGCTGCGCAGCGCGCCAAAGGCAAAATTGGCAATCGTGCCGAGATTGTGATTTGAGAGCTCGCCGACATAGGCCAGCGTTCCGCCGCCGTCGCGCGCGTCGATGCGGCCATTGACGATCCGTCCGCCGAGGCCATCGAACACGACCGGCAGCGTCCCGTCGAACTTGCCCGTCGCGTTGATATTGTCGAAGCCGAAGTTCTGGAGGAACACCGCCGCCTCGACGCCGACGACATCGAAGGTCAGGTGCCGCGGCTGATCGGCGGCGAAATCGAGCGTTGTCGGGTGAAGGAGCAGTTCGCCGCCCGCGAACGGCCAGCGTCCGCCCTCGATCCGCACCTGATTGTTGCCGAGCAGCTCATATTCGATCTCGCCATCGACGACCGGAATGCCGGGATTGATCTCCCGGACCCGCGCCTTCTGTCCCACCGCCGTTTTCAATCCGATCAGATCGTCGAACGTCAGCGTGGTGGTCAGGCCCGTCACAGGGCCGAACGCCGCCGCCAGGCTGGTGTCGGTCGTCGCAAAGGTGCCGCGGCTCGTCACGCCCTGCGGCGACCACTGGATATGCCCGTCGCCGACGACCGAGCCCTGGACGTTAGCGACGACGCCCAGTGCGAGGTGGGTCAGCTGACCGGGCTGAAAACGGTCGTTGAAGCGCAGCTCGCGAACGAACAGATCGGCAAAGCCGGTGCCTTCGCCAAGCTTGTGCCGAATCACGGTATCGAGGACTTTCGTCCCGGTCTCGCGTTCGCTGAAGCCTGCAGTGGCGTCGATGACTCCGCCCGCGAAGCGAAGCGTCGCATCTTTGCTGACCAAGGGTTCGAACCGTGCAACCGCCTCGGAATCGGTCAGCAGCATCTCGCCGTTTAGCGACAGCGCGCCGCCCGCCCAGCGCCATTGCCCTGCGATTTCGCTCATATTGAGGGGGACTGCGCCGATCCTGCCGCCGGCGCCCGAGAGTTCGCCCCCCATTCCCTGTTGCGCCGGGCGCCCTGCGACCCGCTGCGCGGCAAAGCGCGTCACGCTGTCGCCCGCGCCGAGCCGGACATCGACGAGCGATGCCGCCCAGCGCAACGAAGCGAGGTCGATTTCGGCGTTGCGTGCATCGAACGCAAAAGGCGACGAGCCGCTCGTCCCGCGTAACCGGACGCCTGGGAGACGCATCGTACCGCGCAGACCGCCGGGCCCCATGCTCAGCAGCGGCGCGCCGGGCCGGCTGCAAAGATCCATCCCGCCTGGGCTGATCCGGAAACCGGAAACGGCGATCCGGTCGACGCCCACGCGCGTGCAGCCGCCATCGAGGGCGACCGCCCCGGTCGAGGAAACCGCGCCGGTAAAGGGAATGCGCAGCCCCTCGACGCTCCCGCCTGCAAGAGGCCCCGACAGCTCGGCGACCGTTGCGAAGCGCAGAAGGCCTCCATTTCCGGAGAAACGGACCGGCGCCAGCGCCAGCCTCGCTCCCTTTGCGTCATAGGCGTCTATCCGCGCGAGTCCCGAAAGGCGGCCGTCGGCGCGGCGATCCAGCGTCAGCGATCCTTTGGGCAGATCGCCGCCGCCGAAGTTCCAGTCGCCGAGAATCGTGATCGCCGGGGTCGGCGTTCCGTAGATGTATGCGATCCGGCTGCCATCGTTGCCGATGACACGGGCGCCGCTGGCGCTCACCAGCTTCAGAGCCGTCAATTCGACGCGGGCGCTCTGTCCCTCGCCGGTCACCGAGAACTTCGTTTCGCCACTTGCATCGGCAAGCATCCGTTCGGCTGCCTTGGCGGAGCGTTCGGCAAGCGGACCGATCGGGCTGCCGCCCAATGCCCTGACGCTGTCGACGATCGACCGGCGGAGCGCGTTGCTCCCGCTCGCATGCGCGAAGCCGAGCGTGCCATCGATCGCGGGCGCCTTCGCCCCGACGGTGCCTTTGGCCGCGAGATTCACCGAACGGGCCGCGAAGCCGGTCCCACCTAGCTGCGCCATATCGGCATCGACGCTAATTGCCGTTTGCGCGGCGGTTCCGTCAAAGGTCGCCTTCACGCCGAGCCGGTCGGCCGTCAGCGAATGAGCCACGAGCCGCGCAACGCTGGCATCGGCAGTGCCGCGCCAGCTTTGCAGATTTTCGGACAGCGAAACATCGAGCGCAATTTGCGGCGATTGCGCGGCAACGCTGCCGCCGGCGCAGCGCAGCGTCTTGCCGCGCAACGGCCCCTCGAGCGCCGGTCGTGCATCGCGGACCTTGACGCTGCCGTAGAAGCTCGCGCCTTGTGCGGAGCAATTTGCCGCGACGATCTCCGGCGCGACCAGCGCAAGCTCGCCGGTGAAATCCTTGCGCAGATTGCCGCTGCCGTTGAGCGCTGCGCCAACGTCGCCCCAGGGAGTCTCGACGCGTGCCCGGGCATCGGCCAGCTTTACCCACAGATCGGGCAAGGCGAAGGGGGTCTTGTCGGTCGGGTCGCGAAACTTGTCGAGCGAACCCAGCGACAACTGGCCGTCGACGAAACGCCCGTAAAGCCGGACACCGTCGGCGCGCAGCCCCGAAACATAGGGTCCCGACCAGCCATAGCCGATCGACACCTCGACATTTTTTGCCGTCAGATCGGGGCGCTTGGGATCGCCGATGACGAGGTTCGACAGCCGTTCGGATCCGAAGCCGATGTCTTCAATGACATAAGTGGCCGGAATGCCGCGGCTGTCGAGCTGGTCGCGGATGATGCGGTCGGCGATCGGCTCGCGCGCCAGCCACAGTCCGGCAGCGAGCGCCACGACCGCGGCCGCTGTCATCCAGCGCTTCTTGAACAGGATCGTGCGAATATGCGGCAGCAGCGGCGCCTCGTCGGCCTCGCTCATGACGGCGGTGCCGACAAGGATGCCGGTGATCGAGCGGCGGATGACGTCATGACACTATGTTCCAGGCCCTCGAGTGCTTTCCGTGCAGGCAGATAACGCCATAATGGCGCAATTGGCTGCAGAAATGAGGACGTTGCCATAGGCCGCAAACCTTATGGGCGTTGAGCGAGGCTGCCAAGCCGGTTATGCCCTCTGCCATGGGGGACGCGCCAGATCATCAGGGCCACCGCGCCCGTTTGCGGGCTCGGCTGATCGACGACGCGGACGGTCTCGCCGACTATGAACTCGTCGAATATCTGCTCGCGCTCGCCATCCCGCGCCGCGATACCAAGCCGCTTGCCAAGGCCCTGCTTCGCGAATTCGGTTCGCTCGGCCAGTTGGTCAGCGCCGATCCGCAGTCGCTTCGCCGGGTAGACGGCATGGGCGACGGTGCGATTGCGGCGCTCAAGATCGCGCAGGCGACGAGCCTCCGGATGCTCAAGGGCGAAGTCGCCGACAAACCGCTGCTGTCGAGTTGGGACGCTTTGCTCGACTGGCTGCGCGCCGACATGGGGCCGATCGACGTCGAGCGCGTCCGCGTCCTTTATCTCAATTCGCGCAACATGCTGATCCGCGACGAGGTCGCCAGCGAGGGGTCGATCGACCAGTCGGCGATCTATGTCCGTGAAGTGGTGAAGCGTGCGCTCGAACTTGGTGCAGCGGCGATCATCCTCGTTCACAATCATCCGAGCGGGAATCCCGAACCCAGCCGGCAGGACATAGCAATTACGCGCGACATCGCCGAAGCCGCCGGCAAGCTGGGGATCGTCGTCCACGATCATATCATCGTCGGCGGTTCGGACTATCGCAGCCTGCGCGCCATGGGGCTCCTCTAGGCCCGAATACGATGCAGCCGCCGGATCGCTCCGACGGCTGCACCGCTCCATCCGGGCGTCCCGATAAATCAGGCGCCGCGCGACAGGAAACCGGTCAATTCTTCCTTGCTGACCTTGCCCGACTTGTCGGCGTCAGCCGCGGCCCACGCCTGACCGACCCAGGTTTTCACCTGCTCCGATTCAGGATCCACCGTCGGATCGGTCGCAGTGCGCAGCTTCTTCATCCACGCGGCAAATTCCGCTTCGTTGAGGTCGCTGCTCTTGTCGGCGTCATAGGTCGGAAATTCCTGATTGACGATCTGGGCGATCTGCGCCGGGGTTGCCGCCGCGCCTGAAGCCGGTGCGGGCTGCGAGGCGGCACCGGCGGGCGGCGCGCTTTCGGTGGGTGCAGGCGCCGGCGTTCCCGCATCGGTCGGATTTGCCGGTGTCGGTGCCGGAGCCGGCTGGCTCGCCGAAGGATCGGCCTGTTCGGTCGGCGGCGGCGCGGTGGTGTCGGTCGGCGCCGTATTCTGTGCCAGCGCCGGGAAGCTGATAGCCGCGGCACCAATGAAAAGAACTTGTTTCAGCATGATTTTTCTCCTGTATCGGCGGCCGACCTGCGATTGCGATCGATCACCTGTCATGAAGGGGCATGGGATCAATCACCGGGCTTCCGGGTAAGTTGCAGCACCGTGACAATTGGCGAAGCGGCTTACCCCTGCTAGGGGGCGCCCTGTCGCGATTCCGCCGAGATCGCGCGATGAAGCGACATAAAAGGAAGGAATATCAATGGTCCCGCGTTACGCTCGTCCGGACATGACCGCCATCTGGTCGCCCGAGAATCGCTTCCGCATCTGGTTCGAGATCGAAGCGCACGCGACCGACGCGCTCGCCGAACTGGGGATCGTCCCCAAATCCGCCGCGAAAGCCCTGTGGGATTGGTGGGCAACGAACCCGAAGATCGACGTCGACGCGATCGACGCGATCGAGGCCGTCACCAAGCATGATGTCATCGCCTTTCTGACCTGGGTTGCCGAGAATGTCGGCGACGAAGCGCGCTTCATGCATCAGGGGATGACGTCGTCCGACGTGCTCGACACCTGTCTCGCGGTGCAGCTCAGCCAGGCGGCCGATATCCTGCTCGCCGATCTCGACGCGCTGCTCGAAGCCATCAAGCGGCGCGCCTATGAGCATAAGCTGACCCCCACGATCGGCCGCAGCCACGGCATTCATGCCGAGCCGGTGACCTTCGGACTGAAACTGGCCGAGGCCTATGCCGAGTTCTCGCGTTGCAAGGCACGCCTAGTCGCTGCGCGCGCCGAGATCGCGACCTGCGCGATCTCGGGTGCCGTCGGCACTTTCGCCAACATCGATCCGCGCGTGGAAGAACATGTCGCCGCCAAGCTCGGCCTGTCGATCGAGCCCGTCTCGACGCAAGTTATCCCGCGCGACCGTCACGCGATGTTCTTCGCGGTGCTCGGCGTCATCGCCTCGTCGATCGAACGCCTGTCGGTCGAGGTCCGCCACCTGCAGCGTACCGAAGTTCTGGAGGCCGAGGAATATTTCTCGCCGGGCCAGAAGGGTTCGTCGGCGATGCCGCACAAGCGGAACCCGGTGCTGACCGAGAATCTGACCGGCCTGGCGCGCATGGTGCGCAGCGCCGCGATCCCGGCGATGGAGAATGTTGCGCTGTGGCACGAGCGCGACATCAGCCATTCGTCGGTCGAACGCTTTATCGGCCCCGACGCGACGATCACGCTCGACTTCGCGCTCGCGCGGTTGACCGGGGTGGTCGACAAGCTGCTCGTCTATCCCGAGCGGATGCAGAAGAATCTCGACCGCATGGGTGGCCTCGTCCATTCGCAGCGCGTGCTGCTGGCGCTGACGCAGGCCGGCGCGAGCCGCGAGGACAGCTATGCGCTTGTTCAGCGGAACGCGATGAAGGTCTGGGAAAGCGACGGCCAGCTTTCACTGCTCGAACTGCTCAAGGCGGACGCGGACGTCACGGCAAAGCTTTCGGCCGACGAACTGACCGCGCTGTTCGACCTCGGCTATCACATGAAGCATGTCGACACGATCTTCGATCGCGTGTTCGGCTAGCGCCCCACTGGAAACGCGCGGCAATCTGTCATAGGGTCGCCGCTCGGGACCATCGGAGGAGCAAGACGAAGTGGGAATCCTGCGGACGATCATCTGGGTCTTACTGACCGCCGTGCTGGTCATTTTCGCCATGGCGAACTGGATTCCGGTGACCGTCACGATCTGGCCGGGCCAGGTGCTCGATACGAAGCTGCCGGTCCTGATCCTCGCAAGCTTCCTGATCGGCATGGTGCCGATGTGGATAGCGCTGCGGACGACACGCTGGTCGCTCAAGCGCCGGCTCGACAGCAGCGAACGCCAGCTGGCCGACATGCGTGCGCTCGCCAACCGCCCCGTCGACCCGGTTCCTGCGGCCACGACGCCGGTCAACGACGTGCCTCCCGCCCCCACCGACCTCTTCTCGACGGACAAGCCATGACCTCTCCCATCTATCTCGCCATCGACACCACGCATCTCGACGCCGCGCTGACGCTGGCGCAGAAGGTGCGCCACCATGTCGGAGGCCTGAAGCTGGGTCTCGAATTCTTCTGCGCCAACGGCCATCACGGCGTGCACGAGATGGCAAAGCTGGGGCTGCCAATCTTCCTCGACCTCAAACTCCACGACATTCCGAATACGGTCGCCAAGGCGATCCAGGCGCTGCGTCCGCTCGAACCGGCCATTCTGACGGTACATGCGGCGGGCGGCCGCGCGATGATGGAGGAAGCAAAGGCTGCGGCGGGCCTGAACACCAGGGTTGTCGGCGTGACCGTGCTGACCAGCCTCGATGCCCCCGATCTCGACGACATCGGCGTCGGCGGAACGCCCCACGATCAGGTCGTCCGGCTTGCCTCGCTCGCACGCGAGTCCGGGCTCGACGGCATCGTCTGCTCGGGCCAGGAAGTGAAGGCCGCGCGCAAGGCGTGGCCCGGCGGCTTTTTCGTTGTGCCGGGGGTGCGCCCTTCGAACGGCACCGCTGGCGACCAGAAGCGTATCGTCACACCGGCGCAGGCGATGACCGACGGTGCGTCGATCCTCGTCGTCGGCCGTCCGATCAGCCAGTCGACCGACCCCGATCTCGCCGCCCGCGAGATCGAAGCCACGCTCTAGAAGGTTTCCCATGCCTCCGTTGGTCAAGATTTGCGGGCTGTCGACGCCCGAGACGGTCGATGCCGCCATCCGCCTCGGCGCGACGCACATCGGCCTCGTTCATTATGAACCCAGTCCGCGTCACGTCGATCTCAAGACCGCTGCCGAGCTGCGCAAGCTGGCGGAGGGCCGCGTGCAGGTTGCCCTGCTGCTGGTAAACGCCTCACAGCAATTGACCGGCGAAGCGCTCAGCAAGGTCCGGCCCGATGTCATCCAGTTCCATGGCAATGAAACGCCCGAGTGGCTGGCTCGCGTGAAGAGCCTTGTTCCGGCGCAGGTCTGGAAAGCCGTGGGGCTGAGCGATAGCGGTACGCTGGAGCGCGTCCGGCAATATGAAGGCGCCGCCGATCGCATTCTCTACGATGCACCGGCCGCGTCGCTTCCGGGCGGTACCGGGACGCGTTTCGACTGGTCGTTGCTCAGGAACCACCGCCATTCGATCGACTGGGGCGTCGCCGGCGGCCTGACCCCGGCGAATGTCGCGCAAGCGATCGCCGAGACCGGCGCGCCACTCGTCGATGTCTCCTCGGGCGTCGAAAGCGCGCCGGGCGTTAAGGATGTGGACAAGATCGCCGCATTCCTTAAAGCCGCCGGTCGATGACCCAGCTTCCCAACAGCCTTCGCACCGGCCCCGACGAACGCGGCCATTTCGGCCAGTTCGGCGGCCGCTATGTCGCCGAAACGCTGATGCCGCTGATCCTCGATCTCGAGCGCCACTATCGCGCCGCGCAGGCCGACCCGGCTTTCAAGGCCGAATTCGACTATCTGCTGAAACATTATGTCGGCCGTCCGAGCCCGCTTTGGTTCGCCGAGCGGCTGACGAACGATCTCGGCGGCGCGAAAATCTATCTGAAGCGCGAGGATCTCAACCACACCGGCGCGCACAAGATCAACAATTGCATCGGCCAGATCCTGCTCGCGAAGCGCATGGGCAAGACGAAGATTATCGCCGAGACCGGCGCCGGTCAGCACGGCGTTGCGACCGCAACCGTCGCCGCGCTGTTCGGCCTGCCCTGCACCATCTTCATGGGCGCCGTCGACGTTGCGCGGCAGCAGCCGAACGTCTTCCGCATGAAGCTGCTCGGCGCCGAAGTCGTCGCGGTCGAAAGCGGCGCGAAGACGCTGAAGGACGCGATGAACGAGGCGCTGCGCCACTGGGTCGCGAACGTCCACGACACTTTCTACATCATCGGCACCGTCGCGGGCCCGCATCCCTATCCCGAGCTCGTCCGCGATTTCCAGTCGGTGATCGGCGACGAAGCGAAAGAGCAAATCCTCGAAGCCGAAGGCCGGCTGCCCGACATGCTGATCGCCCCCGTCGGCGGCGGATCGAACGCAATCGGGCTCTTCCATCCGTTCCTCGACGACGAGGGCGTCGAGATCGTCGGCGTCGAGGCCGCCGGCGAAGGACTTGATGGCAAGCACGCTGCGAGCCTCGCGGGCGGCCGCCCGGGAATCCTCCACGGCAACAAGACCTATCTGCTGCAGGACGACGACGGCCAGATCACCGAGGCGCACAGCATCTCGGCAGGGCTCGACTATCCGGGCATCGGCCCCGAGCATAGCTGGCTCCACGAAATCGGCCGCGTCCGCTACGAACCCGTCACCGATGACGAAGCGCTCGCGAGCTTCCAGAAGCTGACGAAGCTCGAAGGCATCATCCCCGCGCTCGAAAGCGCGCATGCCATCGCGGCCGCGGAACGCATCGCGCCGACCTTGGGCAAGGACAAGATCATCATCGTCAATTGCTCGGGCCGCGGCGACAAGGACATCTTCACCGTGGCCGATGCGCTGGGGGTGAAGCTGTGAGCCGCTTCGCTGCAGGATTCGGCAAGGGACACCCTGCCCTCGTCGCCTTCATCACCGGCGGCGACGGCGACACCGCCGCGAACCTCGACGCGCTCGTCGCGGGCGGCGCCGACGTGATCGAGCTTGGCATGCCCTTTACCGACCCGATGGCCGATGGCCCCGCGATCCAGGCTGCCAATCTGCGCAGTCTCGCCAAGGGCACGACGACCGCCAACCTGTTCGGTATCGCCGCGGCCTTTCGCGCGCGCCATCCGGACACCCCGCTCGTCCTGATGGGCTATGCCAATCCGATGACGATCCGCGGCGCCGACTGGTTCGCTGCCGAATGCGCCAAGGCCGGCGTTGACGGCATCATCTGCGTCGACATCCCATCCGAAGAAGATGCCGAGCTTGGCCCTGCTCTGCGCGAGGCTGGCGTCGATCTGATCCGCCTTGCCACACCGACGACGGACGCGGGGCGCCTGCCCGACGTGCTGAACGGCGCCGGCGGCTTTCTCTATTATGTCTCGGTTGCCGGCATCACGGGGATGCAGCAGGCCGCGCAGGCGAGCATCGAAGATGCTGTCGCGCACCTCAAGGCCGCGACCGACCTGCCCGTCGCGGTCGGTTTCGGCGTCCGCACCCCCGAGCAGGCCGCCGCAATCGCGCGCGTTGCCGACGGCGTCGTCGTCGGATCGGCCTTCATCGATATCATTGCCCAACATGGCGACGCCGCGGCGCCGCATGTCGAAGCCTTCACCCGTTCGCTCGCCGATGCTATCCACGGCGCAAAGGAGATCGCCGCATGAGCTGGCTCGACCGCGTTCGCAACGCCATTCCCTTCACCGCCAAGCGCGATACCGCCGACAACCTCTGGCACAAATGCCGCCAGTGCCAGCAGATGGTGTTCGTCAAGGAATGGGAAGACAATCTGAACGTCTGCCCGCGCTGCGACCACCACGACCGCATCGGCGCGAAAGAACGCTTCGCGCAGCTGTTCGACGGCGGCGTGCATGAACTGATTTCCTCGCCGGCAGCGCCTGAGGATCCGCTGAAGTTCCGCGACACCAAGAAATATGTCGACCGCATCAAGGCCGCGCGCGCGCAGACCGGCGACCGCGACGCCTATCAGAATGCGTTCGGTCGTATTTCGGGCAAGGGTGCGGTGATCGGCGTGCAGGACTTCGCCTTCATGGGCGGCTCGATGGGCGTCGCGGTCGGCGAAGCCTTCGTCAGCGGCGTCGAACAGGCGATCAAGCGCGGGGTTCCCTATATCGCGATCACCGCAGCGGGTGGTGCGCGGATGCAAGAAGGCACACTGTCGCTGATGCAGATGCCGCGCGCGACCGTTGCACTCCAGCGCCTTCGCCGCGCCGGGCTTCCCTACATCGTACTACTCACCGACCCGACCACGGGTGGCGTCACGGCCAGCTATGCGATGCTCGGCGACATCCAGATCAGCGAACCCAAGGCGCTGATCGGTTTCGCGGGCCAGCGCGTGATCGAGAATACGATCCGCGAAAAGCTGCCCGAAGGCTTCCAGCGCGCCGAATATCTGCTCGATCACGGGATGATCGACATGGTCGTGCACCGCAAGGACCTGCCCGAGGCGCTCGGCCGCCTGATCGGCTATCTGGCGCCCGAAAAGGCCGCCTGATCCGGTCACACCCGCCGCCATGGCCGACTTCGCCCGTTCTAGCGACCCTGCGGTGCAGGCGCAGCTCGATCGCCTCGGCGCGCTGTCGCCGGGCCGCGATATATTGGGGCTCGAGCGGATCGCCGAGCTGTGCGGCCGGCTGGGCAATCCGCAAGACCGGCTTCCGCGCACCTTCCACGTTGCGGGCACCAACGGCAAGGGATCGACCTGCGCCTATCTGCGCGCGATCCTCGAAGCGAGCGGGCGCAAGGTTCATGCCTATACCAGCCCGCACCTCGTCCGCTTCAACGAGCGCATCCGCCTCGCGGGAACGCTAATCGACGATGCGCTGCTGGCAGCGCTTCTCGAAGAGGTTCTGGATGAGGCGGAAGGGCTGCAGGCAAGCTTCTTCGAAGTTACCACTGCCGCCGCATTTCTTGCCTTCGCGCGGACGCCAGCGGACGATTGCATCATAGAGGTCGGCCTTGGCGGACGTCTCGACGCCACGAACATCATCCCGGCACCCGCCGTCTGCGGCATCGCGTCGCTGGGCATCGATCACGAAGCGTTCCTGCTCGCTCCCGAAGACGGCGTGCCGCAGGAAGCGATCGAACGCATCGCGTGGGAAAAAACCGGTATCTTCAAACCCGGCGCCGCGCTGGCGACGCTTCGCTACCCCGACGCCGTGATGAAGCTGGTCGGCGAACGCGCCGCCGCGGTAGGTAGCGCTTTGTTTTCCGAAGGCGATGCTTGGGCAATCGAGCCCCAGAGCAATGGCTTTCACTGGCGGTCGAAATCGGGTTCCATCGCTGAGCGTCTGGAACCGCGGATGGCGGGCGTGCATCAGATGCGCAATGCCGGACTGGCCATCGCCATGCTGACCATCGCCCCTGCCCCGCGTCCGGACCCAGCGGCCATTGCCTCGGGCGTATCCCGCGCCTTCTGGCCCGGACGCATGCAGAAGCTCGGGCCCGGCTCGCTGACGGCGCTTCTTCCCGAGGGGCGGGAGATTTGGCTCGACGGCGGCCATAATCCCGACGCGGGCGTTGCGTTGGCGCAGGCGCTGGACAATCGGGCGCCGCTCCACATCGTCTGCGGCCTGCTTCGCAACAAGGATGCGCTGGGCTTTCTGCGCCCCTTCGCGGACCGGATCGCATCGTTTCAGGCGGTTCCGATCCCCGGCCACGAGCATCACGATCCCAAGGATCTGTGTCACTGGGTCCAATCGGACCTCGGTATCGTCAACGCGCAACCGTGCGAAGACGTGACCACAGCGCTGCGTCACATTGCCGCTCATCGCGGGCCGGGTGACGTGCTGATATGTGGCTCGCTCTATCTCGCCGGCGTCGTGCTCGATCTCAACGGGGAGCAACCAACCTAGCGCATTTCGGCAAGCGTCCGTGTGACCCAGTCATACATCGCCGCTTCGGCCTTCAGCGTCACCGGCGGGGTCCGCTTCATTCGCTGCTCGACCTCCTGCAGCAGGGCCCGGGCGCCGCGCCGGTCGCCCTCGGCGATCAAAAGCGCCGCCAGGCGGCAACGTACCTCGTCACCGGGCACACGCCCGACGATATCCTGATAAAAGGTGATCGCGTCTTGCGGACGGCCATCGGCTTCGGCGACCTTCGCGCGCAACAGTGCACGCCGGTCCAGTTCGGTTTGCGAGATCGTCTCCGCCAGCCCGTCGATCGCTATCAGCGCTTCGCTGAAACTCCCGGCTTCATACGCTGCTTCGGCGATCCGCATCCCGATCGCCCGGTCGACATGCGGGGATAGCCGTTCGGCCTCGCGAAACTGGACGAGCGCATCGGCATAGCGCTCGCGCGCCATCAGCGCGTCACCGAGCTCGAGCCGGTTGCCCGCAGTATTGCTGAAGTCGACCGCATCGTTGGCGGCGCGCACGCGCCGCTCGGGGTCCATCTTGTCGGCGAACTTCGTCCGTGCATCCTGGACGCGCCGGTCATGCCTCAGGCCCGGCATCACCTCGACAATGAAATAGGCGAGCATGCCAACCATCGGCAGAAAGGCGATCGCCATGATCCATGCCGTGTTGCGGCCCGTACGGAAGACATGGACGATGCACAGCACCTGCAGTGCCAGCGAGATCAGCAGGAAATGCACGGCCTCAGCCTGCCAGCTTGGGCGCTTCTTCGCTGCCCTCGACCTTGCCCGCCGACCCGACCGACAGGTCGACCAGCCCGGTCCGCATCATCCACCAGAAGAGCAGGACGCCCGGTACCGCGGCGACGGTCGTCAGCAGATAGAATTGCACATAGCCGAAGGTTTCGATCAGACCGCCAGCGGTGGTGCCGGTCACGAAACGCCCGACGATGCTCGCCGCCGACGAGATCAGCGCATAATGCGCCGCGGTGAAGCGCAGGTCGCAGAGAGCCGAGAAATAGGCGACCACGACAACGCCGCCGATCCCGCTCGCGAAATTCTCGAACCCGATCGCGCCGGCCATTCCGAGATTGCTCTTTCCGGTCGCCGCCAGCATCGCGAAGCTGAAGTTCGATACCGCCATCAGGATCAGACTGACGAGCACCGAGCGCTTCATGCCCATGCGAGCATACATGATGCCGCCTACGAAGATGCCGATCAGATAGGCCCAAAAGCCGATCCCGACGTCGTAGATCGCGATCTCGTCGTTGGTGTAGCCGAGGTCGTCGAACAGCAGGCGGAAGGTCAGATTGGCAAGCGTATCGCCGATCTTGTGGACGAGGATGAACAGCAGGACGAGCCACGCGCCCTGCCGGCGGAAGAATTCGGTGAAGGGCCCGATGATCGACTGGAGGATCGCGTTCCCGCCCTTGCGCTGGGCAGGATCGCGATGCCGGTCGGGCTCACCCAGCCACAACGCCGCGATGACCGCGGGCAAGGCAAAGAGCGCGCAGGCAAGATAGGCGGGCTCCCACCCGTAACGCGCGGCGAGAAAGAGCGCGAGCGCACCGGCCCCCGCCGATCCGATGCGCCAGCCATACTGGCTCATGCCCGAACCGATTCCAAGCTGTTCGGGCTTCAGTATCTCGATGCGATAGGCGTCAATGACGATATCGAAAGTCGCGCCAGCCAGGCCGACAAGAATGGCGGCGATCGCCGTCTGATAGATATCCGCCTTGGGCTCCTGAAGCGCGAGGTTCGCGACCGCTGCCATCACCAGCACCGAAGCCAGAATCATCCACGAAACGCGCTGACCGAGCACACCCAGTCCCGGCAAGCGAACCCCGTCGACGATCCACGACCAGAGCGGCTTCAGATTGTACACGAGGAAGGCGAGCGTGAAGGCCGTCACGGTCTTCTTGTCGATCCCGTCCTGCGCCAGCCGTGTCGTCAGCGTTGCGCCGATCATGGCATAGGGAAACCCCGATGACAGGCCGAGAAGGAACGCCGCCATCGGCGCGCGCTCCAGATAGGGCCGGATGCTGTCCCACCAGCCCTGCGGCGGCGGTGTCACTGTATCGGGCTGCAAGCTGTATCTCCCCCATGGCGCCCGCATTCGGCCGCCGCGACCATCAGGCCTAGAGGCCTAAAGCGTCGGGAGTAAATTGGAAGCGGCTAAATGACCACCTGACCGCCGAGACGATCGTCCGGTCGCGCTCAAGCGGCCTGCGGCCGCCAGAATGTCGTCAGGCCGCTGACCTTGCGCGGTGCCTGGTTCTTGCAAGCCATGCTCTCGACCGCCTTCAGCGCCGACACGAGCGCGCCGGCGCTATGCGGCTTGCCAAGGCAGGCGACGGCGATATCCGCGGCATCTGCCGGGCACTGGCCGGTGACGAGCAGCACGGCAATGCCGCGGTCGCGCGCGATGCGGGCAACTTCGCGGCCCGTCATGTCACCCGCGAGGCCAAGGTCGAGGACAAGCGCGTCGATCTGCTCGACGGCCATGACGCCCACCGCGGCCTCTCCCGAATCGACCGTCGCAACGATATCGTACCCGCTGTGCTTCAGCGTGTGCTCGTTATCGAACGCCGTCAGCGGATCATCCTCGATGACCAGCAGGCGCTTGATGCACGTGGGGCGGGACGCAAAGAGCATGAACACTCCCTTCATTGTCGCCATGACTCGCTCCGCCGCTTCCTGCAATATCACTTGTGCTTGCCATCGACGAAGCGACACGTTTCCGGCTATGAGCGTGATCACAACGCAACACTTCTGTGCCCAAAAACGACAAGAAAGCCGCATCCGTTCCGATGACGACCCGCCGCCCACCCCGTAACACGCCCCGCTCGACCCCCGAGCGCGATGCCCCGCGCGGCCGCCGTGCCGCCCGCGCCGACGCTCCCCCGCGCAAATTGAAGGCCGAACCCGAGCGCGAGGATGGACCGCAGCGCATCGCAAAACTGCTCGCCCGCGCCGGTGTCGGCTCGCGCCGCGATGTCGAGCGGATGATCGAGGAAGGCCGCATCGCGCTGAACGGCGAGACGATCGCCCAGCCTGCACCGCTCCTCGCGTCGCTCGAGGGTCTGACGGTTGATGGCAATCCGGTCGCCAAACCTGTGTCGACGCGACTCTATCGCTTCCACAAGCCTGCCGGATGCCTCACGGCTGCGCGCGACCCCAAGGGCCGCAAAACGATCTACGACATCCTGCCGAAGGGCTTGCCGCGCCTGATGCCCGTCGGGCGCCTCGACTATAATACCGAGGGGTTATTGCTCCTGACCAACGACGGCGAGTTCAAGCGCCAGCTCGAACTGCCTGCCAGCGGGGTCGAACGCACCTATCGCGCACGCGCTTTTGGCGACATCAGCCAGGAGCAGCTTGAAGAGCTGGTCATGGGGATCGAGATCGACGGCATCCGCTATGGCAAGATCGACGCCAATCTCGAACGCCGTACCGGGCGCAACCAGTGGATCGAGATGATGCTGACTGAGGGCAAGAACCGCGAGGTCCGTCGCGTCCTCGAACATCTGGGCCTGCAAGTCAGCCGCCTGATCCGCACGCGTTATGGCCAGTTCACACTTGAAGGGCTCGACATGGGCGGGGTCGAGATTGTCCCGCGCGACGAATTGTTCCAGTTCCGTCGCTACCTTAGCAAATGAGGGTGATTTCGGGCGAATGGCGCGGCCGCAAATTGCTCGCGCCCAAGAATGACGCGACGCGGCCGACAGCGGATCGTACGCGCGAAACATTGTTCTCGATGCTCGCAAGCCGCGTCGGCAGTTTCGAGGGCCTCTACGTCGCCGACCTGTTCGCAGGCTCGGGTGCGCTCGGGATCGAGGCGCTGTCGCGAGGTGCAGAGCATTGCCTGTTCGGTGAACAGGACCGTGACGCGCTCGACGCGCTGAAGAAAAATCTTGCAACGCTCGGCGCGTCCGCACGCGCCGACGTGCGCGCGGGATCGGTGCTCGGCCTCGGTCCGGCCAAACGAAGCTTCGACCTGATCCTTTTCGACGCGCCTTACGATACCGGCGCAGGCAGCGTTGCGCTCGACAAGCTCAATCGGTTGGGCTGGATCGGCGCCGACAGCCTGATTTCGATCGAGACATCGGGAAAGGAAACCGTCGAAGTCGCGGGCTTCGAGGTCGAAACCGAGCGGAAGGTCGGCAAGGCGAAGCTGACCCTGCTCAGGCCGGCGTAGCGGCGCGACGGACCATCAACAGCCCGAACCAGCTGACGACGCCTGCCAAGGCCAGATACAGCCCGACTGCGGCCGTCCCGTGCCCGTCTGCAAGCGCCTGCGCGGCGATCGGCGCCATCGCGCCGCCCAAGATGCCGCCGCCGTTGAAGGTGACCGACGCACCCGTGTAGCGCACGCGCACAGGAAACAGCGACGTCAACCAGCTGCCGAGCGGGCCATAGACCAACCCCATGACGAACAGTGAAGTCGCGAGGCCGGCGAAGATGATCGTCCAGCTTCCCGACGCGAGCGCCGGCCCGAAGAGGAAGCCGACGAGGATCGTCGCGCCGCAGCCCCACGTCAGGATACGCTGCGGGCTCGATGCATCGCTCGCGTAGCCGGCGAAAATGATCCCACCCGCCATGAACAGGATCGCGCCGAGCTGGACCAGAAGGAATGCCTCCTTCGGATAGCCCAGTTCCTTCGTGCCGTGCGAAAGGGCGAAAGAGGTCGCGAGATAGAAGATGGCGAAGCAGGCGACGACCGCGAACGTGCCTGCCAGGGTTGCAAGCCAATGGTGGCGCAGCAACTCGCCGATCGGCACGCCGACCGGTGCATCTTTTTCAAGCGCCTCGGCGAAGTCGGGCGTCTCGCCGATCCTGAGCCGCACCCAGAGCCCCAGTCCGACGAGCAACGCCGAAAAGAGGAACGGAATGCGCCAGCCCCAGCTGGCGAAATCCTGATCGCTCAGCGTCAGGCCGAGAAGAAGGAACAACCCGTTCGCGGCGATGAATCCGACCGGAGCGCCGAGCTGCGGAAACATGCCGAAGCGTGATTTCCATCCCGGCGGTGCATTTTCGACCGCCAACAATGCCGCGCCGCCCCACTCTCCTCCGAGCCCGAAACCCTGCCCGAAACGCAGGATGCAGAGCAGCAGCGGTGCGACCCAGCCGACCATCGCATAGGTCGGCAGAAAGGCGATCAGCAGCGTCGACCCTCCCATCAGCATCAGCGACGCGACAAGCGTCGACTTCCGCCCGATCCGGTCGCCATAATGGCCGAACACAATCGCGCCGACAGGCCGGGCGAAGAAGGCCAGGCCGAAGCTCATGAAGGCGAGCATCTGCTGCGCTGACGCCGATTCGACGGGAAAGAACAGAGGGCCGAACACCAGCGCAGCCGCTGTGGCGTAGATGTAGAAATCATAGAATTCGACCGCGGTGCCGACGAGGCTCGCGGTCAATATGCGTCGGTGCGCGCGATAGGGTGCCAGATCCACGGGTGATGCCCCTCCCCTAGTGTGTCGGCGCGCTTTGAGCGTCTTTGCCGCTTTGACGCAAGGCGTATCGACATTGGTGAAGCGGCGCGGCTCGCGCTAAGGTTGCCTGATGGAAAGCCCTCCGGTCCAGCAACTCGGCATCATCGGCGCAGGACGCGCCGCGCAGGCACTCGCGCTGGGGCTTGCCGGCCATTCGGTCGAGCCGCCGCTGATGTGGGGGCGCTCGCTCGAGAAGCTCGGCGCAGCCTCCGCTGCGACCGGCAGCGAGGTCGCGGTGTCGATTCACCGGATCGCGGTCGATTGCGATGTCATCGCGATTGCGGTGTCCGACGACGCGATCGCGGCGGTGATCGACGAACTGGCGCCGATGCTGACAGCAGGGAGCGCGCCCTTCGTCTTTCACGTCAGCGGACGCAGCGGCGCGGCGATCCTCGAACCGCTCCGCTCACATGGCGCGCTGACAGCAGCTATCCATCCGGCGATGACATTCACGGGACATCCCGAACGCGAAGTGGCGCGAATGGCCGAAGCGCGATTTGCGATCACGGGATCATCGGACCAGGCAACTGCGAAAGCGCAGCATATCGTTGCGATGCTCGGCGGGACGGCCGTCGAAATCGGCGAGGCACAGCGGACGCTCTATCATGCGGCGCTCTGCCACGCATCGAACCACCTCGTGACGCTGCTTGCCGGGGCATCGAACGCGCTGACACGGGCCGGCGTCGCCGATCCCGAAGCGTTGATCGCACCGCTGGTTCGCGCCGCACTGGAAAACAGCCTCGATCGCGGGTTCGACGCATTGTCGGGACCGTTGCTGCGCGGCGATGCGCAGACGGTCGCGAGCCATATTTCAGCGCTCGCTGCCGATTGCCCCGAACTGCTGCCGGCCTATCGCGCGATGGCGCTTGCGACGGTCGACGAGCTGGAACGCGCGGGCGCTCCCGTTGACGTTGCGGCGCTCCACAACGTGCTCGGTTGAGCCTCCGCGCACTGGACAGCGCGGCCGCTGTTCCCTAATCGTTCGCGCGTGAACCACCTCCCCGCCTCGACGCCCGATCTGACCCGCCCCGACCCGTCGGACCCGCCCTATCTGCAGGGCCTCAACGGCCCGCAGCGGCAGGCCGTGCTGACGACCGAAGGTCCGGTGCTGATGCTCGCGGGTGCGGGCACCGGCAAGACCGCGGCGCTGACCGCCCGGCTCGCGCATATCATCGCGACCCGGCGCGCGTGGCCGTCCGAAATCCTCGCCGTGACCTTTACGAACAAGGCGGCGCGTGAGATGCGCGAACGCATCGGGCGGATGATTGGCGATGCGGTCGAGGGCATGCCCTGGCTCGGCACCTTTCACAGTATCGCGGCGAAGATGCTCCGCCGTCATGCCGAGCTTGTGGGGTTGCAGAGCAATTTCACGATTCTCGATACCGACGACCAGCTCCGCGTCCTCAAGCAACTCATCCAGGCCGAGGGACTCGACGAGAAACGCTGGCCTGCACGCCAGCTCGCCGGGCTCATCGACAAGTGGAAGAACCGCGGGCTGACACCCGCCGATCTCGATGTCGCCGACAAGGAAGCCTATGCCGATGGCAAGGGGCAGCATTTCTATGCGCTCTATCAGGCGCGACTGAAGACGCTGAACGCGTGCGATTTCGGCGATCTGCTGCTGCACATGCTCGTCATCCTGAAGACGCATCGCGACGTGCTCGAGCAGTATCAGCAGCGCTTCAAATATGTGCTGGTCGACGAATATCAGGACACCAACGCCAGCCAGTATCTGTGGCTGCGGCTGCTCGCCCAATCCCGGAAAAATATCTGCTGCGTCGGCGACGACGACCAGTCGATCTATTCATGGCGCGGCGCCGAGGTCGCGAACATCCTGCGCTTCGAAAAGGATTTTCCGGGGGCGACGGTGATCCGCCTCGAACAGAATTACCGCTCGACGCCGCAGATCCTCGCCGCCGCATCCGCGCTGATCGCACAGAACAGCGACCGGCTCGGCAAGACACTGTGGACCGATCTCGATGCCGGCGACAAGGTGCGCGTCGTCGGGGTATGGGATGGTCCCGAGGAGGCGCGGCGGATCGGCGAGGAACTGGAGACTCTCCAGCACCGCAAGGTCAGCCTCGATCGCACCGCCATCCTCGTCCGCGCGCAGTTCCAGACGCGCGAGTTCGAAGACCGCTTCATCGCGATCGGCATGCCCTACCGCATCGTCGGCGGCTTCCGCTTCTACGAGCGCGCCGAAATCCGTGACGCTCTCGCTTATCTCCGCCTCGTTCAGTCGTCCGCCGACGACCTCGCTTTCGAACGGATCGTCAATGTCCCGAAGCGCGGTCTCGGCGACAAGGCGCTCGCGCGTATCCACCAGTTCGCGCGGATCGAGCGCGCGCCGCTACTCCATGCCGCTTCGCGGATCACCGAAACCGACGAGTTGACCCCGCAGGCGCGCCGCCAGCTCGCAAACTTTATCGCCCAGATGCGCAGCTGGCAGGGCAAGGCGAACGAGCTGTCGCATCCCGAGCTGACCCAGCTGATCCTCGACGAGTCGGGCTATACCGCGATGCTGCAGGCCGATCGCAGTGCCGAAGCGGCGGGGCGGCTCGAGAACCTGTCCGAGCTCGTCCGCGCAATGGAGGAATATGAGTCACTCGAAGCCTTTCTCGAGCATGTCAGCCTCGTGATGGACCGCGACAATGACGACCAGACCGAGACGGTGACGATCATGACGATCCACGCCGCCAAGGGCCTGGAGTTCGACCATGTCTTCCTCGCGGGCTGGGAAGACGGCGTCTTTCCGTCGCAGCGATCGATGGACGAAGGCGGCACCGCCAGCCTCGAAGAGGAACGCCGTCTCGCCTATGTCGCGATCACGCGCGCACGCCAGCGCGCGAGCATCTATCACGCCGCGAACCGGCGTATCTATGGCCAGTGGATGAGCAGCATCCCGAGCCGCTTCATCGCGGAAATCCCGCCCGAACATGTCGACAGCGAAAACAGCTTCGGCGGCGGGCAGAGCCTGTGGCGCGCGAACTGGTCGGCGCAGGGCGATCCCTTCGCGCATGTCGCCGAACGCCAGCCATCGCGCACCATGACGCGTGGGCCGGCGTGGCAGCGCGCTGTCGCCTCGTCATCGACCGTCACGCGGGCCCCCGCCCCCAGCGAACGCGGTCCAGCCGCCTCGGTCGGCGCCAAACCCCGCTCCGACCTTGCGATCGGGATGCGCGTGTTCCACGAAAAGTTCGGCTATGGCGAGATCGTCGATATCGACGGCAACAAGCTCGACGTCGAGTTCGATCAGGCTGGCAGCAAGAAGGTTCTGGACGGCTTCGTGCGAGCCGCCTGAATTCTATTGTCAACTATATCAGTTATGATATGCCGTCTCCCGCGGCCAACGAGTCGCGTTTTGGGAGAATCTGCATGCGAAATAAGCTCTTAGCGGGCGCGATGGCGCTCGCCCTGGTCGGCTGCGGCGAAAAGCCAGCCGACGAAGCTGCGACGACCGATACCCCCGCCGCCGAGAGTGTCGCCGAAGAAGGCGGCTCTGCCGATGCCGCCGCTACGCCTCGGATCGGCGTCGAAGCGGCTCCCGGCGTCGCGTTCGACTATGCCTACACCTTCCGCCTTGCCGACAAGCTGATTTCGAAAGTCCAGGAAGAACATGCCGCCGCGTGCGAAACGCTCGGCGTCCAGCGGTGTCGCATCGTCGATGTGCGCTACCAGCTGACCGACGAGAAACTCGTCGAGGCGCAAACCCAGTTCAAGCTGGAACCGGGCATCGCCCGCAAGTTCGGCGCAAAGGCCATCGAGAGTGTCGAGAAGGCCGAGGGCGTGCTCGCGGATGCCAGCGTTGCCGGCGAGGACGTCGGCACCGAAATCCTCGCTTCGCAGCAACGCAGTGCAGGCTCCGAAGCCGAAATCGCACGTCTGGAAGAGCGGCTGAAGGCCGGCGGCCTCAGCAAGAGCGAACGCGCCGAAATCCTGGCGCAGATCGGTCAGCTCCGCGGCCAGGTCGGCGACGAGCGCCAGAGCCGCCGCTCCGGCGAAGCGCGAATCGCCTGGACCAGCGTCGCATTCAACTATGTCAGCGACGGCGGCCTGCCCGGCATCGGCCACGAGAACCCCTTCTCCGACGCTGGCGAAACGCTGATGCGCAGCGGCAGCACCGCCCTCACCTTCATTCTGACGCTCGGCGCGGTCGTGCTTCCGTGGGGCGTGCTTGCAATGCTGGTCATCGCCTTCTGGCGCAGCCGTTTCATGACCGCCGTCCGGCGTCAGATGCGGAACACGAAGCCCGGGGCGAGCGACCCCGCCACCCCGCCCGCAAGCTGACGACGGCAGGGCGTCGCTTGCAAAGGTCGGGTGCTGCGGTATGGCTTCGTCGATGACGGGGCAAACCTCATGGCTGGACCAGGCACGCGACGCCCATCGCCGCGGCGACGTGGAGGCGGAAGCCGCAGCGCTCGACAGTGCCATCCGCGCCGACCGCGGCAATATCGCCGCCATGCTGGCGATGGCCGAACTCAAGCGACGCCTGCAGGACGACCGCGCGGCAGGCAGCTTCTATCGCCTGGCGCTGGGCACGGCGGCGCAGGCGCGAAGCGTCCCCCCCGCCCTGCATTCGGGGCTTCGGCGCGCAGAAGAATATCTGGCAACCACCGAACGCGCCTTTGCGGACCATCTGCTCGGCCAGCTTCGCAACGCCGGTATCGACCAGCGCGGCGCGACGCCGCGCGTGGCCGAAGCTCTGCGCATGCTCGCCGGCGAGCAACCGCTCTATGTCCAGCAGCCGAGCATGTTCTATTTCCCCGGCCTTGCGCAGCGTGGCTTTTTCGACCGCGCAGAGTTCGACTGGGTCCCGGCGGTGGAGGCGGCGACCGATGCAATCCGCAAGGAATTGCTGGCGCTGATCGATGCGGCATCCGATCGTTTCGGTCCCTATGTGACCGCCAGCCCCGATCGGCCGCCGCCGAACAATCCCCTGCTCGACAAGCCCGATTGGGGCGCGGCGTGGTTATGGCGGGAAGGCGTGGTCGCGGACGACATGGCGGACCTTTGTCCGCAAGCGCTCGCCGCTCTGGCAAAGGCGCCACAGCCGGTCATTCCGGGGCGAGCGCCGCTCGCGCTCTTTTCGCGATTGACGCCCGGCACGCACATCGCGCCGCATCACGGCATGCTCAATACGCGGCTGATCTGTCATCTGCCGCTGATCGTGCCGGAAGGTTGTGGTCTCCGCGTCGGTGCAGAAACGCGGGAATGGCGCGAGGGCGAACTGACGATCTTCGACGACAGTTTCGAGCATGAAGCCTGGAATCGCGGGACGAGCGACCGCACCGTCCTGCTGTTCGAAATCTGGCGCCCCGACATCGACGCCGACGAGCGCGAACAGCTGACGCGTATATTCTCCGCCATCGACAGCTATAGCGAATCGTAAGGAATTCGGGGGAGAAAGGTCGCTGGTGGAGCCGAGGGGAATCGAACCCCTGACCTCTGCAGTGCGATTGCAGCGCTCTCCCATCTGAGCTACGGCCCCGCGACCGGGCGGCTCTTAACGATACAGATTGACAGTGGCAACGGCTTTTCTGACCCTAGCCACCAGCGCCGGCAAAAAGGGGGTGTGGGGATTATGGCCAAGGCATGGCATCTGACCAGCCGTCCGCAGGGACTGCCGACAGCGGACAATTTTGCACTTCGCGAACTGCCTGACGGTCCGCTCGAAGCCGATCAGCTTCGCGTCCGCAATCACTGGCTGTCGGTCGACCCCTATATGCGCGGGCGAATGAACGACGCGAAAAGCTATGCCGCCAGCTTCCAGATCGACCAGCCGATGACCGGCGGCGCGATCGGTGAAGTGCTCGAAAGCACGATGGAGGGGTTCGCCCCCGGCGACATGATCCTTCACATGGGCGGCTGGCGCGAGGGCGGAATCATCGGTCTCGACATGATGCCCAACAAGCTGCCCGCCGAGCTGCTGGCTGGCGGCATGTCGCCGCAGACCTTCCTTCACAATATGGGGCTGACCGGGGGCACCGCATGGATAGGACTGCTCCGCGTTGCGGCGGCAAAGCCCGGCGACACGGTTTTCGTTTCGGCGGCGGCGGGCGCGGTGGGCTCGGCCGTGGTGCAGATCGCCAAGGCGCGCGAGATGACGGTGATCGGCTCGGCGGGCGGCGCGGAGAAATGCGCATGGGTGTCGGATCTCGGCGCCGACGCGGTAATCGACTATAAAGCGGGGGCCGTCCTGCCCCAGCTTGCTCAGGCGCTTGAAGGGCTCGGGAAGTCCGGCGTCGACGTCTATTTCGACAATGTCGGCGGCGAGCACCTCGACGCCGCCTTCGCGGTCGCCAACGATTTCGCGCGCTTCGCGATCTGCGGGATGATCGACGTCTACAACGACGGCAAGCCGCAGGAGATGAAATATATCATCCGCTCGATCCCCGCGCGCATCCGCATGGAAGGCTTTATCTACACCGACCAGTTCATCGAGTGCATGGAGGAATTCTATGCCGACATGGGCGGGCTGATCGCCAGCGGGGCGGTGACGATCCGCGAAACCGTATATGACGGGATCGAAGCGACGCCCGAGGCCTTTCTCGGTCTTTTCTCGGGCGCGAATATCGGGAAAATGCTCGTCCGGCTCTGAGGCCGGACGGGATCAGCCGCCGAAGCCCACCGACAGGAAGCCGGGCATCGGGCCGTTCCAGCCGTCGTCGGGGCCATCGTCGTCCTGCCGCGAAGCGGGCGCCGGTTTGCGACGCTCGTCCTTCTTCGGCGACACGCGCTTCTCTTCTTTCGGGGCCGTGCGCTTCTCTTCGGCGCGCACCGGTTCCTTGTCGGCCTTGGCAGGGCGGCGCCCGCCACGCTCGGAGCGGCCGCGGCGGGGTTCGCGCTCGTCGGTCTGCCGATCCGGCCTGGCCTCGGCCGTGCCCGTATCGTGTACCGGAATCTGATAGCCGGTCAGTTTCTGGATATTGTCGAGTGCTTCGTCGTCCGACGGTGTCACGAGAGTGAACGCCCGCCCCTTCGCGCCCGCGCGGCCCGTACGACCGATCCGGTGGACATAATCGTCGGGATGCCAGGGGGCGTCGAAGTTGAAGACGTGGCTGACGCCCTTCACGTCGAGCCCGCGTGCGGCGACGTCCGAAGCCACCAGAATGTTGATCGTGCCGGCCTTGAACCGGTCGAGCTCGGCAATGCGGCTCGACTGATCCATGTCACCATGGATTTCTCCGGCCTTGTACCCGTGCCGCTGCAGCGATTTCGCCAGTTCGCGCACCGTCGTCTTGCGGTTGCAGAAGATGATCGCGGTGCCGATGTCCTCGGCCTCGATCAGCCCGCGTAGCGTATCGCGCTTGCCACGCTCCGACGTCTTGACGACGAACTGCTCGATATTCTCGTTGCGGCTCGCCGGACGCGCGACCTCGATCGTCTTCGGGTTCGACAGGAACTTGTCGGCCAGCTTCTTGATCGGCGGCGGCATCGTCGCCGAGAAAAGCAGGGTCTGCCGATTCGCGGGCAGCTTGGTGCAGATATTCTCGATGTCGGGGATGAAGCCCATGTCGAGCATCCGGTCGGCTTCGTCGATCACCAGCAGGTTACAGCCGGTAAGCAGGATCTTGCCGCGTTCGAACAGGTCCATCAGCCGGCCCGGGGTCGCGATCAGCACGTCGACGCCCTTTTCGAGCGCCTTGACCTGATCCCCCATCTGCACGCCACCGATCAGCAACGCCATCGAGAGCTTGTGATACTTCCCGTATTTCTCGAAGTTTTCCGCGACCTGCGCTGCGAGTTCGCGCGTCGGCTCGAGGATCAGCGAGCGCGGCATCAGCGCACGCGTGCGGCCGTGCGCCAGGATGTCGATCATCGGCAACACGAAGGACGCGGTCTTGCCCGTCCCCGTCTGCGCGATGCCGATCATGTCGCGCATCATCAGCACGGACGGGATCGCCCCCGCCTGGATCGCAGTCGGCTCGTCGTAGCCGGACTCGGTCACGGCACGCAAAAGTTCGTCGGAAAGGCCGAGGTCGGCAAATTTCATAGGGTCAAACTGTCCGGAAAATGTTTCAGCACGGCGTCCCACGCCAACCGTTGCTGGGGGCGCCCCTAGGGGAAGATGCGATGAAAAGTCAAGGAAAGGCGATAATTCGCCTGCGATTCAGTCCTCGTCGCGCGGGACGGCGACCAGCAGGCGGAATTTGTCGATCTCGCACTTCGCCCCGGTTCGGGCGTGGATCTGGTCGCGATCCTCGCAAAGTTGCCCGTCCTTGGTACCCTGCATATAGAAGCCCGCATAGAAATCGAGCGCACGGCAGCCGCGGTTGAGCTGGGCACGAAGACGCTGTTTCTGGCGGGTGATGATGTCGATGCTGTCGCGCTGCGCAGCCTGCATTCCCAGGATGTTGCGCATCGCGACGCATTTCGGCGCCTTCTTTTCCTTCCATTCCATGGGAACCTGCGGCGCGCGCATTTGGGGAGCCGGTGCGGAACCGAAATTGTTGAGCGACGAGCGCTGCGCCGGAACGCGGATGATCAGCTGCTGCTCGATCACGACCTGCCAGAAGGAAGCCGGCACGTCAGGCGCGGGCATCGACACCGCAACCGGAGGCTCGGGCGCCGTGGGCGCGTCGGCTGCGGGGCCCGCAACCATCATCCACAGGGCCGCAATCGTCAGCACAGCGGCGCTGTCGCCCTTTCGGCGTCGTGACGACGGATGATGTACACCTGTGGCTCCCGCATCGATGCTGGACGAAAACAGGATATTCGTCCAATGCCCTCTCTAACAGCCATGATTGAACACGAAATGAATTGCTGTCGAGCCCCTTCGCGCAATCGTCGAGCCCCGGCGGGGAAGGCCCCGGCATGACGCGGGCGCCCTCGACCGCATTGCTTCAGGCGCTGAACGACCTTTTGGGGCCGAAAGGCTATACCGCAGATCCCGATATCCTGAACCCGTGGCTGACCGACTGGCGCGGCAAATATCGCGGAGCCACCGTGGCAATGCTGTCGCCGGCCACAACTGCAGAGGTTGCGGCAATCGTCCGCCTCTGCGCTGCCGAAGGCGTCGCTCTCGTGCCGCAAGGGGGCAACAGCGGCATGGTCGGCGGGGCGACCCCCGACCCGAGCGGCAATCAACTGCTGCTCAGTCTGCGGCGAATGGACCGGATTCACGAGATCGACACGGCCGCCGGCATCGCGATCGCCGAAGCCGGCGTCATTCTCGAGAATTTCCATCATGCCGTTCTCGATCACGGGCTGCGCTTCCCCCTCACTCTCGGCGGCAAGGGATCGGCGACGATCGGCGGGCTGGTGTCGACAAACGCCGGCGGCACGCAGGTGCTGCGCCACGGTACGATGCGCGCCTTGGTCGCCGGGATCGAGGCCGTACTTCCCGACGGTAGCATCTACGACGGGCTCGCGCCTCTGAAAAAGGACAATCGCGGATACGATCTTCGCCACCTTCTCTGCGGAGCTGAAGGAACGCTCGGCATCGTCACAGCCGCCTGTCTCCGGCTCGTCCCCGCGGCCACGGCACGGCAGACGGCGTGGATCGGGCTCGATTCTCCGGACGCGGCGCTCGCGCTGCTGCGTCGCCTCGACGCTGCGATCGGCGGTCCGCTCGAGGGGTTCGAGATCATCCCGCACATCTGCATCGAGGCGGTGCTGCGGCACATTCCCGGCACGCGAAATCCGCTGCCGGACGGGCACCCATGGTATGCGCTCGTCGAACTTGCAGGCGACGAAGAGGAAGCCTTGGCGGCCGCCCTTGAGGTGGAGCTTGGCGCGGCGCTCGACGCCGGGCTCATCCGCGATGTCGCGATCGCCAAGAATGACCGCGAAAGCGAGGATTTCTGGCGGATTCGCGATTCCATTTCCGAAGCCGAACGCGCCGAGGGGCCGGCCCTGCAGCACGATATCAGCGTCCCTGTAGATCTGATGCCTCGCTTCATCGCCGCTAATCCGGGGCGTCTCCGGGCCTCGCTTCCCGGGGTGCGCGCGCTCTCGTTCGGCCATCTCGGTGACGGCAATGTCCATCATCACGTCCAGCCGCCGGTCGATACCGACGGTGCGGCATGGCTCGTCGAGCACGGGGAAACCGCCAGCCGGATCGTCTACTCCCATGTCATCGAACTGGGCGGTTCGATCTCTGCCGAGCATGGTATCGGCCAGATGAAGCGCGACATATTCGCCGAACTCGACAGTCCGGCGCGGCTCGCGGCGCTTCGCGCGATCAAGGCCGGGCTCGACCCCGCCGGTCTGTTCAATCCTGGCAAGCTGATCGCCTGAGCTGCAGGACGGTTCGCGCCATCGCCCCTTGCGCGGCGGCGCGCGTACCAATAAGGCGCGCAATCAGCTTTTTGCCCCGACGGTCTCGGGGCCAATGACCGGAGTTCAATTCATGGCCACTGCGCCCGCCAACAACCTGCCGCTTTTCTACAAGGATCTGGTTCCGCTTTCGAGCGTCGATCACGCCGATTTCCATGCTCGCCCGCTCGACAGCGCCGCATTCCTGGTCGACCAGCATGCCGTACCGCTGACCTCGGACGAGTTCGTCTCGGCGTGCCGTTTCTTCCCGATCGTGTTTTCGGCGGGCGACAACCCCGTCCCGCTCGCTCTGATGGGCCTCAACGAGGGTGTGAACACCTTCGTCGATACCGAAGGCAAGCTGCTCAATCCGGTCTATGTCCCGGCCTATATTCGCCGCTACCCCTTCCTCCTCGCGCGCCTCAATCCCGACAGCGAAGACCTGTCGCTCTGCTTCGATCCGACCTCGGGCGCGATCGGTCAGTTCGAGGAAGGCGACGCGCTGTTCGAGAACGGCCAGCCGACGCAGCCGGTCCAGGCCGTGCTCGAATTCTGCAAGAATTTCGAGGAAGCGGGACAGCGTACCGGTTTCTTCATGGAAGAACTCAAGAAGGCCGACCTGCTGATGGACGGCGAAGTCGCGATCCAGCCCGAAGGCAGCGACAAGCCCTATGTCTACCGCGGCTTCCAGATGGTTGACGAGAACAAGCTGCGCGAACTGCGCGGCGACGTCCTGCGCAAGATGATGCAGAACGGCATTCTCGGCCTGATCTTCGCGCACCTCTTCTCGCTGCAGCTGATGCGCGACGTGTTCGCCGAACAGGTTCGCGCAGGCAAGGTGCCGGAAATCCTCGAGGTTCAGACCCCCGCCGTCTGACGTCATGACCGGTGACCGTCGACGCCGGAGCCGGACCGATCGCGGTTCCGGCGCCGGTGTTGCGGGTCATCGGCTCGCTTGCTTGCGAACCGGGCTGCGAATCTCAGAAATCGATCGCAAGGCCCTTGAGCTCCCAATCGCCGTAACGCACGGGGTTGCGCCCTCCGGGCTGCTCCTCCGCCTTGTCCTCATGGATCGGCGCGGGAACGGGAAGCGGCGTGTTGGTCCAGCCCGCTGGCGCCTTGACGTGCGCCGGACGCGTCGTTGCGCGGGGCGTACCGCCCATATCCCGGGTTTCTCTGTTTTCAGCCATGATATGGCGGATATAGGAGCTTGCATGTCCGAAGCCAATCCCGCCGAGCACCGATCATATGGTTGACCGTCGCCCCCGTCGAGGTCGCGGCCCTGCCGAGGCCGATCCGCCCGGCACCGCGCTGCGGCGCGCTGCGCTGCGTCTGATCGATGCGGTGCTCCGCCGCGGCGACCCGCTCGACATTGCGGCGCACGCGGCGACGCAGGGACTGGCGCCTGCCGACCGTGCCTTCGCGATCGCCATCGTGTCGGAGGCGCTGCGCTGGATGGGCGACCTTGACGCGCTGATAGACAGCGCGACGTCCCAAACCTTGCCCGAGGATGTGAAGTCGCGTGCTGTGCTGCGCCTCGCCCTTGCCCAACTGCTCGTTCTGAAGACGCCGCCGCACGCCGTCGTCGCAACGGCGCTCCCACTCGTGGCGGGTGGTCCGCGCCGGCTAGTCCATGCCATCCTTTCGCGCGCGCAGCAGGAAGAATGGGCACTTCCCGACGCTGCCAACCTGCCCGAAGCCGTCGCCGAGCGATGGGCCGCGCAATGGGGCGACGAAATCGTCGCTGCGGCCGCGACCGCGTGGAGCGTACCGCCGCCGATCGACCTCAGCTTTGCAGACGAACCGCGGGATGGCTGGGATGACGGGACAGCATTGGCCGCACATCATATTCGCCTCCCGCGCGGCCAGGCTGTCGAAACCATGCCCGGATATCAGGACGGTGGCTGGTGGGTGCAGGACATCGCCGCCAGCCTCCCCGCCCGCCTGCTCGGCGCGGGGCACGGGAAGACGGTCCTCGACCTCTGCGCCGCTCCGGGCGGCAAGACGATGCAACTGGCGGCCGCAGGCTGGGAGGTCGTGGCGGTGGACTCAAGCGCGAGGCGCCTCGAGCGGCTGTCGGACAATCTGGCGCGGACCGGGCTCGAAGCCGGCGTCGTGCAGGGCGACGTCCGCAAATGGGCACCCGACGCCCCTGCCGACGCGATCCTTCTCGATGCGCCGTGCTCTGCAACCGGCATCTTCCGACGTCACCCCGACGTGCTGCACCGGATCGAGCCCCGGCAGATCGGGGACATGGCGAATTTGCAGGCCGAACTGCTCTCTCGCGCGGCCGGATGGCTGAAGCCGGGCGGGACGCTCGTCTACGCCACCTGCTCGCTCGAGCGGGCCGAGGGCGAGGATCGGGTCGTCGCCTTCCTGAAAGCGCATCCCGGCTGGAGCATCGCGCCCGTCGACGCGGGCGAACTCCCTGACGGCATCGTTCCAGACGGGCAAGGTTTTGTCCGCACGCTTCCCGGCATGCTGGCGGACGTCGGCGGCCTCGATGGCTTCTTCGTCGCGCGACTGTGCGCGCCTTCAGGCTGAACGGCGCGAGAGCCGATACAGCGCCAGTTCTCCATAATCCTTGGCGAGGCGGACCTTGCCGACATAGTCGCAATCGAAATCGCGGGAATTTTCAAGTGCGAGCATCGCCGCGAGCGGCTGGGTGCAATAGACCTGCCCGACCAGCGTGACCGGTTCGATCCGCGCGGTCCGCGTGACCTCGGTTCCATACCAGAGTTCGTTACCGACAACCGGATCCACGCCGCGATAGATAGGCCCGAAGTGGATACCGGTCCGCATGCCCGCCTTTTGGCCTTCGAGGCCGAGACCGGGGGGAAGCACGTCGAGCCTTTCCTGCATTGCGAGTGCGATTCGGGCGGCCGTGGCGGGATTGTCGATCACGGCATAGACTGCGTCGCCCCACGTATTGCGAAACAGGACCGCATCGCCGAAGCCGTCGAGAATGCGGCCTATTCCGCCCATCACTTCATGCGCGAAGATCGGCAGCTCGGCCTCGCCAAGTTTCGAGAAACCTGCAAAGTCGGCGAAAAGAATGGCATAAAGGCCGCGCCGGGTCCCTTCGGGCGGCTTCGGAGCGGGCGGGAAATCGAGATTGCGATCAAGGTCGCCGACCGGGATCGTCAGTGTCTCCCCCCCCTTGTCCCGCCAGAGCGCAATATCGGCATTGGTCCCCGCAATTTCGGCGCCGGAACGCGCCGCCACATCGGGATCGACGACCGCAAGCTGAAGCGCAACGGTTTCGAGCTCGCGCGCGCGTAGCCGAGCAAGACCCATGGCGGTATGCGACCCGAGGATGAACTGGCAGTCGTCGCTGACGTAGCGCGCGGTGCTGGCGAAATGCACCATCGCAGCCCGGTCCCGGCAACGAAGATAGCGAGGCAGCCATTCATCGCCGCCCGACTGCACCGATTGGGCGATAAAGTCGTCCTCGGCAAAAGGCAGGACGATCGTCAGGTCGATGCCGCGATCGAGCGCGGCTTCCGCGAACAATATGTCGGCGCCGCATGCGAGCGGGCCGATCAGCGCCGACAACGGCTGCGCGTCGAGCGTGTCGGCGATCGCGCGGACGGCGTTCGCCTCGCCTTCGCCTCCCGCACGGAACATGCGGCCGCAATAGAAGCCGACCGGAGGCGGACGAAGCAAGGCCATGATGGTTTTCGCGTGGCCGGGGTCGACGGCACCGCTCGCCGAAAGGCGTGCGATCTGGCGGCAGGTCGAGGCGCGATCCCCGGCCCGCGTCCCCGCTTGTGCATTGGCGGCATGTGCGTGAAACAGCGCTTCGTCGCCGCGACCGAGCAGAAGCAATGCCTCGACCAGCGTCGCCTGATCCCAATAATTGTCCGCCGCGCCATTGGCCGCGATCGGTCCGGCGAGCGCCGCTGCGCGGTCGAACTCCCCGAGCATCGCATAAAGGCTTGCGGCGTTGATGGCTGGGAAATCCGCGCCCGACGCCTGAAAGGCGTGGTCATAAGCCATGGCCGCACGTTGAAGAAAGGCGGTGCGCTCCGTCCCCGTCTGGTCGAATGCCTCATCCTTCCAGATACGTCCCGCCAGCGCGAGGCTGTCGACGTCGCCCGATGCCGCCAGATCGAGCTGCTCGTAAAGATGCATCGCGCCGAGGCTGTCGCCCGATGCCGCCAGCGCGCGTACCATCAGATAGCGCAGCCGTGAGCTTTCGATCCCCTCGCGTCGTGCCGCCGCCGCACAGTCGAAAGCGCTCAGCGCGTCGCCTTGGCCCAGCCGATGTGCGACCTCCGCCTCGACCGTGGCGGCGTCAGTCATTGCGCCGCGTCTTCGGCCGATTTCAGCAGGGCGACGTTTGCCTTTTCGGTAGACGACAGCGCAACGGCGTCGGTCGTCGGACGGTACCAGCCGAACTGGCTGAAGTGCGCCTGCAGCGCCGGGTCCTTGAATCGCAGACCTTTGCGAGCGAAAATCTCGTTGCGGGCGATCCGCAGTTCCAGCGCGCTGTAATTTCCAAGCTCTTCGGCCGTCAGCAGTCTTTCGGATGAGTCGGGAATAACGACTCCGCTTCCGCCGACGCCTGTAGGCATGGGGCCGCCAGAAGCGGGTTTCGGTGCCACCCCTCCCTCGATCAACCGGATATATTTGCGGAACATATAGCCGGTCGTTCCATCGGCCTTGCGAACCCGCCACCATTGCCCGGACTGCTGATAGGTCAGGAATTTCTCGCCATCGAGCACCTTGCCGACGATCTCGGCCTTCGTACTCCCGCCGGCCCGGATATTGGTGAAGCCGTCGGGGTCGTCGATCACCGCCGCAAGGGTGAAAGCTTCGACCGGTGTGCTGTCGGTCGCGGACGATGTTCCGGATGCGCGCTCCTCTGCCGGAGCGGAAACGGTCTCCGCCGGAGGCGCCGAGGCCGGAGGCGATTGGGTCAACTTCCACGCGAGGAGCGCAATCGCGATCACCGCCAGCCCGACGAGCAACCAGGCAAGCGTCAGGGCCGTGGACGATTTCCGTTCCGCCGGCGCTACATGCAAATCACCCGAAGGAGCAGGTGTCGGCACGGGTCGAGGCGCAACTGCCGGTGCCGCCTCGCGCCCGCACAGTTCCTCAAGGCTCATCAGCACTTTGCGCCAGCCGCGATGATCGGGCTCGCCGTTCCAGTCAGCAAGCTCGGCGAACTGGATCTGGTTGAAGGGCAAAGGCGGCATCACATCGTCGATCGCCGTCTGGACCAGCTTCTTCTGGTTGCGCGCGACATCCGCTTCTGCGCGCACCCATTCGGACTGCGCCGACTGATGCGACCAGACGACGATCGCGGCTTTTGCGCTGCCGATCTTTTCGGTGATGACATCGCCATAGGAACGGTGCGGGGGGAGCTCTGCGTCCCACCAAACCGCATAGCCCGCAGCAGAGACCGCCTGCGCGATCTGCGCGACGCGCGCCTTGTTATCGCGCGAATAGGAAATGAAGACGTCGACCATCGGCTAGCCCCTTTCGAAGAGGCTAGCCTCGGGTCGGTCGATTCGCCAGTGACTTAGAACACAGCCTTCGGCGCATCTTCCTTCATCATCGCCGCGCGGACCATCGGGATCGGCGGGCCGCCGTACGACAGGAACTCGTCGTGGAAGGCCTTCCACTTCGTCCGGTCACCCTTCGTCCAGTCCTCGCGGAGCTTGCGGATCATCAGCTTGCCCATCGTGTAGTTGAGGTAGAGCGGATCATAAGTGCCGCGCGCCGCCTGCTGCCGGGCGTTGCCCTCGTCCTGATAGCATTGTTCCTTGAACAGCTTTTCCGAGTCCGCGACGGTCATGCCCTTGGTGTGCAGCCCGATCGCCGAGAGATAGCGGCAATCGCGGAGCAGCGCGTTCGACAGCTGGCCGATGTGCGTTTCGGGGTCGCCGTTGCCGAGACCTGCATCCCACATCATCTCCTCGGTATAATGCGCCCAGCCCTCGGCGAAGGCATAGCCGACGAACAGCTTGCCGAAGATGCTCTCGGCACGGTTCGAGTGGAGGAAGTTCAGGAAGTGACCCGGCCACACTTCGTGGACCGAGGTGAACATCAGGTCCTTCTTGCCGGGGACGAAGTCGTTCTGGGTCTGCTTGTCCCAGGTCGGGTCGGGCGGCGAGATGTAATAGACCGACGGCAAGCCTTTCTCGTACGGCCCGGGGATGTCGATATAGGCGCTGTTCTGCCGGTTGTACGGCGGCGATTCCTCGACCTGCGCCTGTTCGGTGCCGGGGATCGAGACGAGATCCTTTTCGACGATGAACGCACGAAGCGACGGAAGCTGGCGCCGTGCCTCGGCGACCGGACCGTCGGCGGGCTTGTCGGAGTTCATCTTCTTCATGCAGTCGGCGATCGTCATCCCCGCGGCATAGGTCGCGCAGGCGGCCTTCAGCGCGTCCTGATTGCGCTTGAGATCGGCCTGACCGATCCGTTCGAGTTCGTCGATCGGTGTATCGACCGCCTCGTTCGTCAGGATCATCTTCGCGAACTTGTCGGCGCCCAGGGCATAGCCGTCGGGGGTGCCGGGCTTCGATCCGATATAGGTTGCCAGATCCTTCACGGCCGCAGCGGCCTTTGCCGCCGCCTCGTCGAACTGCTTCTGGAGTTCGGGATCCTTGACCTCGGCGAAGGCCTTCTTGGCATCGCCCGTGTAATAATCCGCGAAGCCGCCGAAGCCCGCAGTGCCGAATTTGACGAATGTCGCGGGCAGCGGCAGCTTGAGGTTCGCCTTGATCTGCGCGGTAGCCGCCGGAACCTTCTGCGCATAGGCGATGAACGCCTTCATCCGCGTCGTCGCATCGGCATAGGGGCGCGCGATATAGACGTTCGGATCGAGCGAGCCGACATAGAAGGCAGGATTGGTGTGCGGAAAATCCGCATCCTTCAGGAAGAACAACTGCCCCTCGGCTACATGCACCAGATAGTCGCGCTCGAACTTCTCCGCGTCGGTCATCTTGCCGTCGAACGCCTTGGCGTCAGCGATCGTCTTTTCGAGGAATGCAGTCTGCTTTTCGAGGCCTTCCAGCGACCAGTCCGGAAGCTGGCCGTCGAACTCGTGCTTGCCCTGATAGACTGCGAAATTGGGATTGAGCGGGAAATAGCCCTTCAGGAAATTGTCGCGAAACTCGGTCCAGTTCTTCGCACTCGGCGCCGACGCAGATTTGTTGTCCGACGCGTTGCAGGCGGTCAGGACCAGCAGCGTCGCAGCCATCGCCGCGCCGCCGAAACGGGCAAATTTACGTGTCATTCGATTATCTCCCTCAATCGATGGCGGGCTTCTGCCACCACGACCGGCGGATGACATCCGATAATCGACGAACGGCATACGTAAGGGTTACTGGACAGCGGCGAAAAGCACGATAGGGCGGATGTCGATGGCGACGATACTACCACCCGATGGCGAAGAGCCGGTTCTGCCCGAACACACGCCCCCCGCCCCCTCCCCGCTGAGCTATCCCGATTACCGCTATTACTGGGTCGCGCGCTTCACGGCGGTGATGGCGACGATCGCGATGGTGGTGGTCATCGGCTACCAGCTCTACGACACCGCCCGCACCGATTACGGCATGTCGATCAAGGAAGCATCGTTCCAGCTCGGCCTGCTCGGCCTTTTCCAGTTCGTCCCGCTTGCGGTGCTGACGCCGGTCGCCGGTTGGGCGGCCGATCGCTTCGAACGGCGCAGCGTCGCAATCTTTTCGAACCTGATCGACATGACGATCGCCGCGACGCTCGGCTGGTTCACCTGGACCGGCGGCCTGACGCTGCCCCTGCTCTTCGGACTCGCTGCGCTGCACGGCGTGGCGCGCGTCTTCTCGGGCCCGGCGATGAGCGCAATCGCGCCGAACATTGTCCCCCCGGCGGTGCTGCCGCGGGCAATCGCGATGAGCAGCATCGCCTGGCAATCGGCCTCGGTCATCGGCCCCGCCGCGGGCGGCCTGATCTATGCCGCGCATCCGACGTCGGTCTATATCTTCGCGGCCATCCTGCTGGCAGTCTCGGCCTTCACGATCAGCCGCGTCCGGCCCGTGCTGCCGCCCCCGGTCGAGGTGCGCCGCCATCCGCTGCGCGAGATGCTCGATGGTCTCAAATTCGTGTGGATGGAACGTTTCCTGCTCGGCACGATCACGCTTGACCTGTTCGCGGTGATCCTCTCGGGCGCGACCGCGATGCTGCCCGTTTATGCGCGCGACATCCTGCATGTCGGTTCCGAAGGCCTCGGCCTGCTCCGTGCGGCGCCCGCGCTCGGTGCGGCGGTCGTGGCGCTGGGACTCTCGTTCCGCCCGATCGAACGCAACGTCGGGGTGAAAATGCTGTGGGCGGTCGTGGTCTTCGGGCTCGCCACCGTCGCGTTCGGCCTTTCCACGAGCCTTCTCCTTTCGCTCGCAATGCTTGTCCTGCTCGGCGCCGCCGACATGTTCTCGGTCTTCGTGCGCGGGACGCTGATCCAGCTCAATACCCCCGACCATATGCGCGGCCGGGTCAGTGCTGCCTCGGGCCTCGCCATTTCGGCGTCGAACGAGCTCGGCGAGATGCGCGCAGGTGCAATGGCTGCGGCGCTGGGCCCCGTTCCCGCTGTTGTCGTCGGAGGAGCTGCCGCAGTCGGCGTTACCGCGCTCTGGGCCTGGCTCTTCCCCGAGCTGCGCCGCGCCAAGACCTTCGAGCCACAGTTCAAACAGGCCGACTGACGCATTTTCGCGGCCGCCCGAAAGGGCAGAATCGGCTCGTCGCAAACTGCCTTCCTTTCGCCACAAAGTGATTGCCAACTAAATTAGTTGAGTTATTTCGATTGCACCCGTCACCGCGGTTCCCCTCCCCCTCTTCGATGGAGAACCTCCGATGCCCAATGCAACGATACGCCACAAAATCCTGACCATTCCCGGCCTTCACAACAGCGGCCCGACCCACTGGCAGAGCCTGTGGGAGCACAAGTTCGCCGACTGCGAGCGAGTCGATCTTGGTCGCTGGTCGAACCCCGACAAGGACGAATGGGTCAAGCGCATCGCCGAAGCGATCGACGCCGAAGGCGAGCCGGTCCTGATCGCTGCGCACAGCCTCGGCTGCCACGCCTTCGCGCACTGGTTCGCGGCCGCCAGCGCCCTGACCCGTACCCGTGTCGCCGGTGCGTTGCTCGTCGCACCGCCCGAACTGTCGCGGCTGCGGCACGAGAATCGCCTCTATGGCTTCGGTGACGCGCCCGGCTTCACCTCGCGCACCCCGATGATCGTCGTCGCGAGCGACAATGATCCCTATGCGAAGACGCCGCACGTCTGGCGCCTGTCGCGGCAGTGGGATGCCCGCTTCGTCAACGCCGGCCCGTTCGGCCACATCAACGCGGACTCGGGGATCGGCGACTGGCCTTATGGACAGTATCTGCTCGCCTCGTTACAACCCGCGCCGTTGCCCGCCCTGGCCGACGAGACCCAGTGGCTGCGCGCCGGAGACTGGCCGAACCGGGTCCGTCTCGACCCCCGGTTCGAGTATAAAGAAAGAGCGCACCGATCATGAAAGTCAATTCGATCCTCGAGACCATCGGGAATACGCCGCACATTCGCGTGGCCAAACTGTTCCCCGACTCCGAAGTGTGGGTAAAGTCGGAACGCAGCAATCCCGGCGGGTCGATCAAGGATCGGATCGGACTTGCGATGATCGAGGCCGCCGAACGCGACGGCAGCCTGAAGGAAGGCGGCACCATCGTCGAGCCGACGTCGGGTAACACCGGCATCGGTCTGGCGATGGCCGCAGCGGTCAAGGGCTACAAGCTCGTGCTCGTCATGCCCGAGAGCATGTCGCTCGAACGCCGCCGCCTGATGCTCGCCTATGGCGCGACCTTCGACCTGACACCGCGCGAAAAGGGCATGAAGGGCGCGATCGAGCGCGCGATCGAGCTGGTCGAAACCACCCCCGGCGCGTGGATGCCGCAGCAGTTCGAGAATGAAGCGAATATCGACGTCCATGTCCGCACGACGGGCCCTGAAATTCTCGCCGACTTCAAGGATGCACCCATCGACGTGCTGATTACCGGCGTCGGTACCGGCGGCCACATCACCGGCACCGCGCAGTTCCTGAAGCAGCACTGGCCCAACCTGAAAGTTTTCGCGGTCGAACCCGAGGCCTCGCCGGTCATCTCGGGCGGGCAGCCCGCGCCGCATCCCATTCAGGGCATCGGTGCCGGCTTCATTCCGCGCAACCTGCACACCGACCTGCTTGACGGCGTGATCAAGGTCGACGCCGCCGCGGCCAAGGATTTCGCACGCCGCGCCGCGACCGAGGAAGGGATGCTCGTCGGCATCTCGTCGGGTGCGACGCTCGCGGCGATCGAGCAGAAGCTCGCCGAACTCCCGCCCGGCACGCGCGTGCTCGGCTTCAACTACGACACCGGCGAGCGCTATCTGTCGGTTCCCGATTTCCTGCCCGAAATCTGATCCTTCGTGATGCGCCTTGAAGGCGAACAGGCGATGCCGCTGCGGCGCGACTGGACGGGCTGGCTGTTCGTCCTGCTGACGGTCGTGGCGATGGTTGCCGTGCTCTATGCGAGCAGCCATGCAGGAGCCGGCAAGCATGGCGTACGACCGCATCCGGTCGCCCCGCCCGCCGATGTCGTTCCCGTAGTTGCACCAATGGAGCTGGCGCCGGTGACCGAGGCCGACGCCAAGGCGCAGAACGCCGAAATCCCGCTCGTGACCAAAGGCTTCGTCGCAGCACGTCCGTTCATCTATGCCGGAAGCGGCGACGGCCGCGCCCGCGCGCGCGACTGCCTTGCGGCTGCGATGATCTACGAAGCGGGCGACGACGCCAAAGGGCAGCAGGCGGTCGGTCAGGTCGTGATCAACCGCGCCCGCCATCCCGCCTTCCCGAAGTCGATCTGCGGCGTCGTGTTTCAGGGCTCCGAACGCACAACGGGATGCCAGTTCACCTTCACTTGCGATGGCGCGCTCGGCCGCCGCTATTCGGACGCCGCCTGGGCGCGTGCACAGGCGAATGCCGAGATGATGCTCTCGGGAACGGTCTATTCGCCCGTCGGGCTCGCGACCCACTATCACACCGACTGGGTGCGCCCCTACTGGAGCGACAGCCTCGAGAAGATTGCGATCGTCGACACGCATCTCTTCTTTCGCTGGCCGGGCTTCTGGGGAACGCCGGGCGCCTTCCGCGGCGCCGTATCGGGGAGCGATCCGGGCATCGTGAAGATGGCCGCGCTCTCGCCGGCGCATGCGCTTGCGATCGGTACGCTGCCACCCGCGGAACTTGCCGGTGTCGATGCCAATGCCGCTGTCGGCGAAGCCAAGGTTGTGACCGGCGCCGGAGAAAAGGCGGGCCGCGATACCATCTATGTTGCGCTCGACCGGAAGGCGGCGCCCGAAAGCTTCGTGACGACCGCGCTCCGCCTCTGCGGCGACAAGCCCTATTGCAAGTTCATGGGCTGGACCAATCCGACGCTCAAGCCCGACAACGACGCGATGAACGATATGCAGCGTTCGGCGATGACCTTTTCCTACCTTCGCGATGACAAGGCCGGGTTCGAAAAGGCGCTCTGGAACTGCAGCGAGTACAAGCGCGACGACGTGCGCCAGTGCATGAAGCGCTGACGGAATGAAACGGACGGTCGCGGCATCCGCGCGCGACCGTCCCCTTCTTCAGGCCGCCTCGGCCTGCGGCATCATCGAAGGCCAGCGATCCTCGGCGAAGAAGCGTGCCTCCATTCGCTTGAAATAGGCGCCCAGATTGGCGTGCGCTGCCACCATATCCTTGAGCTCGGTATCGAAGATCGGCGCGGTGCACGCCGACAGCGCGCCATAGGCGATGCCGTCGATCGCCGTCGGATAGTCGGCAAGGAAGAAGGGCTTGTCGCCAAGCAGGGCCGCCGCCGCTGCGATATCCCGCCGCGCGAGTTGCATCCGCTCGGCGCGGCTGTGCCGCCCGATCCCGCTGATCTCATATCCCGTCCGGACACGCTCGCGCGTTTCGGCGATGACCATCGCGCGCACCGGTTCGGGAACGGCGCCGAAGAAGGCCGCCGGGCCGCGTTCGAAATTGTCGCCCTCGATCCAGCGCTCATGACCGACGATCGCGGTCAGCCGGTCCTCGAACATCCGCTCAGCAGCGGCGGCAATCGCCCTCTGTTCGGTGTTAAGGCCATGGTCGAGGTCGGCTCCGAGCTTTTCCTCGAAATAGAAGCGGATGAAGGTCGAATCCTCGATGATGCGTCCTTCGTCCTCGACATAGGGCGCCTTGTGCTTGCTCACGCTGTCGAGGTCCGCCATCGCGCGGTCGAACGGCATGCCGAACATCTGAAGGTGAATATCGGCCTTCATCACAAAGGGGCTGGGGCTCTGGCAGCCGAACATCGGCCCCCATCCGTATAGCGTCGTCATGGCTCGTCTCCTGCTTTTCAAAAGGACGCCGCCCCTCTATCGAACCACTACTGACAGCATGATGTCAGCATAGGTTTGGCAGAATCGATCCATGCGAAGGACCGAACGACTTTTCGGCATCATCCAGACGCTGCGCACCGCGCGGCGCCCTGTGGCGGGCCATGTACTGGCGGAGCAATTCGAAGTGTCGCTCCGTACCCTTTATCGGGACATGGCCGAACTGCTGGCACAGCGAGTCCCGATCCGAGGCGAGGCGGGCACGGGCTATGTCATCGACAGCGAGTTTGACATGCCGCCGCTGATGCTGACCGTCGACGAACTCGAAGCCGCCGCGCTTGGTGCAGCATGGGTCGCGCAGCGCGGCGACGAAGCGCTCGCCCGCGGCGCGCGCGATCTGGTCGCGAAGCTGTCGGCTGCTGTACCCGACCATTTGCGCACGGCGATCATCGACCCCGCGATCCAGCCCTTCCTGTTCCGTGACGCCCGTCCGGACAGGGACGAGGTATCGGTCGTCCGCGCCGCGATCCGCGACCGGCGCAAGCTCGCCATCGCCTATGCCGACGTCGAGGGCCGCGCGACCGAACGCGTGCTATGGCCGATCGTCATCGGTTACCAGGACGACGTCCGGCTGCTTGCAGCCCACTGCGAACTGCGCGGCACCTTCCGCCACTTCCGGACCGACCGGATGCAGCGCGTCGAGCGCCTCGACGAACGCATCCCCGAACCCTTCGCGCGGCTGCGCGCGCGATGGGAAGCGGATCAGCGCAGGTGCCGCACGCAACGGTCCGATTAGGGACGGATCAGATATTTCTCGCCCGTGCGCTTCGCGTTGTATGCGTGCGCCGTGTCGAGATTCAGCGCCTCGGTCAGCGATATCTCGTGGCTGTAGTGGCTCTTGAACGTCGTGGTCAGTTCGTCAACGACGCGCTTGCGCATCCGGCCTACAGTCTCCATCCCGGCTTTCTGCATGAACGGTGTCAGCAGGAAACCGCCCAGCCCCCAGGTCAGGCCGAAGCTGCGCGCCGAGAAGGTCGTCGGCGACAGGTCGAGCGCGCCATAGATATACACCTGCTTGAAGGTGTCCGAACCGTATCGGCTGTAGTTCGTCATCTTGCGCACCGCCGCGGCTTCCATCGCGGTCAGGATCTGCCCCGACAGCTTGCCACCGCCCGTCGCGTCGAAGCCCAGCGTTGCACCCGTATCGGCGATCGCATCGACGAGGCGGTCCATGAAATCGTCGGCGCTGCTGTTGACGATATGCTGCGCGCCGATGCCCTTGAGGATTTCGACCTGCGCATCGCTGCGCACGATGTTGACGAGCGGAATGCCGTCCTTCGCGCAAATCTTGACGAGCATCTGGCCGAGGTTCGATGCGGCGGCCGTGTGGACGATCGCGCTGTGGTTCTCCATGCGCATCGTCTCTGTAAACGCCAGCGAGGTAAGCGGGTTGACGAAACACGAGGCGCCGTCGACCGGATCGGTGCCGTCGGGCAGCGGCATCGTCATCTGCAGCGGCAGACAGCGATATTCGGCATACATTTCGCCGCCGAGCAGCGCGACCGTTTTACCGACCAGCGCTTGCGCCTCGGGCGAGGCTCCCGCCTTCACGACCACGCCGCAGCCCTCGTTGCCGATCGCCAGCGCATCGCCGATACGTCCGCCCATCGCACGCATGCCGGCGGACGGCACATCTGCGGTGATCATCGGTAAGCCGTCACGCTCGCCAGCGCGCGCGGTCGACATATCGGCACCGCCGAACAGCAGGCCGAGGTCGGACGGATTGATCGGCGTCGTCAGGACCTTCACCAGCACTTCATGCGGCTTGGGCTCGGGCATCGGGCGGCGCTCGAAATAGACCTCGAGCTGCCCCTCGGGCTTCACGAGGGTCACCATGACGGTGTTGGTTGCCGGCAGGTCGGTCATCTGGGTCTCCCGTTGTTCGGTTTTTCGATGAAACCGAATTACGGCGCGGCGCCGCCGATGGCAATCGCCAACCGAAGGTCGCCGATCACGTTTCGCGAGCCCGGCCTATCCCGAGGTACAGGTCAATCTGTCGAACCGACTGCGAGACCTGTCGGCGTGCACGATATGTGCCGCTTTGCAGTTGCGCGATCCTTGCTTTCCTAACGCAGAGGAGGCTGACATGACCCTTGATACCCTTTCCCGCCCGGCAAGCCCGATCCTCGACGAGCCGGTTCCGTCGCGGTACGCGCTGAAAGTCGGCGATATCGACGTGCTGGTGATCAGCGACGGCATCCTGCCGATCCCGGCTCATGTTCTGGCGCACAATGTCGAATCGAAGGCCCTCGATAACTGGCTGGACGCCCAGTTTCTTCCGCGCGAAATTGCCGAATGGCCGCTCAACGTCCTCGTCGTGCGCAGCGGCGATCAGACCATCCTCGTCGATGCAGGGCTTGGCATGGATCCCGACCTGAAACTGGCGAAGGCCGGGCGCCTCGTGCAGCGTCTGGAAGCCGCGGGGATCGCACTCGATTCGATCACCGACGTGGTCGTAACGCACATGCACATGGACCATATCGGCGGCCTCGTCATCGAAGGCACGCACGAACGCATGCGCCCGGATCTACGCGTGCATGTCGCGGCGGCAGAGGTGGCGTTCTGGAAGAATCCCGACTTCTCGCGGACCGTCATGCCCGACGGTTTTCCCGACGCGCTTCGCCGCACCGCCAAGCGCTTCATGGAACAATATGCAGCGCAAATCCGGACCTTCGAGACGGAAGCCCAGGTCGCGCCCGGGGTCGTTGCGCAGCTGACCGGCGGCCATACCCCCGGACACTGCATGGTGCGGGTGGTCTCAGGCGGCGAGCGCCTGACCTTCGTCGGTGACGCGATCTTCCAGGTCGGCTTCGACCAGCCCGACTGGTACAACGGATTCGAACACGATCCCGAAGAATCTGCGCGCGTCCGGATCGATCTGCTGCGCGAGTTTGCGGCTACGCGCGAGCCGTTCGTCGCAACGCACCTGCCCTTCCCGTCGATCTATCATGTCGCAGTAGCGGGCGACGCCTTCCGCGCCGTGCCGGCAGTCTGGGACTATTGAAACCCGATACCGTCGGCGCGCCACAAGTGCGTCGGCGGTTCCGCCCGCGGTGCTATTCGCCCGGATAGGCAGCGGCGAGACGGAGCACCTCTTCCGCCAGTTCCCGCCGGCAGATCAGCAGGTCGGGGAGATAGGGGTTCGCGCAATTATAGACGAGCGGCGAACCGTCGACACGGCTGACGTGGAGCCCCGCCGCGACCGCGACCGCTGCCGGAGCACAATTGTCCCACTCATATTGCCCGCCGGTGTGGAGGTAGATATCCGCTTCGCCGCGCACCACGGCCATGGCCTTGGCGCCGGCAGAACCCATTGCCAGCAGCTCGGCGCCCATCTTTTCGGCGACATAGACCGCTTCGGCGGCGGGCCGGGTGCGGCTGACGAGCATCTTGAGCGGAACATTCGCCGGCTCCAGCGACTTCGGCGATCCCGAGGTCAGTGTGAGGCCAAGCCCAGGCAGCGCGACCGCGCCCACCGTCGGGACGCCTTCGATCGCAAGCGCAACGTGAACCGCCCAGTCGCTGCGGCCCTCACTATATTCACGCGTGCCGTCGAGCGGGTCGACGATCCACGCACGCTTGTTGCCGCAGCGTACGACATTGTCCTTTTCTTCCTCGGACAGAATCGCGTCGTCGGCGCGCGCGGCGCGAAGTTCGTGCATCAACATTGCGTTGGCGCGCGCGTCGCCGGCCTGTCCAAGCGACTTGCCGACAAACTTGCCGGATACCTGAAGGTCGAGCAGCATGACGCCAGCCGCGGTTGCGAGCCTTTCAGCAAGCTGTTCGTCGGTTTCCTCCGCGCTCATACCCTATCCCAGCAAGCGATCGATGATCAGATCCGCCGCTTCATCCGGCGTCATCGCGGTCGTGTCGATGCGAATTTCGGGAGCCTCGGGCGCCTCATAAGGGCTGTCGATGCCCGTGAAATTCTTGAGCTGACCGGCACGCGCCTTTTTGTAGAGCCCCTTCACGTCGCGCCTCTCGGCCTCGGCAAGCGGCGTATCAATGAAGATTTCCAGAAACTCGCCTTCAGACAGCATCGACCGCACCATGTCGCGCTCGGCCTTGAACGGCGAGATGAAGGCGGTGATCACAATGAGACCGGCGTCGGTCATCAGCTTCGCGACTTCGCCGACGCGGCGGATATTTTCGATCCGGTCGGCCTCTGTGAAGCCAAGGTCGCGGTTGAGCCCATGGCGGACATTGTCGCCATCGAGCAGGAAGCTGTGGCGGTTCATCCGGTGCAGCTTCTTCTCGACCAGGTTCGCGATCGTCGACTTGCCCGAGCCCGAGAGACCGGTGAACCAAAGCAGCGCAGGCCGTTGATTCTTCAGCCCGGCGCGCATGTCGCGGTCGATGTCGGTCGCCTGCCAATGGACATTCTGTGCGCGGCGAAGGCTGAAGTGCAGCATGCCCGCAGCGACGGTCGCGTTGGTCAGCTTGTCGATGAGAATGAAACCGCCGAGGCTGTGGTTGTCGGCATAGGCCTCGAACACGATGGGCTTGTCGGTGGACAGCTCGACGACGCCGATACCGTTGAGGTCGAGCGTCTTCGCCGCCAGATGATCGAGCGTGTTGACGTTGATCTCGTACTTCGGCGCCTGCACCGTCGCCGAGACGCTCTGCGTCGCGAGCTTCAGCCAGTAGGCGCGGCCAGCGATCATCGCCTCGTCGGCCATCCAGACCAGCGTCGCCTCGAACTGGTCGGCCGCCGCGGGCGGATTGTCGGCGGTCGCGATGACGTCGCCGCGCGAGCAATCGACCTCGTCGGCGAGCGTCAGCGTCACCGACTGGCCGGCGACGGCTTCGTCAAGGTCGCCGTCCAGCGTCACGATACGATCGACGGTCGTCGTCTTGCCGCTCGGAAGGATCCGTACGGCGTCGCCGGGCCTGACCTTGCCGCTCGCGAGCTGACCCGAGAAACCGCGGAAATCAAGGTTGGGACGATTGACCCATTGTACCGGCATTCGGAACGGCCTGGCTTCATCCGCAGCGCTGCCGATCTCGACATTCTCCAGATGCTCGATCAGCGCCGGCCCTCTGAACCAGGGCGTGTTGTCCGACAGCCCGGTGATATTGTCGCCCTTGAAGCCCGAGATCGGGATCGCGGCGAAATTCGTGATGCCGATCTCGCTCGCGAAGGCGCGATACGCCAGCGTGATACGGTCGAACACTGTCTTGTCATAACCGACAAGGTCCATCTTGTTCACCGCGAGCACGATATGCTTGATGCCGAGGAGGTGCGCGAGGAAGCTGTGGCGACGCGTCTGCGTGAGCACGCCCTTGCGCGCGTCGATCAGGATGACAGCGAGATCGGCGGTGCTCGCACCGGTGACCATGTTGCGCGTATATTGTTCGTGCCCCGGCGTATCGGCGACGATGAACTTCCGCTTCTCCGTCGTAAAAAAGCGGTAGGCGACGTCGATCGTGATCCCCTGCTCGCGCTCGGCCGCAAGGCCGTCGACGAGCAGCGCGAAGTCGATCTCCTGCCCTTGCGTGCCGACGCGCTTGCTGTCGGCTTCGAGCGCGGCAAGCTGATCCTCGAAGATCATCTTGCTGTCGTAGAGCAGGCGTCCGATCAGCGTCGACTTGCCGTCGTCGACCGAGCCGCAGGTGATGAAGCGGAGCAGCGACTTCTTCTCATGGCCGGCGAGATAGGCGTCGATGTCCTCGGCGATCAGCGCGTCGGTGACGTAAACAGGATCGGTCATTTAGAAGTACCCCTCCTGCTTCTTCTTCTCCATCGACGCATCGCCGCCATCCTTGTCGATGATGCGGCCCTGTCGTTCGCTCGTCGTGGTCAGGAGCATTTCCTGAATGACTTCAGAAAGGGTCTTCGCCTCGCTCTCGACCGCGCCGGTGAGCGGATAGCAGCCGAGGGTGCGGAAGCGCACGGAACGTTCGACTGGGACTTCACCATCCTTGAGCGGGAAGCGGTCGTCGTCGACCATCAGCAGCAGGCCATCGCGCTCGACCGTCGGGCGCGGCGCGGCGAAATAGAGCGGTACGATCGGGATATTCTCGCGCGCGATATATTGCCAGATGTCGAGTTCGGTCCAGTTCGAGATCGGGAAGACGCGGATGCTCTCACCCTTCGCCTTGCGGGCGTTGTAGAGGTTCCAGAGCTCGGGGCGCTGCTTCTTCGGGTCCCAGCCGTGGCTTGCGGTGCGGAAGGAAAAGATGCGCTCCTTGGCGCGGCTCTTTTCCTCGTCGCGCCGCGCACCGCCGAAGGCGACGTCGAAACCGTGAAGGTCAAGCGCCTGCTTCAGCCCCTCGGTCTTCCACATGTCGGTGTGGAGCGGGCCGTGGTCGAACGGGTTGATCCCGCGTTCTTTGGCCTCCGGGTTCTGATAGACGATCAGTTCCATGCCGCTTTCGGCCGCCATCCGGTCGCGCAGTTCGTACATCGCCTGGAATTTCCATGTCGTGTCGACATGTAGCAGTGGAAACGGCGGTGGCGACGGATAGAAGGCCTTGCGCGCGAGATGGAGCATCACCGCGCTGTCTTTGCCGACGCTGTACAGCATCACGGGCTTGGCCGCGTCGGCCATCACTTCGCGCATGATATGAATGCTCTCGGCCTCGAGCCGGTCGAGATGGGTCAGCGTATCGGTCATGACCCGCCCTTGCCGCTGTGGATGACGGCGGGCAAGCAGTATGGGCTTTCGTGGGGACAAGCCAGACTTGAAAGCTCAGCCATCAACCTTTGCATCCTGCCAGTCGGCGCCGGCGCGTTGGATAGCCGGAAGGGCGCGAGACAGGCGTTGCTCCATCTCGGGTTGTGCGAGCCATGCCGGATCGATGAGCAGGCCCAGTTCGCGTCGGAAGTCATAGCCGCTGACCTTGATGGGCACGATGCCCTCGATCGCGAGCGACCCGGGCGCGGTCGTGATCCCTACCCCAGCAGCGACCATCCGCAGGCAGCGGTCGTCGCTGTCGCTGCGCAGGGCAAAACGCGGGCGCACCCGGTGGCGGGTGAAGAAGCGGCTGGTGGCGTCGAGGAACTCGCACGATCGGCGGGCGATCATCGTTTCGGGTGCCAGCTCTTCCGGCGTAACCTCCCCCTGCGCCGCCAGCGCGTGGTTCACCGCGACGAACATCACCATCGGCTCTTCGTAGAGCGGCACGACATTCGGCTCGCGCTCGCCCGAACGCAGCGACAGCATTGCTATATTGAGGCGCCCGGCATGAATGGCGGCGCGAAGTTCGGAGTCGCTGTTCTCGCTGATCTCCAGCGCGAAGTCGCGCGACAGCAATCCCGCGACATTCTGGAAAAACTCGCCCGGCACGGAGCGAATGGTCCCGAGCTTCAGTACCGGTTTGTCGCTTTCCTCGGCGCGGCCGAAGCCGTCGGCGGAGCGGAAACCCCGTTCGAGATCGCGGGCGATCGGCAAGAAGCGGCCGCCGGCTTCGGTGAGGCGGATCTGGCGGCGATTGCGGATGAAGAGCGGCGCACCGACCAGGCGTTCGAGGTCGGCGATGCCCGTCGACAGCGCCGGCTGGGTGACGCGGATTTGCTGCGCCGCGCGGGTGAAGCTGCCCGCGTCGACCACGGCGAGGAACTGGCGGATGTGCGAACGCTTTATCATAAGATTTTCTTATGCTGAAACGCGTGAAGTTTCAATTTTCATATGAAGCCGCTTTGAGGCACAACCGCGGCATGTTCCGCCCCTGACCGAAGGGACCCTCATGCGCGCTACCCCCGATTTCGATTTCGCGCTCGGCGAAACCGCCGACATGATCCGCGACACCACTGCCCGCTTCGCCGACGAGCAGATCGCTCCGCTTGCCGCCAGGGCCGACGCCGAAGACTGGTTCCCGCGCGACGAACTGTGGACGCAGATGGGTGCGCTCGGCCTGCACGGCATCACCGTCGAGGAAGAGTTTGGCGGTCTTGGCCTCGGCTATCTCGAGCATGTTATCGCGGTCGAGGAAGTCAGCCGTGCGAGCGCCGCGATCGGCCTGTCCTACGGCGCGCACTCAAACCTTTGCGTCAACCAGATCCGCCGCTGGGGCAATGCCGAGCAGAAGGCGAAATATCTGCCCAAGCTGATCAGCGGCGAGCATGTCGGCAGCCTCGCGATGTCCGAAGCCGGCGCGGGCAGCGACGTCGTCTCGATGAAGCTGAAGGCCGACAAGGTTCAGGGCGGTTATGTCCTCAACGGCACCAAATTCTGGATCACCAACGCCACGTATGCGGACACGCTGGTCGTTTATGCCAAGACGAGCCCCGACGCGGGCTCGCGCGGCATCACCGCCTTCCTGATCGAAAAGGACATGCCGGGCTTCAGCATCGGGCAGAAGATCGACAAGGTCGGCATGCGCGGTTCGCCGACCGCCGAACTCGTCTTTACCGATTGCGAGATCAGCGAAGAACAGGTCATGGGTCCCGAGAATGGCGGCGTCGGTGTCCTGATGTCGGGGCTCGACTATGAACGCGTCGTGCTCGCGGGGCTTCAGCTTGGTATCATGCAGGCGTGCCTCGACACGGTCATTCCCTACGTTCGCGAGCGCAAGCAGTTCGGCAAGCCTATCGGATCGTTCCAGCTGATGCAGGCGAAGGTCGCCGACATGTATGTGATGCTGCAGTCGGCGCGCTCCTACGTCTATAACGTCGCCAAGGCATGCGATGCCGGGCAGACCACGCGCTTCGACGCCGCCGGCTGCATCCTGCTCGCCAGCGAAAATGCGGTGAAGGTCGCCGGCGAAGCGATCCAGGCGCTGGGCGGGGCGGGCTACACCAAGGACTGGCCGGTCGAACGTTACTGGCGCGACGCCAAGCTGCTCGACATCGGCGCGGGGACGAATGAGATCCGCCGCATGCTGATCGGCCGCGAACTGATCGGCGCGGGCGCGTGATCTGGCTCTGGCTGTCGGCCGCCTTCATGGCGACGACGGCCGTAGTTCACGGCTTTCTGGGCGAGCGGCGGCTGATCCAGCCGCTGATGACGCTCGACCAGGGCGTGATGAGCGTCGATCTGGCGCGCAAGGTGTTCCGGCTCGCGTGGCACGCCCTGTCGCTGCTGATGCTGGTGTCGGCGGCGTCGGTCATCTGGCCCGGCACACCGCGCGAGCTTATCCTGCTGATCGGTGCCGCGTGGACCGCGACCGGCCTGTTCGATGCGATCTATACGCGCGGCAAGCATATCGGCTGGCCGTTCCTGACCGCGTCGGGCATCTTCGCTGTCATCGGCGCGTTGGCATGACCATGCGCGGGCTCGTCCATCACATCGATCTTACGGTCACAGACAAGGAGCGGTCTCGCGTCTTCTACGACGCGGTGCTTGGCTTCCTTGGCTATCGCCGTGCGGCGGATTACGATCATGGCAGCGACTGGGACCGCGAAGGCGAGCCCTTCCATTCGATCGGCATCCTCGAAGCGCGCGGCGACGGCACAGCGCGGACCCACGACCGTTACTCCCCGGGCCTCCACCATCTTGCATGGACCGCCGAAAGCCGCGAGGACGTCGATACGCTCCATGATTTGCTGCGCAGCATCGACGCCACCGTGCTCGATGCACCAGCCGATTATCCGCGCTACGGCCCAAACTACTACGCCGTCTTTTTCGCCGATCCCGACGGATTGAAGCTCGAGTTCGTTTTCGGGGCGACCGGCGGATGAACGGGACGCTGCTCGACGCGCTGCAATATTATGGTGCGGCTGCCGCGACGCTCGCGGCGTTGTTGGTATCGCTCAACCTCGGCGAACGATGGAATGGCTGGGCGTTCGTGATCTTCGTGACGAGCAGCCTCGCGCTCATCGCATGGGGCTTCCTTCAGCCCGACAGCGAAGGCATCGGCTGGCAGAATGTTGCGCTGCTCTGCATCAACCTTGTCGGCGTTTATAGCCATCTGATCCGCAAGAAGGCCCCGTCCTCCGCCGAGGAGGAGGCATGATACAGCCGCTTGCCTTTTTGTTGACAGCAGCCGCGCTATGCCTCGGCGCTTGCGGAAAGCGCGCGGAGGCGGAAGAATTTCAACTCGACGGCGCAAATTACCGGACCGCGCAGCAAAAGCTGGCGCACGGCAAGCGTCTGGCCGTGCTGCTCGGGTGTGAGTCCTGCCACGGTTCCACGATGCAGGGCACGAATGCCTCGGCCGACGATCCCGAAATGGGCGAGATGAACGCCCCGAATCTCAGCCTGCTGATGCCGCGCTACTCAGATGCCGAGTTCGAGCGCGCGCTGCGCAAGGGCGTGCCGAAGGACGGGCGCGAATTCTGGTTTATGCCGTCGGAGGGTCTGCAATTTCTGGGCGATGCGGACATGGCGGCGTTGATTGCCTATCTCCGGACCGTGCCCCCCGGCGGAAAGCCAATGCCGCCTTTGATGAAAGGGCCGCTATTCTTCCATCTGATCGACACCGGCGAGATGCGTCCGGCTCCCGAGATCGCCGAACGCTTCCGGAAGGAACAGCCCGCGGACGTGGGATCGCAGCATCGCTATGGCCGCTATATCGCGATGCTGGTGTGCTCCGAATGCCATAATTCAAAATTGCAGGGCTATGTCGACTTCACGCCCGATCTCGATATCGCCGGCGCCTATAGCGCCGAACAGCTCGAACAGTTGCTGATCACAGGTAAAGGCATTACGCCGCGCGACCTGGGCATGATGGGCGACACCGTGCGTGCCCGGCTCAACCGCTTAACGCCTCACGAGCGCAACGCCCTGATCGCTTATCTCAAGGCACGGGCGGAGCGGCCGCAATGAACGGCCGCCCCGTTCCCCTGTCAGCCCCAGACGCGCACGCGCTTGTCGGGCGCGAGGTAGAGCTTGTCGCCTTCCTTGACGTCGAACGCCTTGTACCATGCGTCGAGATTGCGGACGGTGAGCGCGCGATACATGCCCGGCGCGTGGCCGTCGGTCGCAACGCGCGCGCGCAGCGCCTCGTCGCGCATCTTGGTCGCCCAGGTCTGCGCATAGGCGATAAAGAAGCGCTGATCACCGGTGAAGCCGTCGATCACCGGCGCCTCCTTGCCGCCGAGCGACGCGCGGTAGGCATCATAGGCGGCCTGCAGGCCTGCAACGTCGGCGATATTCTCGCCGAGCGTCAGCTTGCCGTTCACGGCGAGGTCGGGGAACGGCTTGTAGGTGTCGTACTGCGCCGCCAGCGCCGCACCGGCCGCGTTGAACTTCGCCAGATCCGCCGCGGTCCACCAGTTGCGGAGTGCGCCGGTCGAGTCGAACGCCGCACCATTGTTGTCGAAGCTGTGGCTGATCTCGTGGCCGATGACGGCACCGATCGCGCCATAATTGTACGCCGGGTCGGCCTTGGCGTTGAAGAAGGGCGGCTGCAGGATCGCGGCGGGGAAGTTCAGTGCGTTCTGGACCGGCAGGTTCACGGCGTTGACGGTCTGCGGCGTCATCCACCATTCGGCCTTGTCCATCGGCTTGCCGATCTTGGCGAGCTGATGCGCATATTCGGCCTTCTGCCCCGCAATCTGGTTCGCATAGGCGTTGTCGGCGCTGACCGTGTAGCTGCCGTAATCGCGCCAGGTTTCGGGATAACCGACGCCGACGACGATCGTTTCGACCTTCTTGATCGCTTCCTTCTTGGTTTCGGGTGCCATCCAGTCGATCGTGTTGACGCGCTTGGCGAAGGCGGTCTTGATCCCCTTCACCATGTCGCCGACTTCGGCTTTCGCCGAGGCCGGGAAATATTTCTCGGCATAGACGCGGCCGACCGCGTCGCCGAGATCGGTGTTCAGTGCGTCGAGCGCACGCTTGTCGCGGCTGCGCTGCTCCGGTGTGCCCGCAAGCGTCGTGCCGTAAAAGGCGAAGTGCGCATTATCGAGCTTCGTCGGCAGCACGTCGGTGTGGCTGTTGATCTGATGGAACGTCAGCCAGTCTTTCCACGCATCAAGCGGCTCCGACGCCACAAGCGCCGACAGACCGGTGATCGCGCCCGCATGATACGCGCCGAACTTGCCCGCCTTGTCGAGGCCCGCCGCCGCGAAATAGGCATCCCAGTCGATGCCGGGTGCCTTTTTGGCGAAATCGGCCTTCGTCCAAACACCTGCGGACTTGGTGAAGTCCTCGCTCGCTTCGCGGTTCGCATGCGCCTTCGCTATCTTCATCTCGAGGTCGAAGATGCGGCCCGCCTTCACGTCGGCGTCGGCGATGCCCGCCTCGGTCAGAAGCTTCGCGACATAACTCTTATAGGCGGTGCGGATGCTCGCCATTTTGGGATCGGCCGAGAGATAATATTCGCGCTCGGGCATACCGAGGCCGCCCTGCAGCATATAGGGGATGACCTCGCCGGGGGTCGCAAGCCCCTGCGTCACGAAGATGCCGAACAGATTCTCGGTCTCGAAATCGGTCGCGTTGAGGGGGTCGACGTCGGCGCGGGTTTGTTCGCCAAGGACCTTCGAAAGGCCGGCCTTGTCGGAGATCGCGGCGAAGCGCGCGAGGTCGGCTTCGACCGGCTTCAGGCCAGCGGCGTCGATCGCCTTCGTGTTGGTGTAGGCCTTGTAGAAATCGGCGATGCGGCCGTCGTCGGTCTTGGGGTCGCCGCCGCTCTTGACGATCGCATCGACCAGTTCGCGGGTGCGCTTCTCGGTCTCGAGGAAGGCGATGTAGAAGGCGCCGATCGACGAGCGGTCGGCGGGGATCGCCGTCGTCTTTTGCCAGTTACCGTTGGCATAGGCGTAGAAGTCGTCCCCCGGCTTCACGGCCGTGTCCATCGCGGTCTTGCTGATGCCGAGTTCGGTCCCGACGGTATAGGCGGCGCTTTCCTTGTCGCCTTTCGAACAGGCAACGGGACCCGCGACGATCGCGGCGGTCGAAAGCAGGATGGCAAAGACGGCTTTTTTCATCGGACTAACCTTGTTCTGGGGGCGGCACGTGGCGGGCATAGGCCTGTGACGAACCGGTTTCAATGCCAACCAATTTCGGCCTGCGCTCCTTTTCAATCGACGAACGGCAGGGTAGTTCCGGGTGAATATCAGGGAGAGAGTTTGACGTGAGCGCACCAGTTCTTGGCACGATGATCAATCCGGACAGCGACGCGTTCCGCGCCAATGCTGCGCACAATCGCGGCCTGCGCGACGAGCTCTATGCGCGTGTCGCCGAAGCGGGGCTTGGCGGCAACGAGAAGTCGCGCGAGCGGCATACGAGCCGCGGCAAGTTGCTGCCGCGCGAGCGCGTCGAGCGGCTGCTCGATCCCGGCTCGCCCTTCCTCGAGATCGGCCAGCTTGCGGCGGGCGACATGTATGAGGGCGAGGTTCCGGGCGCCGGCATGATCGCGGGGATCGGCCGCGTGTCGGGCAGGCAGACGATGATCGTCTGCAACGACGCGACGGTGAAGGGCGGCACCTACTATCCGATGACGGTGAAGAAGCATCTTCGCGCGCAGGAGATTGCCGAGACGAACCGCCTGCCCTGCGTCTATCTGGTCGACAGCGGCGGCGCGAACCTGCCGCATCAGGATCAGGTCTTTCCCGACCGCGACCATTTCGGCCGCATCTTCTTCAACCAGGCGAATATGTCGGCGAAGCGCATCCCGCAGATTGCCTGCGTGATGGGCAGCTGTACCGCGGGTGGTGCCTATGTGCCCGCGATGAGCGACGAGACGGTGATCGTACGCAATCAGGGCACGATCTTCCTCGCCGGCCCGCCGCTGGTGAAGGCCGCAACGGGTGAGGAGATCAGCGCCGAGGATCTGGGCGGCGGCGATCTGCACGCGAAGAAGTCAGGCGTCGTTGATCATCTCGCAGAGAATGACGAGCATGCGCTCACGATCGTGCGCGATATCGTGAGCCATCTCGGCGCCGACGAAGGCTTCAAGGTCGAGATGAAGGACCCGCGGCCGCCGAAATATGATCCCGAAGAGCTGTATGGCATCATCCCGCAGGACGTCCGCGCGCCTTACGATGTGCATGAGGCGATCGCGCGGATCGTCGACGCCAGCGAGTTTCACGAGTTCAAGGCGAACTACGGCAGCACGCTGGTGTGCGGCTTCGCGCATATCTGGGGCATCCCCGTCGCGATCCTCGCCAACAACGGCGTGCTGTTCAGCGAGAGCGCGGTCAAGGGCGCGCACTTCATCGAGCTCGCGCAGCAGCGGCGCATTCCCTTGCTCTTCCTCCAGAACATCAGCGGCTTCATGGTCGGCGGCAAATATGAGGCCGAGGGTATTGCCAAGCACGGCGCGAAGCTGGTGACCGCTGTCGCGACCGCGACGGTGCCGAAGATCACCGTGCTGATCGGTGGCAGCTTCGGCGCGGGCAATTACGGCATGTGCGGGCGCGCTTACTCGCCGCGTTTCCTCTTCACCTGGCCCAATGCGCGGATCAGCGTGATGGGCGGCGAGCAGGCGGCGAGCGTGCTGGCAACGGTCCACCGCGACGCCGACAAATGGACCCCCGAGGAGGCCGAAGCCTTCAAGGCGCCGATCCGCCAGAAATATGAGGACGAGGGCAATCCCTATCACGCGACCGCGCGGCTGTGGGACGATGGCATCATCGACCCTGCGCAGACGCGCGATGTGCTGGGGCTGGCCTTTTCCGCAACGCTGAACGCCCCGGTCGAAGACCGCGGGTTTGGCGTGTTCAGGATGTGATGCGATGGCGGAATTGTCTTCCGAGATACACGAGGCAATCAGCCAGCTGAGTGCCGAGGGCGATGCACTGGCAGGGCGTGGAGGCTACGAGGCTGCCATCGAGAAATATAATGCCGCTTGGGCACTGGTTCCTGAACCCAAGTCCAATTGGAACGCATCAACTTGGCTGATGGGAGCAATCGGTGATGCCGCATTTCTAGGCGGCTATCTAACCTCGGCACAAGAGGCGCTTGAATATGCAATGCATTGTCCTGACGGATTCGGAAATCCGTTCATCCACTTACGGCTTGGGCAAGTTCTCTACGACAAGGGAGAATTGGATCGGGCCGGGGATGAATTAACGAGAGCGTATATGGCGGCTGGTGATGAGATATTTGCGGCCGAAGAACCAAAGTACCGCACTTTTCTTGCGATGAGAGCCAAATTGAAATGACCATGATCCAATCCCTCCTCATCGCCAATCGTGGCGAAATCGCCTGCCGCATCATCCACACCGCGCGCGAGATGGGTATCAGGACCGTTGCGGTCTATTCGGATGCCGACGCCAAGGCGCTGCATGTGCGCGAGGCCGACGAGGCTGTGCATATCGGGCCGTCGCCGGCGCGTGAGAGCTATCTGATCGGCGAGAAGATCATTGCCGCCGCGAAAGCAACCGGGGCCGACGCGATCCATCCGGGCTATGGCTTCCTGTCCGAGAACGCGGAGTTTGCCCAGGCGGTGGCCGATGCGGGGCTCGTGTGGGTCGGGCCGAGGCCGTCGTCGATCACCGCGATGGGCCTGAAGGATGCCGCGAAGAAGCTGATGGCGGAGGCCGGGGTGCCGGTGACGCCGGGCTATATGGGCGAGAACCAGGACCCGGCTTTCCTTGCCGAACAGGCCGGGCAGATCGGATATCCCGTCCTGATCAAGGCGGTCGCGGGCGGCGGCGGCAAGGGGATGCGCAAGGTCGACGCGGCGGCCGATTTCGCCGACGCGCTCGCCTCGTGCCAGCGCGAGGCAGCGGCGTCTTTCGGCAACGACCATGTGCTGATCGAGAAATATATCCTGACCCCGCGCCATATCGAGGTGCAGGTGTTCGGCGATACGCACGGCAATGTCGTGCACCTGTTCGAACGCGACTGCTCGCTGCAGCGCCGCCACCAGAAGGTGATCGAGGAAGCCCCTGCCCCCGGCATGGATGAAGCGACGCGCGCCGAGCTTTGCGCCGCCGCGGTGCGCGCCGCGAAGGCGGTCGACTATGTCGGCGCAGGCACGATCGAGTTCATCGCCGACGCCAGCGAAGGTCTGCGCGCCGACCGCATCTGGTTCATGGAAATGAACACACGCCTGCAGGTCGAGCATCCGGTGACCGAGGAGATTACCGGGGTCGATCTGGTCGAGTGGCAGTTGCGCGTCGCGTCGGGCGAGCCGATCCCGCTGTCGCAGGAGGAACTGGCGATCAACGGCTGGGCGATGGAAGCGCGGCTCTATGCCGAAGACCCGTCGAAGGGCTTCCTGCCCTCGATCGGTACGCTTGAACTCTTCCAGCTTCCCGAGCATCTCGGCCGCATCGACACCGGCGTCTATGAAGGTGCCGAGGTCTCGCCCTTCTACGACCCGATGATCGCCAAGGTCATCGCCTATGGCGAAGACCGCGAGGAAGCGCGCGAGATGCTGTCGGAGATGCTGGAGGACAGCGCGATCTGGCCGGTGAAGACTAACTCGGCCTTCCTGATCGCCGCGCTCGACCATCCCGATTTCGTGGCAGGCACGGTCGACACGGGGCTGATCGGCCGCGACGGCGACAGCATGACGGCGGAGCCGATGCCGACGGAATCCGCGCTGACCAATGCCGCGATGGCAATGGTGCCGCGATCATTGCAATCGGGCTTCCGCCTGAACGCCCCCGACGTCCGCACGGCGCCCTTCCTGCTCGACGGCAAGCGCGTCGACGTGACGCTGCACGGTCCGGGCGCCGAGGAGCCCGCGCCCGCGATGCTCGTCGCGGAAAGCGGCGCTGTATGGCAGCTCACGCCCTGGCGCGCCGCTGGCGGGACCGGCGGCGGCGCGAGCGACGGCGCGATCCTGTCGCCGATGCCGGGCAAGATCATCGCGGTCGATGTCGCGGCAGGCGACAAGGTGACCAAGGGCCAGAAGCTGCTGACGCTCGAAGCGATGAAGATGGAGCATAGCCTGACCGCGCCGTTCGACGGCGTTGTAGCGGAACTCAACGCGACCGCCGGCGCGCAGGTGCAGGTCGAAGCCCTGCTCGCGAAGATCGAGGCCGCCGAGTGAGCGAGTTGATCCTTCGCGACGCGACGGTGGCGGACCTTCCCGCCATCCTCGCCATGCTTGCGGAGGACACGATTCCGGCGAACCGCGAGGCCGATCCATCGGACCCGCGCTATCTCGCGGCGTTTGAGGCGATCGACGCCGATCCGAACCAGCATCTGATCGCGGCCGAAATGGGCGGCCGAGTCGTCGGGACGATGCAGCTGAGCTTCCTGCCCGGGCTATCCTTCGCCGGAAGCTGGCGCGGACTGATCGAGGCGGTTCGCATCGCTGCCGACCTGCGCGGCCAGAAGCTCGGCGAGTGGATGATCCTGTGGGCGGTCGAGCAATGCCGCGCGCGCGACTGCAAGCTGGTTCAACTCACATCGTCGGCTAAACGTACCGACGCGCACCGCTTTTACGCCCGGCTCGGCTTCGTACAGAGCCATGTCGGCATGAAATTGCATTTGAGGGATTGAAGATGGCAGGCAAGTTTTTCGACGAGTGGCAGATCGGCGAGACGATCACGCACGAAATCCGGCGTACGGTGACCGAGACCGACAATCTGCTCTTTTCGACGATGACGCATAACCCGCAGCCGCTGCACCTCGATGCCGAAGCAGCAAAGGCGTCCGAGTTCGGCCAGATCCTCGTCAACGGCACCTTCACTTTCAGCCTGATGGTCGGGCTGTCGGTCGGCGACACGACACTGGGAACGCTCGTCGCGAACCTCGGCTATGACAAGCTGGTGATGCCGAAGCCGGTGTTCATCGGCGACACGCTGCGTGCCGAAACCGAAGTGATCGGCCTGAAAGAATCGAAGTCGCGACCCGGCTCGGGGATCGTCACCTTCCTCCATCGCTGTATCAATCAGCGCGGGGAGATTGTATGCCAGTGCGAGCGGGCGGCATTGATCAAGGGAAAGGCTGCCTGATGCGCCTGCGTTCGCTTCTCTTCGTTCCCGGCGACCGCCCCGAGCGCTTCGCCAAGGCGGCCGCATCAGGCGCCGACGCGATCATCCTCGACCTCGAGGATTCCGTTTCGCCCACAAACAAGGAGGCCGCGCGTGCCGCGGTTGCCGACTATCTGGCGGGGACTCGTGAAGTCATCACGCTGATCCGCGTCAATCCGCTCGACGGCCATATGACCGCTGCCGACGTCGCAGCAATCGTCGGCGGGCGTCCCGACGCGATCATGCTACCGAAAGCGGAAGGAGCCCCGAGCATCTTGCAGCTCGACACGATCCTGCGCAGCGAATCCGAGCGCGACGCCTCGCTGCCACCGATCCTGCCGATCGCGACCGAAACGCCTGCGGCGATCTTCACGCTCGGTAGTTATCGCGAAGTAAAGGACCGGCTGATCGGTCTGACATGGGGCGCGGAGGACCTTCCCGCCGCGATCGGCGCGACGACGAGCCGGAACGACGACGGCAGCTATACGCAGCCCTATGAGGTCGCACGCGCGCTCACCCTGTTCGCCGCGCATGGCGCAGGCGCCGCTGCCATCGATACGGTGTTTCCTGCGATCAAGAACGAGGCAGGGCTCGCCGCCTACGCCGCACGCGCGCGCCGCGACGGCTTCACCGGCATGATGGCGATCCATCCCTCGCAGGTCGAACCGATCAACGCCGCCTTCACGCCCGCCGTCGAAGAGGTCCAGCGCGCGCAGGCGATCGTCGACGCATTCGCCGCCAATCCCGGCGTCGGGGTGCTCCAGGTCGACGGCAAGATGGTCGATGCGCCGCACCTCAAGCAGGCACAGCACATCCTGTCGCTCGCAGATTGATCAGGCCTTGCAGGCGGGTCCGCGCAGCCAGCGCTGCGTTTCATGGCTGCGGAAGCGGACCATCCCCTGACTCGTCTGCATGGTGACGACATTGTCGAACTCCATGCTGGTGCGCGTATAGGTGCCGCGGACGGTGACCTGCAGATTGCCGTTGGCGTCGCCCGCGATCTTGCAGTTGAGATAGCCGCTGATCCGTCCGCCGTTCATCTTGAACGAGCCGATCGTGCATGACGACTGGTGGCCGGGATCGAACAGCTCGACATCGGGTTTGGCCGCGACCTTTTCGGTGATGCAATCTTCGGGATCGGGATCGTTTTCGAGCAGCGCCTTGAACTGCTTTTCATATTCGGGCGCAATCTCTTCGGGATAGAGAATCTTCACCACCTCGCGCTTGCTCGTCCAGACGCCGGGTTCGATCGGGCTGTCGGCGACCTCGGCACTCGCATCGCCGTCGTTTTTGCCCTGTCCGACGGCCCACCAGGCGCCGGCCGCCACGATCGCAATCGCAGCGACGGCGAGTGCCAGTTTCGAAAGCCTGTATTTCGGATGCCGCGCCGATGGTGCCACGACGGCGCGCGCCGGTTCGGGCGCGCCCGTCATGGCCGCGACGATCCTGTCGACCGCCTGCGCCTCACCGCCGAACCAGTCGATCCACTGATAGTCCTTGAGCCAGTAGGCCAGCCCCTGCGCGGGCACGTCTTCCAGCCGGACAGGCAGTATCTGCTTGTGACCATCCTCGCCCAGCATCAGTTCGCGTTTCACATGACGCGACTGGTCGGACTGCGCGCAGAAAAGCAAAATGATCGCGTCCGAGCGCGCAATCTGGTCGAGGATCGCCTGATCAAAAGCGGTCCCTGCCGCGATATCGTCGGGGGCGAGCCAGCCGTCGATCCCCTGTCCGGCGAGCAGGCCTTTCAGCCGCCGTGCGATATCGACCTGCGAACTGTGATGGCTGATGAAAGCGGAAAGCCGCTTCGGGGCGATGGGCGTGGGTCCGGCGTCCGTCATCGTGGGTCATCATATGGGCGAAGCCCATGACCGCAAGTGATTATCCGCACAGGCAATTCAGCGCTTGCGGCCCATCCGGCGCCGCATCCAGTCGCGGCCGCGATGCCAACTTTTTCTGAGGCCGCGCTCGGTCAGCCCTTCGAACATCGCATCGGGGCTGGTCGGGTCGAGCAGCTCGTTCTCGGCGATGAACTCGTCCATCGGCCCCGGCGGGACCAGGTCGAGCCATTCGAGTGAACGGCCGCCATTGCGCAGCCCCTCGATCGTTTCGATCAGCGAGCCGGTCGCCTCGAACCGGCGCGCGACCTCGGCGGGCTCGACGTCGAGATGCTCGGCGATCAGGGACTCGCGCAAACGACGGATCGCTGGGCCGACGCCGTGATTGGCCGGCAGCGCCGTGTCGATCGTCACATCGCATTCGCTGTCGAGGCCCATCGAGCGGTTGTTCATATTCGCCGAACCGACGCGGATCATGCGGTCGTCGACGATCGCGGTCTTTGCGTGAACATAGATGGATTCGCCGCCCTTCGTCCGCGGATAATAGACCCGCAGCCGATTTCCGTTCTTCGACTTCGCGATTGCGCGGACCAGTTGCACGCGCGCGGCATCCATCGCCATCTGCTCGAGCCAGCCGTCGGCGGTCTCGGGCATCACCATCACGAATTCGGGCGGGTCGTCCTCATTGAGCCGTTCGGCGATAGCCGCGGCGATCTTGCCGCAGGTGAAATATTGATTCTCGAAGTAGATGAAGCGCTTCGCCGCCGCGATCATGTCGAGATAGAGCTGTTCGATCTCGCGGATTTCCGGCGCTTCGTTATATTCCGCGCGGGTGCGCGAGATGGCAACGTCAACGCCCTCGAAATCAGGTTCGAGGTCGTCGGGCCACCCTTCCCCACTTCCGTTGATTTCCCGGAGCGGCTTCTTCGTCGCCCGCTGCCAGCGCTCATTGCCCAGGTCGGCAAGGGCATTGCCGACCGGCCCCGAGAGCAGCATCGTGCTGTCGTGCCACGGCATATAGGGTTTGCCGTCGGGCGTGGTGCGGTGCGGATCGCCATCCCTGTGATCACGCGTGTCCCAGCGCCGCGAGCCGACGTCGATCCCGCCGCAGACCGCGAGATGATCGTCGAACACCGCGACCTTCTGATGATGGCTGCACCCGACCGGATGCGCACTGTCGAGACGGAAGCTGATCGACCGCGTCAATTTCCAGCGTGCGATCATCGAGACGATACGCGGCATCGCGAACTGCTTGAGCCCGCCGAAATTCCAGCGAAGGATGTCAATATCGCGGTCGGGGCAATTCTTTGCGAGGCGCAGCAGATAGTCGCCGAGCGGCTCGCCCTTCCCGTCCATGTCCGGTTTCAATGCGATGCGCGGATCGAAATCCCAGCCGATGAGCAGGATACGCTCCTTCGCATCGGCCATCAGCTGTTCGAGCAGCGCATAATAGTCGGCGGCATCGACGATCATCCGCGCCTTGTCGGCGCGTTCGATCCGCCAGCAGTTGCGGCCTTCGACGACGATCGGTGTCAGGTCAGTCCCCATCGCCGCCTTCACGCATGATGGCGGCGATGGTTGCAGATTTTCACGTCAGGCCGCGAAGAATTGCTCGGGGGTCAGTTCCATCATCGCCTCGCTGCCCGCCTCGATCTTGCGGCGGAGCGCGCCGGCATCGGGGAAGAAGCGCTCGCCGAAGTGGCGCGCAGTGACGATCTTGGCTTCGAGGAAATCCTTGTTGCCGCGTCCCTCTGCAAGCGCCTTCTGCGCCGCCTGCGCCATCATCAGCCACATCGAGCCGAGCGCCACGATGCCCATGATGTGCATATAGTGGTGCGCGCCGGCGCCAATGTTGTTCGGGTTCGCCATGCCGTTCTGCATGAACCACATCGTTGCGGCCTTGAGTTCGCCGTTCGCCTTTTCGAGGCGGCCCGCGAAATCGGCGAGCGCTTCGTTGCCCTTCGCCGCGGCGCATTCCTCGTCGATGATCGCGAAGAAGGCCTGGATCGCGCGGCCGCCGTTCTGCGCGAGCTTGCGGCCGACGAGGTCCATCGCCTGCACGCCGTTCGCGCCTTCGTAGATCATCGTGATGCGGGCGTCGCGCACATACTGCGACATGCCCTGTTCCTCGATATAGCCGTGGCCGCCGAAGACCTGCTGCGCGTTGGTCGCGACCTCATAGCCCTTGTCGGTGCCATAGCCCTTGATCACCGGGGTGAGCAGGCTGACGAGATCGTCGGCGCGCTGGCGCTCCTCCTCGGTCTCGGCAACGTGCGCCAGATCGACCTGCAGCGCTCCCCACAAGCAAAGCGCGCGAAGCCCCTCGACGACCGCCTTGCCGTCCATCAGCATGCGGCGGACGTCGGGATGGACGAACAGGTGGTCGGCCTTTTCCTGCGGATCCTGCGGCCCGGTCAGTGCGCGGCCCTGCCGGCGGTCCTGCGCGTACTGGACGGCGTTTTGGAACGCGATGTCTGCCTGACCGAGGCCCTGGATGCCCACGCCGAGGCGCGCGGCGTTCATCATGACGAACATCGCAGCAAGGCCCTTGTTCTCCTCGCCGACCATCCAGCCCTTCGCGCCGTCATAGTTCATGACGCAGGTCGAATTGGCGTGGATGCCCATCTTGTGCTCGATCGAGCCGCACTGGAGCGTGTTGCGTTCGCCGAGCGAACCGTCCTCGTTCACGAGGAACTTCGGGACGATGAAGAGCGAGATGCCCTTGACGCTGTCGGGCGCGTCGGGGGTTTTCGCGAGCACGAGATGAATGATGTTGTCGGTCAGGTCGTGCTCGCCCGACGAGATGAAAATCTTGGTGCCCGTTATGCCATAGCTGCCGTCGGCGTTCGGCACCGCGCGGGTGCGGATGAGACCGAGGTCGGTGCCGCAATGCGGCTCGGTGAGGTTCATCGTCCCGCCCCACTCGCCCGAGATCATGCGCGGCGCATAGGTCGCCTTCTGCTCGTCCGAACCCTTGACCAGAATAGCGGCGACCGCGGCCTGCGTCAGACCCGGGTACATTGAAAAAGCCTGATTCGCGGCCATCCGATATTCCTCGACCGGGAAGCCGATAACGTGAGGCAGCCCCTGCCCGCCGAATTCCTCGGGCTGGGTCAGCAGCGTCCAGCCGGCGTCGCAATAGGCCTTATAGGCTTCCCTGAAGCCCTTCGGCGTCGTCACCGAACCGTCGTCGTGACGCGTGCAACCTTCCTGATCGCCCGAGTAATTGATCGGGAACAGCACTTCCTCGCAGAATTTTCCGGCTTCGGTCAGCACGGCTTCGACCATATCGGGGGACGCGTTCGCAAAACCGGGCAGGTTCGAATAGCGTTCGATCCCGAGAACGTCGTTGATCAGGAACAGCGTATCCTGGACGGGGGCGCGGTAAGCAGGCATGACTCATCTTTCCGGAAAACAGGGGTTGGCAAATAATCTCGCCCGGGGAGGCCTGATGCCGAAGCTCAGCGCACTTTTTGGCCAGCGTCGACCTTTTTCACCGTATCGATGAAGCGTGTCAGTTCCTCGACAGCGCTGTCGATGTCGTCGCGCTGGCGCTGAAGCAGGCTGATACGCTGCTGGCATTTTTCGATCGTCACCTGACGCTGCAACTTGCGACCGTCACCGACGTCGTAAAGATCGATCATTTCGCGAATGTCGGCAAGGCTGAAGCCGGTACGCTTTGCACGCAAGATCCAGGCGAGCCGCGCGCGATCGCGCTTCGAATAGATGCGCGACAGGCCTTTGCGCGAAGGGCTGATCAGCCCTTCGTCCTCGTAGAAGCGAAGCGCGCGGGCGGTCACGCCGAATTCGGTCGAAAGGTCGGTGATGCTGAACTGATCGCGGCCGAGGTGATCGGGCGTATCGATATGGGCGTGGCCGTATTCTTCGGTCATCGCGCGAGAATAGTTTCCGTTGACGTGAACGTCAAGGCTGGCCGTTGTTACGTGAATCTTCGGTGTCAGCCACCACAGGGTTGCGTCACATTGCCCCGCCTGTCGCGCATCTGCAAGCGTTTCGCGTCCTCCTCCGACCAGCTTGCGCGCGGCAGGAACAGGCCGGAGAGCGAGGCGCGCGCCGGACAGAGGTTGTCGCACTGCGACGGAAGGCGGCCCGGCAGGCGCAATTCGTCCTCTTCCTCGCGAACCAGCGCCTCGCAGCCGTCGGCACCGGCGAAGCGCATCCGCCAGGCGTCGCCGTCGCGCACGATCGTGCCGCTCGCCGTACACGACAGGCCGGGCCCATAGGATGCCGTCAGCGCAAACTTCCACTGCCCGGCCCCGTCGGGTGTCGCGCACATCGCGTCGCGGCCCAGATCATGCGTGCGTTCGAACACACCCGTTGGCGTTGCCGTGTCGGGGCGCACAACCCCGCGCTCGCGCGCCGCAATCTCAAGCGGATTATCGGCGTCCACGCCGCCCGGCGTCGGCGCAGCCCTCTCGCATCCTGTCAGAAGCAAGGCGCCTGCCAGGAGAGCGCGGCGGATGTCAGGCATCGTCGGCAAGGAACGTCAGCGATCCGTCGGCCTCGACGCGGCGGTAAAAGCAGGAACGACGCCCGGTGTGGCACGCCGGCCCCTCCGGCATCACGCGAAGCAGCAACGCGTCCTGATCGCAGTCGACGCGCATCTCGGCGAGAGCCAGCCGGTTACCCGAGGTTTCGCCCTTCAGCCACAAAGACCGACGCGACCGCGACCAGAAATGTGCGAATCCGGTCTGCTGTGTCAGGCGGATCGCATCCGCGTTCATATGCGCCACCATCAACAGCGTGCCGCTGTCGACATCGGTAACGATGGCGGTGACAAGCCCCGCGGCATCGAAGCGCGGCAGGAAGCGGTCGGTTTCATCGCTGTTCGGGTCCATGTGCAGCGCTTTAGAGCAGCTTTGAGGCCGCTGTCACCCCGTCGCTCGCGCCCGTGTGACAAAAGCGTGAAGTTGGGGGGCGACATTTGGAACAACCCTCCCTATATGCGCCGCAGTCATCGCCCCTCGCTGCCGGAACGACATGCTGACGACCCACCCTTTCGACGACGACAAGCTCCGCGAGGAGTGTGGCGTCTTTGGTATTCACGGCGCCGAAAGCGCCGCCGCGGTTGTCGCGCTGGGCCTCCACGCCCTGCAGCATCGCGGACAGGAAGCTGCGGGCATTACGGCCTTCGACGGCAAGGATTTCCATACGCATCGCGCAATGGGCCATGTCGCAGGCAATTTCGACCGCGACGACATCATGCGCCAGCTCGGCGGCGCATCGTCGATCGGCCATGTCCGCTATTCGACGACCGGTGAAACCGCGCTCCGCAACGTCCAGCCGCTGTTCGCCGATCTCGCGACGGGCGGCTTTGCCGTTGCGCACAACGGCAATATCTCGAACGCGACGGCGCTGCGCAAAATCCTCGTCCGCCGCGGCTCGATCTTCCAGTCGACCAGCGACACCGAGGTGATCATCCACCTCGTCGCAACCTCCAACTACCGGACCCTGCTCGATCGCTTCATCGACGCGCTGAAGCAGGTCGAGGGCGCCTATTCGCTGATCTGCCTGACCGCGGAAGGCATGATCGGCTGCCGCGATCCGCTCGGCATCCGCCCGCTGGTCATCGGCAAGCTTGGCGATGCACATATCCTGGCATCCGAAACCGTCGCGCTGGACGTTGTCGGTGCCGAATTTGTTCGCTCGGTCGAGCCCGGCGAGCTTGTGATTATCCGCGACGGCGAGCTGACCTCGCACCGCCCCTTCGGCGAACGCGATCCGCGGCCGTGCATCTTCGAATATGTCTATTTCTCGCGCCCCGATTCGATCGTCGAGGGCACGAGCGTCTATTCGGTACGCAAGGCAATCGGCGCCGAACTCGCTCGCGAGAATCCCGTCGAAGCCGATCTCGTCATTCCCGTTCCCGATTCGGGCACGCCGGCTGCGCTCGGCTATGCGCAGGAATCGGGTATTCCCTTCGAACTCGGGATCATCCGCTCGCACTATGTCGGCCGCACCTTCATCCAGCCGGGCGACAAGGTCCGCCATCTCGGCGTCAAGCTGAAGCACAATGCCAATCGCGCCCTGATCGCGGGCAAGCGCGTCATCCTGATCGACGATTCGATCGTGCGCGGGACGACCAGCCTGAAAATCGTGCAGATGATGCGCGATGCGGGCGCGGCCGAAGTCCATATGCGGATCGCGAGCCCTCCGACCTCGCACAGTTGCTTCTATGGCGTCGACACGCCCGAACGCGCAAAACTGCTCGCCGCCCAGATGACTGTCGGCCAGATGGCCAACTTCATCAACGCCGACAGCCTCGCCTTCCTGACGATCGACGGCCTGTATCGCGCGCTCGGCGAGGCCGACCGCAACGATCGCACGCCGCAATATTGCGACGCCTGCTTCACGGGCGATTATCCGACGACACTGACCGACTTCGACGAGAATAGCGTCGACGATCAGTTTTCGTTGCTGGCCGAGCGGGTTGTCTGACGACATGACCATGATTTCTGAATACCTTGCGGGCCAGGTTGCCCTCGTTACGGGCGCGAGCCGCGGAATTGGCGAGGCGATCGCCTATTCGCTCGCGACACGCGGCGCCCATGTGGTGATCACGGCGCGTACCGCTGGCGGGCTCGAGGAACTTGAAGACCGCATCCACAACGCCGGTGGCAGCGCCACGATCGCGCCGCTGGACCTGACCGACGGCGACAGCATCGCGCGCCTGGCGAGCGCAATGGCCGAGCGGTGGCAAAAGCTCGACATGCTTGTGCTCAATGCGGCGATGCTCGGCACGCTGACCCCCGTCGCCGCGATCGACGGCAAGGAATTCAACAGGCTGCTGACGCTGAACCTGATCGCGCAGCAGGCGTTGATCGCCAATTTCGACCCGCTGCTCCGCCGTTCGGACAGCGGCCGCCTTCTGGCGCTCTCGACGAGCGTCGCTCGCGAACCGCGTGCCTATTGGGGCGCCTATGCCGCCTCGAAAGCGGCGTTCGAAACGCTGGTGACGAGCTATGGCGCCGAGATGCGCAACATCTCGACCGTACGGACCGCGATTCTCGACCCCGGCGGCACGCGCACCCAGATGCGCGCGCGCGCCTATCCGGGCGAGGATCCGCAGAGCATCAAGGATCCGGAGGCGGTTGGCGAGTATGTCGCGAAGCTGATGGTCGAAGGCTTCGACAGCACCGCATTCCATGCGCTGCCCAAGGTGATGGTGGACGCTTAACCCGTTCTTTGCATATCTGTGCCAATTGCGGGCATGAATCGCGTTGGCAAAGGTACAGGAATGAAGAGCAATATCGTGCGATCTGCGATTGCAGCCGTGGCCGGAATCCTGGTCGCCTTCGTCCTGCTTTGGCTTGCCCAATATGCCGGTAGCGAGATCGCGCCTGCCGAATTCGATGTCGATACGGGCGAAATCCTGATTCCGCTGGGGTCGACGATCGCGCTGATCGTCGGCTGGTTCGTCGGAACCTTCGGCGGAGCATGGCTCGCGATGCGCGTTTCGAACGGCAGCGGACCCGGCTGGATCGTGGCCGGTGCGGTGATCGGCGCCGCGGTCTATAGTGCGGCCGATTACTCGGACACATGGTGGATCATGGCGCTCGGCGTCGTCGTTCCGCTGATCGCGGCATGGGCCGCACAGCGGGCGGCGGGCACGGCGCCCGCCGCCTGAGCCCTACTTTCCGGCTTCCCTGTCCACGGCCGCCTGCACGGCCTTGTAGAACGCTTCGCGCGCCTTGCCGACGCCCTCGGGATCGGTTGCGGTGGGCCAGTTGCCGTTCGAGGCGATGATCAGCTTGCGCTTCGGATCGATGAAAATCCCCTGCCCGAAAATGCCCTGCGCGGCAAAGCTGCCATCGTCGTTCGTCCACCATTGATAGCCGTAACCGCGTCCCGGAAGGTCGATGTCGGCCTGTTTGGTGGTCGCGGACGTAAGCCAATCGTCGGGCAGGACCTTCTGCCCGCCGGCAACGCCGCCGTTCAGGATGAACTGGCCGAGGCGCGCGTAATCCCTCAGGCTCGCCGAAATGCAGCAGCCGCTGATCTCATGCCCCGTCGGGCCGAGCATCCACACCGCATCCTGCTCCATGCCGAAGGGCTTCCAGACCTTTTCGGACAGATATTCGGACAGCGTCTTGCCCGTCGCGCTGGACACGAGGACGCCGATCAGGTTCGTCTCGCCGGTCTTGTAGACCCACTTCGACCCTGCGGGCGCTTCGCGCGGCAAGGTCTTCATATAGCTGACCGTTACATCCTCGCCTGCGACCGGCTTTTGCAGGTTGAACTGCGCGACGTCGGACTTGGGGTCGGTATAATCCTCGTTCCATTTGACGCCCGAGGTCATCGTCAACAGCTGGCGAACGCTGACATCGTCATAGGCGGAGCCCTTGAGGCCCGGAATATAGGCCGTGACCTTGTCGTCGAGGCTCTTGATATAGCCGTCCTTCACCGCTGCGCCGACGAGCGTCGAGGTAAAGCTCTTCGCAACCGAAAAACTCGTCCAGCGCCCCGCAGCGTCATAGCCGAGCGCATATTTCTCGAGCCGGATCTTGCCGTCCTGGACGATGATAAGCCCGGCGTTGCGCTGTTTCGCCATATGTGCGTCGATATCGAGGCCGAGGTCGATCGGCGCCCCCTGCGGCAGCGGATAGACGGCCCCTCCTGCCCTGATCGTGTTGACGACAACCTTGGGAACGGTCTCCATCGTACGGAAAGCGGTATCGCGTTGGTCCTGGCTCCAGAACAGCACATTCAGATCCTTTGGCAAAGTGTCGGTCGTCTGCGAGGTTGCGGGAACGCTGCCCGCAGCCGCGCAGAGTAGCGCGGCCGCCAGAAATCTTCGCATGAACCTTTCCCCTCCGTTTTCAGGCAGTCTTTTCGAGTGTAACCTGTGCGACGTCGATGCCGCCGCCACGGAAACCGCCTTCGCAATATTGCAGATAATAGCGCCACAGGCGCACGAAACGATCGTCGAAGCCCGCCGGAAGCCGGTTTGCGGCTACAGCCGCATCAAAGCGTTCGCGCCATTGGCGGAGCGTCTCCGCATAACAGCCGCCGAAACGCCGCACATCGCGCCACGTAAGCCCGCGCTCCTCGGCCAGAGCCCTGAAACGGCTTTCGGAGATCAGGCAGCCGCCCGGAAAGATATAGGCCTGGATGAAGTCGGTACTCGCCGCATAGCGTTCGAACAGCGCATCGCTGATCAGGATATACTGGATCGCCGCGCGGCCGCCGGGTCGGAGCAGGTGTGCGATCGTGTCGAGATAGGCGGGCCAATAGGCCTGCCCCACCGCCTCGACCATCTCGACGCTGGCAATCGCGTCATAGGGGCCGCGCGCATCGCGATAGTCGCAAAGCTCGATCCGGGAACGTCCGGTAAGGTCGGTTTCCTCCAGCCGCCCCTGCGCTATTTCGGCCTGCGCGGGCGAGAGCGTTATGCCGGTATAAAGAACGTCATGCCGCTCGACGGCACGCTCGGCAAGCGCCCCCCAGCCGCAACCGATTTCGAGCAGGCGGCTGCCCGACCGGAGATCCAGCCGGTCGAGAACCGCGTCCAGCTTCGCTGTCTGCGCTTCCTCGATCGTCATGCCGGCATCGGTGAAAAGCGCGCTCGAATAATTCATCCCGCTATCGAGCCAGAGGCGGTAGAAGTCGTTGCCAAGATCATAGTGCGCATGGATGTTGCGGCGCGCGCCGGCCCGGCTGTTCCGGTTCAGAAAGTGCGACAACCGGTTCAGCCAGCGCAGCGGCCCGCGCGAGCGCCCGGCATTGCCCAGCGTCTCGCCGTTCCGCATGAAAAGGTCGAACAGCGGAACGGGGTCCGGCGAGGACCATTCGCCGGCTTCCCACGCACGATACCAGCCCACGGAACCCGATAGCGCGAGCCGGACCAGCGCCGCCCAATGGTGAAGATGGACGACCGCAGTCGGCCCCTTCCCGCGGCCGCCGAGGATGCGCACGCTGCCGTCGGGCAGATGCCCTTCGAGCGTGCCGAACGCGAGACCATTGTCGATCTTGTCGAGCTGGCCGTGGAAGAAGCCTTCGGGCAGGCGCGCCATGAGTCGCGCAAGCCCCCCGCCCGAGCGGAAGGCCCGGTCTGCGCGTAGCAACTCCTTGCCGCGGCGGGGACTGACATGCGTGTTCATACCCACGTCCTGCCGCAAATGCGGCGCTCTGACAATCAGTTGTCGTGCGCCTTCATGACGTCATACGCCGCGAGCGCGCGGGCGCGGGCCTCGCGATGCCCAATGATTTTCGCAGGATAGGTATCGGGCCGCCGGCCAGCCTCATCGGGATCGTGGATTGCCCGGTCGTCGAGATGGGCGAGTTCAGGCACCCAGTCGCGAATATAGTCCGCCGCCTCGAACTTCTCCGACTGCGTCAGGGGCGCCATGATGCGCGGGAACATGTTCGAGTCGACGCCGGTCCCCGCGACCCACTGCCAGTTGACGCTGTTGTTGCCATAGTCGGCGTCGACCAGCGTATCCCAGAACCATTGTTCGCCTTGGCGCCAATCAATCAGCAGATGCTTGATGAGGAAACTGGCCGCTATCATGCGCACCCGATTGTGCATCCAGCCGGTTGCCCAGAGCTGGCGCATCCCGGCATCGACGATCGGATAGCCGGTCTGTCCGCGCTGCCAGCGTTTCAGGTCGTCGTCAGCCTGCCTTCCCGTGCGCCACGGCATATGATCGAAGCCCTCGCGTGCGCTTCGACCGCCATAATCCGGAAATTGCAGGATGATATTCTGCGCATAGTCGCGCCAACCGACTTCGGAGAGAAAGACGTCGACCGAGCCCCCAGCATCCGCAAGGCGGTGCCAGATATGGGCAGGCGACACTTCCCCGAAATGCAGGTGCGGCGACAGGCGCGAACTTCCCTCTTCTGACGGCAGATTGCGGCGCCTGTCATAGTCGGGCGCTCCGTCGACGAAATCGGTGACGCGTTCGCGGGCACCCGCCTCGCCCGGCGTCCATTCGGCGGCGAAGCCCTTGGCCCAATCCGGGTTCGACGGGAGCAGATCCCAGTCGACGAGACTGTCCGATTTTGGCCATTTTTCGGGGACCTCGATCTTGCGAGGCCGGTTGGTTGCAGCGGAAGGCGGCATCCGTTCCTTCAATGCGCGCCAGAAGGGCGTGTAGATCTTGTAGAGTCCGCCGCTGCCCGTCGTCACCGCCCCCGGCGGCGCGAGATAATTACCGTCGTGGCAGACGAGATCGAGTTGCTTTGCGACCGCACGCTCGGCATTGCGCCACCACGGCTCATAGTGGCGGAGGCAATGCACCTGCGTTGCGCCCGTTTCCCTTGCGATGTCAGCCAGTTGTTCATCGCATTTGCCGCGACGTAGAATCAGCCGTGATCCCTTCTCGCGCAGGCTTTCATCGAGACTGGCGAGGCTATGATGCAGCCACCAGCGCGATGCCGCGCCCATTGCGCGATGCTTCGGCGTTTCATCGTCGAGGATATAGACCGGGACGACCGGACCCGCCGCTGCGGCCGCTGCAAGCGCGGCCTGATCCGACAGGCGAAGGTCGCGGCGAAACCAGACGATCGTCGGCGCGATCATTCGGATGGGCTTGCGGTGTCAGGCTTCGTCACACGAACGGTAAAGCGGTCACGCGCCAAAGGTTGCATGTAGCGCTGGTCGCGCAGCACGATCGCGTCACCATCGGGTTCGAGGACCGGCATCCGTGTCCAGAACAGGAAAGCACGTGCAGCGGGGTCGCCCTTGCTCCATAGCGCAACGCGCGGATCGTCCATTCCCGTCGGTTTACCGCTGATATCCAGATTGCCCCCTACGCCCGGCGTGAAGGACCCGCTGCCGTAACGATCAGCGTCGCGCCAGAAGACGTCGCGCGTCCAGAAGGCAAGCGGCGGCGGGCTCGCGACGACGAGCGGGTCCTTGTGCCCGCTGGCGATCAGCGCCGCAGTAGTTGTGCGCTCCGCCGCGCCGGTGATCAGACCATTCGCGAAAATGTAGGCGCAGACGGCAGTGAAGCCGATCCACGCCGGGCGCGTCCAGTTCGCACCTCCCTGCCGTTCACGGCGCAACGACAGCCACACCGACACGCCGAGCGCCAGCCATATCCACAGGTCGATGATGAACAGCGTATCGCCATAAAACCAGCGATGGCTGAATGGTTCGAGCAGGCGAACGCCGTAATTGTTGAGCCAGTCGAGCGCCGGGTGGCTGAGACAACCTATATAGGCGAGCGCGAGCAGCCAGCCCTTGTCGATCGGCAGGCGCCCTGCGGGCCGCTTCCCTCGCCGATCCTGCCAGCGGTCGAAAGCGATCATCAGCGCCCAGAGGATCAGCGGCAGCACGAGCAGCGCAATCGGCCCATGAGTAATCCCGCGCCGCATCGACAGCGATTCGACGCCATAAACCGCACATGCGGCGTCGATATCGGGCAGGTTCGCCGCGATGATCAGCGTCGGCATCGCAAGGCCGGTTTTCTTCTTGAGCCCGATCTGTCCGAGAATTGCGCCAACGAGGCTGTGCGTCAGATTGTCCAAATTTTCTCACCCAGAAACGCGCGATCGGTTCACCGTCGACCCGACAGGCTTACCGGATAGCAGCGATCGCCCGCCTCGTTGAGCTTGAAATCAGGTCTCGCCTGAAGTCGATAATGGTCGACCAACATCTGAGGCAGGCAGAAACGACCATTGCTCGCGTCAGTCTTCCACTGGATGTAATAATAATCGGCATCGGTCTGCTCGATCACCGCGAGCCAGCGTCCGCCTTCGACCCAGCGAACCGCATGGGCACCGATCTGCTTGAATTTGGCGGCGCGCCAGTCGGGGTCGACATTGGCGCTTCCACCATATTCGCGCACAACGGCCCCCGGGTGGATCACGATGCTGGCACCCAGACAGATGCTTTCCGGATCGGGGTCAGGCTCGCAATACCAGTCGCCGTTCGGATAGCCGCGCTCCGTCTCGATCAGCGCAAGAATGACGGGTCCCGAACTGCCTTCGGGTTCAAGTGTAAAGCGTGCGCCATCTTCCGGTTTCCGGAGATCGGCGGAGCCGATCGCAGATGCAGGCACCGCGATCGTCCTCGTCGAGGAGACGACGGGCGGCGTGGCCGCGCATATTTGATTATCGTCGACGGCGATGTCGGCACCGGTCGGGTGAAAGTCGAGCGGTTCGAACTCGAGCCGGCTCATGCAGGCGCGCCCGCCGCTTTGCGACGCGCGCATGAAGGCCCGCACATATTTGCTGCCGTCCTCCCGGTTTTCGACAATCATCATCATTGGCTGATCGCGAAGCCGCAGGTGGGTGGCAATCGCCGCACCGAATTTCTCGCCCACTTCGGGTCCGGCCAACGTCCTCCCCTGGATGAAAGATCCGAACGACAGATTGTCGACGCAAACCGTTGCCTCCGGACAAGGCAGCGCAATCGTCGACTGAGCCGAATCCACCGCCTGCGCCACGACGAGCGAATAGGACTGGCGCGGGGCCGGAGCTTGCTGCGCACCCGATGATGGCGCGGCGAACATCAAAAGAGCGGCGGAGCAAAGCGTCAGCTTTGCCCGCCCTGGCCTCACAGTTCGGGACCGCCTTCGGTCACCGTCCAGGTTTGCCCCTTTTTCAGCAGGTTCTGGAGGTTCGCCGTCTTGCCTTCGGCCGCCGCCTTGTTCTGGCGGACGACGTCGGCCTCGAAGGTCGGGCGCGGGTCGTCATAGAGCACGCCCAGCGCCATCGGGAACTCGCCGAAGCGCATCTCGACGAGCATATGCGCGACGCTGCGATTCGTCACATCATGGACGATCACACCCGCAGCTTCCCAGTCGCCGTCGACGACGTCGACCGTCTTCAGGTGAAGCTCTTCTGCGTCGAGCGCGATGCCCTTGGTGCCCTTGGCATAGAGCATCGGCTCACCCTGCTTCAGCCAGAGCTGACGGTCCTCGGCACCCTTCGGCGCTGCGAAATCCTCGAACACATCCTTGTTGTAGACGATGCAGTTCTGGAAAATCTCGATGAAGGCCGCACCCTTGTGGGCATGCGCCGCCTTCAGCACGTTCGGCAGTTCCTTCGACACGTCAAAGCCGCGCGCGACGAAGCGTGCCCCGGCGCCAAGCGCAAACGCCGCGGGCTGCGCCGGGCGATCGACCGAGCCATAGGGCGTCGACGGGCTGGTCGTCCCGACGCGGCTGGTAGGCGAGTACTGCCCTTTGGTCAGGCCATAGATCTCGTTGTTGAACAGCATGATCTGGCAATCGAGATTGCGGCGGATCAGGTGCATCGTGTGGTTGCCGCCGATCGACAGCCCGTCGCCGTCGCCGGTGACGATCCAGATGTCGAGGTTCGGGTTGGCAAGCTTCAGCCCCGTGGCGAACGCGGGCGCGCGGCCGTGGATCGTATGGAAGCCATAGGTTTCCATATAATAGGGGAAGCGCGACGAGCAGCCGATGCCGCTGATGAACACGGTATTCTCGGGCGCCGTGCCGATTTCGGGCATCGTGCGCTGCACCGCCTTCAGGATCGCATAGTCGCCGCAGCCCGGGCACCAGCGGACTTCCTGATCGGTTTCCCAATCCTTGAGCGTCGTGGTGCGCGCGATGGTGGTCATCTCGTTCATGCGAGCGCTCCTTCGATGGCGGCTTCGATTTCGGCGATGGTGAAGGGCTGGCCCGACACCTTGTTCACGGGCTTGGCGTCGACCAGATACTGGTCGCGCAGCACGGTCTTGAGCTGCCCGGTGTTCATTTCGGGCACGATCACCCGGTCGAAGCTCTTGAGCAACTCGCCGAGATTGGCCGGCAGCGGCCAGATGTGTCGGATGTGGACGTGGCTGACATCCTTGCCCTCGGCGCGCTTACGGCGCACCGCCTGATGGATCGGGCCGAAGGTCGAGCCCCAGCCGACGACCGCGAGCTTGCCGCCCTCGGCACCGAGTTCGACGATCTGGTCGGGCACCTTGATGCCGTCGATCTTGTCCTTGCGGATATCGGTCATCGCCTGATGGTTGGCCGGCGAATAGTTGATGTGGCCGGTGTCGATTTCCTTCTCGATCCCGCCGATACGGTGGAGCAAGCCGGGCGTGCCGGGTTTGACCCACGGACGCTTGAGATTTTCATCACGACCATATGGCTTGAAACCGCCTTCGGGAACTTCGGTCAGGAATTCGACCGGGAAGGCGTCATAGGTCGCGAGATCGGGCACTGCCCATGGTTCGGCGGCATTGGCGATATAGCCGTCGGTGAGCAGCATTACCGGGGTCATGTACTGCACCGCGATCCGCACCGCCTCGATCGCGCATTCAAACGCGTCACCGGGTGACCGTGCCGAAATGACCGGCATCGGCGCATCACCGTTGCGGCCATAGACCGCCTGATAAAGGTCCGACTGTTCGGTCTTGGTCGGCAGCCCCGTCGAGGGGCCGCCACGCTGCGAATTGACGATGACGAGCGGCAATTCGGTCATGATCGCAAGGCCCATGGCCTCGCCCTTCAGCGCGATGCCGGGCCCCGACGAGCTGGTAACACCCAACGAACCGCCATAGCTTGCCCCGATCGCCGAGCAGATCGCCGCGATCTCGTCTTCGGCCTGGAAGGTCGTGACGTCATATTCCTTGAGCCGCGAGAGGTGATGCAGGATCGCCGATGCAGGTGTGATCGGATAGCCACCGAAGAACATCGGCAGCTTCGCAAGCTGCGCACCCGCCACGAGGCCAAGCGCGATGCCCTCTGCGCCGGTCAGCGTACGATAGAGGCCGGGCGCAACCGGCGCGGGATCGACATGATGCTGCTTGAGCGGACCCGCGAGTTCGGCGGTCTCGCCATAGGCGTGGCCGGCATTCAGCGCCGCAACGTTGGCGGCAGCAAGGTTGGGATCCTTCGCGAACTTGCCGTTCAGCCAGTCGATCAGCGGCTGCCGGTCGCGGTCGAACATCCAGAGCGCGAGCCCCAGCGTCCACATGTTCTTGCAGCGCAGCGCTTCCTTGTTGCCGAGACCGAAGGGCTTCACCGCATCCATCGTCAGCTGGCTGATATTGAGCTTCAGGAGCTGCCATTTGGCGAGGCTGTCGTCCTCGAGGGGATTGGTGTCGTATTTCGCCTTGGCGAGGTTGCGATCGTTGAACTCGCCCTCGTCGGCGATGATCAGCCCGCCCTGCTTCAGCTGCGGCACGTTCGTCTTGAGCGCCGCCGGGTTCATCGCAACCAGAACGTCGGGCGCGTCGCCCGCGGTCTCGATGGCCGACGAGCCGAAATTGATCTGGAAAGCCGAAACGCCGAACAGCGTTCCCTGCGGCGCCCGGATCTCCGCCGGGAAATCCGGGAAGGTCGCGAAGTCGTTACCCGCAAGCGCCGAGGACAAGGTGAACTGACCGCCGGTCAGCTGCATCCCGTCGCCGCTGTCGCCTGCAAATCTGACTACCACTGCGTCCGAAAGGGGGGACTGCCGATTGTCGGCCCGGTCCTCTACCGCTGTCGCCATTTTCTGTATCTGCCTTTGAATTTTGCGAACCTGTGACTGTGGCCTAGGCCTGTGCGCGGATTGTCGCAATTCAGAAAAAATTGTGCGCCGCAAAGGATGACCGCAGGGTGGGTTTCATTTCGCGATTGAATTTGCGCCGCCGATGCCGAATAGCAAGCTCGCATAACAGATAAGGGATGGACAGGATGACCGACGGACCGACCCACTATACCCGCCCCGATGTGGCCGCCTTTCTCGCTTTCCTCAACGCGCAGGAAGGGCCGAAGATGGAAGAGCTGCCGCCCGAGGGCGCGCGCGAGACGTTCCGCGTGATGGCGCAGATGGCCGACAGTCCGCGCGGCGAAATCGCGAAAGTGGAAGATCGCACCATCCCGGGTCCGGCGGGCGACATCCCGATCCGCCTCTATGACAATCGTCCCGATCGTGAGGCCGGACCCGTCATGGTTTTCTATCACGGCGGCGGTTGGGTGATCGGCGATCTGGACACGCACGACGGCTGGTGCGCCGAAGCCGCGCGCCAGCTCGATATGCCCGTGATCGCGGTCGATTACCGGCTTGCGCCCGAGCACCCCTTCCCCGCTGCGCCGATCGATTGCGAAGCAGCGACACGCTGGGTCGCCGACAATATTCCTTGCACCGGGCTCGTACTGGCCGGCGAGAGCGCTGGCGGCAACCTGACCATCGCGACCGCGCTGACGCTGCGCGACAATCCGGCGTCGAAGCCGGTGCTGGCAATTCATCCCATCTACCCGGCCGTAACGACGCACGACGACTGGCAGAGCTATCGCGATTTCGGCGAGGGCCATCTGCTGACGCAGGGCAGCATGACCTGGTTCGGCAACAATTATGCTGCCGATCCTGCCGATTATCGCGCCTCGCCGCTCGATTTCCCCGCCGAAGGCATGCCGCCGACGGTGCTGACGACCGCCGGACTCGACCCGCTGCGCGACCAAGGCCGCGCCTATGCCGCGAAACTCGTCGAAGCCGGCGTGACGACCGTCTATCGCGAGGGCGCGGGCACCATCCACGGCTATATCAACCTGTCGCAGGCGATCCCGAGCGCAAAGGATGACATCCGCGGCGCCTTGACAGCTTTGAAGGCGCTCGTCACCGAAGCCACCGCATGAGTGACGAGAATCTCCCCTACCGCCCCTGCGCCGGCGTGATGCTGGCGAACCGCGATGGCCGCATCTTTGTCGGCCAGCGCCTCGATTCGTCTTCCGAAGCCTGGCAGATGCCACAGGGCGGGATCGACCCCGGCGAAGATGCCGAGGAAGCAGCGATCCGTGAGCTGGGTGAGGAAACCGGCGTCCACGGCGGGCTGGTCGAGATCATCGCGCGCAGCAAGACCGAGCATTTCTATGACCTGCCCGACCATCTGATGGGCAAGATGTGGGGCGGCAAATATCGCGGCCAGCGCCAGTTCTGGTTCCTGATGCGCTTCATGGGCGAGGACAGCGACGTCAACATCGCAACTAAGCACCAGGAATTCCGGTCATGGCGCTGGGCCGAGCTCGACGAGCTGGAAAAGCTCATCGTGCCGTTCAAACGCCAGCTCTATCGCGCCGTGGTCGAGGAATTCCGCCCGCTCGTCTGATCGCGCAGGCGCAGTGCGATGCGAAACACCTCCGCGAACATTTCCGCAGTGAGCCGTCCGGTGTTCGTGTTGTAGCGCGAGCAATGATAGCTATCGACCAGATGGCGGCCGTCGGGCAGCGCGTGCACCGCGCCATGCGCGAAGGGATATTCGGCCAGCCGGACACCCGCTGCGCGCAAGGCTGCGTCGTGCGCGATGCGGCCTAGCGCGATCACGACCCTTACCGACGGCAGTGCGGCAAGCTGCGTCTCGAAGAAGGGCCGGCAGTTCGCGATCTCCTTCGGTGTCGGCTTGTTCTGTGGCGGCAGGCATTTGACGCTGTTGACGATGATCGCGCCGTCCAGCGTCAATCCGTCATCGACGCGGGCATCATAGGTCCCGCGACTGAGCCCGAATTCGGCGAGCGTCGCAAACAGCAGGTCGCCCGCATAGTCGCCGGTGAACGGACGTCCAGTGCGGTTCGCGCCGTGCTTCCCCGGTGCCAGCCCGGCGAAAGCCAGCCATGCTTCCGGATCGCCGAAGGCATAGACAGGCGCGTTCCACCAGCCTGGATATTCCGCCTGACATTCGTGGCGAAACGCCACCAGCCGCGGGCAGCGCGCGCAGTTCCGCGGCGGCTCGGTTCCGGGCAAGGGGCTTACAATCTCCACCGTGCTGCGATAGGCGCAGGCCCATGACCAGCGCAACGCCCTTGCCCCTGTATGCCATCGGCCTCGGCTCGAACCGTCGCCACGCGCGCCATGGCGATCCCCGGCAGGTCTTGCTTGCCGCACTCTCCGCTCTCGAAAGCGACGACATCGAGCCCATGGATGTCAGCCCGATCATCGCGAGCGATCCGATCGGCCCGTCGCGTCGGCGCTACGCCAATGCCGTCGCACTCGTCGCGTCGCCGCTGAGTCCGCCCGAGATGCTCGAACGGCTGCACGAGGTCGAAAGCGCATTCGGTCGCCGCACCGGCCAGCGGTGGAGCGCGCGGACGCTCGACCTCGACATATTGCTCTGGTCGGGCGGGGTGTGGAGCGAAGCCGGGCTTACGATCCCGCATCCGGCAATGCAGCAACGCGCCTTCGTCCTCGGCCCCCTGCGCGCGATCGCGCCCGACTGGCGCCATCCGCTCAGCGCGCGAACCGTTCGCCAGCTCGCCGCGCGCCTTATCCGCCCCAAGCCGGTTGACCCGAACGCCGAGGCGCACTAGGGCGGCGGCTCACTTCGGGCGCCGGACCTTTCGGCGCTGCGTCGGGCCCTTAGCTCAGTCGGTAGAGCAACTGACTTTTAATCAGTAGGTCGCTGGTTCGAACCCAGCAGGGCTCACCATCCTTCGCCCCTGAATCGGCGGCTTTCCACAACGCGGCAGCAGTGACGTGCCTCGCAACAACGTCCGCATGTCGAAGCGACGTTCCCGCGCGACAAGGTGAAATGGTGTCGGGCACATCCCGTTGAATTCCGGAATGCAGCCTCTATGTTTACAGGGCGGGCCGGGCCCCTCTGGCGATCCCGGGATCGTGATGTCGGACCGCATCGGGGAATCTCGATGTGGCTCGACCAGTTTCATGCACTTGCCACGTCGACACCCCGGTTGGATCACAACTGGGAGTTATGTGATGGCATATTCATTTTCCGCAACAGCCTTCGGGCGGCAACCGATGCGACTTCGGGGCCGCAAGGGGGTATCGCAATGACCGGGCCGGCTGTGGGCATGCCCTGCCCGGTGTGCAAGGTTCCGCTCGCCATGAGCGACCGTCAGGGGGTCGAGATCGACTATTGCCCGCAGTGCCGCGGCGTGTGGCTCGATCGCGGCGAGCTCGACAAGATCATCGAGCGCAGCACCGCTGCCGAAGCGCCCGCGGCGCCGGCTCAGCAGCCCTCCTACCCGCAACAGGCGCCGCAAGCCGGCTGGGACAACCGGCACGGCGGGTATCACAAGGGATATCCCAAGCGCCGGAAATCCTTTCTGGAGGAACTTTTCGACTAGGAGCCCCGGCGGAGCCGGCCAAGCCGGCTCCGCCTCTTTTCGGGCGTCCCCGGTCAGCGGCGAAAGCCCGCGAGCCGCTGATCGAGGATCGATTCCGCCTCGCCGATGATGCGGTCGATCAACTCGCGGCACGTCGGGATGTCGTGGATCAGCCCCTGCACCATCCCCGCCCAGAAGACACCCTTGTCGAGATCGCCGGTCTCGAGCAGTTCGCGTCCGGCCTTGCCGTTCACAAGTTCGGCGACATCGGCAAAGGTCGCGTCGGGTTGCGCGAGACGTCGAACGACCTCTTCGGAAACCGCGCTCTTGCCGACACGTGCCGTATTCTTCAGGCTCCGGAAGATCAGGAAACTGCCGCGCTCGTCATTGTCGACGTAAGCCTGCTTCACATTGTCATGGATCGGCGCTTCCGCCGTCGCACAGAAGCGCGTGCCCATGTTGATCCCTTCTGCGCCAAGCGACAACGCGGCGACGAGGCCGCGGCCGTCACCGAAGCCGCCCGAGGCCAGCATCGGGATCTTCACCTTGTCGGCCGCCGCGGGGATAAGGATCAGCCCGGGAATATCGTCCTCGCCCGGATGGCCAGCGCACTCGAATCCGTCGATCGAGATGATATCGCAGCCCGCCCGCTCGGCGGACAGTGCGTGGCGAACCGCCGTGCATTTATGGAGAATGACGACGCCATGCGGCTTCAGCATTTCCCAGATCTCGCGGACCGCCTGAGTGCCCGCCGTCTCGACAATTTTCACGCCGCCGTCGATGATAGCCTGCGCATAGGCCTTGTAGTCAGGCGCGTTGATCGTCGGAAAGACGGTCATGTTCACACCGAAGGGCTTGTCGGTCATCGCACGGCAGCGTTCGATCTCCTCGCGCAGCGCTTCGGGGCTCGGCTGGGTCAGCGCGGTCAGGATACCGAGCCCGCCAGCATTGGAGACGGCGCTCGCCAGTTCGGCATAGCCGACGCTCTGCATACCGCCCTGGACGATCGGGTGCTCAATGCCCAGCATCTCGGTAATACGCGTCTTGAAAGCCATTCCTCGTCCTTCCCTATTATTATTGCCCTTACGGCAGCATCGGCTTTGCACATGAATTAACTTGACGCTTACGTCAACGTCGGGTTGAGCGATTGCATAGGCAGTGAAGGGAATCGGCATGACGACGAACGAAGGCATATCGGATCGGGCGCTGGCAATTGCAGCGCGGGTAGAAGCCTTTGTCCGCGAAACGGTCGTCTCCTTCGAAAAGGATCCCCGCCGCGACCATCATGGCGCACCCACCGACGATCTCGTGATGGAGATGCGCGAGCACGCGCGCGATGCGGGGGTTCTCACGCCGCATATCCTGAGCGACGGCAGCCATCTGAACCAGCGCGAGACCGCGATCGTCCTGATCAGGAGCGGCCTGTCGCCGCTCGGCCCCCTCGCCTGCAACACCATGGCCCCCGACGAAGGCAATATGTATCTGCTCGGCAAGGAAGGCAGCCCCGAACTCAAGGAACGCTTCCTGAAACCGATGGTCGAAGGTCGTGTTCGCTCGGCCTTCTTCATGACCGAGCCTGCCGACGAGGGCGGCGCGGGCTCCGACCCGTCGATGATGCAGACGACCTGTCACCCCGATGGCAATCACTGGGTCGTCAACGGCCGCAAGACCTTCATCACCGGGGCGCAAGGCGCCCGCGTCGGCATCGTGATGGCAAAGGCCGAGCAAGGCGCATGCATGTTCCTTGTCGACCTGCCCGATCCGGCAATCCGCATCGACGATGTCCCGAACACCATCGACAGCTCGATGCCGGGCGGCCATGCGACGCTGACGATCGACAACCTTCGCATTCCTGCCGACCAGATGCTTGGCGAAGCGGGCGAAGGCTTTCGCTATGCGCAGGTGCGCCTGTCGCCCGCGCGTCTGTCGCATTGTATGCGCTGGCTCGGCGCGTGCATCCGGGCGAACGAGATCGCGACCGACTATGCGAACCGCCGCATTGCGTTCGGCAAGCCGCTGATCGACCATGAAGGCGTCGGCTTCATGCTTGCCGAAAACCTGATCGACATCAAACAGGCCGAGTTGATGATCGACTGGTGTGCGGGCGTTCTCGACACCGGCTCGCTCGGCACCGCCGAAAGCTCGATGGCGAAGGTCGCGGTGTCGGAAGCGCTGATGCGCATCGCCGACCGCTGCGTTCAGGTCATGGGCGGCACCGGCGTCACCGACAAGACGATCGTCGAGCAGGTGTTCCGCGAGGTTCGCGCCTTCCGTATCTACGACGGCCCGACCGAGGTCCACAAATGGAGCCTCGCGAAGAAGATCAAGCGCGACTGGAAGGCAGGCCTCGCCTGATACAGGCGCCAGTTGATTGTCATCGAGCCGTAACGTCAAAACACTTGACGTTTACGTTAACGTCCGGATGATGGCGAAAAACGACAAGGAAGAGGAAGCAGGCCGATGTCGATTTTGTACGACGAAGGGCAGGAAGCGATCGCGACCGAGTCGCGGCGAGCGCTCGAAGCGCGGATGAACAAGGACGACCTGCTGCCGCTACTGCAGTCGAGCGGGAAATATCACGACGGCTTCTGGGCCATGGCGAAGGAACAGGGCTGGACCGCCCTTGCTCTTCCAGAGGAACATGGCGGGCTCGCGCTGGGCCTGGTCGAGCTGGGCCTTATCGCGCATCAGGCGGGTCGCACGCTGAGCGGCGCGCCGTTCCTCACCTCAAGCTTTGGCGTCGCCAAAGCCATCGAGCTTTACGGAAGCGACGCGCAAAAGGCGCGGTGGCTTCCCGCGCTGGCTGGCGGCGAAGCGATCGGTGCAGTCGCTTTTGCCTCGGGACCGGCCCCCCTGCCTGAGCAGCCTGTCGTCACGCTGACGGATGACCGGCTCGATGGGGTCGCAGCAGGCGTATCGGGCGGGTTGTTCGCTGACGTCGCGCTGGTTTTCGCCAATGGCCCCGGCATGCCGGTGCTTGCACTTGCCGATCTTTCGGGCGTCGGGCGGAGCGTGGTCGAAAGCTTCGACAACAGCCGGTGCATCGCCGATATAGCCTTTGCGGCGACGCCCGCCGAAACGTTGGTGGTCGGCGAAGCTGCACGAGCCGCCGCGCTTGGCATTCTCTCGCTGCAAGCGGTGGTAACCGCGCACGAACAGACGGGCGGCGCCGAAGCGCTGATGGAGGTCGCGCGCGACTATGCCGTGACGCGCAAGGCGTTCGGCCAGCCGATCGGCGCCTTTCAGTCGATCAAGCACCGGATCGCCGAACTTTATGGCCTCGTCGAACTGGCCCGCGCGAACTGCGTCCACGCCGCATCGCGCGAAGGCCAGCCCGATTTCATCACCGCTGCCGCCGCAGCACGGCTGTCCGCGACCGAAGCCTATGACACCGCGGCGCGCGACTGCGTCCAGATTCACGGCGGGATCGGCGTGACGTGGGAGATCGGGCTCCACCTCCACATGCGCCGTGCGCGCACGCTGGCGCTCGAACAGGGGAGCAGCCTCTTCTGGGAAGATGTGCTGGTCGACCGCCTCGCAGGAGAAGCCGCATGAGCGATCTCGAAGCCTGGCGCGCCAAGGCCGCAGCATGGTGCGAGTCCGTCGTCCCGCAATTCGGCAAGGCGGCACGAAAAGGCCTGACCGTCGAAGAGGATCTGGCACTCGGCCGCCGGTATCAGAGCGCAAAATTCGACGCGGGCTTTGCCGGCATCAACTGGCCGACCGAGCTGGGTGGCCAGGGCCTCGGTCATATCGAGAAGATCACGTTCGAAGCCGAGGAGATGAAGCACGGCTTCCCGAACGTCTATTTCGGCATTTCGCTCGGCATGCCGGTACCGGTCCTGATGCAGTTCGGCAGCGACCGGGAATTTGTGAAGGAGCGTGTCATAAAGGCGCTGAAGGGCGAGGAGATCTGGTGCCAGCTCTTCTCCGAACCCTCCGGCGGCACCGATCTCGCCGGCCTCCGTACCCGCGCCGAAACCGATGGAAACGGTTGGAAAATCAACGGACAGAAGGTCTGGACCAGCTGGGCGCAATATAGCGACTATGGCGTCATCGTCGTGCGGACCGACCCGACCGTCGCCAAGCACAAGGGCCTCACCTACTTCTGGGTCGATATGAAGGCGCCGGGCGTCACAGTGCGTCCGATCAAGCTGGCGGGTGGCGACAGCCATGTGAACGAAGTGTTCTTCGACGATGTGAAGATCAGCGACGACCACCGCATGTCGCCCGTCGGCGGCGGCTTCGCGGTCGCGCTGACGACACTGATGATCGAACGCTATGTCGCGACCGACAGCGCCGGCTTCGGTCCGCACCTCGACCTGTTCGTCGATCTGGCGAAGGAACTCACCCTCAACGGCAAGCCGGCGATCGAGGATGGCCGTATCCGCCAGCAGATCGCGCGCAACTATGCGATGCGCGCCGGGCTGGACTCGATCAACCGTCGTGCACGGCTGATGATGCAGGCAGGGATGACGCCGGGGCCCGAGGGTTCGCTCAACAAGCTGGTCGCCGTGCGATCGCGCCAGAAGCTGTCAGAACTCGCGCTCGACCTGCAAGGCACCGATGCCTTCCTGTTCGACGAGCATCTCTCGCCCAAGGACGACTGGGCGACGAGCTGGATCAACGCGCCGACCGGACGCATCGCCGGTGGATCCGACGAAACGCTGCTCAATACGATCGCCGAAAGGATCCTCGGGCTGCCGCAGGATCATCGCCCCGACAAGGGCGTGCCGTTCAACCAGATTCCAGCCTGAGGAGCCTCCCCATGAAACTCGACCCGAATACGGCTGCCGTTGTCACCGGCGGTGCTTCCGGCCTTGGCCGCGCGACGGCCGAAGCGCTCGCCGCCGCCGGCGTGAAGGTGACGATCTTCGACATCAACGACACGCTGGGCGAGGAAGTCGCGCAGTCGATCGGCGGACTGTTCGTCCATGTCGACATCACCGACGAACAGTCGGTTCTCGACGGCTATGGCAAGGCACGCGCCGCTCATGGGCAGGAGCGCGTCTGCGTCCATTGCGCAATGACCTCGCGCCGCGGCAAGACGCTCGCTTACGACAAAGAAGCGGGCGGGTACCGCCGCACGCCGACAGCCGACTACGCCTATGGCGTCGAAGGCATCCTGACCGCGAGCTACCGCGTCGCGTCGATCTCGGCCGAAGGCATGGCGACGCTCCCCGAGCTGGAGGACGGCGAGCGCGGCGCGATCGTGCTGACGGCCTCGGTCGCGGCGCAGGACGGCCAGATCGGGCAGGTGATCTACGGTTCGGCGAAAGCGGGCGTGAACGGCCTTGTCCTGCCGATGGCGCGCGACCTGATGGACCTTGGCATCCGCGTCAATTCGATCATGCCCGGCGTGTTCGGAACGCCGCTGCTCAACAATATGAACCCGAAGGTGAAGGAGAGCCTCGAGGCGTCGGTCCCCTTCCCCAAGCGGCTCGGCAAGGCCGAGGAATATGCCAGCCTCGCCATGGAAATGGTGCGTAACACCTATTTCAACGGCCAGGCCGTCCGCCTCGACGGCGCCATCCGCATGGCCCCCCGTTAAGCTCCCCGACGACCCGCTTTTCAATCGACCTACGATCTTCGAAAGTCTCCACGAAAGGAACCTTCCATGGCTGAAGCCTACATCATCGACGCCGTCCGCACCCCGCGCGGGATCGGAAAGCCCGGAAAAGGCGCGCTCTCGCATCTGCACCCCCAGCACCTCGCGGCGACCGTGCTCGGCGCGATCCGCGATCGCAACAACCTCAACACCGCGACCGTCGACGACATCGTCTGGTCGACCTCCTCGCAGAACGGCAAGCAGGGCGGCGATCTCGGCCGCATGGCGGCGCTTTCGGCGGGTTATGATATCAAGGCCAGTGGCACGACGCTCGACCGCTTCTGCGGCGGCGGCATCAGCGTCGTGAACTTCGCGGCAGCGACCGTCATGAGCGGCATGGAAGATTGCGTCATCGCCGGCGGGACCGAGATGATGAGCTACACCAGCGCCTATGCCGCCGAACAGGCCAACGCCGGCCTGCCGCCGCGCCTGATGGGTTCGGGTCACGAGGCACTCGACGAACTGCATCCGCAATCGAACCAGGGTGTTTGCGGCGACGCGATCGCGACGATCGAAGGCATCAGCCGCGAAGCTCTCGACGCGCTGGCGCTCGTCAGCCAGCAGCGCGCCGACCGCGCCATCAAGGAAGGCCGTTTCGCCAAGTCGGTCGTGCCGGTGCTCAATCCCGACGGCAGCGTCGCACTTGACCGGGAAGAATTCCCGCGGCCCGAAACGACCGCCGAAGGCCTTGCCTCGCTCAAGCCGAGCTTCGCGGCGCTCGCCGACTTCGACCTCGGTGGCGGCGTCACCTTCCGCAAGCAGATCAACCGCCGCTATCCCGACCTCGAAATCCAGCACTTCCACCATGCCGGCAATTCGTCGGGTGTGGTCGACGGAGCGGCGGCGGTACTGCTGACCTCGAAGGAATATGCCGAGAAGAACGGGCTGAAGCCGCGCGCACGCATCGTTGCCTATGCCAATATCGGCGACGACCCGACGCTGATGCTGAATGCTCCGGTTCCCGCAGCGAAGAAGGTTCTTGAAAAGGCGGGCTTGACCAAGGACGACATCGACGTCTGGGAAATCAACGAGGCTTTCTCGGTCGTCGCAGAGAAGTTCATCCGCGATCTCGATCTCGATCGCGAGAAGGTGAATATCAACGGCGGCTCGATGGCGCTCGGCCATCCGATCGGCGCGACGGGTTCGATCCTGATCGGTACAGCGCTCGACGAACTCGAGCGTTCGGGCGGTCGCTACGGCCTCGTCACCATGTGCGCCGCGGGCGGCATGGCGCCGGCGATCATCATCGAGCGTGTCTGATCGCGTTCCCTCAGAACGGCCCGCGCACGGCGATCGTCCGTGCCGGGCTGTAGAGATTGAGGAACATCGTCTTGCCGTCGGGCGCGAAGCACACGCCCGAAACCTTGGTCGCGGCCGTCACCCGGGCGAAGGGATAAACCTTTCCGTCCGGCGTGACCCCGCGCAGCCAGTTGTCAGGCCGGGCGCCGCGCCGGTCTTCGCAGACAATCAGGTCGCCGTTGGGCGCGACGGTCAGATTGTCGCCGAAGCTGAAATGCTCGGGCTCGGTCGTTTCGACGAACAGTTGCAGCCTCCCCGGCTGCGCCGCCTCGCTTGCCGCTCCTTCGACCGGCGACGGGCGGTAACGCATGATCTGGCCGCGCCGCGCCGGACCGCCCGAGGTGCAGGTGAAATAGATTTCGCCCTCGCCGCCATGCACCCCCTCGCCGCGCGCGAAGATCGCCGCGCCGCTGCGCGCCCCGCGCTTGCGAAGATCGTCCTTCGGGCTTTCGACGTCGTCAAGGTCGATCCAGCGGGCATCATGCCACTCGCCGGTCGCCAGCGTTTTGCCCGACCAGTTGCGCGTGTCGGCCAGCGATTGATCCACCAGCGCCAGTGCCTGCAGGCGCCCGCCCGTGCGAAGCTGTCCCGGCACCGCAGGCAGAAAGCGATAGAAGAGGCTGTCCTGCCGGTCTTCGGTCATATAGATCGCACCGCTTCCGGGGTCGCAAATTGCCGCTTCGTGATTGAACCGGCCCATCGCGCGGATCGGCTCGGCCGCCACGAGGCGACCGGGCGCAACCGGCATCTCGAACACCCATCCGTGGTCCTGACCGTGCCGGCTGCCGGCGCGCGAGACATCTTCCTCGCAGCTCAACCAGCTGCCCCACGGAGTCATGCCGCCTGCGCAGTTGCGGATCGTCCCGACCAGCGAGAGATATTGTTCCTCGACCCCAAGCGTCGCGGGATCGAGGATCAGTGTCGACACGCCGCCCGGCAGCGCCTCGCCATTGCCGCCGCGAAGACAGTCGAACGCTGCCGCGGCGCCGCTGGTGCCGACCGCGCAGGCGCCATGGTCGAGTTCGTCGGCGCCCAGTTCGTGATTGCGCATCAGGCACAGCCGCCCGTCGGGCAGCACGGTGCAGCCCATGCCGTCGGCACTGTTGGGCACCTTGTGCCCGTCGCTCATCGCCTGACCATATTGCGAAACAATCCGGTACGAAAAGCCCGGTGGCAGGTCGAGGATGCGCGCCGGATCGGGGACCGGCGTACCGAACCCCTGCCCTTCGGCGAGCATCGAGGCGGAGACATGACGGCTGTGAAGCGCGAGACCGGCAAAGGCGGCGGCCATCAGGCCCCTGGCGAAACCGCGGCGGTCGAGTGCGATAGGTCCCCGTTCCATGACGGCCCGATAGGCGCGCGGGGTGACAGGCCGACTGCAATAGTCTGACAGTTCGGGGACAGTTTGAAGTTTACCGGCACATAAGTGCAACATTCGAAGAGGCCCTGAGGGGCATAGGGAGACAAGACATGGCAGGACCGCTGACGGGCATTCGCATCATCGAATTCGCGGGGATCGGCCCCGGTCCTTTCTGCGGCATGATGCTGGCCGACCATGGCGCCGAGGTGATCCGCATCGATCGACCCGGCGGCTTCATGGATCCGCGCGATCCGCTGTCACGCAACCGCACCTCGATCTCGCTCGACATGAAGAATCCCGAGGCCGTGCAGATCGCGCGCGACCTCTGCAAAAGCGCCGACGGCATCATCGAGGGTTACCGTCCCGGCGTGATGGAACGCCTCGGCCTTGGCCCCGAGGTGCTGCTCGCCGACAATCCGAAGCTCGTGTACGGCCGCATGACCGGCTGGGGGCAGTTCGGTCCTTATTCGCAGGCCGCGGGTCACGACATCAACTATATCGCGCTTTCGGGCGTGCTGCACACCGTCGGGCGCGCAGGTGAAAAGCCGCTGCCGCCGGTCAACTATGTCGGCGACTTCGGCGGTGGCGGCATGATGCTCGCCTTCGGCATGTCGAGCGCGCTGGTTCACGCCGCCAGGACGGGCGAAGGTCAGGTGATCGATTGCGCGATGACCGACGGCTCGGCGTTGCTCGCCGGCATGACCTGGGGCTTCCTCGCTGCGGGTCGCATCAAGGACGAGCCCGGTGTCAACATGCTCGATACCGGTGCCCATTTCTACGACACCTACACCTGCTCGGACGGCAAGTTCATCTCAATCGGGTCGATCGAGCCGCAATTCTATGCGCTGCTGCGTGAGAAGACCGGGCTCGACAAGGATCCGTCCTTCGACCCGCAAATGGACCCGTCGCAATGGGGGCCGCTCAAGGACAAGCTCACCGCGCTGTTCGCAACGAAAACCCGCGACGAATGGTGTGCGCTCATGGAAATGACAGATGTTTGCTTTGCGCCGGTCCTGTCGCTGACCGAAGCCCCGCAGCATCCGCATAACGTCGCGCGCGAGACCTTCCTGACGGTTGGCGGCGCTATCCAGCCCGCACCGGCACCGCGCTATTCGGCAACGTCGAACGATGTGCCCCGCCCGGCCCCCGCTGTGGGCGCAGACGGGGATGCCGTTCTCGCTACCCTCGGATATGACGCAGGCCGGATCGCAGCCTTGCGCGAAGGTGGCGCGGTTCGCTGATATGGCTTGAGACAACCGGGCGCCGGAGCGCGTCCGGTCGTCATCCTTGGCTTGCAACCATGATCCGCGAGGCATAGCCTGCCCGCGAAACAGGAGAGATTTTGATGGGCGAGTTTCTGAGTGTCGAGCGGCGGGGCAAGATCGCGATCCTGACGATGATCAAGCCCGAGAGCATGAACGCGATCGGCACCCACGAGGATTGCCAGGACATCATCGAAACGCTCCGCGCGCTCGGCGACGACCGCAGCGTCAGCGCGATCATCCTGACCGGCAGCGGCAAGGCGTTCAGCGCCGGCGGGAACCTCAAAGGCATGAAGGATCGTCAGGGCATCGGCGTGCTCGACCAGCCCGACTCCACCCGCAGCAATTACCGCAAGGGCGTGCAGGCGGTGATCCGCGCGCTGATGGACTGCGAAGTCCCGATGATCGCCGCGGTCAACGGTCACGCCATCGGGCTTGGTTGCGACCTCGCCTGCACCTGCGACATCCGTATTGCGGCCGAGAGCGCCAAGTTCGCGTGCAGCTTCATCAAGGTCGGGATCGTCCCGGGCGATGGCGGGGCATGGCTGCTCCAGAAGGTGCTGGGTTATCCCCGTGCAGCCGAACTGTTCCTGACCGGCGACCGGTTCGATGCCGCGACGGCGAAGGAATACGGACTGGTCACCGACGTCGTACCTGACGGCGAACTGCTCGACCGCGCAATCGCCATCGCCGAACGCATCGTCTGCAACCCGCCGCGCGCACTGCGCCTCACGAAGCGCCTGCTCCGCGAAGCGCAACACAGCAGGATGAGTGACATCCTCGAACTCAGTGCCGCCTATCAGGCGATCGTCCACGAAACCGCCGACAACCGGGAGGCGATCAACGCCTTTGTCGAGAAGCGGGATCCGGTGTTTACAGGAGACTGATCATGCTCGCCGAGCGCGTCCTGCCCCTGTCGGGTATCCACAATTTCCGCGACTATGGCGGCTATGCCGTCGAGGGTGGCGGGCGATTGCGCGATGCGACGCTGTGGCGTTCGGCGCACCATGAGGCGGCGAGCGACGAGGATCTGGTCGCGCTCGACGCGCTGGGCCTCGAAACCGTGATCGACCTGCGCGGCGACGACGAACGCGAGATCCATCCCTGCCGTCGATCGGAGAATTTCTCCGCCCGGGTGCTGTTTGCCGGCGGGATCACTGCCGGCCTTGCTCCACATCTGCAGGCCGCAGGCGGGGCGATCGACGGCGAGACGGCGCGGTCACGGATGATCGATACCTATGCCGGCATGCCATATCGGCCCGCGCTGGTTGCAACGCTGCGGCTCTATCTCGCCGCGCTGGCCGAATATGACGCGCCAAGCCTTGTCCATTGCGTCGCAGGAAAGGACCGCACCGGCTTTGCCGTCGCGATCGTCCATCGGCTGCTTGGCGTCCATGAGGACGATCTGATGCAGGACTATCTGCTCACAAACACGGCGGGCAAGATCGACGAGCGGATCGCGCAGGGAGCCGCAAGCATTCGCGCGCGCCATGGGGGCGACATCAGCGACGATGCGATCCGTGCGCTGATGTCGGTCAATCCGGCGTATCTGGACGCCGCGCTCGCGACCGTGCGGCGGGACCATGGTGACATCCCGACCTATGCGGAGGCAGTGCTCAACCTGACGCCGAGGATGCGCGAAGCAATGGTCGACAGGTTGGTGATCTAGAACTTATCCGCCCTTCACCAGCACCCCGCCCTTTACCACTGCGTCGACATCCTCGAGCTGGCGGACGTCGGTGAGCGGATCGCCGTCGACCGCGATGATGTCGGCATAGCGTCCGACTGCAATCGCCCCGACATCCTTCTCGCGGCCCAGCGCCTCGGCGCCGTTCCTCGTCGCGGCCTGGATCGCCTGCATCGGCGTCATCCCGTATTCGACCATCACGCGGAACTGCTTGCCGACCTGTCCGTGCGGCATCACGCCGGCGTCGGAGCCGAACACCATCCGCACGCCGGCCCTGTGCGCCTTGCGGAAATTCTCGCGCTGGATCTGTGCGATCTCGCGGTCCTTGCGCAGGTTATCCTCAAGCACGCCATTCTTCGCGCCCTCGGCCTGCGTATATTCGGTGTTGTAGATGTCCATCGAGAACCACACCGGCTGCTTGCGCGCGAGCGCCATGCGGATACCCTCGTCGTCGAGCAGGCTGACATGCTCGATCGTGTCGATGCCGGCTGCGATCGCGGCGCGGATACCCGCCGCGCCATGCGCGTGCGCGGCAACGCGGAGGCCCCATTGATGCGCCTCGTCGGCGATCGCGCGCAGCTCGACTTCGGAGACCTGCAACTGGCCGGGCTCGGTGTTGCGCGAGAAAACGCCGCCGGTCGCACAGACCTTGATCACCTCGGCGCCATATTTGCGCTGGCGGCGAACCTGATAGCGAAACTCCTCTGGGCCGTCGGCAACGCCTTCTTCCTTGCCATCCTTCTTTTCGAGGCTGGGGGGAAGATAGGTGCTGTCGCAATGTCCGCCGGTCGCGCCGAGCGCGTAGCCCGCAGGAACGATGCGCGGGCCGACAGCATAGCCGGCTTCGATCGCCTGTTTGAGGCCGATGTCGTTGCGGTCGGACGAGCCGACGTTGCGCACGGTCGTGAAGCCGGCGTCGAGCATGTCGCGCGCATTCTTGACCGCGGTCATGCCCCAGAAGCTGTCGGTGAATTCGAGCCCGCGGTAGCCGCCGATATCGGCGGGACCGTCAAGGTGGACATGCATGTCGATCAGGCCAGGCAGCAGCGTCTTGTCGCCAAGATCGATATGCTTGACGTTCGCGCCCCAACGCACCGTGCGGGCGTCGGCGATCCCGGTGATGCGGCCATCGGCGCCGACGAAGATCGCGGGATAGTCGACGGTCTTGCCGGTAAGCACATCGATGTAACGTGCGGCAGTGATCACCGTCTGGCCCGTACCGTCCTGCGCGTGTGCCGACACCGCAAAAAGCGCCGCCGAGCCCAAAGCGATTCCCCGCAGAAAACTGCCGAACTTCATTCGCGATTGCATATCTGATCCGCCTGTTGAGGGTGCCCCGAAAACTGGATGGCAAATCGGGACTTGTTAGGACAGCGGAATTTTCAGGCGGCCACGATTTTATGCTGCGCCAGATAGTCGTAGCCCGGGCGGCAGGCCTGGGCGACCGCCCGCCCCTCGGCCGTCAGCTCGGGCTGAGGCTTGTCGGGCGACCCGAAGCCGGTGCTCGATACGACGGCGTCATACCAGTGCGATGCCCACACCCCGTCGGTCTCGTGAATCCCGGCTTCCCACTTGAGCATCGCCGGATCCCAGTCGATGCCGAGCGCTGCGCACAATTTCTGCAGCATGGCGGGCGGGTCGCGCAGTATGTCGGCGCTGTCGATCACCGGCGGCGCGTGGCCCAGCCGGTCGGCTTCGCGGTCGAAAAATTCGACCTGCTTGTCAGTGCCGAGATGGTCGGGACGCACCGCGACGCGCTTCGCCGCATAGCTCGCGACGACGCGCGCGGGGTCGCGGATCAGGAAGGCATGGCGCAGGCCCGGCAGGTCGTGATGCGCGATCGGGCCGACCATATGATGCGCCATATGCTTCTGATACCAGATCGGCGTGCCCGTCGGGTTCGGCCCCGCCATGCTGCGCGCGACGCCGTGCCAGTCGCAGTCCATCGACGCCATCACCTGATCCATCATCGGCTGCGGATCGCCGGTTTCCTTCAGATAGGCGCCATAGAAGGGCTCGTCGCTGACGTGCGTATCGGCGCGGCTGCCGAGGCTGCGCATCATCGCGGTCGACAGGTTGCGCGGTCCCGACCACATCGCGATGCGGATGCAATCGGTCACGGGCGCGAGCGCCCCGCAATATCGCTCTCGATCAGCGCCTTGTAGAGCGTCTGCAATCGTTCGACCATCGCTCCCCTGCCCTCGGTCAGCTTGCGGCCGTCGATCGTGTGCGCGGGGACGACGCCGGCGAAGGTACCGGTCACGAAGGCTTCGTCGGCGCCATAGACATCGGTCAGCGAGAAGTTCTTTTCATACACCGGAATGCCATTCTCACGGCAGATGCGGATGACGTTGCCGCGCGTGATCCCGCCGAGGCAGTAGTCGCCGGTCGAGGTCCACACCTCGCCCTTGCGGACGATGAAGAAATGCGTCGAATTGCACGTCGCAACGAAGCCGTGCGGGTCGAGCATCAACCCTTCGTCGGCGCCGGCCTGCGCCGCCTGAATGCAGGCGGTGATGCAGTTGAGCTTCGAGTGCGAATTGAGCTTCGGATCCTGCACCGCGGGATCGCCGCGGCGGACGTGGACGGTGAAGAGCGACAACCCGGTCTCGATCGTCGCGGGCAGCGGGTCCTTATGCTCGGCGATGATGACGATCGTCGCGGGCGAGATGACGACGCGCGGGTCCTGATAGGGGGTGGAGCGAATGCCGCGCGTCACCATCAGCCGGATATGGCAGCCGTCCATGCCGTTCGCGTCGATCGTATCGTAGAGCCGCTGTTCGAGCCCGGCGCGCGAGATGCCGAGGTCCATCGCGATCGCCTTCGCACCCTCCCACAACCGGTCGAGATGCTGGTCGAGGAACGCCATGCGTCCCTTGTGGACGCGGATGCCTTCCCACACCCCGTCGCCGAGCATGAAACCGCTGTCGAACACCGATACCATCGCCTGCGCGCGCGGAACCAGCGTGCCGTTGACATTGATCAGGATCGCGTCGTTGCGCGGATCGGGGACGAAGTCGTGCGTGCCTTGAGCCATGCCCGCGACACTAGCCGCGCCCTCTACTCTTGCAAATGACGATCATGGCCAGCAAACTCCTCGCCATGGTAAAGCAATCTCTATTGGCATGGGCGTTACTGGGCACAGCGCTGACCGCCCCTGTCGCACAGGCCTGCTCCGTCATCCCGGGCTACAAGGTGCCCACGGCGCTCGAACTTGCAGCATCGTCGGAAGCGATCGTCCTCGCGCGTGTCGGCAAGGCGATAGCCGGAAACGAAGATGATTTTATGGGAGCGTTCGAGATCGTTCCGGAAACGCTGATTTACGGGACGACCCTGCCCGGGCCTCTGACGATGCAAGGCTCCATCGCGGTGAACGGCCGCTTGGGGGGAACAAATATTCCGGTAACGCCAAGCGATCCCGACGAACTGGCCAAGGCAAATCCCGATGCCTTTTCCGGCGCGTGCAATCGCTATGTCTTTAATGAGGGGATGCTGTTGCTGCTCTTCCTCAAGCGCGGAGACGACGGCAAGCCGCAAGTGATTTCGTACCCTTTTGCTCGCACGAAAGAAGATGTCGCCGATGCGAACGCGCCATGGGTACGCGCAGTGCGTTTCTACTCCTCGGTCGCGCACGATCCCAAAGAGGTTCGAAAACAAAAGATGCTCGCCGAACGCGACCGCCTGATCGCGACGGGCGACCCGATTGACGCCTTGCTCGCGAAGGACATCGAACGTCAGATCAAGGGCAAGCGCACCCAGAACTTCGACTGAGACTGATCATACGCCCTTGCGGCCGAACCCGCCCTGACGCGGCGTGACCGGTTGCAGATTTTCCGCATCGACAGCAATCGGCGGCGGGGGTGCCGCATCGCGGTTGCGCATATAGTTGGCGAACGCGGCGTCGGCGTCGAATCCCTGCGTCTCGGCCGACAGCTCGCCAGCCGCTTCGGTGCGTGCGCCGGGAACACGATCGGTGCCCGAAACGGCACGCAGCAACTTGATGATCAGCGGCAGCGCGAAAAGGATGCCGACGACGGTCAGGCCCATCACCGTCGGACCGAGCCCGATCATCGCGATGCCATCCGCCGATCCGCCGCCGACGCCGATGAAATGGCGGAGCAGCCAGCCGATATAGACGAGCGGGATAAGCCCGCCGATGATCCCGAGCACGCCGCCGATCGAAAGTCGCATCGCAAAACCCCTGCTTCGCTCGGGGTTTCCTAGCGCAGAGGGTTTAGGACTTTCTTATCGCCGGACGCGACGCCCACCAGACGCCGAGCAACGCAAAGGCCGCGCCGAGCATCGTCCCGCCGACGATATCGCTCGCCCAGTGCACACCGAGCATGATGCGCGAAAAGCCGTTGAGGATGATCATTGCCACCGCAAGCGTCCAGGCCAGCGGCCGCCAGCGCGGCGGCGCGAGCCAGGCGAGCAGCAGATAGACCACCGCGGCGCTCGTCGCATGGCCGCTGGGATAGGAGGCACTGTTCACATGGTCGAGATGCTCGATGATGTCGGGCCGCGCCCGGTCGAACGCGAATTTGAGCGCGTTCGAGGCGAGGTTCGACAGCAACGCCGCGCCTGCCAGCGCCATGGCGCAGCGCGGCCCGCACCAGCGCCAGACGAGCGCCGCAAGCAGGATACAGATGATCCAGCGCGGCGTGCCGCCGCCGATCCAGCTTGCCCATTGCATGAAGGAGATAAGTTGCGGACTGCTCTGTCCGACCTTCAGCGACAGCGCGTGCGAGACGTACAGATCGGCGCGCACCGTCCAGCCGGCACTGACGACGAGACCGAGCAGGACGACCGCGAGGACCAGCCCCGCGGCGCCGACGAGCAAACGGCGCTCCATCGTCAGATGTGCAGCGGCCGTCCGAATGCCGCGAGCACGCCCTCGTGCATCGTTTCGCTGAGCGTCGGGTGCGGGAAGACGGTGCCGATGAAATCATCCTCGACCAGCTCGGCGGTCTTGCCGATCGTATAGCCCTGGATCAGTTCGGTGACCTCCGCGCCGATCATGTGCGCGCCGAGCAGTTCGCCGGTCTTCGCGTCGAACACGGTCTTGGTGAAACCCTCGGATTCGCCCAGCGCGATCGCCTTGCCGTTGCCGATGAAGGGGAAGGTCCCGGCCTTGACCTCATAGCCGAGTTCCTTGGCCTTCGCTTCGGTCAGGCCGACGCTGGCGATCTGCGGGCGGCAATAGGTGCAGCCCGGGATATTGCGCGGGTCCATCGCGTGCGGATGATTGCCCGCGATCGCCTCGACCGAAATCACCGACTCATGCATCGCCTTGTGCGCGAGCCATGGCGGCGCGGTGACGTCGCCGATCGCCCACAGGCCGGGGACGTTGGTGCGGCACATCGCGTCGGTGTCGATATGGCCCTTGGTCGTTTTCACGCCGAGCGCTTCGAGGCCGATATTCTCGGTGTTCGGGACGATACCGATCGCGACGATCGCGTGGCTGAACTCGGCGCTTTCGACTTTGCCGTCCTTGCCCTTGATCTTCGCCGAGACGCCGGTCGCGGTGGCCTTCAGCTCCTCGACCCCGGCGCCGGTGTAGATCGTCATACCCTGCTTCTTGAGCTGCTTTTCAAGGAAGGCCGACACGTCGGCATCCTCGACGGGAACGAGGCGGTCGAGCATTTCGACGACGGTCACTTCGGCGCCCATGTCGCTGTAGAAGCTCGCGAACTCAATCCCGATCGCGCCCGAGCCGATGACGAGCAATTTCTTCGGCATTTCGGGCGGGACGAGCGCGTGGCGATAGGTCCAGATGCGCTTGCCGTCGGCGGGCGCGAAGGGCAGGTCGCGCGCGCGCGCGCCGGTCGCGACGATGATATTCTTCGCGGTCAGGGTTTCGGTGCCCTTCTCGCCCTTTACCTCGAGCTTGCCCGGCGCAGTCAGCTTGCCCTCGCCCATATGGACGGTGATCTTGTGCTTCTTCATCAGGAAGGCGACGCCCTGGCTGAGCTGTTTCGCGACGCCGCGGCTGCGCTTTACCACCGCGTCGATATCGGCGCTGATCTGCTGTGCGATCAGGCCATAATCGCCGGCATGCTGCATATAATGGTAGATTTCGGCCGACCGCAGCAGCGCCTTGGTCGGAATGCAGCCCCAGTTGAGGCAGATACCACCCAGATTCTCGCGCTCGACGATCGCGGTCTTCAGCCCGAGCTGCGCCGCGCGGATCGCCGCGACATATCCGCCGGGGCCCGAGCCGAGGACGATGAGGTCGTAGTTGTCAGCCAAGGTAGTGCCCTTCTATCATTCTCGAAAAATCAATTGCTTAAGCGCCGCCGCTTATAGGCTCGTTGCGAGAGGATCATCGCGCCTATCTGCGAAGAGGCGAACATGCCTATCGCAAAACACAGGGACAGGCTTCGCGGGTAAGTCCCAGCTTCGCCGATCCATATCCTAGATCCAGAATCGACATATGCCTCGCTCAGAAATGCCCACCACCCAATGTTGACGGCAGTAAAAATACAAAATCCCAAAAGCCAGGGAGCGAAGCTTCGAGCTGCGAGAAGCGGAAAAATCCCGACAATCTGAGGAACGAAAATCAATATAAATGCCGACAATATCATCGGAAAAAGAATGATGATCCAGCCCGTTTGGCCCCTCAGAACCTCGTTGTTTACGAACATGCAAAAATGAAGAGCGGCGACAATCAGGACCGGGATCGTGAACCTGAACAAGTCCCAGCCGTTTGAGAAAAATCTCCGAACGGCTGATCCCTGCAAAACCGCTCCGGGCTCAGGCATGTTACGCGACCAGCCCCAGCGGGTTCTCCACCAGCTCCTTGAAGGTCTTCATGAGCAGCGCGCCGTCGGCGCCGTCGATCGCGCGGTGGTCGAAGCTGCCGGTCGCCGACATGACGGTCGCGATCGCGAGCGCGTCGTCGACCACGTAGGGGCGCTTCTCGCCCGCGCCGATCGCCATGATCATGCCCTGCGGCGGGTTGATCACCGCGGTGAACTGCTTGATCCCCATCATGCCCATGTTCGAGATCGAGGCGGTGCCGCCCTGATATTCATTGGGCTGGAGCTTGCCTTCCTTCGCCTTCGCCGCGAGCTCGGCCATTTCGGTCGAGATTTTCGACATCGACTTGCCGCCCGCATCGGTGATGATCGGGGTGATCAGGCCGCCGGGGATGCTGACCGCGACCGAGATGTCGGCGCGGCTGTACTTGCGCATCACGTCGCCGCCGAAGCTGACGTTGCACGACGGCACGCGTTCGAGCGCCACCGCGAGCGCCTTGATCAGCATGTCGTTGACGCTGAGCTTGACGCCGCGGCCTTCGAGGCTGGCGTTGAGCTCGCCGCGGAGCTTCAGCAGCGCGTCGAGGCGGATGTCGACGGTCAGATAGATGTGCGGCGATTCCTGCATCGACTGGGTCAGGCGGCGCGCGATCGTCTTGCGCATGCCGCTGAGCTTTTCGTCCTCGTGCGGAATGCCGAAATCGGGGATCGGGCCGGCAGCGGCGGGCGCCGGGGCGGCCGCAGGAGCTGTGACGGGCGCCGCGGCTGCAGGCGCGGCGCCTGCGACCGGAGCGGAGGTGCCGGCAGGCGCGCCTTCGAGGTCGTCCTTGACGATACGGCCGCCGGGGCCGGTGCCCTTGATCGTCGAAAGGTCGATGCCCTTTTCGGCAGCGAGGCGCTTGGCAAGCGGGCTGGCCTTGATGCGATCGCCCGAAGCAGCCGGCGCAGGAGCCGCGGCTACGGGAGCCGGTGTAGCCACCGGAGCAGGCGCGGCTTCGGCCTTTACGGCAGGAGCCGGAGCGGCGGCTGGCGCCGCAGCAGGTGCCGGCGCGGGAGCAGCCTTGGCGCTCGCATCCTCACCCTCGCCCGCGATCACCGCAATGACGGTGCCGACCTTCACATTGTCGGTGCCTTCGGGGACCAGAATCTGGCTGACCACCCCCTCGTCGATCGCCTCGAATTCCATCGTCGCCTTGTCGGTCTCGATCTCGGCGAGCAGGTCGCCCGATTTGACCGCGTCCCCCTCTTTCACCAGCCATTTGGCGAGCGTCCCTTCCTCCATCGTCGGCGAAAGGGCGGGCATTTTGAGTTCGATCGGCATCGTCGCTGTTTTCCCTCGATCTTTATAGGCGCGAGTCTTGCAGGCATCGCCTGCCGCTACGGATTGTTCCTCGCCATAAGACTTGCTCGGGTCAAGGTCCAGCGGGGCAACTTGCCTTTCATACGAATGTGACGCACTCTCGCCTCACAAAAAGCATAGCGAGGGGTCGGGCGATGCGGACATATCTGGTGGTGATCGACGACAGTCCCGAGGCAAGCCTTGCGTTGCGCTTCGCGGCGCGTCGCGCGGCACGGACGGGCGGCGGCGTGGCCGTGCTCGCGATCATTCCGCCGCAGGATTTCGTCGCGTTCGGCGGCGTCCAGGCGACGATCGAGGCCGAAGCGCGCGAACATGCCGAACAGCTCGTCGCGGCGGCATCCGACGCGGTGATGCAGGAAGGCAATATCATTGCGCAGACGATGATCCGCTCGGGCAAGCCGGTGGAGGTCGTCCGCGATGCGATCGGCGAGAATGACGAGGTCGCCGCGCTGGTGCTGGCGACCGCGGCGAGCGGCGCGCCGGGGCCGCTGGTGACGCACTTCACCGGACAGGATGCGGGAACCCTCCCCTGCCCGGTGATGCTGGTTCCAGGCGGCATCGATATCGCCCGGCTTGATGCCCTGAGCTGATAAGCGTCAGGCCGCGACAAGGCGTGGCGTAGCGCCCTTCCATTCGAGGATGGCGAAGCCGAGCACGGCGAACGCCTGTGCAATCACGATGACAATACCGAGACCGGTCATCTGGCCCGCGAAGGTTGCGACGACAGCAAAACTGGCCGCGACCCAGCCGACATTGCCGACCGCGATCAGCTTGACCAGCCCGGCGTTCGGCACTTTCTGCGCCGCGGCGAGGAACATCGGCAGCGCCGCGGCCAGGCAAATCCATGCGCCGATCGATACGATAGCGACCGGCAGACCGAGCAGGGTCGCGACCGGTTCGAGCGCGAAGAGGCCCAGCGCGAGAACGCCGGTGCAGGTGATGGCATCGGCGACGAGGACATTCTTGAGATTGAGGATCGACATGATGGTTCTCCTTTCGACCCCTCTCAATTGAACCCCGGATTGAATGGCGTCGATTACGCGGGAGGTAATGGAAATCGGAAAAGGCCTCGGCTAGCCCGATGAGCGAAGGAGATGGTCATGCAAGTCGCACCCCTCGGCGAACAGCTTCGCGAATGGCGCACGCGCCGCCGGATGAGCCAGATGGACCTCGCGCTCGACACCGAAATGTCGACGCGGCACCTGAGCTTTATCGAGACCGGGCGGTCGAAGCCGAGCGCGGCGATGCTGCAGCGGATCGCCGACTGCCTCGAGGTGCCGCACCGCGCACGCAATGCGCTGCTGCTCGCGGCGGGCTACGCCCCCGATTTTCAGGAGCGCCCGCTCGACAGCCCCGAAATGGCAAGCATGAGAGCCATCGTCGAGCATGTGCTGAAGGGTCACGAACCCTATCCGGCGCTCGCGGTCGACCGGCACTGGAACATGGTCGCGGCGAACGACGCGATCGCGATCCTGATCGAGCAGGTCTCGCCCGCGCTGCTGGCGCCGCCCGTCAATGTGCTGCGCATTGCGCTGCATCCCGACGGGCTGGCGCCGCAGATCGTGAATTACGGCATGTGGCGTACGCATATCCTGCACCGGCTCGACTTGCAGATCGAGGCGAGCGCCGATGCGCAGCTTACCGCGCTCCGTGAGGAGATTGTCGGCTATGCGGTCGAGGCGAACGACAATGATATCGGGACAGTCAGCAGCATTGCGGTCCCGCTGGTGCTCGATACGATCGCGGGGCGGATCAGCTTCGTCTCGACGGTGACGATCTTCGGAACGCCGGTCGACATCACGCTGTCGGAGCTGGCGATCGAAGCCTTCTTTCCGGCGGATGCGGAGAGCGCGGCGCTGTTGCAGAAGCTGGCGAAGGCTTAGCGCTTTCGCCCCTGATGGCGGATGTTCGACGGCCGACCGCGCTTGCCCACCATATGCTTGCCGGCCCCGTCTTTCCTGGCTCCCTTGCCCTTCACCCCGTCGCGGCGCGGCGGGCGGTTGCGGAACCCGCCCTCAGGCGCGTCGGGAAGCTCGAAGCGCAGCGCGCCGCTGATCGGATTGGCTTCCATCAGACGCAGCTCCAGCCGCTGGCCGATCGAATAGCTCACCCGGCCATGCTCGCTGTCGAGCGTCCGCGCCGCCTCGTCGTAGAAGAAACGCTCGCTGCCGAGCGCCGATACCGGCACCAGTCCATCGCCGCCGAGCCCGTCGACGGTCGCAAAGAAACCGAACGGCTGCACCCCGGTGATCCGCGCGGGCACGATCTCGCCGGTCTTCGTCGCCAGATAGGCCGCGACATAACGGTCGATCGTCTCGCGCTCTGCCTCCATCGCACGGCGTTCGAGCGCGCTGATCGCCTCACCGATGCGCGACAGCCCCTTGCGGTCGGCCTCGCCCAGCCCCGTCCGTTCGGGCAGGCCCTTGGGCTTGCCGGGGACCTCGAGGCGATAGCTGTCGACGAGCGCGCGGTGGACGATCAGGTCGGCGTAGCGTCGGATCGGCGAGGTGAAATGCGCGTAAGAACCGAGCGCGAGGCCGAAGTGGCCCGAATTGGCGGGGCCGTAGTAAGCCTGCGTCTGGCTGCGCAGGATCGCTTCCATCAGTTGCGGCAGGCGGTCATCGCCCGAGAAGCCGTCGATCAGCCGGTTGAAGACGGCGGGTGTGATCACCTGCCCCAGCGCGAAGCTCTGCTCGAAGGTTTCGAGATAGTCTTTCAGGCTGACGAGCTTCTCGCGGCTCGGCGGTTCATGAATACGATACATGACCGGCGATTTCTTGGCCTCGAGCGCCTTCGCCGCCGCGACGTTCGCCGCGATCATATAATCCTCGATCAGCCGCATCGAATCGAGCCGCTCACGCACGCGAATCTCGGCGATATTGCCCATCTCGTCGAGCCGCACCTGCCGCTCGGGCAGATCGAGGTCGAGCGGCGCGCGCGCGGCGCGCGCCTTGGCGAGCAGGGCCCAGCAGCCCCAGAGATTTTTGAGCGTCGGCAGCACGTCGGCATCCCAGCCCTCGTCGGGCTGATCGGCATCATAAGCGGCCTGCGCCCGCTCATAGGCGATGTTCGCGCGAAGCCGCACCAGAGCCCGCGTGAAACGCCATGACGTCACCTTGCCGTGCTTGTCGATCGTCAGGTGGCACGCCATCGCGGCGCGATCCTCCCCCGCCTTCAGCGAGCAGACGCCCGCCGACAAGGTCTCGGGCAGCATCGGCACGACCTGATCGGGGAAATAGACGCTGTTGCCGCGTCGCCGCGCCTCGCGGTCGAGCGCACCGTCGGCGCGGACATAATAGCTCACATCGGCAATCGCGACGATCGCCTTCCACCCGCCCTTGTTCGTCTCGTCCTCGTCGGGGATCGCCCAGACCGCGTCGTCGTGATCGCGCGCGTCGATCGGGTCGATCGCGACGATCGGCAGGTCGCGCAGATCCTCGCGCCCGTCGGGCGTGAGCGGCAACCTCGCCGCGCGCTCGGCTTCTTCCAGCGTCTCTTCATTGAAGACGTGCGGGATTTCGTGCCGCGCGATCGCGATCATGCTGAGCGAGCGCGGCGCAAAGGGATCGCCGATCACATCGATCACGCGCGCCTTGGTCGCGGGACCGCGGCCCGACAATTCGGCGCGGACCAGATCGCCGATCTGCGCATCGCCCATATCCGAGACGGCGAAATCGAAGCGCGCGCGCTTGTCGGCCGGACGGAGCCAAATGACCGGCTTGCCCCCCGGACCGGTGTCCGAGACGAGCACCCCGATGATCGCCTCGCCGCCCGCCTGAAGCTTCTTCATCGGATGCGCGACATGCCCGCTGCCGCGCTCCTCGGTCCGCGAAAGGATACGATCACCGATGCCCAGCGCACCCTTGCGACCCTTTTCCATGACGCGAAGGCGCGGTGCGGGGCCGCTGCCCTCCCAGCGATCGGGCACCGCCCAGACGGCATCGCCCTCGACCGCCGCAACGCGCAGCACGGTGACCTTCGGCAGCCCGCCATGTTTGTGGAAGGCCCGGCCCGGCGCCATGTCGACGAGCCCCTCGTCGGTCATATCCTTGAGCTGCGCCTTCAGCGCGATCTTGTCCGCGCCATGCAGGCCGAAATGCTTGGCGATCTCACGCTTGCCAACCGCGCCGGGGCTGTCCTGGATGAAGCGCAGGATCTGCTCGCTCGTCGGAAGCCCGGCGGGTTTCGGCCGTTTCGGTCCTTTGGCCAATTAATAGGTCCGTCCGATGAGCACGCGTTCGACCGCCGGCTCGCCGGTGAAGAAGCAGGCCCCGTCTGTCGGCGCCGCATCGAGCGGCGTGTTGCGCATCGTCAGCTTGAGCGCCTTCAGCTGCTCGACGATCTTCTCCAGCGCCGCGCCGGTCGGACGCGACCATTGCACCTCGACCCAGCCGACGAACTTGTCGTCGCCTGCGAAGTGCGCCTTCAGGTCGGTGACGTCGCGGCGGATATTCGAATGCAGCCGCTCCTTCGCCTCGGCGTGGAGGTTCGCCTGGATGTCCGTCAGCGTCGCAACGGCACTTGCGACGAACTCGTCCTTCGCGACGAACGCCGTGTCGAGCTTGCCGCTCTCCTGATACAGTCGATCGCGGCGGATCACCGCCACATTGCCGCCGGCGACATCGCGCGGACCGATCTCGACGATGATCGGCGCACCCTTCTTGACCCAGCCCCAACGCTTGGTCTGCGCCTTGTTCGCGCTCGCGTCGAGCAGCACGCGCACGGGTTCGCGGAAGGCGTCGAGCGCCTTCAGCTTCGTTTCGAGATCGCGGCAATAGTCGAGGATCGCTGCGTCTTCATCATTGTCGCGCAGCATCGGGACGATGACGATCTGGTGCGGCGCGATGCGCGGCGGGCAGCGGAGGCCATCGTCGTCGCCATGCGTCATGATGACGCCGCCGATCATGCGCGTCGATGTGCCCCAACTCGTCGTGTGACAGAGGCTGTGGCCGCCTTCCCTGTCCTGATAGCGGATGCCCGCGGCCTCCGCGAAACCGGTGCCCAGATAATGCGAGGTGCCAGCCTGCAGTGCCTTGCCGTCCTGCATCATCGCTTCGATCGAATAGGTCGCCACCGCGCCGGGGAAGCGCTCGTTCTCGGGCTTCTCGCCGGCGATCACCGGCATCGCGAGGACGTCTTCGGCGAAACTGCGGTACATTTCGAGCGCGCGCAGCGTTTCCTTCATCGCGTCGTCGCGGTCGGCGTGCGCGGTATGGCCTTCCTGCCACAGGAATTCGCTGGTGCGCAGGAACATGCGCGTGCGCATTTCCCAGCGCACGACGTTGGCCCACTGGTTGACCATCAGCGGCAGGTCGCGCCAGCTCTGCACCCAGCGGCTCATCGCCGAACCGATCACCGTCTCCGACGTCGGGCGGACGATCAGCGGCTCCTCGAGCTTTGCTTCGGGATCGGGGATCAGCTTGCCCTTGCCGTCCTGGATCAGCCGGTGGTGCGTGACGACTGCCATTTCCTTCGCGAAGCCGTCGACGTGATCGGCTTCCTTCTCGAAGAAGCTCAGGGGAATGAAGAGCGGGAAATAGGCATTCTGGACGCCGGCATCCTTGATCGCGGCGTCCATCACCTTCTGGATGCGCTCCCAGATGCCATAGCCCCACGGCTTGATCACCATGCAGCCGCGCACGCCCGATTCCTCGGCAAGGTCGGCCTCGGCAATGACGTCCTGATACCAGGCCGCAAAGTCGGCCTGACGGGTTACGCTGAGCGCATGCTTGATCATCTGTCCTGTTTTCTGTTCTGGGAGCGGGAGAGCGCTCCGGTTATTTCCTGGCGGCGAGCTCGGCCTTCAGATCGGCAATCTCGGCCTTGAGTGCCGCGATTTCGGCATCCTTCGACTTGCTTCCCGCCGCGCCTGGCATGAAGGCACTCGTCGCCTGCTGGAACATTTCCAGATTGCGACGCGTCAGTTCGGCAAGCGGGTTCGATCCCAGCGCGCCTTCCAGGGCGGTGCGGATGTCCTGCTGGTTCTTGCGGAAGGTCGCCATCGACGCTTCCAGATATTGCGGCACGGCCGACTGCATCTTGTCGCCGTAGAGGCCGATCAGCTGGCGCAGGAAATTAACCGGCAACAGCGTTTCGCCGCGCGTTTCGGTATCCATGATGATCTGCGTCAGCACATTGTGCGTGATGTCCTCGCCGCTCTTGGCATCGACAACACGGAAGTCGCGACCGTCGCGGACCATCGCGCCCAGGTCGTCGAGCGTGATGTAGCAGCTCCGTTCGGTATCATAGAGCCGACGATTGGCGTATTTCTTGATGGTGACGACATCGCCGTCCGCTGCCGTCTTCGACTTGGCCATGCTGACCCGAGCTCCTCTATCCCATGGCAAAGGCGACCCCGCCACGACCACTCTGTTGCGCGAGCCCGATGCATTAGCACCAAATTATGATGCATCGCAACATGCGCTCCGCATGCAATATTGCGCTCGCACCGATTCGGCCTAGCGACCGCCTGTTGCGGCGCGAACAAAGCTTTCCGGCCTGCCAGGCAACGGATGTGCCCCGACGCTGGCCGCACCCCTTATGCGCCGTTTCGCCACACTTCGACTGACACCGATGACAGGGCACGAGCGCAACTTCGTTACAATGGAAACCAAATTGAAGCATGATTCCATGCCTCGGCTCCGACATCGAATCCAATCATGTCCCAAGCGAGCAATCATCATTCGACGCCCAGGAGACTTGGCCCTCCGGCGGGCTGTTGCGAAAAAGCCACAGCGCCACATGCTTGACCCACGCTTGTAAAAAATTCGCCATCTGGGGCTTGTGTCGCCAGAATTTTCCGTCTTTCTAAGGCCCAATCCGTTCGTCAATTTCTTGCGAGCGGTAAACGGGGAAATCATCATGAAGAAGACTAGCCTGCTAGTTCGGGGCTCTGCCCTGACTCTTGCTTTGTTCAGCGCCATGCCGGCGCTGGCGCAAACCGACACGGTTGCCGGCGACGAGGATACCGCCGAAGCAGCGTCGGAAGGGACGATCGTCGTCACCGGTTCGCGCATCCGTCGTCCGAACCTCGAATCGGCCGTTCCGGTCACCTCGATCAGCGGCGACCAGTTCTTCCAGCAGGGCGACACCAACATCGGTGACGCGCTCAACGACCTGCCGCAGCTCCGCAGCACCTTCGCGCAGCAGAACCCGGGCCTCGGCGTCGGCATCGCCGGCCTCAACCTGCTCGATCTTCGCGGCCTCGGCACCTCGCGCACGCTCGTTCTGGTCAACGGCCGCCGCCACGTCGCGGCCGACATCCTGAACAATGCGGTGTCGCCCGACATCAACACCATCCCGAACGATCTGATCGAACGCGTCGACATCGTGACCGGCGGCAACTCGGCCGTTTACGGTTCGGACGCGATCGCCGGCGTCGTCAACTTCGTGCTGCGCCGCGAATTCGACGGCCTGCAGATCCGCGGCCAGGCAGCGACCTCGGACCGTGGTTTCGGTGGCAACCAGTATGTTTCGGCCATGTTCGGCAAGAACTTCGCCGAAGGCCGCGGCAACGTCACCCTGCACGGTGAATATGCCCATCAGGAGCGTATCTTCGCTTCGGATATTCCGTGGCTCCGCCAGCAGGACGGCCTCGGCGTCATCGACGTCGACACCGCCGGTCTGCCGAACGGTTCGGACGGCTTCCCGGATCGCGCCTTCATCCGCGACATCCGCAGCGCCAGCATCAACCGCTATGGCCTGATCCCGATCACGCAGTCGGGCACCGCCCCGGGCTGCGGCGTCGGTATCGGCTCGACCAACGGCGCTCCCGGCCAGGGTTCAGGCTCGTCGGTCGGCACGCCGTACAACTGCACCTATGTCTTCACGCCCGAAGGCCGCCTGACGCCCCAGACCGGCACCCGCTATGGTCAGGGCATCATCGGCGGCATCCGCGGCGGCAACGGCCAGACGGGCCGCGAAGACCAGCTGCTGTCGGTCATGCCGTTCCAGGAACGCTACAACTTCAACCTCCTCGCCCACTACACCGTGAGCGATGCGTTTGAACCGTTCATCGAAGCCAAGTGGAACCGCATCAACACGCTCGGTTCGAACGCCGGTCCGTCGTTCATCCAGGGCACCTTCGGCCAGTTCGACTTCCGTGAACGCGTCCGTCTGGACAACCCGTTCCTGAACCCCGCCGACCGCACGACGATCGCCAATGCGATCCTCGCTTCGGGTTGTAACCCCAGCCTGTCGCAGGCCTGTAACGTGACCGGCATCTCGAGCTCGTTCACCCGTTCGACCCGCGCCGACACCCCGCAGGGCATCGGCGGCCCGCTGAACGCCACCGACATCGCGATGATCAATGACGGTTCGTACCGCATCATCGACGCGCGTCACCTGGCCGACTCGGGCATCCGCGACGAAGAATTCCAGCGCGACACCTATCGCATCGTTGCCGGCCTCCGCGGCCAGTTCAACGAAGACTGGAACTACGAACTGTCGGTCAACTACGGCAAGTTCAAGGAAACGACCACCACCTACGGCTACCTCGATCGCCAGCGCTTCCTGCTGTCGCTCGACGCCGGTCGCAACCCGGTCACTGGCGCGATCCAGTGCCGCTCGCAGTTCGACCCGGCCTCGGCCGTGGCGTTCAACGCTGCCGGTGGTGCGTCGCGTCTGGCCAGCGACATCGCGGCTTGCGTTCCGTACAACCCGTTCGGTGGCACCGACAATTCGGCTGCTGCTCGCTACTTCACGTACAACGCAGTCAACAAGGCCAGCCTGTCGCAGCTCGACATCCTGGGCTTCGTCGGCGGCGACCTGAGCCAGCTCTTCGAACTGCCGGGCGGTCCGATCAGCTTCGCGATCGGTGGCGAGTATCGCCGCGAAGTCGCGAACTATGTCAACGACCCGTTCATCGTCAGCGGCGCGACCAACGCCGTCAACGTCGGCATCTTCGATCCGCCGGCCTTCGAAGTGAAGGAAGCCTATGGCGAACTTCGCATCCCGCTGCTCGCCAACATGCCGTTCGCGCATGAACTGACGGTTTCGGGCGCTGGCCGCGTTTCGGATTACAAGGGCTCGGTCGGCACGGTGTGGACGTACAACGTCGGCGGCGAATATGCCCCGGTCGAGGACATCCGCTTCCGTATCAACTACGGCAAGTCGGTCCGCGCGCCGAACGTTTCGGAAACCGGCTTCCCGGCGGTTCCGAACTTCGCGCCGAACTTCCTCGATCCGTGCGCCTCGGGCCAGATCGCGAACAACGCCAACCGTGCGGCCAACTGTCTGGCCGACCTCGGTGCGACGCTGCTCGCCGGTCTTCCGAACGTTGCCTACTCGCTGCCGATCATCAGCGGTTCGAACCCGAACCTGAAGCCGGAAGTCTCGAAGTCGCTGACCATCGGCGGCGTCCTGCAGCCGCGCTTCATCCCGGGCCTGTCGCTCAGCGTCGACTATTACGACATCAAGGTTGATGGCGTGATCGTTTCGCTGACGGCCCAGACGATCGCGAACAGCTGCTACGACCAGCCGACGCTGAACAACCCGCTCTGCGCGGTGTTCACCCGCTGGCGTGGTCCGGGCACCAGCCCGGGTGGCTACCAGCCGGGTCAGATCCTCGAGAACTCGCTGGTCTCGGCTCCGGTCAACTTCGCACGTCGCGTCCGTCGCGGTATCGACGTGAACTTCAACTACCGCACGGCGCTGACCGACAAGGTCAAGCTCGACACCCAGGTGATCTATGTGCACGGCCTCAAGTCGAGCAACTTCGAGAACCCGGCGATCCCGACGTTCGAAAACCGTATCCTGAGCGAGCTCGGCGATCCGAAGAACGAATTCCGTTGGGACGTCGATCTGGAAGTCGGCGACGTGACCTTCGGTTACCGTCTGCACTACATCAGCCCGATGTCGGTGAACTTCTACGAAGACTTCAACGAAGTTCCGGGCGCCTGCACGGCGAATGGCTGTCCGCCGCTGAACTCGGACTATGCCGACGTTCAGGCCTATTCGAGCGTGTTCTACCACGACATCCGTCTGCAGTGGAACCTGCGCGACCTCGGTGGCATCGGCAGCGACTATCAGCTGACGCTCGGTATGGACAATGTGTTCAACCGCAAGCCGCCGCTCGGCTCGACGGCAACCGGCGCGGGCAGCGCGATCTACGACGTTCGTGGTCGCACGCTGTACGCCGGCTTCAAGGCCCGCTTCTAAGCAGCCTTGCCGCAAGGCAAAATCGGGGGACGGGAGCATCGCTTCCGTCCCCCTTTTTTTGCCCGGCACACTCCGGTAGGAAACCAGCATGATCGCCGCTGATCCCGTCTCCCGTCAGGCGCAGCGCCTGTTGCAGGCGGGCGAAATCGACCGCGCGGCGCAGCTGCTTTCCGGCGCGGCGCAGCGCGGCGATCCCGACGCGCTTCACGAACTCGCCCTCTGGCATGTTTACGGGAATCCTGTGCCGCGCAATTTCGCGGTCGCCCGTGCGCTGTTCGAAAGGGCGGGTGCAGCCGGCCATCGCGGCGGGGCACTGACCCATGCCGTGTTCGTGGCGATGGGCGCAGGCGGCCCAGCCGACTGGCGGCAGGCGGTCGCGCTGCTCGATGCAGCCGCGCAGAAAGATCCGGTGGCTCGCCATCAGCGCGAGCTGATAGCTGCCATGACGCTCGATACCGATGGAAGCCCCGCCGGCGTCCCCGCAATCGAGGTGCAATCCGCCTCGCCCCGCGTCGGGGTGGTCCGGGCCTTGTTCACGCCAGCCGAGTGCGCGCATGTGATCGAACTGTCACGTCCGCGCCTCCAGCCCTCGATCGTTGTCGACTCCCGCACGGGCCGCGAGGCGCCGAACCCGATCCGCACCTCGGAAGGCACCGTTCTGGGGCCGATCCAGCAAGACCTTGTCGTCCACGCCCTCAATCTTCGCATTGCCGCGGCCAGCGGAACGCGCGTCCGGCAGGGCGAGCCGCTGTCGGTGCTGCGTTACGCGCCCGGGCAGCAGTATCGGCTCCACCACGATTGCCTGCCGGGAGAAGCGAACCAGCGCACCTCGACGCTGATCGCCTACCTCAACGACGGCTATGCGGGCGGCGCGACGGAGTTTCCCGCCGCCAGCATCGCGTTCCGGGGCGAGATCGGCGATGCCGTGCTGTTTGCCAACACCATCGACGACCGCCGCGTCGACGAACGCAGCCGGCACGCCGGCCTGCCGGTGACGAGCGGCGAAAAATGGGTGTGTACGCGCTGGATACGCGCGCATGATTTCGATCCGTGGGGCGCTTATCCCGCCTAGATCCAGTAACGGTCGAAGCGGCCCCCAAGGCCGGTGAGCAGCTCATATTGCGAGAGGCCGCTTCGTGCGGCGACTTCCGGCAGGTCGTAATCGAGGGCAATCCAGTCACCTTCGCCCAGCCCGTCGGCCTCGCCGGCATCAAAGGCGACCAGATCCATCGACACGCGTCCGGCCAGAGGCAGCGTCCGCGCCTGCCAGCGCGCCCCGCCCGACCCGGAATGGCAACGAAGATAGCCGTCGGCATAGCCCATGTTCGCAATCGCGATCCGGCTGGCGCGCGCCGCCGTCCATGTCGCTCCATAGCCGACCGTCTCGCCTGCCGGAACGTCGCGCAATTGCAGCACCCGGGCCTCGGGAAAGGCCACCTGCCGTATGGCGCCGTCGGCTTCGCGGCGCGGAACTCCGCCATAGAGCGCGAGCCCGGGGCGCGTCAGGTCGAAGCCGTAGTCGGAGCCGAGACAGATGCCGGCGCTGTTGGCGAGGCTGTAGCGCCGCGCCGGGATCCGCTCCCGCAGCGCGCGGAACGCCGCCAGTTGACGATCATTCTGCTCGCTATCCTCATCGGCCGAAGCGAGGTGGCTGAGCAAGGTTTCGATCTTGAGGCCTTCGAGCGCACCGCCAAGCGCCTCTTCCGGACGGAGGCCGAGCCGGTTCATGCCGGTATCGACCATGACGTCGCACGGCCGCCCCTCGCCGCTTTCACGCCAGCGCGCGACCTGATCGAGGCTGTTGAGGACGGGGCGCGCCGGCAGCGTGCGCGCGGCGACCATGTCGCTCGCACCGACGCCGTGGAGGACCGAGAGCGACACATCGCCGGCGAGCGGCATCAGCGCCGCCGCCTCGGCCCATGTCGCAACGAAGAAGTCGCCGCATCCGGCGGCGGCAAGATGCTTCATCACGCCGCGCGCACCGAGGCCGTAACCATCGGCCTTGATCGCCGCGCCGCATGCCGCGCCGCTTTGCGTCGCGAGCCAGCGCCAGTTGGAAACGAGCGCGGCGGAATCGATGCGGAGACGGAGGGGCGATGCGATGTCGATCATGCCCCGGCCCTAGACGGCTTTGGGCGCAGCGCCAATGGGCGTCAGGTCGGCGTCGGCTTGTCCCATTGATCCTTCGCGGGTTCCTGCAGCATGAAAGCTGAAACGAGGAACGCCACCAGCACGACACCCCACGTGTACCAGAGTCCGGCATAGGCATTGCCGGTCACCGCCGCGATCAGGCTGGCGATGAACGGCAGGAAGCCGCCGAAATAGCCGGTCCCGATATGATAGGGGATCGACAGCGACGAATAGCGGACGTGCGGCGGGAACATTTCGGACAGGAGCGCCGCAACCGGACCATAAGTGAAGCCCGACAGCGCGCTGAGGCCGAGTAGTGCCAACAGGATTACCGCAAGGCCTGCAGGGCCGGGGATCTGCTTTTCGAAATCATAGCCCTTGGCCTCGAGCGCGGGTTTCAGCACCGCCGGATCCTCACCTGCAACCTCGCGGTCGCCGATATTGACCTTTACCGCGTCGAGACCGCTGCCCGAGGCGACAACCTTATAGGGTACGCCAAGCTTCGTCAGTTCGGCGATAGTACGACCACATGCCGTCGCCTGCGGGCCTTGCGCGAACGGGTTGTACGAACATTGGCTTCCGGTGACGACCACAGGCGCCTTGGCCGCTGCAGCCTTGAGGTCGGGATTGGCCACGCTGCCCATCCACCAGAAGAGCGGGAACAACAGCACAAGCGTCGCCGCATAACCCCAGACGATGGGTTTCTTGCGCCCGATCTTGTCGGAAATGTGCCCGGCCCACAGGAAGAACCCCATGCCGAGCGCCGCGGCAATCCCGACGATGATATCGGCGGCCGTATCGTTCATCTTCATCGGCCCTTGCAGGAAGCTGCGGCCCGAGAACATCGCGGTGTACCAGATCACCGTCAGGCCGGCGGCGATCCCGAACAGCGCGACGAAGATGCGTTTCGGATTTCCGGGATAGGTGAAGCTCTCCTTGATCGGGTTCTTCGCGATCTCGCCCTCGGCCTTCATCGCCTGAAACACCGGGCTTTCGGAAAGCTTGAGCCGCATCCACAGCGAGATCGCGAGCAACAGCAGCGACAGCAAAAACGGCACGCGCCAGCCCCAGCTTTGCCAGACCGCGTCGGACATCAACGCCTTGCAGCCGAGAACCACGATCAGGCTGAGCACGAAGCCCCCAACGACGCTCGCCTGAATAAAGCTGGTGTAGAAGCCTCTTTTTTCCGGTGGCGAATGTTCGGCGACATAGACTGCCGCGCCGCCATATTCGCCGCCGAGCGCCAGTCCCTGCAGCACGCGAAGCAGGATGACGATGATCGGCGCCGCAATACCGATCGTTGCCGCGGACGGGATCATGCCGACGCCTGCGGTCGCGATGCCCATCAGGGTCACCGTGACGAGGAAGGTATATTTGCGACCGAGCCGGTCGCCGAGAAAGCCGAACAAGACCGCGCCCAAGGGCCGGAATCCGAAGCCGACCGCAAAGCCGGCCCAAACGAGCAGCACCTCGAGCGTCGCGTTGTCGCTGGGAAAGAAGGCCTTGCCGATGATCGCAGCCAGCGTGCCGTAGATGAAGAAATCATACCATTCGAAGATCGTCCCCGCCGACGAGGCGGCGATGACCATCCGGATGTCCTTCGCGGTCGGCTGATAGGTCGCGCCATGATCGGCGACGGCGGCTGCGTCGGTCATATACTCTCCCCTGCCCCGGTTCCGGGCCTTGCGCCATCTCTAACGGGCGTCCGGTGCCGTGCAAGCCTTCTTGGCGTAACGTCAAAGCGGTGGCAGACTGGGGTTATGACCCAGTTCATCGACCTTTCGATCCCGATCACCAACGATGTCGTCTCCGACCCGCCGGTGATGCGTCCGCAGATCACCTATATGACCCACGAGAATACGTGGGAGCAGATCGCGATGTTCTTTCCCGGCCTGACGAAGGACGACCTGCCCGACGGCGAAGGCTGGGCGGTCGAGAGCCTCACTTTGAGCACCCACAACGGCACGCATATGGACGCGCCCTGGCATTTCCATTCGACCACCGATGAAGGCGCGAGCGCGGCGCCGAGCATCGACGAGGCGCCGCTCGACCTGTTCTTTCGTCCGGGCGTAAAGCTCGACTTTTCGGATCGGCCTGCGGGGCATGTCGTCAGCGGCGGCGAAGTCGAGGCCGAGCTGGCACGGATCGGGCATACGCTTCAACCACTCGATATCGTGCTCGTCCAGTCGGGCGCGATCTATGGCACCGACAATTTCACCGACCAGGGCTGCGGCATGGGCGCCGAGGCGACGCTGTACCTGACCGAACGCGGCGTGAAAGTCGTCGGCACCGACGCGTGGAGCTGGGACGCGCCGTTCAGTCACACCGCAAGGCGCTGGGCCGAAACGCGCGACCCTTCGATCATCTGGGAAGGCCATAAGGCGGGCCGCATCAAGCCCTATTACCAGATCGAGAAGCTGACCAACCTAGCTGCCCTGCCCGCGACCGGCTGGACGCTGAGCTGCTTCCCGGTGAAGATCGAGCGCGCCAGCGCGGGATGGATCCGCGCGGTGGCGCTGATCGACTAGAGGTTCTGCGTCCCCAGCACCCAGAGCGTCCACAGGCTCAGCGCCGCCAGAACGCCGAAGGTCGCGACCACCCCGACCTGGCGCCCGAGCGGGGCCTTGCCCGGCTCCGACGGCGTATAAAGGCCGATGATATGGCCGACGCGGCCGATCAGGAAGATCGCGCCGAGGATCATCAGCGCCATATGATTGGCGCGCACCGTTTCGAGCAGCCCGAGCAGGATGATCGTGATCGGCGCATATTCGGCAAGGTTGCCGTGCGCGCGGCTCGCGCTGATCAGCTTGGCGTCGCCATGGTCGCCGAACGCAGCTTTCAGCCGCAGGCGCTGGCGCACGGTATCGATCGCGGTGACGAGCAGCAGCAGCGCGCAGACAGCCGCGACGAATGCGGTAACCGGTAATGTCATCATCACTCTCCCTCTTCCCGCGTGCAGCCTAACCGGCAACGCGCGCAGGCGAAAGGGTCAGAAGAGCCGCGAGCCGTTCGGGACGGTGCGGTCGGGCGCGAACAGGATCACCGCGCCCTCTTCGTCAGCGAACCCCAACGTCAAAACTTCGGACATGAATTTACCGATCTGGCGCGGCCGAAAGTTGACGACCGCGGCGACCTGACGGCCCGGCAGGTCGCCCAGTGCATAACGGTCGACGATCTGGGCGCTGCTCTTCTTCACCCCGATTGCCGGGCCGAAATCGATCTTCAGCTTGAACGCGGGCTTGCGCGCCTCGGGAAAAGGCTCGGCCTCGACGATCGTGCCGATGCGGATGTCGACCTTCAGGAAGTCGTCAAAAGTGATCGCTTCGGCCGCGCCGGCATCCTGATCATGATGGACGTGCAAGGCGTCACTCCATCTCCAGGATCACCGCGTCAACGGCCAAGCTATCGCCCTGCGCCGCATTGACGGTCTTTACGACGCCCGATTTTTCGGCGCGGAGGATGTTTTCCATCTTCATCGCCTCGACCGTCGCGAGCGGCTGCCCGGCCTCGACCTTGTCGCCTGCGCCGACATGCAGCGCCACGAGCAGCCCCGGCATCGGGCAGATGAGGAATTTCGACAGGTCAGGCGGGATCTTCTCGATCATATGTCCAGCGAGCGGCGCGACATGCCAGGGCAGCACGCGCACGTCATGGATGTGGCCGCGCGTGGTCATCTTCCACCCGGTGCGCGTCTTCGCGACCTTCACCGCGAGTTCGGTCTCGTCGATCTCGGCCACCACGAGCCGGTCGCCCGGCGTATATTCAAGCGCGATGTCGATCCTGTCGCCCTCGACCTTGATATGCTTCTCGCCGATCTTGACCTTGTGCGCGGCGCCGTCGATCGACACCTGCCACTTCGCCGGCGGTTCGAGCCGGTCGCCGAGCTGGCCGTCGGTGCGGCGGGCGCGGTCGGCTTCGGCGCTCGCCATGAAGCCCGCGATCGCGGCAAGCGCGCGCGAAATCTTCGCGTCGGTCGGCGCGCCGTGAAAGCCCTCGGGATATTCCTCGGCGATGAAGCCCGTCGTCAGCTCACCCGAGCGGAACCGCGGATGCTGCATGATCGCCGAGACGAAATCGATATTGTGACCGAGCCCTTCAAGCTCGAAGCGGTCGAGCGCCGCGATCTGCAGGTCGGCGGCGGCATCGCGCGTCTCGCCCCACGTCACCAGCTTGGCGATCATCGGGTCGTAGAAGATCGACACCTCGCCGCCCTCCTCGACCCCCGCGTCGACGCGCACACCATCGACGCCGCGCTCGTCGCCTTCCCACGCCGGAACGGGGGTGCGATAGCGCACAAGCCGCCCCGTCGAGGGCAGGAAGCCGCGATAGGGATCTTCGGCATAGACGCGGTTCTCGATCGCCCAGCCGTCGATCTTCACATCGTCCTGCGTCATCTCGAGCTTCTCGCCCGCCGCGACGCGGATCATCTGCTCGACGAGATCGATACCGGTAATCGCCTCGGTGACCGGATGCTCGACCTGCAGGCGGGTGTTCATTTCGAGGAAGTAGAAGCTCTCGCCCGTCGGGTCGGCGCCCGACACGATCAGCTCGACCGTGCCCGCGCTGTAATAGCCGACCGCCTTCGACAGCGCGACACACTGCTCGCCCATCGCTTTGCGCATCGCGGGCGACACGAAGGGCGACGGCGCTTCCTCGACCACCTTCTGGTGGCGGCGCTGGATGCTGCACTCGCGCTCGTTGAGGTACAGCGTGTTGCCATGCTGGTCGCCGAGGATCTGGATCTCGATGTGGCGCGGGTTGAGGATGAACTTCTCGATGAAAACGCGGTCGTCGCCGAAGCTGTTGAGCCCCTCGCGCTTCGTCGCCTCGAAACCCTCGCGGACGTCCTTTTCGTCATAGGCGAGGCGCATGCCCTTGCCGCCGCCGCCGGCGGACGCCTTCATCATCACCGGATAGCCGATCTCGTTCGAAATCTCGACGGCATGCTCGGTGTCGCGGATCTCGCCGACGAAGCCGGGGACGACGTTGACGCCGGCTTCCTTCGCGAGCTTCTTCGACTCGATCTTGTCGCCCATCGCGGCGATCGCGTTCACCGGCGGGCCGATGAAGGCGATATTTTCCTTTGCCAGCGCCTCGGCAAAGCTGGTGCGTTCAGACAGGAAGCCATAGCCCGGATGCACCGCCTCGGCGCCGGTCGCCTTGCACGCCGCGATGATCTTGTCGGCGATCAGATAGGATTCCGACGCGGGAGAGGCACCGATATGCACCGCCTCGTCGGCCATCTGCACGAACGGCGCGCGCGCATCGGCGTCCGAATAGACGGCAACGGTCGCGATGCCCATGCGCCGCGCGGTCTTGATGACGCGGCAGGCGATTTCACCACGGTTGGCGATCAGGATTTTCTTGAACATTTTGCCTAACTTCCAATCATTGCGATGTCTGAGAGGCAGAGAACTTCGTCCAGCGCCGCTCTAGCTTTTCGATCTTTTTGATTTCAGGCGTGCCCGTTTTGTCAACGGAGACGAGCCACTTATCAAAGTCATTCCGCGCGAACTTCTGGCCCAGCTCTGTCAACTGGGACCAACGGATCGTAAGATCCGGTCGGCGTTCCACCTTAAGATCGCCTGACAGTAGGCCCTTCGCCGCGAGAAACTCAGCAAAGACATACTGGCTTTCTGCTGCCTCGCGATTCCAGTTGGGGTCGGGCCGTTCTCCGCCCTCGTCCGATATCGTAACCTTTACCGCCAACATGCTCGGTACATCGACCACGACGAAATCGCTCGGGTCGCTCACTCCGCCGCCTCCATCCGCATCGGCTCTTCGCTGACCATCGGCACGATCCCCAGCTTCGCGAACAGTGCCGCGTCGGCATTATCGCCGCGGTTGCCGGTGGTAAGCAGCTTGTCGCCGGTGAAGATGCTGTTCGCGCCCGCCATGAAGCAGAGCGCCTGCGTCGCCTCCGACATGCTCTCGCGTCCCGCCGACAGGCGGACCATCGACTTCGGCATGGTAATGCGTGCGACCGCGATCGTGCGGACGAACTCGATATCGTCGATCTTCGCGAGCGGGGTGTCGGCGAGCATGTCGCCGAGCACGGTGCCCTTCACCGGCACCAGCGCATTGACCGGCACGCTTTCGGGATGCCGCTCCAGCGTCGCGAGCGCGTGGATGAAGCCGACGCGATCAGTGCGGGTTTCGCCCAGCCCGACGATCCCGCCCGAGCAGACATTGATCCCGGCGTTGCGGACCTCCTCCAGCGTATCGAGCCGGTCCTGAAAGGTCCGGGTCGAGATGATATTCTCGTAATTCTCCGGGCTCGTGTCGATATTATGGTTGTAATAGTCGAGCCCCGCGACCGCGAGCGTCTGCGCCTGCTCCTTGGTGAGCATGCCGAGCGTCATGCAGGTTTCCATGCCCATCTGGCGCACGCCCTCGACCATCTCGACGATTGCGGGCATGTCGCGGTCCTTGGGGTTGCGCCAAGCGGCGCCCATGCAGAAGCGCTTCGACCCCGAATCCTTTGCCTGCGCCGCCGCCTGCAGCACCGCGCGCACGTCCATCAGCTTGGTGGCTTTCAGCCCGCTGTCGGCATGCTTCGACTGCGAGCAATAGCCGCAATCCTCGACACAGCCGCCGGTCTTGATCGACAGCAAGGTGCAAAGCTGCACCTCGCCGCGCGCATGATGGCGGCGGTGGACGCCCTGCGCCTCCCACATCAGTTCGTCGAAGGGCAGATCGAACAGCTCGGCGATTTCCTCGCGGGTCCAGTCGGTGCGGATGGTGTCCTGCGTCATGCGGGAAGGCCTTTCAGGAAGAGATAGAGAAATCCACCGACGCCGAGCGACAAGGCGATCGGCGCGCCGGTGCGATAGAAGGTCAGCCATTTGCCTTTGGTCTGGCCCGTCGCCTTTTGGCGTACGATTTCGCTGGTTCCGCTGAACGCCATCAGCGCGGCGAAGCCGACCAGCACGATCACCGCGATCATCGATCCCTTCGCGGCCTTATCGGCACCCGCTCCGGTAGAGATCGCAAGTACGCCGCCCAGCGTCAGAATAGACAGCGACGTCAGATGCTTGAAATAATCGTAGAGATAGGCCGACCGGTCATCGAGCTCGGGCACCACGGCGACCTTGGCCTCGTCGATATCGTCGCTCATGCGGCATCCTCCAGCGGCGGCATATTGTGGCCGAGCAGGCGCAGCACGTCGGCGGCACATTCGACCACGTTCGAGCCGGGGCCATAAATGCCCTGCACGCCCGCGTCGCGGAGATAGTCATAGTCCTGCGGCGGGATGACGCCCCCCGCGATCACCTTGATGTCATTGCGCCCAGCTTCGCGAAGCTTGTTGATGAGCTCGGGGATCAAAGTCTTGTGACCGGCGGCAAGGCTCGACGCGCCGACCACATCGACGCCGCTGTCGAGCGCGAGCACCACGGTTTCCTCGGGCGTCTGGAACAGCGGGCCGGACACGACATCGAAGCCCATGTCCCCGAACGCCGAGGCGATGACATTCGCGCCGCGGTCGTGGCCGTCCTGCCCCATCTTGGCGACAAGCAGCTTTGGCTTGCGTCCCATCCGGCGTTCGACCGCCGCGACGCCGTCGAGCACCTGCTGCCAGCGCGCATCGCCCTCATAGGGCGCAGCATAGACGCCTTTCACCGGGGTTGGCTGGGTGCCGTAACGGTCGAAGCTTTCCTCCATCGCCGACGAAATTTCGCCGAGCGTCGCACGCGCGCGCGCAGCCTCGACCGCATGCGCGAGGAGGTTGTTCTCGATCGATTGCTCGCCCGCCGCAGCATCGCGCAGCGCCTTCAGCGCTGCCTGACACGCGGCCTCGTCGCGGCCCGCCTTGGTCTTGTTGATCCGCGCGATCTGCGCCTCGCGGACCTTGGTGTTGTCGACCTCGAGCGTTTCGAGCAGATCTTCGTTCGCGAGGCGATATTTGTTTACGCCGACGATCACATCGTCGCCGCGGTCGACGCGCGCCTGCCGTGCCGCGGCGGCGGTCTCGATCATCGCTTTGGGCCAGCCGGCGGCGACGGCCTTCGCCATGCCGCCTTCCTTCTCGACGCGTTCGATGATCTCCCACGCCTGATCGACCAATTGCTGCGTCAGCGCCTCGACATAATAGGAGCCGCCGAGCGGATCGACGACCTTGGTCATCCCGGTCTCTTCCTGGATGACGATCTGCGTGTTGCGCGCGATGCGCGCCGAGAAGTCGGTCGGCAGCGCGATCGCCTCGTCGAGCGCGTTGGTGTGGAGCGACTGGGTACCGCCCAGCATCGCCGCCATCGCCTCGATCGTCGTGCGCATGACGTTGTTGTACGGGTCCTGCTCGGTCAGCGAGACGCCCGACGTCTGGCAGTGCGTGCGCAGCATCTTCGACCGCTCGTCCTTCGCGCCGAGGTTCGTCATCACGCGGTGCCACAGCACGCGCGCGGCGCGGAGCTTGGCGATCTCCATGAAGAAATTCATGCCGATCGCGAAGAAGAAGCTCAGGCGTCCGGCGAACTTGTCGATGTCGAGCCCGCTGGCGACGCCATAGCGCACATATTCGGCGCCGTCGGCAATCGTAAAGGCGAGCTCCTGCACCTGCGTCGCGCCGGCTTCCTGCATATGGTAGCCGGAAATCGAGATGCTGTTGAACTTGGGCATCTCGCGGCTGGTGTAGCCGAAGATATCGCTGATGATCCGCATGCTCGGCTCGGGCGGGTAGATGTAGGTGTTGCGGACCATGAACTCCTTCAGGATGTCGTTCTGGATGGTCCCGTCGAGCAGCTTGCGCTCGACCCCCTGCTCTTCGCCCGCGACGATGAAGAAGGCGAGGATCGGAATCACCGCGCCGTTCATCGTCATCGACACCGACATCTGGTCGAGCGGAATGCCGTCGAACAGGATCTTCATATCCTCGACGCTGTCGATCGCGACCCCCGCCTTGCCGACATCGCCGACGACGCGCGGATGGTCGCTGTCATAACCGCGGTGCGTGGCAAGGTCGAAGGCGACCGACAGGCCCTTCTGCCCCGCGGCAAGGTTGCGGCGATAGAAAGCGTTCGATTCCTCGGCGGTCGAGAAGCCCGCATACTGCCGGATCGTCCACGGCCGCCCCGCATACATCGACGCACGCACGCCGCGCGTGAACGGCGCGAAGCCGGGCAGGCCCGGATCGGCAGTGACGTCCTCAGCCGTATAGAGCGGCTTGACGTCGATCCCCTCGGGCGTCGCCCAGGTCAGGTCCTTGCCCTTTACTTCCTTTTCGGCGGCGGCGGCCCATTGGTCGAGGGTTGGCTTGTCGGTCATATGCAGTCTCTACGTTGTGATCCCCGGCGCAAGCCGGGGCCTCGTGCGGTCATGGGTCCCGGCTTGCGCCGGGAACACAAATCAATGCGCCTCTTTCGGCGTCTCCATAATCTCGGTCAGCACCCCGCCCATATCCTTGGGGTGCAGGAAGAAAATCAGCGTCCCATGCGCCCCGATGCGCGGTTCGCCCAGCACCCGCTTTCCCATCGCCTCGAACTCGGCTTTCGCGGCGTGGATGTCGGGGACCTCATAGCAAAGATGATGCTGTCCGCCCGCCGGGTTCTTTTGCAGGAAACCGGCGATCGATTCATTGCCCGGCAATGGTTCGATCAGCTCAATCTGTGTGCCGTTTAACCCGCTGTCGGTCGGAGTATCGACGAAGCACACCTTCACGCCCTGCTCGGGCAGATCGAACGGCTCGTGAATCTGCGTCGCCCCCATCACGTCGCGGTAGAAGGCGATGCTGTCGGCGATCGACGGCGTCGCGACGCCGATATGATTGAGACGACCCAGCTTCATTGCATTCTCCTCAGCAGCCCGGAACCTTGTCTTTGCCCACAAGCGCATATTCTCCGTCCTTCAGCACATATTGCTGCCTGAACGCCTTGGTGCCGGTGTAACCGACGGTGAAACTCTTGCCGGGTACCGCCGCGACGATCTGACCGTCATAGCCCTGCTCGGTCTGGCCGATGCCCGCGCCCGAGCCCATCGCATCGGTGAAGCTGCCACGATCGACCGGCCCGTCGGGGGTCAGCTCGGTCACGACCGCGCTGCTGATCAGGCAGCCCTGCCACACGCCGCCACCGGCGGTGACCAGATAGGGGTTTGCCCCGAGCAGCCCGGTAAAGGCCCAGCTCGTCGCACCATTGCCGACCGTCCCGGTCGCGCCGAGCCCGATCCACTCGCCCCGCTTCACCCAGCCCGTCGGGCTTCCCTTCAGATAGTGGACCGCGTTTACGCCGCCTTCGCTGTGCCCCGCGTCCTCGAGCGAGCCGACGCTCAGCAACGCGGCAACACCATTCTCCATCATGTGGATCGCGACGGGCCGGAAATGATAGGTCCGCTCGTCGATCTGGCGCACCGCTTCGGGGGTCGCGCCCTTCTCCAGTCCGAAGGCCGTCCGGAACGCGAGCTCGATCGTCGTATCTTCCTCATCCCCGAGTTTGATCGGGAAAGATTCGCGCTTTTCGCCGACGGGCGTATCGGGATCGAACGCCCATGCGGCAGGCGCCGCGGCCAGAAGCGGAAGGATCGACAGGGGGAGAAGAAGCTTACGCATTTCAAACCTCATTGGAAAATCAAGACCATCGCGGCAGCGTAGCCGCCCGACGCTCTTGCCTCCAGCCCGGCAGCGACGATGTGCGGGGCGTCACAACATTCGTCACAACGGGATATTGTCATGCTTCTTCCACGGGTTTTCGAGCTGCTTGTTCCGCAGCTTCCGCAGCCCCAGCGCGATCCGCTTGCGCGTGTTGTGCGGGTGGATGACCTCGTCGATATAGCCGCGTGACGCCGCAACGAAGGGATTAGCAAAGCGGTCCTCATATTCCTTCGTACGCTGCGCGATCTTTTCGGGGTCGCCGATGTCGCTGCGAAAGATGATCTCGACCGCGCCCTTCGCGCCCATCACCGCGATCTCGGCGGTAGGCCAGGCATAGTTCAAATCGCCGCGCAGATGCTTCGACGCCATCACGTCATAGGCCCCGCCATAGGCCTTGCGCGTGATCACCGTGATCTTGGGCACCGTCGCCTCGGCATAGGCGAAGAGCAGCTTCGCGCCATGCTTGATGATGCCGTTATATTCCTGCGCCGTGCCGGGCAGGAAGCCGGGGACGTCGACGAAGGTAACGATCGGGATCTCGAACGCGTCGCAGAAGCGCACGAAGCGCGCCGCCTTCTTCGACGAATTGATGTCGAGCACGCCCGCGAGCACCAGTGGCTGGTTCGCGACGATGCCGATCGTGCGGCCTTCGATGCGCCCGAAGCCGCAGATGATGTTCGCGGCGTGCGCCGGCTGCACCTCGAAGAAATCGCCTTCGTCGACCGTTTTGCGGATCAGCTCGTGCATATCGTACGGCTGGTTCGCGTTCGGCGGGATCAGCGTGTCGAGGCTGGCTTCGGCGCGATCATAGGGATCGCTCGTCGGCCGCACGGGCACGCCGCTGCGGTTGTTCTCGGGCAGATAGTCGAAGAAATCGCGCGTTGCGAGCAGCGCCTCGATATCATTTTCGAACGCAATATCGGCGACCGAGCTTTTCGTCGTGTGCGTGATCGCGCCGCCCAGCTCCTCCTGCGTCACCACCTCGTTCGTGACGGTTTTGACAACATCGGGGCCGGTGACGAACATATAGCTGCTGTCCTTCACCATGAAGATGAAGTCGGTCATCGCGGGGCTGTAAACCGCGCCGCCCGCGCACGGGCCCATGATCAGGCTGATCTGCGGCACCACACCCGACGCCAGCACATTGCGCTGAAACACCTCGGCATAGCCGCCCAGCGAGGCGACGCCCTCCTGGATACGCGCGCCGCCGCTGTCGTTCAGGCCGATGACCGGCGCGCCGACCTTCATCGCATTGTCCATCACCTTCATGATTTTCTCGGCATGCCGTTCCGACAGCGAACCGCCGAAGACGGTGAAGTCCTGGCTGAAGACATAGACGAGGCGGCCGTTGATCGTACCGCTGCCGGTAACGACGCCGTCGCCCGGGACGATCTGGTCCTGCATCCCGAAATCGGTGCAATTATGCTCGACATAGGTGTCGAGCTCCTCGAACGAGCCCTCGTCGAGCAGCACGTTCAGCCGCTCGCGCGCGGTCAGCTTGCCCTTGGCGTGCTGCGCATCGATGCGCTTCTGCCCGCCTCCCAGGGCTGCGGCGGCGCGGCGGCGTTCCATTTCGGCGATATTGGCGGACATGCGGCTCTCCGATAGTGTCGAATGCGCCGTCTGCCCCTGCCCGCGCGCCGATGCAAATGCGAATTTGCAAAGTTGCAAAGTGCAAGTTTGCAAAGTAGTCTGCGCGCCATGCAGCCAACCCGCCTCTACGCTGGGCGACAACTTCGCCAACTTCGGGAAACCCGCACCATCCGGCAGGCCGACTTCGCCGCGCAGCTCGGCATCTCTGCGTCGTACCTCAGCCAGATCGAGCATGACGATCGCCCGCTGACGCCGGCGCTGCTCGACCGGCTGCAAAAACTCTTCCCGCTCGAATGGGAAGAGGTGGCGGCCGAGGCCGGCGATCGCCGCGCGGGCGCGCTCCGCGAGGCAGCCGCCGATCCGCTGTTTGCCGCCTCGCCCCTGCCCCCCGAACAACTCGAGCGCGCAGCGCTGCAACAGCCGCAACTGGCCGACCAGTTCGTCGCGCTCCACGCCGCCTATCGCCGCGCGGGCCAGCGGCTGCAGATCATCGACGAGGCGCTGACCGGCGGCACCGCCGAGGGCAGCCGCCTGCCATGGGAAGAGGTGCGCGACTGGTTCCACGATGCAGGCAATTATGTCGACAGCATCGACCGCGCTGCCGAAACGCTGGCGGGCCAGCTCCGTGGCAAGGACCCGTCGCCCGCGATCGAGACGATCGAGCGGAGATTGCGCGACGCGCTCGGCATATCGATCGTCTATAACCAGACGCAGACCCTGCGCGATTTCGATGCGACGATGCGGCATCTGGTGATCGACCCGTCGCAGCCCGCCGAAACGCGCCGCTTCCAGCTGGCGCACCAACTCGCCGCGCTCGCACTGGCGAACGAGATCGCCGCGGTCGTCGAAGCGTCGCCGCTCCGTACCGCAGCGGCTCGGCAGCTCCTTCACGTCGGCCTTGCCAATTATGCCGCGGGCGCGGTGCTGATGCCCTACGCGCCCTTTCGCGCCAGCGCCCGCACCGTGCGGCACGACATCGACCGGCTGCGCCTCGAATATGGCGTCAGCTTCGAACAGGCGTGCCACCGCCTGTCGACGCTTCAGCGTCCCGGCGCACGCGGCATTCCGATGTTCTTCTGCCGCGTCGATATGGCCGGCAATATCACCAAGCGGCACAGCGCGACGCGGCTGCAGTTCGCGCGCTTCGGTGGCGCCTGCCCACTGTGGATCGTCCATGAGGCCGCGGCGATCCCAGACCGCATCCTCTTCCAGCTCGCCGAGACGCCCGACGGCCTGCGCTATGTGTCGATGGCCAAAGGGCTGGTGAAGCCGTCGGGGAGCTACGCTCGCAGCCCGCGCCGCTACGCCGTCGCGCTGGGCTGCGAGGCGCAATATGCTGCCGACTTCGTCTATGCCGACGGGGTCGATGTCGCCGCGCCACAGGCAGCGACGCGGATCGGCCTGTCGTGCCGTATCTGCCCGCGCGACGATTGCGATCAGCGCGCCTTCCCGCCAAGCGACCGCCCGATCCTGGTCGACCCCGACCGGCGCGATGTCGTGCCGTACCGGATCGGCTAGGGCGCGATTACCAGTTCATCGTCGAGGAAGTCGAGGAAGGCACGAATGCGTGCCGCGGCACGATCCTCGGCCGCGTAGAGCGCATGGATATCTTCCCCGTCGCCCGGGTGGTAATCCGCGAGCACTTCGACAAGGCGTCCTGCCGCAAGATCGCCAGCGACGTGGAAATGGCCGTGCCGCGAAATGCCACCGCCCGCGATGGCCATCTGGCGCACCATATCGCCCGAATTGCCGAAGAAGCTGCCATGGACCGGTCGATGAACGACCCGCCCGCCGATGCAGAAGGGCCAGCTGTCGACCGAGCGGCGAAAGCTGAAGCGCAGGCAGTCGTGCGCGTCGAGATCATCGGGCACTTGGGGCGTACCGCGCCGTGCAAGATAATCGGGGCTCGCGACCAGCGCCATGCGGCTGCGCCCGAGCTTCTTGGCGCGAAGGCTCGTGTCGCGGAGCGGGCCGATCCGGATCGCGATGTCGGCGCGCTCTTCGACCAGGTCGACGATCGCATCGGACAGCGCGAGGTCGAGGATGATTTCGGGATAGCGGGCCATGAAGCGCGGCAGGATCGGCAGCAGCGGCACGCTGATCGAGGGCGACGCGTTGACACGCAGAAGCCCACGGGGCCCCTGCTTTTCGCGACCGAGGCCGTTCTCGACCGCCTCGATCTCGGCGAGCAGCACGCTCATCCGGTCGCGATAGGCAGCCCCCTCGGCGGTGAGCGCAAGCGAGCGCGTCGTGCGGCGAAACAGGATCGTACCGAGACGCTCCTCGAGCCGCGCGATACTGCGGCTCACGGCCGATGGCGTAAGACGGAGGGCCTTGGCCCCTGCCGCAAAGCTTCCGCCGCTCGCCACCGCAAGGAAAGTCTCGATATCGCCGAACCGGTTATCCATCGCCATTCCTGATTTCAAATCATCACTGAAGTGATGAAGCGCATTCTAATCAACAATGGTGCGGAACGCTATCTTCGGCGCATCGAACAAGAACCAAAGCGTGAAAGGAATTCACTCATGGACCTGAAACTGAAGGGCAAGACCGCCATCGTCACCGGATCGACCGCCGGCATCGGCTTTGCGATCGCCAAGCGCCTCGCCGAAGAAGGCGTCGACGTCGTTATCACGGGACGCAATCAGGCGAAGCTCGACGAAGCCGCCGCCGAGCTGTCGCAGTCGGGTAAAATCCGGGCCGTGCTCGCCGATCCGGCGACGGCCGAGGGCGCCGAAGCGCTGATCGCGGCGGTTCCCGCAACCGACATTCTCGTCAACAACCTCGGCATCTATGAAGCCAAGGACTTCGCCGACATCAGCGACGCCGACTGGCACCATATTTTCGAGGTCAATGTCGTCAGCGGTGCGCGGCTGTCGCGGCACTATTTCCCGAAGATGCTCGAAAACAACTGGGGCCGCGTGATCTTCATCGCGAGCGAAAGCGGCCTGCTGCCGCCCGCCGAGATGATCCACTACGGCATGACGAAGACCGCACAGCTCACCATCGCACGCGGGCTCGCCGAGCAGACCAAGGGCACGGGTGTCACCGTCAACACCGTGCTCCCCGGACCGACCCGCTCCGAAGGCATCGTCGACTTCATCAAGTCGGTGGTCTCGAACCCCGACGCGTCCGAAGCCGAGCGTGAAAAGACCTTCTTCGAAGAGCTGCGCCCGTTGTCGCTGATCCGCCGCCTGATCGAGGCCGATGAGATCGGGGCGATGGTGACCTATCTGGCGAGCCCGCTCGCCGCGGTCACCAACGGCGCCGCGATCCGCGCCGAAGGCGGGATCGTTCCGACGATCGCGTAAGCGGGTTCAGACCTTCACAATGCCACGTTCGAGGAGGCTGTGCGCCGTAGCGAGCACAGCCTCTTCGGGCGTGTGCATCGTCCAGCCGAGCGTTTTCATCGCATGGCTGCTGTCGCCGCCGCGGACATTGCCGAGTTCGGCGACGAGCTGCTTGAGCTCGGGGCGGAACAGCGCGAAGATCTTGAGCACCCAGTCGGGCATCTTCTTCGTCGGCACCTTCTTCGCCTGATCGCCAAGGTTCGCGCGTAGGATATCCGCGACCTCGATCATCTTCAGGAACGGCCCCGAGCAGACATAACGCTCGTCGCGGATCCCCGGCGCGGTCAGCGCGCGATAGTGGAGATCGGCGACGTCGCGCACGTCGATCGTCCCGAAACCGATGTCGGGACACATCGGCACCTTGCCCTCCAGCAACTGCTTCACCACCTCGATCGACGTCGACAGATCGTCGCTGAGCAACGGCCCGAACACTGCAGCCGGATTGACCGACGCAAACTCGATCTCGGGCGCCTCGGCCTTTGCCCAGTCGCGCGCGGCGCGTTCGGCGACAGTCTTCGAGCGCGGATAGGGCATGACGGCCGGGTTATCGAGATTGCTCCAGTCGGCCTCGTTATAGAGGTCGCGCGCCTTGCCATGACCATAGGCGATCGCCGCCATCGACGAGGTCAGGACAAAGCGCTTCACGCCCGCCGTTTTCGCGAAACGCAGCGCGCGCAACGCGCCTTCGCGCGCCGGGATCACCAGATCGTCGGCATGTTTCGGCACGTCGAGCGGAAAGGGTGATGCGACATGCGCGACATGACTGCATCCCGCCATCGCCTCGGCCCAGCCCGCGTCATTTTCCAGATCGGCGGCGAAGAAATGCAGCTTGCTGTTGTCGACCTGCAGCCAGACGCGAACTTCGTCCTCGCGCTTCAGGCTGCGCACCGTGGTGTTCACCGCCCAGCCGTTTGCGATCAGCTGCCGGATCAGGAAGCCCGCGATATAACCGCTGCCTCCGGTGACCAATACCGTACCCGTCATGCGCCCCTCCCCTCCTGTTATGGATAAGAAGATAGCGCATGAAGGTTGCAGGCCGAAACCTTATTTCAGGAGGACGAGTTCCTCGGCCATGCTCGGGTGCAGCGCGACCGTCGCGTCGAAATCGGCCTTGGTCAGCCCGGCCTTCACCGCGATCGCGGCCGCCTGCAGGATTTCGGGCGCGTCGGGGCCGATCATGTGCAGCCCGACCACCTGATCGGTCGCGGCATTGACGACCATCTTGTAGAGCGCACGCTCGTTACGGCCGGCGAGGACATTCTTCATCGCGCGAAAATCGCTGGTGTAGATGCGCACCGATCCCAGCTTGTTGCGCGCTTCGGCCTCGGTCATCCCGACCGCGCCGATCGGCGGATGGCTGAACACCGCACTCGGGACGTTCTGGTAATCGACGACGGTAGGCTTGCCGCCGAACACGCTGTCGGCAAAGGCCTGACCTTCGCGGATCGCGACGGGGGTGAGCTGGATGCGGTTGGTGACATCACCGACGGCATAGATGCTCGGCACCGACGACTGGTTCGTCTCGTCGACCTTGATCGCACCCTGTTCGTCGAGTTCGACGCCGACCTCTTCGAGGCCGATGCCCTTGGTGTTCGGCACGCGGCCCGTCGCCATCAGCACCGCGTCGACGATGAAGGGATCGCAATTTTCCAAATGGACAGTCAGCGTGCCGTCGTCATTTTTCTCGATCGACCGGAACGGCACGTTGAACTTGAAATGGATGCCCTTGGTCATCGAGATTTGGAGCAGCCGGTCGCGGATCTGCTCGTCATAGCCGCGCAGGATCGTGTCGCCGCGGTTGACGATCGTCACCTGGCTGCCGAATTCGTTGAAGATGCCCGCGAACTCGTTCGCGATATAGCCGCCGCCGGCAATCATGATCCGCTTCGGCAGTGTTTCCAGATGAAAGACCTCGTTCGAGGTGATCGCATGTTCGCTGCCCGGAAAGTCGGGAACGTGCGGCCAGCCGCCGGTGGCGATCAGGATGCGCCCGGCGGTCAGCTCGGTCCCGTCGGCGAGGCGCACTTTCTGCGGTCCCACGATCGTCGCGCGCGTCCTGAAGACCGTGACCTTGTGGTTGTCGAGCGTCTGGCCATAGAGGCCTTCCAGCCGGTCGACCTCGGCCAGCACATTGTCGCGCAGCACATTCCAGTCGAAACGGCACTCGGGCACATCCCAGCCAAACTTGCGCGCGTCATGGATATCCTCGGCGAAATGCGCGCCGTACACGAGCAGCTTCTTGGGCACGCAGCCGCGGATCACGCAGGTGCCGCCGACCCGATACTCCTCGGCCACCGCGACGCGCGCGCCGTGCGAAGCCGCGATACGCGACGCGCGTACGCCCCCCGAACCCGCACCGATGACGAAAAGATCGTAGTCGAACTCGCTCATGAACAACCCTAGCTATGGACAGACCGCAATTCGCAGCGGCCGCCTATGTGGTTACGCCGCGGCGGCTTGCCAATCGAATTTTGCGTTTACGCTTATTCGCCGAGAGCCGCCTGCATCAGCGCCTGCGTCGCGGCGTCGAACTCGACCGTTCCTTCGGCAAGGCCCTTCGCCATTTCCTTGCCCAGCTCGACCCCGAACTGGTCGAACGGGTTGATGCCGAGCAGCACGGCATTGGCGAAGACGCGATGCTCGTAAAAGGCGATCAGCGCTCCCAGGCTGCGCGGCGTGACCTGGTCGAGCAGGATCGTCGTCGACGGGCGGTTGCCGGGATAGGCGCGCGCACCGTTTTCGCTGGCCCGTCCCGTCATCAGCGCCGCGCCCTGCGCGATGCAGTTGGCCACGAGCGTCTCGTGATGCGCGTCGTCGAGCAGATGGTCGGGTTCGCGCGCGACGACGAACTCGACCGGGGTCAGGTGCGTGCCCTGATGAAGCAGCTGGAATACCGCATGCTGAGCATCGGTGCCGACGCCGCCCCAGGTGATCGGCGCGGTCTGTTGCGCCAGAGTTTTGCCCTCGAAAGTCACAGATTTGCCGTTCGATTCCATTTCGAGCTGCTGCAGGTAGGACGGCAGCAACCGCAACCGTTCGTCGTATGCAAATACCGCGCGCGTCTGGCAGCCTAGGCGGTTGGCATAGATCTGGTCGGCAAAGGCCGCGAGCAGGCAGATGTTGTCGGCGCCGTCGGCAAGGCGGAAATGGCGGTCGACCTCGGCGGCGCCTTCGAGCAGGTCAGCGAAGGCATCCCAACCGAGTGCAAGCGCAGCGGGGAAACCGATCGACGACCACAGCGAATAGCGCCCCCCGACGGTCTCGCTGAACGGCAGGATGCGCGTCTCGTCGATCCCCCACTCGATGGCGCGTTCGGGCATTGCAGTCAGCGCGATGAAACGGCCCACCGGATCGGCAACGCCTCCGTCTTCAAGCCACTGCATGGCGGACGCGGCGTTGAGCAGCGTCTCGGTCGTCGTGAAAGTTTTCGATGCCACCGCAACCAGCGTGTAGGCAGGATCGAATTTCGCAAAAGCCTCGTCGAGCGCGGCGCCGTCGACGTTCGATACAACAGCGACGTCATAGCGGCCGCTATGCCGTCCAAGCGCATCGACGAGCAGGTCGGGGCCGAGAGCCGATCCGCCGATGCCGATGTGCAGAAGGTGCCGGATTTCCCCGAACGCGCCCGCCTCGATCGCGTCGACCATCATGCGCATCCGCTGGTGCAGGGCCCGCGCGACATGGACGGATTCGGGGCTGCCCTCGCCGCGCTCGGCGCTATGTTCGGCGGCGCGGCCTTCGGTCGGGTTGGCGATGCCGCCCGCAAAGAGCGTCTTGCGCCGGCCAACAAAGTCCTGCGCCGCCGCGAGATCGTTCAGGATGGCGATCGAAGCTTCGTCGAGATGCGTCTTGGCGAAATCGAAACGGATGTCGGCGACGTTGCGCACCAGCGCCTGCAGTCGCGCTTCGGGGTCCGCGGCGACCAGATCGGTCAGTTTGCGCGGCTGCCAGTCGGCAAGTGCCTGCCAGGCCTGATCGACGGTCGTCATCTCGCGAACTCCTTGTCTGTGGGCCCTCGCCTCTACCCCTGCGAACGGCGCCGCGCCAGCGTCATCCGCCGATATTTGCTTGACGTGCAGACCTATTCGTCGCCAATGCGCGACATGACCGACGCCAGCATTACCGCCGATAATTCGCCCGCGACCGAACCCGGCCAGACCACGCCCGAACCTGCGCCCCTCTCGGCCAAGGAAGAGGCGGTCGACACGATCCGCTTCCTCGCGCTGCTCGCGATCGCGGTGCTGGTCTTTCGCAGCTTCTTTCTGTCGCCCTTCAACATTCCGTCGGAATCGATGCAGCCGCGCCTGCTGATCGGCGACTATCTGCTCGTGAACAAGATGGCGTACGGCTATTCGAAGTACAGCCTGCCATTCAGCGTGCCGCTGATCCCGGGCCGCATTTTCGCGCGCACGCCCGAGCGCGGCGACGTTGTCGTGTTCAAGGCGCCGCCGGTCAACGACAACGACTATATCAAGCGCGTCATCGGCCTGCCCGGCGACACGATCCAGGTGAAGGACGGCATCGTCTGGTTGAACGGCAAGCCGCTGAAGCGCGAACCGATGGCAGACTTCGTCATTCCCGTGACCGAGAATATGCTTGAAGCGGCACGCGAGGAGCTGCGCAAGAATGGCCTACCCGTTCCCAGTGACGATAACGAACTGAATACCTGCTTTGACAAGATGTTCGAAGACCGGTCTTTCGACGGCGAGCGCCTTTGCCGCTACAAGCGCTTCCGGGAAACGCTGCCGAGCGGCAAGAGCTACGAGATTCTCGACATCACAACGATATCCCAGGACAATACCGATCCGGTCACGGTGCCTGCAGGTCACCTGTTCCTGATGGGCGACAACCGCGACCGCAGCGCCGACAGCCGTTTCCCGGCGATCGAAAACCAGGGCATCGGCCTCGTCCCGGAAGAAAATCTTGTCGGCCACGCCATGGTTTCGATGTTTTCGACCGACGGCTCGGCAAGCTGGATCAACCCGATCAGCTGGTTCACGGCGGCGCGGTGGAGCCGCATCGGGGACGGCTTTTGAACGACCGCGTTTCCGCGGAGACGATCGCAGCCATCACCGGCGCCGTACCCCGCGACCTTGGCCTCTATCATGAGGCGTTGACGCATGGCAGCAGCGGCGCGGGCGACTATCAGCGGCTCGAGTTTCTCGGCGACCGCGTGCTCGGTCTCGTCATCGCGTCCGAACTGTTCCGCCGCTTTCCGAAGGCAGCCGAAGGCGAGCTGTCGTCGCGCCTGCATGCCCTTGCCTCGGGTGAGACCTGCGCGCGGATCGCGCAAGGCATCGACCTCAACGCGCATGTCCGGTTCGGCAGCCAGGCGATCGGCGACGGCGGCCGGCACAGCGACAATATCGCCGCCGACGTGCTCGAGGCGCTGATCGGCGCGCTCTGGCTAGACCTCGGCGAAGAGGCCGCGCGTGCGTTCATCGTCGCCAAGTGGGGCGCGATGATAGAGGGCCAGGTCGCCGCACCGAAGCACCCAAAGGCCGCGCTTCAGGAATGGGCGCTTGCCCGCAAGCGCAAACCGCCTGAATATCGCCTCGTTCGCCGTGAGGGCCCCGACCATGCACCGCGCTTTCTTGTCGCGGTCGCGGTCGGCAAGCTCGCGGAGGCCGAGGGCGAAGGCGCCTCGAAGCAAGCCGCAGAAAAGGCGGCGGCGGCGGCGCTGCTCGAACGACTGATACAGGATGAAATGAAATGACCCAGCGCTGCGGTTTCGTGGCCGTGGTCGGCGCGCCGAATGCCGGCAAATCGACCCTCGTCAACGCGCTCGTCGGCCAGAAGGTCGCGATCGTCAGTCCGAAGGCGCAGACGACACGCACCCGCCTGATGGGCGTCGCGATGGACGGCGATACGCAGATCGTGCTGATCGACACCCCGGGCATCTTCGCGCCCACCCGCCGCCTCGACCGCGCAATGGTTGCGGCGGCGTGGAGCAGCCTCGAGGAGGCCGAGGCGATCCTCGTCATGGTCGATGCCGCCGCCAAGCTGACAGGCCGCGTCGAGCGCGTCCTCGAAGGAATCGCCAACCGCCCCGAGAAGAAATATCTGATCCTGAACAAGGTCGACCTGACCAAGAAGGACAAGCTGCTGACGATCGCGACCGAGCTCAATGCGAAGGTCACGTTCGACGAGACCTATTTCATCTCGGCGAGCAGCGGCGACGGGGTCGCAGAGCTCAAGGCCAATCTCGCCGCGCTGATGCCCGAAGGGCCGTGGCATTTCCCCGAGGACGAGGTCAGCGACGCGCCCGAACGCATGCTTGCGGCCGAAATCACGCGCGAACAGCTCTATCGCCAGCTCCACGAGGAACTGCCCTATCAGTCGACGGTCGAGACCGAGCTGTTCAAGACCCGCCCCGACGGCAGCGCCGAAATCCACCAGCAGATCTTCGTCGCGCGCGACACCCAGCGCGCGATCGTGCTCGGCAAGGGCGGCGCGCGCATCAAGGAAATCGGCGCACGCGCCCGCGCCGAACTCACCGAGCTGATGGGCCGCAAGGTTCATCTGTTCCTGCACGTCAAGGTCAAGGAAGACTGGGACGAAGACCGCGGGGTCTATCGCGACATGGGGCTCGACTGGGTCGATTGAGGGGGAGAAATGGGACGTCCGGTATCGATCATCAACTTCGAGCGTAGCTTCTGGGCTTCTATCCTGATTGGTGTCGTCAGCACCGTCTTGCAATGGAGCATGATGAGAGAGTTGGTCGAAAAAGATCCCGTCCTGTCGCAGTCGGCCGACGCCGCCGTGATCGGAATCGGCTTTGCCGTTGCACTCTCTTTCGCTTTCGGCGGATTGCTTTGGTATCTGATCTCGCGCCGGGCAAGCAACGTCGCGAAATGGATTTATGTCGTGCTCATGGGATTCGGCATCGTGTCGTCCTTCACCACCATGAACGACCCATTGTCGCCGAAAGGTCTCGCATTCGCGCTATCACTTGCCGGTGCCGGGCTGACGGCGCTTTCGATCTACTTTCTGTTTCGTAAGGATGCCCGCGCTTGGTTCGCGGGCAAGAATGTGGATCCACGGATCTTCGAGTGAGGATCTAAATCCGCCGGCAATCGTTCGGCGGCGCATTCCCGTCGAAGCGCGCGGTGATCCAGCCGATCGTTTCCTGCGCGCTGTCCTTTGCGCTGGCGCCGTGATCGCCGGTGAGGTCGATCCAGCGGGTCGGCGTCCCGCGCTTGCAGACCGCTTTCGCGAACTTGCGCGTCACGGCGGCGGCGACGATCGTGTCCTTGCTACTCTGCGCGATCAGCAGCGGCCCCGGAACGCGCGCGGGATCGACGCTGTTGGCCCGCTCGAACGACGCAAAGGGCTCGATCTTCGCGATGTCCTTGTTCTTCGTCGCGCGGGCGACAGTAAGGATACCGAGGATGGTGCCCAGCTTCGGCTTCTTGTTGAAGCTGACGCAATTATTCTCGGACAACCGGCGAATGATGCCCTGGTTGGTACGGTTTGCGATCGGATCGAGCGAAAATCCGTAGAGCGTCGACCAGCTATGAAGCGCAAAGGACAGGAGCAGCGCGCGCGCATTCTTGTCGCTTCCCTGGGCCAGGTTGGCAGCGAGATCGGTCGGAGGCGCCGCTGCGGCGGTGGCGACGAGCGTCAGGTCGGGCGCATGGCTGCGCGCCGAAATCGCGGTCCACAGCGCGGCGTGACCGCCCTGCGATTCACCCCAGACGGCAAAGCTGCTTCCAGCGGCTGCCCCCGGAATCTCACGCGTCGCCCGTACCGCGTCGAGCACCGCATTCGCGGTGTCGGCTCCGACGAGAAACGGATGCATGGTCGGGCTGCCCAGGCCGATATAATCGGGCGCGACCACGACATAGCCGCTGCGCACCGCATCCATCCCGGCGCTATAGTCAAAGAAGTTCGGGCTCAGCGACGGCGCACACTTTTCCGCGACACCCCACGCGCCATGTGTCCACGCAATGACGCGGCGCGGACGCGGCGGGATCGCCTCCATTGGCGCCGCAACGATACCGGTGACCGCAAGGCGCTGCCCATTCCCGTTGGTCGTCCAATATTGTACGCGCCAAGCCTGGACGCCGGGCGGCGCATCCTGCATCGGCTGCGCCGAAATCAGGTATCGCGGCGGCTGAGCGGAAGCGGGGGTCGCGACAATGGCGAGGAACGTGAGTACGGCGGCAAACAAGCGGCGCATCGAAATACCTCCCGATGCGCCCAGGCTAACATGGACGCGTCCAAAGGAAAATCGCTTTGCTGCGGCTATTGTCCGGCGCCGGCGGCCTTCCAGTTGTCGCGGTTGCACGACGGCGGGACATCCTTGACCGAATAGGATTGCAGCCGATCGGTCCGGCAGGTGACCGCTGGCAATGCATAGGTGGCATAGCTTGGTGGCGCCTTCGGCAGGCTGCATTTATTGTCGCGCATCATGGCCAGCAGCATCTGGGCGCGCAGGAGAGCATTGGTCTCGCGCTGCTCGCGCAGCGTCGCCCGCGGCGCGCTGTTGTCTGCAACCCCCTCGGCATAGTCGGCGGCAAGGTCCATTTCGATGCCGCGCCACTGACGCGCAAGCACCCTGCAGCTGTCCTCCGCACCGACGGCCGGCGCCGCCTGCAACAGCATCAAAACCGGAAACAACATCTCGATCCTCCCCCCGAAATTGCTCCTATTCCTTAGCGACCTTCTTTTTGGCCGGCGCCTTTTTGGCGGCGGCCTTTTTGGCTGGCGCCTTCTTCTTGCCCTTGGCCGGCCCCTTGGCGGCGCGGGCGTCGATCAGTGCGATCGCTTCCTCTTCCGTCAGCGCGTCGGGCTCGACCGTCTTCGGCAGGGTCGCATTGGTCGTGCCGTCGGTGACATAGGGGCCAAAGCGTCCAGCCATCAACTTCATCTCGCCGCCGCTCGTCGGATGCGCACCGAAGGTCTTGAGCGGTTCGGCCTTGGCGCGTGCGCCGCGTCCACCGCCGTTCGCGGCATCGGCGATCCGCGCGACCGCGGCGTTCATGCCGATGTCGAAGATTTCGGCGGTGCCGGTGAGCTTCGCATATTTGCCATCGTGGAGCAGATAGGGACCATAGCGCCCCAGCCCCGCCATGATGACCTTTCCGCTCTCGGGATGCGTTCCGACCTCGCGCGGCAGGCTCAGCAACCGCAGCGCATAATCGAGGTCGAAATCCTCGGCCGGAATGTCCTTCGGGATCGACGAGCGCTTCGCCTCCTTGCCGTCGCCGAGCTGGATGTAGGGGCCGAAGCGCCCGCTGCGCTTCGACACTTCCAGCCCGCTTTCGGGGTCGGTACCCATCACCTCGGGGCCGGTGTCGCCACCGTCGGGCCCGCCCGGCTGTGCGAATTTGCGCGTGAACTTGCAGTCGGGATAGTTGCTGCACGCGATGAACGGCCCGAACTTGCCGCCGCGCAGCGCCAAACGGCCGGTCCCGCAATTGGGGCAGAGGCGCGGGTCGCTGCCGTCGCCCTTGTCCGGGAACAGATAAGGCCCGAGGAACTCGTCGAGAGCGGCGGTGATCTCCGACGGCTTCTGCTCCATCACTTCGCCGGTGCGCGGCTTGAAATCGCGCCAGAAGCGTTCGAGCACCGCCTGCCACTGCGCGCGGCCGCCCGACACGTCGTCGAGCTCTTCTTCGAGCCCGGCAGTGAAATCATATTCGACGTAGCGATTGAAGAAGCGTTCGAGGAACGCGGTCAACAGACGCCCGCTCTCTTCGGGAATGAAACGATTCTTCTCGACGCGCACATAGGCGCGGTCCTTCAGCACCTGCAGGATCGCGGCATAGGTCGACGGGCGCCCGATGCCGAGCTCTTCCATCTTCTTGACGAGGCTGGCTTCCGAATAGCGCGGCGGCGGCTGCGTCTCGTGCTTCTCGACCTCGACGCCGGTCTTCGCGGGCGCATCGCCCTTGTCCATCGCGGGCAGCAGGCGCGCATCCTCATCCTCCGCGTCGTCGCGGCCTTCGTCATAGAGCGCCAGGAAGCCGGGGAACTTCACGACCTGACCGGTCGCGCGCAGCACCGTCTTGCCGGTGCCATCGCTGAGGTCCACGCTGGTGCGTTCGAGCCGCGCCGACGCCATCTGGCTTGCGAGCGCGCGCTTCCAGATCAGTTCGTACAGGCGCGCGTGATCTCCGCCGCCAACCTTGTCTTTCGAAAAGTCGGTGGGACGGATCGCTTCGTGCGCTTCCTGCGCATTCTTCGCCTTGGTCTGATACTGGCGCGGCTGGTCGGGGACATAGCCGCCGTCGTAGCGATCGGCGATTGCCTTGCGCGCCGCGCTGATCGCGCTGCCGTCCATCTGGACGCCGTCGGTACGCATGTAGGTGATCGCGCCGTCCTCATAGAGGTCCTGCGCCACGCGCATCGTGTGGCTTGCCGAGAAGCCGAGTTTGCGCGCGGCCTCCTGCTGCAAGGTCGAGGTCGTGAAGGGAGGCGGCGGGTTGCGGGTGAGCGGCTTGGTCTCGACGGTATCGACGGTGAAGTGGCCCGCCTGCACATCGGCTTCGGCGGCGCGCGCATCGGCCTCGGTGCCGATCGACAGCCGTTCGATCTTGTCGCCACGCCAGCGCGACAGCCGCGCCTTGAACGGCGTGCCGGCCATCTCGAACAGCCCGGTCACCGACCAATATTGCTGCGCAACAAAGGCCTCGATCTCGCGCTCGCGCTCGACGATCATGCGCAGCGTCACCGACTGGACGCGGCCCGCCGATTTGGCGCCGGGCAGCTTGCGCCACAGCACGGGCGACAGGGTGAAGCCGACCAGATAGTCGAGCGCACGGCGCGCGCGGTAGGCGTCGATCAGGTCGGTATCGAGCTCGCGCGGATGCGCCATCGCATCGGTGACCGCCTGCTTGGTGATCGCGTTGAAGGTCACGCGGTCGACCGCCTGCGGCAGCGCCTTTTTCTGACGCAGCAGTTCCTGCACATGCCAGCTGATCGCCTCGCCCTCGCGATCGGGGTCGGTCGCGAGGATCAGACGGTCGGCCGACTTGGCCGCATCCTGGATGTCCTTCATCCGCTTCGCCTTGTCGGGATACATCTGCCACTGCATCGCGAAGCTGTCGTCGGGATCGACCGATCCATCCTTGGGTGGGAGGTCGCGGACGTGGCCATAGCTGGCCAGCACCTTAAAATCGCGACCGAGATATTTCTCGATCGTCTTCGCCTTGGCGGGCGATTCCACAATTACCAACTGCATGAAAAACTCGTTCCCCGGAAACTCTCTACGTACGTACGCGCGAGGGTGGCGCGGCTGACGCGATCGTCAACCGAAAATTTCGGCGGTCGTCGACTGCCGCTTTCCGAACGCCAGAAATAATGTGGTGGCGGCCGCGACGCCGAACAACCACCCCGCCTGCGACAGTGCGTTGGAGAGCAGCAACCAGAGAAAGACCGTGTCATCATCGGGGAGCCTGACGAACTCGGTCGCCGCAAGCGGAACCATCTGCCATACGAAAGCCAGCACCGCGATCATGGCGCAGCTAAGCCAATATCGCTCGGTCCGCGCCCAGCTGGCCGAGAGCGCTTCTGAAACGGCGCTGTCCTCCGCGAGCAGGATCGGGACGGCGAGGTACCAGCGCGCCGCGAAATAGATGCCCGGCAGGATCAGCAGGAGCAGGCCAAAGCCGACGCCGAGACCGAAGAGCAGGCCGACGCCGAACACACCGGCAATGCGCGACTTGGCCGATTGGGGCAAAGGGACGGAGGCAAGGCGCAGAATCGTCAGCGTCGTCCACGCCTGCAGAAAGAGATTCACCGCGATCAAGGCGAACTGCACGGCGATGAACCAGTCGGGATACCTTATGACTACCGCGTCATAGGCGACGCCCGTGGCGATCAATATGCCATAGATGATTGCGAACGTCGGCATATCGGCCCGAAACCACGCGAACGTATCGCGCGCGACCGGAGCGGCGTATCCCGCATCGAACTGCATGTGAAACCTCTCCCCACGACCCCTTGTCGGTCGGAAGGGTGGCCGGTGGCCCCGCGCCTCGTCAAGCGGGATCTGATCCATCCGTCGTCGTCGCGGCGCCGCACCCGCAGTTAGCAATGCCCCCGCACCGGTCGGGTGCGAGGGCATGTCGGTTACAGCTTCAGGGCGTCAGCTGTTCTGCCATTTGAAATCGGCCGGCAGGATGCATTTGCCCGCGTCATATTTGCCGACGCTGCGGATGATTTCCTGATCCTCGGGTTCGATCCGGCGGCCGCTGATCTGGCTGTCGACTACCCGGCGGACGAGCGCATCGAGCTTCGTCACAAGGTAGCAGTCGATCGCCGGTGGCGCATGCGGATTGCCGACGCCGCTGTCATCGGTCAGGAACAGGTAGCGCGACTGGGTCGCCGCCGCCATCGCGCGCATCGCATATTCGGCCTTGTCGGCGACGCCCGACGCCGCAACCGGCGTGATATGGATCCGCTTCGCGCGCGCAGCCTCGGCCGCCTTCCACGTCCGCCCGAATAATTCGTCGTGCGGCGGCGCATCGGCGACCAGCAGCAGAGACTTCACCGCGTCGGGCCGCCATTCCTGCCCGACCGCGCGGATCAGCGCCTGATCCATGGCTTCGGGATAGTCGCCGCCGCCATCGGCGTCCTGCCGCGCGAGCGCGCCCTGCACGCGCCCGATGTCGCGGTCGAACGCGACGGTACGCGTGACATAGTCATCGCCGAGATCGCGATAGAAGACGAAGCCGACGCGAATATCGAGGTCGCGATGCTTTTCGGTGATCGAGCCGATGATCGACCGCAACTCGGACTGGAGATAACGGATTTCGTCACCCATGCTGCCTGTCGTGTCGATGACCAGCATCAGGTCGAGCTTCGTCGCCTTCGTCGCGGCCTGATTGGCCGTAAGGCCCACAACCTGCCCGCCCGCGGCGTTCGAGACAAGCACGGGCCGCGCATCGGCGATCGTCCGGCCACCTTTCGCGGCCGAAATGGTGATCCTGTCGCTCAGCCGGTCGAGGCCGGGGAAAAAGACCGCGCTGCCGTCGGCCTGCGTTGCCATCGTGATGCTGTTGCCGTCGCTGCAGGTGACAACGACGTCGGCAAAGGGAATCGGCTGGCCGCTACGATCATTCACTTTCACCGTAACGACGCGCATCGTGTCGACACGCGGCAAGTCGCGGACTTCCTGCCCCAGATCGCCACTGCGGTTCACATAGGAGGCGTAGAGTTCGGGATTGAGCAGGTCGTCATGCTCGCCCGCGGTCAAGATACCCGATTGCGGCTGCGGACGCGGATAGGGACGCGGCGGGGGCAGGCTCGTGGACGACACCGCGCGTTCCGAATAATCGCTCGAAGAGCCCGGCACCGGCGAAGCCGACGCAGGCGGCGGCGGCAGCGCCTTGGCCGAATCGCCGACCGATGCCACCGGGCTCGCCATATCCATTGCCGGGGCTTCATAGCTCGGCTCGGCCATGACAGGCGGTGGCGGCGGCGCGGGAGGCGGCGGCGGTGCAGGCATGGGCAACGCTTCGGTCACCGCATCGCGATCGCGCCGGCCATCCGATTTATAGCCTCCGGCATTCGACTGCTGCGGGCGCTGTGCCGCCTCGGGGTCGAGCCGCGGAAGCGGATCGGCGTTGCGGCAGAAGCCCTGCTGTGTCGCGGGCGCCTTCGCATGGGCGATCGCGACCGGGAGCGGAGCAGGCATCGAGGCCAGAACCGCAAACATCGTGACACCCGTCAATAACCGGCTTCGCATCGTCAAACTCCCCACATGTGATACAATATCATCAGCCTGTCGCTCAGCCGCTGAACCGTGGCTGAACCGCGATGAAGCGTTATATTGTAGGAATTTGGGCCGCTGTGCCGTCCGTCACATGAGCGAAACGCGCGCGCCGGCATGGCGTGCGACGCGCCCTGCAAGCTCCAGTTCGAGCAGCACGAGCTGCACCGCAGCGGCGGGTCGTCCCGATTGACGGACGAGTTCGTCGACCGCAACGGGTGTCGGGCCGAGCAGACCTGCGACGATATCGCGATCGGCGTCGCCCATGTCCGGTACGGCGAGCGTTTCAACATAAGCACGCCGCGGTTCGCGCGCCATACGCGCGTCGATCGGCCCCAGGGCTTCGAGCACATCGTCGACAGTCTGGATCAACGTTGCGCCCTCACGGATCAGCTGATTGCAACCCTGCGCGCGCGGATCGAGCGGCGAGCCGGGCACCGCCATCACCTCGCGCCCATAATCGCCCGCGCGCCGCGCCGTGATCAGCGATCCCGACTTCGGCGCAGCCTCGATCACCACCGTGCCGTGCGATAGCCCCGCGATGATCCGGTTGCGCGTCGGAAAGTGCCGCGCGAGCGGCTCGGTCCCCGGCGGCTGTTCGGCGATCAGCAGCTGATCGCCGGCAATCTTCTCCTGCAGTTCCACATTTTCGGGCGGAAAGGCGACGTCGATGCCGCTCGCGATCACCGCCGCAGTCGATCCGCCAAGCGCGCCGATATGCGCCGACGTATCCACGCCGCGCGCAAGCCCGCTGACGACGGTCACGCCGCGCGCCGTCAGATCGGCCGCCATCTGACGCGCGAAGCGGTTGGCGATGGCGGAGGCATTGCGCGCGCCGACGATCGCGACGCACGGGCGCTGCAACATCGCGGTGTCGCCGCGCACGATGATCGCAGGAGGCGCGCCTTCGACCTCGCGGAGCAGCGGCGAATAGTCCGCCTCGTCGCTGAAGACGTGCCGCGCGCCGAGTTCGGCAACGCGCGCCAGCTCGCGTTCGGCAACATCGGCGGAGGCGATGCGCGGCTTCCCCGCGCCACCCCGGAGAGCGAGGTCGGGCAAGGCTTCGAGAGCAGCTTCGCCCGACCCGAAACGCTGCATCAACTGGTGCCAGCTCACCGGCCCGACATGCGGCGTGCGGATCAACCTGATCCGCGCCAGCCGCTCGGCGTGCGTCACGCAGCGCCGTCCTTCTTCGCTCCGATCTTCGGCTCGGTGCCGGCGCGCAGCCGCGCGATGTTTTCGCGGTGCCGCCACAGCACGATCACCGCGAGCCCGGCGAGCCCGATCGCATAGACCGGATGGCCGAGCGCCAGCGCAGCGACCGGCGCCGAGACCGCGCCGACCATGCCGCCGAGCGACGAGATGCGCGAGAGCAGCGCGGTCGCAAGCCATACGATGGCGAACACCAATCCGATCGGCCAAGCGAGCGCGAGGGACAGGCCGAGCAGAGTCGCAACCCCCTTGCCGCCGCGGAACTTCAGCCAGACCGGATAGCAATGGCCAACCATTGCCGCCGCGCCCGCGATCATCGCGCCTTCGTCGCCAAGCTCGGGCATGAAATGCCGCGCGAGCAGCACCGCAACCGCACCCTTGGCGCCGTCCAGAATCAACGTCGCCGCTGCGAGCTCCTTCCGCCCCGTGCGCAGCACATTGGTCGCGCCGATATTTCCGGATCCGATCTGGCGCAGGTCGCCGGCGCCGAACAGGCGCGTCAGGATGATACCGAAGGGGATCGATCCAAGCAGATAGCCCGTCAGGATCAGGATGGCGGTCGTCATGCGGTAGGCTCCCCTGCCCGCCGGAATCGCATCCGGCTGCGAAGCGCCTTTTGGCGGCAGACCGGGTACGGGGTCAACGCCGCGCTTGCCGCCGGACGAGCGTTTGGCGTATCGCCGCGTCCGATATGGATCATTCCCCTTCGCCCGACGCGCCCATCCTCTTCTTCGACAGCGGCCTCGGCGGGCTGACCGTGCTCGGCCCGACGCGCGCGCTGTTGCCAACGGCCCCAATCGTCTATGCCGCCGACTATGCCGGCCTGCCCTATGGCCAGAAAAGCGATGTCGAACTGGCAGCGCGCGTCCCTGCGCTGCTCGGACGCCTCGTCGAACGCTATCAGCCGCGGCTTGCGGTCATCGCCTGCAACACCGCCTCGACGATCGCGCTCGCGCACGTCCGCGCCGCGCTTGATCTGCCGATCGTCGGGACCGTGCCCGCGATCAAGCCTGCTGCCGAAATGACCCGGACCGGCGTCATCGGCGTACTCGGAACCGAGGCGACGGTGCGCCAACGCTATGTCGACGACCTCGGCGCAAAATTTGCGGGCGACAAGACGGTGCTGCGCCACGGTAGCCCCGGCCTCGTCACCGGCGCCGAAGCCAAACTGCGCGGCGAGCCCGTCGACCCTGCAGCGATAGAGAGGGCTGTGGCGGGCCTGCGCGACCAGCCCGGCGGCGATGCGCTCGACGTCGTCGTCCTCGCCTGCACCCACTTTCCGCTTCTCGAAGATGAGTTGCGGACCGCCTTCGGCCCCGACGTTGCGCTCATCGACGGCGCGGCGGGGATCGCACGCCGGATTGCCTACCTCACAGAGGGGCAGGCATGGCCGGCTACCGCCCCGCCCGGTATCGCCGTCTTCACGCGCAGTGACGACCGCCCGCCGCCCCCCCTCGCCGCGCTGGCACCCTATGGCCTCGGGTCGATCGAGACGATCTGATAGGACAATTTGCCCCATAGCTGCGAATCGTTCGCACTGGCTTTCGAGGACTTTCGAAGGTAATGCGGCCCGGAATACCGTCGCCGGAGGGAGCGGCGAAGCACCTGACATGCGGGGCTGAAACGTGAACTATAACGATATTTTCGCGCGCGCGATCGACCGGCTGCACGAAGAAGGACGCTACCGCGTCTTCATCGACATTTTGCGCAACAAGGGCGCTTTTCCGAACGCGCGCTGCTTCGCGGGGCACAATGGCCCCAAGCCGATCACCGTCTGGTGTTCGAACGACTATCTCGCGATGGGCCAGCATCCGAAGGTCATCGCCGCGATGGAAGAGGCGCTGCACGACGTCGGCGCGGGATCGGGCGGCACGCGCAACATCGGCGGCAATACCCATTACCACATCGACCTCGAGGCCGAGCTCGCCGACCTGCACGGCAAGGACGGCGCGCTGCTCTTCACCTCGGGCTATATCTCGAACGAGGCGACGCTGGGCACGCTCGGCAAGCTGCTCCCGAACTGCATCATCTATTCGGACGAGCTCAATCACGCCTCGATGATCGCGGGCATCCGCAATTCGGGCTGCGAAAAACGCGTGTGGCGTCACAATGACCTCGACCATCTCGAGGAACTGCTGGCCGCGGACGATCCCGAGGCCGCGAAGCTGATCGCGTTCGAAAGCGTCTATTCGATGGACGGCGACGTCGCCCCGATCCACGCGATCTGCGATCTGGCCGAAAAGTACAACGCGCTCACCTATTGCGACGAAGTCCATGCCGTCGGCATGTACGGCCCGCGCGGCGGCGGTATCACCGACCGCGACGAGGCGGCAAGCCGCGTCACGATCATCGAGGGCACGCTCGGCAAGGCGTTCGGCGTGATGGGCGGCTACATCGCCGCCGACAAGAATATCATCGACGTGATCCGCTCTTATGCGCCGGGCTTCATCTTCACGACCAGCCTGTCGCCGGTGCTCGTCGCGGGCGTGCTCGCGAGCGTTCGCCACCTGAAATCGTCGAGCGTGGAGCGCGACGCGCAGCAGGCCGCCGCCGCCTATCTCAAGCAGAGCTTCCGCGACGCGGGCCTGCCGGTGATGGATTCGACGACGCATATCGTCCCACTGATGGTCGGCGACCCCGTGCGCGCGAAGAAGATCAGCGACATCCTGCTCGCCGAATATGGCGTCTATGTGCAGCCGATCAACTTCCCGACCGTACCGCGCGGCACCGAACGCCTGCGCTTCACGCCGGGCCCGGCGCATGACGAGGCGATGATGCGCGAGTTGACCGAAGCACTCGCCGAGATCTGGGACCGCCTCGAACTGCGCAAGGCGGCGTGACCGTTCTACCCGGCTACGACGAGGTCGTCGTCGGGCGACGCTCAATCCGCGGCTTCCTCGACAAACCCGTTCCGAAGGCTCTCGTCGCCGAGGTGATCGAGGTCGCGATGCGCGCGCCATCGTCGTTCAACAACCAGTGCTGGAATTTCTCTGTCATCACCGGAGAGCCGCTTGCGGCGATCCGGCAGGGCAACACCGACGGCATCCTCGCAGGCAAGCCCGACAGCCGCGAGTTCCGCCGCTTCGACGGCATCGCCGACGACCATCGCGCGCGCCAGATCGAGATCGCCAAACAACTGTTCGGCGCGATGGGCATCGCGCGCGACGACAAGGATGCGCGGCAGGACTGGGTCCTCCGTGGTTTCCGCCAGTTTGACGCCCCGGTCAGCATCGTCGTTACCTATGACCGCGTCCTGCTTGGCAGCGATATCGCGCCCTTCGACTGCGGCGCGGTGACGAATGCGCTGGTCAACGCCGCCTGGTCGCGCGGGCTCGGCTGCGTCATCAACAGCCAGGGAATCATGCAAAGCCCCGTGGTGCGCGAACATGCCCACATCCCCGACGATCAGGTCATCATGATCTGCGTCGCGATGGGGTGGCCCGATGCCGCCTTCCCGGCCAATGCCGTGGTTTCGAACCGCAAGAGCGTTGAAGATGCCGTGCGGTTCGTGGGGTTCGACGACTGACCCTTGTCGGCGCAAGCCCCTTCGACAAGATCGGGGCGCGGCGATAGAGTGGCCGCCGACTCCTCCCCGGTCGCGAAAGATTGTCATGCACCCCCAGCGCTATAGCTATACGGCGATTACCCTTCACTGGCTGCTCGCACTGCTGCTCGCCTTCCAGATTTCGCTCGGCTGGGCGCTCGAAGGCCACAACAGCCCCGAACTGTTCGCGCGGTATCAACTCCACAAGTCGGTCGGGATCACGATCCTGCTGCTCAGCCTCGTGCGGCTGGCGGTTCGCCTTTTCACACCCCGCCCGCCCGCCTCCGCCGGGCCGGCGTGGACGCGCGCGCTGGCAAGCACCGTCCACTGGCTCTTCTATCTGGTCATGATCTTTGGCCCCGTTACCGGATGGCTGATCGTTTCGACCGCGCGCGTGCAGGTTCCAACCCTGCTCTTCGGTATCGTTCCGTGGCCGCATCTGCCCGTGGGACACGGCTGGCACGATCCGGCGGAAAGCCTCCACGGCGCGATGGCGTGGCTCGCGATCGGGCTGTTCCTTCTCCACATCGCGGGCGCCTTCCGGCATCAGTGGCTGCTCGACAAGCCCGAGCTTCAACGCATGATCCCCTTCGCCCGCGGCAAGGCGGTCGGCGCCGCGATCGGTGCTCTGGCGCTGATCTTCGCGGCGATGGCCGTCGGCAAGATGGTCCATCCCGACAAGCCGCGCACGGCCGCCGAAAAGACCGCCACGCCCGTCGCTGCGCCCATCGCCCCCGAGGAAGCCGCGAAAGACGACGAGAAGAAAGAAGAAACCGCGGAGCCGGAAGCGAAGCCCGAGGACGCCGCTCAGCCGCTCGCCGACTGGACCGTCGGATCGGGCGGAAAGCTCGGCTTCACCGCCAGCTGGAACGGCGAAGCAATCAACGGCAGCTTCAGCCGCTGGGACGCCGACATCCGTTTCAGCCCCGATGACCTGCCGGCGTCGCGGATAAAGGTCACCGTCAACCTCGCCTCGGCCGACACCGGCGATGCGCAACGCGACGATTCGCTGAAAGGCAGCGACTTCTTCGACAGCGGCGCGCATCCGAAAGCGGTCTTCACCGCGCGCGACATCCGCCACCTTGGCGGTGACCGCTACGAGGCGCGCGGCACGCTCGACCTGCGCGGCGTCAAAAAGCCCGCCACCATTCGCTTCACGCTGCGTATCGAAGGCGACAAGGCTCGCGTGTCCGGGAACGCACGGATCGACCGCACGGCGTTCGGCGTGGGGCAAGGCGAATGGGCCACAACCGATGCGATCGCCGCCAGCGTAGGTATCGACTTTTCGTTCGGTGCCATTCGCCCGGCCAGCTGATCCCGGCTAGCGCGCCGGGCGCATCATCCCCCAGAAGTGGGGACCGCCCTGCACGTCCCACTCGACCTGTGTCTCGAACCCGAGCCTCTCGTAAAGCGGGACATTCTCCGGCGTTGCAGTCTCCAGCCAGCATGGAAGACCTTCAGCGTCGGCCACCGCGGTCTGCGCGCGGATGATGCGTCCACCATGGCCCTTGCCCTGATGCTCCGGACGTACGCCGACATAATGGAGGTACCAGAAGCGCCCTTTCGGCCGGTGCGCGTCGATGCTGCCCTGAACCTTCAGCCCGCGCGGCAGAGCCGTGCCGAAGGTCGCGATCAGCGGCAGGACGTTACGGAGGAATTCGAGCACGCCGCTGTCCGCCTGTCCCGGCGCGCGCCACAGCGACACCGCCTCGTCATCATCCGATCGCAGCACCAGGCCGGCACGCGCGTCTGCCGGAACGAGGACACGAAACAGGCTCCTGAGTGCATGTGCACGATGCCGGGAATCCGGCAGAATCCACGACAGCGCGGGATCCTTCTGGAACGCCTGCGCCAGCGTTTCCATCGCCGCAGGGAAATCGCGCGGCCCCGCCTGTTCGATCACGTCGCCCATTCGCCCCTCCTCTTTCAGGAGACGATAGCAGCAAATCAGCCGCGCGCGAGACCGCCGCGGATCGCATAGCCGCGATAGAGGCTGCGGCAATGCCCCGCGCTGCCGGTTTCCTTCGCCAGCGCGGCCATGACCCGCCCGAGTTCGGCGCGGGGCGTGACGTGGAATTGCGCCAGCCATCCGAACAGCGCGCGTCGCCACAGCCCGGGCAAACGATCCTGCTGGCCGAAGTCCACGACCTCCAGTCGTCCGCCCGGAGCAACGCAGCTTGCCGCCTGCACCAGCGCCACCTTCCAGTCGGGGATCATCGAGAGCGCATAGCTGATAAACACCCGATCGAAGCTTGCGCGACCGAACAGTACTGCGGCGTCGAAATCGCAGGCGTCGCCTTGCGCAAGCATCGGGCTGACGCCCGCCTTTGCCGTCGAAGCACGGGCGGTCTCCAGCATCGCCTCCGATATGTCGATTCCGAACAATTGCGCTTCGGGCCACGCCTTGCCGACCGCAATCAGGTTCCGCCCCGTACCGCAGCCGATTTCCAGCACTGAACCCTCGGGTGGCGGCGCGAGATCGGCGATGAGCCCGTCACGACCGAGCAGATAATATTTGCGAGTCAGGTCATAGATGTGCCGCTGCGTGCGATAGACGCCGTCCATCATCTCACCGTGGCCCACCACGTTCAGGCGCCCTTGAGCACGTACAGATGAACGCCGCCATAGATCGCCGAGCGGTCACGGCGCGTGTAGCCGAGCGATTCCTCCTCGCGATACTCCCAGCGGCTCAGCAGGTCGCCCGGCAGACGTCCGGGCAATAGGCTCGGCTCGGCCGCAGTGCGGAAAAGAACGCGCGCGCCGGGCCGCGCCGTGCGCGTGACCTCGGCCCAGAGCGCTGTCAGCTGCACATCGCTCATCCAGTCCTGCGCGTCGAGGAAGACATAGCGGTCGAAGCTCGCAGCATCAGCCGCAGCAAGCATGTCGGTCATATTCGCGTGCAGCATCGTCACCCGGTCGGCGCGTGCGCGCACGGCCGCATAATGATCGGCGTGCAGATAGGGCGGGAGCGGCGCTGCGCGGCCCTTGCCATAACCGCGCCCGAACGCCTGCCAGGCGAAATAATTCTCTTCGAGCGGGAAGTCGCAGGCTAGCTTTTCAAGGCGTCCGCGCAGCACGTCTGCCATGGGTTTTCCGTCCGCGAGTGCATCATATTGGGCGGGCGGAATGCCGAGCCCGAAGAGCGAAGAACGCTGATCGGTAATCCAGCGGATGAGCTTGCGATCAAAAAAAGGCGCAAACTCGGCGTCGAAGATCGCACGCTGCTCCTCCATCGTCTTCGCGTCGAGGAAGCGTTTCAGATCGATGCGGTGCAACCGCGCGACAAGGTGCGCGAGGCCGATGAAGTTTCCGAGCAGGCCGCGCTTGTAGAGGCCGCTTGCGAAGCCGTTGATCCGACGGCGACCGACGAGATCGCGACCTTCCCAATAGCGGCGGCTCGTTTCATCGAGATGCGGCCGGACAAAGGTACGATAATCCGCGATATTGGCCACATTGTCCGCCTCGGCAAAGAAGCGCCGGAAGCTGTCATAGTCGGGCAGCCGCTGCACCGCGACGCGCTTCAGATGATTGAGCGCGACGTGCGCGGTATTGAGGTCGACGGCAACGATCTCGGCGGGATCGGCAGTCAGATAGGAGAAAACATTACAGCCCCCGCTCGCTATCGTCGCGATCCGGTTACCGGGCTCGATCGCCAGCGCCTCCATGTCGACGACGGGATCTTCCCATATCTGCGCATAGACCAGCCCCTTGAACGCCAGCGCAAAGGCGCGGTCGAGCAGGCGCTGTTTCTGCTCGGCATCCTCGCGAACGACGGCGGCGGCGATCTTGCGGTTGGGCTGGCTGGCCATGATTCAGGGTCTCCCGGAGCGAGGTGGATCCGGGGCCGCGCATGGCAGCGGACAGTGCGATTCTCGCGTCAGTTCGGTTACGAAACGGCGACAGCGTCAAAAAAGTCGCTGTCGCCAATCAAGACGTCAGTCGCGGCAATAGCCTTCGCCATCCTTGACGATCAGGCATTCCTTCTTGCCCGCAAGATATTTGAGGCCGGTTTCGTCGCCGTTACCGCGGCGCAGGCTCAATTCCTCGGTTCCGCGCTTGAACTTGATGCCATGCTCGCTGTCTTCGCCGTCATAGGTCCCCTTGGTGTCGAGGTCCGACTGCATCTCCAGCTTGTACTTGCCGGGTTCGGCGGTGGTGATGGTGACGTACATACCCTCGACGCCCGTCCATTTGCCTGCCCAGCTTGCAAAGCGGTGCGGTGCGGTCGCAGGGTCGGCGGCTTCGGCTCCCTCGGCAGGAACGGTTTCGACCGGCACTTCCTCTGTCGTCGATTTCGTGTCGGCGGGCGCTGGCGCTTCGGCCTTTTCACAGCCGGCCAGCAGGACGAGCGCCGCAGCGCTCGCGAAAATCATGCTCTTGTGCATCATGCTTCTCCTTCCCGGTCCCAACGCTTGGCCGCGGATAAGTTTCCGCGAGGCTATTCGGTAATGATCTCGGCAAACTTCAGCGGATCGACATTGCCGCCCGACAGCGTGACGAGCGTCGCGTCGGTCACCGACACTTTACCCGCAAGCACCGCAGCCAATGCGGCCGCGCCCCCGGGTTCGACGACGAGGTGGAGTTTCTCGAACACCAACCGCATCGCGTCGCGCACCTCGCTCCGCGTCACGACGACGCCCTCAACCCCGCGCGCCTGCAGCACCGCGAAGTTGATCGGCCAGGTTTCGGGCGTCTGCAGCGCATCGCATTCGGTCGGATAAGCCATGTTTTCGACCGACAGAATCTTGCCCGCGGCAAGGCTGCGCGTCACGTCATCCCAGCCCTCGGGCTCAACGGCGACGATCCCCGCATCAGGACAGGCAAGCGCCAGCCCCGCCGACAAACCGCCGCCGCCGCAGCAGGCGATCACCTTGTCGGGACCATCGATCCCGCGTGCCTTCATCTGCGCGGCCGCCTCGATCCCCGCACTACCCTGCCCCTCAATGATCCAAGGGTCGCCATAGGCGTGAACTAGCGTCCCGCCGCGCTCGGCAAGCAGCTTCGCCGCGACCGCATCGCGTGATTCGGTTACCCGGTCGTACAACACGACCTCGGCGCCCAACTTGCGCGTGGCCGCCAGCTTCATCGCAGGCGCATTGCTCGGCATCACGATCGTAGCCCTGATCCCCAGCCGCTTCGCGGCCCAAGCGACGCCTTGCGCGTGATTGCCGCTCGACACGCCGACGACGCCTTCGTTCGCCTGCTCGGGCGTCAGGTCGGTCAACCGGTGCCATGCGCCGCGGATCTTGAAGGCGCCCACCGGCTGAAGGCACTCGGCCTTGCACCAGACGGTCTTGCCGTCGATCTCAAGCGGCAGCAGCGGGGTTTGCGGCAGCAATGCAGCGACTTTCGCCGCCGCGCGTTCGACCCCTGCGAACGTAGGTGCGCGGTTCGGGTCGATCAGGGCTTCGGGGCTTTGCTGTGTCATCGCTTCGTCCTATAGGGCCGGGCATACAAGACAAGCCGCATAGGTAGCGGGCAGGAGATTTTTCACATGAGCAAGGTTCTGGTGATCGGCGCAGGCGGCGTCGGTTCGGTCGCGGTGCACAAGATGGCGATGAATCCCGACATCTTTCCCGACATCACGCTCGCCAGCCGTCGCAAGTTCAAGTGCGATGCCATCGCCGAGTCGGTCAAGGAACGCACCGGCGTCACGATCAAAACCGCCGAGGTCGATGCCGACCATATCGACGCGACAGCGGCGCTGATCCGCTCGATCGGCGCGACGCATGTCGTGAACCTCGCGCTTCCCTATCAGGACCTGACGATCATGGAGGCGTGCCTGTCGACCGGCGCGCATTATCTCGACACTGCGAACTACGAACCGCGCGACGAGGCGAAGTTCGAATATCACTGGCAGTGGGCCTATCAGGACCGCTTCAAATCCGCGGGACTGATGGCGCTGCTCGGTTCGGGTTTCGACCCCGGCGTGACCAGCGTCTTCACGACGTGGCTCCGCAAGCATCATTTCGACCGCATCGACACGCTCGACATTCTCGACTGCAACGGCGGCGATCACGGCCAGCATTTCGCGACAAACTTCAACCCCGAGATCAACATCCGCGAAGTGACCGCGGTCGCGCGGCACTGGGAAAATGGCGACTGGGTCGAGACCCCGCCGATGTCGGTGAAGCAGCAATTCGACTTCGAGGCTGTCGGCCCGAAGAACATGTACCTCATGTATCATGAGGAGATCGAAAGCCTGAAAACGCACCTGCCCGAGATCAAGCGCATCCGTTTCTGGATGACCTTCGGCGATGCCTATATCCAGCACCTCACCGTGCTGCAGAATGTCGGCATGACGCGGATCGACCCCGTCATCTATGAGGGCAAGGAAATCATCCCGCTGCAGTTCCTGAAGGCCGTGCTCCCCGAGCCGTCGAGCCTGGGTGAGACGACCAAGGGCAAGACCAACATCGGCGTCATCGCGACCGGCCTCGGCAAGGACGGCAAGCAAAAGACGCTCTACCTCTACAATATCTGCGACCATGAGGATGCCTATGCCGAAACCGGCAATCAGGCGGTCAGCTACACCACCGGCGTCCCCGCGATGATCGGCGCTGCGATGATGGTGACGAACACCTGGTCCGGCGACGGCGTGTTCAACATGGAGCAAATGGACCCCGATCCCTTCATGGACATGCTGAACAAGCACGGCTTGCCCTGGCAGGTGAAGGAACTCGACGCGCCGCTGGCGTTCTGACGATGCGCAGACTGCTGGCCCTTATCGCCGCCGCGACCACCATGGTCACGGCGCCTGTTTTCGCGCAAACCGACGACGCCTATGCCCCGGCCCGCGCGATCGTCGCCGACATCGGCAAGATCCTCACCCCGAACGGCGTGCAGGAAACCTTCGAGGTTACGCTCGGCGGCGCGCGGCAGGTTGTGAATGTGCGCGGTTCCGACCGCGACAATCCGATCCTGATCTTCGTCCACGGCGGTCCCGGCGCGGTCGAGATGCCTTTCGCTTGGGCGTTCCAGCGGCCGTGGGAAGATGTCTTCACCGTGGTCCAGTACGATCAGCGCGGCGCGGGGCGGAGCTATCCGCTGAACGATCCGGCGACGCTCGCGCCGACGATGACCCCCGAACGCTATCGTGACGACGCCATCGAGCTGATCGAACTGCTGAGGAAACGGTACGGCAAGCGCAAGGTGGTGTTGATGGGTCACAGCTGGGGATCGATCGTCGGCCTGTCGGTCGCGGTGAAGCGCCCCGACCTGCTCTATGCCTATGTCGGCGTCGGTCAGGGGATCGATTTCCGCGACGGCGAAAAGGCCGGCATGGCATGGACCCGCGCCAAGGCGTTGGCCGCCGGCAACACCGAAGCGGTCGCGGCCATCGACGCGCTCGCGCCCTATCCGCAAGGCGAGTTCACGATCGCCAAGGCCGATGGCTGGCGCAAATATGCGATCCCCTATGGCTCGCTCGTCTACAACAAGCCCGACCTGACCTATTATTTCCAGACGCCGCGGCTCTCGCCCGAATATAGCGAAGCCGACCGTCAGGCGTGGGGCAAGGGCAGCGAATTTTCGGTGACGACGCTCTGGCCGCGGCTTGCCGACGTCAGCTTCAAGCCGGTGCACAAGCTGGACGTTCCGCTGATCTTCCTGCTCGGACGGCATGACTATACTGTGCCTTCGCCGGTAGCGGCCGATTGGTTCGCACAGGTCAAGGCGCCGTCGAAAAGGCTTATCTGGCTCGAACATTCGGCGCATATGCCGATGGTCGAGGAGCCGGGGCATTTCTTCGCCGCGCTACTCTCCGCTGTGCTGCCGCTGACGAAAGAGAAGAAATGACCGCCTATCTTGCGCCGATCGGCCTGCTGTTCATCTCGAACATCTTCATGACCTTTGCCTGGTACGGCCAGCTCGGCGAGATGTCGCGGCCGGTCTGGCTCGCGGTGCTGATCGCATGGGGGATCGCCTTCTTCGAATATTGCCTCGTCATCCCCGCGAACCGCATCGGCTATGGCGCGTATAGCGCCGCCGAACTCAAGACGCTGCAGGAGGTGATCACGCTGATAATCTTTGCCGGATTCGCGGTTTTCTGGCTGGGCGAGAAGCTCACCGTGAACCATCTCGTCGGCTTCGGCCTGATCGCTGCAGGCGCCTTCTTCATCTTCAAGGGACCGATTGCCGCCTGATCTTCCGCCCGCTAGCTTCTGCCAAACGGGAGAGCAGGCGATGGGCGACGGCAAGAGAGTTTCACGGCGGGCGTTCGCAGCGGGCGCGGCTGGGCTGGCAGCCCTAAGCGCTACAACGACGTCGGCCAAACCGGCGAAGCCCGGTCCCATACCGACCGGCAAGCCCTTCATTCTCACGACATGGGACTTCGGCCCCGGCGCCAATGCGATCGGCTGGCCCATGCTCGCCTCTGGCGCGTCGGCGCTCGACGTCGTCGAGGCCGCGATCAACCATGTCGAACTGCTCGGCGACTATTGGGTCGGCGCCGGCGGCGTCCCGAACGAGGTCGGCGAGACGACGCTCGACGCGATGATCATGTGGGGGCCGACGCACGACGCCGGCGCGGTCGGGTGCCTCAAGCGCGTCAAGCGCGCCATTTCGGTGGCGCGCAAGGTGATGGAGGAAACCCAGCACAGCCTGATCGTCGGCGACGATGCCACGCGCTTTGCCGCGCGCATGGGCTTCACCGAAACCTCTCTGACCAGCGTCGTGTCGCAGCAGGCGTGGGACAAATGGGCGGCCAAGGGCGAAAAGACCAACGCCTTCGATCCCGAACCGATCGGCAAGAATCCCGATCTTGTCGGGCACGACACCGTCGGCTGCATCGCGCTCGACGCCGCAGGCAATCTCTGCGTCGGCTGCTCGACCAACGGGCGCGAATTCAAGATTCCGGGCCGCGTCGGCGATTCGCCGATCATCGGCGCCGGCGCCTATTGCGACCAGGCCGTCGGCGCCGCAGTGGCGACCGGCAATGGCGACGTGATGATGCGTTTTCTTCCCACCTATCATGTCGTCGAGCTGATGCGCGGCGGCATGGAACCGCAGGCGGCCGCCGAAGCGACGATCAGGCGGATCGAGGAAGCCGGTTACCGGATCGACGGCGGGATCGCGGTGATGCGGCGCGACGGGGCGCATGGCGGCGCCAAGACCGGGTGGAAGGATGAACCCTTCAGCTATTCGGTGCAGACGGCAGCGGGAAATGCAAAAATCCCCGTGGCTTGAAAAACGTCCCCGGTCTCCAAAATAAGCGACGGCGAAAGCGACCCGCTTTCATCCCCGACCGAAAGACACTAGAGACGCGCCATGGAAACCAGAGCCGGCGATCCCGGAGCCTTTGCCCGCTTCGACCTCACCCGCGTCCCCTCTCCCGCCTTCGTCGTCGACGCGGCGAAGGTGCGCGCGAATCTCGCACTGCTGCGCCACATCGGCGACCGGTCGGGCGCGCGCGTGCTTGCGGCGCTCAAGGCCTTTTCGATGTGGTCGCTGGGACCGACCGTCACCTCCTACCTCGACGGCGTCTGCGCTTCGGGGCTCTACGAAGCAAAGCTCGGCCGCGCGGAATATGGCGGCGAGGTCGCGACCTATTGTGCCGGCTACAAGGAAGCCGATCTGCCCGAGATCGCACAACTGTCCGATCACCTCATCTTCAACTCCCCCGGCCAGATCGCACGTTTCCGTCCGCTGCTCGATGACCTCCGCGCGCAGGGCGAAAGCTTCGATATCGGGCTCCGCATCAACCCGATGCACAGCGAGGGAGAGGTCGCGAAATACGACCCCGCGGCGCCTTGCAGCCGCCTTGGCTTTCCGGTCAGCCAGTTGCTGCCCGAACATATGGAGGGCGTCGACGGCATCCATATGCACAGCCTCTGCGAGCAGGACTTTCCGCCGCTCGAACGCACCTGGAGCGCGGTGCAGCCGATGCTGCGCCCCTTCTTCGGCCAGCTCAAATGGATCAACTTCGGCGGCGGCCATCATGTGACCCGCGCCGATTACCAGGTCGACGACCTGATCGCCTTCCTGAAGCAGGTCCGCGCCGCGACGAACTGCGACGCGATGATCGAGCCGGGCGAGGCGATCGCGCTCGATGCGGGCATCCTCGTCGGCGAAGTCCTCGACCTGTTCGACAACGGCATGCCGATCGGCATCACCGACATTTCGGCGACGTGTCACATGCCCGACGTGATCGAGGCGCCCTATCGCCCCGCCATGCTGGACGAAGGCACAGAGGGCTTGCCGACGCGGCTCGGCGGCCCCTCCTGCCTCGCGGGCGACGTCATCGGCGACTATCGCCTGCCCGGCGGCGCGCGCATCGGCCAGCGTTTCGCTTTCCTCGACCAAGCGCATTATTCGATGGTGAAGACGAATACCTTCAATGGCGTCCCGTTGCCGTCGATCTGGCTGTGGGACAGCGAGACCGACGAACTGCGGCTGATCCGCGAATTCGGTTACGAGGATTTCAGGACGCGCCTGAGCTGACGCCGTTCAGAAATGCGATCCGTCGAAGATCAGCGCGACAGGACGGCCGCGCTGATCGGTCGCGGCGAGTGCGTTCCAGACGTCTTCGCACTCATATCCGCAGGCGATGTCGCGATTCTCGTGGCGCGCGGTGATCCTGTAGCGACCTGCCTCCGCCTGTTTGCAGCCGTTCGCGATGCGGGCCCGCGCGAAGGCGGCATTTCGCACCGTGTCGTTGCCCTTTGCCGGAATCGCCCGGACGGCGGCACGCGCCCCGTCGACCGTCGGACACAGATAGACCGTTTCCATCACCGTCGGATCATAGTCGAGTACGCCGCCGGGGATGAATTCGGAAAGCCAGCGTTCGAAATCGTTGCGCGGGTGGCTGTCGTTGCCGGTCTCGTCGACGATTCCGACCAGCGCGACCCCCTTCGCATTGGTACCGCGATAGACCAGATGGGTCTCGTTCCCGCCGGCAAGCTGCAGCGTCCGTCGCGCGACAACCTGATCGATCGTGATGACCGATGCCGCGTCGGGACTGCTTTGCGTGCATCCCGTTGCTTCCAGTCCCCTGAAAAACAGGCTGGTGTCGATCGTGTGGTTCCGCGGCGCCGGCTGGACGCCGTAATAGCTGTCCAGCATTGTGCGTGCGGCCGCCTCGTCGGGGCAGATGACGGTCGAGAAGTCCGTCTGGATATCGGTCTTCGCCGGCTGCGGTTCGCTGGCCGCCATCATCATCATCGCCAAAGCTGCGAGGCTCATTTCAGCTCCCTTTTCGTTTCAATGACAGGAGCTTATCGCCCGAATGGCGGCGAGGTCAATCTGCGGCCGGGGTAATTTCCGCCAGCGCCTGATGAATGTCGCTGACCACGACAGATCCCTCGCCGACCGACGATGCGACCCGCTTCACCGAGCCCTTGCGCACATCCCCCACGGCATAGATGCGCGGCCAGCTCGTCTCGAAGCGGCTCGGCATGCGATCAAGCGACCAGCCTGCGCGGACCAGTTCGAGCGGCGCGATATCGGCGCCCGTCTTCACGAAGCCTTTCTCGTCGCACACCATTTCTTTCGGCAGCCATGTCGTGTTCGGGCTCGCGCCGAGGAAGAGGAACAGGAATTTGCAGTCGCAAAGATCCTCGGCACCGGTCTCGCGGCAGCGATAGGTCAGCCCGTCGAGCTGCCCCTCGCCACGCAGCGCGACAACATCGGTCGATCCGATGATCTCGATATTCGGATGCTCTTCGAGCCGCTTGACCAGATATTCGGACATCGTCTCGCGCAGGCTTTTGCGGCGAAAGATAACATAGACCTTCTTCGCAACGCCCGCGAGATAGATCGCACCCTGCCCTGCCGAATTGCCCGATCCGACCACCGTCACCTCGGCATTGCTGCAGAGCTGCGCTTCCATCGGGGTTGCCCCGTAATAGATACCGCGCCCTTCGTAATTCTCGATCCCTTCGATCGGCAGCCGCTGATATTGCGCGCCGCTGGACACCACCACCGCACGGCTGCGCAGCTTGCGTCCGTCGGCAAGATGCAGGCAATAGGCATCGCCATCGCGTCCGATCGATGCCGCGCGCACGGGCGACACCAGCCGCGCACCGAACTTCTGCGCTTGCACGGTTGCCCGGCGCGCAAGCTCGTTGCCCGAAATACCCGTCGGGAAACCGAGGTAATTCTCGATCTTCGACGAGGTGCCTGCCTGTCCGCCCGGCGCCAGCGAGTCGATAGCGATCACGGTCAACCCCTCCGACGCCGCATAGACAGCGGCCGCAAGTCCGCCGGGACCGCTGCCGACGACGATGACGTCGGCGGTCGATCCGTCGGGCAACAGGTCGAGCCCCAGTCCCTGCGCGAGTTGCTCGGGCGTCGGCTGGATCAGCACTTCCGCCGAGCCTAGGATCGCGACGGGCAATTGCTCTTCGGTCAGCCCGCGCTCGGCGAGCAGATGCGCCGCGACGGGCCCGTCGGCCGGATCGAACCAGCGGTGCGCGACGCCATGCTTCATTAATAGGTCACGCAGCGCATAGACGGTGCGGTCCATCGCATCGCCGATGATGATCGTCACTGCGAATCCGCGGTGCTTGCTGAACTCGCGCCTTGCTGACAGCACACGGATAAAGATGTCGGAGAAATGCGAATTGCCGGCGATCAGCCGCTGGAAGTCGGCGTGTGCAATACGGATGATCTCGCCATCGGCGCCCATTTCGACGCGCGACAAGTGCCGCTGTCCGGTCAAGACCGACAGGTCGCCGGCAAACTGCCCATGCTCCATCCAACCGACCCGCTTCCGGCCCTCGTCGGTCGATGCGAAGATATCGGTATGCCCCGACAGGGTGACAATGCAGTCGGGCGCCATCGCGCCTTCCTCGACCAGCAGGTCGCCGGCCTTGTGCGACTCAACCGTCCCGAATGCCTTCAGTTCCTCGAGCTCGGCGTCGGTGAAATCATAATTGACGTCGGCGCGGGAGGTCATGGCGATTCTATCCTTTCGTGGGCGGCCCTGTCTAACGACGCCGCATGATCTTGTCTCGGTTTTGCGCCGGTAAACGCAGCTCTGCCCCGGTTCGGCGCGAGTGTTACCGCGCTATTACAAAATTGCGCGATAGGGTCTTTACAGGGGGGACCCCCCTGCATATATCGCCCTCCGCTGCCCCAGGGGGACTTCCAATAACCGCAAGGCAGCCTTTGTGTTGAACGTTATTTTTGGGGGTCCCTTGAGTTGCACCAGCATCATAGCGCCCACGGGCTGATTCAGGCACTTTCGCCGGTCGAACCTGTTACGCTTGTCCGTCCGCACGCCGCGGCGCGCGCAGCGCGTTTCTTCATCGAGCGATTTCCCGGCACGACCATGTATGCGGTCAAGGCGAATCCGTCGCCCGATCTGCTGCGCGTGCTGTGGGATTCGGGTGTGACGCACTATGACGTCGCCTCGATCGCCGAGGTGCGCCTTGTCGCGCGCACCCTGCCGAACGCGACGCTCTGCTTCATGCATCCGGTGAAGGCCGAGGAAGCGATTTCCGAGGCTTATTGGAAGCATGGCGTACGCACCTTCTCGCTCGACACGATGGAAGAACTCGAGAAGATCGTCCGCGCAACCGAAGGCGCGGCGGACCTGAACCTGCTCGTGCGCCTGCGCGTCTCGTCGGACCATTCGAAGCTCAGCCTCGCCGCCAAGTTCGGCGCCGAGCCCGAGGAAGTCGGCGAGCTGCTGATGGCGACCCGTCAGGCGGCCGATGCGCTCGGCATCTGTTTCCACGTCGGCAGCCAGGCGATGACGCCGCATGCCTATGCGCAAGCGATGGAGCGCGTCCGCGCCGCGATCGTCGGTGCGGCGGTGACGGTCGACATCATCGACGTCGGCGGTGGCTTCCCCTCGACCTATCCCGGCATGGAACCTCCGCCGCTTGGCGCCTATTTCGAAACGATCCACCGCAGCTTCGAAAGTCTGCCGATCAGCTATTCGGCCGAGCTCTGGTGTGAGCCGGGCCGCGCGCTGTCGGCGGAGTACAGCTCGCTGATCGTCCGCGTCGAAAAGCGCCGTGGCGACGAGCTCTACATCAACGACGGTGCCTATGGCGCGCTGTTCGACGCCGCGCATGTCGGCTGGCGCTTCCCTGTCGCGCTGCTGCGCGAGCCCGAAAGCGAAGCCGAACTGGTGCCGTACAGCTTCTATGGCCCGACGTGCGACGACCTCGACCATATGACCGGCCCCTTTTTCCTGCCGGCGGACGTCAAGGCGGGCGATTTCATCGAGATCGGCCTGCTCGGCGCCTATGGCTGTGCGATGCGGACGAAGTTCAACGGATTCGGCGCGGAGGAAATCCACGTCGTCAGCGACGAACCGATGGCGAGCCTCTACACCGGCGCGGCCGAGCCCGAGCGCCGCAGCGCGACGGTGACCAAGCTCTTCTGAGCGGGCCCGAAAGAATCGAGAAGGGTCGGCGCAGCGATGCGCCGACCCTTTTTTGCTGGCCGCGGAAGAGCATGGTTAATCATATTTTATCGCAAATCGGGCATTGGCATCGTTCGGCTTGGCGAGGGCGATTGTGCGGATTTCAAAACCTGTCGAACGGGACGGTCTGCGCGATATCGCGATAGCGATCCTGATCGTTACGCTCGTCGCCCTTTCATGGTCGCTGGTCGCCGAAGCGAGCCCGGGCGAACAGGGGCCGGTACGCCGCTATTATCCCTACATCCTCGGCTACAGCTATATCCTTCTCCTTCTGCCGCCGATCTTCGCCGGCAAGCGCGTCGCATCCATCCTGTCGATCCTCGCCGGTCTGCTTGTGGCGACGTTGCTGGCAGCGGATCTCACCACGCTGCGCTTCTTCGACGCGCCGTTCTTCAAGCTCTATCCCTATCTGCCCGTCACCGCGCGTAGTGCGACCAAGGAAGCGCTCGTCGGATATGCGATGTCCTATGTGCCGCCCCGCATATGGCTGCTCGCGGGCGCAACGGTTTTCCTGAGCCTCGGCGCATCCAGATTGCTGCGCAACGGCGGCCGGGCGCGGTTGACCGTCGTTGCCCTGCTCCCGCTCCTGTGGTTTGCTAGCTGGTTGTCGACTGCCGCGTCGGCTCCGCCCGATCCGCGGATCATCGCGCTGATGGACGCCCCCCCGGGATCGCTGGCCAAGCTGGAGGGGGCCGATCGCCCCGAAAACTTCAGCCTGACCGCGCACGCCCGCACAGAGCCGAAAACGATCATCTTCGTCATCATGGAATCGACAGGCGCCTCGACGCCTTCGGCCACGGGCAAGGGCCTGCTGAGCGAGGATATCGTGGCGGGCAGCGGCGCCGGCGGATGGGTCGACTTCCCAAATGCCGTCACCAACAGCAATGCGACCGATATCAGCGTGCCGACGCTGCTCACCGGCAGCGGCGCGCACGAGCCCGCCGCAAAGCTCCACGCGCTCCCCTTCGTATCGCAATATGCCGCCGCGCGCGGTTACCGGACAAGCTTCATCACCTCATCGACGATGCGATGGGGCGCCTTCGAGACCTTCTTCGCCGGGTCGCACATGGACGAGGTCGTGACGGCGGAAGATTCAGGCCTGCCCTTCATCAACGACCTCGCCGTCGATGACCATTTCGTCTATCAGAGCGCGGCGGATCGCGTCGCAAAGGCCGACGGCAAGCTGTTCCTGACCCTCTATCCGCAATCGCTGCACTGGCCGTTCCAGGCCGAAAGCAGCTTCGACGTGCCGACGAACATCAAAGAAAAACGCGCCCGGGCGAGCTACATCGCGGCGAGCGGCTTCAGGCTCCTCTTCGACGCCCTGCGAAAATCGGGCCGGCTCGACGACGCGCTGATCATCATCGCCGGCGATCATGGCGAGTTCGATTATACGTCGACGCTGCGGATGCCGCGGATGCGGATGGATACGTTCGACGAGGGCATTCTTTCCCCGATCTTCCTCATCAAGGCATCGTCGAACATGCCCGGAACCGACGTCGAGACCCTGAAGGCCAACTCCGGCAAGCTTGTCGCCAATCTCGACATCGCACCGACCGTCGCCGACATGCTTGGCGGCAAGCTGGAAGACGGGGTGTCCTATGCCGGCTACAGCCTGTTGCGGCCGGTGCCATCCGACCGGGTCGCCTATTCGACGTCGACGAACGAATGGCGGCGATGGACGAGCGCCGCGATCGCGGTTTCGCGCGGGCAGGAGCGGATGACTTGCGGCAAGGCCAATCTCTGCCGGCTGAGCCGCGCCGACGGAACGAGGTTGACCTATCGACGTCCGGCAACGCCCGATGACGACCTCTTCCGGCTGGCCGCAGGCAACCCCGTCACGCGGCAGGCGCTGGGGCAAATTTACCGCAACCATTATCGCTAGGATGCGCGGGCGCTTTTTGCGCTTCCGTTTCACTTCGCAATCCTTCTATCCTCTTCGCCAACAAGGAGAGGAGAAAAGTGAATATGGCCTCTGAACCCACGCGGGCCTGCAACGCATGACGATGCTCGACGGCATTCGCATCGTCGACCTGACCACGGTCATCTTCGGCCCCTATGCAACGCAGATGCTCGCCGACCTGGGCGCCGAGGTGATCAAGGTCGAAACCCCCGGAATCGGCGACGTGTCGCGCTATCTGGGCAGCGGAATCCCGGACCCCACGATGGGATCGATCCACCTGACCGTGAACCGCGGCAAGCGCTCGATCGCCCTCGATCTCAAGAATCCCGATGACGCCGCCGTACTGCGTGATCTGATCGCGACTGCCGATGTCTTCTTTCACAATATCCGGGGCAAGGCGATCGCGCGCCTCGGTTTCGATTACGAAGCCTGCAAGGCGATCAGGCCCGACATCATCTATGTTCACGGCACGGGTTTCGGGCAGGACGGCCCCTATGCCGACCTGCAGGCCTATGACGACGTCATCCAGGCGGCGACGGGGACGACCAGCCTGCTGCCGCGCGTCGACGGCGATCCGCGGCCACGCTATCTCCCGTCGCTCATCGCCGACAAGATCGCGGGCCAGTTCGGCGCGCAGGCCATCCTTGCCGCGCTGGTCCACAAGCTGCGCACCGGCGACGGACAGGAGGTCGAAGTTCCGATGTTCGAATGTTTCGCCGCCTTCATGCTGACCGAGCATCTGCGCGACGCGACGCTCGATCCCGCGATCGGCCCGGCGGGCTATCCGCGCCAGCTCGATCCGACGCGCCAGCCCTTTCCCACCATCGACGGCTATATCGCGATCGTCCCCTATACCGTCGAATCCACCGGGCGGCTGATGGCGCTTCTCGGCAGCGAGACCCTGCTGACGGACCCGGCGTTCGAGGCCGCAAAAGCAGAGGGTAAGCACATGCACCTCGTCTATTCCGAGATCGCCCGCAAGACGCCGGCGAAGACCACCGGCGAATGGCTCACGCTCTTCGCCGAGAACGACATTCCCGCAATGTCGGTTCGCGACCTTCAGGACATCAAGGACGATCCCCATTTTGTCGCGACCGGATTTTTCCGGCGGCGCCAACACCCGCAAGTCGGCGGCTTCCATGAGATGCAGCCGCCGGTGAAATATGGCGCTGGCGTCCCGCGCGACCTTGGCTTCGCACCGGCGGTCGGGGGTGACGGCGATGCGATCCGCGCCGAACTCGCCGCGGGCAAGGGTTGAACTTCTGACGTTGCATATTGGCGTTCGCGGCCTAGCATCGTCACAAAGCATAAGGGGGAGCAAATATGTCAACAAGCTTGCTAGCGCCCGGCGCGGTCCTCGCGCTCTGGACGCTCATCATGTTCGGCTGGGTCGCCGCAACGCGATTCCCGGCGCTGAAGAAAGCCGGCATCGATCTGTCGAAGGCGCCTCCCGGCGGACGAGGGGCCGACCTCGAAGGCATATTGCCGCGTGAGACCAACTGGAAATCTCACAATTACACGCATCTGCTCGAGCAGCCGACGCTCTTTTATGCGGTTATCGTCTTCCTGCATCTGTCGGGCGGCAACACCGAATACACGCGTGGCCTCGCCTGGGCTTATGTCGTGCTGCGTATCGTCCACAGCGTCTGGCAGGCGACGGTGAACCGCATTCCGGTGCGCTTCGTCATCTTCCTGCTGTCGACGCTGTGCCTGCTCGCGCTGTCGGTGCTCGCGGTGATCGCAACTCTTGGGGATTGAGGGGGAGAGAATAATGGAAACTAACGCCATATTGGGGCCGGTTGCGACGCTCGCGCTCTGGTCGATGATCATGTGGATCTGGATGTACGCGACGCGGATTCCTGCGATGCAGCGCGCGAAGATCGACGCCAAGAACCTCATCGGCACGACGGGCCGCGGCCTCGACGAGGTGCTGCCCGCCGAAGTTCAGTGGAAGGCGCATAACTATAACCATCTGATGGAGCAGCCGACGGTCTTCTATGCCGTCGCGCTGGCGCTCGCGGTCGGCGGCATGGGCGGCGGGCTCAATACCCAGCTTGCCTGGGCCTATGTCGGCCTGCGCATCCTGCACAGCCTGATCCAGGCGACCGTAAATCGCGTGATGTGGCGCTTCGGCATCTTCGCGCTGGCAAGCCTCGCGCTGATCGCGCTCTGCCTGCACGCCTTCATGGGTTTCGTGCTGCACTGAGCCCTAGCGGGAAAACCGCGCGGCCAGTTCCACATGGGTCGACCAGCGGAACTGGCCGACGGGCTGCACCCAGTCGAGCTGATAGCCGCCCGCGATGAGGATTTTCGCATCGCGGGCGAAGCTTGCGGGATTGCAGCTGACATAGGCGATTACCGGCACCGTAGAGTCCGCAATCTGCTTCACCTGCTCCTCGGCTCCCGCACGCGGCGGGTCGAGGATGACCGCTCCGAAGCGGTTGAGCTCAGCCGGAACCAGCGGCCGCCGGAACAGATCGCGATGCTCGGTCGCGACCAGCGCCCGCGCGCGGTTCGCTGCCCCGGTCAGCGCCGCGATCGCATCGCGCGCGCCCTCGGCCGCATAGACCTTGCGCCCAGCCTGCACAGATAGCGCAAAGGTGCCGACGCCCGCGAACAGGTCGGCGACGGCGGGCGCATCGCCGATCGCGTTGCGCACAGCGTCGATCAGCGCCGCCTGCCCCGTCGCCGTCGCCTGAAGAAACGCAAAGGGCGGCACCTCGACGAAAATATCGCCGAAGCGCACGGACGGCGGCTCGGGCTGCCACACGGTTTCCAGCCCATCGCCCTGATCGATCTCGAGCCGCGCCAGTCGGTGTTCGCCGGCGAAATCCTGCAGCGCCATCGCGGCGTCGAGCCCTTCGGCCTTTACGCCTTCGAGGACCACTTCGGCGCCCTGATCGAGGATCTGCAGCTTGACCTTTACCGGGCGGCGCTGCGGCGCGATCGTTTCGAGCAAAGTCCGGATCGGCGCGACGAGCGCAAACAATTCGGGTAGAAGCAGCGGACACATTCGCATGTCGACGATCTGGTTGCTCTGCGCCGCGTTGAAGCCCAGCGCGACCTGCCTGCCGGTGCGAAGCGCGGTCAGCGTAGCGCGGCGGCGGCTCTCGGGCGGCGACAGAAGCGCCGGCAGCACCTCGCCAGCCGAAATCTGCTGGCCCTCCAGCGCCCCGACGACGCGGTCGCGCACGAAGTCGGCGAGCGCGGGCTCGGCGACATGCTGGAGCTCGCAGCCACCGCATTTGCCGAAGTGACGGCAGACGGGATCGGTGCGGTTGGGGCCGGGGATCAGGATGCCGTCATCGCGGACGCGATCGCCCGGCACCGCGCCCGCCACATGGCGGCCGTCGGCAGTCACGCCATCGCCGCGCGCGGCGATGCGCTCGATCAGCGCTGGTTCACCCATGTCAGTCCCTAATCAGATCGTCGGCCACAAGGCCGGGGCCTATACGCGTCGCCTGCGCAATATGCCAGCCCACCGCCGCAACCGCCGCATCGAAGGAATCTCCCCCGCGCGCGAGCATCGCTCCGCAGGCGCCGGCGAGGACGTCGCCCGTCCCCGCCGTTGCCAGCCATGGACTCCCCGGCCACGCAGCCACAACGCGGCCATCGGGCGCCGCGATGACCGTGTCGGCGCCCTTGTAGATCACGACCGCACCGCTATCCGACGCGGCCGCCTTCGCCCGCTCGATCTTGCTGCCGCCCAGACCGGGAAAGGCCCGCGCGAACTCGCCTTCGTGCGGGGTCAGGATCGCCGATACCCCGCCGCGCCGCGCTCGCAGCCTTGGCAATGCCGCATCGATCGCCGCGGCGTCGAGCACCAGTGGCTTTCCAGCATCGAGCGCTGCGACCACATCGGCACCAAGGCTATCACTCGCGGGATAGCCACACCCGATCACGACCACGCCCAGCCGCTTGTCCTCCAGTCGCTCGCCGTAGCGCACCGCGTCCTCGGCGATGATCGCCGAGAATGACTTACTCTCCGCGCCGCTTAGCACGACATAGCCAGCGCCCGCCCGCAATCCAGCAGCTGCAGCCAAGTCCCCCGCGCCCGCCATCGGGCCGGCCTTCACGAGCATCATCCCGCGATTGAACTTGTGCGAATGCGCATCGGGTGTTGCCGAAATCGTCCGCGGCAAGGTTCGTACCGTTCGATCCGCTTCGATCCCGATCGCCGCGAGCATAACCCGGCCCATATGCTGCGACGCCGGCAACAGGACATGGGCCGGTTTGAGCGCACCAAGCGCCACCGTAACATCCGCCGCAAGCGGGGGGTTCCAGTCTTCGTTCCCGTCGGCTTCGACGCCGCTCGGCACATCAACCGCAATGATGCGCTTGTCCGCAAACCTGCTCAGACGCGCCGCCAATTCGTCCGCCAACGGCCGCGTCAGCCCCACGCCGAACAGCGAATCGACGACGACCGGCGCGGGCAGCAGGTGCCCGTCGATCGCTTCGATCTCACCCGTCCATTTCGCCCGTGCGGCTTTCGCAAGATCGGTGGTCGGCGGCGCGAGCGCGGCCACGCGAACGCTCGCGCCGCGCTCGGCGAGCAACGCCGCCGCTACATAGCCGTCTCCACCATTGTTGCCGGGCCCGCACAGGATCAGGATCGGGGCGCCCGCCGCCATCCGCCAAGCGATGTCCGCTACCGCCGCGCCGGCGCGGTCCATCAACTCGGCGAGCGAGGTTCCCGATGCTGCGCAAGCTGCCTCGGCGGCGCGCATCGCGTCGCTGGTCAGGATCGGGGCGTCGGCGGGAACGGACATGAGCAAAGCCTAACACGCCCGCGATAAAAGTCGCGCTACTTCGATCCGGTCGTATTGGCCGGCAGGCGATAGCGGTCCTTGCCGACAGCAACCTCGATCACGCCGTCGCCGACGATCGTGACCTTCGCAGGTAAGGCGCCATCAGCGGAGACCACGCCGCGTCCGTCAGTGGTGATTTGCAGGCGGCGGTATCCGACGTCCGCCTTGCCGACGATCAGCACGGTACCGTCGGCGCCGTTCATTTCCTCGACGGTACAGGTGCGATCGAACAGTTTCGCGCCTTCGAGCGCGCATTCGATGCGGCCATTTTCGGCCGCGTCCTTCGATCCGCGCGCTTCGGCTTCGGCCAGCTTGCTGTTATCGGGACCGCCGCAGCCCGCGAGCAGCAGCATCACCCCGATGATCGCCCCGGTCTTTTTCATCACTTGCCCTTCAGCTGCGACAGGTCGCGCACCGCTCCGCGCGCAGCGCTCGTCGTCATCGCGGCATAGGCCTGAAGTGCTACCGAAACCTTGCGCGGACGCGCTTTTTCGGGCTGCCAGGCCGCCTCGCCCTTCGCGTCCATCGCCGCGCGCCGCTCGCCGAGGACACTATCGGCGACCGCCAGCGTGATCGTCCGCGACGGGATATCGATGTTGATCAGGTCGCCGTTCTCGACCAGCCCGATCGTGCCGCCCTCGGCCGCCTCGGGCGAGACATGACCGATCGACAGCCCGGACGTGCCGCCCGAAAAGCGGCCGTCGGTGATCAGCGCGCAGGCCGCGCCCAGTCCCTTCGATTTCAGATAGCTCGTCGGATAGAGCATTTCCTGCATTCCCGGCCCGCCCTTCGGTCCCTCGTAGCGGATGACAACGACGTCGCCCGCTTCCACCTGTCCCGTCAGGATACCCGCGACCGCCGCGTCCTGGCTTTCATAAACTTTGGCGGGGCCTGAAAATTTCAGGATGCTCTCGTCGACGCCCGCGGTCTTCACGATACAGCCGTCGAGCGCGATATTCCCTGACAGAACCGCAAGGCCGCCATCCTTGCTGAAGGCATGCTCGGCCGAACGGATCACCCCCGCCTCGCGGTCGAGGTCAAGGCTATCCCAGCGCCGGTCCTGGCTGAACGCGGTCTGTGTCGGGACCCCGCCCGGCGCCGCCATGAAGAATTTCTGCACGTCGGGGTCGTTGGTGCGCGAGACATCCCATTTGTTGAGCGCATCGCCCATCGTTGCGCTGTGCACCGTCGGCAGGTGCGCGTGGAGCAGGCCCGCGCGCTCAAGCTGGCCAAGGATCGCCATGATCCCGCCCGCGCGATGGACATCCTCCATATGGACGTCGCTCTTCGCCGGCGCGACCTTCGACAGGCACGGCACACGCCGCGACAGCCGGTCGATGTCGGTCATCGTGAAATCGACCCCCGCCTCGAAGGCCGCCGCGAGCAGATGCAGCACCGTGTTCGTCGATCCACCCATCGCGATATCGAGGCTCATCGCATTTTCGAACGCCTCGAAGGTCGCAATATTGCGCGGCAGCACGCTGTCGTCGTCTTCCTCATAATGGCGACGGCACATCTCCACGACGATTCGTCCCGCACGCAGGAACAGCTCCTTGCGGTCGGCGTGCGTCGCGAGCGTCGAGCCGTTGCCCGGCAGCGACAGCCCCAGCGCCTCGGTCAGGCAGTTCATCGAGTTGGCGGTGAACATGCCCGAGCACGACCCGCAGGTCGGGCACGCCGAGCGCTCGATCGCGGTGACTTCCTCATCAGTATATTTCTCGTCGGCCGCTGCGACCATCGCATCGACCAGATCGAGCGCGACCTCCTTGCCCTTCAGCACGACCTTGCCGGCCTCCATCGGACCGCCCGACACGAACACGACGGGGATGTTGATGCGCAGCGCCGCCATCAGCATGCCGGGGGTAATCTTGTCGCAGTTCGAGATGCACACCATCGCGTCGGCGCAATGCGCGTTGACCATATATTCGACGCTGTCGGCGATCAGGTCGCGGCTCGGCAGCGAATAGAGCATGCCGTCATGCCCCATCGCAATCCCGTCATCGACCGCGATCGTGTTGAATTCCTTGGCGACGCCGCCCGCTGCCTCGATCTCGCGCGCGACCATCTGGCCGAGATCCTTCAGATGCACATGCCCCGGCACGAACTGGGTGAAGCTATTGACCACCGCGATGATCGGCTTGCCGAAGTCGCTGTCCTTCATCCCCGTTGCGCGCCACAGCCCGCGCGCACCCGCCATGTTGCGGCCGTGAGTGGTGGTGCGCGAACGATATGAAGGCATTGGGAGGATTCCTGATAATTTTATTTCAAAAATAGGCGAAGAAACGCGCCTCTACACGCCTATCCTGCCAGATTCAATGCAAGTTTGTTGCACATGCGAGAAAGCTGTCCAGCAAAGCGCCTCTGCCCCGCCGCATCGCCCACCAGATCCTGTCGCATTTCGATCCCTACATAGGGAATGAAGTTCGCCTCGGCGTGCCGGTTCATCGTCGCATTGAGCAGCTTGCCCGAATAGGGAAGCTGATCGCCTACGGTCAGGCCCTCCCCAGCAAGCGCTGCGATTGCCGGCGCCGCGAGCCGGTCGTCTTCGTTATAGAGCACCCCCACATGCCACGGCCGCGCCTGCTCCGGATCGCTCGCGAGCGAGGGCGTGAAACTGTGCAGCGACAGGATCATCGCCGGACGGTGCGCCGCGATCGTCGCGGCGATATGGTCATGATAGGGCCGGAAGAAACGGGCCATCCGTGCCTCGCGCCCGTCATGGTCGAGCGCATTGCCGGGGATCGCATGCCCGTCGCTCGCGACCGACACGGCGCCCGGCGCGTCTTCGTCGCGGTTGCAGTCGACGACGAGCCGCGACACGCCGCCGAGGATCGCCGCGTCGACCGCGCCGCTTTCGACCAGCAGCTCCGCCACCTCCGCCACCCCGATGTCGATCGCGATATGCTCGCGCAGCAAGGCGGCATCGATCCCGAGGTCAATATCATCCGGCACGTGCGCCGACGCATGATCGCCGATCAGCAGCACGCCCCCTGCCCGCGGTTCGCCAAGCCGCCGCCACGCCTCGCTCATCGCAATGCCCCGGTCATCTGCCACCAGTCCGGGTGCCTTTCGGCGAGAACGGCCGCCGCGGCATCACGCTCGGCGGGCGCATCGAACAGCGCGAAACAGGTTGCGCCCGACCCCGACATGCGCGCGAGCCAGGGCTTCAGCGCCCCCAGCTCGGTCAGCACGTCGACGATCGCCGGGCATTGCGCAACGGCAGGCCTTTGCAGATCGTTCCGCGAGGCGAAGAGCTGCGCGCGCAAATCGGCCCCAGTGAACAGCGGCCCGCGGTCGACGCCGTCCCAAGCGGCAAAGACCGGCCCGGTAGCCACCGGCTGGCGCGGATTGACAAGCAGCACGGGTGTCCCGCCAAGCCGCAGCTCGGGCACTTCGCTCAGTTGCTCGCCGACACCGACGCCCAGGCAGGTCCGGCTGGCGACGCAGGCGGCAATATCGGCGCCGAGCGCTCCTGCCAGCCGCGCCAGCGTTGCATCGCCGACCTCGGGCAGAAATGCATCGCGCACCAGCCGCGCCATCGCAGCCGCATCGGCCGATCCACCGCCGATTCCTGCTGCAACCGGCAGCCGCTTGGTCAGCCGGATCGCCAGCGGCGGCACCCGTGCCGCGCCATAGCGTTCGCGGAGCAGCACCAGCACGCGCAGCACCAGATTGTCGGCGCCGGAACCCAGTCCTTCGGCAAACTCGCCGTCTATCGTCAGCCGGTCAGCGGTCGCTTCCTTTGCCTCGATCGCGTCGCCACCGTCGACGAACGCAAACAAGGTCTCGATCTCGTGATAGCCATCGACCCGCCGCGCCCTGATATGGAGCGCGAGATTGATCTTGGCCCAGCCAGTTTCGTGCAGCCCCGCCATCAGGGGGCCGTCGTGGCGTGCGTCAGCCCGTCGCGCAATTTCGCCTCGATCCGGGTCGCCATATCGGCCTCGGCGAGCAGCGCCGCCGCCCGCCAGGTATAGCGCGCCTGGAATTTGCTTCCCGACTGCCAATAGGCATCGCCCAGATGTTCGACGATGACCGCATTGGTCGGATCGCCACGCTGCGCCTTTTCGAGCAACGCGACGGCCTCATCGGTGCGGCCGGTCAGAAAATAGGCCCAGCCGAGCGAATCCGTAATGCTCGCATTCTGCGGCTCCGCATTCCAAGCAGCCTCGATCCGCGCGAGCGACTGCGGGACGTCCTTGCGCCGTTCGATTGCCGAATAGCCGGTAAAATTCAGGATCGTCGGATCGGCGGGCGAGATCGCGAGCGCCTGATCCATAAGCTGCTTCGCCGCGTCCCAGTCATTTCCCTGCAGCAGCAGTTCAGCGCGGGCAATCAACAGGCTTCCGCGCAGGTTCCGGTCCCCGGCATCTTCGCCCAGCGTCGCCTCGATCCCGTCGTAGGCGCGAGCCGCTGCGGCTCGGTCACCGGCCTGCCGCGCGATATCGGCGAAGCGTACCAGCAGGCTGCGCGCCGGCGGCCCGTCGCTTGCGGCCGCTTCCGCTTCCCGGACCGCCATGGCCAGATCGCCCGTCCCGGCCAGAAACTCCGCACGCCGCATCTGCAGCGCCGGGGGCAATGGCTTGGGTCCGGCGAGCAGCGCGATCGCATCGGCACGTTGCCCGTTGCGATCAAGCGCCTCGACGAGCGCCGACCTTGCCGTCCAGTCCTTGTCGTCAAGCCAATAGGAAGCACGCGCGAACAGCAGGGGCAGCTTCGGGCTGCCGTTCGGCGTCCGCGCGAGCCCGTCCGCAAGCAGCCCCAGCCAATGCGCCATCCCGCCCCGCGGCGTCGACACCGGCTGGCCGGAGAGCAGCAACACCGGGTCTTCGCGTCCGCCCGCCGCAAGGGCGATCCGCCCACGCAGAGCCTTTGCCGCGTCGCCCTGTCCCGTCGCCTCCAGCGTCGCCGCGAGACGCAGCGCGACAAGCTGGCTCGTCCTGTCCGTCAAGACGGTGTTCGCAGCCAGAACGACCGCATCGGCCGGGCGCTTCGCCACGGCCTGGACAATCGCCGCCTCAAGCGCGATCGCCGGCTCCGGGCGCGCCCTCCCGGCGGCCGCGACGAGGTGTCGTTCGGGCGTCTGTTCACGCGCGCCGACGTCGATCCAGCTGTTAAAGGCAGGCTGGATCAGCCTCGCGATGGCGTCGCCGCCCGATTTGTCCGGTCGGCCGCCCAGATAATCGCGCGCGGCCTTCCAGTCCGACCGGCGCATCGCATCGACAATGAGCACGAGTTGCGCATCGAAACGCCGCTCGCCTGCGCTCCACAGCAGGGATGCGGCACTGCGCGCCGCGACCAGGTCGCCCGCCTGGATCGCCTGTTCAAGCATCCGCGCGCGCAGGCCCGGAAGCTCGGGCGCCTCGCTTGCGACGATCGTCAGCGCCGCGAGCGCCGAGGCCGGATCACCCGCCTCTTCGGCGAGCTTCGCGCGCGCGAGCGCGTGGATCGCCGACCCGCCGTCACTGCTCGCAGCCTGCACAGGCCCCGCCGCGGCGAGGGCGCCGATGATCAGGGCAAAGCGAACGGGCTTACATATTGGGATAATTGGGGCCTCCGCCGCCTTCGGGGGTGACCCAGTTGATATTCTGGGTCGGGTCCTTGATGTCGCACGTCTTGCAGTGGACGCAATTTTGCGCGTTGATGACGAACCTGGGATTGCCCTCGTCCTGCCCGACGATCTCGTACACTCCCGCCGGGCAGTAACGCTGCGCCGGCTCGTCATACATCGGCAGATTATATTCGACCGGGATCGACGGATCCTTCAGCTGCAGGTGGACCGGCTGGTCCTCCTCGTGATTGGTGTTCGACAGGAACACCGAGGACAGCCGGTCGAAGGTCAGCACGCCATCGGGCTTCGGATAATCGGGTTTCGGCATCATGTCGGCGCGGTACAGCGTCGTGTTGTCCGGATGGTGCTTCATCGTGAAGGGCACGCGAATGCCCAGCGTTTCGAGCCACATCGTCATGCCCGAGAAGATCGTGCCGGCGAAATCGCCGAACTTCTCGACCAGCGGCAGGACGTTGCGGACGACGCTCAGTTCCTTCTTCACCCAGCTCTCTTCGAACGCCCCCTGATAGGCATCCAGCGTGTCGCCCGTCCGGCCCGCAGCCACCGCGGCAAAGGCCGCTTCGGCCGCCATCATGCCCGATTTCATTGCGGTATGCGTGCCCTTGATCCGCGGCACGTTGAGGAACCCTGCGGTATCGCCGATCAGCACGCCGCCGGGGAACGCAAGCTTCGGAACCGACTGCAGACCGCCGTCGCTGATCGCGCGGGCGCCATAGGAGACGCGCTTGCCGCCCTTCAGGATCTTCGCGATCTCGGGATGCGTCTTCCACTTCTGCATCTCCTGGAACGGCGAGATATGCGGATTGCGATAGTTGAGCCAGGTCACGAAACCCAATGCGACCTGCCCGTTCGCCTGATGATAGAGGAAGCCGCCGCCGTTGGCATTCTCGTCGAGCGGCCAGCCCTGCGTATGGATGACGCGGCCCGCAGCATGGTTCTCGGGCTTGATGTCCCACAATTCTTTGACGCCGATGCCGTAAACCTGCGGCTCGCTGTCTGCGTCGAGCGCAAATTGCGGCTTCAGCATCTTGGTCAGGTGCCCGCGTACGCCCTCGGCAAAGAAGGTGTATTTCGCGTGGAGTTCGAGACCGGGCGCATAGTCGGGCTTGTGGCTGCCGTCGCGCGCGATCCCCATGTCGCCGGTCGCGACGCCCTTTACCGAGCCGTCATCGTTATACAGGATTTCGGCAGCGGCGAAGCCGGGGAATATCTCGACCCCCAGCCCTTCGGCCTGTTCGGCGAGCCAGCGACACAGATTGCCGAGGCTGCCGGTATAGGTACCCTTGTTGTGCATGAAGGGCGGCGTGATGATGTGCGGCAGGCTGAATTTCTTCGCCTTGGTCAGCACCCAGTGCTGGTTGTCGTTGACCGGCACTTCGGCGAGCGGGCAGCCCTGCGTGCGCCAGTCGGGCAGCAATTCGTCGAGCCCTTTCGGGTCGATAACCGCACCCGACAGGATGTGTGCGCCGACTTCCGACCCCTTTTCGAGGATACAGACCGACAGCTCGCTGCCCGCCTCGTTCGCCAGCTGCTTCAGCCGGATCGCCGCCGAAAGCCCCGCAGGCCCCGCCCCGACGATCACGACGTCATAGGGCATCGATTCCCGTTCGCTCACCGCAAGTACCTTTCTGCCGTCCCCGCGCGGGATCATTCATCGTGTCCCGCGCTCATTCTGTCACGAAATGCGATGCCTTCCAATTGACGCGTCCGTCAACTGTCTGTTTGAAACAAAATCATGGGTGGGCGAAATTCCGCGTTGCTGGCCGAAAGCTATACTGACTGGTGGTCGCTGGCGGGCGTCGATGCGCTCGTCGGCGAGGTGCCGGCGGGCTGGCTCGACGTGCCTGCAGCGAACGACGGTGCGGCAAAGCCGAAGATTTCGCCGATTGCCGAGCCAGAAGCCGCTCCGCTTCCCGCAGCGCTGCAACGGCAGGAAGCGCCCGTAGGAGCGGAGGCGAAGGGCCCGATCGAGCTTCCCGCCGATTGGGACACGTTCCGGAACTGGCTGGCAAACAGCCCCGACGTTCCCGGCAGCCAATGGGATGCACGCCGCGTTCTCCCCGTTGGCAATCCCGAAGCGCCGCTCATGCTCCTTACCGCCTGGCCCGAAATGGACGACCAGCGCGACGGCGAACTTTTCGCCGGCCCCGCCGGCCAGCTCCTCGACGCGATGCTTCGCGCGATCGGCACGACGCGCAGCGATTGCTATCTCGCCAGTCTCGCGATCACACGTCCGCCGGGCGGACGCATCGACGAACGCGACGCGGCTGAACTCGACCGGCTGCTCTGGCATCATCTGCGACTGGCAAAGCCTGAACGGCTGCTGCTGATCGGCAGCGACATCGTCCGCATGACGGCGAACATCCAGCTTGCCGATGCGCGCGGAAAGTTACTCGATATTAACCAAGATGGCCGCAAGGTGGACGCCGTAGCCGTCGCGCATCCCGCGATGCTGCTAGCCCGGCCGGCACAGAAAGCCGCCGCCTGGGACAGCCTGAAACTGTTCAACCGGGGACGTTGACAGATGCAGAATATGACAAAGACTCTCCTTTCGTGCGCCGTTGTCGCGCTGACTCTGGGAACGGTTCCGGCCTTCGCCGCCGATGCCGGCCCGTCCGACTTCACGTCGGCGCCGCAGACCGTGCCCGACACGCTCTCGTCGAAACAGAAGCAGCTTTACACGCAGGTCCTGACCGCGATCCGCGGCCAGCGCTGGGCGGAAGCCAAATCGCTGATCGGCGACGACAACGGCCCGCTCGGCGATTTCCTTCGTGCCGAACTGCTGACAGCCGCGAACAGCCCGAAGGCGGAAATCGGCGACCTGATGCCGGTTTTGTCGCGTTCGCCGCAACTGCCGCAGGCCGAACAGCTCGGCCGCCTCGCCACGAAACGCGGCGCAACCGATCTGCCCACCCTTCCCTTGCAGGCACGCCTCAGCTGGGCGGGAACCGCGCCGCGCCGGGTTGGCGCAGACAGCGTCGGCGACCCCTCGGCCTCGGGATTGGCTCGCACGATCCCCGACCGGATCAAGAATGACGACCCGGCAGGCGCCGAAGCGCTCTATCTTGCCGCCGCCGACAGGCTGACGCCCGAAGCCCGCGACGAATGGCGTCAGAAGATCGCCTGGTCCTATTATATCGAGAATGACGACGCCAACGCGCTTCGCCTGTCGACCGAATGCGTTGCAAGTCGCGGCGCTTGGCCGACGCAGGCCGCATGGGTGCAAGGCCTCGCCTCGTGGCGCCTCCGCGACTATCGCACCGCACTGAACGCCTTCGACCGCGTCGCCCGCGAGGCGCCCGACAGCGAGTTGCGCGCCGCCGCCTATTATTGGGCCGCCCGCGCCGCGATCGCGGTTGGCGAACCCGCGTCCGTCCAGCCGCGCCTGCGCGCTGCCGCTGCAAACGAGGAAACCTTTTACGGCCTGCTCGCGGCCGAAACGCTCGGCGTGGAAGCGGGCACGCAGCGCGAGAATGTCCGCGCCGACCGCAGTGCCTGGCGCGCGCTCGAAGACCTGCCCAACGTCCGCGCCGCCATGGCCTTTTCGGAGATCGGCGAAGACGGCTACGCCGACGAACTGCTCCGCCATCAGGCGCGCATCGGCGACCCCCGCCAGCACGAACAACTGATCGGCATGGCGCAGGCGCTCAGCCTGCCCGAAACGCAGCTCTGGCTCGCGCACAATACACCGCAGGGCCGCAAGCTCGCGGCCGCCACGCGCTATCCGCAGCCGAAATGGGAACCGAATGGCGGCTGGCGGGTCGATCCCGCGCTCGTCTTTGCGCACACACTTCAGGAATCGCGCTTCCAGAAGAAGGCCGTCAGCCCCGCAGGCGCGATGGGCCTGATGCAGGTGCGTCCGGGCACGGCGTCGGACCTTGCCCGCTGGGGCGGCGATGGCCGGGCTCCCGGGGATCTGAAAGTTCCGGCAGTCAACATGGATTTCGGGCAGCGCTATCTGCAATATCTCAGCAAGGACAGCTCGACCGGCGGGCAATTGCCCAAGGTCATCGCCGCCTACAACGCGGGGCCCGCACCGATCGCGCGCTGGCAGACCGAGATACGCGATGGCGGCGATCCGCTGCTGTACATCGAATCGATCCCCTATTGGGAAACGCGCGGCTATGTCGGCATCGTACTGCGCAACTACTGGATGTACGAGGCGCAGCAGGGCAAGCCCTCGGTGAGCCGCGATGCACTGGCGCAGGGCAAATGGCCGCGCTTCCCCGACAGCAAGGACCGCGTGCGGCTGACCTATGCCGGTCCCGCGAGCCTCGCCAATGCCGATTGACGAAAGCCTGCCGTTCCGACCGGTCCGGATCGCCGTGCTGACCGTGTCGGACAGCCGTAGCGAAGCGACCGACAAGTCGGGCGACAAGCTCGAGGAACTGCTCACCGCCGCCGGCCACATCCTCGCTGCGCGTGCGATCATTCCCGACGAGGGCGACCTGATCGTCTCGCGCCTCCACAACTGGATCGACGATCCCGAAGTCGATGTCGTCATCACCACCGGCGGGACGGGCGTCACCGGGCGCGATGTCACACCCGAAGCGTTGCACCGTCTCGACGGCAAGGATATTCCCGGCTTCGGCGAACTGTTCCGCTGGCTCAGCTATCAGAAGATCGGCACCTCGACGATCCAGTCGCGCGCCTGCGCCATCGTCGCGCGCGGCACCTATATCTTCGCGCTCCCCGGTTCGACAGGTGCCGTGACCGACGCGTGGGAAGGCATATTGTCGACCCAGCTCGACAGCCGCCACAAGCCTTGCAACTTCGTCGAACTGATGCCACGCCTCATGGAATGAGGCATTTTCTGGCGCTTGCCGCTCTTTCAGTTCTCGTCGGATGCGCCGCGAAGACGCCTCCTTCGTCGATCACTACGTCCCCCGATCAATGCCGCCTTACCAGGGACGACCTGATAGCCAATCGTTCGCTTTCATGGTCCGAGTTCGATCAGCGCCAGAACAGCCGCACGTCATGGAGCGCCCTCGGATCGGCCGGATGCCACGATGCGGCGGCGATTGCCTATGCCGATTATCTTGCCTTCGGCCCGCCGATAGCCGGCGAGCGATACCAGACGACGGCACGCTTTCATCTGGGCAGGTCGCTGGCCTATGCAGGCCGGACCGAAGAGGCCGCGCGGATAATCGCCACTGCCCGCCGAGAGACCGAAGTCGGTGGTTTGCATTGGAACGATTATGTCCAGGGAACGGTCGCGTTCCTCACCCGAGACCGCGAAACGCTGGCCGCACGGCAGGCCTCGCTCGCCACGCAATCGGGCTTTGCCGACCGGATGAACGCGGGCGTTCTTGCCGGTTTGCTTCATTGCTGGGACCGCCCCTATCTGGAGGCAGCGGCGCTCGCCTGCACGACGGCAAGCGGATATCAAATGCCCGCCGAATAGTTTGTTCTTCATTTGTTCCATATGCCGCGCTACAATGCGGCAGTGGAACCAACCAAGCCTCTACCCCCGATCTCTGGCCGCGGCGCGCCGACCAATTTGCGCCCGACCCGCACCGGATCGCTCGACCGCGAGGCCGATGGCGACTGGCTCGATGCCGCCGAAGACATCGACGGTGCGCCAACGCCGTTGCGCACGACGGTCACTATCGAGCACCCGAAGACGATCATCTCGCGCAACACCTCGCCCGACATCGGCTTCGACCGCTCGATCAATCCCTATCGCGGCTGCGAGCATGGCTGCATCTATTGCTTCGCGCGCCCGACGCACGCCTTCCACGACCTGTCGCCGGGGCTCGATTTCGAGAGCAAGCTGTTCGCCAAACCCGACGCGGCAAAGCTGCTCCGCGCCGAGCTGGCGAAGCGCAACTACAAGGTCGCCCCGCTCGCGATCGGAACCAACACCGACGGATACCAGCCGATCGAGCGCGAATGGGGCATCACCCGCTCGATCATCGAGGTTCTCGCCGAGACGAAGCACCCGCTGCTGATCACCACCAAGTCCGACCGGCTGCTCCGCGATATCGACCTGCTCGCGGCTATGGCGCGCGACAATCTGGTCGGGGTCGCGATCTCGGTCACCACGCTCGACCCCAAGGTCGCGCGCACGCTCGAACCTCGCGCCCCGCACCCGCGCCGCCGCCTCGCAGCGATCCGCAAGCTGATAGACGCGGGCGTCCCGACACAGGTCAACATCTCTCCGATCATTCCCGCGATCACCGACCACGAGATCGAAGCGATCATGACCGCCGCAGCCGAGGCCGGCGCGATCCGCGCATCCTATATCCTGATGCGCCTGCCCTTCGAGGTCGCGCCGCTCTTCCGTGCCTGGCTCGCGGCGCACTATCCCGATCGCGCCGACAAGGTCATGCACATCGTGCAGGACATCCGCGGAGGAAAGGACAACGACCCCAATTTCTTCACGCGCATGAAGGGTCAAGGCATCTGGCCGCAGCTCATCCGCCAGCGCGTCAAGCGCGCCGCGCGCGAACATGGCATGGACCGGAACTTCCCGCCGCTCCGCAGCGACCTCTTCCGACCGCCCGAACGCGACGGCCAGATGGAACTGTTCTAGGCCGCCGTCAGCGACCGCAACTTGTAGTCCTTGTAGTCGTCGCGGATCTGGCGCTTCAAAATCTTGCCCGTCGCGGTGTGCGGCAGTTCGTCGACGAACACGACCTCGTCGGGCAGCCACCATTTGGCGACCTTGTCCTTGAGGTAATCGACGACATCCGCCTCGCTGACTGCGGCATCGGGCTTGCGGACGATCAGCAGGATCGGCCGCTCGTCCCATTTGGGATGATAGACGCCGACCGCAGCCGCCTCCTGCACCCCGGGTGCGCCCACCGCGGCATTTTCCAGCTCGATCGACGAAATCCATTCGCCGCCCGACTTGATCACATCCTTCGCGCGGTCGGTGATCTGCATGACCCCGTCGGGATGGATCACCGACACGTCGCCGGTGTCGAACCAGCCCTCACCATCCGCCGCATCGGCGTCGGCCTTGAAATAGCGCTGGATGATCCACGGCCCGCGGATTTGCAGCCGCCCGCTCGTCTCGCCGTCGCGCGGCAGTTCATTGTCCTGATCGTCGACGATCCGCAGTTCGACCCCGAACGGCGGACAGCCTTGGCGGCAGACGACATCGACGCGCTCGTCGAAGCTCATCTCGTCCCAGTTCCACGGCCGCTTGCCCATCGTGCCTATCGGCGAAGTTTCGGTCATCCCCCACGCGTGGCCGACGTCAACCCCCGCCCTCATGAAGCGCTCGATCATCGCGCGCGGCGCTGCGGAGCCACCGATGATGACGCGTTGCAGCTTGCCATAATCGATACCTGTTGCGTCCATATGGCCGAACATCGCGAGCCACACCGTCGGCACGCCCGCGCTGTGCGTCACGCCCTCGCTGTGCATCAGGTCGCAGAGTATTTGCGCATCGTTTGTCGCCGAAAAAACCAGCTTTGCGCCGACCGTCGCCGCCGCGAACGGAATGCCCCAGCTGTTCGCATGGAACATCGGCACGATCGGCAGGATCACGCTGCGGTTGGACATGTCGAACACGTCGGGCTGGATTTCGGTGATCGCGTGGATGACGTTCGAGCGATGCTCATAGAGCACGCCCTTGGGATTGCCGGTGGTGCCGCTCGTATAGCAAAGCCCGACCGGATCGCGCTCGTCGAGTTCTACCCACGCAAAGCTGCTATCCTCGGCGCCCACCAGATCGCGATACGACTTGTAGTCGCCCTGCGCGGGCGCATCGAACAGCACGAAATGCTCGACGCTCTTCAGCTCGGGCCGGATGCGCTCGACGATCGGCAGGAACATCGCGTCGAACAGCAGCACGCGGTCCTCGGCGTGATTGATGATATAGACCAGCTGCTCATCGAACAGCCGCGGGTTCACCGTGTGCAGTACGCCGCCCATGCCGGCGCTGCCGTACCAACTCACCAGATGATGCCCGTGGTTCATCGCCAGCGTCGCGATGCGGTCGCCTTTCCCGATCCCCAGCTTCACCATCGCGGCGGCAAAACGGCGGGCGTCGGTTCCCACCTCGCCCCACGTCGATCGCGTCACGCTACCGTCGGCCCAGCGCGAGACGATCTCGCGTCCCGCATGTTCACGCGCGGCATGGTCGATCAGGCTCGTGACGAGCAGCGGCTGACCTTGCATTCCCATCGTTCAGGCATCCTCGATTTTATCGTTGCCCACTAGGGATAGGGGGGGAAGCGAAGTCCGCGCAAGACCAAACAGGCGCAAGCCGCGCCCGGGCGGCGGCGTCTAGCCCGGAAGCCCTGCCAATTGGGGGATGTCGGCGAAGCCGAAATCCCAATCAGCGCGGCTTTCGCAACAGATATGGGCCGTCGGGCGCATATCGACGGGACCATCGAGGCTCCCAGCGGGAACGACGAGCAAGGCACCATCCATCTGGATACCGGGCAGCGCCGATCCGCACGTCCGGCAAAAACTGCGCTCGTGCCGGGTGCCGGAAAGGCGATAGGATGCAACCGCGCTTGCGCCGGCCAGCCACTCGATCGTTGCTCCGCTTGCGAAAAGGTTCGCGCCGTGCGCCGATCCGCTGCCCTTCCGGCATCGCGCACAGTGGCACAGGAAAAAGGCGTCGAAGTCGCCCGACACCTCGAACCGGACGGTCCCGCAAAGGCAGCTTCCAGGTGTTTTTCGCATCATCGTCCGGCTTTTGACTATCGCACCCGGAAATCGCGCGGAGCAACGAGCGACAATGCGGGCTCGGTCACCCCGGAAATCATTTCGAGCCGCGAGACGGTGTCGGGGCCGAGCGCGAAGCGATTCCCCAGTTCGATCCGGATGTCCTCGTCAGTCAGCGGATCGCGCGTCGCGACGATCATCTTGCCGCGCGCATCGTCGCGCCTCTCGAGCAGCTTCGCGATTTCGGCCATCGCCTCGGGCAGCTCGACACGGCACGTCAGCTGCAATGCCGCCGTCGCCGCGATGTCGGCGAGCGCCTGCGCGCCGCGCACGGTGACACGCGGCGTTTCTTCGCCTTCGAGCAGGTCGAGCTCGACCGACAGGATCGCGCAGCCGCCATCTTCGGCCAGCGCTTCGAGTATCTTGCCCGCCTGTTCGTCGAAACAGCTCGACTGGAATTGCCCGCTGCGATCCGAAAGCGTGAGGTTCAGGAAGCGGTTGCCGCGCTGCGACACGCGCGGGCGCGCGCTTTCGACCATCGCCGCCATCACCATGGGGATGCGCGTTCCCGGCGTCATTTCGACATTCTCGCAAATGTCACCGTAGGACCGCGCGCCGCGTGCAGCGACGATCGCCTCAAACTGTTCGACCGGGTGCGCCGAGAAATAGAAGCCGAACGCCTCCTTTTCGCGCGTCATCCGCTCGGCGAGCGTCCACGGCTCGGCCGCCGGAAGCTGAAGCACCGGCATAATCGCGACATCGCCGCCGAACAGCCCGCCCTGCCCCGTCGACCGCTCGTGCGCCGAACTGTTCGCGCACGCGAGCAGGGCTTCAGCGCCGGCATAGGCGCGCGGCCGATCAGGCTCGATGCAATCGAACGCTCCGCCAGCGGCCAGCGCCTCGATCTGGCGCCGGTTGAGCAGCTTCGGATCGATGCGCGCCGCAAAATCGTCGAGGCTCGCAAAATCGCCCTTCGCATGGCGCTCGGCAGCAAGTGCCTCCATCGCCTTCTCGCCGACGCCCTTCAGCGCGCCGAGCGCATAGCGTACCGTCAGCCCCTCATCGCCGCGCCCGACCGAAAAATCGGCTTCGCTCTCGTTGATCGACGGCGCCGACACATCGACGCCCAGCCGCCGCATGTCGTCGATGAAGATCGACAGCTTGTCGGTCTGATGGCTGTCGAACGACATCGACGCCGCGAAGAATTCGTGCGGATAATGCGCTTTGAGCCAGGCGGTCTGATACGACAGCAGCGCATAGGCGGCCGCATGGCTCTTGTTGAAACCATAGCCCGCGAACTTGTCGATCAAGTCGAACAGCTCGTTCGCAGCCTTTGCGTCGATGCCGTTATGCTCGCCACAGCCCTTGACGAAGGTGTCGCGCTGCGCGTCCATCTCCGCCTGCACCTTCTTGCCCATCGCGCGGCGGAGAAGGTCGGCGCCGCCAAGGCTGTAGCCGGCGAGGATCTGCGCCGCCTGCATCACCTGTTCCTGATAGACGAAGATGCCATAGGTTTCGGCGAGGATGCCTTCGAGCAACGGGTGCGGATAGGCGATCTTTTCGCGCCCGTTCTTGCGCGCGCCGAACAGCGGGATGTTGTCCATCGGCCCCGGCCGATAGAGCGCGACGAGCGCGATGATGTCGCCGAAATTGGTGGGCTTCACCGCCGACAGCGTACGCCGCATCCCTTCGGATTCCAGCTGGAATACCCCCACGGTCTCGCCGCGCTGGAGCAGCTCGTAAACCGCCGTATCGTCCCACGCGAGCGCGTCGAGATCGACGTCGACGCCGCGCAGCGCGAGCAGGCGCTTCGCCTCCTTCAGCACCGACAGCGTCTTGAGACCGAGGAAGTCGAACTTCACCAGCCCCGCAGTCTCGACATATTTCATGTCGAACTGCGTCACCGGCATGTCCGAGCGCGGATCGCGATAGAGCGGGACGAGCTGGTCGAGCGGCCGGTCGCCGATCACCACGCCTGCGGCGTGCGTCGAGCTGTGTCGCGGCAGACCTTCGAGCTGGCGTGCCATGTCGAACAGGCGGCGTACCCCGTCGTCCTGCTTATATTCGGTCATCAGCTCCGAAACGCCGTTCAACGCGCGTTCGAGCGTCCAGGGGTCGGTCGGATGGTTCGGAACCAGCTTCGCGAGCCGGTCGACCTGACCATAGCTCATCTGGAGCACGCGGCCAGTATCCTTTAGAACCGCGCGCGCCTTCAGCTTACCGAAGGTGATGATCTGCGCGACGGTGTCGCGGCCGTATTTCTCCTGCACATAGCGGATCACTTCGCCGCGCCGCGTTTCGCAGAAGTCGATGTCGAAGTCGGGCATCGACACGCGCTCGGGGTTGAGGAAGCGTTCGAACAGCAGGCCAAGCTTCAACGGATCGAGGTCGGTGATCGTCAGCGCCCACGCGACGACGCTGCCCGCACCCGACCCGCGCCCCGGTCCGACCGGAATGTCATGCGCCTTCGCCCATTTGATGAAGTCGGCAACGATCAGGAAGTAACCGGGAAAGCCCATCTGGGTGATGACGTCGACCTCGAAATCGAGGCGCGTCACATAGGCTTCGCGTTCCTCGGCCGACAGGTCGGGATGAAGCGCCAAGCGCGCTTCCAGCCCCGCATGCGCGTCGGCCTTAAGCTGCGCCGCCTCGCCCTCGCGGTCGCCCGCGAGGCTCGGCAGGATCGGCTTGCGCTTCGGCGCCATGAACGCGCAACGCTGCGCGATCACCAGCGTGTTGTGCATCGCCTCGGGCAGGTCGCTGAACGCATCCTCCATCGCCTCGGCGGGCTTCAGCCACGCCTCGGGGCTCGACACGCGCCGGTCCTCGCTCTCGACATAAGCCGACTGCGCGATGCACAGCATCGCATCGTGCGCGGGATGGAATTGCGGCTCGACGAAGTTCGCAGGGTTCGTCGCAACCATGGGCAGCGCGCGCGCGTAGGCCAGGTCGATCAGCGCATTCTCGGCCGCCGCCTCGGTCGCGTCGCCGCGCCGCGACAGCTCGATATAAAGCCGCCCGCCGAACAAGGCTTCGAGCTGCTCGACATAATCCTCGGCCGCGGTCTTCTGCTCGCCCGCGAGCAGTCGCGCCAGCGCGCCCTCGCCGCCGCCGGTCAGACAGATCAGCCCGTCGGTCTTGCCGGCAAGGTCCGCCAGCGTGACATGCGGGTCCTGCTCGACCGGCCGCCCGAGATGCGCCGCCGAAACCAGCGCGCAGAGATTGTTATAGCCCGCATCGTCCTGCGCATAGAGCGCCAGCCAGTCGATGAGCGGCGCGCCGTTTGCCAGCCGCTGCCCCGGCCGCGCGACGCTCAGGAAGGCGCCGACGATCGGCTGAACACCCGCCGCCTTGCACGCCTCGCCAAAGGCCATGACACCATAGAGCCCGTTGCGATCGGCGACCGCGATCGCCGGAAAACCGCGCTCGCGCGCGGCTTTCGCAATCGCCTTGGGCTCGATCGCCCCCTCCAGCATCGTGAAACTGGAAAAGACGCGCAGGGGAACGAAGGGGCTGTAGGCCATCGGATGACGCTACAGTGACAGCGGTGATTCTGCCAAGGGTTAACCCAGCAGGTCCTCAATCTCTTTGCGCAGTTGCTCGGGCTTTGTCGTCGGCGCGTGGCGCGAGACGACCTTGCCGTCGCGGCCGACGAGGAATTTGGTGAAATTCCACTTGATCCCGCTGCCCAGCAACCCGGTCTTTTCGCTCTTCAGATGCTTGAAGATCGGGTCGGCGTCGGATCCATTGACGTCGATCTTCGCCATCAAGGGGAAGCTGACATCATAGGTCAGCGAACAGAAATTCTTGATTTCCTCGGCGTCGCCCGGCTCCTGCGCGCCGAACTGGTTGCACGGGAAGGCGAGGATTTCGAGCCCGCGATCCTTGTAATCGCGGTACAGCTCCTCCAGCCCCTCATATTGCGGCGTAAAGCCGCATTTCGATGCGGTGTTGACTATCAGCAGCACCTTGCCCCGATAGTCCGCCAGCGACTGCGATCCGCCGCCCGGCAGCTTCGCCGAAAGATCATAGAGACCCATTTATTTCTCCCCCGCCTTGCGCGGCCTGTAGATGAAATCGAAACTCGTCGTCCACGTCAGCCCCTGATCGACCGACTGCTCGCCATGCTGGCGCACCGAACCGCCCGCCTGCCTGCTGTACGTCATGCGAATAAGGCCATCCTTGCCCTTGGCAACGACATTCGCCCAGTGCCCGGTGAGCACCATCTTGCCGTCGACCGGACCGCCGTCGAAATCGACCCGCGCGCCGCTGCTGTCGACCCACGCTTGGCGCCAATAGCGGCGTTCGTTGTCGTAATGGCTGAACGATCCGCCCCCGCCGCCTTTCAGCGGTTTCCACGTCTCGCGGATCGCGCACCCCATGAACATCGATTCGATGCTGCTCGTCGCGATCTGCGTCGAACTGCCGTTCGGGAACACATCCCATTCGCCGACCCAGAAGTCGAAGGCATGATATTCGGGCCCGGTGCACGCCGACTGGATCAGCGGTGCCGGCTGCGACGGAATCGCAGGGGGCGCCGGCGGAAGCCGGACCGGGGGCGCAAGCGGGGCAGACTGGAACGCGGCCTGCGCGGGAACCGCAGCCAGAGCGAGCAACGTAACCGACAGCGAACGGATCATCCGGCCCCTCCCCAAGGCAAGCAGCCTACGCCTCGATATGCCCCTCGTGCAAGCGCAGCACGCGGTCCATCTTGGCCGCGAGCCGTTCGTTGTGCGTCGCGACCAGCGCGGCCGAGCCATGATCGCGGACCAGCTTCACGAACTGGTCGAACACACGGTCGGCGGTCGCCTCGTCGAGGTTGCCCGTCGGCTCGTCGGCGAGCACCAGCAAGGGCCGGTTCGCCAGCGCGCGTGCGACGGCGACGCGCTGCTGCTCGCCGCCCGACAGTTTGCTGGGCTTGTGATGTAGCCGCTCGCCGAGGCCCAGCCGTCCGAGCAGGTCGCTCGCGCGCTCCTCGGCCTCGGCCTGGCCCGCGCCGCGGATCAGCTGCGGCAGCACGACATTCTCGATCGCGGTAAAGTCCGGCAGCAGATGGTGGAACTGATAGACGAAGCCGATCTTCTCGCGTCGCGTCTTCGTGCGGTCGCCCTGATCGATACGGGTGACGTCCTCGCCATCGATCCGGATCGTACCCTCGAAACCGCCCTCGAGCAGCCCCACCGCCTGCAGCATCGTCGACTTGCCCGACCCCGACGGCCCGAGCAGTGCAACGATCTCGCCCTTGCGCAGGTTCGCGTTTACCCCTCGCAGAACGTCGATCGTAACGTCGCCCTGCGTGAAGCTGCGCTTCAGCGCGACGAGTTCCAGCATCACGTCACTCATAGCGAAGCACCTGCACGGGATCGGTATTTGCGGCCTTGTACGCCGGGTACAGCGTCGCGAGGAAGCTGAACACGATGGTCATCGCGGCGATTCCCGTGATCTCGAACGGATCGGGCTTCGAGGGCAGCTCGGTCAGGAAGCGGATCGAGGGGTCCCAGAGCGACTGGCCGGTGATGAACTCGATGGCGCGCAGGACGCCTTGCCGGAAGAACAGCAGGCCGAACCCGATCGCCATCCCCGCGACCGTTCCCGCAACGCCGATCGACAGGCCGATCGCGATGAAGATGCGCATCACCGCGTCGCGCGGAGCGCCCATCGTCCGCAGGATCGCCATGTCGCGCGTCTTGGCGCGCACCAGCATGATCAGCGAAGAGATGATGTTGAATGCCGCGACAAGGATGATCAGCGACAGGATCACGAACATCGCGACGCGTTCGATCGACAGCGCCTCGAACAGGCTGGCATTCATCGATCGCCAGTCGGAAACGACGGCTTTCGCCGCAACCTTTTCGGCAAGCGGCTGCAGGATGTCGCCGACCCTGTCGGGATCGGTGACCTTCACCTCGATCATCCCGACCGCGTCGCCGGTGAGCAGCAAGAGCTGCGCATCCTCCATCGGCATCACGACATAGGCCTTGTCGAAATCATAGACGCCGATCTCGAAAATCGCCGACACGCGGTATGCAATCTCGCGCGGCACCGTCCCGAACGGCGTCGACCGCCCCTGCGGATTGATGATCGTCACCGTCGAGCCGACGGTCGCGCCCAGATTGCGCGCCAGCTCGCTCCCCAGCGCAATATTGCCTGCATTCGGCGTCAGCGAATCGAGACTGCCTTGCAGCACCTTGCCGCCAAGCACATCGTTCTTGCGGATGTCCTGCACGGTCATCCCGCGCACCAGCACACCCTCGACCCGGCCGCTGAAGCTCGCGAGCAAGGGCTGTTCGATCAGCGGGGTTGCCGCCGTAACACCGGGCGTCGCCTTCGCCTGCTTCAAAACATCGCGCCAGTCGTCGAGCCGGCCGCCGAAGCCCTGCACGACCGCATGACCGTTCAGCCCGACGATCTTGTCGAACAGGTCGGAGCGAACCCCGTTCATCACGCTCATCACGATCACCAGCGCCGCGACGCCGAGCATGACAGCCGTGAAGCTGAATGCCGCCGCGACGAAGATGAAACCTTCGCCGCGCTGTGGAAGCAGATAGCGTTTGAAGATGGCGCGTTCGTAAGAGCGCAGGATCATGGGGCGAGCGGCCTTTGGAGCGCATTACGCGGTGCGGTCATGGCCTCGCTTTAGGGAGCGGCGGCGACGCTGGCAAGGAGCGCTGGCGCCGCCATCTGTTGCGACCGATTCGCACAACCTGTTGCCCATCGGCCACAGGCGCGTCGCAAAAGGACTCGCAAATGCCGGAGGGATGGTGACAAACCCCCGATGCGGACCTACCCCAAGGCTTCTGGTTCAAAGCGGCCGAATGGCCCGGCTCCAGGGAGTGCAGATCCTTCGCCGGTCTGCGCACAAGGGGGATGGCGAGTGTTCGTCACAGGCGCCCGGGTTTCGCAAAGCGAGGCCCGGGCGTTGTGATTCCGGTATCTCAGGATTTTGGGCAGGTGCCTGAATAAACGCTCGACGTCTTCATGCTGATCTTCGTCGTGTACCCCGCCCCGGCCGAGAAGGCCGAAGTATCGACATCCGCGGCGAAAGCGACGTCGGTATGAGTTGTTCTTATGCGGGTTTCCGCCTTGAAGCCCCCGTCTGACGAACGACACGAAGCTGTCAGCTGAAGATGCGCCTTGCCGACCTCGACGTCAGCGAAGCTGCAACTGGCGGAAATCGTAATTCCGGGCAACTTCAGATCGGCGGCGCGCGACGCCTTCGGTCCGACGCAATCGACGCTTTTGAACGACGTGCCGATCTTCTCCCGAATCTTTGCCTGAACGTCCGCCGGAGGGGATTTCCCGTCTTCGGCGATCATCTCGATCGCAACGATTTCAGAGGTCGTGTCCCAGCGACCGAGCTTCAGGCCCATCCGTTCGACTATCGCCTGCGCACTCAATGGCGGCGTAGCAAGCGCGGAGGGAAATGATAGCACCCCGGCCGCACAGGGAATTGCCAATATATGGTTCCACCGCACCTTAGCTTCCCCGACCTCATCCATCGATCCGCGAGCGCGGCCGGTCCCGTTCAGCTCTCGCTCTCGCTGATATCCTCGAGCATATCGGCATCGAGCACACGGACGCGACCCTGTTCGAGCGAGATCACGCCCGATTCCTCCCAGCTTCTGAGCTGCCGGTTGATATGCTCGCGGCTCATCCCGGCGAAATTGCCGAGTTCCGTCTGGCTGAGTTCGACGCGGTGCGTCTTTTCGATGCTGTCCTTGCGGATCAGCCGCTTCAGATAGCGCGCGAGACGCGGGCCCGACGCATAGGCGCGGTCGCTCTCGATCGTCTGGTCGGCGGTGCGCAACCGCCGCGCGAGCTGTTGCATCAGCGACCAGGTGAATTCGGGATGGCTCGCCGAAAAATCCTTGAGCGCGTTGCGGCCAAGCTGGAGCGCGCTGCCCGCACTCGTCGCGGTCACCGACGCCGTACGCTCACCGCCGTCGAGCAGCGCGATTTCGCCCAGCACCGCGCCGGGCTCGGCATAGGCGAGCACGATCTCGCGCCCGCCCGCGGTCAGCATCGACACGCGCGCTGTCCCTTCGGTCAGGATCAGCATCATGTCGCCGGGATCGCCCTGGACGAGCAGCTCCTTGCCCTTGGCAAAGCTGATCTGCACCGACCGGCTGGCGATTTCGGCCCAATCCTCGACGGTCAGGCCGGAAAATATCGAATCGGGGCCCTGCAACTCGGCGAGTTTCGCGTGATCCATGCCCCTGATGCCCCTTTTTTGCCTCGTCAGACGAGCCGGCTCTGCTTTACCGCGGCTTCGATGAATCCCTTGAACAAGGGATGCGGATCGAAGGGTTTGGATTTCAGCTCGGGGTGGAATTGCACCCCGATGAACCACGGATGGTCCGGCCGTTCGACGATTTCGGGTAACATGCCATCGGGCGACATGCCAGAAAAGACGAGACCGCCCTTCTCCAGACTGTCGCGATACGCGCCGTTGACCTCGTAACGGTGGCGGTGGCGCTCGCTGATGTCGTTCGCGCCATAGACGGTCGCGACATGGCTGTTCGGCGACAGCTTCGCCTCATAGGCGCCGAGCCGCATCGTTCCGCCGAGGTCGGTGTTCGCACCGCGCTGCTGCAGCCCTTCGGCGCTCATCCATTCGGTGATCAGACCGACGACGGGCTCGTCGGTCTTGCCGAACTCGGTGCTCGATGCGCCGGCGATACCGCTCGTGTTGCGGGCCGCCTCGATGCACGCCATCTGCATGCCGAGGCAGATCCCGAAGAAGGGCACATTGCGCTCGCGCGCGAAGCGGACGCTCGAAATCTTCCCTTCGGACCCGCGCTCGCCGAAGCCGCCGGGCACGAGAATGCCGTGCAGAGGCTCGAGATTTTCGACGAGATTGCCATCATTCTCGAACATCTCGGCGTCGAGCCAGCGGATGTTGACCTTCACGCGGTTCGCCATGCCGCCATGCACCAGCGCTTCGTTAAGCGATTTATACGCATCGGGCAGCGAGACATATTTCCCGACGACGCCGATCGTGACCTCGCCCTCAGGGTGCTGCTTGCGGTCCATGATGTCGTACCAGGCCGTCAGGTCGGGATCGGGCGCGTCGTGAATGCCGAACGCGCGCAGGACTTCGCTGTCGAGGCCCTCGCCATGATATTGCACCGGCACCGAATAGATCGAATCTGCGTCGAGCGCCGGGATCACCGCTTCCTTCCGCACGTTGCAGAATTGCGCGATCTTCGCGCGCTCGCCTTCGGGCAACGGCTTTTCGCAGCGGCAGAGCAGGATATCGGGCTGGACGCCCAGCGAGGCGAGCTCGCGCACGCTGTGCTGCGTCGGCTTCGTCTTCAGCTCGCCCGCGGCGGCGATGTAGGGCACCAGCGTGACGTGGACCGACAATGTGCGGTCGCGACCCTCTTCGTTCCGAAGCTGCCGGATCGCTTCGATGAAAGGCAGCGATTCGATATCGCCGACCGTGCCGCCGATTTCGCAGAGCACGAAATCGAGGTCGTCGGTCTCGGCGCGCGCAAAGGCCTTGATCGCGTCGGTGACGTGCGGAACGACCTGCACCGTCGCACCCAGATAATCGCCGCGGCGTTCCTTGGTGATGATCTGCTGATAGATACGGCCCGAGGTGACATTGTCGCTCTGCCGCGCCGCAACGCCCGTGAAGCGCTCATAATGGCCGAGGTCGAGGTCGGTTTCGGCCCCGTCGTCGGTCACATAGACCTCGCCATGCTGATACGGCGACATCGTTCCGGGATCGACGTTCAGATAGGGATCGAACTTGCGAATACGGACACGATAGCCACGCGCCTGCAACAAGGCCGCGAGGCTAGCCGCCATCAAACCTTTGCCAAGCGAGGAGACCACGCCGCCGGTGATAAAAATGAACCGCGCCATGGGAGGAAAGACTTACTCAACAGGAGGGTGACGGCGCAAGCCGTCGAATCGCAAACGGCGGAAAATATTTCCGCCGCCGCGGGAGCGATGCTGGAGGCCGAAGCCGCCGGATATTATTTCTTGGCAGGTGCCTCGACAGGCGCCGGAGTGGCAGCCTTGCCCGCTTCGAGCGGATCGCCCGAAGCCGGGGCCGTCTGCGCCGGTGCGCTCTGGGCCGGGGTCTGTTGCGCCGGCCCCGTCAGCGCCGACGTCGGCGCTGCGCCACCGCTCTGCGCGGTCTTCGACAGCGAGGTGTCGATCGCCGAACCGCCGGCACCGCCCACCGAAGCAAGCGCCGCAAGCACGATCGACAGGCCGACGAACAGGCTGGCGAGGATCGTCGTCGCCCGGGTCAGGAAGTCCGCCGCGCCGCGTGCCGAAAGCAGGCCCGCGGGGCTGCCGCCGACACCCAGACCGCCGCCTTCGGACTTCTGCATCAGGATGACGCCGATCATCGCCGCGGCAACGAGCGCCTGGACGACGAGCAGGAAGGTGAAGAGGCTGGACATCGAAATTTCCCGGACTTGCACGGTCCCACACGGACCGCGCCCGCGGCGCACATAGAGATGAAGTGCCGCGGCTTCAACCCACAGCGTTAGAGAGCGGCGGCCGCCTCGATGATCGGCACGAACTTGCCCGCGGTCAGACTCGCCCCGCCGACGAGCGCGCCGTCGACATCGCCGGCGCCCAGCAACTCGGCCGCATTCTCGGCATTCACCGAGCCGCCATAAAGGATGCGCATCGTCCCGGCCGCGCTCCCGCCGGCCTGTTCGCCCAGTTTTGCGCGGATCGCGCCATGCATGGCCGCTACGTCGCCCACGGTCGGCACCAGTCCGGTGCCGATCGCCCAGATCGGTTCATAGGCGATCGCCAGCCGCGCCGGATCGAAATCGCCGGGCAGCGAACCCGCGATTTGCGCAAGCACATAATCGGCCGCCCCGCCCGATTCGCGTACCTCGCGCGGCTCGCCGACGCACAGGATTACCGAAAGGCCTGCAGCGAGCGCGGCCCCGGCCTTCGCTTTCACATCGGCGTCGCTTTCGCCGAAGCCCTCGCGCCGCTCGCTATGCCCCACGATGACGAGGCTTGCGCCGATATCGGCCAGCATCGGGGCCGCGACCGACCCCGTGAAAGCACCCGAGGCCGCGGCGTGACAATCCTGCCCGCCAACCGCGGCTCCGGGAGCGGCCGAGATCATCGGGCCGATCAGCGTGAACGGCGGACAAAGCGCGACATCGACACCCTTATTCTCGCCAGCCGCGGCGAAAATCGCCTGCGCTTCGCCGAGCGCGGCGGTCAGCCCGTTCATCTTCCAGTTGCCGACCACATATTTGCGCCGCGCCATAGTCCCGTCCCCTTCGCTGTGACATTGTCGACCTGCCCTAGCGGCGCGCGAGGCGCAAAGGCAAGCCGCTCGCTTTCCCGCCTTGAAGCATCTTCGCCTCCCGCCTAAAGCAGCGCCAAATCGCGCGGCCTCCCGCGCCTGGCCGAAAGACAGTCTGTTTCATGATCACGACCCTCCGCCGCCTCTTCGGATCGACCCTCGGCAAGTTCGTCGCCCTCGCCTTCATCGTCCTGATCGGCGTTCTCTTCGCGCTCGCCGACGTGACGGGAACCTCTTCGCCTCTTGGCGGTGTCGGCGGAGCCAGCGCGGTCAAGGTGGGCGATGCATCGATCAGCATCGAGGAGCTGCGCAATCGCGTCCGCCAGTCCTACAATCAGGCGCGCCAGCAGCAGCCGGGCCTGACAATGGCGGCCTTCGTCGAATCGGGCGGGCTCGATCAGGCGCTGAACCAGACCGTCGACGGCCTCGCCTTCGAACAATTTGCCGAGCAGCTCGGCTTTGCCGTCAGCAAACGCCAGATCGACGGGCGTATCGCCGACATCCCGGCGTTCGCCGGCGTCTCGGGCAAGTTCGACCAGAAGGCGTTCGAAAGCTTCATGCAGCAGAACGGCCTGACCGAAGCGCAAATCCGCCGCGAACTCAAACAGCAGCTGCTCCTCGAACAGCTTGGCGTGCCGATCGGCTCGCTGCCGCGCGTGGCCGCCGGCATGGCACAGCCCTATGCCGCGCTACTGCTCGAACAGCGCCGCGGACAGGCGCTTTTCATTCCATCCAGCGCCTTTGCCCCCGCGGGCGATCCGGGCGATGCCGCGCTTCAGACCTATCTCGCGCAGAACAAGTCGAAGTTCACCATCCCCGAACGGCGCGTGCTGCAATATGCGCTGTTCGATCGCAGCGCGGTCCCGGTTCCCGCCGTCAGCGATGCCGAGATCGCCAAGGCCTATAAGGCCAATGCCGCCCAATATGCGGCGAGCGAAACGCGCCGCTTCGCGCAGGTGATCGCCCCCGATCAGGCGACAGCGAACAGCATTGCCGCAAAGGTTCGCGGCGGCGCTACCCTCGCAGCGGCAGCGCAGGCCTCGGGCCTCTCGGCCTCGACCACCAGCGAACTGACGCAGCAGGCCTATGCCGCGCAGAGCAGCGCCGCGACCGCGAAGGCCGCATTTACCGCGAAGCGCGGCGACGTCGTCGGGCCGCTGCAGGAAGGGCTCGGCTGGACCGTCGCGCGCGTCGAAAGCGTGACGGCGAAGCCCGCGCGCAATTTGGCCGAAGCGACCCCCGAAATCCGCACGGAGCTTCAGAAGAACAAGGCGAACGAGGCGATCGTCGACTATTACAACGCGATCCAGGATGCCGTGAACAGCGGCGCCTCGATCGAGGAAATCGCTGCCGACCGCAAGCTCAAGGTCGAGACGACCCCCGCGCTGCTCCCCAGCGGCCGCGCCCCCGGCCTTCCCGGCTTCGTCCCCTCGCCCGAACTGGCCCCGATGGTCAGCGGCGCGTTCCAGGGCAGCGAGGAAGGCGAAGGCCATATCGCGACGCTGGTCGAGAATGAAAAATTCGCCGTCTATTCGGTCAAGTCGATCGTCGCCGCCGCACCGCCGCCGTTCGCCCAGATCCGCGGCGAAATCCTGTCCGACTGGCGCTTTGCACAGGGTCAGAAGGTTGCCCGCGACAAGGCCCGCGCGATCGTCAAGGCGGTCGAGGGTGGCAAGGGCCTGTCGGAAGCCGCCAATGCGGCCGGTGCCGCCATGGCCGGCGTCCAGACGATCGGCGGCCGCCGTGCCGACCTTGGCCGCGACGGCAAGCCGGTTCCGCCCGAACTCGCCCTGCTCTTCTCGATGGCGAAGGGAAGCGTGAAGACGCTGGAAGTTCCCGGAAACCGTGGCTGGATGGTTCTCGCGCTCGGCGACGTCGACCGCCCGAACCCGAAGGATATCGAACCGGCCCGCGTCGCCGCCATCGCCCAGCCGCTTGCGCCCGCGATCGGGAACGAGCTCGTCGAACAGCTCGCCGCCGAAGCGAAGCGCCGCGTCGGCGTGACGATCAACAAGGAACTGGTCGAGCAACTCCGCAAGGAACTGACCGGCGCCGCGCCGGTCGGCGAATAAGGCCAGTGGCTCTCGAGGGCAGAGCGGCTGCGCTCGAGGCGCTGGCCGGCGGCCGCGGTGCGGTCGTCTGGCAACGGCTGATCGCCGATATCGAGACCCCGGTCTCGGCCGCGCTCAAGCTCATCGAGCCGGGCCGCGGCGACTGGGTGCTCGAATCGGTCGAAAGCGGCGAGACGCGCGGACGCTACAGCCTGATCGGTCTCGACCCCGACCTGCTGTTCGAGGTCACCGGCAATGCCGCGCGCATCAACCGCGACTGGCGCCGCGACCGCGATGCCTTCGAACCGATCGAAGCCGGCGCGTTGCAGGCATTGCGCGATCTCGTAGCCGAATGCCGCTTCGACGTGCCCGAGGGCCTGCCCAAGGCGCTGGCAACGCTCGTCGGCTTCTTCGCCTATGAAACGATCGGCCTCGTCGAGCGCATCCCGCGCGCGCCGGGCAAGGGCCTCGGCCTGCCCGACATGGTGTTCGTCCGTCCGACCATCATCCTCGTGTTCGACCGCCTCGCCGACGAACTCTTCCTGATCGCCCCGATCTGGCCCGAAGCGAGCGGCGCGATCGACCGGATGATCGAGGCGGCACAGGACCGGCTCGACGACATCGCCGCGCGCCTCTCGACCGTCAGCGCGCACGGCGAGCCCGCAAAGACCGATGCCCTGCCCGCGGATATCGCCGCCAATCCGGCGACCAGCCCTGCCGAATTCGCGAAAATGGTCGCGACCGCGAAGGAATATATCGCCGCGGGCGACATCTTCCAGGTCGTGCTGTCGCAGCGCTTCTCGACCCCGTTCGACCTGCCGCCTTTCGACCTCTACCGCGCCCTCCGCCGCATCAATCCCTCGCCCTTCCTCTATTTCCTCGATCTCCCCGGCTTCGCGATCATCGGTTCGTCGCCCGAGATCCTCGTCCGCGTCCGCGACGGCGAGATCACGATCAGGCCCATCGCCGGCACCCGCCCGCGCGGCCGCACCAGCGCCGAGGATGTCGAGAACCGCGAAAGCCTGCTCGCCGATCCCAAGGAGCGCGCCGAGCACCTGATGCTGCTCGATCTCGGCCGCAACGACGTCGGCCGCGCCGCGATCGGCGGAACCGTGACCGTCACCGACAGCTACACCGTCGAATTCTACAGCCACGTCATGCACATCGTCTCGAACGTCATCGGCCGCATCGCGCCCGACAAGGACGCGATCGACGCGCTGTTCGCGGGCTTTCCCGCCGGAACGGTGAGCGGGGCGCCCAAGGTGCGCGCGTGCCAGATCATCGCCGAGCTCGAGGCCGATGCGCGCGGGCCGTACGCGGGCGGCGTCGGCTATTTCGCCCCCGACGGCAATATGGACAGCTGCATCGTGCTGCGCACCGCGATCGTGAAGGACGGCGAAATGCACGTCCAGGCCGGCGCGGGCATCGTCGCCGACAGCGACCCCGCTTACGAACAGCGCGAATGCGAGGCCAAGGCCGGCGCCTTGTTCGCCGCGGCACGCGAGGCGGTGCGGCTCGCCGGGACGCCGGGTTACGGCCAGTGAGGCGCGCCGCGCTGGCCTCGGTCAGCGCGGCCACCCTGCTCGCGGGCTTCATATTCTTTCAGCATTACGGCAACTCGGCGACTCCCGGCGCGCCCGATGCCTGTAAAATTGTGACCTTCGAGGGCAAGCGCTTCACCGAATGCATCGCCGTCCCCGGCAAGCACCGGATCGACACGAAGATCACCGGCTCCGACGGCACAATCTATCGCGGCTTCGCGCGGCTCGCGGCCGATATCGACACCAGCCGCGTCGCCTTTGCAGTCAACGGCGGCATGTACGACGTCCGCAGCCGCCCGATCGGCTATTACGCCGAAAGCGGGAAGCGCCTCTATCCGCTCAACACGCGCGATGCGGGCGGCAATTTCTATCTCAAGCCGAACGGCGTCTTCTTCGGTGACGCCGACGGCAAATGGCGGGTCATGACGAGCGAGGATTTCGCGACGATCGTGAACCGGCGCCCATCGTTCGGGACCCAGTCGGGTCCGATGCTGCTGATCGGGGGCAAACTCCACCCGAAGATCGCCGCCGACGGCACCTCGCTGAAGCTCCGCAACGGCGTCGGCGTCGACGCGGCGGGCCGCGCCCATTTCGTCATCTCGAACGAGCCCGTTGCCTTCGGCACCCTCGCCCGCTTCCTGCGCGACCAGGCGGGCGCCCGCGACGCGCTGTTTCTCGACGGGACGGTGTCCGCGCTCTGGGACCCGGCGCACGGCCGTCTCGACGCGCGCTACCCGCTCGGTCCGCTGATCCTTGTATCGATGCGCAGCGCCGACTAGCCTTGCGCCATGCGCAACTATCTCGCCCCCCTCGCCCTGCTGCTCGCCAGTACCGTTCCCGCATCGATTCAGGCTCAGGCCCAGACGGTCGAAGGCGCCGTCGAGGGCGACGCGATCCTCAAGGATTTCACCTTCGGCACCGGCGAAAAGCTGCCCGAAATCAAGATGCACTACACGACGCTCGGCACGCCGCAGCGCGACAAGAAGGGCAATGTCACCAACGCCGTGATGATCCTCCACGGCACCGGCGGCACGGGAAAGCAATTCTTCCAGCCGCAGTTCGCGAACGAGCTGTTCGGTCCCGGCCAGCTGCTCGATACGGCCAAATATTACGTCATCCTGCCCGACAATCTAGGCCACGGCGGCTCGTCGAAGCCGAGCGACGGCCTCCGGATGCAGTTCCCGAAATACGACTATGACGACATGGTCAGCGCCCAATACCGGATGCTCACCGAAAAGCTCGGCGTGAAGAGCCTGAAACTCATTCTGGGTACCTCGATGGGGTGCATGCACGCCTTCGTCTGGGGCGAGACGCACCCGGGCTTTGCCGAACGCCTCGCGCCCTTCGCATGCCAGCCGGTCGAGATCGCGGGCGAGAACCGCATGTGGCGTACCCTCTCGATCGACGCGATCAAGGCCGATCCTCTTTGGAAGGACGGCAATTATACCGACCCGCCGCTCGGCGGTCTGCGCACCGCCGCCTCGCTCACCATGATCGCGGGCGCGAACCCCTATGCGCTGCAGGCGCAATATCCGACCCGCATCGCGGCAGAGAAATACAAGGACGAGGCCTTCGCGCGCACCTTCGGCCGCAACGATGCCAACGACACCATCTACCAGCTCGATTCGTCCCGCAATTACAATCCTTGGCCGAACCTTGAAAAGATCACCGTGCCCGTGCTGTGGATCAACTCGGGCGACGATTTCATCAACCCGCCTGGCTATTCCTACCCCGAAGACGGCGTGAAACGCATGCCGAAAGCGCGCTACATCCTGATCCCCGCGAGCGCCGAAACCAAAGGGCACGGGACACACACCTGGGCCAAATTCTGGAAAGACGATCTCGCGAAACTGATGGCGGAATAGCCTTGTTTTTCGTCACCCCCGCGAAGGGCGTTCCGAGGCACGTGACTCTGAACGCGGTCCAGCTGGATTCACGCCTTCGCGGGAATGACGAAGCCAGGTTTGCCCCACCGATAGTTCGTAAAGCTTCCCCAACGCCCGCAAGACCGCTAGTGCGCCCCCATGATCCTCGTCATCGACAATTATGACAGCTTCACCTTCAACCTCGTTCATTATCTGATCGAGCTGGGCGCCGACGTGCGCGTCGAACGCAATGACGCGCTGACCGCGGCCGAAGCGCTCGCAACCGGGGCGTCGGCCTTCCTCATCTCGCCCGGCCCCTGCACCCCGAACGAGGCGGGCGTCAGCCTTGATCTCGTCGCCGCCTGCGCCGCCGCGAAAAAGCCGCTTCTCGGCGTCTGCCTAGGTCATCAGGCGATCGGCCAGCATTTCGGCGGCACCGTCCAGCGCGGCCATCTGATGCACGGCAAGACCTCGCCCGTCTGCCACGACGGCACCGGTCTCTTCACCGACCTGCCCTCGCCGCTCACCGCGACGCGCTACCACAGCCTCGAGGTCGTCGACATTCCCGCCGAACTGCTCATCAACGCGACCAGCGACGACGGCGCGGTGATGGGTTTCCGCCATGCCGGGCTGCCGATTCACGGCGTGCAATTCCATCCCGAAAGCATCGCGACCGAGCATGGCCATGCGATGCTCGCCAACTTCCTGACGCTTGCAGGATTGCCGGTCGCGGCGCGACAGGCGGCATGAGCCGTCTCGGCCCGCTTCCCGATCCCGCCGCGCTGCTCGATCATGACGAGGCCGCGGCCGCCTTCACTGCGATCCTCGACGGCACCGCGAGCGACGACAATATCTCCGAATTCCTGATCGAGCTTGCCGAACGCGGCGAGACGATGGTCGAAATCGCCGCCGCGGCGCAGGCGATGCGCGACCGGATGATCCCGATCGACGCGCCGGCGGGCGCGATCGACGTCTGCGGCACCGGCGGCGACGGCCACCACACGCTCAATGTCTCGACCGCGGTCGCGATCGTCGTCGCGGCGTGCGAAGTACCGGTCGCAAAGCACGGAAATCGCGCCGCTTCCTCCAAATCTGGCGCCGCCGACACGCTCGAAGCGCTCGGCCTCGACATGGAGCGCGCCGGCCAGATGGCCGAGGCGCAGCTCGCCGATCTCGGCATCTGCTTCCTTTTCGCCGCACATCATCACCCGGCGATGAAGCGCATCATGCCGATCCGCAAGGCGATCGGCCGCCGCACGATCTTCAACCTGATGGGTCCGCTCGCCAACCCCGCGCGCGTGACGCGCCAGCTCGTCGGCATCGCGCGCCCCGCCTATGTCCCCGTCTATGCCGAGGCGCTTCACCGGCTCGGGACCGAGCATTCGCGCGTGATTTCGGGCGATGAAGGCCTCGATGAACTGTCGCTCGCGGGCGGCAACGAGGTTGCGGTGATCACTCCCGAGGGTGTCCGCATGCAGCGCAGCGTCGCCGCCGACGCCGGCCTGCCTACGCATCCCGTATCCGCGATCCGCGGCGGTGATGCGCAGGAGAATGCCAAGGCGCTCTGCCGCCTGCTGATGGGCGAGAAGAGCGCTTATCGCGACGCCGTGCTCTACAACGCCGCCGAGGCGCTCGTCGTCGCCGGAGCTGCCGAAAACCTGCTCGACGGGGTCGAGGAGGCCGCCGAGGCTATCGATAAAGGGCTTGCCAACGCGCTCCTCAATTGCTGGATCGCGTATAAATGAACAAGCTCACCGAAATCCTCGCCACCAAGGCCGAAGAGGTCGCGACACGGCGGCAGGCCTATTCGGTCGCCGACCTCGACCGCATCGACGCCGGCGCGCCGCGCGGCTTTCAGGCGGCCCTGCAGGCGAAGATCGACGCTGGCGGCTATGGCCTGATCGCAGAAATCAAGAAAGCTTCGCCATCCAAGGGACTGATTCGCGAAGATTTCGATCCCGCCGATCACGCCCGAGCCTATGAAGCCGGCGGCGCGGCGTGCCTCTCGGTCCTCACCGATGCGCCCTATTTTCAGGGCCACGAGGAATTCCTGATCGCCGCGCGCACCGCATGCGGCCTGCCGGTCCTGCGCAAGGATTTCATGATCGACCCCTGGCAAGTCGCCGAGGCGCGCTCGATCGGCGCCGACGCGATCCTGATCATCGTTGCCGCGCTCGACGACGGCGCGATGCGCGAGATCGAGGCGGCGACTGTCGAACGCGGCATGGACGTCCTTGTCGAGGTCCATGACGAGGCCGAACTCGACCGCGCGCTGACACAGCTCCAGTCGCGCCTGATCGGGGTCAATAACCGCGACCTCCGCACCTTCGAGACCGATCTCGCCGTCACCGAACGTCTCGCGAAGCTCGTCCCTCCGGGCACCTTGCTCGTCGGCGAAAGCGGCATCGCAGCCCATGCCGACTGCCAGCGCCTCGCCAAAAGCGGCGTAAATGCGTTCCTCGTCGGCGAAAGCCTGATGCGGCAAAGTGACGTCACGACGGCAACAAGGGCCTTGCTCGAAGGGGCCACCGCATGAGCCGCCCGACGCACCTCGATGAAACGGGTGCGGCGCATATGGTCGATGTCGGCGCCAAGCCCACTACTGAACGGCGCGCCGTCGCGGGCGGCCGCATCACCATGTCGGCGGATGCGCTTGAAGCGATCCGCAGCGGCAATGCGCCCAAGGGCGACGTTCTCTCGACCGCGCGCATCGCCGGCATCATGGCCGCCAAGCGCACCGCCGACCTGATCCCGCTGTGCCACCCGCTCGCGCTTACCAAGGTCGCGGTCGAGTTCGATTGGGAGATGGACGGCATTTCAGTGCGCGCGACCGCCGCGACGACCGGCCCGACCGGGGTCGAGATGGAGGCGCTCACCGCCGCCTCGGTCGCGCTCCTCACCCTCTATGACATGGCGAAGGCGCTCGACCGCGCGATGATCCTCGGTGACATCCGCCTCCTCGAAAAGAGCGGCGGCCGCTCGGGCGACTGGCGCGCCGAATGAGCGGACTGCTTCCCGTCGAGGAAGCGCAGGCGCGCCTGTTCGCGCTCCGCGAACCGCTGGGGGCGGAGAATATCGCATTTTCCGAATCGCTTGGCCGCTATGTTTCGCAAGCCATCGTCGCCCGCCGCGATCAGCCCGCCGCGCCGCTCTCGGCGATGGACGGCTATGCGGTGCGCTTCGCCGACCTGCCGGGACCATGGACGATCATCGGCGAAAGCGCCGCGGGAAGCGTTCCGTCCGCGCCGGTCGGCAAGGGAGAGGCGATGCGCATCTTCACCGGCGCGTGGCTGCCCGATGGCGCCGACACGGTGATCATTCAGGAAGATGTGGCGGCCGACGGCACCACATTGCGCCTGTCGACCGCCGATACGATCCAGCCCGGCCAGCATATCCGCGCCCGCGCCAGCGACTTTGCGACCGGAACGACGCTCGTCCCCGCCGGCACCCGCCTCACTCCCGGCGCGATTGCGGCCGCGATCATGAGCGGCGCCGGGCAGCTCACCGTCGGCAGGCGTCCGCGCGTCGCGATCCTCACCACGGGCGACGAACTCGTCCAGCCCGGCCACGCCCTCGCCCCCGGCCAGATCCCCGACAGCAACGGCACGATGCTCGCCGCGATGCTGGCAGGCGAACCCGCAGTCGTTACGCTGCCGCTCCACATCCGCGACGACCGGACGATCTTGTCGCGTGTATTGAAGGATTTGGCGCGACGTCACGACGTCATCGTGACCGTCGGCGGCGCCTCGGTCGGCGATCATGACCATGTCCGCGGCGCGCTCGGAGACGCCGGCGGCAGCATCGATTTCTGGAAGATCGCGATGCGCCCGGGCAAGCCGCTGATCGCCGGCAGCATCGGCGATGCGCTGCTCCTCGGACTGCCCGGCAATCCATCGTCGGCCTTCGTCACCGCGACGCTGTTCCTGATCCCGCTCGTCCGCCATCTCGCCGGAGCCCCGAGCCCGCTGCCCGACATCCATCAGGCGCCGCTTGCAAGCGCGCTGGGCCCCGGCGCCAAACGCCGCGACTATCTCCGCGCCCGACTCGATCGCGGCGCGCTCACCGTATTCGACGGGCAGGACAGTGGACGCACTGCTCCGCTCGTCGAGGCCAATGCGCTGGTCATCCGCGAGATCGGCGTACCCCCGCGCGCCGCGGGCGAGCAGGCGGACTATATCGCGATCGCTTGACAAGTTCCGCTTTGTTCCATTATCGTTCTCATTATGTCCGGAACTGGCATCATGGAGAACGACCGATGTTGACCGCGAAGCAGCATGAACTGCTCCACTTCATTCAACAGCGCCTCGACGCGAGCGGGATTTCACCCTCGTTCGAGGAGATGAAGGAAGCGCTCGGCCTCAAGTCGAAATCGGGCATTCATCGCCTGATAAGTGCCTTGGAAGAAAGAGGTTTTCTCCGCCGCCTCCCCAACCGCGCCCGCGCGCTGGAGGTGCTGAAGGTCCCCGAAGCCGCCAAGACGCCCGTGCGCAACGATAATATCGTTCCGCTCCGCAAACCCGCGCCGGCGCTCAAGCCGATCGCCGCGAACGACATCATCGAGGTACCGCTGCACGGCAAGATCGCCGCGGGCGTCCCGATCGAGGCGTTCGAGGATCACAACCAGCTCGCGGTGCCTGCCGCGCTGCTCGGTGCCGGCGAACATTATGCGCTCGAGGTTTCGGGCGACTCGATGGTCGAGGCAGGCATTTTCGACGGCGACTATGCGCTGATCCAGAAGGCCAGCACCGCGCGCGAGGGCGACATCGTCGTCGCGCTCGTCGATGGTCAGGACGCGACGCTCAAATATTTCCGTCGCGAGGGCAAGATGATCCGGCTCGATCCCGCGAACAGCGCGTATGAACCGCAGCGCTACGAAGCCGGACGCGTCATCGTGCAAGGTCGGCTTTCGGGACTGCTTCGTCGTTACCACTGACCAGCGGCGCATGGCGCCACGGATGGCCGTCGCCCGCATCCAGCGTGGCGACGGCCTTCGGCTTTTTACCGAGATAGATCGCCAGCCCGCCGCTTTCCGCCAGACTGTCGCGATCGATCGTCAGCCAGCGCGCGGCGCACTCGCGCGGCAACCAGCGGTCGCTGATCACGACGTCGGCCGCCCTGCACGCCGCCGCCATCTCTTCACCCTCGATCCTGTCCCGACCTCGCGAGGCAAGGATGATGCGCCCCTCTTGCACCCATCGACAAAAGTCCGGATTGCATTCGACATGATCGAGATCGGCCAGCGCCCCCAGCGGCGCATCGCTTCCCGCCGCCTCGTTCATCGTGTCGCGCACGAAATCGCCGGCACGGTCGCGGAGGAGCGCATACCCACCTCCGGGCGCTGCCACGGCTATATTACGTCCATCGCTCGTCACCAGAAGGTCGGGGCGCGGCTGCATCAACAGCGCCAGCATTCCGGCGAGTAACGGAACAGCGCCCCACCAGCGCCAACGGGTCGACCAGATCAATATCCACAGCCCGCCGAAAGCCGCCATCGCGAACCCCCAAGGCGGGAAGCGCGGCAAGGTCGCAACCGCGCCCGGTGCCTCCGCGACGCGATGCGCGAGCTGAATGAGCAGCGTCAGCGCTTGTTCGGTCACCCACCAGAAGGGGGCTCCCAGCCCGACACTATCGAACGCCAGCGCCAGCGCTTCGGCGGGCATGATGACAAAGGTCGTCAGCGGGATCGCGACCACATTGGCGAGCGCTCCATAAAGCCCTGCCTTGTGAAAATGAAAGAGCGCGATCGGCGCCAGCGCGACTTCGACGGCGATCCCGGTAATCAGCAGCCCCGCAAGCCCGCGCCCCCATCGAAAGACGATAGGCTCCTCGCGCCGCGCCATGAAGCGTTGCATCGTCCTGCTTTCATGCAGCGCGACGATTGCCGTCACCGCCGCGAAACTCAGCTGGAAGCTCGGCCCGACGAGCGATTCAGGTCGCCAGACCAGCACGATCAATGCCCCCGCCGCAACCAGCCGGAGAGTCAGCGCCTCCCGCCCCATCAGGAAAGCAACCAGCACAAGCAACGCCGCGATCAGCGAGCGCAAGGTGGGCACCTCCGCGCCTGCGAGCCAGGTATAGCCCGCGCCGGCAAGTGCCCCGGCAGCCGCCGCGATCGGCAGCACATAACCGCCAAGCGCGATCCGCCGGCTCAACGCTAGCAGGCGCATCGCAAGAAACATCGCGAAGCCGATCACGGCGGTGACATGCAGCCCGCTGATCGACAGCAGATGCGCGAGCCCGCTACGCCGCATCGCTTCCTCGTCCTCGGACGAAATCGCGCCGCGGTCGCCGGTCACGAAGGCCGCGGCGATACCGCCCGGCGAGCCCGCGATCCGGTCGTGGATATGCGCGCTCAGCCGTGCCCGAACCGGTTGCCCCCCTCTCCCCGCGTTCGCGCTGCGCGACACGTCGCCAAGGACCGTTCCGACGGCGCCGATCCGGTCGAACCATGCCCGCTGCGCGAAATCATAGCTGCCCGGAAGGCTCGCTGTCGGGGGCGGCATCAGTCGCGCGCGCAGTCCGATCCTCTCGCCAGGGGCAATCCCAGTGCCCGCCTCGCCGGCCAGCGTTACGCGAATCCGCGGCGGCAAGTCCTCGCGTGCCTGCGGCCGCACGATCAGCCGCGTCTGGTCTTTCGCCGGCAGCGGTTCGACCGCCTCGACCTCGGCCGAAAAGGCCGTCGTCGCCGGTCCGGCAAGAATCGGCGCGGCCACCCACAGCGCCCGCGCCCATATCAGCAACAGTCCGAGAGCCATCGCGCCGAATCCGATCGCCGCCATTCTGCCGGTTCGACTATGCCAGCCGATCAGCAGCCCACAGAACAGTCCGCCTCCCAGCAAGAACAGAAGCCCGGCCCAATGCATGGTTGCCGGCAAGATGAACCAGGCGGCGATCCCCGCGCCCGACGCGACAGGCAGCCACAGCCCCAGCCTTTCGCGCTCGGCTTCAAGCTGCGCCTCCAGCGCATGAAACAACCGCCGCCAGCCGGCTACCCCGCCCGGACCAAAGGTCGTTTGAAGCCGCCTTGTCGCCATGCTAGGGGCTGCCCCGATCCTGTGTACCGGTTCCGTTTCCGGCGAACCAAAACTGAGTGAAAGAGGCCATAGTGGCAACCGAAACCCCAACCGATTTGGCAGAAGCGACCGGCGCCGCAGTCGTGACGCGCTTTGCTCCCTCGCCGACCGGCTATCTGCACATCGGCGGGGCGCGCACCGCGCTGTTCAACTGGCTCTTCGCGCGCCATCACGGCGGCAAATTCCTTCTCCGCATCGAGGACACCGACCGCGCGCGATCCACCGATGCCGCGATCGATGCGATTCTGGACGGAATGCAGTGGCTCGACCTCGACTGGGATGGCGAGACCGTATTCCAGTTCGCCCGCGCGCCGCGTCACGCGGAGGTCGCGCACGAGCTGCTCGCAAAGGGCGATGCCTATCGCTGCTATCTGACACAGGACGAACTCGCGGCGATGCGCGCCGAAGCGCAGGAAAAGCGTATTCCCTTCCGCGTCCGCAGCCCCTGGCGCGACCGCGCCGACGGTGACCCGTCGGTTCCGCACGTCCTGCGGTTGAAGGCTCCGCAGGAGGGTGAAGTTACGATCCGCGACAAGGTGCAGGGCGACGTCACCGTGCAGAATGCCGAACTCGACGATTTCGTCCTTCTCCGCAGCGACGGGACGCCGACCTATATGCTGAGCGTCGTCGTCGATGACAATGACATGGGAATTACGCACGTCATCCGCGGCGACGATCATCTCAACAACGCTTTCCGCCAGCTCGCGCTGATCCGTGCGATGGGCTGGCGCGAGCCGGTTTATGCACATGTCCCGCTGATTCATGGCGCTGACGGCGCGAAACTCTCGAAGCGCCACGGCGCGCTCGGCGTCGACGCCTATCGCGACGAGATGGGTTATCTTCCCGAAGCGGTGAATAACTATCTCCTCCGCCTCGGCTGGGGCCATGGCGACGACGAGATCATCAGCCGCGCACAGGCCGTGGAATGGTTCGATCTCGACCATGTCGGCCGCTCACCCTCGCGTTTCGACTTCAAGAAGCTGGAGAATCTCAACGGTCATTATATTCGCGAGGCCGACAACAGCCGCCTCGCCGGGCTCGTCGCACCGCGCATCGAAAAGCTGGTCGACCGCGCGCTGGACGATGCCGACCGCGACCTTCTCGGCCGGGCAATGGAGTCGCTGAAGCCCCGCGCCAAGACGCTGGACGAAATCGCCGAGGGCGCGCTCTTCCTCTTCGAAACGCTGCCGCTGGCAGTGGACGAAAAGGCGGCGCAGGTGCTAAAGGACGCCCCGGAGGGAGTGCTCGCCAGCGTCACCGAAAAGCTGCGCGGCCTGAATGACTGGAATCCCGAAGATATCGAGGCCGCGGTTCGCGAGACGAGCGAGTCGGCCGAAATAGGGCTCGGCAAACTGGCGCAACCGCTACGCGCCGCGCTGACCGGACGGACGGTGTCTCCGGGGATTTTCGACGTGTTGCTGCTGCTCGGCCGCGACGCGAGCCTGGCGCGACTTGACGCAGCGCACAATTATCCGGCAGGGGCGTAACCGCAACGCCTCCCGCCCTATCATCAGGGGAAGAAAATGACCGATACCGCAAAGATCACCCTGGGCGACACCACCGTCGAAAGCCCCGTGCTCAAGGGCACGGTCGGCCCCGATGTCGTCGATATCCGCAAATTCTATGCCCAGACCGGCGCCTTCACCTATGATCCCGGCTTCACCTCGACCGCGAGCTGTGAATCGGCGATTACCTATATCGATGGCGACGAGGGCGTTCTGCTCCACCGCGGCTACGCAATCGGCGACCTCGCCGAACATTCGAGCTTCATGGAGACCTGCTATCTGCTGCTGAACGGCGAACTGCCGAACGCGCAGGAACTGGCCGAATTCGACACCACGATCACGCGCCACACGATGCTGCACGAGCAGCTTGCGACCTTCTACCGCGGGTTCCGCCGCGACGCGCACCCGATGGCGGTGATGTGCGGCGTGGTCGGCGCACTCAGCGCCTTCTACCACGACTCGACCGAGATCCACGATCCGCACCAGCGGATGATCGCCAGCCACCGTCTCATCGCGAAGATGCCGACGATCGCGGCGATGGCGTATAAATATTCGGTGGGCCAGCCCTTTGTCTATCCCGACAATTCGCTGAGCTACACCGGCAACTTCCTGCGGATGACCTTCGGCGTTCCCGCCGAGCCCTATGAGGTGAACCCGGTCGTCGAGCGCGCGCTTGACCGTATCTTCATCCTCCATGCCGATCATGAGCAGAATGCATCGACCTCGACCGTTCGCCTTGCCGGCTCGTCGGGCGCGAACCCCTTTGCGTGTATCGCGGCGGGCATTGCATGCCTCTGGGGTCCGGCGCACGGCGGCGCGAACGAAGCCGCGCTCAACATGCTGCGCGAGATCGGCCGTCCGGAACGCATTCCCGAATATATCGCGCGCGCGAAGGACAAGGACGATCCGTTCCGCCTGATGGGCTTCGGCCACCGCGTCTACAAGAACTACGATCCGCGCGCGACCGTGATGCAGAAGACCGTGCGCGAGGTGTTCGCTGCGCTCAAGGTCAACGACCCCGTGTTCGAAGTCGCGCTGCAGCTTGAGGAAATGGCGCTCAGCGACCCCTATTTCGTCGAGAAGAAGCTGTTCCCGAACGTCGATTTCTACTCGGGCGTCATTCTGTCGGCGATCGGCTTCCCGACGACCATGTTTACCGCGCTCTTCGCTCTCGCCCGCACCGTCGGCTGGGTCGCGCAGTGGAACGAAATGATTTCGGACCCCGCACAGAAGATCGGCCGTCCGCGCCAGCTTTACACCGGCGCAACGCATCGTCCGTTCGTTCCGGTCGACAAGCGCTAACTGCCAGTTTCAGACGTTTTCGAGCGGCGGTGCAGGAAACTGCGCCGCCGTTTCGATTCACACGTCGCGTGCCGGCAGGCTCAGCGTAAAGCGCGCACCCTGCCCCGGCGCGCTCTCGACGGTCAGGTCGCCATCCATCGCCCGCGCCAGACGCCGCGCGATGTAGAGTCCCAGCCCCGAGCCACCACTGTCGGTGCGGCCCAGCCGTTCGAATTTCTCGAACACGACCGCCTGTTGTTCGCTCGAGATTCCCTGCCCCTGGTCGGCAACGGTGATCATCGCGCGGTCGCCTTCGCGATCCACGCGGATCCATATCTGCGAATTGTCGGGCGAATAACGGATCGCATTGCCGAGCAGGTTGAGCAGCACCTGCAATACGCGGCGAAACTCGCCGGTCGCCGGCATCTTGTCGTCGACTTTGGGCGCGTCGATGCGAATGCCCTTTTCCTCGGCCTTCATGCCGAGCAGCCCGACCGCGCGACGCGCCAGATCGCCGAGATCGATCTCGTCCGCGGCCGCCTTGAAACCCGGACGTTCGATATTCTGGAGATCGGCCAGATCATCGACCAGCCCGAGCAGATGGCGCCCTGCGTGCGCGATATCGCCGGCATAGCGCGCATAGTCGGCGCGGATCGGCCCGTCGAACTGTCCCGAGATCGTCTCGGCGGTCGCAATGATGCGGCTGAGCGGCCCGCGCAGGGCACCGTCGATCCGGCGTCCGAACTGCGGATCGGATAGCGGCAATGATCCGAAGGCGGGGTCGACCGGTGCGGCAGCGTCCGGCGACGGGCTGGTCTCGAAGCCTGCGTCGATGCTCGTCGTACCCCGGAACCCCGTGAAACGACCGGTTGCGTCGAAAAGCGGCTCGCCGACCAGGATCATCGCAATCCGCGACCCGTTGCTATCGGCCTGGACCTTTTGTCCCTCGAACGCCGACTGTCGTGCGAGCGCGCGCAATACCGGAAAGCGACCTTCCTCATCGGGCTGCAACTCGAACAGCTCGGACAGCGAACGCCCTTCCCAATCCGTCGGCGCTAGCGGGGCTCCGTCCCCTTCGCGCAGTGCGACCATCCGCAATTGCTGGTCGCATTCCCAGCTCCAGCTTCGCGGCCGCGCCGCAAGCTCGCCGACAACCGGCATCTGCGGCATGACTGTGGGCCGCGTCCGCCAGTCACTGATTTCGAGGTTTGCGCCGTCTTCGTCGGGAACGACGCGGACGAGCGCATGAATGTCGCTATGGTCGTCGGCTGTATAGAGCGGCCGCGAAATATCGCGCTGCAACCGCTGCGCCAGCGCAACCAGCCGCGCGAGATGCGGAAGCGCAAGCGGTTTGCCGATCCCGGCGCCCGCACGCTGCTGAAGTCGCATCAACGGCGCATCGGCGCTGACAAGTGCGCCCGCGCGGTCGATCCGCCCGCGGATGATGCGATCAGTCACCGGCGCCTCCGCCGTCGACGGCTCGTGCCGGCAACATCGCGAGCGACGCCTCAAGCGGCGCCAGCGACGCGCGATCCAGCTTCAACGGCGCCAGCAGGATGGGCAACGCCGCGGCTGCAGAGCTCAGCAAGGCAAGCGCCATCTCATCAAACCTGCTCCGGCCTGCGGCACTTGCGAGCGCGACAAACGCCGCCCAATCGTGCCGCGCTATCGCTGATGTCGCCGCCGCGGCCAGATCACCCTGCTCCGCGAGCCGGTCGTGATAGAGCCTCGCTGCGGCGTCGATCCCGCTCGCGGTGGCCAGCCGGTCGGTCGCATCGCGGACGGCCTCCCCCAGGTCGGCGGCCAGCTTCTTGTCCTTCGCGACCTGCGCCAGTCGCCACCCTGCGATATCGAGCAACAGGGTACGAAGCAGGCCCGCCGGAATGTCTGCAAGTGCTACGCGCGGCGAGCCATAGGCATCGAACCGGCGGCGATCGGCGATCCGAAGCGCCAGATAGGCGCGATCGACGTCCGAAATCGGGGAAGCAGCGGGCGCTTCGTCGTTCCCCTCTGCCAACGGGGGCGGGGTCCCGACGCGTTGCGCCGACTGTTCGCGCCAGCGGTGCTCCTCGGCGCGCCCGAAACAGACTGTAGTGATCCGTTCGGCCGCGGGCACCCCAGCGGCGAACCAGTCCTGCCACAGCACCGCGCCGTCGATCGCGGGATCGAGCTCGGCCGCGACATCGGCGACAAGGCGCCGCGCGATGCCGAGCGCCAGCGCGCGCTGCTCCTCGGTCAGGCGTCCCGCCGAGGGCGCCGCAAGAAAGCTCGCAAGCTCGCGCAGACGCGCCGACAGAATCGGCGACGGCAGATCGATGCCCGAGGAGAAGGATTCAGCCATGCACGCCCGCGATAGCAGCATGTCGTTAATAGGCATTAAACCTTGAAGACGGTTGTTTTAACGTGTTTCGGGCCGCCGCGCGAGCCGCAACCACAGCAATATCTGCAGCAGCGCCAGAAGCGGCAGGATCGCAAACATCAGCGTGGACAGGCCAAAAATCAACGCGGGCGCGAGCAATATCCAGGCCTGATCGGTATCGGGAAGCAGCCAATGAAAGCGTCGCTTGTCGCCCGCGTCCTCATAAAGCCAGCGTGCAAGCAGGATCGCGGCCGCAAGGCACGGCGCGAGCGCCGCTTCTGAAAAGCGCGGCATCAGATGGTCGGGGCCGCCGAGCGAGACGAGCCAGGGATAAACGCCGAGGACGAGCCATCCGAAGGTCCGGATCACGTCGCGCACGCGGTCCTGCGCCGCACTTTCCGCGCGGAAGGCCGACAGGAAGCGCATGGCGGCGAGGCAAAGTCCGCCGAGGATCGAGACGAGCGCCCCTGCCGCAGCCAATCCGCTCGCCGCCAGCACAGCAACCGAAACCCATAAAATCGCCGTGACATAGGGTAGATAGCGTGCGGTCTTCGGCGACCTTACAAGCAAGGGCCCTGCGAGGCGGACCAGCGGCATCATCACCGCCGACCGCCCGAGCCCCATCCCGCCATATTCGACCTGCTGCAGGCTCGACTGCTCGATCAACGCCGCAGTCGGCCGATCGGCGACGATCGCGATCTCGCCCTGTTCGAACAGGGCGGGTTCACAATAGAGCCGCCGCGCGCCCGATTGCACCGCCATACGCAGCAAGGTGAGCATCATGTCCCATTCGCCGGGCATCGCGGCGAGTTCGGCGACCATCGGCTGCGAGATTGCGGCGAGCCCGCCCCAGCGCCGCGTCGCGTCGATCCGCTCGAACCCCTGCGTCAGCACGGTGTCGCCGGTGACGAGGATCGCAGGCGATCCCGGTTTGGCGATAGCGCCGTAGTGCGTACCGCCGGCGCGCAGGCCGTCAGCGACAAGGATGATCCGGTCATCGGGCTCGACAAGGGCAACGAGGTCCGACGCCTCGCGTACCGGCGTCACTTTCATGCCCCGGCGGCGGATGCGATCGCAGGTGGCGATCAGTTCCGCCGGAACCGTTGCGACGGCAACCGCAACATGCGTCACGCCGACGTCGGCAAGCCGCGCCGCCTGCCGCTCGATCAGGGTCTCGCCCGCCACCGTGACGAGCGCACGCAAGCTGCCATCGGGCAGCGCTTCGCTGGCACCGACCAGCGCGATCAGGGCCACTGGCGCCCCCCAGGCAGGCTCTTGGTCATCGCGGTGCAGCTTTAGGGTGGAAGCCGCAATTGGCAAGCGGCTTCCACGGCCGATCGCCTGCGTTTGCCGGCGCAAGCCGGCGCTCGTGGATCGTGGCTCCCGCCGGCCGATCCATCCACCGGAGAGCATATCCGGACGACGGCCTGCGGGCGCATTCGATCGGCCGCCATGACGTCATCATAATCCGTTGGAATATTTTCATTTTTATTGCCCTAGACCCTTTGCGGGAGCGGACAAAAAATATGATTGAAACCGACCGAATCGCTGGCCTTTCCCGCCCCCATCGGCTAGGCCGGAACCATCTCCCGATAAGCAGAAAAAAGGCCGGGTCTTGACCGAAGAAAATACGCCTATGCAGCCGTCCGACGACGGCGTTTCGCCGATCAATATCGTCGATGAAATGAAGACCTCATACCTCGATTACGCGATGAGCGTGATCGTCAGCCGCGCGCTGCCCGACGTCCGTGACGGCCTGAAGCCGGTGCATCGCCGTATCCTCTACGCGGCGCAGGAAGGCGGCTTCGTTCCCGGCCGCCCGTACAAGAAATCGGCGAAGATCGTCGGGGACGTGATGGGTAACTATCACCCCCACGGCGACAGCGCGATCTACGATGCCCTCGCACGCATGACGCAGGACTGGTCGCTGCGCGTTCCGCTGATCGACGGTCAGGGCAATTTCGGCTCGATGGACCCCGATCCGCCGGCATCGATGCGGTATACGGAGGCGCGCCTCGCGAAGACCGCAATGGTGCTGCTGAACGACCTCGACAAGGATACGGTCGATTTCCAGCCCAACTATGACGCGAGCCGCGACGAGCCCACCGTGCTCCCGGCGCGCTTCCCGAACCTGCTCGTCAACGGCGCGGGCGGCATCGCGGTCGGCATGGCCACGAACATCCCGCCCCACAATCTCGGCGAAGTCATCGACGCGACGCTCGCGACGATCGAAAATCCCGCGATCACGCTCGAAGATCTGATGGCGATCGTCCCCGGGCCCGACTTCCCGACCGGCGCGCTGATGCTCGGCCAGGGTGGCGCGCGTAACGCCTATCTGACGGGTCGCGGCTCGATCATGATGCGTGCGACGCATATTATCGAAGAAGGCAGGAACGACCGGCAATCGATTGTTCTGACGTCGATTCCCTATCAGGTCGGCAAATCGGGGCTCGTCGAGAAGATCGCCGAGGCGGCGCGCGACAAGCGGATCGAGGGCGTTGCCGACATCCGCGACGAATCGAACCGTGAAGGCGTCCGCGTCGTTATCGAACTGAAGCGCGACGCAACCGCCGAGGTCGTGCTCAACCAGCTCTGGCGCCACACGCCGGCGCAGTCGAGCTTCCCCGCGAACATGCTGGCGATCCGCGGCGGCCGCCCCGAAATGCTCGGACTGAAGGATATCCTGACATCCTTCATCGCCTTTCGCGAAGAGGTCATCACCCGACGCTGCAAGTTCGAACTCGCAAAGGCCCGCGACCGGGCACATATCTTGCTCGGTCTCGTCGTCGCGGTCTCGAACCTCGACGAAGTCGTTCGCATCATCCGCGGCTCGGCTAGCCCGGCGCTCGCCCGCGAGGCGCTGCTCGCGCGTGAATGGCCGATCGGCGAGATCGCACCTTACATCCGTCTCGTCGAGGCGATCGAGGGCGAAATGGAGGAAAGCGCCACCTATCGCCTGTCCGAAGTGCAGGTGAAGGCGATCCTCGATCTTCGCCTCCACCGCCTGACCGCGCTCGGCCGCGATGAAATCGGCAAGGAACTTGGTGAGTTGGCTACCGAGATTGAGGAATTGCTTTCGATCCTCGCCGACCGCGAAAAACTCTATGCCGTCATGCGCGAGGAGCTTGTCGCGGTGCGCGACGAATTCGCGTCTCCCCGCAAGACGCTCGTCGCCCCCGCCGCCGACGGCATCGACGACGAAGATCTGATCGAGCGCGAGGAGATGGTCGTCACCGTTACCCTCGACGGCTATATCAAGCGCACCCCGCTCGACACCTTCCGCGCCCAGCGCCGCGGAGGCAAGGGCCGCGCCGGCATGGCGACCAAGGACGAGGATGTCGTTACCGAGCTGTTCGTCACCTCGACGCACACGCCGGTGCTGTTCTTCTCGACCGCGGGCAAGGTCTATCGCATGAAGGTGTGGCGCCTGCCCGAGGGCGGGCCCGCCACGCGCGGCCGCCCGATGATCAACCTGCTGCCGCTCGCACAGGGCGAGACGATCTCGACCGTGCTCCCGTTGCCCGAGGACGAGGGCGAATGGGGTAAGCTGCACGTCATGTTTGCAACCGCAAAGGGCAATGTGCGTCGTAACAGCATGGACGCCTTCACCAACGTGCCCTCGAACGGCAAGATCGCGATGAAGTTCGAGGGCGAGGACGAGGACGACCGGCTGATCGGCGTCGCGCTGCTCGACGAAAGCGACGATGTCCTGCTCGCCACCCGCCAGGGCAAGGCGATCCGCTTCGCCGGCGACGACGTCCGCGAATTCCAGAGCCGCAACTCGACCGGCGTCCGCGGCATGCGCCTCGCCGACGGCGACGAAGTCATCTCGCTGTCGATCCTGCACCGCGTCGGAACCACCATGGAGGAGCGCGAAGCCTATCTGCGCGCCGCGCCGTGGAAGGACAACGAGAACGAGCCGACGCTTGACGGCGACCGCATGGCCGAACTTGCCGCCAGCGAGCAGTTCATCCTGACGGTTTGCGCGAACGGCTATGGCAAGCTGTCGTCGGCCTATGAATATCGCCGCACCGGCCGCGGCGGCCAGGGGATCACCAACATCGACAACATCGCCCGCAACGGCCTTGTCGTCGCGAGTTTCCCTGCAACCAAGGCGCATCAGCTGATGCTGGTCACCGACCAGGCCAAGCTGATCCGCATGGGGCTCGATTCGATGCGCGTCATCGGCCGCGGCAGCGCGGGCGTGCGCCTGTTCGATGTCGCGAACGACGAGCATGTCGTTTCGGCGGCGCTGATCGAGGACAGCGACGAAGAAGAAGCCGACGGCACGGAAATCGCGCCCGAAGCCCCTGCGACGGAAGCCCCCTCCGAATGACGCCCTCGACGGCCTTCAAGGTGCTCACCGCACAACAATGGGCCGATTTCGAGCGCGAACGCGTGTTCCGTGGCGCACCGGTGGATATCGCCGACGGCTATATCCACCTGTCGACGGCGGAACAGCTCGAGGCGACCATCGCCAAATATTTCGCGGGCCAAAGCGGCCTGATGATCGCCGAGGTGGACCTCATCTGCCTCGGCGATGCGATCCGCTGGGAGCCCGCGCGCGGCGGCGACCTGTTCCCGCACATCTATGCCGAGCTCCCGATCCACGCGGTGGTGAGCCTGCAACGGCGCGACTAACACGCCGGTCGAACGCCGACCGGCGTTGGTCGCTTCTTGCTTCGCGCCGTCAAATCCTCTTACCACGGTCGCGCTTCGCGGCCGTCCGCGTTCAGGGGAGATTGACGATGCGCCTGTTTTTGCTTGCCGCCCTGCTGGCCTCGGCCGCACCCGCCGCCGTGCATGCACATGAAGAGCCCGCTCCCGTGGCGCAATCCAAACCCGTTCCCAAGGATGAACTGCTGAAGCCTCCCGCTGACGCGGTTCATTATGTCGTCGTCTCCGAATCGGGCAAGCATGGCGACCAGTGGCGCTGGCAGCTTGCCGATGGCCGCACCGCCTATCGCTGGTCGCAAGAGCTGCGCGGCTGGATCACCGAGATGGATCAGGTCACCACCTTCGGTCCCGGCGGCACGATCGCGGCAACAACCATGCGCGGGGTCACACCCTCGGGCGACGCCGCCGAGGACTATCGGGTCGCGGATGGCCGCGCGAGCTGGAATACGGCCACCGACACGGGCGAGGCGGCCGCTGGCGGCTGGTACATCCCTGCCGGCGGCGTCGGCATCGCCAACGCGCCGATGATCGACGCGCTCGCCGCCGCGGGCGATGCGGGGATCGCTTTTCTGCCAAGCGGCCGGGGCCGGATGACCTTTGGCCCGACCGAGGTCATTCAGGGGCCCGGCGGACCCAAGACGGTCCAGCTTGCCTTCATCAGCGGTATTCTGCCCTCGCCGCTCCCCGTCTGGCTCGACGAAAACAAGCGCTATTTCGCCGACATCAGCTTCATCTCGGTGATCCCTGCAGGCTATGAGGGTGTGCTCAAACAGCTCAAGGCCGTTCAGGACAAGGCCACAGCGGATGCCGTTGCCGGCATCGCGAAGCGCTTCCTGTCTGATGCAGCGAAAGCCCCCGTGCTGATCGACAACGTCCAGCTGTTCGACGCCGACAAGGGCGTGTTCCTCGCGAACCGCGCGGTCCTCGCCAGAGACGGCAAGATCGCCGCCATCGGTGCCGCGGGCTCGCTGAAAGCCCCCGCCGGCGCGCAAGTCATCGACGGACGCGGCAAGACGCTCGTACCGGGCATCTGGGACAGCCATCTCCACATCGGCGACGATTGGGACGTGCTGTCGAACATGGCGAACGGGATCACCAGCTTCCGCAGCCCCGGAACCAACCTCGACCGCGCGGTCGAGGCGACCAAGCGCCGCGCCGATCACAGCCTGCTGATGGGCGAACCTTTCATCTCGGTCATCGTCGACAAGAAGGATCCGCTCTCGGCGCAGGGCGCCGAGGTCGTCAGCAGCGCCGAGGAAGCGATCGCCGCAGTGCGCCGGATCAAGGCGGCGGGGCTGTGGGGCGTCAAATTCTACACGTCGATGAACCCGGCGTGGATTGCCCCCGCCGCGGCCGAAGCCCACCGCCTCGGCCTCCATGTTCATGGCCATGTGCCCGCCGGGATGAAGCCCAGCGAGGCGGTGACCGCAGGCTATGACGAACTCACCCACCTCAATTTCGTCGCGATGGAAGCAATGCCGCGCGAGGTGATCGACAAGGCGAACACACGGGCACGAGTCGAGGGACCGGCGCGTTACTTCAAGGATGTCGACCTCGACGGGCCGCTCATGTCGGGCTTCGTCGCCGACCTTGCGAAGAAGAAGACCATCGTCGACCCGACGATCGTGATCTTCGAAGGCATGCTGACGCAGGACGGCGGCAAGGCCCAGCCCGCCTATGCTCCCTATATGGGCATCATCTCGCCCGTCCTCGAACGTTCGACCTTCACCGCGGCGGGCTATCCGCTGGTCGATGGCCTGACGCGCGACGACTATCGCAAGAGCTATGCGAAGATGGTCGATCTCGTCGGCCGCCTGCACAAGGCGGGCGTGCCGATCGTCGCAGGCACCGACGGCTGGGGGATCGAACTGATCCGCGAGCTCGAAATCTATCGCCAGGCGGGCTTCACCCCCGCCGAGGCAATCCAGAGCGCGACGATCGTCCCCGCACGCGTTGTCGGCGCCGACAAGCGCACCGGCTCGATCGCCGTCGGCAAGGAGGCCGACATGGTGCTCGTCGACGGCGACCCCTCGACCGACCTCGGCGCACTGCGCCGCGTCGTGACGGTGATCAGCGACGGCTATGTCATGGATGCCGACGAGTTGCGGAAAGCGGCCGGGTACAGCGGCCGCCCGAAATAGTCGGCGGCGGTTTGAAACCGATACGGAGCAATTGACACCAATCTGGCAGTTTAACTCCGGACAGACCTGCCGTTACTCCATATTCTAGGGGGATGGCGCGAGGTTCGATGTGAAGTGTCCGGTGCGGTCAGACGATGAGGCGGGGCGCCTTGCGGCGCTCGCCGAATATGGGATCGACGAGCGCGAGGGACTGCCGAGCCTGCAGCCGATCGTCGAGATGGCCGTTCGCATGTTCGATTGCCCCGCCGCCGCGGTGAACATGATCGGCGACGACCATGTCTTTCTGGCTGCGAACGAAGGAGTTCGCGACTGCGACATGTCGCGCGACGTCAGCTTCTGCGCCCATGCGATCAACCAGGACGGCGTCATGGTCGTCGAAGATGCCGCCCACGATCCGCGCTTTCACGACAACCCGCTCGTCAAGGCCGGCCTGATCCGCTTCTACGCGGGCGTCGCGCTGAAATCGCCTTCGGGGCACGCCCTTGGAGCGCTCTGTGTGCTCGACGGCGAACCCCACGCGACGTTCGCGACAGAGGACCGGCGTCGCCTGATGGATCTCGCCTCGCTCGTCTCGGACAAGCTGGAACTCCGCCGTCTGGAGACCCAGGCAGCCGCGAAACCCAGCCGCTTCGAGGCAAGCGCCGCGACCTCGCCGAACGCCGTGATCTGCTTTGGTACCGATGCACGGATCACGGCGTGGAATGCCGCCGCCGCAGCCATGTTCGGCCATGCGGAAGCCACGATGATTGGCGAACCGATCGACCGGATTATCGACGCGCGCGACCATCCGCTCGTCCATGCCGCGATCGCGCGGGTGCTCGGCGGCGGCACGCCGCTGACCGAAGCAACCCCTCTGACTGGCGTTCGCGCATCGGGCGACCGCTTTCCCGGCGAGATTCACTGGTCGCACTGGCACGAAAACGGCAAGATGCACTTCGGCACGATCGTTCGCGATATGACCGAAGTGCGCCGCGAGCATGACGCGCTCTATCGCCTCGCAAACTATGACAGCCTGACCGGCCTTCCGAACCGTAACCTGCTGCGGACCCGGCTCGCCGAAACCATCGGCGCGGGAATTCCGCTTGCGATCCTCGTTACCGATCTTGGCGGGTTCGCCGACATCAATAATACGCTGGGCCATGCCGCCGGCGATGCGGTTCTCTCCGAAATCGGCGATCGGCTGAGCGCGATCGGCGGCGGGCTCGACCTCGTCGCTCGGATCGGCGGCGCCGCCTTCGCGTTCGTGGCCGAAGGGCGCAATCCGCTCGCGCTCGACGCGCTCGCCAGCCGGATACTCGCAGCGATCGCCGAGCCTATCCACGTCGACGGACAGGAGGTCCGACTGGCCGGAAACGTCGGGATCGCCGCTGCGCCCGCGCACGGCGCGAGCGACGCCGAACTGATCGGCAGCGCCGAGCTGGCGCTCTTCCAAGCGCGCCAGCGCGGGCCCGGCACATCGTTCCACTTCATCCCGAATCTCCGCGCCGAAGCGGTCGCACGGCGCATGTACGACGCCGAGCTTCACCACGCGTTCGAGCGCGAGGAGTTTTGCCTCTTCTACCAGCCGCAGGTCCGTCTTGCTGACCATGGGCTTGCCGGCGCCGAGGCGCTCATCCGCTGGAAGCATCCGACGCGCGGATTGTTGCCACCTTCGGCCTTTCTCCCCGCGCTCGACGCGGGCGTGCTGGCCGCGCCGGTCGGAACATGGGTGATCGAGACCGCGTGTGCGCAAGCGGCCGCGTGGCGCCGGCTCGCTCCCGCTTTCCGGATGGGAGTCAATCTTTCGTCCGCGCAGTTCCGGCGTGGCGATCTGGTGAAGGTCGTCGATACGGCATTGCGGCGCCACGGGATCGCGCCCGAGACGCTTGAACTGGAGATCACCGAAAACATCCTGCTCCATGACGAGGATGATGTGATCGCGCATCTTGAGGCTCTGCGCGAACGCGGGGTCGCCTTGTCCTTCGACGACTTCGGGACCGGCTTCGCGTCGCTGAACCTGCTCCGCGTGGTGCCGGTGACGCACATCAAGATCGACAAGAGCTTCACCTTCCTCATGCGCAGTTCGGAACGCGACCGTGTCATCGTCACCGGGCTTGTGGAAATGGCGCGCCGGCTGGGAATCGGGGTCATCGCCGAAGGCGTCGAGGATGAAGACGATGCCGCCTTTCTCCGCTCCTATGGTTGCGACGAAGGACAGGGCTATTGGTTCGGCGAGCCCGTTCCGGCAGCGATCTTCGAGGAGCTTTATCTGGGCAAGCGCATGGCCTCGGCCGTCTGATAGGCCAGGGATAACCGCCTTGTCCTCCCGCGGGGGCCCGAATTAGCGGCGCTTGGCGTTCCAGGCGCGAACCGCAGCCATCGTCTTTTCGATATGTGCCTGCGGCTTGCTGTCGGTGTAGCTCAGCAGGATCGTCCCGTTCGGGGCGATGACATAGGATGTGCGATTGGAAAGCGGCTTGCCGTCGGGCCCCTGCATTGTCGCGTCATATTTCGCCGCGGTCTTCGCGCCAGGATCGGCCGCGACGGCGAACTTGTCGCGGCATTCGGAGCGCGAGAATTCGGCGACGCGGTGGATATTGCCCGCGGTCACGCCGATCACGCGCGCGCCGAGTTGATTGAACTGGCCGTTCGCCTCCGCGAACAGATGCGCCTCGACCGTACAGCCGGGGGTAAAGGCGGCGGGAAAGAAATAGAGCACCACCGGCCCGTTCCGCAGCGTCTGCTTCAGCGACAGGCTGAATTCCTTGCCGCCCTGCGCGGCATTCAGCGTGAAGTCGGGAGCCTTGGTGCCCTGCTTAAGAGCAGCGACGCCCTGTGCAGGCAAAATGGCCAGCGACAGGCCAAGGCCGAACGACATCGTGATTTTCGTCAGGGTTTTCATCGGCGGACTCCGGAGCGAAGCGCAAGGGCGCCTCGCTCCGGCATCTCTACCGCGATATCCGCCGACACGGCATAAAAATGTGCGGCGACGGATCCGGTCAGCGGATCAGCAGCGGCGGCCGCCGCGATCGATCTCGCGCCCGATCAGCGCACCGGCAGCGCCGCCGATGATCGTTCCCGGAACGCGGTCGCCATAGCGATCGACCTCGCGGCCGAGCAGCGCACCCGCGGCGCCCCCGACGATCAGGCCCGTCGTGCCGCTGCCGCGGCGGCAATAATAGCGGCGGTCGCGATAGTCGCTGCGGCGATGATCGCGATAATAATCGCGCCGATAGTCGCGGCGGTCGCTGTAGCGGTCATGATCGCGGTGGCTGTAATGGCCGTGGCGATGATGGCGATCGCGCGCATCGGCTTCGGCGGGCAGCGCCGCAACGGCACTCGCGCCAATCAGCACGGTCAACGCCAGTTTCCTGAAAAATAGCATCTGTCGTCTCCAATGGTCCCCGCGAAGCAGATTAGGAGTCGAAAGATGGCGCCCCGCTGAATTCCCCCTGCCCCGGCCCGGCGCCCGCATCGGCTCGGCGAGCTTTCGGGGCGGCCCGTCGCGCGCGATTGACCCGGCGCCGCAATCGGCGCAGCATCGCGCCATGATCACCATCACCCCCAGCGGTCAGGCTTGCGGCGCACGCGTGACCGGCGTCGACTTCACGCAGCCGCTCGATGCCGAAACGGTCGCCGAAATCCGCGCCGCTTGGCTCGATCATCACGTCCTTGCCTTCCCCGACCAGAAGATGAGTGCGGGCGATCTCGAACGCTTCACCGGCTATTTCGGCGGTTTCGGGGACGATCCCTTTATCCGGCCCATCCCCGGGCACGAGCATATCATTGCGGTGAAGCGCAAGGCCGACGAGACCGCGCCGCTGTTCGCCGAGAACTGGCACAGCGACTGGAGTTTTCAGGAGCGTCCGCCCGCGGGCACCTGCCTCTTCGGCATCACCATCCCGCCCGTCGGCGGGAACACCGAATTTTCGAACCAGCACGCCGCGCTCGACGCAATGCCCGCCGAGCTGCGCGCGCGCGTAGACGGGCTGCAGGCGGTCCACAGTGCCCGCAACGGCTACGCCCCCACGGGCATGTATGGGGCGAACGATCAGGGTCGCAGCATGGACATCCGCTCGGACGAAAAGGCGCTCGAAACGCAGCGCCATCCCTTCGTCCGCGAGCATCCCGAAACCGGCCGCAAGGGCCTCTTCGGCTGCGCCGGCTATATCATCGGCTTCGACGGCCTCGACGATAGCGAGGCGCTGCCCCTCCTCTACGATCTCATCCAGTGGCAGGGACGCGAAGAGTTCCGCTATAGCCACGCCTGGGAGCCAGACATGCTCGTCATGTGGGACAACCGTTCGGTGCTTCACCGCGCGACCGGCGGCTACGATGGCCACGACCGCCTGCTCCACCGCACGACCATCGCGGCATGGGATGGTTGACCGCCAAACTCTTCCAAAGACATGAAATATCGGCACGGGCTGTGATCGCCGACATTGTCATGCATGCGGATGCGGAGGTAGCCGGAGCCTGCCCCCCATACGAAAGCGATCTGCCATGCGCCTTGCCGCCCTCCTTCTCCTTCCCTTCGGCGCCTTGCTGACCGGCGGTGCCGCGCCCGAACGTACGCGCACGCCTTTCGACGGCGCATGGATGAACTGCGAGAGCTATCAAGGCGCGAACATCTGTTCCTACACGCTGATGGTGCAGGCAGGCACGCGCGTCTGCGGCGTCCAGCGCGATTTCGCGACCAACGCCTATTATACACAGCGCTTCGTCGCGACTGCCGAAGGCAAGAGCGCGCGCATCGACAGGATCTGCGGCGATCCTGGTTCCGAAACCGACACATATTGCGCCGGCCGTGCGCCCGCCGGCGTCGAAAAGACGGGGTGGGGAGCTTCGAACCGGACGCTCCACGCCTGCGGCAACCACCTCTACGGCGCCGACGATGGCGAAGCCTTCTCCTGCGCCGCCGCGCGGCCCGAGGCTGGATTGCCGAAAGTCCGAACCCTCTCGAACGAAGGCCCCGAGGCCGACGACGAGGCGTGGCTGGTGTCGTGCGCCGCCGGTAGGGACTAGGTTTTCGCTTCTTTTGCCAGGGTGCTGACCACGCCCCACGCGATCAGCGCCTGCCCGCCAAAATAGAGCGGCCAGACAAGCCACATCGTGACATCCTTGCTGAGCACGGCCCCCTCGCCCGCAAATATGAACAGGTCGCTCGCAAGGAACATCATCGCGCCGATGCCGGTGCGATAGCGCGGAAAGCGGCTCGTCCACGCGGCGGCCGCCATCGCGGCAACGAACAGCGAATAGACCGCTGCGTGCCACCAGCCGGGCTGAGGACTGAGCATGCCCCAGACGATCGCCAGCGTCGCGGGCATCGTCAGCCAGCCCAGCAGGCGCTGCGACGGCGTCATCTGCGCGCGGCGGTTCATGAGGTACAGGGTAATCGCGATGATGTGCCCCACCGCGAACGCCGACGCGCCGGCGATCAGCCCTTTCGCATCGAGCAGCCAGTCGCCGAGCGCTCCGAAGCCGAGCACCGCAGCGATCAGCCAGCCGTTCCGTTCGCGCGCATTCGCCGCCGCCCAGACCGCGAGCAGACCGACGCCGCTCGTCTTCCACGCCCAGATCGCCGGGCCGTCAAGCCGCTGGAGCACAGCGACGAAGAAGCTGATCCCGCCCAGCAGCGCCAGCCACCAAAGCCACCGCGCGCGATCCCAGCCTGCTTCACTCATGCTCCGCCCCTTTGCATCTTGTCTCCAACCGGCCTAGTGCGCGGCTCCACAAGTACAAGTCAACGGATAGCGTAAATGAGCCACGACATTCACATCATCGGCGGCGGCCTCGCCGGCTCCGAGGCAGCATGGCAGCTCGCCGAGGCCGGCTATCGCGTCCGCCTGTCCGAAATGCGCGGCGGGGGCGACATGACCCCTGCGCATCAGGGCGAGACGCTCGCCGAGATGGTCTGCTCGAACAGCTTCCGCAGCGACGACGGCGACAGCAACGCGGTCGGCTTGCTCCACCGCGAGATGCGGACGCTCGGCTCGATCATCATGCGCGAGGCCGACGCCACCAAAGTCCCCGCAGGCTCGGCGCTCGCCGTCGACCGCGACCTCTTCTCGGGCGGCGTCACCAGGGCGCTGTCAGAGCATCCCAACGTCACCATCGTACGCGAACGCATCGACACGCTGCCGGGCGAGGGCATGACCATCGTCGCCACCGGTCCGCTGACCGCCGCATCGCTCGCCGAGAGCATCGGCGCCGCTACGGGCAAGGATGCGCTCGCCTTCTTCGATGCGATCGCCCCCATCGTCTACCGCGACAGCATCGATATGGACGTCGCATGGATGGCGAGCCGCTGGGACAAGGTCGGGCCGATCGGCGACGGCAAGGACTATATCAACTGCCCGATGGACAAGGATCAGTATCACGCCTTTGTCCAGGGGCTGGTCGACGGCGACAAGACCGACTTCAAGGACTGGGAAAAGGACACGCCCTATTTCGAGGGCTGCATGCCGATCGAGGTGATGGCCGAACGCGGCCCCGAAACGCTGCGCTTCGGTCCGATGAAGGGCGTCGGCCTCGACAACCCGCGCACCGGGCGCTGGCCCTATGCCGTCGTCCAGCTCCGGCAGGACAATGCGCTCGGCACGCTGTGGAACATGGTCGGCTTCCAGACCAAGCTGAAGCACGCTGCGCAGGTCGAGCTGTTCCGCACCATCCCCGGCCTCGAAAAGGCCGAGTTCGCACGCCTCGGCGGCCTTCACCGCAACAGCTTCATCCGCTCGCCCGAATTGCTCGACGGCCAGCTTCGCCTGAAGTCCGCGCCGCACATCCGCTTCGCCGGCCAGATCACCGGCTGCGAAGGCTATGTCGAAAGCGCCGCGATCGGCCTCGTCGCCGCACGCTTCGCGATCGCCGAACTCGGCGGCCGCACGCTGCCCCCGCCCCCGCCCGAAACCGCGCTCGGCGCGCTGCTCGGCCACATCACCGGTGGCGCCGACGCCTCATCCTATCAGCCGATGAACGTCAACTTCGGCCTCTTCCCGCCGCTTGCAGAGGATGTGCGCAAGAAGGACCGCAAGCTCGGCTATACCCAGCGCGCGGGTCAGGCGCTGGCCGAATGGATGAAGCAGGCCGAGGGCGTCGCAGCCTAACAGCTGCACTTCACCTTCACCGGTCGCTTCGGCGCCGTCGTCGCGAACTCGACGCGCGTCAGATCGCCCGATCTGTCCTTGTCTGCCCCGGCAAAGCGTTCGCCCGTCGCTGCAGCCCACTCCTCGAAGGTCAGCAGATTGTTGCCGTCCTTGTCGAGCTTGCGGAACGCGGCGGTCCGCGCCGACATCAGCTCGACGCGGCTGATCCGGTCGTTGCGGTCGCGGTCAAACCGGTTGAAGCGCCGTTCCTCGCGCGAGGCCTCTTTCGCGGCGGGCAAGGCTGGGGGTGCCGGCCCACGCTTCGGGGCGTTCGCGCCCGCGACCGGGATCGCTGCAAGTGCTGGCGGAGGCTCGGGCAGAGCCTCGTCCTCGGCATCCTGACTGTACGCCTGCCACAGGAAAACGCCGCCGGTGAGCAGCAGCGCGCTCGCCAAACCGCCGATCAGGAATCTGGAAACCGCCATATGCCTCTCCCGTCGAGGAGAGCTTGCTAGCATGCTCCGGCACGGCGCGACAGAAAACGCCACCGGAATGGTCGCGAATATAGATCGACAAGATTGTTTAATATCGGCGGCATCAACGCTATATCCGATCAATGCATAATTACCTGCCCTCGCTGAAACAGATGCAATATCTCGTCGCGTTGCACGAGCATGGCCATTTCGGCCGCGCTGCCGACGCCTGTAACGTCACCCAGTCGACGCTGTCGGCAGGCATCCGCGAGCTCGAGACTTTGCTCGGCCAGACGCTCGTCGAACGCACCCGCCGCGTCGTCCGCTTCACCGGGCTCGGCAATGCCATCGTCGACAAGGCGCACCGCGTCCTCCGCGAAGCCGAGGAACTCGCCGATATGGCCGCCGCGGCCGCCGCGCCGCTCGTCGGCGAACTGCGCATGAGCGTCATCCCGACGATCGCGCCCTTCCTGCTCCCCGGCCTGCTGCCGCGGCTCCGCAAGGAACGCCCGTCACTCAAGCTGTTCCTCCGCGAGGAGCCGAGCGCACAGGCGTGCGAGTCCCTCCACCATGGTCAGGTGGACTGCGTGCTGCTCGCGCTTCCCTATGCGTGCGGCGACGTCGAGAGCGAGACGCTGTTCGACGATGCGCTCTTCGTCGCCTTTCCCGGCGACCAGAGCGAGGATCTTCCCGCGATGGTCAGCGCCGACCAGCTCGACCCCGCACAGATGCTGATGCTCGAGGACGGGCATTGCCTGAAGGATCATGCGCTCGCCGCGTGCAACCGTCCCGAGCTGCGCGCCGGCGCCCGCATGATGGGTACCTCGCTTCACACGCTCGTCCAGATGGTCGACAACGGTCTGGGCATCACGATGCTGCCGCAAATGGCGATCGAGGCCGGGATTCTAGACCACACCGACATCGACACGCGCCCGCTCGATTCGGATCACGACTGGCGCACGATCGCGCTCGTCTGGCGCAAGGGCAGCCCGCGCGCAGAGGAATTCACATTGCTCGCGGACATTTTCCGCAAGCATAAGGCGAATTAGGTCAGTCCCACCGCTCCGCGCGTCCCTGATCGCTGTCGCGCGGCTCGACCCACGTGATACGCCCATCGGCGAACGTCTCGCGCTTCCAGAACATCACATCGGTCTTCAGCCGGTCGATCAGATACTCGCATCCCGCGAGCGCCTCCGCCCGGTGCGCACTGCTTGCGAGCACCAGCACAATGCCTTCACCCGGCGCCATCGCCCCCACCCGGTGAATCAGCGTCAGCGCGGACAGCGCCCAGCGATCGGCCGCGGCATGGGCCAATTCTGCCAGTCCAGCCTCGGTAAGCACCGGATGATGTTCGAGGAACAGCTCGGTCAGATCGTTGTCGCCGCGTACGCGCCCGATGAAGCTCGCGCTTGCGCCGTGCCCGCCCGCGTCGTGAATATCGAGTTCGGCGGGGACGTCGATTGCGTCCGTCTGGACTGCAACGCGGATCACCCCCCGGTTACCGGCGGAAAGAGCGCGATCTCGTTGCCGATCGTCGCATTGGGTCCAACCATTGCCCCGCCGACCGCGGCGCGAATGCGCCCCGGCTCGGCAAAGGCCAGCGCGCCCCGCTCGTCGCGTCCGGCAAGCCATGCGACCAGATCGGCAATCGTCGCGACCTCGGCGGGCGGATCGATCACCTCGTCGGCAACCCCCATCCGTTCGCGCACCCAAGCAAAATAGCTGACCGTCAGCGCCATCGGCTCAGTCCATATGCTTCAGGCCGACGCGCAGATAATCCCAGCCCGTGATCAGCGTCAGCACCGCCGCGCCCCACAGCGAGATCAACCCGACGGTCTTGATCCACGCAAACTCGGGCAGCGCGCCAGCCAGGATCAGCGCGCCGAACGCCACCAGCTGGAAGGTCGTCTTCCACTTCGCGAGCTGCGTCACCGGCATCGACACCTGCAAGGTCGCGAGGAATTCGCGCAGCCCCGACACGATGATCTCGCGCAGCAGGATCATCAACGCCGCGATGACGTGATAGCCGTTGATATCGCGCGTGAAGACCAGCAGCAGGATCACCGCCGCGATCATGATCTTGTCGGCGATCGGATCGAGGAAAGCGCCCAGCCGCGAGACGATCCCGCGCGAGCGTGCAACATAGCCGTCAAAATAGTCGGTAATGCCCATCAGGCAGTAGAGACCGAACGCCAGTGCATAATCGATCGGCTTCGGCTGCAACGACCCCTCGGCCACACCCGGCCACAACAGGAAAAGCAGGATGGGAACCGCCAGGATGCGCGAGAGCGTCAATATGTTGGGAAGGCTCAGCATGGTCCCTGTCGACGTGTCCGTTCTAGCTTTGCGGCCCAATTGGGCTTTGACCCCGCCTGCCCTAACCGATAAGCCCCCCGTGCGACAACAGGATTGCCTGAGGGGGTTGGCGTTGTCGCTATTTCGGGCTGTAAAAGTGGATTTTCAATGACAGGCTCCTTTGCGCTGCTGAATCAACGCAGGTTCCTTCCGCTTTTCGTCACGCAGCTGCTCGGCGCCTTCAACGACAATCTCTTCAAGAATGCGATGGTGCTGTTCGTCGTCTACGGCGTTTTCAACGACGAGGCGTCGGAAACGCTGTTCAGCGCGGTCGCAACCGCAGTCTTCATCCTCCCCTTCTTCCTTCTTTCTGCGCTAGCCGGCCAGCTCGCCGATACGCGCGACAAGGCGCGGATCATCCGCATCGTCAAATTCTGCGAGATTCTGATCATGTTCGTCGGCGGCGCAGGACTCGTCCTCGCGTGGATGGGCTGGGCGGTTCACATTCTCGCGATTCCGCTGATGATGCTCGCACTGTTCGCGATGGGCATCCACTCGACCTTCTTCGGTCCGATCAAATATGCGATCCTGCCGCAGCATCTCGAAAACGACGAGGTGCTCGCGGGCACCGGTCTCGTCGAGGCGGGCACCTATATCGCGATCCTCGCGGGCACGATTCTCGCCGGCGTGATAGAGGTCGAATGGGCCGCGCTCGGCGTCGTCCTCGTCGCCGCGCTCGGCTACTGGACCGGACGCAAGGTGCCGCCGGCTCCGCCGCAACACGAAGAAACCGGCATCGACTGGCATATCATCCGCTCGTCGGTCGCGCTCGTCCGCGGCACGATGCATATTCCCCGCCTCTATCTCGCGATCCTGTCGATCAGCTTCTTCTGGACGATCGGCGCGGTGCTGTTCATCCAGTTCCCGCCACTGGCGAAGAACATCCTGCACGCCGACAAGAGCGTAGCGAGCCTGTTCCTCGCGGTCTTCTCGATCGGCATCGCGATCGGCTCGGTCGCGGTCAACCAGCTGCTGAAGGGCAAGGTTTCCGCACGCTACAGCCCGGCCAGCGTCATCGTGATGGCGCTCTTCGTACTCGCATTTTATTTCGTATGCCGCAGCTGGGGCGCGGAGCCTGCGGGCGCGCTCTACGACATCAAGGGCTTCTTAGCACACGAACGCGTCGTCCCGCTGCTGCTCAGCCTGCTCGGCATCGCGATCAGCGGCGGCATGTTCGTCGTGCCGCTCTATGCCTTCCTGACAACCACCGTCCCGAAGGACCAGACCGCACGCACCGTCGCGGCAAACAACATCGTGAATTCGGGCGCGATGGTCGCGGGTTCGCTGCTCGCGATCGGGCTCGGCTTCGCCGGCGTCGGAACGGTCGATCAGCTGCTGATGAGCGCCGTGATGTGCCTCATCTCGGCCTGGCTCGCGATGAAGCTGCACCGGGCTTGCGATTAAAACTGCCTTCGGCCCCGAAGCCAACGTCAGGATACGACCGGCTCGTCGTTCGATCGACCGGATCGTCCGTGTAGAAGAGCCTGCTGAATAGCCAATTTGATCTGGACGCGCAGATAGTCCGCGCGATGTACGTCAGGAACTGACAGCCCCGTTGTCACGATCTTCTCGACCGTGTTTTCTTCCCACTCCGAATAAGTCCAATGATCGGCGCTCATGGGAAATCATCGCTCCCTTTGCAAAATTCCGCAACTGTCCGAAGCCGTCGCTCAGATCAGGAACATCATCGTCGCGACGAAGAAGATCGCGAAGCTTTCCAGAAACAGCCGCATGTCGCTGCCGCGCGCCAGAAGCGGCGGAGCAACGCGCTCGGCGTGCAGCATTACCCGCAATTCCGCCTGCCAGTCGTCGGGCATGTTGAGCTGCGCGATCCTCAGTTGCCGTGCGCTATGCGCCCGCAGCCGTTCGCGAATGTCGATCTGGTCTTCTGCGTCCATGTCCGGACGCTACGCCCCGGTTAACGAGTCGATAAGGTTAAAAAATCGTTAACGCCGCAGCGTACCGCAACGGGACGCCCGCCCGGCGCTTTCTTAACCGCGCGGCATCGGCCGGATACGCACCGTCTTGCGATCCGGGGCGCCCTTCTGGAAAACCTTGCAGGCCTGCGGACGCATACGCGGCCCCAGACAATAGCTGACCTCGGTCAGCCAGCCATCGCGGTCCGTCGACACGCCGATCATCGTTTCGCGGATGCCCGGATTGATCGCGGCAAAAGCGCGGCGAATACTTCCCGTGGTCTGCGGCTGCGCGCCGAGCTTTGCCATGTCGGGAAACCGGACGGTGCGGAACAACATTTCGGCGGCGCGGAAGTAGGCAGCCGGGTGCGGGCTCATGCACGTTCCATGCTTCGCCCATTCGTGCTGGAGCAACTGCGCCGAAGGCGTCATGCACAGATGCTTCTTCAGCACCGCCTGCGGCACGATCTTCGCCGGACGGCACCATTGCGGATAGTCGCGCGTATCGGCCTCGGGCCACAGCCCGTGCAGCACCCAGCCGAAGCGGCCATTCTCGCCCGAACATTGGAAGCGGTCGCGCGCATCCTTCGGATTGCGCACCCTCGCGCAATGCTGCGGAGACCAGCTCATGCTCAGCTTGTACCCGGTGACCGGCGGCCTTCGCACGGGCTCGTCGCGCGGGTTCTGTTCGAGCCGCGGAACGGGGATGCGACCGGGAACCGAGCAGGAAAGCGCTTGTGCCTGCACCGCGACCGGCATCAGCGCCAGGGCGACGGCGCTAGGCCAGCGCAAAATCGAGCCCGATGTCCGCCGCGGGCGCCGACTGGGTCAGCCGCCCGACCGATACATAGGTCACGCCGGTCGCGCCGATGTCATGGATCGTGTCGAGCCTGACGCCGCCTGACGCTTCGGTCGGCACCTTCCCGCCAACCAGCGCAACACATGCCCGCAGTTCGTCGAGGCCCATATTATCCAGAAGCAGATGCGTCGCCCCCGCCTTCAGCGCGGGTTCGACCTGCGCGACGCGGTCGACCTCGACGATAATCCGCTCGATCCCGGCGTCGACCGCGCGGCGCACCGCTTCCTCGACCGATCCGGCGACCGCGACATGATTGTCCTTGATCATCGCCGCGTCCCACAGTCCCATGCGGTGGTTCGTCGCGCCGCCCATTCGCGTCGCGTATTTCTCGAGCACCCGCAGACCCGGGATCGTCTTGCGCGTGTCGAGCAAGGTCGCGCCCGTTCCCGCGAGCGCATCGACATATTGCCGCGTCATCGTTGCAATTCCAGACAGATGCTGCACCGTGTTCAGCGCCGACCGCTCGGCGGTCAGCATCGCGCGCGCGTTGCCCGACAGCCGCATCAGGTCGCTGCCCGCCGCAACCGCCTCGCCCTCTTCGACGAGGATCTCGATCTCCATCGCCGGGTCCAGCGCGCGAAAGAACATCTCGGCGATCGGCAGTCCGGCAACGGTGATCGCGTCGCGGCTGTCCATTACTCCCGAAAAGCGGGCGCCCGCAGGGATCGTCGCCATCGAGGTAATATCGCCGCCCGAGTCCATATCCTCGGCCAAAGTGCTGCGGACGAAGGCGCCAAGGTCGAAACCGGAAAGGGAGAAGTCGCTCATGGCGAATGCGATAGACGGCCCCTCATGCAAATCAACTTGACGTTTACGTCAACTAGCGCTGACATGGGTGCAAATAACGAACCGGAGAGAGACCCATGCAATCCCCGATCTGTGCGATGCTCGGCATCGAATTCCCCCTCCTCGCCTTCTCGCACTGTCGCGACGTCGTCGTCGCGGTGTCGAAAGCCGGCGGCATGGGCGTCTTCGGCGCGGCGTCGCTGCCGCCCGAGCGGCTGGAGGAAGAGCTGGCGTGGATCGACGAACATATCGGCGGTCGTCCCTATGGGGTCGATCTGATCGTCCCGAACAGCTTCGCCGGCAAGGGTGAGGCCCGGAGCGAGCTCCCGCCGATCCCTTCCGAACACAAGGCGTTCGTCGCAGACCTGCTTGGCAAGCACGGCGTAAACGAAGGTGATCTTGCGCTTCCCGCTGTAGGCGGCGGCCTCGGCGAGAATATGACCGACGACGGCGCCGCCAAGCTGCTCGAAGTCGCCTTCCGTCACCCCATCAAGCTCATCGCCAACGCGCTCGGCGTGCCGCCGCCGCTGATGCTCGAACTCGGCAAGCGCTTCGGCGTGCCGGTCGCCGCGCTCGTCGGCACACGTGACCATGCGCTCGCGCAGGTTCGTGCCGGCGTTGACATCCTTGTCGTCGCGGGCGGCGAAGCCGGTGGCCATTGCGGTGAAGTCGCGACGATGGTCCTCGTTCCTGAAGTCGCGGCGGCCGTGGAAGCCGTCGGCGCCAGCACCCCGATCCTCGCCGCCGGGGGCATCGTCACCGGGCGCCAGATGGCCGCTGCAATGGCGATGGGCGCGCATGGCGCATGGACCGGCTCGGTGTGGCTAACCACCGCCGAGGCCGAGACCAATCCGGTCGTGAAGGAAAAGATGCTCGCCGCCTCGTCGCGCGACACGGTGCGCTCGAAGAGCCGCACCGGCAAACCCTCACGCCAGCTCCGCTCGCCATGGACCGACGCGTGGGAAGCCGAGGGCGCCCCGAAACCGCTGCCGATGCCGCTGCAGTCGCTGGTAAGCGAACCCGCGCTGCGTAAGGTCGATAAATTGTCCGAGGGCGGCCACGAAGGCGCGAAGGCGCTCGCGACCTATTGGGTCGGTCAGGGCGTCGGCCTGATGAACGAGGCAATGGGCGCCGGGCAGGTCGTCCAGGAGTTCAAAGAGGACTGGATCGCCGCGTGCGAACGGCTCAACGGCTTTATCGGCGCCTAAAAAAATCCCCGCCGAAGCGGGGACTTTCTCTTATTCGCTGACGGTCGCCTTGACGATCTTACCGGGCTCGCGCGGCGGCTCGCCCTTCGGCAGCGCGTCGACATTTTCCATGCCTTCGATCACTTCGCCCCAGACGGTGTATTGCTTGTCGAGGAAGCGCGCGTCGTCGAAGCAGATGAAGAACTGGCTGTTCGCGCTGTTCGGGTTCTGCGCCCGCGCCATCGAGCACACGCCGCGAACGTGCGGCTCGGCGTTGAATTCCTGCGGCAGGTCGGGAAGCTTGCTGCCGCCCATGCCCGTGCCGGTCGGGTCACCGCCCTGCGCCATGAAGCCCGGGATCACGCGGTGAAAGACGACGCCGTCGTAAAAGCCTTCCTTGGCAAGGCCGGTGATGCGCTCGACGTGCAGCGGCGCAAGGTCGGGGCGCAGGCGGATAACGACATCGCCGGTCGACAGCGAAAGGGTGAGCGTCTGGTCGGACATGAAAAGCTCCTTTGTTGGGGATTTGGCGGTGCCATAGCGGGGAGACGTCGCAAAGCCACGCATTAAATACGTAAATGACCGCGCGAACGTTGCCATCGGCTGCCCGCAGGACTAGGGGGAAGCACGGACGCCGCATGACCCAGGGAGGACCGCGATGGACAAACGCGAAGAGTCCCTGCCCCCTGAAGATATCGTCATCACCGACGAGCGCGATGCGGGTCGCGACCAGCCTGCGCGCGAAGCCGAAACCGAACTGGACGAAGACGATCGTCTGCGCCCCCGCTTCGTCCGCGAGGTCATCGACCTTGCCGAAGAAGGCGAAGGCGAGGCTGCGCGCGAGCGCATAGGCCGCCTCCATCCGGCCGACATCGCCGACCTTTTCGAACTCGCGAGCTCCGACGAACGCCCGATCCTCGCCGCCGTACTCGGCGACATGCTCTCCGCCGACGTGCTGGCAGAGATGAACGACTATGTGCGCGAGGAACTGATCGATCTCCTCGCGCCCGAACAGGTCGCCGAACTCGCCTCCGAACTCGATACCGACGATGCCGTCGCGATCATCGAGGATATGGAAGAGGACGACCAGCAGGCGGTGCTCGAGGCGATGGAGCCCGAAGACCGCGCCGCGATCGAGGACGCCCTTTCCTTCCCCGAGGAATCCGCCGGCCGCCTGATGCAGCGCGAATATGTCGCGGTGCCCGAGCATGTGACCGTCGGCGACGTCATCGACCGGCTGCGCGAGGACGTCGATCTTGCGACCGACTTCTGGGAAATCTTCGTCGTCGACCCGATGCACCGGCCGATCGGAACCTGCCAGCTGAGCTGGATATTGCGCACGCCGCGCGACATCGCCGTGGCCGACGTGATGAAGCGCGAACAGACGCTGATCCCGGTCGATATGGATCAGGAAGAGGTCGCGCTCCGCTTCCAGAAATATGCGCTGATTTCAGCCGCTGTCGTCGACAAGGCCGGCCGCCTCGTCGGCATGATCACGGTCGATGACGTCGTCCACATCATCCAGGAAGAAGCCGGCGAGGACATCCTGCGCCTGTCGGGCGCCGGCGACGGCGACATCAACGAACCGATCGCCATGACGATCCGCACGCGCCTGAGCTGGCTGACCGTCAACCTCGGCACCGCGATGCTCGCCGCGTCGGTTGTCGGATTCTTCGAAGGCGCGATCGCGAAGTTCGCGTTGCTCGCGGTCCTGATGCCGATCGTCTCGGGCATGGGCGGAAATGCGGGAACGCAGACCCTTGCCGTCACCGTTCGCGCCATCGCGACCAACCAGCTGACGGCGTCAAACACGCTGCGCATGATCTTTCGCGAATTTCGCATTGCCGCAGTGAACGGCCTGTCGCTCGGCATCCTGATCGGCACGGGTACCGCGCTGATCTTCGGAAACCCGTTGCTGGGCGTCGTCATCGCCTCGGCGATGCTGATCAACAATCTGGTCGCGGGTCTCGCCGGCATCCTCGTGCCTGTCACGCTCGATCGGCTCGACGTCGATCCCGCGGTCTCGTCGGCGGTATTCGTGACGACCCTCACCGACATCATGGGCTTTTTCTCGTTCCTCGGCCTTGCCGTAGTGAGCGGCCTCACCACGATGGGGTGACCCAAAGCATTGATTCCCAAGCGATTCAAAAGAATCGGAAAAAAATTTTACACCGGGTCACTTTTTTGGGGAACTTATCCACCGCACCGGTCGTTTCCCATTCGAGCAGCGGTCATCGCCCCCCCGCAGCGCTGCTCAGCAACATTGGCCCGGCCCGCATTCCCTCCCCCCCCCCTCGAAGCGTGCCGGGCCATTTTGCATCCAAATCCTGAGAGGTGATAAAATGACGAGTGTCCGTGTAATCCTCCTCACCTTGCTCGCCAGCTTTCTGGTCGCTGGCTGCAATACGGTGAAGGGTGCTGGCCGCGATATCGAATCGGTCGGCCAGGCGGGTAGCGACGCCATCCACTGATCGGGCGTTTGCCCGCTTACCCTAAGCCTCTTCGAGAGGCTCGACAGGCGCCGCTTCGGCGCCTGTTTTGCGTTTGCGCTGGGTGAACCAGATCGCGACGATGGACAGTTCGTACAGCAGCACCAGCGGGATCGCGAGCAGCAGCTGGCTCAGCACGTCGGGCGGCGTGAAGACCGCCGCGATCGCGAACGCGCCGACGATCATGTAACGGCGTGCACTGATGAGTTGCTCACGCGTGACGAGGCCCGCACGCTCGATGAGCATCAGCAGGATCGGCAACAGGAAGGCGATCCCGAACGCCATCAGAAACTGCATGATGAAGCTGATATATTCGCCGGTTGCCGGCAGGGCCTCTTGCGTCACGCCACCCAGATCGCGCTGAAACCCGAACAGGAAATGCAGCGCCGTCGGGATGGTGATGAAGTAGGCGAAGCAGGCGCCGGTCGCGAACAATATGGGTGTCGCAAACAGAAAGGGCAGAAGCGCCCGTTGTTCCTTGCGATAAAGACCCGGAGCGACGAATTTCCAGAGCTGGTTCGCAATGACAGGGAATGCCAGCATCATCGCGGCGAACAACGCGACCTTCATTTCGACAAAAAAAGCTTCGGTCGGCTTGGTGTAGATGAGTTTCTTCAATCCCGCTTCAGTGAGCGGGTGGACGAGCACGGTCAGTATCGCGCGGGCAAAATACAGGCACAACAGAAACGCCACGCCGATAGCGAGCAGCGATTTCAGCAAACGGGACCGCAGCTCGATCAGGTGGTCGAGCAACGGCATCTTGCCGCCCGCACCATCCTCGTTCACCGCCGTTGCGGAGGCTTCTTCGGTCATGGCAGCGGGCCATCGCGCGGCGGAACTTCATGCGTCTCGGGCCTGGTAGCCGCAGCCGCATGGTCCGGATTTTCAGGCGGTGCCCCGTCCGCCGGTGAAGCGGCAATCAGCGGAGGGGTCCCCGCTCCGGCCTCATCGACCCGCGGGAATTCCTTCATGATCGCGTCATTCTGCGCGCGCCATTGCTTCTCGAGCTCCTCGAGTTCGGCTTCGCGCATCATCGTGTCGAGGCCCGAACGGAAATGGCGCGCCATACCGCGCGCCTTGCCGACCCACTTGCCGACAAAGCGCATCGCCTTGGGCAAATCCTTGGGGCCGATAACAACCAGAGCCACTATGATGACGAGCAGAAACTCGGTCGGCGCAACGTCGAACATGAACTAGCGCTTCCCCGCGCGAACGCTGCAATCAGCGGATTTCGGTTTCCGCGGTCGGCGTGGGAGTCGCGTCCGGGGCGCGCTGTCCTTCGATATGCTTCGGAGCAGGCGGCGTATCGTCTTCGGCCATGCCCTTCTTGAAGCTCTTCAGGCCCTTCGCAACATCGCCCATCATATCGGAAAAGCGGCCCTTGCCGAACAACAGCAGGACGATCAGGCCGAGAACAAGCCAGTGAACGAGGCTAAAGCTACCCATCTCAAATTCTCCTTGAAGGGCTCATCTAAGCCTCTTCGCCATCTTTTACTAGGTCCAGTTCGCCCATCGCTTCCTCGAACGCGAGGTCGACGGGATCGAGCAGTCCGGCCGCACGCAAATCCTCGATTCCCGGCAGGTCCTTGCGGCTGGTGAGGCCGAAATGTTGCAGGAACGCGTCGGTCGTCTTGTAAATCAATGGCCTGCCCGGCACCTCGCGGCGGCCGGCGGGTGCGATCCATTCGGCCTCCATCAGCACGTCGAGCGTTCCCTTCGATGTCTGGACGCCGCGGATCGCCTCTATCTCGGCGCGGCTGACGGGCTCGTGATAAGCGACGATCGCAAGCACCTCGGCCGCCGCCCGCGACAGTTTGCGCGGATCGTCGCGCTCGCGCCTTAGCAGGTGCGCAAGGTCGGACGGGGTCTGGAAGTGCCAATGCCCGCCCCGCTCGACCAGCTCGATCCCGCTGCCGTCGTGGCGGCCGGCGATCCGCAGGATAATCGCGCGAATCTCTCCCGGCGTCATTTCATCACCCAGACGATTCGCCACCTGCCGTGCATCGAGCGGTTCGTCGCTGGCGAACAGCATGGCTTCGATAGCGCGTTCGAGGTCGTCGATCATGCTTGTGCGGCCTTCAGATAAAGCGGTTCGAAAGCGCCGTCCTGTTTCAGGTCGACGCGGCCTTGCCGCGCCAGTTCGAGTGCGGCGACAAAGCTCGACGCGATCGCCGACCGGCGCAGGGGGCCCTGATAGTCCGTCGGCAGGAAATCCGAGAGCTCCGCCCAGTCGAGCTTGATCCCGATCAGCCGCTCCAGATGGTGGAGCGCGGCATCGAGCGTCACCACGGGGCGCCGCGAAACCATATGCACGACGGGTTCGGTACGCAGCTTCACCTGACCATAGGCCGAGAGCAGATCGTACAGGCTGGCGTCCCAGCGGCGCAGCTTTACATCGCGCAGCCCTTCAGGCTTTGCGCGCAGAAAGACGTCGCGGCCGACACGGTCGCGCGCGAGCAGGCGTGCCGCCGCCTCGCGCATCGCCGCGAGCCGCTGGAGGCGAAGCTGCAGGCGCAGCGCCAGTTCATCGGGGGACGGTTCCTCGAGCGGATCCTTGGGAAGCAACAGTGCCGATTTCAGATAAGCGAGCCACGCCGCCATCACCAGATAATCGGCCGCGACCTCCAGCTTCGCGCGCATTTCGGCGATGAAGCCCAGATACTGCTCGACAAGTTGCAGGATCGAAATCTGCCGCAGATCGACCTTCTGGCTGCGCGCGAGCGTCAGCAACAGGTCGAGCGGCCCCTCCCAGCTGTCCAGACTGAGCTGCAGCGCATCCTCGCGCTCTGCCGCCGCCGCCGGAACCAGTTCGAAGTCGAGCGGCAATTCTTCCATCGGATCAGGCTATTGCCAGCAGCGCGTCGCGCTGGTCGACGAGCACGCCGAACTCACGCGGGTCATGCGCGCCGGCAATCCGGTCCATCGCCCCTTCGAGCCGCGCGCGCGATACCGTGCTGATCGGATCGAGCGCGTTCGCGATGCCGACCATGTCGTCCATCTTCGCCCAGCAGTTGAGCGCGATGTCGCAGCCCGCGGCGATCGCATCGGCGGCGCGCGACGGCACGTCGCCAGACAGCGCCTTCATGTCGAGATCGTCGGTCATCAGCAGGCCGTGGAAACCGACGCGTTGACGAATGATGCCGTCGATGATCGTCGGCGACAGCGTAGCAGGCAAATCCTTGTCCCACGCCTCGAAAATCACATGACAGGTCATCGCCATCGCGGCGTCGCGCAGCGCCGCGAAAGGCGCGAGGTCGGTCAGCAGATCGTGATCGGACGCGGTCACGCGCGACAGTTTCTCGTGCGAATCGAACAGCGCACGCCCGTGGCCGGGGATATGCTTGACGATGCCGACTACGCCGCCGTCCTGAAGGCCACTCAAAATCGCGCGGCCGAGCGCCGCGACGCGCATCGGTTCGCTGCCAAGCGCGCGGTCGCCGATGACGTCACTCGCGCCGGGCTGGCGCACATCGAGCAACGGCAGACAGTCAACGGTGATCCCGACCTCGGCAAGCATCGCGGCGAGCGCCATCGCATTGAGCCGCGCCGCCTCTATCGCGCTTGCCGGCGCCCGTTCGTACAGGGCATCGAACGCCGCGCCGCTCGGAAAATCGGGCCATTCCGGCGCCTTCATGCGCGCAACCCGCCCGCCTTCCTGATCGATCAGGATCGGCAGATTCGTACGGCCGTCGAGGCTGCGCAGCTCATCCGTCAGGCGCTTCAGCTGCTCGCGATTTTCGATGTTGCGGCCGAAGAGAATATAGCCCGCAGGGTCGCTATCGCGAAAGAAGGCGCGCTCGTCATCGGTCAGGGTCAGCCCCGAAAGGCCGAAAATAGCGGGTATCATCGTGCGTCAACCTCCATAGGCCGGCGCCCCCTCATGTCCAGCATGGCACCAGAGGGTAAACGAACCAATGTCCGGTGCGGCCAAACGGGCCAAATCAACGGACGACGTCGCAATTTTCACCCGCAACGCGCAATTTTCCGCACAGCGACGTCGCATTTGCCGTCGATCCCGCCGATGCGCGCAAGCGATAGACCGTCTTGCCGCCCGCAGTTGCCGGCGACACCGACTTGCCAAGATCGGCAAGATACGGGAAACGCTTCGAAAGCGTCGTCCACGCCTTGGTCGCTGCGGCCTCGCTGCTGAACGCGCCGAGCTGGATCGTCGCCGATCCGCCGGTCGAAGCCTTGTCCTTCGCAACCGTATCGGCAGTCTTGACCGACATGGCCGCCGGCTTGGGCTTGCCCTTGTCCGCCGCGGCGATGCGCGCAGCCTCGGCTTTCGCGGCGGCGTCCTTGTCGGCCTTGGCCTTGGCCGTTGCGGCCTTTGCGGCGGCTTCACGTTCCTCCGGCGTCACGGCCGGTTCCTCGGGCATCCGGCTCGCATCGACCTTGCCCGACGGCACCGCGCCCTCGGTCGCGGCGAAGCTTGCGTCGCCCTCGCCCTCGAAGGTTTTCGCACCGTCGGTTTTCGGCGCGACCTTGTAGTCGCCCTTGTCGGCAACGATCAGCTCGCCCTGCCCGCGTGCGCCGCCGTTCTGCATCCACCAGAGACCGCCAAGCACCGCGCCGATCAGAATCAGCCCGCCAAACACCATGATCAACAGGCGGGCCGGTGAGACCTCGCCATCATCCTCATATTCATCGGCCGCTTCGAGCCAGGGCAGGCGCTCCTCGCCATCCAGACCCAGCCCCGCCTCTTTGTCCTCGGCCATCAATTCAGCTCCTCGAGCGCGTCGACCCCCATCAGGTGCAGCCCGTTACGGATAACCTGCCCGATTCCGTCGGCCAAATAAAGGCGCGTCGCGGTCAGTTCGGGGTCATTTGCCAAAATGACACGCGCGTCGGGGCGATCGTTGCCCATATTCCACCAGGCGTGGAACGCCGCGGCGACCTCTCCGAGGAAGAAGGCGATCCGGTGCGGCTCGCGCGATGCGGCGGCGGATTCGACGATCCGCGGGAATTGCGCGAGCAGCTTGACCAGGCCAAGCTCATATTCGTCGAGCCGGGCGGGGTTCGGGGCCGCCTCTGCGACGCCCGCATCGGCCAGCCTGCGTTTCAGCGAGGCGATACGCGCATGGGCGTACTGGACATAAAAGACGGGATTGTCGCGCGACGCCTCGACGACCTTCGCAAAGTCGAAGTCCATTTGCGCGTCCGCCTTGCGCGTCAGCATCGTGAAACGCACCGCGTCCTTGCCGACCTCGTCGACGATGTCCGCAAGCGTGACGAAATTGCCCGCACGCTTCGACATCTTGAACGGCTCGCCATTCTTCAGCAGCCGGACCATCTGGACCAGCTTGACGTCGAACCGCGTCTTGCCGCCGGTCAAAGCCGCAACCGCGGCCTTGATCCGCTTGACCGTCCCTGCATGGTCGGCGCCCCAGATGTCGATCAGTTCGTCGGCCGTCCGGCTTTTCTGGAAATGATAGGCGAGGTCGGCACCGAAATAGGTCCAGCTGCCGTCCGACTTCTTGATCGGACGATCCTGATCGTCGCCGAAGCGGGTCGAACGGAAGAGCGGCAATTCGACGGGTTCCCAGTCCTCGGGCGTCTCGCCCTTCGGGGCCTCAAGCTCGCCGTCATAGACAAGGTCATGATCGCGCAGCCATTTTTCGGCGTCCGCGGGCTTTCCTTCGGCCTGAAGTTCGGCTTCGGACGAGAAGAGGTCGTGATGGATGCCAAGCTTGGCGAGGTCGGCGCGGATCATGTCCATCATCGCGCTCACCGCCTCGGCGCGGAACAGGCCGAGCCACGCGCTTTCGGGCGCGGCAACGAAGCGGCCGCCATATTCGGCAGCCAGCTTTTCCGCGACCGGCTTCAGATAGTCGCCCGGATACAGCCCCTCGGGGATCTCGCCGATATCCTCGCCCAGAGCCTCGCGGTAGCGCATGTGGACCGATCGCGCGAGAACATCGACCTGCGCGCCGGCGTCGTTGACATAATATTCGCGGATAACCTTGTGGCCCGCATATTCGAGCAGCGCGGCAAGCGCATCGCCGACGACCGCGCCGCGACAATGGCCGACATGCATCGGCCCTGTGGGGTTCGCCGATACATATTCCACATTTACGCTGCGACCTTCACCCATATTCGAGCGGCCATAATCGCCGCTTTCGGCGTGGATCAGCGCAAGCTCGCCGCGCCAGCTGTCGTCGGCCACGCGCATGTTGATGAAGCCGGGGCCAGCGACGCTCGCTTCGGTGACCTCGTCCAGCCCGCCGAGCTCGGCGACCAGAAGCTCGGCCAGAGCGCGCGGGTTTGTTCCCGCGGGCTTGGCAAGCACCATCGCGGCGTTGGTTGCGACATCACCATGCGAAGGGTCGCGCGGCGGTTCGACGCTGATGGCGCTGCGATCGAGATCCGCGGGCAGCGCGCCTCGCGAAACGAGCGCATCGAGCGCGACATCGATATGGTCGGAAAAGCGGCTGAACAGGGTCACGGCGGATCCTATCTTTCGGTCAAATGTCAGTTGGCGGGCGCCCTACCCCAGCTAGGGTAACGCGAAAAGCCCTGCGCCGCCCATATTGGCGCCGCAGGGCAAAAAGAAAAGCGAACGGCGCGAAAGCGCGCCGCCGCACGGTCTATCGTCGAACGTTATATTCGAGCTGTTCCTGCGACAGCTGGAAGCCGACGAGCAGCTCGAAGCTGGCGCGCTGCACCGCGGCCCGCACCTCGGGAATGCTCAGCGGATCAATCGCGGCGTCTTCCTCGCCCGCCTTCCGCTTACGCGTGATGCGTTCCTGGATGTCGGCGGGCAGCGTCGCCGCAGCGCGATCGACATAGGCCGAAGCCTGGCCATGCCCGGTGCCCCGGACCTGCCCTTCGGGGAAGCTGATCGTGACCTGACCGACGCGCTTTGCGACAACCGCGCTTCCGCCCTGAACCACCGTCGAGAAATAGGGCAAGGTCAGTGTGCGCGCCGGGCCAGCGTCGCGGCGCGTTGCAACGACGTCGAAATTGGCGAGCTGGTAAACCTTTTCGCCGGTATCGTTGCACGCCGGCACGACGTTCGTGATCGTCGCAACCACGTCGATCGCGCTCGCGTCGCGGCTGGTTGCCGGATCGAAAAGGGTGATATCGCCCGTATGCATCGGCACGGCGACGGCCGGACAGAGGTTGCGCGTCGCGGTGATGCCCACACCCGACGAAATGTCGATGTCGTTATCCTTCGCACAGCCGGCGACTGTCGCCAGCGCTGCGGCTCCGCCCAGCACGGCGATCATTTTGCGGGACGAAGGCGAAAAAGACATCATAGGGACCGGACTTTCCAAAAACCTGCCACGGAAACGTCGAAACGAAGGTTCCGAAGCTCCATGCGCGCCGCTTCTTATCGGTGCGATGAACAAGGCGCAACAGGACGAAGCCGCTTTACCCGCAGCTCCCTGCTGCGCTAGAGCGCCCACATCATGAACGCTCCCCATCCGATGACCCGCGCGTCAGGCAGCGAAACGGCAGAACAAAGCTCGGAACTGAAGGTTTTGGTGGCCGCGCCGCGCGGCTTTTGCGCCGGGGTCGACCGGGCGATCCGCATCGTCGAGCTTGCGCTCGACCGTTACGGCGCGCCGGTCTATGTCCGCCACGAAATCGTCCACAACCGTTACGTGGTTGAATCGCTGAAGGCCAAGGGCGCGATTTTCGTCGAATCGCTCGATCAGGTTCCCGACGGCGTGCCCGTCGTCTTCAGCGCCCATGGCGTGCCGAAAGCGGTTCCCGCCAAGGCCGAGGCCCGCGGGCTCGACTATATCGACGCAACCTGCCCGCTGGTGTCGAAGGTGCATCGCCAGGCCGAACGCGCGAATGAGGCCGGCCGCCACATCATCTTCGTCGGCCATGCGGGCCACCCCGAAGTGATCGGAACGCTGGGCCAGCTTCCCGAAGGCGCGATGACCCTTGTCGAATCGGTCGACGACGTTGCTGCGCTCGCCCCGCCCGATCCCGAAATGCTTTCCTTCCTGACGCAGACGACATTGTCGGTCGACGATACCCGCGACATCATCGCCGCGCTGCAGCACCGCTTTCCTTCGATCAGCGGACCGCGCGGCGAAGACATCTGCTACGCGACGTCGAACCGGCAGGATGCAGTGAAGGCCATCGCCGGTCGCTGCGACCGGATGATCGTCATCGGCGCCCCGAACAGCTCGAACAGCCTGCGCCTCGTCGAGGTCGCCGAGCGGCTCGGCACGCCGGCGCATCTTGTCCAGCGCGGCACGGACGTAGACCCCGACTGGCTGCGCGACATCGGCACGCTGGGCATTACCGCCGGCGCCAGCGCCCCGGAAACGCTGGTGCGCGAGGTCATCGACGCGGTCGCGGCGCATCGCGCGATCGTCGAAGACGTCGTTGTCACGGCCGAAGAGAATATGGTGTTCAAGCTGCCGCGCGGGCTCGAAGCCGCCTGATGGCAGTCTATACGCACGTCGACCCGGACGATCTTGCCGCGCTCGTTGCCCGTTACGACATCGGGACGGTGACCTCCTGCAAGGGGATCGCCGAAGGCGTCGAAAACAGCAATTTCCTGCTCGAGACGACTGGCGGCCGGTTCATCCTGACGCTCTATGAAAAGCGCGTGAGCGAGGACGACCTGCCCTTCTTCGTCGACCTGCTCGATCATCTCGCCAGCCGCGAATGCCCGGTTCCAGCGATGATCGAAGACCGAAGCGGCTGCGCCATCCAGACGATTTCAGGCCGCGCGGCGTGCATCATCCAGTTCCTGCCGGGCATCTCGCTCACCCATCCGACGCCGGGCCAATGCGAAGCAACCGGGGCCGCACTCGGCGCGATGCATCGGGCGGTCGCCGACTTCGGCGGATCGCGCGAGAACAGCATGGGACGTCGGCATTGGAACGGCGTCGCGGAAGCCGCAGGCAATCTGGACGTCGTGATTCCGGGATTGCAGGCGACCGTCGATGCCGAGCTGGCCTTCCTCGACGCACACTGGCCCGCCGGCCTTCCCGCGCATGTCATCCATGCCGACCTGTTTCCCGACAATGTCCTGATGCTCGGCGAAACGGTGACGGGGCTGATCGACTTCTATTTCGCGGCGACCGACTACCGGGCCTATGACGTTGCGGTGACCCATGCTTCGTGGACATTTTCGGACGACGGGAAGCAGTGCGACACTGAACGCGCAAGGGCATTGATGCGTGGCTATGCGGGCGCGATCGCGCTTGACGACGCCGAAATCGCGGCGCTGCCGTTGCTCGCGCGCGGCGCCTCGCTGCGCTTCCTGCTGACGCGCGCGCACGACTGGGTTCACACGCCCGCCGATGCGCTGGTAACCCGCAAGGACCCCGCGCCTTTCCTGAATCGCCTGCGCCGCTATCAGGCAGACGACGCCGCAAGCCTGTTCGCAGCATGACCGAAGGCAGAACCGTGATCGTCGCCACTGACGGCGCGTGCAAGGGCAATCCGGGTCCCGGCGGCTGGGGCGCGGTCCTGCGCTGGGGCGATGTCGTGAAGACGCTATCGGGTGGCGAACCCGACACCACGAACAACCGGATGGAACTGATGGCGGCGATCGAGGCGCTCGCGGCGCTCAAGCGATCGTGCAACGTCGAGCTGTCGACCGACAGCGTCTATGTTCGCGACGGCATCACCAAATGGGTATTCGGCTGGCAGAAGAACGGCTGGAAGACGGCGGCGAAAAAGCCCGTTGCCAACGCCGACCTCTGGCAACGCCTCGTTGCCGAGGCGAAACGGCACAAGATCGAATGGCTGTGGGTCAAGGGCCACGCAGGACACGGCGACAATGAAATCGCCGACAAGCTCGCGAGCGATGCAGCGCTCGAAGTGGCGCGGGCGCGCTAGACGCCCGCGCACGATATCATTCGGCTTCGCGGGTTTCCGCGCCCGGACCGTTCTTCTTGATCGACTCGATGGCGTTCACCGCGGAGGCTTTGCTCGAATAGCCTTCGGTCCAGAAGATCGTCTCGCTATTATACTTGAAATAGGCGACAAATTCGCCGCCCTTGTTCTTCTTGATCTCGAAATAATGGGCCATGCCATCCTCCACAGGTCGTATCGCGCCGGGGGTGACGCGACCAAACCTATGTTAATACAGCTATTTGGCGGCGCAAGCGGCTAGATACCGGTTCAGGCGAAGCGCGACGGCGCAAAAGGTGCGGGATCGACCGTTCCGATCGCGCCTGCGGGGGGCGGCGCGCCAAGCTCTGCGGCAAGCAGCGCGCCGATCGCGGGGGAGGTCTGGATGCCGAAACCGCCCTGTCCGGCGCACCAGAAAAAGCCCGGCACATGCGGATCCGCCCCGAAAACCGGGATGCGGTCGGGCGCGAAACTGCGAAGCCCTGCCCATTTGCGTTCGACTGCCGCGATCGGCCAGTCGACGACCTGCTGCAACCGGTCGATCGCAATGGCGACGTCGAGTTCCTCGGGCGCGGCGTCGCACGGCTCCGACGGCGTCTCGTCGTGCGGGCTCAGCCAGATGCGTCCCTCGCTCTCCCCCTTGAAATAGAAGCTGCCGCCGACGTGGATCACCAAAGGCAGCGAGGCGGGCACCGGGAAGTCGAGCCGCAGCTGGACCACCGTACGACGATAAGGCTGAATCCCGAATGGCGACGCGCCGCAGAGTAACGCAACCGTATCTGCCCAGGCACCGGCCGCATTGACGATCACAGCGGCGTGGACCGTGTCGTTTCCGACCTGAACTTCCCATCCCTGCCCCGTCCGGCGCGCCGCCGTCAGCCCCGCGCGCGTCGCGAGACCCGCACCGGCGCGCCTCGCCGCACGCAGATAGGCGGCATGCAGCGCCCCCACATCGATGTCGCTGCACGCGCCCTCATAGGCCGCTTCGCTCCATTCGGGGCGGATGCCGGGAACGATGCTTTCGACCTCGGCGCCCGAAACGCGCCGGATGTCGAGGCCCTTCGCCGCAAACTCAGCGGTAAAGGCGTCGACGACTGCGGCTTCGTCGCGCCGACCGATATTGAAGGCCGCGCGCGGCGACAGAAAGCTGTGCCCGGAGAAGTCCGCGGGCGGATTCAGCAGCAATCCGAAGGATGCGGTCGACAGCGGCTGCACCAGCGGCCCGCCATAGGTTTCGTGCCAGAACGCCGCCGAGCGCCCCGTTGCGTGATAACCGGGCATATCCTCTGCCTCGATCATCATGACCGAGCGATAGGGTGCGAGCGAAGCCGCGAGGCTGGCACCGGCGATGCCGGCGCCAACGATCAGCACATCGGTCGAGGATGGCAGCGTGGCGGTCATAGAGGCGCGCATATCGGCTGGTCCGCGGAATGCAAGCCGCGACGCCCCGCATCATGGTTACTTTTTGGTAAGTCATGATGGCTAGGAGAAGAGCGATGGAAAACGCTCCGATCACGTTCGGCCTGATGGCATTGCTCGCCATCCTCATGATCGTCGCGGCGATCAGCGATCTGCGTTCCCGATCGATCTCGAACGGCCTCAACGCGACCATCGCGCTTCTCGCCATTCCCTTCTGGATCGCTGGCGGAATGGCCGTCTGGCCCGACATGGCGGTACAGTTCGGCGCCGCTTTCGCCGTCTTTCTGGTCTTTGCCGGCCTGTTCGCGATCGGTGCGATGGGCGGCGGCGACGTAAAGATGATCGGCGGCGTGATGCTGTGGATTCCGCTAAATCTGTTCCTCGAAACGCTCACGGTGATGGCAATCGGCGGCGGTATTCTGTCGGCTGCGATGCTGATCCATTCGAAAATTCGCCCTTCGGACAAGGTGATAGAAGTCCCCTATGGGGTCGCCATCGCCGCCTCCGGCCTTTGGGCGCTTCACCAACAATATCTTAACCACTTTCAGTCTATCGCTTGAAGCTGAGGGCAAGCACCGCCGCGTCCGGTTGGTGTTAGGAGGCGAAAAATCGTCATGGATACGCGAAAGATTATGCTGATCGTCGGCGCGCTGGTGATTGCCATCGGCGCGGCGTTCGGGGTCAACCAGATGATGCGCGGCGCAACGGCGCCCCAGGCGCGTGCCGCGGCCGCGCCGGACATCAACGGCCCCATGATCCTCGTCGCCACCCGGCAGCTGCCGGCGGGCACGATCATCGGACCGGACAGCTTCCGCTTCCAGCCCTGGCCGAAGGAATTGGTCGAGAAGGCCTATTTCATGAAGGAAAAGACCGACGTCCAGACGCTGGTCGGCACGGTCGTGCGCTATCCGATCACCGCGGGCCAGCCGCTGACGCAGGGCGCACTCGTCCATCCCGACGATCGCGGCTTCCTCGCCGCGGCGCTCGGCCCGGGCATGCGCGCCGTCACCGTCAAGGTTTCGCTTGAACAGGGCGTGGCCGGCTTCGTCTTCCCGGGTGACCGCGTCGACGTCGTTCTCGCCCAGACGATCGAGATCGATCAGGAAAAGAGCAGCTATCCCGACAAGCAGCTGTTCACGGCTGAAACCATCGTGCGCAACGTCCGCGTCCTTGCGACCGACCAGCGCTACGATGCCGAGGACGAGACCGGCAAGACCCCGGTCCGCACCTTCGGTTCGGTGACGCTGGAAGCGACGCCCGAAATCGCCGAACGCATCGCGGTCGCGCAGGACATGGGCAAGCTGTCGCTGGCACTTCGCCCGCTCGCCGAAAGCAGCGGCGACCTCGAAGCCGCAATCGCATCGGGCGACGTCAATGTGCCCAGCAAGGGCGGCACCGCCGCCGAGAAGAAGATGCTCGCCGATGCCGCAGGCCGGCCGAGCTCGGGTCGCGGGTCGGCCACGACGGGCGGCGACGTGTCGCGCTTCTGGATCCCGGTCAGCGGCCGCGTCCAGAACAGCCGTCCGGCTCCGCAGCAGGCCTATGGCGGCAGTGCGCCCGCCGGGTCGGGTGCTCCTGCAGCACCCCGGGGTCCGGTGGTCCGTGTGACGCGCGGCGATACGATGACCGAAGTTCCGGTTGGGGGTAAGTAAGATGAACAGCAAGTCCAACTTCATGGCCGCGACCCTCGCGCGCACCCTGGCCATCGGCCTGGTCGCCGCGACCCTGGTCTCCGCCCCGGCCCAGCAGGCTTCGGCCCAGGCCACGCAGAACGCCAACAGCAGCATCGACCTGTCGGTGGGCCGTGGCCGCCTGATCAGCCTCTCGGCGCCGATGACCGACGTGTTCGTCGCCAGCGACGAAGTCGCCGACGTCCAGGTCCGTTCGAGCCGCCAGCTCTATATCTTCGGCAAGAAGCCCGGCGAAACGAGCATCTATGCGACCGATGCCAGCGGCCGGGTGGTCTATTCGACCGTCGCCCGCGTCGGCAACAACATCGAGACGATCGACCAGATGCTGTCGCTGGCCATGCCGGATGCCAAGATCTCGTCGAACACCATGAACGGCTTCGTCCTGCTGACCGGCACCGTCCAGTCGCCCGACGACGCCGCCGAAGCCGAGCGCCTCGTTCAGGCCTTCGTCGGCGACGGCACCAAGGTTCTTTCGCGCCTTCGCACCGCGACGCCGCTGCAGGTCAACCTGCAGGTCCGCATCGCCGAAGTGAACCGGACGCTGGTCAAGGAAATCAGCGGAAACCTGCTGACGCGCGACCAAGACGGACCCTTGGGTAACGGCTTTCTGGGCGGCGTGTTCGGTGGCCGTTCGGCAGGGTCGATCCAGTTCGAAGGCGAAGGTACGCCTCCCCTCGGGCCGGGCGGCGTTCGCTATAACATCACCACGCCCAGCGGGACGCGCAGTCTCGCCGGCGCCGGCCGTCTGTTCGGACTCGACCTGATCGCGTCGCTCGATATGGGCGAACGCTCGGGCATGGTCGTCACCCTCGCGCAGCCCAATCTGACCGCGATTTCGGGCGAAACCGCCGACTTCCTTGCGGGTGGCGAATTCCCGATCCCGATCCCCGGCAACTTCGCCGGTACGACGATCGAATATCGCAAATATGGTGTCAGCCTGGCCTATACGCCGACGGTTCTCTCGAACGGCCGTATCAGCCTTCGCGTTCGCCCCGAAGTGTCGGAGCTGTCGACCGAAGGTGCGATCGAACTCGACGGCTTCCAGATCCCGGCCCTGACGGTGCGTCGCGCCGAAACCACGGTCGAACTGGGGTCGGGCGAAAGCTTCATGATCGCGGGCCTGATGAACAACCGCTCGATCGGCGCCATCGACAAGATGCCCGGCCTCGGCGACGTTCCGCTTCTGGGCATGCTGTTCAAGTCGGACAGCTTCCGTCGCGGCGAAACCGAGCTGGTGATCGTCGTCACGCCTTATCTGGTGAACCCGGTATCGGCAAACGACATCAAGCTGCCGACCGACGCCTATCAGGACACGAACGACCTGAAGCGCCTGCTGCTCAACCAGCAGACGAGCGGTGTCACGGGCGGCGACCGTCCGAAGCCGCAACTCGAATCGTCGGTCGTCGACGCCGATCGTCCGCGCGGCGGCAGCAGCGATGCCGCCCCGGGCTTCAGCCTCAAGAAGTGACGCGCAGGCCATCAGGAGCATAGTGATGAAGAAGATCGCAACCTTTACCGCTCTGGCATTGTCGGCGTCGCTGGCGGGATGCACGGGCACCGGAAGCAGCAATCAGGGCCTCGATTCGGTCCATCAGCCGCTCGTCCGGAACACCATCTACCAGTTCGACGTTGCCGCCGGCAGCGGCGAGCTGGCACCCAGCGAACAGGGCCGTCTCCAGGGCTGGCTCGACGCAATGGGTGTTCGCTATGGCGACCGCATCGCGATCGAGGATCCCTCGGTCTACGGCGCGAGCGAAGCGCATGCGACGATCCGTACGATGATCGAACGCCGCGGCCTGATGCTGACCGACGAAGTGCCGGTGACCACCGGCCCGATCGCACCGGGCAGCCTTCGTGTCGTCGTGACGCGCGCGACCGCCCATGTTCCGGGATGCCCCGACTGGTCGAGCAAGTCGGCGATCAACCTGAACAATTCGACCTCGTCCAACTATGGCTGCGCGACGAACAGCAATCTCGCGGCGATGGTTGCCGACCCGAACGACCTGATCAAGGGCGCGACGGCGAAGGAAAATGACCCAACGTCGGCGACGCGCGCGATCAAGGTCTATCGCGAGAAGCCGCCGACGGGTGCCGGCGAGCTCAAGAGCCAACCGACCAGCAACAGCGGAGGCGGCCAGTGAACGCTCCTTTCAAAGCAGCCGGGCTGCGTGACCCCTTCAATGCGTTCGTCTGCGACGACGATACGCTTGAGCTGATCCGTGCGGCGACCGCCGACATGGGCTGGCCGGTCGAGAAGTGCAACAAGGGCGGCCTGCGCAATGCGGTCCAGTCGCTTTCGGTATCGGCAAGCCCGAACATCCTGTTCGTCGACATGTCGGAATCAGGTGACCCGATCAACGACATCAACGCGCTGGCCGAAGTCTGCGAACCCGGGACGGTCGTTATCGCGGCCGGACAGGTCAACGACGTTCGCCTGTATCGCGACCTGCTTTCGAGCGGGATTCAGGATTATCTCCTGAAACCGCTGTCGCTCGACCAGGTCCGTGAATCGCTCACGATGGCGCAGGCGATGCTGTCGGCGCCCAAGCATTCCGACATGCACGACGACAAGCCGCACCACATGATGGCGGTCGTGGGCGTACGCGGCGGCGTCGGTGCCTCGATGGTGTCGACCTCGCTTGCCTGGGCGATCAGCGAACAGGGCGAACGCCAGACCGCGCTGCTCGATCTCGATGTGCATTTCGGCACGGGTGCGCTGACGCTCGACCTCGAGCCCGGCCGCGGCCTGATCGACGCGATCGACAATCCGAGCCGTATCGACGGCCTGTTCATCGAGCGCGCCATGGTGCGCGCTTCGGACAAGCTCAGCCTGCTGTCGGCCGAGGCGCCGATCCACCAGCCGGTGATGACCGACGGTTCGGCCTTCTTCCAGCTGGAGGAAGAACTGCGCAACGCGTTCGAGATGACGATCGTCGACATCCCGCGTCAGGTCCTGATCCCCTTCCCGCACCTCGTGTCGGAAGTCGGGACGATCCTGCTCGTCAGCGACGTGACGCTCGCCTCGGCGCGTGACACGATCCGCCTGCTGTCCTGGTTCAAACAGAATGTCCCGGGCGCCCGCGTGATTCTCGTCGCCAACAAGTTCCAGACCGCGATCGGCGAACTGTCGCGCAAGGAATTCGAATCGTCGATCGAACGCCAGATCGATATCACCATTCCCTTTGACCCCAAGCTGATCAGCCAGGCCGCAAAGCTGGGCAAATCCTATGCGGAAATCTGCAAGGGCACGAAGGCGGCGGCCGTCTGGACCAGCCTCATGCGGCTGGTGCTCGATGGCGCCGACGAGCGCGCAGAGGAAAGCCACGCGCCGTCGGCGAAGGGCAAATCGGGCGGCTCGCTGCTCGGCAAGCTCGGCGGCCTCGGCTCGCTGGTGTCCAAAAAGGGCGCGAAATAAGGCTCGCGGCGGCCGGCTCCGCCGGTCGCTGTCGCGCGTGGGAACTGAAGCGGACAAAGGGCGATCATGAACTTGCCATTGATCCTTACCATCACGGCGGTCTTTGTGGCCCTCGGCATGCTCGTGCTCGCCTTCGCCGGCCCCTCGGTCGGCAAGGCGAAGACCCGGCGACTGGCGACCGTCCGCGATCGCCATGCCAACTCCACCGAAGCCGTGGTCGCAGCGCAGATGCGCCGCACCATCGCCGCCACGAGCGCGGGAAGCAGCCTTTCGAGTCTCATCCCGCGCCGGGATCTGATGGAAAAGCGCCTGCGCCGGACGGGCAAGAACTGGAATCTCAGTCAGTACGCCTTTGTGTCGATGGGCCTGTTCGTCGTCGTGACGGGCACGCTGCTTGTCCTGCGCACGCCGTTCCCGCTTGCATTGCTCGTCGGCCTTCTCGGCGGCATCTGGCTTCCTTTCGCAGTTGTCGGCCGCCTGATCACGCGCCGCGTGAATGCGTTCACGGCACGTTTTCCCGACGCGATCGACCTGCTCGTTCGCGGCCTGAAATCGGGTCTCCCCGTCACCGAAACCTTTCAGGTCGTCAGCCACGAACTGCCCGGCCCGGTGGGTGAGGAATTCCGTGGCGTCGTCGAACGCATCCGCATCGGTAATACGATGGAAGCCGCGCTTCAGGAATCGGCCGAAATGCTGGGGACGCCCGAATTCCAGTTCTTCTGCATCACGATCCAGATTCAGCGCGAAACCGGCGGCAACCTCGCCGAAACGCTGGCCAATCTGTCGGACGTTCTGCGCAAGCGCGCCCAGATGAAGCTCAAGATCAAGGCGATGTCGTCGGAAGCCAAGGCGTCGGCCTATATCGTCGGCGCGCTGCCCTTCTTTGTGTTCGGCATCGTCTGGATGATGAATCCGCAGTATCTCGCGGGCTTCTTTACCGAACAGCGGCTGATCGTCACCGGACTCGGTGGACTCGGCTGGATGAGCATCGGCGTCTTCATCATGAAAAAAATGATCAGCTTCGAGATCTGAGGGGCGCGAGCAGATGAACAGCAATTTCCTCCTCACTGCCGCCTTCTCGGGAGCCCAGAGCGGCCCGACGCTGCTCGGCGTCGATGTCGTGTGGGCCGCGACGATGATGGCCGCGGTCGGGGTTGGTGCGGTCCTTTTCGCCATCTATGGCGCGCTCACTGTCCGCAATCCGATGACAAAGCGCGTCAAGGCGCTCAACGACCGCCGCGAACAGCTCAAGGCGGGCATTACCGCATCGACCACGAAGCGCCGCGCCAAGCTGGTCCGCAAGAATCAGCATGCCGACAAGATGCGCACATTCCTCGGCAAGCTGCAGGTTCTGCAGGAAAGCCAGATCAAGGATGTGCAGCAGAAGCTGGCGCAGGCGGGCATCCGCTCGAAGGATCTGGCCGTCGCGGTCATTTTCGGGCGCCTCGTCCTGCCGATCGTGTTCGGCGGCGTCGCGGCATTCCTGATCTATTGGGTCGATATGTGGCCCGACATGACGACCACGAAGCGCTCGCTTGCGACGATGGCCGCGCTGATCCTCGGCTACAAGGCGCCCGACCTGTTCGTCGACAACAAGCGGCAAAAGCGCACCGACAAGATTCGCAAGGGTCTTCCCGACGCGCTCGACCTGCTCGTGATCTGCGCCGAGGCCGGCCTGACCGTGGACACCGCCTTTTCGCGCGTGTCGAAGGAACTGGGCCGCGCCTATCCCGAACTGGGTGAGGAATTCGCGCTGACGTCGATCGAACTCGGCTTCCTGACCGAACGCCGCCAAGCGTTCGAGAATCTGGCCTATCGCGTCAATCTGGAATCGGTGAAGGGCGTGGTCACGACCATGATCCAGACCGAAAAATACGGTACGCCGCTTGCCAGCGCGCTACGCGTCCTTTCGGCCGAATTCCGCAACGAGCGCATGATGCGCGCCGAAGAAAAGGCTGCACGCCTGCCCGCCATCATGACGGTGCCGCTGATCCTTTTCATTCTGCCGTGCCTGTTCATCGTCATTCTCGGCCCGGCGGCCTGTTCGCTCAGCGACGCGATGTCGGGGGGCAGCTTCGGCGGCAAGGGCTGACGCCGCAACCACAGCAATACAACCGGAAGAGGGCGGAAGCGATTCCGCCCTCTTTCGCTATCATCCGACCGTCTGTTCGATCGCGCCGAAAATGCTGTGGTGCCGTTCGTCATCCATCCAGATGCGAACCGTATCGCCCTTCTGCATGAAGGGCGTTTTCGGTTCGCCCTGCCGGATCGTCTCGATCGTGCGCACCTCGGCAAGGCAGCTATAGCCCAGGCCGCCATCGGCGACCGGTTTGCCGGGACCACCGTCGGCGTCGCGATTCGAAACGGTGCCCGACCCGATGATCGTCCCTGCCGCCAGATTGCGGGTTTTCGCGGCGTGCGCCACCAGCTGACCGAAATCGAACGTCATATCGACACCCGCGTCGGCGCGCCCCAAGGCTTGCCCGTTGAGATCGACACAGAGCGTGCCGTGCAACTTGCCGTCCTTCCACCGTTCGCCAAGCGATTCGGGGGTCACGAACACCGGCGACATCGCGCTCGACGGCTTGGACTGAAAGAATCCGAAGCCCTTGGCCAGCTCGGCCGGGATCAGGCCCCGCAGCGACACGTCGTTGGTCAGGCCGACGAGCAGGATATGATCGCGCGCCGCAACCGGGTCGATACCCGCAGGCACATCGCCGGTCACCACTACGACCTCGGCCTCCATGTCGCAGCCCCAGGCCGGATCGCCGAGCGGGATCGGGTCGCGCGGTGCAAGAAAGGCATCGCTGCCGCCCTGGTATATCAACGGATCGTGCCAGAAGCTTTCGGGCATTTCGGCCCCGCGCGCCTGACGGACCAGCGCGACGTGATTCACATAGGCGCTGCCGTCGGCCCACTGATAGGCCCGCGGCAGCGGCGATGCCGCGTCGCGCTCGTGAAACCGCTCCTTCGGAATCGCGTCATGATTGAGGTCTTCCGCCAGCGCGGCGAGGCGCGGCGCGGCATAGGCCCAGTTGTCGAGCGCAGCCTGAAGCGTCGGGACGATCTGGCTGGCGTCGGCGTACCAGGCAAGGTCGTCCGACACGACAACCAGCCGCCCGTCACGGCCGGCTTTGAGCGAGGCTAGTTTCACATGCGATCCTTTGTCTGCGATGGCCCCTGTGGGTCATCGGCAAAGGCAAGCGATGATCAGCGGGGCATCTGGATGGATGCGAAACAGGTAAAGCCGCTCTGCCCGGCCTGCAAGCGCCGGATATACTGGAGATAGGCCTGCGACTGGTTGTAGGTCGTTCCGGGGAGCGTCTGGCCGCGAAAGGCGCGCTTCACTTCCTCGCCGGTGAACGGCCGCGCCGAGCCCGGAAACGCTCCCTTCGTGCCCGGTGCGACAAGCTTGCCATTCGCGTCGATATATTTGCCCATATCGGTCGGACCCGGAACGGGAATCTGGCAGTTCATTAACGACACGGCAGTCTGGGCAAAGGCCGGGCGGATCGTCAGGGCTGCCGAAACGCCGACCGCGCCGAGCGCCAGCATCTTGCGGCGCGAAGGAACGGCTTCGCCAGCTTCGGACATGTTTTCGGTCGGGATATCGCGATCTTCCATCGCGAAGCGCATAACCCAATGAAGAGCGGAGGAAAAGCAAAAGACCGCTCCTCGCGCCCCGCTTCCCGCTTTGGCACATTCATCCGAAGGGAGTTAATTACCGTGAACATCCTTGCGCCGGACCGGGCTTCATGCGAGGCGCGCATTCGATGTTCGACCGTCTCTCGAGCCTTGTCGCGGCCCTGACATTGGTCGCCATCGCGGCGATCTTCGCTGCGCTGGCCGGCGGCGATGCCCTGACCATCGCGATACTGGCCATTGCAGGCTGCGCGGGAGCGGCGATCGTCTATGGCGCGCTGCCGTCTCCGCCACCCGAACCGAGAGACGAGCCTGCGGTCGAGGCGCCGCCCGTTTCGCTTCTTCGCCACCCCGACTTCGCGCTGTGGGTCGATCAGGAAGAAGAGCCGCTGATCGGCATCTCGGGCAATGTCGTGACCATCGTCAACGACGCCGCCGTCCGCCTCCTCGGCCGGCACATCGTCGGCGCCGACATCCGCACGGCGATCCGGCACCCCGCGGCGACCGAATGGCTGGCGCGGATCGGCGGGGACGGCCCACTCGAAACGCTCAATCTCGTCGATTTTCCGCGCCCCGGACAGCGATGGACGATGCGCATAGCGACATTGTCGGGCAGCGACCGCATCATCTTTCTCTCCGACCGCTCCGCGATCGACGCTGCCGACCGGATGCGGTCCGACTTCGTGGCCAACGCCAGCCATGAACTGCGCACGCCTCTCGCCGCTATTCTCGGTTACGTCGAGACGCTGCAGGATATGAACGGCGAGGCAGACGCCCCCATGCGGCATCGCTTTCTGTCGATCATCGAACGTGAGGCGGGACGGATGCAACAGCTCGTCATCGACCTTCTCTCGATATCGCGCGTCGAAGCCGATCGCTTCCGGCGCCCGACGGCGTCCGTCGATCTGGCAGCCATTGTGCGTACGACGATCGCCCAGCTTCAGGATAGCGAAAAGGCGCGGCCAAAGGATATCGTCGCGATACCGGGAGACGGCAGCCAACCGGTTCTCGGCGACGCCGCCCAGCTAGGCCAGCTTGCGCACAATATCATATCCAACGCGATGAAATACGGCCGCGACGGTACGCCCGTCACGGTCGAACTGCTGCGCGAGGGGCAGCGCGTCCGGCTGTCCGTCCGCGACGAAGGCGAAGGCATCGCGCCCGACCACATCCCCCGCCTGACCGAACGCTTCTATCGCGTCGACGAGGCGCGCAGCCGCTCGGTCGGGGGCACCGGCCTCGGCCTCGCGATCGTCAAGCATATCAGCGAGCGTCATCAGGGCCAGCTCGATATCGAAAGCGAGCTCGGCAAAGGCACCAAGGTCTCGGTGACCTTCCCGCTGGCGGGCGAAGCCTAGTCTCCGCGCTTCGCGCGGCGCCGCCGGAAATAGAGCAGCGCCGCGACGCTCACCCCGAACAGGCCAAGCATCTCGGGCTCGGGCACCGCGACGGGGTCTCCGCTCGATCCGCCACCCGAAGACCCGCCCCCCGACGACGACCCGCCGGACGGAGGGGTATAGGTACCCGCGTAAGTGCCGACGTGCATCTCGCCATTCTGCTTCAGATTGCCGAAGACGGCCGACCCCTGGATATAGTTGCGCGTCTCGGCATCGGCGAGCGGCGCGAGAGCCGAACCGCCCCACGCGGTCGTCACATTGAGTTGCTCGGCATCCGGAAAATTCCAGATCACATGCTCGCCAAGGTTGTTCGTGCCGCCGAGGAAATTGTCGTTCAGATTGACGACACGGCCGCTGACATTGACGATCGCGGTGTCGGCGCCGTTCAGGTTGAACTGGATTTCGCCGATCTTGTCGAGATCGGCCGCGGTGATGTTGAAAACCGCCATGCCCTGTGCGTTCGGCTGGGCATTGAAGGTACCGCGATTGCCCTGGATCGTCAGCTGGCTGTTCGAGGTCAGCGTTCCCATGCTGAACGACAGGCTGCCCATGCTGTCCTTGAGATCGCTCTTCTGCTGCTGAAGCCGGACCGTGAAAGCCGGGTCGCTCGTGCCGAGGTTCGACACGACGGTATTCTGATTGACGTTCGTATTGCTGATCGTGCCGCCGACCTTCACCGTCTGCGGGGAACCGTTGAGGTTGAACCCGCTGTTGACGTTGCCACCGACGACGGCGCCCGATCCGTTGTTCAAATTCTTGTGTCCGCCGTTCACGTCGCCGACGACCGTCAGACCCGGCTGGCCGTTCGGCGAAGGCGAACCGCCGCGGATATTATAGTTGGACGAATTGCCGGTCAGGTTTCCGCCGACGAACGTCCGTCCCTCGACCTCCGACGACGATTCGAGATTGCCGAGAACGACGAGATTCCATTCCTTGAGCGCGTCGATCCCCGTGATCGTCGAAGCGGACTGGGCAAGCACGGGCGAAACCGCGAGCGTCGCCGCGACAAAGGCCGCCGGGGCGAAGGAACGAAGGGCAAGGGACACTGTAATAACCTGTTTTAAAGGGAGATTCGCCGAACCCGGCGCAGCCGCCCCTTAACCCATCGCGCGCGGATTGACCATATCGTGCTTGTCCCGTTACGGAACAGCGGCGCCGATCCGTCCACAGGCCGTGGCAAATCTGCGGCGATGTCAGCCGATCGTGTCCAGCAGGTCAGCGATCTTGCCGAACATCTCGTCGATCTGTTCCTTCGCGACGATCAGCGGCGGCGAAAGCGCGATGATATCGCCCGTCGCGCGCACCAGCAGCCCGTTGTCGAAACAGGCATGGAACAGCTCCATCGCGCGCGCGGTCGGCGCTCCGGGCCGTGGTTCGAGTTCGATACCGGCGACAAGGCCGATGGTCCGGATGTCGATGACATGGGGGCGGCCTTTCAGGCTGTGCGCGGCATCTTCCCAATAGGCGGCGAGTTCGGTCGCGCGGTCGAGCAGTCCGTCGCGCGCATAGAGATCGAGCGTCGCGAGACCCGCCGCACTCGCCAGCGGATGGCCCGAATAGGTATAGCCATGGAACAGCTCGATCCCGCCGGGCACGCTGTCGATCACCGCGTCGTGCAACTCGCGCCTCACCGCGACCGCCCCCATCGGCACCGCGGCGTTGGTCAGGCCCTTGGCCATCGTGATGATGTCGGGCGTGACGCCCCAGGTTTCCGATGCGGTCGCGCCGCCGACGCGGCCGAAAGCGGTGATCACCTCGTCGAAAATCAGGATGATGCCGTGCCGGTCGCAAATTTCACGCAGCCGCTGGAGGTAGCCGACGGGCGGAATCAGGACGCCCGTCGAGCCCGCCATTGGCTCCACGATCACAGCCGCGATCGTGTCGGCGCCGTGCAGGTCGACGAGCCGCTGAAGGTCGTCGGCCAGTTCGGCACCATGCTGCGGAAAACCCCTCGTGAAGGCGTTGCGTTCGATGTCGTGGGTGTGGCGGATGTGATCGACCCCCGGCAGCCCGCCGCCGAACGCGCGGCGATTGTTGACGAGCCCGCCGATGCTGATCCCGCCGAATCCTGTCCCATGATAACCGCGCTCGCGCCCGATCAGCCGGGTCCGCGTCCCCTGCCCCTTTGCCCGCTGGATGTTGAGCGCGATCTTCAGCGCGGTGTCGACCGACTCCGATCCGCTGTTGGCGAAGAAGATGCGATCAAGCCCTTCGGGCATCAGTTCGGCAAGGCGCTGCGCCAGCTCGAAGGGCAATGGATGCCCGAGCTGAAAGGTCGGCGCAAAGTCGAGCGTAGCAGCGGCTTTCGCAATCGCTTCGGTAATCTCGGGCCGACAGTGACCGGCATTGCTGCACCACAGGCCCGCGGTGCCATCGAGGATTTCGCGCCCGTCGCTCGACCGGTAATACATACCGCTCGCCGAGACGAGCTGGCGCGGGTTCGCCTTGTACGCGCGGTTCGCGGTGAACGGCATCCAGAATGCCGCCAGCTGGTCGTTGTCACCCCTCATCGCCGTCCGTCTCCCTTGGCTTCGCGAGCGCGCAATCTGGCGGGCGCCAAGGCGGCTGGCAACTCCGAAAATGGCCGATAACGGCCCCTCTGGCGCTTCGTCCAAGCTTGCGATAGGCTGGCCTTCCACAAACGGGCCGGCTCCTCGGCCCAATCGGGGGCTCATGTCAGTCAATCTGGAACAATGGATCAGCGACCATAAAATCGACGAAGTCGAATGTATCGTCCCCGACATCAACGGGGTTCAGCGCGGCAAGGTTCTGCCCGCCAAGAAGTTCCTCTCCTCGGTCAAGGACAAGTCGCTCCGCATCCCGGGCAGCGTCTTCATCTGCACGATCGACGGCCACTATCCCGAAGACATCGACGATATCTGGGACAAGGATCCCGACAAGATACTGATCGCCGACCCGAGCACGATCTGCGTCGCGCCCGGCTTCACCTCGCCGACCGCCTTCGTCATAGCCGACGCCTTCAACGGCGACGGGACCGAGGTCGATATCGCGCCGCGCACGATCCTGAAGAAGGTGCTCGGCCTCTATGCGGACAAGGGCTGGAAACCGATCATCGCGCCCGAGGTCGAATTCTACCTCGTCTCGCAGAATGCCGACCCCGACTTCCCGCTGACGCCGCCCGTAGGCCAGTCGGGGCGGAGCGAGAGCGCCAGCCAGCCTTACGGGCTGGAAGCGATGAACGAATATGAGGATATCATCGACCATATCTATGACGATTGCGAGCTGATGGGGCTCGATATCGACACGATGATCCATGAAATGGGCGCCGCGCAGCTCGAGGTCAATTTCGAGCATGGCGATCCGCTGCGCCTCGCCGACGAAGTTTTCCTGTTCAAGCGCGTCGTGCGCAACGTCGCGAAGCAGCACGACGTCTATGCGACCTTCATGGCGAACCCGATGGCGGGCCAGCCGGGCAGCGCGATGCACATCCACCAGTCGGTCGTCGACATCTCCACCGGCAAGAATCTCTTTTCGACCGCGAACGGCCGCGACAGTGCGGCGTTCCGTTCGTACGTCGCCGGGCTCATCCGCTTCATGCCGCAGATCTCGCCGATGTGGGCGCCGAACGTGAACAGCTTCCGCCGGATGCGCCCCGACAGCGCCGCGCCGATCAACGTCCAGTGGGGCATCGACAACCGGAGCTGCGGCTTCCGCGTGCCGGTGTCGGACAAGGCCAATCGCCGCGTCGAAAACCGTCTGCCCGGCGCCGACAGCAATCCTTATCTGGCGATCGCCGCCTCGCTCGTCTGCGGTTACATCGGGATGATCGACCGCATGGTTCCGCCGCAGCCCATCACCGGCAGCGCCTATAACCGCGCGCGCACCCTGCCCCGCACGCTCGAGGCGGCGCTCGACCGCTTCAGCTCGTGCAAGAAGGTCCGCAATCTGCTCGGCGACGATTTCTTCGAAATCTTCTTCGCGGTGAAGGATTATGAGCTGTTCAACTATCAGTCGGTGGTGTCGAGCTGGGAGCGCGAACATCTGCTGATGCGGGTCTGAATGACCGATCCGCTGAACCATAGCTATTACGCTGCCACCGCGCATGCGTGGCGGCCGCAACCCTTCAACGGCGACAATTGCAGCTGCGACGTTGCGGTGATCGGCGGCGGCTTCACGGGCCTGAGCGCCGCCCTCGCCTGTGCCGAGCGCGGCTTTTCCGTGATCCTGATCGAGCGGGAGCATATCGGCTTCGGCGCATCGGGCCGCAACGGCGGCCAGCTGATCCCCGGGCTGCGCTGGAGCGCATCGGAGCTGGAGAAAGAGTTCGGCCGTGACCGCGCCGATGCGCTGTTCGACCTTTGCTGGCGCGACCAGCGCGTGAAAGCGCGGATCGACAAGCACGGCATTGATTGCGACCTGAAGGCCGGCCATCTCGAAGCGGCGTGGACACCGAAGGATTTCGACGCGATGCGGCGCGAAGCCGACTATCTCGCGGACCGTTTCGGCTACCCAACCGACGTCGTCGCCAAACCCGATATGGGCGCGCATATCGCTAGCCCGCTTTACCACGGCGGCGTCCATGACCCGCAGGGCGGGCATTTCCATCCGCTGAACTATTCGATAGGTCTCGCCCGCGCCGCCGAAGCCGCCGGCGTCCGCATCTGGGAGGGCGAACGCGTTCACCGGATCACCGATAATCCTGAAGGGCCGGGCATGATGACCGATCGCGCGCATGTCGGCGCGCGCTTCGTGATCGACGCGACCGACAGCTGGATCGGCGAGGTCGAGCCCGACCTCGGCCGCTACACTGTGCCAATCATGAACTACAACATCGCGACCGCGCCTCTCGCAAACGCCGATGATCTGCTGCCGAGCGACGCCGCGGTCGCCGACAGCCGCTTCGTGCTCAACTATTTCCGCCTTTCCGCCGACAAGCGCCTCATCTTCGGCGGCGGCGAGCGTTACTCACAGACACCGCCGCGCGACATCGACGCTTTCGTTCGCCCCTTCATGGCCGAGGTGTTCCCGCAAATCGCTGACGCAAAGATCGACTATGGCTGGGGCGGCGCCGTCGCGGTGACGCTCAACCGGCTCCCGCATGTCGGAAGGCGCGGGAATGTCTTTTACGCGCATGGCTTCTCGGGCCACGGCGCACTCATCACGACGGTGGCCGGCGAACTGGTCGCCGAGGCGCTTGCCGGGACCGCCGAGCGCTTCGACGTCCTGGCAAATCTGCCTTCCAAGCCCTTCCCCGGCGGCAAATGGCTGCGCGGACCGCTCGCCACCCTGGGCCTCCTCTACTATGCAATGAAGGACAAGCTCGGGTGATCGCCGACGCCGCCATCGCTCGCGTCGCGGCGCGCGAAGCCGATCGCTTCCGCGCCGCCAACCCGCGCGCCTTCGCGCATCGGGCGGCGGCGACCGGCTGGTTCCAGTCGGTCCCCTTTCACTGGATGAGGGACTGGCCGAGCCCCGTACCGATCGTCGCGGCGTCGGCAAAGGGCGCCATGCTAACCAGCATAGACGGCCAGACCTACGATGACTTCTGCCTCGGCGACACCGCCAGCCTGTTCGGACACTCACCCCCCGCCCTTGCCACCGCGCTTGCAAGGCAAGCCGGCGAAGGGCTCAGCTATATGCTGCCCACCGAACGCGGCGCAGCACTATCCGCGAGGCTCGCCGCGATGTTCGGCCTCCCGCAATGGCAGGTCACCACCACCGCGAGCGAAGCCAACCGCGCCGTCATCCGCTGGTGCCGCGGGATAAGCGAGCGACGCAAGGTCCTGACCTTCAACGGCGCCTATCACGGCGCGGTCGACGACGCCTTCGTCGACCTGAAAGCCGGCACGCCGACGATGCGCGCAAGCCTGATCGGCCAGGTCCACGACCTGCGCGACACGACCGCCGTGATCGAATTCAACGACGAGGCAGCGCTCGCGACCGCTCTGCGCGCCGGTGACGTCGCCTGCGTCCTCGCCGAGCCGGTGATGACCAACGTCGGCATGGTCCGCGATGCCCCCGGCTTCCTGCAAACGCTCCGAGCGCTCTGCGACGAGACCGGCACGTTGCTCGTGCTCGACGAAACCCACACCATCTCCTCGGGCTATGGCGGCCATGGCGTCACCCACGGTCCGCGGCCCGATCTGATGGTGGTCGGCAAGTCGATCGGCGGCGGCGTCCCCTGCGCGGTTTATGGCTTCAGCACCGAAGTCGCCGCACGCATGGCCGCGCTCAACGCATCGCGCCCCGCCGGTCACAGCGGCATCGGCACCACCCTCTCGGCCAACGCCCTCGCGATCACCGCGATGGATACGATGCTCGGCGAGGTCATCACGCCCGCCGCCTACGATCATATGCTCCGCGGCGCTGCGCGACTCGTCACTGGACTTGAGACGGAGATCGCCAATGCCGGTCTCGACTGGCACGTCACCCAGGTCGGCGCGCGCGTCGAGTTCCTGACCTGCCCCGCCCCGCCCCGCAACGGCGGCGAGGCGAAGGCGGCGATGCACCCCGAACTCGAAGCTGCGATCCACCTCTTCCTCGCCAATCGCGGGATTTTGCTGGCGCCGTTCCACAATATGATGTTGGTGAGTCCCGTTACCGGAGACGATCAAATCGACCGGCTCGTCGGCGGCTTCGCCGACTGCATAAAGGCGTTGAAGGAGTAGAGGGGCGATGTCGAAGTCATCGGGCGTGATCGCGCCGCGGTCGGAAGCCGAGGAATTTTTCAAGGCCAATCCCGACGTCGATTCGATCGAAATGATCTACACCGATTTCGGCGGCGTCCCGCGCGGCAAGCGCCTCCGCCAGCATGAGGTGCTCGCGGTCTATGAAAGCGGCCGCATGTTCCCCGGCTCGATCACCGTCGTCGACATCACCGGACAGGACACCGTCGAAACCGGCCTCGTCTGGGAGGATGGCGACGCCGACCGATCGATGAAGCCGATCCCCGGCACGCTCGTCCGTACCCCATGGGGCGGCGAAACCGCAGCGCAATTCCTCGTCGACTTCTATGAGCTTGACGGCACCCCGCACGACCTCGATCCGCGCCACGTCCTCGGCCGCGTCATCGACCGCTTCACCGCCGATGGATTGACCCCCGTCCTCGCGGTCGAGCTCGAATTCTATCTCGTCGACCCGCGCCGCGCCCGCGACGGCAAGGTCCGCCCGGCCCGCCCCGCCTACAGTCGTGACACACCGCGCAATGTCGAGGTCTATGGCCTCCGCGAACTCGATGATTTCCGCCCCTTCTTCGATGCGCTCTACGCCGCGACCGATGTGCAGGACCTGCCGCTCGAAAGCGCGATCTCCGAATTCGCCCCCGGCCAGTTCGAGCTGACCCTGCGCCACAAGCCCGATGCGCTCCGCGCCTGCGACGATGCGATCATGTACAAAAGGCTCGTCAAGGCGATCGCCCAGCAACAGGGCCTCGAAGCCACCTTCATGGCCAAGCCCTTCGCCGATCAGGCGGGCAGCGGCATGCACATTCACGTCTCGGTCAACGACGATGCGGGCAGCAACATCTTCGCGAGCGACGACCCTGAAGGCACGCCCGCGCTCCGCCACGCCATCGGCGGCATGATCGGCACCGTCGGCGACGGCTTCGCACTATTCGCGCCGCACGCGAACAGCTATCGCCGGTTCAAGGCGAACAGCTATGCTCCGGTCGCGCCGACATGGGGCGTCAACAATCGCACCGTCTCGTTCCGCATCCCCGCCGGTCCGCCGCCGAGCCGCCATGTCGAGCATCGCGCCTGCGGCGCCGACGCCAACCCCTATCTCGCGGTCGCGGCGGTACTCGCCGGCATGCATCATGGCATGACGACCAAGGCTGATCCGGGCACCGCGGTCGTAGGCAACGGCTATGACCGCGGCAGCAGCGGCGACGACAAGCCGCCGTCGAACTGGTTTGCAGCGGTCGACCGCTTTCATGAGTCGGCCCTGATGCGCGACTATCTTGGGACACGCTTCGTCGACATGTTCAGCATCGTGAAACGCGTCGAACAGGACAATTATTTCAGCGTCGTCCCCACCCTCGATTACGACTGGTATCTGCGCAACGCATGAATGTTCCAAAAATTCTTGGTGCAGCGCAAAAAAGCCTCTTCCCAAGGTGACATTATTGAGTCAGCTTGGCGTCACATAACAGGGAGGCCAGCCATGGATCTGAACGAACTGCTGAAACAAAACCGGGGTCGTCGCTCGCTCTTGCAGGCCCTCGGGGTGGCAGCGGTCGGGATCAGCTTTGGCGGCGGCCTCGCGGCCTGCAGCAAGGGCGAAGGCAAGAAGCTCGCGAACGGCGAGGAAGCCAAGCTCAACTTCTACAACTGGGATACCTATATCGGCGAAACGACGCTCGACGATTTCAAGAAATCGTCCGGGGTCGAGGTCACGATGGACCTTTTCGACAGCAACGACACGCTGTTCGCGAAGTTCAAGGCCGGCAACCCCGGCTATGACGTGATCGTCCCGTCGAACGATTTCGTCGAGCGCATGATCCGCGCCGACATGCTGCAACAGCTCGACCATGCGCAGATCCCGAATATCAAGAATATCGAGCCGAGCTTCATCAACGTCGATTATGATCCGGGCCGCAAATTCTCGATGCCCTACACCTGGCTGGTTCTCGGCATCGGCTATCGCAAGTCGAAGGTCAAAACGAAGCCCGACAGCTGGAAAGTGCTGTTCGACAGCCCCGAATATGCCGGCCGCATCGCCTGGCTGTCGGAGGCGGGCGACATGTTCCGCCTTTACGGCAAATATCTCGGCAAATCGGTCAACGCGCTGACCCCCGCCGATATCGAGACGATCTCGGCAATGATGATCAAGCAAAAGCCCAATGTGAAGAAATTCCACGAGGACGACGGGCAGGATCTACTGATGAAGGGCGACTGCGACGTCGTGCTCGAATATAATGGCGACATCGCGCAGGTGATGACCGAGGATGACGATCTCGACTTCATCGTGCCGAAGGAAGGCAGCCAGTTCAATTCGGACACGCTGTGCATTCCGAAGGGGGCGCCGCACCCGAAAAACGCGCACGCCTTCATCAACTATATGCTCGACGCCGAAGTCGACAAGAAGATCACGGAAAAGATTCTCTATCCGACCCCGAACGCCGCGGCGAAGGCGCTGATGCCCGAAAGCTACAAGAACAACCCGGTCATCTTCCCGCCTGCGGATATCCTCGCAAAATGCGAATATGCGAAGTTCAACGAGAAGCTGCAGCCGCTCTATGAGGAAGCCTTCACCAAGGTGCGGGCATCGTAACGGCCTGAAGGAGGCATCGGGGGGTGGCCGAGCAGGACTGGAAAACGAACAAGCGGGTCTTCGCGGCGGTTTCGCTGCCGACCCTGCTGTGGACGATCCTTTTCTTCGTCATCCCGATGGGGATCGTCTGGGTCTACAGCTTCGGTCAGAACGCCGGGCTCAACGAAATCGACATTTCGGGAACGCTCGACAATTACAAGCGCGCGACCGAATATCTCTACCTCAGCATCTTCGGCAAGAGCTTCGCGGTCGCCGCGCTCGTCACGCTGATCTGCCTGATCGTCGGCTTTCCCGTCGCGATGGCGATTACCTTCGCCAGCGAGAAATGGCGGCCGTGGCTGCTGCTCGGCATCATGCTGCCCTTCTGGACCAATTTGCTGGTGCGCACCTATGCGCTGATGATCATCCTCGGGCAGCAGGGCTATGCGAACAAGGGGCTCGAGGCGCTGTGGGGCGGTGCGAGCTGGATCAAGACGCTTATCGGGCTCCAACCGCTCCCGACATGGGAACCCGCACAGCTTCTCTTCAATAATTTCGCGGTCGTTTTCGGGCTCGTCTATGTCCACCTGCCCTTCATGGTCCTGCCGCTCTATGCCGCGCTCGACCGGCTCGACCGCAGCCTGATCGAGGCGAGCCTCGATCTGGGCGCCGGCCATTTCCGCACAATCATGCGCATCGTCGTCCCACTCGCCGCGCCGGGCATCGTCGCGGGCGTGATGATCACGCTGATCCCCGCGCTCGGCGCCTATCTGACCCCCGACCTGATGGGCGGCACCGACAGCCAGATGATCGCCAACGTGATCGAGCGCCAGTTCAAGAAGGCGAACGACTGGCCCTTCGGCGCTGCGCTCTCCTTCATTCTGATCTATGCGATGTTCATCCTGATCGCGCTGCAGTCGATGCGCCGCAAAGTGCCGGAGCTTCACTGATGGCGCTGTTCAGCCGCACTCCGCGTGCACCGCTCGAATATAGCCGCACCCTGTGGATGCGGCTGTGGGTCGGCGCGGTGATGGTCTTTCTCTATGCGCCGCTGATAGTGCTGATGATCTTCAGCTTCAACGACAGCAAGCGCAACGTCGTGTGGCGCGGCTTCACGATGAAATATTACGACAAGGCGCTGAACAACGACGTGCTGGTCGAGGCGCTGGTCAATTCGCTGACCATCGCCGCGCTGGCAACGATCGCCAGCCTGATCCTCGGCGCCATCTCTGCGGTGATGCTCTGGCGCTTCCGCTTCCCGCTCAAGAGCGCGGTCGACGGAACGATCTCGCTGCCGATCATCGTTCCCGAAATCTGCATGGGCGTCGCTTTCCTGATGTTCTTCGCAAAGGTGCAGTGGCCGACCGACCTCGTCTGGCCGTTCAACCTCAGCGCGATCACGATCGCCCACATTACCTTCTGCTTTCCCTTTGTGACGATGGTCGTGCGGTCGCGTCTCGCGAGCTTCAACCGCGAGCAGGAAGAAGCTGCGAAGGACCTTGGCGCCGGCGAATGGCAGATGTTCCGCGACGTGCTGATCCCGCATATGAAGCCGGCGCTCATTGCCGGCGCGCTGCTGTCGTTCACGCTCAGCCTCGACGATTTCGTCATCACCTATTTCACCAGCGGCCCTGACACTGTCACCTTCCCGGTGAAAGTCTATTCGATGCTGCGCTTCTCGGTAACGCCCGAGGTCAACGCCGCCTCGACCATCCTGATTGTCCTGACCATCGTTTTGACTGCCGTCGCGCTGAAGCTTCAGGGCGTGAAGGCCATCGCGGAAACCCACTGACCATGACCGATACCAAGCCGCCGATCATCCAGATCCAGAATGTCACCAAACGCTTCGGCAAGGTGGCGGCGGTCGACAATGTCAGCCTCGACATTCTCGCGGGCGAATTCTTCGTCCTGCTCGGCCCTTCAGGCTGCGGCAAGACGACGCTGCTGCGCATGATCGCGGGGTTCGAACTGCCGACCGAAGGCAGGATATTGATCGACGGACAGGACATGGCCGGCATTCCGCCGAACAAGCGCCCGGTGAACATGGTATTCCAGAGCTATGCCGTGTTTCCGCACATGAGCGTCGCCGACAATGTCGCCTATGGCTTGAAGATCGCCGGCGTGAAGGGCGGCGAGGTCAAGGACCGAGTCGCCGAGGCGCTCGAACTGGTGAAGCTCGGCGGGTTCGAAAGCCGCATGCCCGACCAGATGTCGGGCGGTCAGCGCCAGCGCGTCGCGCTCGCGCGCAGTCTCGTCATGCGGCCCAAGGTGCTGCTGCTCGACGAGCCGCTGTCGGCGCTCGATGCGAAACTCCGTGCGCAGATGCAGTTCGAGCTTTCAGAGCTGCAGGAAAAGGTCGGCATCACCTTCGTCACGGTGACCCACGATCAGGACGAGGCGCTGTCGATGGCGTGCCGCATCGGCGTCATCAACAAGGGCGAAGTGGCGCAGCTCGCGACCCCGTCGGACCTCTATGAATATCCCGCCAACCGCTTCGTCGCCGATTTCGTCGGCTCGGTGAACATCTTCGAGGGCAAGCTGACCCTCGACGAGCCCGACAAAGCGGCCGTCGAGTGTCCGGGGCTCGGCAAGGTCTATCTCAATCATGGCGTCACAGGACCGCACGGCGCCGACGTCTGGATCGCGCTGCGTCCCGAGAAAATCTATCTCCACGTGCCGGGCGAGGGCAAGGCGGTCAAAGCTGCGGCGCAGGATGCACCCGAAGGCTATAATTTCGCGCGCGGCAAGATCCACGGCATGAGCTACCTCGGCGACATCACATTGTTCGAGATCGAGCTGGAAGGCGGCGCCCGCATCCGCGTCTCGCGCCCGAACCTGTCGCGCCACGACCAGGAAGATTTCACCTGGGGTGACAAGGTCAGCATGCACTGGCGCGCCGACAGCCCGGTGGTGTTGCTGGGCTAAAACTCAAGCACATCATTCCGGCGGAGGCCGGGATCTCGACTTCGCGGATCAACGCCTAGGCGAGACTCCCGCCTGAGCCGGAGTGACGGTTATGAATATTAGTGCGCCGCCTTCTTGCCCGGCAGGAAATGCAGCGCGCCGACGATCAGCCCGCCGAGCAGCAGCCCGAACACGCCCGCGCCGCCGGCGTTGATCAGCCATTCCCAGAGCCCCGCCAGCGGCAGCCCGCCGCCAATCGCGTGCGCGGCATCGTGCAGCCAGTGGCCGAGCCCGCCGATATGATATTCGTCGAGGCCGTGGAGCACGATCTGGCCGCCGACCCACAGCATCGCCGCGGTGCCGATGACCGCCAGCGCGGCGAGCAGCTTCGGCATGAAATCGACAAGCCCGCGCCCGATGGCGCGGCGTGCCTTGTTGCCTTCCTTCGCCATGTGCAGACCGATATCGTCCATCTTCACGATCAGCCCGACGACGCCATAGACCGCAACGGTGATCAGCACCGCAACCAGCGCCAGCGTCGCCGCACGCATCGCGAGATGCTCGTCGAGAACCTCGTTGAGCGCGATCACCATGATCTCGGCCGACAGGATGAAGTCGGTGCGCACCGCGCCCTTCACCATCTCCTCTTCGTGATTTTTGTCGGCGACGATCTCGGCGTCTTCCTCGAGGCTCGTCTTGTCCTCCTGCAGCGAGTGCAGCACCTTTTCGGCGCCCTCGAAGCACAGATAGGCGCCACCGAGCATCAGCAGCGGCGTGATCGCCCACGGGACGAAGGTCGACAGCACCAGCAGCGCCGGCAGGATCAGCACCAGCTTGTTGAAGATCGATCCCTTGGTGATCCGCCAGATGATCGGCAGCTCGCGGTCGGGGGTGAAGCCGGTGACGTAGCGCGGGGTCACCGCGGTATCGTCGACCACGACCCCCGCCGCCTTGACTCCGGCCTTCGACGCCGCGGCGCCGATATCGTCGATGCTCGCGGCCGCCACCTTTGCGATGGTGGCGATATCGTCGAGCAGGGCAAAAAGGCCAGAGGGCATAAAGTCTTGGGCTTTCCTGTTTAGAGTGCGCGGAGTTTCGGCAGCACCTCATCGAGAGATTTGCGGATAATGGCAACCATCTCGTCGATCTGGTCGGTGGTGATGACCAAAGGCGGGCACATGACCAGGCTGTCGCGGATGCCGCGCACCATCAGCCCGTTCGCGATGCACGCATCGCGCGCCATCGGCCCCGCGGTCCCCTCGGCGCCGCCGAAGCGCGCACGCGTCGCCTTGTCGGCGACGATCTCGACCGCGCCGAGCAGCCCGATCGAGCGCGTCTCCCCGACGAGCGGATGATCGTTCAGCGTCGCGAGCGCCTTGGAAAGATGCGGACCGGTCAGGCTGCCCGTCAGCTCGACCAGCTTCTCGCGCTCGATGATCTCGATATTCTTGAGCGCGACCGCCGCGGCGACCGGGTGACCCGAATAGGTGAAGCCGTGGACAAAATCGCCGCCGGTCTTCAGCACATCGACGACATGGCTTGCGACCGCGGTCGCCGAGATCGGGAGATAACCCGACGACAGCCCCTTCGCCATCGGCATCAGGTCGGGCGTAAAGCCCATCGTCTCATGGCCCCACATCTTGCCGGTGCGCCCGAAACCGCAGATGACCTCGTCGGCGACGACCAGCAGGCCATATTTGCGTGCGACCGCCTCGACCTTGGGCCAGTATCCCTTGGGCGGGATGATGACGCCGCCCGCGCCCTGCACCGGCTCGCCGATGAAGGCGGCGCAATTTTCGGGGCCGACTTCGAGGATCTTGTCCTCGATCGCCTGCACGCAGGCGTCGCAGAACTCTTCCTCGGTCATCCCCTGCCCTTCGCCGAAATAATAAGGCTGGCGGACATGTTCGACACCGGGGATCGGCAGGTCGCCCTGCGCATGCATCGCCTTCATCCCGCCGAGCGAGACGCCCGCGACGGTCGAACCGTGATAGGCGTTCCAGCGACTGATGAAGACGGTGCGCTTGGGTTCGCCCTTCAGCTTCCAATAGTGGCGCACCATGCGGAACACGGTGTCGTTCGCCTCGCTGCCCGAGGCATTGAAAAAGATATGCGGCAGGCGGTTGCCGGTGAGCGAAGCGATCTTCGCCGCCAGCGTTACGGTCGGCGGCGTCGCGGTCTTGAAGAAGGTGTTGTAGAAGGGCAGCTCGCGCATCTGCGCCGCCGCCGCCTCGACCAGTTCCTCGCGGCCATAGCCGACGTTGACGCACCACAGGCCCGCCATCCCGTCGAGGATGCGGTGCCCGTCGCCGTCGGTGATGTAACAACCCTCGGCATGGGTGATGATGCGGCTGCCGCCCAGCCGTTCGATCTCGGCCCAGTCGGCCTGTGCGGGAAGATGGTGCGCGACGTCGAGGCGGCGCAGTTCGGCGATGTCGTGATTGCGGGGCATGTCAAAACTCCTGAATGTCTGGAAACCGAAAGAAACCGGGTCCGGACAATCAGGGCGAGAAGCTGATCCTTGCGAGATAGCGGTCGTAGCGGGTGACGCGGCGGTTCATAATTCGCCTCTTAACGCGCGCCCGAGAAGGTGGAAATAGGTCTGGCTCTGGTCGTTGGCGTCGGTCGCCCATTCGGGGTGCCACTGCACCGCAAGCAGCGGCGCGCCGTTCGGCCGGGCGCTATAGGCTTCGACCAGCCCGTCGGGCGCCCGCGCTTCGACCGCCAGACCGTCGGCGAGCTCGTCGACCCCCTGATAATGGACCGAATTCACCTCGAGCGAAGGCGTCTCATACGCCGCCGCGAGCAGCCCGCCCTCGACCAGATCGACCTTGTGTCGGTGGTCGAACATCGCATCGAACGCCACGCCGTCGGGCGCGTGGTGGTGCAGCAATTGCTCGCTCGCCGAGGTATCGCGCCGCAGCGTCCCGCCAAGCGCGACGTTGATCTCCTGAAAGCCGCGACAGATGCCGAACAAGGGCCGCTGCGCCGCGATCACTGCTTCGACGAGTTCAAGCATCATGGTGTCGCGATCGGGATCGAACGGCCCCTCACCCGCCGAAGGATCATGGTAGCGCGCCGGCTCGACATTCGACGGCGTCCCCGTGAGCAACACCCCGTCGAGCCGCCCCACGATTTCGGCGGCGCGCATATAGTCGGGCAGCGACGGAATGATCAGCGCCGCACAATCGGCATGACGCATCGCCGCAGTCGCATAACGGTTGATCACCGTCTGCGCGATCTCGGTCCCGACGGTGCGGTTGCAGGCTATGATACCGAGGACGGGGCGTGAGGACATGCATCCTTGCTGCCGATTTTAGCCGCGCTGCGCCAGTGAAATCTCAGGCGTGCTGACGCGCAAAGGCTGCAGCAGCTCCGAACAGGCCGGGCTGCGGATGCGTGATCAGCTTGACCGGGATCGCCGCCATGAAATTCTCGAACCGCCCCTTGGCGACGAAACGCTCGGGAAAGCCCGAACGGACAAGCTGGTCGCGGATGCGAAGGCCGAGGCCGCCCGCAATGACGACGCCCGACGCACCCTGCGCCAGCGCGAGATCGCCCGCGACGCTGCCGAGCGACAAGCAGAAACGATCGGCGGCGGCCGCGGCGAGCGCATCTTCACCGCTCATCGCCTGCGCCCAGATCGTCCGGTCGTCGAGCGGCGTGATTGCGCGCCCTTCCATGCTCGCTAGCGTTTCATAGATGTCGACGATGCCCGGCCCCGAAACGATCCGTTCGATCGACACGCGCCGGTGGCGCTTGCGCAGCCGTGCAAGGATTGCGTCCTCGATGCTGTCGAGCGGCGCGAAGTCGATATGGCCGCCCTCGGTCGCCTGGACGCGATATTGCCCGCCGTCGCGCCAGACATGCGCCACGCCGAGCCCTGTTCCGGGGCCGATGATACTGACCGTTCCGGCGGCGGGAAGTGGCTCATCGGGGCCGGCCAGATGCTCGAAATAGCCGGCATCGGCCTGCGCAACTGCGTGACCCACCGCCTCGAAGTCGTTGACCAGCACATAGCGGTCGACGTTCAGCTTCTCGCCGATCAGCGCCGGACGGATGATCCATGGATTGTTGGTGAAACGGATGATCTCGCCGCGCGTCGGCCCGGCGATCGCGATCGCGACGGCGCGCGGCAAGGTCCCGTCCTGCCGCTGCTCGAAATCCTGCCAGGCGGTCTGAAAGCTCGCATGATCCTTGGTGTGGAGCGTGGTTTCCTGGCCCAGCGACACCACGCGTCCCCCGGCGACTTCCGCAATCGCAAACCGCGCGTGCGTACCGCCGATGTCGACCGTAACGATCTGTTCGCTCATGACTCTCCCTTGCCGGCTGCTTTCCCGGATACCCGCCAGTTGTCGCACGTTGGTCGCCGATGCAACAGGGCATAGCTATGCGCCGGGCCAATCGCGGCTGCGGATCGGCACAGTCGGTATCCGTTGCAACTGACAGCGTTGACAGTTAAAAGGGTGCAGGTCGCAGTTTTCCACTTTCCTGCGGCTCACCGCGATGCGTTTCCAGACGTTCGCCCGGGGTCACCGTCCACGACATCGGGGCATCGCGGACCGGAGAAAGCTGATGACCGCCGACAGCCGGAAGATCGAGACCAGCGCTCGCAGGATTCACGACGCCCATGGTGCGCGGGGCGCGGTTCTTATCGCCGAGAGGATCGGCGCCGTTTCCGCTGCCGAAGACCGTACGCAGTTCGACACCTGGATGGCCATTGCGACGCAGTTCGTCAGACTCCAAGGCGACGCGCAGGCGCAGCGCGAAACGGCACGGCACCTGCGCAGGCTGCTCGATACAATTCTCTAGCCGGCGTTATCGTTCGATCTTGGTTGCCAGAATGACCGAGGTCGTCGTGCGCTCGATCCCATCGAGCAGCCCGACATCGTCGATCAGCTCGTTGAGCTGGATGCTGTCCTCGGCTTCGAGCATTGCGATGATATCATATTCGCCGCTTATCGCGTGGATCGCCTGCACCTGCGGCAGCGCCGCCAGCGCCTGTTCGACCTCGCGATGGTAGCGCGGCAATGTCTTGATCATCATGTGCGCGCGAACGCGGCTCGCCGCAAAGGCGTGGCCGAGACGCACGGTATAGCCTGCGACGACCTTGTCCTCCTCTAGACGCGCCAGTCGCGAATATATCTGCCCGCGCGATATGCCGAGCTCCTTCGCGAGTTGCGCGATCGTTTGCCGCGCATCGTCGCGCAACAGGGTGAGCAGGCGTTCGTCGATCTCGTCGAGATTGACGCTGCCGCCGGACATCAATCCGCCCATTTCTCATCAGCGAAAATCGCTGCCTGGGGAACACCGCCCGAGGTCATGCGGCCACGATACATGCCAAGATCGTTGATGGCAAAAGCCGGACGTCCGTCGGGGCCCATCGCAATCAGGCCGCCATCGCCGCCGATCCCGCCAACCGACAGGATCGTCGCCTGTGCGGCATCCTTCAGGCTCTCGCCGTGCCAGGCGACGCGGTCGCAGACCTGCCGCGCTGCGCTTTCGCGGATGAAATACTCGCCCGATCCGGTCGCCGATACCGCGCACTGGCCGTTCTTCGCATAGGTGCCGGCGCCTATGATGGGCGAATCGCCGATGCGGCCCCAGCGTTTGCCGGTCATGCCGCCGGTCGAGGTAGCCGCGGCAAGATTGCCGTCCGCGTCGATCGCCACCGCGCCGACAGTCCCGAACAGATGCGTCGGATCGAGTGCCGCGGTCTGCTTTTCACGCCAGCGCAGCAACTGCTGCCAGCGTTCCTCGGTACGAAACCAGCTCGGGTCGACCTGTTCGAGTCCGCGCTCGATCGAGAAGCGGTCGGCGCCCGCACCGCTCAGCATCACATGCGGGCTCTTGTCCATCACGGCGCGCGCGAGGTCGACGGGATGGCGGGTGCGTGTGACGCCCGCGACGGCGCCTGCCTTCTGCGTCTTGCCATCCATGATCGCGGCATCGAGTTCATTCTTTCCCTCGGCGGTGAAGACGGCGCCGCGTCCGGCATTGAACAGCGGATTATCCTCGAGCACGCGTACGGCTGCGGCAACCGCGTCGAGCGCCGGACCACCCTTGTCGAGCACTGCGCTTCCGGCACGAAGCGCTTCGTCGAGCCCCGCCCGATAGGCCTTGTCCTTCTCGGGCGACAGCGTCCCGCGCTCGATCACCCCTGCCCCGCCATGGACCGCGAGCGACCAGCGGGGAACCTCGACGACCTCGCCTGCGCGGGCGGCATAATTGCGTACGAAAACCGGATTATCGACCTGCCCCGATGGCAAATGGATGACCGATCCCGGGCCGACGCCGGTGACCTTGACGCGCGGCGCATCGAGCGGCCCGCGCCCTGTGACGCCGCGCAATCCCGAACCGTCGACGACCCAGGCATAGCCGTCGGGTGCGGTCGCATAGATGCGGCCCGACCCGTCGGGCTCAACCGCCAGCGCCGCGCTCTCGTCAACGCCGAGCCCGATCATCGCGGGCTGGTCCGCAGGCCGGTCGACCTGCGCCTTGGCGACAAAGGCAAAGAGGCGTCCCAGCCGCTCACGCTCCTTGAAGTGCGTGTCGGTGACGACGCCTTTCAACAACGCGAAATGCAGAAAGTCGCTCTCGATCGTGTTCGCGGGTCCGAGCGGATCGGCGAGTGCCTCGGGGCTGCGGAGACTGCCGTCGTCCATTGCGCCGTAGAGCTTCTCGCCCTGGATCGCGAGACCGGCGCTGGTCCCCGCAAGTGGCTTGCCCGCCGCGACATGCGCGTTCAGGATGTCGCCCACCGGTGTGCCGCGCCAGTAGCGGACATAACGTGCCTGATCGCCGCCGGCGATGAAGATGCCGTCGGCCTTGCGCAGCCGGTCGAGAATCTTCCTGTTCGTCGATTGCGAGCGGGCATGAAAGACGAAGATTTCGGTCGACTGGATCCCGCCGATATCGTTGTAGAATTCCTCGCCGATTTCCTTGCCATAGGATGCGCTGATCACGACGATGTGACCATTTCCGGCCTTGCGGAAGAACCATTTCATCGATTCGATGTTCCGGTCGCCGCCTCCCATCAGCAGCAGGCCGCCGGAGACCTGACCCGGCGTAGGCGTGTCGAGCTTGCCGAACACATAATGCTCGTACGCCTGCTCCTTCGCCTCTTTCGCCGATACGGCCGACGAGAGGGCCAGTCCCAACGTCGCCAGCAGCAACCAGAAGCTCCGCACGATCCGATGCTGCATATGCTTGTCCCTTTCGCCTGCGCCCGAGTGGCACGATGTTACATAATGAACGGTCAAATTGACAATATGATTTCCTGATTGAGCATATTGATTGAAACTATCGGTAATTTCTGATTCAGTGGGTGCGACGAAATGAAGGGGAAGCGCGCCCGTGCGATTCGCACAGCGAAATGCGCGCAAAACGACAAGGGGTTGTATGATGACGAAATTCGGGAAGCGTTCGTTTCGCGTCCTTTTGGGCCTGAGCGTGTGCGCGCCGGCGCTGGTGGCGCCCGCGTTTGCGCAGGAGGCGGAAAGCGGCGGCGAGGAAATCATCGTCACGGGTTCGCGCATCCCGACGATCAAGGATCAGGGCCCTTCGCCCGTTACCGTGATCGATTCCGACACGATCCGGGCCAACGGCTATACCAGCGTTCCCGAACTGCTCGCCGCCATGACGCAGAACAGCGGCGAGACGCAAAGCCCGCAGTCGGGCAGCAGCGCCGACTTCACCCCGGGCGCGCAGCAGGTCGACCTGCGCGGCCTCGGCCCCAATCATACGCTGGTGCTGATCAACGGCCGCCGTATCGCCGACTTCCCGCTGCCCTATATCGGCCGCAGCAATTTTACCGACATCTCGAACATCCCGGTCAGCCTGATCGACAAGGTTGAAATCCTCAGCGGCGCGGGATCGGCGATTTACGGCTCGGACGCGATCGCGGGCGTCATCAACTTCAAGATGAAGGAAAAGCTCGACGGCATCACGCTCGACTATCGCCACGGCCGGACCGAGCATGGCGGCGGCATGTCACATCGCTTCACGGCGACCGGCGGCTGGTCGACCGATCGCTTCAACATTTCGGGCGGGATCGAATATCTCGATCAGCGTCCGCTCTGGGCCTATGATCGTTCGATCCAGGACAGCACCGAGGACAGCCCGGTCAGCACGATCGCGCGGCGCACCTTCCTGCGCTACAGCATCGAGGACGACACCTATATCGACCCCGGCGCTGCGACCTGCGCACGGCTGGCACATCTGAACCGCGGATCGACAATCTATACGTCGCGCCCGCGTTACGGCGAATATGACCCCGATCTCGATGACTACGGCCCCGGCTATTATTGCGGGAGCAAGGAATCGATCGCTTACGGAACGATCGTTTCGGGCCGCAAGGGCTTCAACAGCTTCGGCACCATGTCGTACGAGCTGTCGGACAATGCGAAGCTCTTCGCCGATTTCCAGTTCGGGATCAGCAAGGTCCGGCTGATGTACGACGTGACGAGCTGGGCGTTCGAAAACTCGTCTTCGAGCTCGGACAACAGCTTCTACAACGCGTTCGACGACACGATCGACGACTGGTCGCGCCAGTTCGCGCCGGAGGAAACCGGCGGTTTCGAAATGCAGCGCATCAAGCAGACGACGTACAGCATCACGCCGGGCATCCGCGGCAATTTCGGCAAGAGCTGGAGCTATGAGGCTTCGTTCAACTACAGCCGGTATCAGTCGGTCGTCCGCTGGCCGCAGATCATCAACCAGAAGGCCCAAGACTTCTTCCTCGGCCCGCAGCTCGGTATCGACGAGGACAGCGGCTATCCGATCTACAACGCCGATCCGGCGGTGAAGCTCTACAGGGCGCTGACGCCCTCCGAATATGACAGCATTTCGGCCGATACCGTCTATCGCCCGTACAGCTGGACGAACAACCTGCAGGCGACGCTGACGAACACCGAGCTGTTCCAGCTTCCCGCCGGCCCGGTCGGGTTCGCCGCGGTCGCCGAATATGGCAAGCAGGGCTATAATCTTCGCCCCGATCCGCTGGCGCTCACCGACTATTATTACAGCTGGAAGGACAGCGACGGCGAAGGCAAGCGCAGCCACGCCGCGATCGGCGGCGAGCTTCGCGTGCCCGTTCTCGATTTCGTGACAATAACCGGCGCCGGGCGTTACGACACGTTCGGCTTCGCGGGCCGCGACGTCGGAAAGTTCACCTATAATGGCGGGATCGAGGTCCGGCCGACGAACAGCCTGCTGTTCCGCGCCGCCTATGGCACGGCCTTCCGCGCCCCCGACCTTCATTATGTCTTCACGGGTCCGGGCAACGTGCAAAGCAGCGTCGACGACTATTATCTTTGCCGGACCGAAGAGCCCGACGAGGATATCGGCGATTGCAGCTACTCGGGCAGCGGAATCGTCGTGAACCGCAACGGCAACCGCGATCTCGACGCCGAGACCGGTCGCACGCTGACCGCCGGCATCGTTTTTGCGCCGTCGAGCCGCCTGCACGTCTCGGTCGATTATTTCCGCGTGACGCTCGACAACCAGGTCGACGATCTCAGCACCGACCAGCTTGCACGCGACGAAGCCGATTGCCGGATCGGCCAGACGCAGAACGGCACCGCGGTCGATATCAACTCGCCGACCTGTCAGGACGCGATCGCGCGCATCAACCGTTTCACGACCGGCGGTCTCGCAGGCCAGATCTCGTCGATCCGGGTCAATCCGATCAACATCGCGCGCGAAAAGACGAGCGGCCTCGACATTGCCTTCCGCGGCAGCCTGCCGACCAGCTTCGGCACCTTCACCCTGTCGGCCGGCCACAGCCACGTGTTCAAGCACACGTTCCAGCAGTATCCGGGCGATCCGATCATCGACAAGCTGGCGGTCGACAGCGGCTATTATCTGCCGCGCGACAAATCGACCGGCAGCATCAGCTGGGAAAATGAGGGGCTGCAGTTCACGCTGTCGGGCACGCGGCTCGGCAAGCTGCCCAACTATGACGAGGACGCCTTCATCAAGGCCAGCTACCTCTTCAACGCGACGATGCAGGTCGATTTCACCGACCATCTGCGCGGCTCGCTGACGATCCGGAACCTGTTCGACAAGATGCCGGTGAAAGACCCGACCTGGTCGAGCTATCCCTATTACAACACCAGCTGGTTCGACAGCATCGGCCGCAGCGTGTTCCTGCAGCTCACGTACAAGCTGGGCGGCTCGGCGCTCTGAAGCGCGGACAGGCGGTGACGGCCGGAAACGGGCGTCACCGCCGCGGTCGCGGCCTCATCAGGCCCGCAATATCTTTGCCAGCGCCTTTCCGCGCGCCAACTCGTCGATCAACTTGTCGAGATATCGGATTTCCCGCATCAGCGGCTCCTCGATCTCCTCGACCCGGATTCCGCAAATCACACCGGTGATCAGCGACCGCGAGGGATTGAGCTCCGGCGCTTGCCCGAAGAAATCCTCGAAGCTCGTCGCGTTCGCCAGCTGCGCATCGAGCGCCGGCTGGCTGTATCCGGTCAGCCAGCGGATGATTTCGTCGACTTCGGCCTTGGTCCGGCCCTTCTTTTCGGCCTTCGCGATATAGTGCGGATAGACGCTCGCGACGGTGACTGAATAGATGCGATGCTTCGCCATGCCACGCTCCGGCAACCATGAGACAGGCGTCGTCGATAGCAGCCCTGCTGGCTGGCCGAAAGAAGCGCGCGGAAACACCCGTCAGACCGCCTTCTCGACGGCTTACGAACCATGACCTGCAAGTCTTTGGAAGAAATGGCGCACCCGGCGCCGATGGTTTCCCAGTATTCTGCCATTTTCTAGCGATTTTGGGATCGTGCCACGGTGGCACGATCCTTCTGCGCGCAAGTGGGCACGATATGGCGCGATACTTCCCTCAACCGAACGGACAAGCGCCGGATCGTGCCAACGCCGACTAAGCCAACCTTGGACAAAAAGCGATCGCTTGCTCTTGCTCCAATGACATGCGACGCATCGTGGATTAACTTGGCGGGCAACATGAATTCATTCGAAAACGAAACTTGGCTGATCGAGATTGGCGACGAGGTCATAGTAAAGAAGGCCGAGCAGGGCAGAGAGGCTCTGACCGATATCGAACGTCTGATCTATTGCATCTGGGTCGCGGATTATAGCCTGCGCAACGCTGGCGATTTGCTAACTGCAGATGATCTCTACGCACCCTATCGCGATGAAGGCGCGCAACTAGCGCAAGCTCTCGGCCTTCCGATCGTGAAGGCCATCTTTGATATGCCCCCAGAGGAACTCGAAGAGGGCTACTTCGATCTATTCGATGACATTTGCGCGGAACTTCGATCCCGCCAAAAAGGCTAACGCCCGACATCTCACGGCATCATACGGGCAACCCGGATTGCCAGATTGCCTTCGTTATCAGCGATTTAATACCGAGATTGGAATAGCGCTTCATGCGCCATTCGGAACTGTCAGTTTACCGGAACTAACCGCGCCAGATCGTGCCATTGGCACACCCCCCGCTAAGCCGCAGAAGTCCTGGAAAGTAATGGCGCACCCGGAACGATTCGAACGTCCGACCCTCAGATTCGTAGTCTGATGCTCTATCCAGCTGAGCTACGGGTGCGTGGAGCGGTGCCTTTACGGACAGTCTCGGGGGTGCGCAACCCCCTATTTCGGATTTGTGACCGTGGCGCACGACGATTGTCGCCGCGTCGCATCCAGACCGCCTATTTCCGCCGGTTCCTTCAGCAAAAGGCGGATCAGGGCGATGCCGCGATCATGGTTCGTGCGCACGACTTCGCTCCCGACGGGCACCGTCTGCCCCGGGCGCGCGACGATGATTCGATAAGGCTTGCCTCCAGCCTCTACGTCATTGCGCACGAAGATCACGTCGGTCGCCGCGTCGAAGACGCTCAGTGAGCTGTAGCGCCCCGGCACGGGCGCGACATCGATTGCAGCCGGCCCTTTCGACAGGTCGTAGGGGCAGCTCGAATAGGCAAGATCGGGGCTCGGCCGGACCACCGGCTGGCGCTCGGGCGTCGCGAGATTGCCATAGGACATGGTGTTGATCCCGCCCTGCCCCAGCCGGTCCATCGCGACGTTCATCAGGCCATAGGGAATCCAGGCGATCACCGCCCACGCGGTTGCTGCGGCGACAATCAGGCCAAAGAGGATCGGACCGAGCCAGCGCCGCATGTCAGCACCCCTCCTTCACAAGGCGGGGCAGCGCCGCCTTGGCCGGATCGGCACGGAACGCCCTGCCGGGATTGTACATCCGCAGCGTAAGCTGGAACTTCTGCCCCTTGATCCCCGGCAGCCAGGCCGCATCCTTCGGCTTGTCGGGCGAAATCGTGACGCGCCACTCGCCCTTCGCATCGAGCGCGACATTGGCGCCGTTGACGGACCACAGGCGCGCGGGATTATCGACCAGATAGCCCTTGCCGTCATAAACGGTGACGCTCCACCAGCGCGCATCGAGCGGCTTTCCCGACAGGCTGTAACGGCAATTGCCGTCGAGCGGCGCGCCACTCGCGTCGGCCGTCGCGAGCCAATAGACGGTTTCCTTTGCGGGAAGCGCGAGCAGCCCGCCGCGCGCGACCATCGCGCGTGTCAGCGGATCGGTCGCCTTGGTCCCGTAACCGAGCGAGGTCGTCCACGGGCCGTTGCGAATCCCGCCGTCGCCAAGCCCGCCATTGGTGAGCGCCCATGCAGCGCCAAGCCCCGCCGCCAATCCGCCCACGAGGGCGATCGCATAGCGGTGCCAGCTCTTCATCCTTGCGGTCCTATCCCCGTTTCAGCGCCGCCTGAGCTGCCGCCAGACGTGCGATCGGGACACGGTAGGGCGAGGCGCTGACATAGTCGAGGCCGGTCGTTTCGCAGAAATGGATGCTCGGCGCGTCCCCGCCATGCTCGCCGCAAATGCCGAGCTTGATGCCCGCGCGCGTGCCGCGGCCACGCTCGGCGGCGAGTTCGATCAGCTGGCCGACGCCCTCGACATCGAGGCTGACGAACGGATCGGTAACGAAAATGCCCTTGTCGACATATTGCGTCAGGAAGCGGCCCGCATCGTCGCGACTGATGCCGATCGTCGTCTGGGTGAGGTCGTTGGTGCCGAAGCTGAAGAACTCGGCGCTCTCGGCGATCTCGCCCGCCATCAGCGCGGCGCGCGGCAGCTCGATCATCGTGCCGGCCAGATAGGCGATCTCGCGGCCCTTCTCGGCGAACACCGCCTTCGCTTGCGCGTCGACGACCGCCTTCATCAGGTCGAATTCGCGGCGCGTCGCCACCAAGGGAATCATCACCTCGGGGATCGGCGCGGCGCCGGTTTCGGCGGCGACATCGCAAGCGGCCTCGAAAATCGCGCGTGCCTGCATCTCGTAGATTTCGGGATAGGTCACGCCAAGCCGGCAGCCGCGATGACCGAGCATCGGGTTGAATTCATGCAGTTCGCTTGCGCGCGCCTTCAGCTTTTCGATCCCGACGCCCGCCGCTTCGGCGACGTCGGCGAAATCCTCCTCGCGCGTCGGCAGGAATTCGTGAAGCGGCGGGTCCAGCAGGCGGATCGTCACCGGCAGCCCCGCCATCACACGGAAGATCGCGGCAAAATCGCCGCGCTGTTCAGGCAGCAGCTTGGCGAGCGCCGCGCGGCGGCCGTCCTCGCTGTCGGCAAGGATCATCTCGCGCACCGCGGTGATGCGCGCGGCGTCGAAGAACATATGCTCGGTGCGGCAAAGCCCGATGCCCTCGGCGCCGAAATCGCGCGCGACCTGCGCGTCTTGCGGGGTTTCGGCGTTGGTGCGCACCTTCATCCGGCGCACCTTGTCGGCCCACGCCATCAGCGTCCCGAAGTCGCCGACCAGCTCGGGCAGCAAGGTCGGCACCTCGCCCGCCATCACTTCGCCGGTCGAGCCGTCGAGGGTCAGGATGTCGCCCTCGCGAAGCTCGCGTCCGCCGACACGGAGCACGCGCGCCGCGCCGTCGATGCTGAGCCCGCCGGCGCCTGAGACGCACGGACGCCCCATGCCGCGCGCGACGACCGCCGCGTGGCTGGTCATCCCGCCGCGCGCGGTCAGGATGCCCTTGGCGGCGTGCATGCCGTGGATGTCCTCCGGCGAGGTTTCGACGCGGACGAGGATCACCGCCTCGCCCATGCCGGCGGCTTTCTCGGCGCTGTCGGCGTCGAACATGATCTTGCCCGACGCGGCGCCGGGGCTCGCGGGGAGTCCCTTGGTCAGCACGTCGCGCGGCGCCTTCGGATCGAGCGTCGGGTGAAGCAGCTGGTCGAGCGCGCCGGGGTCGACACGGCCGACGGCTTCCTCTTCGGTGATCAGGCCCTCGGCGGCCATCTCGCATGCGATGCGGAGCGCCGCCTTGGCAGTACGCTTGCCCGACCGCGTCTGCAGCATCCAGAGCGTCCCGCGTTCGACGGTGAACTCGATGTCCTGCATGTCGCGATAATGGGTTTCGAGCGTGTCGAAGACGCGGCCCAGCTCGCCGAAGGTTTCGGGCATCGCCTCTTCCATCGACAGCGGCTTGGCGCCGGCCTTTTCACGCGCGGCGAGCGTCAGATATTGCGGCGTCCGGATGCCCGCGACGACATCCTCGCCCTGCGCGTTGATCAGCCATTCGCCGTACCAGGCGCGCTCGCCGGTCGCTGGGTCGCGGGTGAAGGCTACGCCCGTTGCCGAGGTGTCGCCCATATTGCCGAACACCATCGCCTGCACATTGACCGCGGTGCCCCATTCGCCAGGGATCGCGTTCAGGCGCCGATAGACTTTCGCACGGTCGCTTTCCCAGCTCGCGAAGACCGCGCCGACCGCGCCCCAGAGCTGGTCGTTCGGTTCCTGCGGGAACGGCGCGCCGGTTTCGCGCTCGACGATCGCCTGATATTCCTTGACCAGCGCCTGCCAGTCTTCGGCCGACATCTCGGTGTCGAGATAGAAACCGCGATCTTCCTTGGCGATTTCGAGTGCCTCCTCGAACTCGGCATGGTCGAGGCCCATGACGACGTCGGCGTACATCTGGACGAAACGGCGATAGCTGTCCCATGCGAAGCGCGGATCGCCAGAGGCTTCGGACAGGCCGACGACGGTCTGGTCGTTGAGCCCGAGGTTGAGCACGGTGTCCATCATCCCCGGCATCGACACGCGCGCGCCCGAGCGGACCGAAACGAGCAAAGGATCGGCGGCATCGCCAAACTTTTTGCCGGTGATCCCTTCGATATGCGCGATGCCCGCGGCGACCTCTTCGACGAGGCCCGCCGGGAACTGCTCGCCATTGGCGTAATATTGGGTGCAGACGTCGGTGGTGATCGTAAAGCCCGGGGGCACCGGCAGGCCGATCGAGGCCATTTCGGCAAGGTTCGACCCCTTGCCGCCCAGCAATTCCTTCGAGCGTTCCCGCGTCGTCGCGTCGCCGCCGAACAAATGCACCAAATTCGTCATGTCTAACTCCTGCTGCCCCGGGGAGGAGGTTGCGGCTGGATAGGTATGCAATCCCGTTTCGTCGATTCAGTTTTGCTTTAGCGGCGTCAGGCCATGCTGCGGCCACCATGCGATTGCCATTGCTCCGCGACGGCCCGGCCGGCACGCCCGCGCAGCAAAACGACCGGTACGTTGGCCCGGAAGGTCAGCCGGGTGCCACCGTTGAAGAAGCCCGTACGGACGTCGGCCTGTGCAATCTGGTCCCAACGGATGTGCACCATCGGATGAAACAGCCGGAAGACAAGTTGTGGCCGCATGTAGAAGCCGTTCCGGTCGACCCAGACATTTACGCAATTGCTGTAGTTCGCAGTCCGGAAAAGCGAATCGCCGATCGACATCGACTGTGCACCGTGACGCGCCGCGTCGGGCGGAAGCGGGCGATCGAACGCGAAGCGCGAGGCAAGCGCCGACCAACCCATCCACGAAATGACGCGCGATACCATAACCCACATCGCGACGAAGAACACCGGGAACAGGAAGGCCAGCCAGACGGGAAAGTCCTGCTTCATCCCCGCCCCCTGCTAGCCCTCGATCTTCGAGAAATCGGCGACACCGTGTACTGCGCCCGTGAAGCGCGACAGCAGGCCGAGGCGATAGGCGCGGACTTCATCGACCGGATCGTTGACCATCACGCCCTCGAAAAAGGCGTCGATCGGCGCGCGCAGCGACGCAAGCGCAGCCATCGCGTCGGTCAAGCGTTCGTCGGCGACCGCAGCCGATGCTGCAGGCTCGGCGGCGTCGAGCGCAGCGAGCAGTGCGGCGTCGGCCTCGGTCGGCGGCGTCACGGCGGCGGTACCGCTCACCTCGCCCGCCTGTTTCAGTATATTCGCCGCGCGCTTGTAACCGGCGAGCAGGTTGGTTCCATCCTCGGTCGCCATGAACGCCTGCAACGCCTTCACGCGGGCAAGCAAGCGGACGAGATCATCCTCACCGCCGAGCGCGAACACCGCGTCGATCAGGTCGTGACGGACGCCGGCTTCGCGTTGCTGGACCTTGAGGCGGTCAGCGAGGAACTCGGTCACCTCGTCAACCTGAGACGCCACAAGTTTAGATATCGCTTCGGCCGCTTGATCGCCGTCCAACTTATCGATGCCCAAAGCATCCGAAAGTCGCCCCATCGATCGAGCCAGCAGAGTTGAAACTTCAAACCTAAGCTGGCTGTTCAGTATTATAGTATTGATCCCGATCGCGGCTCGACGCAACGCGAACGGGTCTCGTGAGCCGGTAGGCTTCTCACCAATCGCGAAGAATGCTCCGAGCGTATCCAGCTTATCCGCCAACGCCACGGCCACCGTAACCGGGGCGGTCGGGACGTCATCGCCCTGCCCGACCGGCTTGTAATGGTCGCGGATCGCGTCGGCGACCGCATCGGGCAAGCCTTCGGCGCGGGCGTAATAGCCGCCCATCAGGCCCTGTAATTCGGGGAATTCGCCGACCATTTCGGTGACGAGGTCGGCCTTGGCCAGCTCCGCCGCCTGCCGCGCCAGCGCGGAGTCGCAGTTCGGCACAATACCTTCGCTCGCGAGCCATTCGGCAAGTATGGCGACGCGCTCGACCTTGTCGGCGACGGTGCCCAGCTTTTCGTGGAAGGTGATGTTCGCGAGCTTCTCGGCGTGCTGCGCGAGCGTCTTCTTCTGATCCTGTTCCCAGAAGAAGCGCGCATCCGAAAGCCGCGCCGCCAGCACCTTGCGGTTGCCCGCGACGATTTCCGCACCGCCGTCCCTCGCGTCGATGTTCGCGGTGCAAACGAAGCCGTTGGCGAGCTTGCCGTCCGCCCCGTTCACCACGAAATATTTCTGGTTCACGCGCGCGGTGAGCTGGATGACCTCGGGCGGGACTTCGAGAAAGGCGGTGTCAAAGCGGCCGAGCAAGGGCACCGGCCATTCGGTGAGGCCGGCGTTCTCGATCACCAGCCCCTCGTCCTCGACGAGCGTCAGGCCGGCGTCGGCCGCGGCCTTGGCGGCGCCGTCACGGATAATGCCTTGGCGCTCCTCATGATCGACGATGACGTGGCAGGCGCGCAGCTTGTCGGCGTAGTCGGTGGCCGAACCGATGGTGATCTCGCCCGGGCAGTGGAAGCGGTGTCCGCGCGTCGCGAAGCCGCTGGCGATCCCGCTGACCTCGCATGGTACCAGCTCTTCGCCGAAGATCGCGACGATGCCCGACAGCGGGCGGACCCAGCGCAGGCTCTCGCTGCTTGCGCTTTCCTTGCCCCAGCGCATCGACTTGGGCCACGAGAAGCTACGAACGATCGCGGGGATCGCCTCGGCCAGCACCTCGGCGGTCGCGCGGCCGGGCTTGTCGATCACGGCGAAATACACGCCGTCGCGATCTTCGAGCTGATCCTGCGTCAGGCCGGTCTTGCGGAGGAACCCTTCGAGTGCCTGCGGCGGCGCGCTGCTGCGCGGCCCCTTGAGCTCCTCGCTGACAGCTGCGGTCGCTTTGGGCAGGTCCTTGGCGATCAGCGCAAGGCGGCGCGGGGTCGACCAGATGGTGAGGTCGCCCGCATCGAGGCCCGCAGCGCTCATCTGCGCGCGGAACAGCTTTTCCAGTTCGGCGCGCGCACCGGCCTGCATCCGCGCCGGAATTTCCTCGCTGCGCAGTTCGAGAAGAAAGTCGGTCACAGCGTCCACCCCGGATAGTTTTGGGTCCAGCGCTCCGACTGGCTGTCGATCCACGCCTTGCAGCTGCCCTTTGCGAGGTCGCGCACGCGCGCCATGTAGTTGGCGCGTTCCTGCACGCTGATCACGCCGCGCGCCTGGAGCAGGTTGAAGAGGTGGCTCGCTTCGATCGCCTGATCATAAGCGGCGAGCGGCACGCCCGCGTCGATCGCGCGCTTGCACTCTTCCTCGGCCGCCCTGAACCCCGCGAAGAGCGTGTCGGTATCGGCAACCTCGAAATTCCATTTCGAGAACTGGCGTTCATTCTCAAGGAACACGTCGCCATAGCTGACCGCCGCGACATCGCCGACCGCGTCGGAGAATTTGAGGTCGTACACATTGTCGACATTCTGGATGTACATCGCGAGGCGCTCGAGCCCGTAGGTCAGCTCGCCCGCGACGGGCTTGCAGTCGAAGCCGCCCATCTGCTGAAAGTAAGTGAACTGGGTGACTTCCATGCCGTCGCACCAGACTTCCCAGCCCAGCCCCCACGCGCCGAGCGTCGGCGATTCCCAGTCGTCCTCGACGAAACGGATGTCGTGGAGCAGCGGATCGATGCCGATCGCGGCCAAGGAACCCAGATATTGCTCCTGCAGGTCGGCGGGCGACGGCTTCAGGATCACCTGATACTGGTAATAATGCTGGAGCCGGTTCGGGTTCTCGCCATAGCGGCCGTCGGTCGGGCGGCGGCTCGGCTGGACATAGGCGACGTTCCACGGCTCGGGACCGAGGCTGCGCAGCGTCGTCGCCGGGTGAAAGGTGCCCGCCCCCACACGCATGTCATAGGGCTGCAGGATCGCGCAGCCGCGCGCGCTCCAATAGGCATGCAGCGTCAGGATCATGTCCTGAAAGCTGAGGACTTTCTTTTCCGCCGCGTCGGCCACTTTTTCCCGTCTTTCGCAGGTGCAACAATATCCGCCGCCCTTGGCCCAGCAAGGCTGCACGGTCAAGGGACAGGCGCAAGACGCCTTCGCCCATTGTCATGCAGACAAAACTTTTTGTCAGGTGTTGTTGACATGGTCAGCGAATCACGACATATAGTCAACAACACCTGACACAATGTCAGGCTCGAATGACCAGAGGTGATGCATGGAGAACCGATTGAAGGTGCTTCGGGCGATGCGGAACTGGAGCCAGGCCGAACTGGCCGACCGGCTCGACGTGTCGCGGCAGGCGGTGAATGCGATCGAAACGGGCAAATACGACCCGTCGCTGCCGCTGGCCTTCAAGCTCGCCCGGCTGTTCGAGATGCCGATAGAGGAGATTTTCGATGACGGTTTCCAGGGAGGTGGCGATGAGTGACGCAGGCAAAAGCATAAAGCGTCCGATGTCCCCGCGCCGCAAACGCTATCTGACTGCGCTCGGCCTCGCCGGCCTGTTCGGCGGCATATTGGGCGCGTGGATGCAGATCGCACAAAGCGGCGCCTCGCCCACCGATCTGGCGATGCTGAGCAACAGCCCGCTCACCCCGAATTTCGCGATCGGCGCGTCGATTATCTGGGTCGTCGGCATGATCGTCTCGCTGATCCTCTATCACCGGTCGGTCGACGACCATGAGGAACGCGCCTATCTGTGGGCCGGTACCGCGGCGTGGTACACCTTCACCCTCGCCGCCCCGAGCTGGTGGGTGCTCCACCGCGCGAGCCTTGCCCCGGCGCCCGATGTCATGCTGCTCTTCGTCGGCGCACTCGCCGTCAATCTGGTGGTGTGGCTCTGGCTCAAATATCGCTGACTTTCCCTCTCCCCTTCCCTCCCTACCCCGGCCATAAGGCCATTCAAGAAAGGTGTTTTTCGATGAAGACCTGGTTCAAGTCGCTCGTCTCGACCTGCGCGATCCTTCCCTTTGCAGCCCTGACGCTGACGCCCGGACAAAGCGCCGTCGCCAAGGAGACCGCAGCCCCGGCGACCACGCTGACAACGGCCAAGCCGGCGATCTGGGCAGTCTCCGACGCCGACACCACCGTCTATCTGTTCGGATCGGTGCATGTGCTGAAGCCCGGCCTCAGCTGGTTCGACGGTGCCGTGAAGCAGGCGTTCGACAAGTCGGACGAAATGGTGCTCGAACTCGTCCTGCCCGAAGACCAAGCCGAAGTCGCGAAGGTAACCTTTCCGATGGCGACCGACAGCAGCGGTAAGACGCTGCCGCAAAAGCTCGATCCCGAGGCGCTGAAAGCCTATCAGGCGGTGATGACCGGCATGGGCCTTCCGGCCAACGCGTTCGACAGCTTCAAACCCTGGTTCGCCGCAGTCACGCTGTCGGTCCTGCCGCTCACCAAGCTTGGCTATGACCCCGAACAGGGCGTCGAGAAGCAGCTCACCGCGGCCGCGAAGAAGGCCGGCAAGCCGATCTCGGGCTTCGAGACGCTCGAGGAACAGCTCGGCTTCTTCGACACCCTGCCCGAAGCGCAGCAGATCGCCTTCCTCAACTCGACGGTGAAGGATATCGACAAGCTAGGCCCGACGCTTGACCGCATGGTCGGATTGTGGAGCCAGGGCGATCCGAAAAAGCTCGCCACCGAGATGAACGAAAGCATGAAGGCGACCCCCGAACTCACCAAGACATTGCTCTGGGACCGCAACCAGCGCTGGGCCGGCAAGATCAAGGCGCGGATGGACAAGCCGGGCACGGTCTTCGTCGCGGTCGGCGCCGGGCACCTGGCGGGCAAGCACAGCGTGCAGGATTATCTGAAAGCGCTCGGGCTGAAAGCGAAGCGCGTCCAGTGACAGGTGCCGGGGCGTTTCCCCGCCGGCACCGGGGTCGCCGCATCGCGGCGGCCCTTTTGCCGTTGCTGCTCGCCGCGTGCGGAACCGAGTCCGAGGTAGCAGCGAAACCCGCGATGTGGCTGGTCGAGGATGCCGATACGCGCATCTATATGCTGGGGACGATGCACGCCCTGCCCGCTGGCACCGACTGGAACCGCGGCAAAATTGCCGAAGCCGCCGCTTCGGCGGACGAATTGATGCTCGAGCTTTCGCCGCAGCAGCTTGCCGAGGCGGGTGCCATATTCCAGGCGCTAGCCCCGCGCGACAAGCCGCTCGCGATGGAGAAGCGGCTGTCGCCAAAGGCCCTCGCGGCGTATCGCAAACTCGAAGCCGGAAACGACTTCGGCGGTGAAAAGCTGGACGACTGGGCGGTGCTCGTACTGATGGGGCAGAAGGTCGCGGCCGAAGCCGGGCTGTCACCCGCCGACGGGGTGGAAGCCGGCCTGACCGCGACTTTCCGGACGGCCGGCAAGCCGATCTCGGGCCTGGAAAGCGCAAGGACGCAGCTGATGCTGTTCGAAACGCTCGATCCGGCGACGCAGCGGACGCTGCTCGCGAGCGCGGCCGAAAATGCCGATCATGCGCTGGCCGACGTCAGCGCCATGGCCGCCGCATGGTCGCGCGGCGACGCCGATGCGCTGGCGAAGGTCATCAACGAGGATGTCGATCGGGTTCCCGCGGCGCGCAAGGCGATCATCACCGATCGCAATCGGCGGTGGAGCGGCTGGATCGCGACCCGCATGGACAAACCAGGCACGGTGCTGATGGCGGTCGGCGCAGGCCATCTGGTCGGGACCGACAGCGTCCCAGCGCTGCTGGCGGCGGAGGGCTATAAGGTGACGCGGGTCCAGTAAGCGGCCGGCGCTTGCATTTCCGCCGCTTCCCCGCTATGCGCCCGCGCTTCCGTCATGGTCATCCCTGGAGGCGTGGCGGAACTGTGTAACCGTACTCGGAGAATGAACATGAGCGATCAGCTGACGCTGACGGCCGAGACGCGCGAACGCGGAGGCAAGGGAGCCTCGCGTGGTCTGCGTCGTGAAGGCCGTGTCCCCGCCGTCGTCTATGGCGGCAACGAAGACCCCCTGATGATCCACGTCGAAGAAAAGCTGCTGATGAAGCAGCTGATGACGGGTCACTTCATGAACTCGGTCGTGATGATCGAAGTTGGCGGCAAGACCATTCGCACCCTGCCCAAGGACGTTGCGTTCCACCCGGTCAAGGATCGCCCGATTCACGCCGACTTCCTGCGCATCTCGAAGGACGCCAAGGTCCATGTGTCGGTTCCGGTCACCTTCGCGAACGAAGAAGCCTCGCCGGGCCTGAAGCGCGGCGGCGTTCTGAACATCGTCCGCCACGATCTGGAACTCGTCTGCGACGCGGACAAGATCCCCGACGACATCGCGATCGACGTCACCGGCTTCGATGTCGGCGATTCGATCCACATCAGCAACGTCACCCTGCCCAAGGGTGTCGAAAGCGCGATCACCGACCGCGATTTCACCATCGCGACCATCGTCGCCCCGTCGGCGCTCAAGTCGAGCGACGGCGACACGACGAAGGACGAAGGCGAAGGCGCCGCTGAAGCCTAAGCATTATCGGGCCGCCTTCCATCGGGAGGCGGCCCTTTCCATGGCCCCGGGAAAGGCACTGCCATGCAGCTCTGGGTCGGTCTCGGCAATCCCGGGCCCCAATATGCGATGCATCGTCACAATGTCGGCTTCATGGCCGTCGACGTCATCGCCGACATGCATGGCTTTCCCGCTCCAGCGAAGAAATTCCAGGGCTGGATCCAGGACGGCCGCATCGGGCGGACACGTATTCTGCTCCTGAAACCCGGCACCTTCATGAACGAAAGCGGCCGCAGCGTGCGCGCCGCGATGGATTTCTACAAGCTGACGCCGCAGGACGTCACCGCCTTCTATGACGAGCTCGACCTCGCGCCGATGAAGGTGAAGGTGAAACAGGGCGGCGGCGCTGCGGGCCACAACGGCATCCGCAGCATGATCCAGCATATCGGCGACGATTTCCGCCGCGTCCGCATCGGCATCGGCCATCCCGGACACAAGGACCGCGTCACCGGCCACGTTCTCGGCAACTACCACAAGACCGAAGTCGAACCGCTGACCGACCTGCTGGGCGCGATCGCAGCCGAGGCGCCATGGCTCGCCGACGGCGACGATGTCCGCTTCCAGAACGATCTGGCTTTGCGCCTGAACGGATAAGGCGCGGTCGGGTCAGGTCGTCGGCGTCTTTACCGCTTCCACGCTCTTGCGGCTGCGCAACATGATCCACGGCACATGCCCGGGCTCGAAGCGCGTGCGCAGGTCGCGCTGGAAATAGGGCGGCATGTGATCGCCGACGATCAGGATGTCGGTGTCGGAGAAATCAGGCTTCATGATCTCCGCCGTAATGCTGTCCGCCAGCTGTTTTTGCAGTTCGAAGCTGCGGCAGAGCATCGGATAATCCTCGCGCCATTCCGCGGTGCCAAGCCTGCAATTGTCGGTGCCAAGCGCGCGCTCGGCCGCCACAGGAATATGTCCGTTGACGGTCAGCCAATAGAGGAATTTGCGCTTCTCGGGCGCCTGGCGCAGCCGTTCGCCGATGATGCGCGGGACGTCGCGATCGCAGGCGCCGGGAAAAACACTGCCGCAGTGGCCCGCGCCCATCGCGAGGATCTGGTTCGAGAACAGCGAGCGCTCGAAACCGATCTTCGGATACCAGGTTTCACGATCGAAGAAGGTGCCGTTGAAGCTGTGGAGCGATTCAACCTCGAACCCGGCCTTGCGGAACTGCTGTGGCAGGCAGTTCGGATGGTCGAAGTCATAAGTCTCATAGTCCGACCAGGCGGCGCACAGTTCGCGCAGCTCGGCGCTGGTCGTTGAGCCGAAAAAGGGGTTTGTCCCGCGGGTCACTTCATAGCGGCTGCTCCAGCGCTCCGGGTTCCACATCTGGTCGAACAGCTTCCGGTCGAACGGATCGGACGAGACGCCCAGCGATTCGACGACGATCACGACCAGATTGCGCGCGCGCAGCGTCGAGGGCGCGATATGGTTCTGGATCACGGCAGAATCGACCGGCATCCCCGCAGGCGCGGTCATGCTGTACGAACCGCGCGTTCCCGCCGTGGCCACCATGTCGACATTGATCAGCAAGGCGACGAGGCCCAGCGCCAGGAACTTGTGGTCGCGCGTCTTCAGCGGCGGGATACGCGATCCCATCGCGATCAATGCGACCAGCGAGGCGACCAGCAACAGCCCGCCAACCAGATATTCGGGCGACTGCGACGGATGCAGCTCGCCTGCGAACTGGAGCGAGCCGAACATGGTCGCCCAGTTGAGGTTGAAGGTCATCGCGACATAGGTCAGCAGGTTGAAGATAAACAGCGCCACCGCGACGGCCGTGCGCAGGACATGATGGCTCCAGCTCGACAGCAGCACCGCGAGCAGGCCGCACGCCGCCATCGAGGCCGTCATGCTGGGCCCGCCGATCGGCCACATGGCGATGAAGGCGAGATTGGGCAGCAGCAGCCACCAAACGCCCCAACGCCACGGAAAATTGCGCACGATCTGTAGTTGCAAGGCCTGATCCCCGATGATGCGCGCGGGCGCATGCGCCTCGCCCCACGATGCAGCTTTAGCGAAGCATGGTTAGCATCCGGTAAAATTGTGGCCGATGCGCCTTTTGCGCGCCACAGGGCCCACGCGAGCGATGCGTGTCAAATCACCGTCATATAAGTCATTGCTTTCAGACACGTTCCAGCAACGCCGATGACACTTCCCTCTGCAATCGGGGGCCACCCAAGGCGGGACGGCGAGTCCCGGGGCTCAACCGAAAAAAGGGGAACTGCATGTCACATCTTACAGACGAGGCGCGCGCGCCTTACCGCACCGACGCGACCGGACTGCCCGGGCCGGACAGTCTGGAAGCGATCGTCGCCGAAAATCCGTCGCGCCGCTCGCTCCTGCTCGGCCTCTCGGCCCTGCCTGCACTCGCACTGGCCGCGTGTAGCGACGATGACGGCGCGCCGCCGATTACGGTGACGCCTACTCCGACGCCCACGCCCACTCCGACGCCAACCCCGACACCGCCGAGCTTCGCGGTCACCTTCGCGGCGGCCGCCGCGAACCAGGACGACAAGGTCACCGTGCCTGCGGGCTACACCGTCGATGTCCTGCTGAAGGCCGGCGATTCGGTCGAGACCGGAACCCCCTATTCGGGCAGCTTCCCGACTCCCGCGGTCGCCGAGAAGTGGGCCGGCGGCAACCATGACGGCATGGAGTATTTTACGCTGACGGGCGTCGACCCGAATGTCGGCGGTCTCCTCGCGATGAATCACGAATTGCCCGATTTCAACATCCTGATGGCAGGCACCTATGACGCAGCGACCGCAACCGCCGACCAGAAAGCGCTCGCGCTTTCGGCTGTCGGCATCAGCGTCGTCGAAATCGCCAGGGGCACCGACGGCAAATGGGCGGTGAAGGCCGGTTCGACCTTCAACAAGCGCTATACGGGCAATACGAACTACCGTGCCGGCGGCCCTGCCGCAGGGCTGCTGTCGACCCCGATCAAGGGCATGCTGAACAATTGCTCGAGCGGCCGGACGCCGTGGGATACCTATCTTACCTGCGAAGAGACGATGGACAATTATCTCGACCCGACGCAGCCGCGGAACAATTACGGCTGGGTCGTCGAAATCGACCCCTCGCGCGAACTGTCGCAGCCGACGAAGCGCACGGCGATGGGCCGCTTCAACCACGAAAATGTCGCCTATATGGCTAACGCCGACCGCCGCGTCGCTTTCTATATGGGCGACGACACCACACCGGGCTGTATCTATAAATTCATCCCCGAGCGCGCCTATAGCACGACGCGCGCGGCCAATGCCGACCTCCTCGACTATGGTACGCTCTATGTCGCGCGCTTCAACGCCGACGGCACCGGCGAATGGAGGGCACTGGTCGTCGGCCAGAACGGCCTGACCGCAGGCGCATCGGATCCGGGCAACGTCAGCCAGAGCACGACCCCGCCCGCGCCCACGATCGTCAATTTCAACAACCAGGCCGACGTACTGATCAACACCCAGTCGGCGGCGCGCGTCGCCGGCGGCACCGTGATGGACCGCCCCGAGTGGATCACCGTCGCGCCGAACAATCAGGCTGTCTTCGTCACGCTGACCAACAACAGCGGTCGTCGCGTCACCGACCCGATGAATCCGCGCGTCACCAATCTGCACGGGCATATCCTGAAGTTCCGCGAGGAAGCCGACTCGCCACTCGCAACCAAGTTCAGCTGGGAAATCTTCCTGCTCGCGGGCGATCCGTCATTGTCCTCCGGTGGCGCGAACCTGGCCGGCAACATCAACGGCGACACCTTCTCCAGCCCCGACGGCATCCGCATCGACCCGCAAGGCCGCATGTGGGTCCAGACCGACCACAGCGTCCCGGGCAATTCGGGCGTCACGGGCAAGACCATCGACCAGGCCTTCGGCCACAATGCGATGTTCCATGTCGACCAGACGACGAAGCAGTCGAAGCGTTTCCTGGTCGGACCGCTGGGCTGCGAGATCACGGGTCTGGCTTACACGCCGGACCTCAAGACCTTCTTCGTCAATATCCAGCATCCGACGGGCAACTGGCCGGTCGCGGGCGAACAGCCGCGATCCTCGACCGTCGTGGTTCGCCGGACCGACGCCCAGCCGGTCGGCAACTGATCGCGCGCCGCCCGTTCCCGTCCCGGAGCGGGCGGCCGCCTCAGACGAATTTCATATCGCCGAAGATCCAGCGCCACGGCGCGCCGGTCTCGCCGAGAATGGCCTTCACGATCATCGGAAAGGCGGCCTCGGCGCGGACGTCGTTCGACATGATCAGCACGCAACGCTGGCCCTTCTCGAGGCAGACCAGCGTGTTGCCGGTCGAATCATTGTGCCCGCCGCGAAAGAAGGCACGCCCCTGCGGCCCTGCGAAGGTGATCAGGCCGACGCTTGCCGCGACGCCCGGCGACCGATCCGCCACGGGCGCATCGTCCATCAGCGTCGGGAATTGCGAGCGCGAGCGGATCGGCAACCCCGGCCGCAGCAACTCGGCACGCGCGGCGTCGGAAAGCCCTGCGCCCGAGACGAGCGCGGCTGCAAAATTGGCAAGGTCGGTGATGGTGGTATCCATCGATCCTGCCATCCGGACGCGACTACGCTCGTCGTGCGGCACAGCCTTGCCGTCGAGTTCCCAGCCGTCGGCAAGATTGGCGGCGAAAGCGGGACGCCAGACAAGGCTGGTATCCGGCATCTTCAGCGGGTCGAAGACGAGCCGCTGAACCTCTTGCACGACCTTCAGTCCCAACCCCTTTTCGATCCCGAACTGCAGCAGCATGATCCCTTCGCCCGAATAGCCGTAGCGGCTGCCCGGATCGAAATGGATGCGAAGCTTCCCGTCGGGTTCGAGGAAGGAGAAATTCGCGAAACCGGTGCTGTGGTTCAATACCATGCGCGGGGTGATCGTCCGCCACCGCTCGTCGCCGGCGAGGTCGCCCCAATTGCCGTAAGCGTCAGGGTTGCCATAGTCGGGCAGCGGCTTCGCAAGCATGCCGGCGATCGGCTGATCGAGATCGACCTTGCCCTCGTCGACCAGCCGCAGCACCGAGTAGGCGAAGACCGCCTTCGTCAGCGACGCACCATACATGATCGTCTGCGGCGTCAGCGGGTCGCCCTTGGCATTGCGGTCGCCGAAAGTCTGCACCGACACGACCTTGCCCTTGTCGATCACCGCGATCGCCAGCCCGCGCGCGCCGGTCTTGGTCATCGCCTGTCGTGCGGTTTCGGCGACGCCGGCCTTGTCTGGAAACGTGTGCGCCGCAGCAGGCGGTGCGCCCAGCAGTAACGGCATGATCAGCGACAATTTCGCAAGACGCATCTCTATCTCCCTGATTTCAGGAAGATCACCTGCTATACTATAGTATACAGCTCGCAAGCGACTCATGGGCGTTTCGGCGGCGGCGGAGGCGAGCCGTCGGGGGTCGGCGACATGACGATCACGCACATCGTCCTGTGCACCGGATGGGTGCCGCAGGCGACGCCGGCGTAGCGGCGATCGGCGTCGAGGAGCCCGAGCCGGTGCCCGCGCCCGGGCACGCCGTCGTCGATCAGCAACTGGTGGATCACGCCCTCGGCGCTGTGGTGTCCGTAGGTGATGGCTTCGCTCACATAGCGCCCGCCGCCACGGGCGAGCATCCGCTCGCCGGGTCCGCGGCCGTTGGTATAGTGGCCGACGGCGCCCGAGCGCGACTGGACGGCGACATGATCTGCCGCCGCGCGCGCCAGAATTTCGCTCCAGGCGAGGCGCGGCAGCGGCTTTTGCCCGCGCAGGTCGCGGATCGCCTCGTCGACCGCCGCGACGCCTTCGTTCGTCATGATGTCGATCTCGCTGCCCTCCTCGGCAATCAGCAGCTTGCCCTCGAAACGCGGCCGGTAGCTGCGCAATATGTCGCGATAGGCGTCCGGATCCTCTCGAAAGCGGTTGAGCTCGGCAAGAACTCCGGCCTCGAAGCGGCTTGGCGCGGCATAGGCGGCGACAGACGCGAGGCAGCAAACGGAGGCCGCCAGCCGGAATGCGAAGTTTCTCATGGCGCCCAGCATAAACCCGACGGCTTAACGTCCCGCAACCGGTGCAAAGGCTGGCATCCGGTGCGACTTGGCGCTAGGGGCGCGGGCAAGAAGCGGCGACACGCCGAACCTCACGGAGTTTTTATGGGTTTCAAATGCGGGATCGTCGGCCTGCCCAACGTCGGCAAGTCCACTCTCTTCAATGCGCTGACCGAAACGGCAGCGGCGCAGGCGGCGAATTATCCGTTCTGCACGATCGAGCCGAACATCGGCAACGTTGCGGTGCCCGATGCGCGGCTGGAAAAGCTCGCGGCGATCGCGAGCAGCAAGAAGATCATCGCAACGCAGCTCGCCTTCGTCGACATTGCCGGGCTCGTACGCGGCGCGTCGAAGGGCGAAGGGCTCGGCAACCAGTTCCTCGGCAACATCCGCGAAGTCGATGCCATCGTCCATGTGCTGCGCTGCTTCGAGGATGACGACATCCAGCATGTCGAGAACAAGGTCGATCCGGTCGCCGACGCCGAAACGGTCGAGACCGAGTTGCTGCTCGCCGACCTCGAAAGCCTCGAAAAACGTGTCCCCGCCTTTGCCAAGAAGGCCGCACAGGGCGACAAGGAAGCCAAGATCGCCGCATCGGTTCTCGGACAGGCGCTCGACCTGCTCCGCGACGGCAAGCCCGCGCGCCTTGTCGAACCCAGGGACGACGAGGAAGCCCGCGTCCTTCGGACCGCGCAGCTTCTGACGTCGAAGCCCGTCCTCTATGTCTGCAATGTCGACGAAGGCAGCGCCGCGAATGGCAACGCCTTCTCCGAAAAGGTTTTCGCCAAGGCCGCGTCCGAGGGCGCGCAGGCGGTTGTCGTCTCCGCGGCGATCGAGAGCGAGCTGGTAACGATGGACATGCCCGACCGGATGGAATTCCTGTCGGAAATGGGCCTGACCGAGACCGGCCTCGCCCGCGTCATCCGTGCGGGCTACGAATTGCTGCACCTGATCACCTTCTTCACCGTCGGACCGCAGGAAGCGCGCGCATGGACGGTGCATCAGGGCGCAAGCGCGCCCGAAGCGGCCGGCGAAATCCACAGCGATTTCCAGAAGGGCTTCATCCGCGCCGAAACCATCGCCTATGACGACTATGTCGCGCTCGGCGGCGAAGCCAAGGCGCGCGAAGCGGGCAAGCTGCGCGCCGAGGGCAAGGCCTATGTCGTGCACGACGGCGACGTCATGCACTTCCTGCACAGCTAGTCCGGTTCGAACGCCGCCAGGATCGGGCACGGCCCCTTGTCGCTCGCCGCGCACTGATCGGCGAGGCGCGCGAGGGCGGCGCGGGTTTCGGTCATTTGCGCGATTTTCTCGTCGAGGACTTCGATCCGCTGGCGCGCCAGCGCACGGACGCGGACGCGATCGTCGCTTTCTTCGAGCGCGAGCAGTTCGGAAATCTCTTCGAGCGTGAAGCCCGACGCCTGCGCCGAGCGAATGAATTTCAGGCGCCGAACATCGTCGCCGTCATATCGCCGGACACCCCCGCCCCAGCCGTCACCACCGCTCCGCGCGGGCGTGCCCATCAAACCGCGGCGCTGGTAATAGCGGATCGTCTCGACCCCGACGCCGCCCGCATTCGCCAATTTTCCGATCGTGAGCTGCACTGCTTGACTCCGTACCATGGTACGGAAGCTATATGGGTCGGCATGACGAAACAGGCAACCCTCCACCGCATGGTCATGCCGGGCCACACCTGCCCCTATGGACTGAAGGCGAAGCACCTCCTCGAAAGCCGCGGCTTTGCGGTCGACGACCGCTGGCTGACGACACGCGAGCAGGTCGATGCGTTCAAGGCCGAACATGACGTCAAGACGACGCCGCAGACCCTTATCGACGGTGTCCGCATCGGCGGATACGACGATCTGCGCCGCCATTTCGGGCTGAAGGTCGCTGACCCCGACGCGACCAGCTACACGCCGGTGATCGCACTCTTCGCAATGACCGCACTCATGGCGCTGGCAGCGAGCTTTGCGGTCGAAGGCCACGTCTTCACCCTGCGCGCGGCCGAATGGTTCATCTCGTTCAGCATGGTCGTCCTCGCGCTCCTGAAATTGCAGGACGTCGACAGGTTCGCGACAATGTTCCTGAATTACGACCTGCTCGCCAAGCGCTGGGTACCCTATGCGAGCATCTATCCCTTTGCCGAGGGCCTCGCCGGCGTGCTGATGACCGCGCACGCGTTCAACTGGCTCTCGATCCCGATCGCCCTCTTCATCGGCGGTATCGGCGCGGTGTCGGTGTTCAAGGCCGTCTATATCGACAAACGCGACATCAAATGCGCGTGCGTCGGCGGCAGCAGCAAGGTGCCACTGGGCTTCGTCTCGCTGACCGAAAATGTGATGATGGTCGCGATGGCGCTGTGGATGATGCGGATGTGGTTCTGAGCGGGTCCGGAGCATCGCGGCATCGAAAAAATATCCGCAACGCTCCTCTCCTTGCGACTGGACAGGGCCAGCGCTTCTCAGTCGCGCTTTTCCTCGTCGGCGGGGGCCTCCCACTCCGAGGCTTCGATTGCCGGCTTGCGCCCGAACAGTCCACCAATGAAGTTACGCAGGCCCGCGAACAGCGCGACGACGCCGATCAGCAGGAACTTGCCGAATTTTGCGAGGATCGCGAGCAGGCCGACCTTTTTCGCGACGGCGGCCGCGCCACCGGCGGCGACCAGCCCCGCAATCCCGTATTCGGCCTTCTTGTCGGTGGCAGAATTATAGTCGGCGTAGCGCGAGCCGGAGCGAAAGCTGCCGACGGCGGCGAAGGTCTTTGCAGCTTCGCGCACCTCGTCGAGCTGGTTGATATTCGCAAGGATGTTCATGCTCAGCACGCCTTCGCGCCCGAGCAGGCGGATGTCGTAGTTGAGCGAATCCTCCGGCATGTCGTCGAACTTGATGTCGCGCGCCCAGACGAGCGAATGCTTGCCCGCGTCATAGGTCGGCGCCTGTGCCCAGCGCTGGAGGATGCCGGCGGGATAGCCCTGCGCGCGAATCTCGGGCGCATGCTCCTCGTCGGCGGCCTTCATGTTCGCGAGCATCTCGTTGTAGTCGATCGTCTTCGCATCGTCGTCGGACACATAGCCGGTGTCCTCGAAGGTGATCACCGCCGACCAGGTATCGTCGACAAAACTCTTGCCTTTCGGAAACACCATGCCGAGCACGCCATTGGCGGCCGCCGGCGGGTTGCGCCAGATATCGACGAGGATCGTGCGCGACTGCTCCGGCCCGACGAAATAATATTGGTCGCCAAGATTGAGATCGGCCTTCGCCGCCGGGATCGGGATCGTTCCCGTCTGGCGGTCCAGTTCCTTCAGCAATTTTTCGGTCGCGGTGCGCTGTTGCGCGGCCACGGCATCGGGCGTCGCGCTCGCTGCAGTCGTCGGCGCAGCCGCGTGAAGAACCGTGGCCGGCACCGCGGCAATCGCCAGCGCCCCCGCCAAAGCCAATGCGCTGCCTTTGCCTGTTATTCTGATCATCATCTTCCCCCCGGTTGATCACCGGTCTGTCTCAAACTTGGGCCATGCTGACAAGCATCAAAAGGCCCGAAGCGGCGCATGGGCATGCGCGCGTGGCTGGGCTATGCCGCTCGCGCTGAGTCGCAAATTTTCGTTTCCGGAGCCGCCATGCTGAACCGCCGCCACTTCCTTGCCACCGCGACCCTCGCCGGCCTGTCGGCACCCGCGATCCTGCGTGCGGAGGCGGGCTTCTTTCGCGACTTTCCGTTCAGCCTCGGCGTCGCCGCGGGCGATCCGGCGAGCGACGGCTTCGTCATCTGGACGCGGCTCGCGCCTGCCCCGATGGAACCGCACGGCGGGATGCCGCTGATCAACGTGCCGGTCGAATGGGAAGTATCGCCCGACAGCGGCTTCAGGGAGGTCGTCGCAAAGGGCACCGAACTCGCCCGCCCCGAACTCGGCCACAGCGTCCATGTCGAGGTGGCGGGCCTGCTGCCGAACCGGCCCTATTATTACCGCTTCACGGCGGGCGGCGAACGCAGCCTTCGCGGGCGGGCAAAGACGCTCCCTGCCGTCGGCGCAGAGGTCGACGCATTGAAATTCGGCGTCTGTGGCTGCCAGCATTACGAGTCCGGCTTCTACGGTGCGTACCGCCACCTCGCACGCGAGGACCTCGCCTTCGTCTATCACTATGGCGACTTCATCTACGAATATCAGCAGGATTACCTCTTCCCCGACGGCCTGCCCGTCCGCCCGGTGCGCAAATATGCGCTGCGCGGGTTGCAGGATCTGGGCGACTTCCGCACCGCTTATTCGCAGACGCTGTTCGATATCGACATGCAGGCGGCACGCGCGCAGCACGCTTTCGTCTCCAGCTTCGACGATCACGAGATCCGCAACGACTGGGTCTCGGTCTATGACGACTGGAAGATGGACCTCGACGGCAACGATCCCGACGCGCCGCCGCCCGAGGTCTTCATGCTGCGCCGGCAGGCGGCGTTCCAGGCGTGGTACGAGCATATGCCGGTGCGCAAGGCGCTGCTCCCGCGCGGCGGTTTCATCGCCGCGAACCGCGAGCTGCGGTACGGCAATCTGGTATCGATGCAGGTTCTCGACACGCGGCAGTATCGCGACAACCAGCCCTGCGGCGACGGTTTCAAACCGGCCTGCCCCGATGTCTATGCGAAGGACGCGCAGGTTCTGGGCAAGGCACAGGAGGACTGGCTCGCAAAAAACCTCGCCAGGGGCGGCGCGACGTGGAACGGCATCGCGCAGCAGGTGACGATGATGGCGCTCGACCGCCGCCGCCGCGAGGATGAGCCGAAGAAGATCCTGAATCTCGACAGCTGGCCCGGTTACGAGGCCCCGCGCGAACGCATCCTCTCGCGTTTTGCCGGCCTCAAGAACTGCGTCGTGCTGACCGGCGACGAGCATCAGAATTTCTGCGGCGACCTGGTACTGCAGGACAAGGTCGTCGGGGCCGAGTTCGTCGGCACGTCGATTTCGAGCGGCGGCGACGGCAGCGACCTCCGCAAGGGAACCGACGTGTTCCTGAAGCTCAACCCCGAACTCAAATTCGCCAACGACCAGCGCGGCTACATGGTGTGCGACGTCAATCGCGAGGCGTGGCAGACGCATTTCATGGTCGTCGACAAGGTGACGACGCCGACCAACACGCTGTCGAAGCGCGCGACCGGCGTGGTCGAGAACGGCGTCGCCGGCATCAAGATGGCCTGACCCGCTGTCGCCGGAGCGTCATATATCGGGCATAGCGGAGCGCGCATGACACGCCTTCTCTCGCTGCTTCTGCTGCTGTTCGTCGCCGCGCCCGCCCACGCACAGGAAACGCGGCGGCCGGTCACGATCCTGATTTCGATCGACGGCTTTCGCGCCGACTATCTGGGGCGCGGCATCACACCGAACCTGTCGAAGCTGGCGGCGGACGGCGCGTATGGCGCGCTCCGCCCGTCCTTTCCGACCAAGACCTTCCCCAACCATTATGCGATCGTCACCGGCAAGCGCCCCGACACCAACGGGATCGTCGGCAACAACATGATCGACCCGCGGCGTCCCGCGGTGAAGTTCAGCCTTGGCGACCCCAAACAATCGCTCGATCCCTTCTGGTGGGACGAGGCCGAACCCGCGTGGGTCACCGCGAACAAAGCAGGCGTCCGCACCGCGACGATGTTCTGGCCGGGCAGCGAGGTCGCGATCCGCGAGACGCGGCCGCCCGACTGGCTGCGCTACGACGAGCATGTCGGCTATGCCCAGCGCGTCAACACGATCCTCGACTGGATGCGCCGCCCCGCAGATATCCGCCCCGCATTCGTGACCCTCTATTTGGAGGCGGTCGACAGTGCCGGCCACGAGTTCGGTCCCGACAGCACGGAAGTGAATGCCGCGATCGGCGAGGTAGACGCACGGATCGGCGATCTCGTCGCCGGGCTCGCCGCGATGGATCAGCCGGTGCAGCTTCTGATCGTCGCCGATCACGGGATGCGCGCGATCGACGAAAGCCGCATCGTCCAGCTCGCCGACCTGATCGACCTTCCCAGCATCGTCGCGGTCGAGACCGGCCCCTATGCCGCGATCGAACCCGCCGCGGGCACCGACAACCGCGTTTACGAGGCCCTGCTGAAGCCGCACGATCATATGCGCTGCAACCGGCGCGAGTATCTGCCCGAACGGCTGCACTATGGCCATAATCCGCGCGTCGCGGCGATCATCTGCATCGCCGAGCCGGGCTGGACGATCCTCGCGGGTCCGCCGCAATGGCCCGTCAAGGGCGGCGCGCACGGCTATGACAATCAGGACGACCAGATGCTCGCACTGTTCCTCGCCAGCGGCACCCCGCTGAAGGGCGACGTCGGCATCGTCGACAATATCGAGATTTATCCGTTGCTGATGCGCCTGATCGGCGTCACGCCGCTCGCCAGCGACGCGAGCGGCACCCTGGTCAAGCGGCTGGAACGCTGATCAGCGCAGCAGCGCCATCGCATGGATCCGGTCGGTCGGCGCGTTGACGATCTGGAGCAGATAGCGCCCCGGCGTCACATCGAAATCAACCATCTTGCGAATGCCCGAACAGGCGGGGCCATGGCCGTGCGTCGCCGACTTCACCGCGGCGCCATCGCGAACGAGGTCGATCCATGCGCCGCCGTCGAGCGCGACGGTCAGCCGTCCCGCCTTCTTCACGTCGATCGGCACCATGCCGCCGAATTTGAAGACGTCGGGCTCGCGCTCCGGTGCGATCCAGTACCGAAGGCTTTCGGTCTTGTGCAGCGACAGCTCGGTCCGCGCGGCGCCGAGCGCCGGCCAGCCGATATCGCGCGGTTCGCCATAGCCGTAGATCGTCTTGGCCGACACGTTGCGCGCCCAGTCGGCGAGCTCGGGCGGCAACACGGGTGTCGCCGGGCAGGATTCCGCCGCGGGCGCCTTCTTCGCCGGCGCGGCCATCGACGGCGCAGCAACCAGCGCGGTGGAGATCAGCGCAGCGGCAATGCGGAACTTCATCCTATTTCCTCCCGAACAATTTCTCGACGTCGTCCATCGCAAGCTTCACCCAGGTCGGACGGCCGTGGTTGCACTGACCCGAATGCGGCGTCACTTCCATCTGGCGGAGCAGCGCGTTCATTTCGGGCACGCTCAGCGTTCGCCCCGCCCGCACCGAACCATGGCAAGCCATCGTCGCCGCGACAAGTTCGAGTTTCTCGTTCAATCCCAGCGCCGCGTCATAACCGGCCAGATCGTCGGCGATATCGGTGACGAGCTTGTGGCAGTCGATCGCGCCGAGCATCGCCGGGGTGGCGCGCACCATCACCGCGGCAGGGCCAAAGCGTTCGAGTTCGACGCCAAGCGTCGCAAGCTGACCCGACGCCGCCTCCAGCCGGTCGCATGCGGGCTCGTCGAGTTCGACGACCTCGGGAAGCAGCAGCCCCTGCGACGGCACCGCGCGCCCGGCCATCCCGTGGCGCAGTTGTTCGAGCACGAGCCGCTCATGCGCGGCGTGCTGGTCGACGATGACGAGACCGTCCTCGGCCTCGGCAACGATATAGGTTTTCGCGATCTGTCCGCGCGCGATGCCGAGCGGATGATCGTCGGCCTCAGGCGGCGGCAGGGTCGCGACTTCGGCGCGGCCCGCGAGCGGGGCTGGTGCATGAGCGCTGGCGAACGGCACAAGCCGGTCATAGACGCGCGCGACGTCATCGGACGGCGGCGGCAGGTCGGTGCCGAACAGATGCACCGCGGGTTCGGTCCGGCGTCCGAACAGGAAGCCCGTTGCCGGCTCGGGCGCGACCGGTTCCTGCTGCCAAGCCGCGAGCGCGGCCTCGGCGGGGCGCTGCACGCTGCGGAAGCCATGCTCGTCGAGCGCGCGGCGGAGGCCGCCGACAATCATCCCGCGAATGAGCTGCGGGTCGCGAAAACGCACTTCGGTCTTTGCCGGATGGACGTTCACATCGACTTCGCTGGTCGGGATATCGAGGAAGAGCGCCACGACCGGGTGGCGGTCACGCGCAAGCAGGTCGGCATAGGCGCCGCGCAGCGCACCGACGAGGAGCCGGTCCTTTACCGGGCGTCCGTTGACGAACAGATATTGATGATCGGCGATGCCGCGATTGTAGGTCGGCAGGCTGATCACACCGCCCAGATGCACGTCGCCGCGGTCGAGATCGACCCCGATGCTGTTTGCGACGAGTTCGCGCTGGGTCAGCGCCGCGACGCGCGCGAGGCGGTCCTGACCGCCCTGCACGTCGAGGACGCGGCGTCCGTCATGCTCGACGGCGAAGGCGACGTCGGGCCGCGACATCGCGAGCCGCTTCACCACATCGAGGCAGGCGGCATATTCGCTGCGTCCGCTGCGGAGGAACTTGCGGCGTGCCGGCACGCGAGCGAACAGATCCTCGACCAGCACGCGCGTGCCCTTCGCCAGCGCAGCCGGTCCTTCGGCAACCACCGTGCCATTGTCCACGACCCGCTTCCACCCGTCGCCGCCGGCGACGCGGCTCTCCAGCGTCAGGCGTGCGACGCTGGCGATCGAGGGCAAGGCCTCGCCCCGAAAGCCCATCGTCGTGACGTCCTCGATCGCATCGGTCGGCAGCTTCGACGTCGCATGGCGTTCGAGCGCCAGCGCCATGTCGGCGCCGGTCATTCCGCACCCGTCATCCTCGACCTCGAGCCGCGAAATCCCGCCCTCGGCGATTCGCACCGAAATGCGAGTCGCACCGGCGTCGATGGCGTTTTCAACCAGTTCTTTCAGCGCCGCGGCGGGTCTTTCGACCACTTCACCGGCCGCGATCCGATTTACGAGCTTTTCGGGCAGGCGACGTATTGACATGGGGCCTCTCCTAGCGCAGTCGGACGCAAATCGCGACCCACCCGCACAGCCTGATCATTTTGTCCAGCCAGCCCCCGTGGAAGAGCCGGAATCTCCCCCTGATTGATGCTGTCGCCGGACTGGCGCGCGGGAGCAATCACGATAGGGGCACGGGGCCGTTTCGGGGGCCGAGGGCGCCGATGACAGGAAGCAGTATAGATGTCCTTCTTTTCTCGCTGGCTTAAATTCAATTCCCAAGACATGGCGATCGACCTCGGCACCGCGAACACCGTGGTCTATGTGCGCGGCAAGGGCATCGTGCTCAACGAGCCTTCGGTGGTCGCGGTCGAAACGCTGAACGGCATCAAGCGGGTCAAGGCGGTCGGCGACGACGCGAAGCTGATGATGGGCAAGACCCCCGACAGCATCGAGGCGATCCGTCCGCTGCGCGACGGCGTCATCGCCGACATCGACGTCGCCGAACAGATGATCAAGCACTTCATCACCAAGGTGCATGGCGGCAAGCCCAACGCGTTCCGTAGCCCCGAAATCGTGATCTGCGTGCCCTCGGGATCGACCAGCGTCGAACGCCGCGCGATCCGCGACGCCGCGTCGAACGCAGGCGCCAGCGAAGTGTGGCTGATCGAGGAACCGATGGCCGCCGCGATCGGCGCCGACATGCCCGTCACCGAACCGATCGGTTCGATGGTCGTCGACATCGGCGGCGGCACGACCGAAGTCGCGGTGCTCTCGCTCCGCGGCCTCGCCTATACCACCTCGGTTCGCGCCGGCGGCGACAAGATGGACGAAGCGATCGTCAGCTATGTCCGCCGACACCACAACCTGCTGATCGGCGAATCGACCGCCGAGCGGATCAAGAAGGATTTCGGCATTGCACGCGTTCCCGCCGACGGGACCGGCCTGACGATCCACATCAAGGGCCGCGACCTCGTCAACGGCGTGCCCAAGGAAATCTCGATCAACCAGGCGCAAATCGCCGAAGCGCTGTCCGAACCGATCGGCACGATCGTCGAGGGCGTCCGCATCGCGCTTGAAAACACCGCGCCCGAACTCGCGGCCGACATCGTCGACCAGGGTATCGTGCTGACCGGCGGCGGCGCGCTGATCGCCGAGCTCGACGAACTGCTGCGCGATGCAACCGGACTGCCCGTCACGGTCGCTGAAGACCCGCTGACCTGCGTCGCGATCGGCACCGGCCGCGCGATGGAGGATCCGGCCTTCCGCGGCGTGTTGCAGCAGGCCTGATCGAAGGCTTCTGAACCATGGTCCGCCCGGCACATCGGCGTCCGGGGCAATCCCGAAAGGCCCAGTACAGCCTGTTCGTTGCCTATGTCATCGCGGTGACAGGGGCGGTGGCGGGCCTGTTGCTGGCCGTGCTTTCGGTCGTCGATCCCGTGGGCTTTGCCCAGCTCCGCATCGCCAGCCACGAGGTGACCGCGCCGGTGGCGCGCGCCACCCGTTCGGCGATCGGCTCGATCTCGGGCATCGATGACGCGGTGTCGGCCTATGTCGGCGCCGGATCGCAGAACCGCCGGCTGCGCAAGGAGCTGGCCGAAACGCGGCGCCAGCTCGTCGCGACCAGTTCGCTGCAGGAAGAAAACCGGCAACTCAAGGCGCTGCTGAAGCTGCAGGAAACCGACAAGACGGCGATCGCCAACGGCTATCTGCTGACGTCGACCTCGACGAGCAGCAAGCGCATCGCGCTGCTCAGCATCGGCAGGAACCTCGGCGTCGCATCGGGGCAGCCGGTCCGCGGTGCCGACGGGCTGATCGGGCGCATATTGGGTTCGGGCCCCTCGGTATCGCAGGTGCTCCTGATCACCGACATCGACAATATCGTCCCGGTCCGCCGTGCGCGTGATGGCCTGCCTGCCCTCGCCTATGGCCGCGGCAACGGCGACCTCGATATCCGCACGCTCAACATCGCGAACAATCCGTTCAAGCCCGGCGACATCCTAGTCACGTCGGGAACCGGCGGTCTCTATCCGCCGAATATTCCGGTCGCGATCGTCATTCGCCGGCAGGACGATGGCGCGCTCGCCCGCCCGCTCGCCGATCCGGCAAAGGTCGATGCGGTATCGGTGCTGCGTCCCTACACGCCCGAAAATGCCGAAGCGCAGCTCGCGCCGGCGCCCGACGCCATACCCGAGGTTCCGAAGGCACCATGAACCAGAAAGGGCCGCGCCTCGGCGAACCGGCATCGCTCTGGCGGATGCGCCTCGTGCCGATCATCAGCGTCATGCTCGCCTCGGCGCTGCCGCTGATGTTGCCACTCGTCGCAAGCTCGCCGGTCGTGCCGCCGCTCGGCCTGCTCTTCTTTCTCTGCTGGCAGTTGCTGCGTACCGAAATGTGGCCGGTGTGGATCGGCCTGCCGCTCGGCCTGTGGGACGATCTGTTTAGCGGCGCGCCGATCGGGACCGCGGTTTTCCTGTGGACCGCCGCCAGCATCGCGATCGCCTATATCTCGCAGCGCATCTACTGGCGGGGTTTTTTCCACGACTGGGCGATTGGCGCTTTACTTGTCGCGATCATTCAGGCTCTCGCCGCGCTGCTCACGCATCCGCACGCCGCGACGGGACGCGTTCTGGGGCTCGTCGCGCCGCAGATCGTCGTCTCCGTCCTCCTTGTCCCGCTCTTCCTTCGTCTGACGGGGAAGTTTGACAATTTCCGCCTGAAACGCCGATAAAACGCCCCCAGATGTTCGGTAAGAAAGCCCCCCCCATTACCGAAGCCTGGCGCGGCTTCACCTTTACGCGGCGCGCACTCGTCGTCGGCGGCGCGCAGGCGGCGGTGGGCGTCGCGCTCGCGGCGCGCATGGCCTATATCTCGGTCATCGACAATGAACGCTATGTCCTTGAATCGGAAAGCAACCGCGTCAACCTGACGCTCGTTCCCCCGCGCCGCGGCTGGATCGTCGACCGGCATGGCAAGGCGCTCGCGAACAACCGCGTATCGTTGCGCGTCGACATCATCCCCGACCGCCTGCACAACAAGGACAATGTCCTCGCACAGTTGCGTACCCTGCTCCGCCTCGACAATGACGCGATGGAACGCATCGAGCGCGACCTGAAGGCCGCATCGGGTTTCCAGCCGGTCGCCGTCGCCGAGGATATGACCGAGCAGGAATATAGCTCGATCCTCGTCCACCTGCCCGAACTGCCCGGTATCGCGCCGCAGCGCGGCTTTGCGCGCAACTATCCGACCGGCGCGGCCGTCGGCCATCTGATCGGCTATGTCGGCGCGCCGACCGCCGAGGAATATGAGAAGGTCAAGGACCCGCTCTACATCACCCCCGGCTACAAGACCGGCAAGGACGGGCTCGAGAAATATTTCCAGGAAATGCTGCGCGGCAAACCCGGCGCCAAGCGCGTCGAGGTCACCGCGCGCGGCAAGGTGGTACGCGAACTTTCGACCCAGCCCGATACACAGGGCAAGACCGTCCACCTGACGATCGACGCCGACCTGCAGGACTATGTCGCGCGGCGCATGGGCCCCGAGTCCGGCGCCGCGGTCGTGATCGACACGCTGACGGGCGACATCCTCGCCTTCGTGTCGATGCCGAGCTTCGATCCGAACAGCTTTTCGGACGGCATCAGCAATTCGGAATATAGCTGGCTGCGCGCCGACGATCACCAGCCGCTGATCAACAAGGCGACGCGCGGCCTCTATCCGCCGGGATCGACATTGAAGCCGATGGCGGCGATCGCAGCGATCGAGCATGGCATCGACCCCAGCGAGCGGCACACCTGCATCGGCGGCTACCGCCTCGGCAGCCGCTTCTTCCGCTGCCTCGGCACCCACGGCAGTCTCGACATGCCGCACGCGATCATGAAGAGCTGCAACAGCTATTTCTACTGGGTCGCGCACCGGCTGGGTTACGACGCGATCGCGCCGACCGCGAAGATGATGGGCCTCGGCGAGGAATTCCAGCTGGCGGGCAGCAATCAGCGGTTCGGCACCATTCCCGACAGCGCTTGGAAGATGAAGAAATATGACCAGCCATGGTCAGCCTCGGATTCGCTGAACGCAGTCATCGGTCAGGGCTATGTCAGCGTGAACCCGCTCCAGCTCGCGGTCATGGCATCGCGTATCGCGTCGGGCCGCAGCCTCTATCCGCGGCTCGTCAACCGGCATTTCAAGAACGATCCCCTGCCCTTCTCTGCCGAGGCCTTCGCCACCGCCCGCCTGGGTATGGACCTGGTCGTCAATGGTCCCGGCGGTACGGCCGGACGCAGCAAATTGCCGCTCGACGGGATCGCGATGGCGGGCAAGACCGGCACCGCGCAGGTGCGCGGCCTCAACACCGGTAACGGCAAGGGCGGGACCTGGCGCTTCCGCGACCACGGCCTCTTCATCGGCTTCGCCCCGGTCGACAATCCCCGCTACGCCATATCGGTCATCATCGAGCATGGCATGGGCGGCAGCCGCGCCGCAGCGCCGGTCGCCAAGGACGTCTTCACCTTCATCTACGACCGCGAAAAGGGCATGGAGGCGCTCGAAGCCTTCGAGGCGGGCTGGGGCGGCACGATCAAGGACCGCATGGACCGCAGCTATGCCGCGTGGAAAGCCGGCATCGCGGCACCCGATCCGGGGCTGGCGCAATGATCCCGGTTCCACCCGCCATCCAGCGCTTCCCGTGGAAGCTCATGGCGCTGCTCGGCGCGATCTGCGGCTTCGGCCTGCTCGTCCTCTATTCGGCGGCGGGCGGCAGCTGGTCGCCGTGGGCGTGGCAGCAAGGCGTGCGCTTCCTCGTCTTCCTCGGCGTCGCGCTCGTCATCGGGCGCTTCCCGCTCCGGATCTTCGAGGACTTCGCCTATCTCGGCTATATCGCGGTGCTCGTCCTGCTCATGGCGGTCGAACTTCTCGGCTTCGTCGGCGGTGGGAGTCAGCGATGGCTCAACCTCGGCTTCATGAACCTCCAGCCGTCCGAGCTCATGAAGGTCGCTATCGTGCTCGCGCTCGCGCGCTTCTACACCCAGCTTCCGCCCGGCAACACGCGCACCTTTACCGCGCTCTGGCCGGCTTTGGTCGCGATCGGTTTTCCCGCTGCGCTCGTGATGCTCCAGCCCGACCTCGGCACCGCGCTCGCGATCTGCATCGGCGGCGTGGTCGTGATGTTCGTCGCCGGTCTCCCCTTCTGGTGGTTTGGCAGCGCCGCCGCGGCGGGCGCCGCGGCACTCCCCGTGCTCTTCTCGATGCTCCACGATTACCAGCAGAAGCGCGTGCTGATCTTCCTCGATCCCGAAAGCGACCCTCTCGGCGCCGGCTATCATATCAGCCAGTCGAAGATCGCGATCGGATCGGGCGGCATCGGCGGCAAGGGCTTCCTCAACGGATCGCAAAGCCACCTCGATTATCTCCCCGAAGGCCACACCGACTTCATCTTCGCGACGATGGCCGAGGAATGGGGCCTGATCGGCGGGCTCGGCTTGCTGCTTGCCTTCTTCCTGCTGCTGCGCTGGGGCACGCGCGTCGCGATCCGGGCGCGGACGCGCTTTGGCCAGCTCACCGCGGCGGGCCTGACGATGACGATCTTCTTCTATATCGCGATCAACCTGTCGATGGTGATGGGGATGGCCCCCGTCGTGGGCATCCCGTTGCCGCTCTTCTCCTACGGCGGGTCGTCGATGCTGACGATCATGACCTGCGTCGGCATCATTTTGGCGATCGAGAACGACAGCAAAACGGGCACGCGCCGCTTTCATTGATAAAAATTTCGATTTGGCCATTGCCAAGGCCAAAGCACCATGATAGCGGGCCGCTCTCTTCGCGAGACAGGGAGTTTTTCCGGCCTCGCAAAGACTGCCGAAATGGCACGTGGACGCATAGCTCAGTTGGTAGAGCAGCTGACTCTTAATCAGCGGGTCCTAGGTTCGAGCCCTAGTGCGTCCACCATTTCCTTGCGATGATCAACTAATATGACCGCAGCGTGCGGACAGGTTTCAATCGTGGTCCGGAGTGGCCCGATCGACGCTATGCGTCGCGTTGGCCATATTGCCTGAAGGCGCCGATGATCCGCTCCATCTCGGCGCTATCAAGCAGCTTGGGACCCCCTATTGCCAGGGTTCCGCAATAGACTGCCGCCTGCTCCTCGATTTCCTCGGCGATCGCCATGGCGACCGAAAGTCTGGGACCCAGCGCGATCAGACCGTGGTTCGCCATCAGGCAGGCGAGACGACCGTCGAGCGTCCGCACAACGCCCTGAGCAAGTTCCTCGCTGCCGAATGTCGCGTAGGGCGCGACCGGAACGCTGGCTCCGCCGCTGACCGCAACCATATAATGAAGCGGCGGGATTTCGAGGTGCGCGCACGCGAGGATGGTCGAATGGCGGGCGTGACAATGGACGATCGCATTCACGTCGGGCCGGCCCCTGTATACGCCCATGTGCATCTGCCATTCGCTCGACGGACGGGCGGAGCCGGCCGATGTGGTCCCGTCGCCGTCGACAAAGACCATGAGGTCGGGGGTCAGACTGTCGGGCGTTACGCCCGAAGGCGTGACGAACATGCCGGCCGCGAAACGGACCGAGAGATTGCCCGATGTCCCGCGATTGAGGCCGCGCGCATCAAGCGCCCGCATGCCGTCCACCAACTGCCGCCGCGCTTCCTCTTCGGTCATCCCGCTTCTCCCCTCCCCGGCGCATCACGCATGAATTCCAGCGTCCGGTCATAGCTTTCCAGCTTGCCCAGCGTTCCCACGGCGAGCGCGACCTGTGCGGCGGTCGCGACGCCGATGCGCAGCGCTTCGGCGGGATCGAGGCCGCGTGCGCGCCCGGCGATATAGCCCGCACACAGGCTGTCGCCGCAACTGGTCGTATCGACGGGTTCGATCCTGTGCGCGGGCACATGGATCTGCCGGTCGGGCAGGACGAGCAGCGCCCCCTCGCTGCCCATCTTGATCAGGCAACCGCCCGCTCCCCGTGCCATGAAGCGCCGCGCGCCTTCGACGGGGTCGCCGGTTGCAGCCAGAGCGCGCACTTCCGCAAGGCTCGGCATGAACAGGTCGACATGCGGCAAAAGGAGATCGAGATCGGCCTGCGCTGCATCCGACGGCGCGATCAGGTCGCACGATGTGAAAACGCCGCGCGCGCGCGCCTCGCGCAGCAGGTCGGCGCCCTTCCCGGCTGCACCCGGAAAGCCCACACCGCCCCAGTGGACGGCGGCGGTGCGGGCCAGTGCGGCAAAGACCGCATCGGTAACGGGAGCAAAGATGCTCGCGCCCAGCATGTGCCAGTTCGGACGCTCGCCGTCCGGACGGATCGGCAGGACCGTGGTCGACGTTGGCCTGTCCGGATCGATCGAAAGCAGGCTTGTATCCACACCGGCCGCATCGAACATCGACCGGACGATCTGTCCCTGCGGATCGTCGCCGACCGCCGAGGCGACCCCCGCTCGCAGGCCGAGCTTCTGCGCCACGAGCGCGGTTCCGCCGGCGGTTCCGGCAGGAGAGAGGACGATCTTCTCGACCAGCTCGCCGTTCCCCCCTTCCGGCAGTGACGCTACCGGATGGACGGTGATGTCGATCGTCGTGAGGCCGATCGCGAGCAGGTCGAGCGGCTGATCCACGATCAGGCGTGCTCCGCCTGCGCGGCCGCGAGCATCACGAGGATCGGATGCGGCTCCAGCGTCGCGCGACGCTGCGCAACCGCGGCGAACGCCTCGTCAGCGACGGCGATGGTTCGATCGATATCGGCCTCGGACATCGCGGCGCACAGGAACATGTTATGCCAGGGATGCATGTAGATACCCCGCGCCAGCATCTCCTCGGCCCAGCCGTAACCGACGCGGAAGTCCGGATCGTCGGCGAACATGATCTGCGGCATCTGCACCGGCCCGGTCTGGCGCAGCGTGAAGCCGTTTTTCGTCGCCGCCGCGCCGAGCCCCGAACGCAGCCGCTCGCCGAGCCGGACGCCATGTTCGAGATAGTCGGTCTCGCGGATGATGCGCAGCGTCTCGATCGCGGCGGCCATCGGCACCGCCGACAGCCAGAAAGAACCGGTCGCATAGATCGCGCCCGCCCCGTCACGGCAGCTGTCCGATCCGAGCAGCGCCGAAATCGGATGACCGTTGGCGAAGCATTTGCCCCATGCGCTGAGGTCGGGACGGACACCCAGTTCGCTCCAGCTGCTGCCGCGTGCGAGGCGGAAACCCGCCCGCACTTCGTCGACGATCAGCATTGCGCCTTCCCGGTCGCATAGTTCGCGCGCGCGGCGGGCATAGGCCGGATCGGGCGCTTCCTGGTCGATAAAGGCATCGTGACGGAACGGCGATGCAAAGATCGCGGCGAGATCGTCTCCGGCGGCCGCGACCGCCGCTTCGAGACTGGCGACATCGTTGTACGCATAGGTGCGCACGTGCGCGCGGTCCTCGGCCACGGTGCCCGCAGGGATCGGCGTGCACCATGGCGCGGCGCCGTGATAGGCCCCCTGCGCCACCAGCACGACGCGCTTGCCCGTCTGGGCACGGGCACTGCTCATCGCCATCGTCGTCGCGTCGGTGCCATTCTTGCAGAACATCGCCCAATCGGCATGATCGACCATCGACACCAGCGTTTCGGCGAGTTCCACCATCAACGGCGACGGTCCGGTCAGCGTGTCTCCCAGTGCCGCCTGCGCCTGCGCCGCCGCCTCGACGCGCGCGTCGCGATAGCCGAGCAGGCTGGGGCCATAGGCGCACATATAGTCGAGGTACCGGTTGCCGTCGGCATCCCAGATATAGGCGCCCTCTGCGCGGCTGAAGAATTGCGGAAAACTGTCCGGCAGCATCCGCACCGATTCATGGCCGTACATGCCGTTCGGAATGACTCTGAGCGCGCGTGCGCGCAGCGCCGCGTCCTGCGTCCTGTTCATGTCGATCTCGCTTGCTATGCCCCGGCGCGCCGCCCGTGCGGAACGCCGGGACGGGTTTCTAGAATTTCACGACGGCCTGGATGCCATAGGTCGCGGGGTCGTTGTAATTGATCTGGTCCATCGTCACGACGGGCGAGATATAGGTGATGTAGCGCGTGCCGGTGAAGTTCTTCGCCCACAGGGCCACCTCGAAATTCTCGTCGGGCGACAGCCACGACAGGCGCGCGTTGGCGGTGCCATAGGGCTTCACGCGATTGGCCTGGACATTGTCGGGGGTCAGGAAGACCTCCGACTGGAGGCTGCCGTCGACGCGCAGCCGCAGCGAGCTGTCGCCCGGTAACGGCTGGGTCAGCGAGAAGCCCGCCGAGATTGCGACATCGGGCGCGTTGACGAGCCGGTTACCCGAATAATCGTCGGCGGCGAGCGCCGTGAAATCCTTGTAGCGCGCGTGGAGCAGGCTGGCGTTGACGAAGGCATCGAAATAGCGCGAGGGCCGCGCCTGCAACTCGACTTCGAGGCCATAAAGTTCGGCATTGCCCGCGTTGAGCTTGCGCTGCACCGGTAGCACGCCGGATGTATCGAACACGAAAACCTGCAGGTCGCGATAGTCGTAATAGAAGGCGGCGGCGTTGAAGCGCAGCTTTCTATCGAGCAGGTCGCTCTTGAACCCCGCCTCATAGGCATAGAGTTTTTCGGAACGGAAGGGCTGAAGCTGCGCGGGATCGCTCGACGAACCGCCCGCGAAACCGCCGCTGTTATACCCCTTCGACGACGAGGCATAGAACAGCAGATTGTCGGTCGCCTGGAACGACAGCGCGGCGCGCCACGACAGGTCCTTGAAGGTTTTCGACCCGGTAAAGTCGAGCACCGGGACGGTGATCACGTCGTCGAAGAAGCTGTGGAAATCGAAATCGATGCTGTCGCTCGAATAGCGGAGCCCCCCGGTCAGCGTCAGCCGGTCGGTCAGCTTGACATCGGCCTGCGCGAAGGCCGCCCAGCTCTCGGTTTTCTGCGTGTAGGGATAGGCGAAATTGCCGATCGAATTGACGGGGTCGAGCGTCCCCAGCAGATCGTCGGGATCGCGGAAGACACGCAGGATGTCGAACGCGCTTTCGGTGACCAGCTTGTCATGGAAATAATAGCCGCCGACGATCCAGTTGACGCTATTCTCGCCCTTCGACTGGAGGCGGATTTCCTGGCTGAACTGTTGCGGCCGGTCGATATAGGTCGCGGTCAGCACATTGTTCGGGCTGGCGTCGGTATCCTCGATGGTGCTCCGACGGACCTGTTCATAAGCGCTGATCGAGGTCAGCGAGACGCCGCCCATGTCGATGCTGGCAGTCAGCGAGCCGCCGAACACATTGACACGCTCCTGCCCCTCGATGTCATAGTCGCCGGCGTTGAGATCGCCGTCGGTGTCGGCATAGCCAAGGCCGTCGAGCGGCACGCCATCGGCAAAATTCGGATTGCCGGCAAAGTCGACGCCCTGCCCGCGATGCTGGAACTGGCGTGCGCCGCCGCGGTTCTGGCCGCCATGAACGATCGCGCGGATCAGGATATCGGAATTCGGCGTAAAATCGACGATCGCACGGCCCGCCCACATGTCGAGGTCGTTAAGCTTGTTCCCGGTAACGCGGTTAAGCAGCCAGCCGTCGCGGCGCAGATAGGTGCCCGCGACGCGCGCCTTCAACACGTCACCGGCGATCGGACCCCCAACCCCGCCTTCGACCTGTACCTCGTTATAGCGGCCGTATGAAATCGCCGCATTCGCGCTGAATTCGTCCGTCGGCTTACGCGAGGAAAAGCGGATCGCACCGGCCGTGGTGTTGCGTCCGTAAAGCGTCCCCTGCGGTCCCTTCAGCACTTCGATACCGTCGCTGTCGAAGACGTTGAACAATTTGCCCGCGTTCGCGCCGAGAAACACGTCGTCGACATAGACGCCGACCGCACCGGTGGTATTCGAGTTGAAGTCGCCGATGCCAACGCCGCGCAGGAACAGCGAGGTCGTCGTCGCCGATGTACCCGCCTGCGACGACAGGCCCGGGACGAGGATCGCCAGATCGCGAGGGTCGCGGATTCCGACCTCGGTCAGCGCTTCGCCACTGATCGCGGTGATGCTGATCGGAACGTCCTGGATATTCTGTTCACGACGCTGCGCGGTGACGACGATTTCGCCGATGCCGTCGTCGGCGGAGGTGGCGCCATCGCCATCCTGCGCGAAGGCCGTGGCCGGCACGAGCGCCAGCAGCGAGACCGAAAGCATTGCAAATGCGCGTTTCATCGACGTCCCCTTCTCAATATCAGAATATTTTCCGGTTTTGTGATCGAGAATCTGCCGATATGTCAAGAAATTTAAAAATATTGTGCCTAAATTCGGATTTTTGGTTGATTTGTGCGCGGTTTTACCAATGATGCCCCGATGACAGGAGCGCGCATGACGAAGAATGAAACGGTCCGGCCGGAAATACGGCGTCCAGCGCAGAAGCGGAGCCGGGCCCGGTTCGAGGCAATTCTCGACGGCGCCGAGCGCCTGCTCGACACGCTGCCTCCCGCCTCGATCAGCATTCCAGCGATCGCGACCGAGGTCGGCATCTCGCCGCCGTCGATCTATCACTTCTTCCCCGAGCCGCAGCTTGTGTTCAGCGCGCTTGCCGAACGTTATCTCAAGCGTTTCGAGGAGCGCGTACTGACCGACGTTCCCGAAAACATCGAAAGCTGGCAGGATCTGCAGACGCTCCAGTATCGTGCCGCGCAAAAATGGTTCAACGAGCATCCTGCCGCACGGCAGGTCCTGCTCGAAGGCCCCGCTTGGTCGTCCGACATTCGCCTGCAGGATCTCGACAGCAATTTCGTCACGGCCGGGCGGAGCATCGAACTGATGACGCAGATGTTCGTGATGCCCGAGATCCCCGACCTTCACGACCGGCTGGTCGAGGTCATCGTCATCAACGACGCGATCTGGTCGCTGTCGATCCATCGCCACGGTCATATCACCGACGAGATGGAGGAGCAGGCGCGCCGCGCGCGCATTGCCTATTCGCGGACCTTCCTCCCCGAATATCTGCCGCTTCGTGCAAAGGAGCAGCCCGCGTGACCGCCGTCCTGTCGCCGGTCAGCGGCCGGACCCTCGCGCTTTCGATCCTGATCGGCTCGTGCGCGCTGCTCGTGCTCGGCGTGCATCCCGTCCTGCTCGGTGCCCTCGTCCAGGAAGGGCGGCTCGCCGACGCACAGGTCGGCAATCTGGTGACGATCGAGATGCTGGCGATCGTGCCCGGTTCGCTCGCCGGCATCGGGCTCCTCCGGCGCATCGGCGCGCGCTTCATCGCGGTCGGCGCCGGTCTGGCGATGGGAGGAATCAACCTCTTCCTCGTCGGGCAGTCAGGCATGACGATGCTGGCAATGACGCGCGCCGTGGCCGGGTTCAGCGAAGGCGTTCTCGTCGCCATAGCGCTCGTCGCTATTTCACGCGTCGCGCGGGTCGAACGCGCCAGTGCCATCTTCCTCGCCGTCCAGACGCTGATGCAGGCCATCGTGGCGGCAACGCTGCCGGCGGTCACGATCGCCGGATCGCGGGTCGATGCGGCCCTTGCCGCGCTCGCCATCGCGGGGGCGGTCGCCGCACTTGCAGCGCTCGCGCTCCCCGCCGAACTGCGACCGACCGAACCCGACAGCGAGCGCGGTGCGCTGACGCCCGCGAGCCTTGCCGCTCTCAGTTGCGCCGGCCTGTTCCTCGGCGCGATCGTCTCTGTCTGGGGCTATTTCGGGCTGTGGCTGATCCATTACGGTTATCCGCCGACCTTCGAAGGTACAGCGGTCTCGCTCTGCCTCGTGGCGCAGGTCGTCGGCGCGCTTGCGGCCGCGCGTTTCGGCGAACGCCTGCCCAGCCGCCAGACGATCATCGGATGCGCGATCGTCGGCGCCGGACTGGTTGGCGCTTTCTATCTCGCGCGCGGCAGCGCGGGCGCGATCATCGCGGTAAGCCTCGCCTTCGGCTTCGTCTGGCTGTTCACCCTGCCCTTTTTCGCGGGCTGGCTGATCGAGATCGATCCGGCCCGCCGGGCGGTGCTCTATCTGACTGCATTCCAGTTGGGCGGGGCGGCCCTGTTGCCATCGCTCGCGGGTATCGCCGTCGGGGCATGGTCGATCAACGCGGCGCTGATGTTTGCCGGCTGCGCCTTCCTGTTGCTCGCAATGACCGCAAGCCTCTCGACAAGGACGGGGGCAGTGCCGCGGACAGAGACAGCGAACGACTAGTTACCGGTCGCCGAAGTCATGCAGTTCAGCTCGCCCGGAGGCCGTGCAGGAACAGGTTCGACACCTCGAACGCGATCGCGCGATGCGACATCGCGCAATTACGGGGAAGCCAACGCGCAACGAAATTGAAGGTACCTGCGGAGGCCAAAGCGGTGGGCTCCGCCTCGAACGGGCGAAGGGTGGCATCGCGATTGCCCAGCACCATCATCGCGATCGACCGGTCGAGCAGATCGGTCGTCTTGGCGCTGTATCGTTCCTGCTGCGCGGGAGAGAGCTTGTGATAGGCGGCCGCCGACAGCGACATCGGCCCGGCCGGATCGAGCTGCGCCTGGACGTTGAGCGCCAGGCCTGAACGGGACCTCTCAACGCCCGTCGCGAAAGTCTCGGCCCGGTCGAGCAGAATTGCATACAGATCGAACGCGCGCTCGAGACAGGCGGCGACAAGTTCGGCCTTGCTTGCGAAATGATGGTAGACAAGGCCCTTCGTCGCCCCGAGCTCGGCCGCTATATCGTCAAGCGAGACGCCTTCGACGCCCCGCGCGTTGAAGAGCGCCGATGCTGTCGTCACGATCTCTCCCGCCCGATCGGCGGCGGGGGCCGGTGCGAGGCTGGCCCACCCCTCGATCCCTGCCGCCTCCGGGCTCGCCGGCGCGGGACCGGTGGCGACGCCGCTTTCGACGATGGCGCCAAGCTCGGCGGTCAGGCGCCCCGCCTCCGGTTCGGCACCCCGCGCCCACATGTCGCCAAGCGGGGCCCACGCAATCAGGCCCCAGATCGTACGGGCGGCAATCGCCGGATCGCACCGGCGGACCGAACCGTCCGTGATGCCGCGGGCCACAAGGTCCGCCAGCAGGCCGAAGGCCTGATGCTGCCGCGCGCTGATCTCGCGCCTCCCCCCTTCGGGCAGGGCTTCCAGCTCGGCGGCAATGATCGCGTGGCTATGGTCGCGCTCTTGCGAGGCAGCCATGAATTGCAGAACGGCATCGAGCCCCGAACCGCCGCTGCCGGCGGCGCGGTCGAGGTCGCGCACGAGGGGCTCCAGCAGGTGCAGATAGCATTGTCGCGCGAGATCGGTGCGATCCGAACAATAATTGTAGAGGCTCGGACGCGACAGGCCGACCCGCGCCGCGATCGCGATCAGATCCGCTCCGGCAACCCCGCGGGCGCGGAACTCCTGCGCCGCCTCATCAAGCAGCAGGGCGCGTCGCGCTGCTTGCGCAGCGCTGGCGAGCGGTTTTTTCCTGTCTGCCTTCACAGTCACCATGATCCGAGAGTGCCCGCCCCGCGATGGATTGACAAGTCGGTATGAACACACATACCATAATGTCAGAATCATAAACGTAAAAGAATGTGGGAGAGAGATATGGTGAAGCCGGTTTCCGCGCGCCTTGTTCGCGCATCAGCGATCGCCCTTGCTTTTGCCGCGATGGCAGGAGCCACGGCCCAAGCCCAGGAGACGCCGGAAGGAGCGGAGTCCGCCACCGACGGCGACATCGTGGTGACGGCGATGAAGCGCGAAGAGCGGCTCCAGGATGTCGGCGCGACCATCCAGGCCCTCTCCGCCGAAGGTATCCGCCAGGCACGCGTGGCGGAGATCAAGGATCTTGCGACGCAGGTTCCCAATGTGGACATCAAGGAAACCGTCCCCGGTGCCTTGCCGACGGTCACGATCCGCGGCATCGGTCTCGACGACTTCAGCACCGTCTCCAGCCCGGCCGCCGGCATCTATGTCGACGAGATTCCCCTTGCCTCCCCCGGCCTGATGAGCGGCAATTTCTTCGATCTCGGCCGTATCGAAATCCTGAAGGGACCGCAGGGCACGTTGTACGGCCGCAATACCACCGCTGGTGCCGTCAACATCGTTTCGGCGACGCCCGGCGACGCATTCGCGGCTTTCGCAAAGGCCGGATACGGCAACTTCGACACGTTCGACGCCGAAGCCATGCTCAACATCCCGCTCTCCGACCGGGCGCAGGTCCGACTGGGCGGAAAGACGATCCAGCAGGGTCGCGGCTTCTGGACGAGCTCCTTGCTGGAGGACGGAACGCCGGGGCGCCGCGATCTCGGCGAGCGGGACATCTGGCTGGGCCGTATCCAGCTCGCGCTACAGCCGGCCGACGGGCTCGACATCCTCCTGAAGGCCGAGGGCGAGCGGTCGCGATCCCAGATGGGCGTGCCGCAATTCAATGGCACCTATGGACCGGGCACGCCGTTCGTGCCCTGCACGCCGGTGCTGCAGGGCCGCCTCGACAACAGCGCATGCGCCGACGCCTACGGCTATCAGAACCCGTATGACAATCCGTACCACGGCGACTGGACGGGCCGTTTTCCCTATAATGTCAATCAGCTGAGCTTGACGGCGAAAATCAACTACAGCCTCGGTGCGGTCGATATCACCTCGATCACCGGCTATATCGATTTCTCGCGCCTCTATCACATCGATGTCGATGCCACCCCTCTCCAGCAATTCGACTATGACGAGAATGAGGACGTCCGGCAGTTCACGCAGGAGCTTCGTTTCGGCTATCGCAACGACCTTGTCGATCTGGTGGCGGGCGGCTTCTACTCCTGGGATCGGGTACTCGGCGACAACACCAATTATGGCGACGACTGGCCACTCGTCTTTCTTGGCGCGGCGAGCGGATCCGGCAAGACGAACTATGACCAGGTCACGCGCTCGCAGGCGATCTATGCCGACGCCACCTGGCATCTCGCCGACAAGGTCGACCTGATCACGGGCCTCCGCTTTACTCATGAGCGGCGTCGCTATGCCGGCGGCACGACGTTCATCACGCCCTCGCCGCTCGTCGGCGTGAACGACACCTTCATCGACGATGCGATCAGCGACGACAATCTGACCGGGCGTCTGGGGCTCAATTTCCGGCCTCGCGACGGCCTGCTGATTTTTGCTTCGGTCTCGCGCGGCCGCAAGAGCGGCGGCTTCTTCAGCGGCTTCACCAACAACGACAGCCAGTTGCTGCCCTACCGGCCCGAGACGATCACCGCATACGAGCTCGGCATCAAGAGCGAGTTCGGGCGCGTCGTCACGCTGAACGCGTCGGGCTTCTACTATGATTACCAGGACCCGCAGACCTTCGTCCGGTTCATAGACCCGGCGACGGGCCTGTCTGTGCAAAAGGTCGGTAACGTCGACAGCGCGCGCGTTTTCGGCGCCGATATCGACCTCATCCTGCGCCCCGTGACGGGGCTGAGCCTGACCGGCAGCCTCGGCCTTCTCGATACCCGCCTTTCGTCCTTTGCGACGGCGGCGGGCGTGATTCCGGCCGGCAACCGCCTCCCGAATGCGCCGGCGACCTCCTTCTCGGCCAAGGCCCGATACGAATTCGACCTGTCGCCGGGTTTGCGCGCGGCGATCCAGGGCGATACCCGCTATGCCTCGTCGGCGTTCAAGGAAGCATCGAACGATCCCCTTATCGCATCGCGGCCCTATTGGCTTTTCAACGCGCGCCTTTCCCTCGCGGGCGAAAAGGACGGCTGGGAAGTGGCACTCTGGGGCCGGAACCTGACCAAAGAGCGCTATGTCGTCTCGGGCGTGAACCTGGCCTCGCTGGGCATCGTCAACCGCATCTACAGCGCGCCGCGAACCTACGGCGTCGAACTCAGCTTCCGCTACTAGGAGAAGACAGATGGGGACGAACGTCCTGATTTCGGGTCATTGCGACGAGCGCTTTGCGGCGGTTCGCGAGGCCTTCGAGGAGAATTTCACCCGACGCGGCGACATAGGGGCCGCGGTATCGCTGATATTTGCGGGCGAAACGGTCGTCGACCTCCGGGGCGGCTGGCGCGACGCCGCCCGCACCGGTCCGTGGGAAGCCGATACGGTGGTCAACCTCTGGTCGACCACCAAGGGTGTCGGCGCGATCTGCTTCGCCATGCTCGCCGACCGGGGCCTCATGTCGTATGAAGACCGGGTCGCGGACTATTGGCCTGCGTTCGGCGCGAACGGCAAGGACCAGGTCACGATCGGAATGCTGCTTTCGCATCAGGCGGGCCTCAGCGGCTTCGACACGCCCGCCGCCGTCGGAGACCTTCTTGCCGGCGCCACCGCCGCCGACCGCCTCGCCGCGCAGGCGCCGCTCTGGGAACCCGGCTCGGGATCGGGATATCATGCGATCAGCATCGGAATTCTCGCGACCGCGCTTTTCGAGCGGATCGAGGGCCGGTCGCTGAAAGCATTCGTGCGCGACGAGATTGCCGGGACGCTGGGACTCGACATCGCGCTCGGCCTCGCTCCGGCAGACGACGGACGAAGGGCAGAAATCATCGCGCCGCCCGAACTCAGTTCTGCGGACATCGGCCAGCTCACTGCGCCGCAGATAGCGGCGCTCGCGAACCCGCCGCTCGACCCCCTGCTTCCGAACGACCCGGCATGGCGGGCGGCCGATCTCGCCTCGGCGAACGGCCATTCCAACGCCGCTGCGCTCGCCCGCCTCTACGCGCATTTTTACCGCGGCGTCGGCAAGGACGCGCTGGCCATGGCGACACAGGCCCGTATCGAGGGCGTCGACCTCGTGCTGGGCTTGCCCGCGAGGTGGGCGGCCGGCTTTCTTCTCAACTCCGATGGAATCTATGGACCGAACGAGGCAGCATTCGGGCATTCCGGATGGGGCGGCTCCTTTGCCTTTGCGGATCCGGCCGCCGATCTCGCGATGAGCTATACGATGAACCGGATGGGTACGTTGCTCCGTGACGATCCCCGCAACCTCGCACTCATCGGGGCGGCCTATGCCAGCCTGTAATTTCTCCCGGGCCTGACGCGCGCGCAAATCCGGGCGGTCGCGGACCGTCCGGACCGGATGCGGAAGTTTCGGGAACGAACCGCGCGCTGATTTCCTGTGATTTTCGGGAAGATGCCCTTATCATGCGGCCCGAGGGGAACCGGGTTGAAAACGATGGTGCAGAAAATCGCGAAACCGGCGGGTGATTTCTTGCCAACACGGGCACGGAAGGAGTCGGACACATTGCAGCGCCCGGTCTCCGGATGAACCCTTCCGGACCGATGACCGGGCGGCGAGCGGTGCTGACCGGATCCGTGGCGGCGATCGCGGGTGCTGCGACGCCGGTCCGCGCGCATAGCGACGCACGATGCCCGGACGGCAACGCCGGCTGGGTTCCCTCCGCGGAACTCGTACAGGATCTTCCCCGGCTCATGCGGATCGCCGGCGTGCCCGGGGTGGCCATCGCGGTCGTCGATCGCGGGAAGCTCGCGTGGAACGAAAGTTTCGGTGTGAAGAACGTTCTGACCCGCGATCCGGTGCGGGAAGATACGCTGTTCGAAGCCGCGTCGATGACCAAGCCGGTCTTCGCCTATGCCGTGATGCGGCTGGTCGACGAGAAGCGGCTCGATCTCGACAAGCCGCTCGCCGCGTATCGCCGGCCACCGAACGCGGGCGACGATCCGAATCTGGAGATCATCACGGCCCGGCATGTGCTGGAACATTCGTCGGGTTTGCCCAACTGGGCGTCCGGCCCGCTCGTCACAAGCCGCGCGCCCGGGTCGGGCTACACCTATTCCGGCGAGGGATTCATCTGGCTCCAGCTGGTCGTCGAGAAGATCATGGGGGCGAGCCTGGGCAATGTGATGCAGGAGAAATTGTTCGGCCCGGCCGGAATGGCCCACAGCAGCTTCGGGTGGGACGAAGAGATCGCAAGGTCGGCGGTCTTCGGCCATTCCGAACCTCCGGAAGGCGAGCGGGTGCTTCCTCCCCAGCCGACGCGCGATCTGGGCAACCGGCTGCTTCCGGTCGCCTTGCGGCGGAACAGGCCCATCGCGTCCTGGACCTATGAGGATTCGGTCGAGGCGATGCGGGAGACGGATCCGGCAACGCCGCCCTCGACCCATGATCTTCTGGTCAATTCGGCCGGAGGTCTTCTGACGACGGCGTCCGACTATGCGAAGTTCATGGCGCTGATGATGGAGCGGCCGGGCCGAGCCGCGTGGGAAATCGGAGAGGCCTCCCGGCAGGCGATGCTCACGCCCTCGCTGGAGGTTCGCGGACGCGACATTACGCGCGGGCTCGGCTGGGAGCTCGAGCAGTCTCCGGCGGGCCCGCTGTTCCAGCACAGCGGCAGCAATTACGGAATATTCAAGACGCTGGGCGTCGGCGATGCGCGGAACGGCCGGGCGATCGTGATCTTCACCAATGCGACGAACGGCAATGTGCTGGCTGCCCGGATCGCCCGGCAGGCGACCGGCATCGACCGGTTGAAGTCGCTGATCTGACCGGCGCTGCCGCCGGATCGCGGCGGCCCCGGATCAAACCGAAAGCCTGGCATCCCCTTCCAGAATCCGTTGTTCCATCCGCGGCCGCGCACCCGGCCGCCACATATCGGCGCGGTGCGACACGCGATAGCGCAGCGGACCGCCGTCGGGCGTCGTCGCCCGCGCGATCGGACGGACGATGCAGACGAACTCGGTTTCGATCGCATCCGGTCCTGCGGTGACCACCGAGTAACCGTGCCCCGCCATATCGACGAACTCCAGATGCGGCGCGACGTCGGGGTTGGTCAGCGCCCGAGCCTTGGCGATATCGCCGCTCGCCGCATATTCGAGCGCCGCGCGGACGCCGCGCTTGACCGTCAGGTTGATGGTATGCTCGGGCGCCGCGCCCTCGACCTTCCGGACATACAGCGGGCGCTGCGCAGACTCCTGGAAGAATTCCGCCGCTTCGCCGAGCCCCGGCGCGGAAACCGAGCCGGTAATGAAGCTGAGCCCGACCGGGTCGAAGCCGGCGGGCGGCAGCTTCGGCGCCGCATAGCCCGCCCAGAAGCTGTGGCGATCGCCCGATACTGTCACGAAACCGGAAATCTTGCGGTCGCGGACAAGGTCATAGATTTCCGCGCGCTCGGCAAAGGCGCCACTGAAATCGACGCCGGGGAATACGCCATAATCCTTCCCCGGCCATTTGCCCTTCACCACCCCTTCGGGCAGGTTCTGCGGATCGGTGCGCATGTCGAGGGGGCCGTTCGTGAGGCCCCAGATTTTCCATGTCGCGGTCGATCGGGTGAGCCGTTCCTTGAGCCATGCCTTCTGCGGAGCGCCGAGCACGGTGTAGGCACCTTCGTCGCGACGATAATTCGGAATGCTGCCGTCGCCGACCGTGATGGTCGCGGGAGGCTTGCCGCCATCATAATCCTTGCCGCCGTCGACGATCTCCAGCCACTCCTGCGGAAGGACGGGATACTCCCCCGAGTCGAGCGCACCGGCCTCGGCTCGATCGGTCGGGTCCGCCGCCTTGTAGCTGTGCAGGTCGGTCAGGATCAGGTCGACGTTCCGGCCGTAGCGCAGCGCGCGATAGGTCGTCATGCTGGCGATCGCGGTGACGCTGTTGGGTTCGGTCGCGAAGCCATGCTCATCGAAGGTGTCGATCGGCGCATCGGCGACGACGGGGGGCGCGAACTGCTCCAGCCCGTCGCCCGAAGCCTTGCGGACGCGCGAGGGAATATATTCCCACCAAGCCTGATTGGCGTCGACGCGTAGCTGCTGCGCGGGCTCGACCTTGCCGCCGAACCGGACGAAGCTCTGCCAGCCCTGCCACGAGAATTCATGGTTGTCGCCCATGCACACGAACGGGAAATGGGCGCGCGCGTCCTGAATGTCGGGATCGTCGATATGCGCGCGGTAGACGTGACGGTATCCGGCGAGATTGGTCGGCACATAGAAATTGCCGATCTTTCGCCCGTCGGGAATGTGGCCGAGGTCGTAGACGGTGCGCGAATAGCGGTTCGGCGTTTCTTCCGGATATTCGACCAGTTCGTAGATGAAATCGCCGAGATGGAGAACGAAGCCAAGCTTGCGATCGGCGGGCGCGCGCTCGTCCTCCCAGATCATCCTGCGATAGGCGTTCTGCGCGCCCTCATTGACGCTGTTGCACGAGACGAAGGCGAAGCGCACGGAGCGCCTGTCGCTCGCGCGCGGGGCGGTGATCGTCCGGCCGATCCGGCTGCCTGCCCCGCTGTCGTCGATAAAGCGATACCAATAGACCGTCGCCGGCGAGAGCCCGCCGACCATCGCCCGGCAGGTCCAGTCGGCCGCCGCGAGCACCGGCGTGCGCGCCGCGGCGACCACATGATGGAAATCCGGATCGCGCGCGACCTCCACGGTCAATTCATGGCGGTCACCCAGATCGAACGGCCGCCGGGTCCAGAGGATGATGCTATGCTCGTCGGGGTCTCCCGACGCGACGCCTTGCGGAAAAGCTTCACGATCTTCCCGCCATGGAAGCCGCGAGGGCGCAGCAGCCGATCGCGACGCCCATATGCCGCTGATCCCGATCGAAGCCGCGCTCGCCAGAAACTGCCGTCGGTTCATCGTCCATCCCCCTCCAGGCCCGCGCCGATAATCCACTATCGCGCAGATCTATCCGGGATGGCCGGACACAAAAGCTCTAGCCCGCAAACCGCCGGGAGTTTTCGACAAAGCGCCGGATGGACACCGCTCGATTATGCAGGACGGGTCGGGCTTCGACGTCGGACGATCAGGCGATGCACCGCATCGCGAAGGCCCAGAAGAGCGCCTTTTCGCCATATTCGCTCTTCAGATCTCCGCTGCCCTGATGCCCGCTGTCCATGTCGGTCTTCAGGATCGCCGGATTGCCGCCCGTCGACTTGTACCGCACCTCGGCAACAAGCTTCGCAGGCTCCCAATAGGGCACGCGGTCGTCTTTCAGCCCGGCGGTGCAGAGCAACGGCGGATAGGGAGCCGCGGCGACATTCTCGTAGGGAGAGATCGACGCGATATAGTCATAGGCCTTCGGATCGGCGAGCGGATCGCCCCAGTCGGGGCGGAACAGCGGCACCAGCGGATGTGCCGCGTCACTCATCGTATTGAGCATGTCGACGAAAGGCACTTTGGCAATCACCCCACCCCACAGCGTCGGCGCGATGTTCATGCTCGCCCCGACGAGCAGCCCGCCCGCCGACAGGCCATAGGCGACGACGCGCCCCCTTGCCGTATAGCCATGCTTCGCAAGATATTCGGCGCAGGCGATGAAGTCGGTGAAGCTGTTGCGCTTCGTGAACTTGCGCCCGCCAAGGAACCATTGGCGTCCCTTTTCGGATCCCCCGCGTACATGTGCGATCGCATAGCGCCAGCCGCGATCGACCAGCGTCAGCGCCGGGATCGAGAATTCGGGATCGCTCGAAACGCCATAGGAGCCATAGCCATATTGCAGCAGGGGCGCCTTGCCATCCTTCGGCGCGCCGCGGCGCGAGAGCAGCGTGATCGGCACCAGTTCGCCATCGGGCGCCGGCGCGAACAGCCGCTCGACCTCATAATCGTCGGGATCGAAATTGGCGACCGGCTGCTGCTGGACGACGCGCTGCCTGCCGTCGGCCAGACCGATCTCGATCCAGCGGCGCGGCGATTTCGGCGACTGGTGCACGATCAGGACATGCCCGGCCTTGTAGGGCTGCTCGCCCGGAATCTCGACCGCATAGGCCGGGTCGTCGAACGCCACGCGCTGTTCCTGCCCGTCCGGCCGAAGGATCGCGACGCTGTGCTGGCCTTCGACGCGCTCCAGCCGGACAAGCGCGCCGGCAAAAGGATGCACCGACAGGATCGGCGTTCCCGCGCGATGCGGAACGAGCGTGTCCTTGACCGCGAAGCTTTTCGCGTCGAGCCGCAGCAGCTTCATGTCGAAGGCGTCGTCGGCGTCGGTCGTTGCGATCAGGTCGCCGTTCCACTCGTCGATCTCGTAGCGCACGCCCGGACGGCGTTCCCACACGGTCTCCGGCGGCGCGCTCTCGGCGCCCGCGCGTACCAGTCGCACCTCCGCGGTATCGGGGCCAGACAGCGTCAGCGCCACGAAACCGTCGGCGGCGGTTCGCCGCACGCCCATGAAGATCGCAGGATCCTTTTCCTCATAGACAAGCGCGGTGGTCTTGCCGTCGACCGAGGTGCGATAGAGGCGCGTCGGCCGGTTCCTCGCATCGCGCCAGATCCAGAACAGCCATTCGGACGAGGGGCCGAAGACGAGCCCGCCATAGCCATAGGCGTCCTTGTCGACGAGCGTGCGGATCGTGCCGTCCTGATTGTCGCGAATGATGATGCGATGGCGGTCGTTGCCGATCACGTCTTCGGCCCAGACGAACCAGCGATGATCGGGGCTGGGCTGATGCCCGGTGCTACGGAAATAGGGCTGCCCCTCGGCCCGCGGAGCCTCGTCGACCAGCAGTTCGGCGGCGCCTGCCGCCTTGCGCCGCGTGTAGACCGAATGAACCGCCCCGGCAGGAATTTCGGCGGAGTAGGCCCAGCCGTCGCGCTCGATCGCCGGCGCCGCCATCTCGCCCGCCGTCCGTGCAAGCATCGCGTCGAGCAACCCGGCGCGCTGCGATGCGAGCGGCTTCAGGATCGCTTCGGCATAGGCGTTTTCGCCGTTCAGCATCTTTGCAACGGATTCGGGAATATTCGTTCGGGTTCGCTCGCCCCCCTCGGGGAGGAACTTCATCCAGCTATAGACGTCGTCGCGCACGCGTCCGAGTTGTTCGATGACATGCGATATGCGCGGAGATTGCGGGGGCGCGGCCTTCGGCCAGCGGGTCGCTGCCGCCTTTGCCCATGTCATAGGGGCTGCCGCGAGCATGGCCGTCATGGCCGCCCCGCCCAGAAACCGTCGCCTTGCCTCGTTCGCCAGCCTGTCCATCGTCATACCTCTCGCCTCGGAGCATTTCCCGGCTGCAGCTTATGAAAGCCAGCCGGGCTTTCAGCGCCGATCAGGCCCCCCAATCCAGCGATCGGGCAAATCGGACCCGCCCCACCCGCCGCAATCGGCACGATCCGCAGATTTGCTGGCCCGAAAAAGAGAGAGAATGGCCCGACCATCGCCGACACGACCGTTGAACCTGATAGCGTCACGATTGGAATTTTCTACCAAAAGGGAGGCGAAAATGTCCTTTGGATCGGTAAAGCGCGTCGTAATTTGTGGCATTTCGTTACTCGCCCTCGGGCAAACCTCGGCGGCATTCGCCCAAGCGTCGGCGGCTGCGACCGATGACAGCGAGATCGTCGTGACGGCGGCAAAGCGCGAACAGTCGGTTCGCGATGTCCCGGGATCGGTATCGGCCGTCAGCGAGGCCACCCTGCAAAAGCTCAACGCGCAGAGCCTGTCCGACTATATCACGCGCGTCCCGGGCGTCGTTTTCAACGATTATCAGCCGGGCGTGTCCGAGGTCGTGATCCGCGGCATCGCTTCCTCGACCTATCATGAGGCGAACCAGTCGACGACGGGCTATTATCTCAACGAGCTTCCGCTCGGCGAACCCGGCTTTCCGCTGGTCATTCCCGACGTCGACAGTTTCGACGTCGCGCGCGTCGAAGTGCTGCGCGGCCCGCAAGGCACGCTCTTCGGCTCCTCCTCGCTTGGCGGCGCGGTCAACTACATCGTGAACCAGGCCGATCCGAGCCGTTTCGACGTCGGGTTCGAGGGCACCGCGGCGACGACCAAGCACGCCGGCGAACTCAGCTACGCCGTGAAGGGCATGGTCAACGCGCCGATCGTGACCGACAAGCTGGCGGTACGCCTTGTCGCGCTCCAGCGCTTCGACGCCGGCTTCCTGAACAGCCCGGGCCTCGGCGACAAGGGCAGCAACGACCTGCGCGTCCGCGGCCTGCGCGGATCGATCGTCTTTACCCCGACCGAGACGACCAAAATCTCGGCGCTCAGCATGTACCAGGAATATGATCTCGACGATCAGACCTATGTCTTCATCATTCCCGGCACGCGCAACTACACGCGCCCGAACACCGTCCGCGAGTATCAGGACAGCGATTTCCAGATGCACAGCCTGCGTCTCGAGCAGGATCTGGGCTTTGCGACGCTGACCGCGGTCGGCAGCTATACGAAGAAGAAGGCGCGGTCGCGCTTCGACTATGGGCTCGGCGCCTTCGATCCGCGTACCGGCACGCCGCTGGTCGGCGTCGGCTTCGGCAACTCGAAGACCAAATATGGCGAAATCCGCCTCGCCTCGCCCGATGACGGCCGCTTCCGCTGGCTGATCGGCGCGAACTACACCAATCTGCGCGGCTTCGGGGACGACCGGCTTCAGCTCGAGGGGATTGCCGACTATGTCGATGCCAATCCCGGCCAGTTCGGCAACCAGCCGAGCAGCGTCATCACCCCCGACGACTATACCAGCCGGTCGACCTACACCAATCGCGTCACCGAAAAGGCGCTGTTCGGCGAAGTGTCCTACGACATTCTCGACAAGCTGACCCTGACGCTCGGCGGGCGCGTGTTCGAATACCGGACGCGGCCGCAGGCGACCTTGCTGCCCAACGCCGATCTGGTCCCGCCCTTCACCTATTCGCCGACCGCCGACAAACAATCGGACTTCATCCCGAAGGCGTCGCTGACCTTCAAGCCTAACGACGATTTCATGGTCTATGCGCTCTATTCGGAGGGCTTCCGCGTCGGCGGAATCAACGTCTTTGCGCTGCCTTACCCCACGCTGCCGCAATCCTTCGGCAGCGACACGACGAAGAATTATGAAATCGGGACGCGCTTCGACCTGATCGACAACACGCTCGCGGTCGACCTGACCGCCTATCATATCGACTGGACCAATATTCAGGCGCGTCTCTTCACGCCCGACATCCGCGCCTACACCGTCAACGGCGGCGGCGCGAACGTCGACGGCGTCGAGATCAGCCTGACGCTGCGTCCGACCCGCAACCTCAGCTTTTCGTCGAACGTCTCGTACAACGACGCACGCCTGTCGTCGTTGCTGCCCGACAGCTTCGCGCCCGGCGGCGGCTATGCGAAAGGCTCGCGCCTGCCGGGTGCGTCGGAATGGACCCTGTCGAACTCGGTCGATCTCAGCTTCCCCGATGCAAAGCTGCAGCCGCGATTCAGCCTGTCGCACCGCTATCAGTCGGCCGCACCGGTCGCTTTCGGCGCAACGCTGGAGCGCGGCGACTTCCACCTGATCGATCTCAATGCGTCGATCACGGTCGACGAACGGATCGAGGTTGGTGTGTTCGCGAAGAATCTGTTCAACCAATATGGCATCCTCAACGCGCCCTTCTCCTTCGCGGGATCGGTCGCGCGGCCCCGCACCGTCGGCGCGACGGTGCGGTTCAGCCTGAACTGAGAAAGGAACGGCGCCGCTTCGCGAGGAGCGGCGCCGGTTCGCTAGAAGCCCTCGAGAAATGCCGCGACGTTGCGGCCAAGATCGCCGACGGCATAGCCGCCCTCCATCACGATCAGCGTGGGAACACCCAACGCCGCGATCGCCTTCGCCAGATCGCCATAATCCGCGCGTTCGAGCGCAAAGCTCGAGATCGGGTCGCTGCTGTGGGTGTCGGCGCCGAACGAAACGATCAGCAGCTTCGCACCCCAATCCGAGATTGCGGCCAGCGCCGCATCGAGCGCCGGGCGATAGGCCGCGCCATCGGTTCCGCGCGGCAGCGGCAGGTTGAGCGTCGCGCCCTCGCCCGCCCCCTCGCCGCGCTCGTCGGCATGGCCCCAATAGAAGGGATAGTCGGTGCGCGGGTCGGCGTGGATCGACGCGAAGAACACATCGCCGTCGGCGTAGAAAATATCCTGTGTGCCGTTGCCGTGATGATAGTCGATGTCGAGGATCGCGATCGGCCCCAGCCCGCGTGCAGTCGCTGCACGCGCCACAATCGCGGCATTGTTGAGGTAGCAATAGCCGCCCATATAGTCGCGCCCGGCATGGTGCCCCGGCGGACGGCACAGCGCGAAGGCGTTAGCGTCGCCGCTCGTCGCCAGATGGTCGAGCGCAGTCAGCGCGCCCTGCGCCGACCAATAAGCCGACTGCCAGGTTCCGGAGGCAATCGGCGTTCCGGCATCATAGCTGTAGGCGCCCAGATCGGCGTCGATACGCCCGAAGGCGAGCGGCCGGCGGCGCACGACCGGAAAGGTATAGCCGATGGCATCGCCGCTTCGCCCGGCGGCGATCCACTCGCGATGCGCGCGCTCGAGAAAGGCCAGATAGTCGGCGTCGTGGACCGCGAGCAGCGGCTCCATCCCGAAATCGCGCACCGGCTGCCAGTCGTCGAAAGCCGCGACGATCGAGCGCGGGCGCTCGACATTTTCGGCGAACGGCACCCAGTCGCCATTATGCAGTTCGCGGAGCGGCGCGTGCGCGGTCTGACGATCGTCGAAAAAGAGTTTCACGGTTTGGCCTGTTCCTCCATCCATGCCGCGAGCGTCCGGTCGCGATGCCCGGCGACAATCTCCGCCAGCCCCGTCGCGCTTTCGTCCTGCCCCAGCTTGAAGCTGTGCTCGGCCGATACGACATGCGCGCGAAACGCAATGATCTGATCGAGCATCGCTTCATAGCGCGGCCCGACCCGGTCAGTCGACCAGCGATCGCCCTCCATCGCGAAGACCAGTCGCTCGACGGCATCGCGCGTCTCGTCCTCGACGAATTCGACGTCGACGGTAAAGCGCAGCACCGCATAATTCCATGTCGGCGCCCAGTCGGGCTTCGACAGCAGTCCGGGCGAAACATAGCCCTGCGGCCCGTTGAACAGGATCAGCCCATACGGATCGGCGCGAAAATCGGCAACGAGCGGATTGCGGCGGCCGCAATGACCGAACAGCGACACGATGGCTCCGCTGTCGTCGGTCTCGGCGATCAGCGGCAGCGGGCTTGAATGAAACGCGCGCGAGACCAGCCAGGCGAGCGGATAGTCGGCGATCAGCCGCGCCGCGTCCCCGGCGCTGCGCGGTTCAAAGGGCGTGGTCATGGCCGAGTATCTTCATCATCCACGCCGCCTGCTCGTCGAAAGCGCGCCGGGCAAGCGGCGCGATCGAAACGGCTTCTAGGAAGCTGTGCGTCGCGCCCGTATAGGTTACAGCCTCCACCGGCACACCGGCCGCCGTAAGCTTCGCGGCAAAAGCGTGATTGCAATCGGCCAATATGTCGCATTCGGCGATAGCGAGGAACGCGGGCGGCAGACCGGAAAGGTCGGCACGGAGCGGCGCGACCAGTGGCTCGGCGAGTTGCCCGGGGCCATCGACATAATCGGCCCAGAAGGCGTCCATCTCGTCGCATTCGAGCGAATAGGCCTCGCCGCCGAAGCGCGCATAGCTCGGCAGATGGTCGGGAGAAAAGGCGCCATAGTTGAGCAGCATCCCCGCGGGCAGCGGACGGCCGCGCGCGCGCTGGAGCAGGCAGGTCGCAACCGACAGATTGGCACCGGCCGAGTCACCACCGATCAGTATGCGGTTCGCGTCGAGGTTCAGCGTATCGGCCTGCGTCGCAATCCAGTCGAGCGCCCCGGTGCATTCCTCCAGCGCGACCGGAAACTTGTTCTCGGGCGACAGGCTATAGTCGATCCCGATCACGGCGATGCCGGCGCGCGCGGCATATTCGCGCATCAGCCGGTCGTGGGTGTCGATGCTGAACAACACCCAGCCGCCGCCGTGAATGTAAAGCATGACCGGCAGCTTTTCATCCGCTACCGGCCGGTGGAGGCGCAAACGAATGCCGTCCATGTCGAGGTCGAGGCTTTCGGCCATGATCGGGCCACCTTCGCGCCAGGGCTTCCGGACCTCTTCGGCGATCCTGCGGCGTTCCGCCGTATCAGCGGGCGCACCGCGCGCGCCATAGGCTGCGGCGACCGCGTCGACAAAGCGGCGGATGTCGGGATCGACCATATCGTCCTGAATGGCGTCCAAGCCCTTGGGCATATGGCTTTTCCCTCTCCGGTCCAGTCTTGTTCGCCGTGATAGCCCGAGCCGCCCCTTCCCTATCGCCCGTTCGGGCCAATCACCATGCCGGAAAGGCCATTGGCCGCATCACGGCTGGCCTTGGGCGGCTTCGGCCTGTACAGTGGGGTCAGCTGATATTTGTGGGAAATGGGCCATGAAGCACAGCATTGATATCTTGCGCACCGCGCGCCCCGTCATGGCGCTGCAGGATGAATATCCTGCGGGCTATATCGACCCGATGCACAGCCACGACCATGTGCAGATCCTTTACGCCTCGGCCGGCGTCATGTCGGTGCGGACGCCCGAGACCAGCTTCGTCATCCCGCCGCAGCGCGCGGTGTGGCTGCCCGCAGGAATGAAGCATGAAGTTGCCTGCCGCGGCCCCGTGTCGCTGCGCACGCTGTATCTGCCGAGCGGGCACGCCGCGCGCGATGCCGAATGCCGCGTCTTCGAGGTGTCGAACCTGCTGAAGGCGCTGATTCTCGAAGTCGTCGATTTCCCGCCGCTCTATGACGTTACCGGACGTGAGGGGCGCATCATCGACCTGCTGCTCGAAGAGATCGAGCGTATGCCCAATGCGCCCTATCAGGTCTCGATGCCCGGCGATCCCCGCCTTTTGCGCGTCTGCAACGCGATCCTCGCAGATCCCGCAGATCCGCGCGATATCGACGACTGGGCGGGGCTGGCGGCGATGGGGCGGCGAACCTTCACCCGCACCTTCAAGCAGGAAACCGGTATGGGCCTCGCGGTCTGGCGCCAGCAGGTGCGGCTGATGGAAGCGCTGTCGCTGCTCGCGGCGGGCGCGTCGATCACGCAGGTCACCTATGACGTCGGCTACGACAGCCCCAGTGGCTTCGCCGCGATGTTCCGTCGCGCCTTTGGCGTGCCGCCGAGCCAGTATCTGAAGCAATAGGGGCGGTCACAACGGGCAACTTGCCCGTTCCCGACAATTATCCGCCCGTTCGCCCGCGCTCCGACAAATCCGCACCATAAGCTGCGCGCCGGGATCCGGAGCGGGAGGATGATGACATGGGCACCGAACCGATGGGCGGGCGGCGAAAATCCATCGAGGAAATCCGCCGCGACCATGAAAATGTCGCGATGCACCGGACGCTTGGTCCGTTCCAGCTCGTGATGATCGGGATCGGGTGTATCATCGGCGCCGGCGTCTTCGTGATGACCGGGACTGCGGCATCGCATTACGCCGGACCGGCCGTCGCGCTCTCGTTCGTCATCGCCGCGTTCGCCTGCCTGCTCGTCTGCCTGTGCTATGCCGAGCTGGCTTCGGTCCTTCCCGCCTCCGGCGCATCCTATTCCTACGCCCATGCGGTGCTCGGCGAGGGTTTTGCCTGGGCGCTGGGCTGGATGCTGATGCTGGAATTCGGACTCGCGGGTTCGGCGCTGGCCGTCGGGCTTTCGGGCTATCTCGCCAGCCTGCTGGGCGATTTCGGCGTCATCGTGCCGGATGCGATCTCGACGCCCCTGCTGCTCGCCGTCGCCGGCCCCGGAGGCACGAGCTTCGCGCAGAGCGGATCGGTCAATCTGGTGGCCGCAGCGGCACTGCTTCTGGCGATGCTCGTCGTCATCAGGGGCGTGGCCCATTCGGCGGCGATCAATGCACTGCTGGTCGTCGTCAAGGTCGGCGTCCTTATGGGCTTTGTTGCGGTCGGCGCGCAGCACATCGACACCGCGAACCTCACCCCGTTCGTGCCCGCCAACGAAGGCGGCTTCCGCTTCGGCATGGAGGGCGTGTTCCGCGCCGCGTCGATCCTCTTCTTTTCCTATCTGGGGTTCGAGGCGGTGGCAGCGGCGGCAGCCGAAGCGCGGCGGCCGCAACGCGACGTACCGATCGGAATCATGGGCGCGCTGATCGCCAGCACCCTGCTCTATGTTGCCGTCGCCCTGACGCTGACCGGCATCATCTCGTTCCGCGAACTCGACGTTCCCGATCCGATCGCGATCGCGGTCGGCGCACTCGGCATGCCGGTCTTCGCCGTGGTCATCAAGGTGGGAGCGCTCGCCGGGCTGGGGTCGGTGCTGCTGGTCAATACCTACGCCCAGTCGCGTATCTGTCACGCCATCGCCCGTGACGGACTGCTGCCGCCTTTGCTTGCGAAACTGCACGACAATTACCGCACGCCGGTCGCGGCGACGATATGCGTCGCAACGATCTCGGCAACCGCAGCGGCGATGCTCCCGATCTCGCTGCTGGCCGATCTGGTCAGCCTCGGCACGCTGTGCGTTTTCATGACCGTCGCGATCGCGGTCGTCGCGCTGCGCAACAGCCATCCCGATCTGCCGCGCCCCTTTCGCGTCCCTTTCGGCGGCTTTCGCGTCGCCGGAAAATGGATCGGCACCGTGCCCGCCCTCGCCTTCCTGTCATGCATTCTGATGGGCGCGCCGGTCCTGACCGACATCGCGCAGAAAGCCGCATCGGGAGAGTGGATTCCTGCAGCGATCCTGGGAACCTATGTTGCGATCGGGCTCCTGCTGTACCTGGGCTACGGCCGACCGCGAGCGGCCGCGTTGCGGGCCGGCATGCAGGGCGCCCGTCCGGACTGAGTTTTCGGAGGCTAGGGCCGGAAAAGGTCGGGGAATTCGCGCGGCTGCGATCGCAGATATTGCGGCGGTGCAACGACACTGGCTCCGAGCTGCGCAGCGGCATGCCAGGGCCAGCGGGGATCGAACAATATGCCCCGCGCCAGCGCCACCAGATCGGCGTCGCCATTCGCGATAATCGCCTCCGCCTGCTCGCAACCGGTAATGAGCCCGACGGCGACGACGGGCATCCGCACCGCCTGTTTCACGGCACGCGCGAGCGGGACCTGATAGCCGGGGCCGATCGGAATCTGCTGCCGCGGATCGAGCCCGCCGCTCGACACATGGATCGCGGCGCAACCGCGCGCCTTGATCGCGCGGGCGAATTCGACCGTCTGCTCGATGGTCCAGCCGCCTTCGACCCAGTCGGTTCCGGAAACGCGAACCGTCACGGCGCGTTCGGCCGGAAAGGCCTGTCGCACCGCATCGAACACCTCAAGCGGAAAGCGCATCCGGTTTTCGAGGCTGCCGCCATATTCGTCGGCACGCCGGTTCGACAGCGGCGAGAGAAACTGATGCAGCAGATAGCCATGCGCGCCGTGGATCTGGACGGCGTCGATGCCAAGCCGCGCCGCGCGCTTGGCCGCCGCCGCAAAGGCGTCGCGAACGCGGGCCAGCCCGGCGCGGTCCAGCTCGACCGGCGGAATTTCGCCATCGGCAAAGGAAAGCGGCGACGCGCCCGCGGTCTGCCAGCCGTTCGGATGGTCGGGAGGCAACTGCGCCCCGCCCTTCCACGGCACCTCGGTCGAGGCCTTGCGGCCGGCATGGCCGAGCTGGATCGCAATCGGCATGTCCGACCAGCGCCGGACGCTCTCCAGCGTGCGCGCCATCGCGGCTTCGGTTGCATCGTCCCACAGGCCGACGTCGGCATGGCTGATCCGCCCCTCGGGCAATACCGCGGTCGCCTCGATCGTCAGCAAGGCTGCGCCCGACAGCGCCAGATTGCCGAGATGGATGAGGTGCCAGTCGGTCATGCAGCCGTCGACCGCCGAATATTGGCACATCGGGGCAATCACGATGCGGTTGCGAAGGGCGAGGCCGCCGACCGTCATCGGCGTAAAGAGCTTGGGATCGGTCACAGTCGCTCCAGGAGAATAAGGGCCGTCAGACGCCCATCATACCCGCAGTCGTCGCGCCGTCGATGACATAGTCGGCGCCCGAGATGAACGCGGCCTCGTCGGACGCGAGAAAGGCGACGAGCGCACTGACCTCATCGAGCTGCGCCATGCGCTTCATCGGCGCCATCCCCTCGAACGCCGCGCGTGCGGCAGCGGGATCGGGCGAGCGGTCGATGACACCACGGATCATGTCGGTCTCGACCACACCGGGCAGGATCGCGTTGACCCGGACCCGATAGCCCTTGCCCGCGCAGTGGATCGCCGCCGATTTGACGAGCGCGACGACCGCGGCCTTGGTTACCGAATAGGCGGCATAATTGCCCATCGCGCGGTGCGCGTTCATCGACGAATTGACGATGATCGAACCGGCGGGACCCTGCGGATTCCTCGCCATCGCGCGGATCGCATGCTGGACGGTAAGCATCACGCCGGTCTGGTTCACCCCGACGATATGGTTCCAGGCGTCGATGCCGATATCCTCGACGCTGGCATCGCCCGCTTCGGTCCCGGCATTGGCGAAGGCGATGTCGAGCCGGCCATATTCGGCCTCGATCTCGGCCATCAGCGCGCCCCACGCCGAGGCGTCTTCGACACGGTGGGTGCGAAAGATCGCGCCGGTCCGGCCTTCAACGGCTGCCGCCGCCTCGGCATTCGAGCCGGTGAAGACGACCTTCGCGCCTTCCTTCGTCAACCGTTCGACCGTCGCCGCGCCGATTCCGCTCGTCCCGCCCGTGACCAAAGCGACCTTGCCGCCCAGTCTCTGCTGCATCGCGCCTCTCCTCTCACCTGCCCTCTTGCCAGCTTCATGGTCTTCGGGAACCTATCAATACAGCAAGGTGACGACAGCGCACTGCACCCGCATGATGGCACTATAACAGGAGGAGAGGACCGGCGATGAGCGACAACGAACACCCGCCCCGCATCAACTGCGTGCTGATCTGCGGCGGCGTCTGGCACGATATGGATTTCGCGCGGCTCGAGCTTTTGAAGCTGCTCGCCGAGGACCAGCGCGTGCGGACGCGCGTGTTCGAGAATTACGACAATATCGACGCGATCGAAGCGGCCGACATTCTGATCACCTATACCTGTGACGTCACGCCGTCACTGCCGGCGCAGGAAGCGCTGAGGAGCTGGCTAGCGAAGGGTGGACGCTGGTACGCCCTTCACGGTACCAACTCGATCCTCCGCCTGCTCGACACCGGCGTTTGGGATGCGCCGCGCTGGGCGCCGCTGATGATGGATTTGCTGGGATCGCAGTTCATAAGCCACCCGGCGATCGAACCCTACACCGTCCGCGTCGTCGATCCCGACCACCAGCTCACCAAAGGTATCGAGCCGTTCGAGACGACCGACGAGCTCTATCACCTCGAGACACATGGCGACCTGCACGTCCTGCTCGACACCGAATGCACTGGTCCTGGCACGGGCTTCGTCGAGGCCGAAGATGCACCGGGCACCTATCCGGTCTTTTACATCAAGCAGCATGGCGCGGGCGCGGTGCTGTACCTGACGCTCGGCCATTGCCGCGGCCATTACGACCTGCAGCCGATGATGGACTGGTGGCCGACGGTCGACCGCTGTGCGTGGGACCTGCCGGTCTTCTACGACCTCCTGCGCCGCGGGATCGGCTGGCTGAAGGAGCGCGAAAGCGCTTAGGCGACCGCGCGCAGCTTGCGCCGATCCTCGCGGATCAGCCCCGCCGCACGCAGCGCGAGCGCCATCGCCGGCGCATTGGTGTTGCCGGTCACCGGCGAGGGCATGACAGAGCAGTCGACGACGCGAAGCCCCTGCACACCGTTCACCCGCAGCCGCGCATCGGTCACGGCGCGGTTGTCGCTGCCCATGCGGCACGTCCCCACCCCGTGCAGGCCGCAGGTCGCGAGACGGCGGAAGGCGGCGAGGATTTCGGCGTCGCTCTGCACCGCCGCGCCGGGCAGCAATTCGCGCTCGACCAGTCCGACGAGGGCGGGCTGCGCCATATAGCGGCGCATCGCATGCACCGCGGCGATCGCGGTTCGCTCGTCCTCGCGCGTCGAGAGCCAGTTGGGCTTGATATCGGCGGGCGCATCGCTGCCGGGGCCGGTGATCATTATGCTCCCCTCGCTCGTCAGGCGGAGGAGCTGGCCATAGATGGTCATCCCCGGCTTGCGGTCAATGCTGTTCAGCGGCACCGGATGCTTGTCGTCGCCGAGCGCGAAGGTGTAGCCGCCGAGATAGAGCTGCAGGTCGGGCCGCAGGTCGCAGCTGGTCAGGTTCAGGAAGGCACCGACCTCGAACGGTCCCGTCGCCATGATCCCGCCGCGCGTCAGCATATATTGCGCCATCGCGCGCATCAGCCCGATCCCGAAGAAGCTGCGGTTGCTGCCGACGTCACGCGACAGGCGGTGCGGCATCGAAAAGCCCAGATGCTCGCGCATCCGCCCGCCGACGTCGGGCGCATCGACGACGGGATCGACGCCCGCGGCGCGAAGGGCATCGGCGGGCCCGATCCCGGAACGCTGGAGCAGCAGCGGACTTTCGAGCGTTCCGCCCGAAACGACAACCTCGCCGACGCAATCGAAGCGTTGCAGCTGCCCCGCAACCTTCGCCTCGACGCCGGTCACACGGCCGTTCTCGACGACCAGTCGCTCGGCCATCGCATGCGTCACGATGTGCAGGTTGGGCCGCTTTCTGGCGCGCGCGAGATAGGTCGTCGCCGCACTCTCCCGCCGGCCGCGACGGACATTGTGTGCATAGAAGCCGACGCGGTCCGCCGTCGATCCGTTGAGATCGTCGACGGGCTTCAGCCCCATCTCGACCCCCGCCTGTACCATCGTCTCGGCGAGCGGATAGCTGTGGATCTTCGGCGCGACGGCGACCGGTCCGCCGGCGCCGCGCATCGCGCTGGCGCCGAGTCCATGATCCTCGAGCTTGCGGAAGGCATCGGTCATCGCCTCGCCGTTCCAGCCGGTGCAGCCGAGCTTTTCCCACTCGTCATAATCGGCAGGCTCGCCGCGGCTCCAGATCATGCCGTTGACCGCCGACGATCCGCCGAGACCCTTGCCGCGGATCCACACCTCGCTCGGCGCGGCGCCGTCGCCGCGCGGCTGCGACACGCCATAGGCCCAGATATGATCGGGATTGGTGACGAGCTTCGCCACACCCTTGGGGATCGCCACCCAGCGGCTGTCGTTAGGGCCGCCCGCTTCGAGCAGCAGCACGCGAATGTCGGGATCGGCGCTCAATTGTTCGGCGAGCACGCAGCCCGCCGACCCCGCACCGACGATGATATAGTCCCAGCTGTCCGCCATGGCGCCTCTCCTGTCCCGCCACGATGTGATCCCGACCGGCCATCGGCCGCACCTAGCGCAATAAATAGTCCCCTCGCCTCGCCGGCAGCATGATAGTGCCGGAGCAAAACATGGAGGACAGGATGGCAGGGCAAGGCCGCATCGCGGGCAAGATCGCGTTCGTCACCGGCGGTGCGTCGGGGCTGGGGCTCGACATCGTCCGCCGCTTCGTCGCCGAGGGTGCCGAGGTTGTCATCGCCGACATCGACGTGACTGCGGGCGAAGCGCTCGCCGCCGAACTCGGCCAACGTTTCGTGAAACTTGATGTGTCGAACGAAGGGGAATGGCTCGCCGCGCTTGGCACCTGCGACCGGATCGACATCCTCGTCAACAACGCCGGCATAACGACCATGGGTTCGATAGAGGACCTTACACTGGCGGCATTCCGGCACGAGTTTGCCGTCGATGTCGACGGGGTGTTCCTCGGCTGCAAGCATGTCATCCCGAAGATGAAGGAGCATGGCGGGTCGGTGATCAACATGTCCTCGATGTGCGGCGTACGCGCGCAGGCCGACCTCGCAGGCTATAATGCGGCCAAGGCGGCGGTGACCCACCTCACCAAATCGGTCGCGCTCCATTATGCGGCCAAAGACTATGGCATCCGCTGCAACTCGGTGCATCCCGGGGCGATCCACACCGCTATGATCGACAAGGTGATGGCGCAGGTAGATGATCCCGAAGCGCTCTACGCCGGCTTCGTCGCCACGCACCCCGTCGGCAGGCTCGGCAAGCCCGAAGAGGTTTCGTCGATCGTGCTCTATCTCGCGTCCGACGAGTCTTCTTTCGCGACCGGTGCCGAATTCCGCATCGACGGCGGCAGTTCGCTCTGATGGCGGGGCGCCTCGACGGCCGCGCCGCGCTCGTCACCGGCGCCGGGTCGGGGATCGGGCTTGCGACTGCCAAGCGCCTCGCGGCCGACGGCGCGCGCGTCCTGACCACCGACCGCGCGGGCGAGGTCGACATCGTCGCCGACGTCACCGCACCGGGGGTCAATGCGACATTGATTGCCGAGGCGGAGGCGCGCTTCGGGCAGCTCAATATCGTCGTCGCCTGCGCGGGCATCACCGGGATGCAGATGCTGGACGGCGCGAGCGACGAGTTTTTCGACCAGATGATGGCGGTCAACGTCACCGCCGTCTTCCGCCTGATGCGTGATGCACTGCCCCTGCTCAAACGTTCGCCGTACGGCCGGATCATCCTGATCGGATCGGTAATGTCGAGTTTCGGCGAGGCAGGCATGACCGCGTACAGCGCGTCGAAACACGCCGTCCTCGGCATGACAAAATCGGTCGCGGCCGAAGTCGGCGCGCATGGCATCACGGTCAACTGCATCCAGCCCGGCGCGATCGAAACCCCGATGACCGCGCCCGCCTTCACCGCGATGCCCGAGTTCAGGAATAAATGGATAGACAAGGCTGCGCTCGGTCGCCTCGGCCAGCCCGAAGACATCGCCGACGTCGTCGCCTTTCTGGCCAGCGACGAGGCGCGTTTCATGTCGGGTCACGGCCTGTTCGTCGATGGCGGCGCCACCCAGAGGCAATAGAAATCCAAGCAAATCAGTGCATTTCGCGCCGCTACGGCATGCCTGATATTTTTGATGATTGTTGAATCGGGGCATAAAGCGGACCTTGCCCTCAACGTGACCGGCGAGCCTATGCGCCGGCGCGAGAGGGAGGAACGACGATGACCACGCATGCCCGAATGCTGCCTGCCATCTATGCCACTGTGTCGCTCGCTGCACTTGCCATCGCCACCCCGGCCTTCGCGCAAGAGGCGCCCGCCGAGGACAACAGCGGGGGTGCGCTCCGCGAAATCGTCGTCACCGCGCAGAAGCGCTCCGAAAGCGTCCAGTCGATCCCGATCGCCGTGACCGCGCTCGACGAGAAGGCTCTGGAGTCGGCCACGATCGACGATATTCGCGACATCGCCGGCCGCGTTCCCAGCCTCGTCGTCGACTCCGTCGGCGCCGGCCCGAGCGCCGCCGCCATCTCGATCCGCGGCATCAGCTTCGAGGACATCGAAAAGAGCTTCGACCCCGCGGTCGGCGTCGTCGTCGATGGCGTGTTCATCGGCACCAATACCGGCCAGCTCCTCGACAGCTTCGACCTCGAACGCCTCGAGGTTCTGCGCGGCCCGCAAGGCACGTTGTTCGGCCGCAACACGATCGGCGGCGTGATCAACGTGACGCGCACCAAACCGACCGAGGACTTCGGCGTTCGCGGTCAGTTCGCCTATAGCAATTTCGATACCAAGCGTGGGCGCCTGGTAGTCAACACCGGGTCGCTCGGCGGCATCATCGCGCTCAAGGCCTTCGGCTATTACGACAAGACCGACGGCTATTATTTCAACGTCACCAAGAACGAGCGCGAAGGCCGCTACGAGACGCTGACCGGCGGCGTCACCGCGCTGATCACACCCAGCGACGCGATCACCGCGCAGGTCACCTATCAGCACAGCCGCGAACGCGGCGAGACGATCGTTGCGCCGTTGTCCGAGACCGGCCGCGACGTGATCTGCGCCGCACCCGGCGCCCCCGGCTTCTCGCCCGCCGCCCAGTGCAACCGTTCGACGCAGCCGCATCGCGGACTCTACACGACCTACAGCAGCATCGAGACCCCGGTGCGCAACGATGCGGACAGCCTGACCGGCAACATCGACATCGAACTCGGCGACAATCTGACGCTCTCGTCGGTCACCGGCTATATCAAGAACAAGGAATCGGTGACGCAGGACTTCGACGCGAGCTCGGTCAATTTCTTCGAGACGAAGCGCGACCAGCACTACAAGCAGTTCAGCCAGGAGCTGCGTCTGCTCGCCGACTTCGACATGGTGAACCTGCTCGTCGGCGGCTATTATTTCAACAGCAGCTACACGCTCGATCAGTCGACCAATTTCGGCGTCGTGCTGGGTCAGGGATCGACCGCAGTCCTGCGCCAGTATGTCGATCACCATGCCAAGTCCTACGCCGGCTTCGCCGACGCGCAAATCAGCCTGTCGGACCAGTTCAAGGTCTCGCTCGGCGCGCGCTACACCAACGACAAGAAGTCGATCTTCAACAATTACGGCCGTATCGGCGCGCTCGTCCGGCTGACGCTCCCGACCTTCGACGGCACGTCGTGCGTCGCGGTGACCGGCACGACCAGCCCGGCGCCCGGCGTCGTCATCCCGGTCTACAGCGCGGCAAGCAATTGCTCGGGCAGCGACAGTTTCGGAAAGTTCACCTGGCGCGCCAACGCCGAATATACGATCGAACCCGGCAAGCTGATCTATGGCTCTTTCTCGCGCGGTTTCCGTTCGGGCGGCTTCAACGGCCGCGCGGCGTCGCCGACCTCGCTCGGTCCGTACCAGCCCGAGACGGTCGATGCCTATGAAGTGGGCCTGAAGGCCGACTGGCTCGACCGCACGCTGCGCACCAACCTCGCCTTCTATTACACCAAATATAACAACAAGCAGGAAGAGGTCGTGCAGCCGTCGCCTCCGGGATCTTCGAGCCCGCAGGAAACGGTCGTGAAGAACGCATCGTCGGCCGATATCAAGGGCTTCGAGGCCGAAATCATCGCGCAAATGTCCGAAGAATTCAGCTTCAACGCCTCGTTCAGCTACACCGACGCCAAGTACAAGAATTTCCTCAACGACATCGTCGGCCTGACCACCGGCAGTGCGGCCGACGGCATCCCCGACGATGTATCGACACTGACGCTCCGCCGCGCACCCAAATATCAATGGTCGGCGGGCCTCAACTACAGCAAGGAAACGGGCTCGGGCCGGATCGATGCCTCGACGCTGCTCCGCTATCAGAGCAAATATGTGACCTGCATCGCGCCGAACCGTCCGGTCGTTCCCGGCGCCGTCGTCAACGACAACCGCTGCTTCACCGAGGATCGCGAAAATCTGTCGGCGCAGATCGGCTACACGCATTTCCTCGGCGAAGGGCGCGAGGTCAGCCTGTCGCTGTTCGGACGCAACCTTACCAACCACAAGGGTCTGTCCTCGACCCTGCCGGTCGCGGGGCTCTTCACCTTCGGCGCGGCGATCCAGCCGCGCACCTATGGTGTCGAACTCGGCTTCCGCTTCTAGAATTTTTCGGGACGTTCCCGTCAGGGCACGGCGGGACCGTAAAGGGGGCCAGGAACAAGGGGCGGCGCATTGCACCGCCCCTTGTTTGATGGACCGAAGCGACCAGCGAAGGGACCAGAATGACGCAGGCCTTTTTCGACCATCCCTTTCTGTCGGGACATCACCAGCCGGTGCGGTTCGAGGCGACCGCGCCCGACCTGATCGTTGACGGTGAAATCCCCGCCGACCTCGTCGGCGTATTCTATCGCAACGGCCCCGAGCCGCTCTATCCGACGCGCGAGGGCGAGTATCACTGGTTCGACGGCGACGGCATGGTCTATGCCTTCCACATCGCCGATGGCCGCGCCTCGATGCTCAACCGCTGGGTGAAGACCGAGAAGTTCGAGCTGGAACGGGCGGCGGGCAAGCGCCTGTTCGGCCTCTTCGGCAACCCGATGACCGCCGATCCGTCGGTCGCGGGCAAACGCTATAACACCGGCAACACCAACATCATCGTCCATGGCGGCAAGCTGCTCGCGCTGATGGAGGGGGCGCCCGCGGTCGAACTCGACCCGCGCACGCTCGATACGCTGGGCGAGGAACATTATGGCGGGACGATCACCTCGACCTTCTCCGCTCATCCCAAGATCGACCATTATACCGGCGAGCTCGTCAACATCGGAGCGATGATCAACGGTCCGATGGGCGCGGCGCAGATCCGCTACGACGTGATCGCCGCCGACGGCAGTGTGCGCAAGGCCGAGGTCATCGACATGCCGCACAACGCGCTGATGCACACCTTTTTCCTGACCGAGAATTGGGTCGTCTTTCCGGTGATCCCGATCGATGTCGATCTGGGCCGCGCGATGAAGGGCGGCCCGATGACCGCGTGGGTCAACGACCGCCCGACGAAATTCGCGCTAATGCCGCGCGAGGGATCGGCGAGCGACATCCGCTGGTTCGACTATGAGCCGCGCCACATGTTCCACGAACTCAACGTCTGGGAACAGGACGGCAAGATCATCGCCGACGTCGCCGCCGCGAACGGAACCGCCCTCTTCCCCGACGAGACGGGAGTGAAGAAAACCCATGGTGACACGCAACAGAGCCTCCGCCGCTGGACGATCGATCCCGGCACCAACGGCAACGGGACGTGGATCAAGGAAGAGACGCTCAACGACCGCGACATCCAGTTCCCGCGCCCCGACGATCGCTTCATGACGCGCGCCTCGCGCCACAGCTTCGCGAACATCAACCTCAACAGCCGCGACGGCCGCGCCGAGGGGATGGACGCCGTGCTGCGCTTCGACACGGTCAGCGGCAAGGAGGACTATTATCATTTCGGCAACGGCGCCTCGTGCGGCGAGCTGATCTTCGCGCCGAAGATGGGCGCCGCGGGCGAAGGCGACGGCTATGCGATGACGCTCGTGCACCGCGCAGGCGCGGCGACGAGCGAGCTGGCGATCTTCGACGCACTCGACATTGCGGCGGGTCCGGTCGCGACGGTGCATGTCCCGTTCCGCGTGCCGTCGGGTTTCCATTGCAATTTCTATGCTGCCGACTCCAGTCTCTACCGACAGGCGTTCAGCGCAGCATAAGGGAGCGAAACGGGTGAAGGTCGCAGCATTTGAACGCGTCGCCGATGTTGCGCGCCGGAACGGTCAGGAAAGACCTGACAAGATTCTCTTCCACTTCGAAGGGCGGGCGACGAGCTACGCCGACTTCGACGCGAACAGCAGCCGCGCCGCGAACGGGCTGATCGCGCTCGGCCTGAAGCCCGACGACCGCGTCGCCTATCTCGGCAAGAACAGCGATCTCTATTTCGAGCTGGTGATGGCGGTCGCCAAGGCCGGGGGCGTGATGACGCCGGTCAACTGGCGGCTCGCGGTGCCCGAGATCGCATGGATCATCGACAATTGCGCCGCGCGCATTTTGTGCGTCGGTCCAGAATTCGTCGATCTCGTCGCAGCGAACCGCGCCGCCTTCCCAGGCGTCGAGCATGTGATCGCGAGCGAAGGCGATTATAGCGCCTGGCGCGACAGCTTCCCCGCCACCGACCCCAACATCGCGCGCGGCGAAACCGATGCGGTGATCCAGATGTACACCTCGGGCACCACCGGCAAACCCAAGGGCGCGGTGCTCACCAACGGATCGGTGCTGCGCTCGAAGCTCGACCGCGATCCCGCGCTGCAGGCCGACTGGGAGCGGTGGGAGGAAGGCGATGTCGGGCTGGTCGCCATGCCCTGCTTCCATATCGGCGGCACCGGATACGGCATCACCGTGATGACCAACGGCGCGACCGGCGTGATCACCCGCGAGTTCGACCCCGGCGGGGTGCTCGACCTGATCGAGGCCTATGGCATCTCGAAAATCTTCATGGTGCCCGCCGCGATGCAGATCATCGTCAACCAGCCGCGGGCGCGCGAGGTCGATTTCTCGCGGCTCCGCCACATCGCCTATGGCGCCTCGCCGATCCCGCTCGACCTGCTGCGCCAGTGCATCGACGTCTTCCAGTGCGGTTTCGTCCAGATGTACGGGATGACCGAGACCTCGGGCACGATCGCCGCGCTGCCGCCCGAGGATCACGACCCCGCGGGCAACGAACGGATGCGCTCGGTCGGCAAGCCCTTGCGCGGAGTCGAGATGCAGGTGGTCGATGAGGGCGGCAATCCCCTGCCCCCGCGCGAAATCGGCGAGATCGCGATCCGTACGCAGGCGAATATGCGCGAATATTGGGCACGGCCCGAAGCGACCGCGGAAACGATCGACGGCGACGGCTGGCTGCGCACCGGGGATGCCGGCTACACCGACGAAGGGGGCTATTTCTACCTCCACGACCGGGTGAAGGACATGATCATTTCGGGCGGCGAGAATGTCTATCCGGCCGAGGTCGAGAATGCGATCTACGGCCACCCTGCCATCGCCGACGTCGCGGTGGTCGGCGTGCCCGACGACAAATGGGGCGAAGCGGTGAAGGCCTGCGTCGTCCTCCGCGAAGGCCAGAGCGCCGACGCGAGCGAGATCATCGGCTGGGCGCGGACACGGATCGCGGGCTATAAATGCCCGAAGTCGGTCGACTTCATCCCCGCACTGCCGCGTAACCCGTCGGGCAAGATCCTTCGCCGCGAACTACGCGCGCCCTATTGGGAAGGGCGCGAGCGGCAGATCAGCTAGCTTGCAGCTTCGCCATCGCCGCGCCGACTGCGGCGGCGATGTCGTGCTCCTGCGGATTGCCGCGCAACGCGAGCCCGCCATTGGGCTGCAAATTCTCGCCGGTCACGAACGCCTCGTCGCTCGCCAGCCACAAGCATGCGTTGGCGACATCCTGCGACGTGTTGAGCCGCCCCAGCGGATAGCGCGGCAGGAAGGCATCGACGAGTCCCGGCGTCGCGAACGCGCCTTCGGTCATCGGCGACTCCGTAAAGGCCGGCGAAACGATATTCGCGCGAATGCCCGCCGCACCGAAGTCGTTGGCGACGCAGCGGATCAGCGCCTCCGACCCGGTCTTGGTGCCGATATAGGCCGCGTGATTGCTGATCGGCGACCGCGTCGTCGCCGACGAGATCTGGATGATCGACCCGCCGCTCGGATCGTTCGCCAGCATCGCGCCGACGAACGCCTGCAGGAAATGATGCACGCCGGTGAATTGCAGCGCGACGATGCTCGCGAGTTCCTCCTCGGTCACGTCGAGCAAGGGCTTGAGCAGCCCCCAGCCGCTGGCGTTCAATGCGACGTCGACCCCGCCCATCTTCGCCTTCGCCGCATCGGCGAGCGCGAAGACCGACGCCTTGTCGGTGATATCGCAGAGCGCCGCATGGCCGCCGATCTCGGCCGCAAGCACATCGAGCGGTTCGGCCTTGCGCCCCGCGACCATCACCGTCGCGCCCTCGCGCGCGAACAGCCGCGCGGTCACCTGCGCCATATTTCCCGTCGATGCCGCGCCGATGATGACGGCGCGCTTGCCGACCAGCCTGCCCATGTCGACCTCCTTTTAAAGCTTCAAAAGTTGCTTGCCGCGGTTCTGGCCGCTGAACAGGCGCTTCAGCGTATCGGGCGCATTTTCGAACCCGTGCTGCACATCTTCGCGATAGTTCAGCCGGCCATCGAGCACGAAGCCCTCCAGCCGCTTGCGGATCTCGGGAAACTCGCTCGCCCAGTCGAGCACGATGAAGCCCGCCATCGAGCCCCGGCGAAAGATCAGGTTGAAATAATTCTGCGGTCCCGCGGGCAGCGTCCCCATCTCGTAGCGGCTGATCCCGCCGCACACCGCGACGCGCGCGCCGGTCGCGATCTCGCCGAGCATGTCGTTGAGGATCTTGCCCCCGACATTGTCGAAGATGACGTTCACGCCGCCGGGGCAATGTTCCTTGATCTGGCCGCGGACATTGTCGGCCTTGTAATCGATCGCCGCGTCGTAACCGGCCTCCTCGACGAGCCAGCGACACTTGTCCTCGCCACCCGCGATGCCGACCGCGCGGCACCCCGCGATCTTCGCGAGCTGGCCGACGACCGATCCCGTCGCCCCCGCCGCACCCGACACCAGCACCGTGTCGCCCGCGACCGGGCGCCCGACCTTGAACAGCCCGCAATAGGCGGTGACCCCTGTGGTCCCGAGCACCGACAGCATCGCGGTCGGCGGCAATTGCGTGTCGATCTTCACCAGCCCCTCGCCGTTCGACAGGTGCCATTCGGTCCAGCCGGTCGATCCCATGACGAGGTCGCCGGCCGCAAAGCCTGGATGGTTGCTCTCGACGACTTCGCTGATCCCGCTGCCGCGCATCACGTCGCCGATCGCCATCGGTGCGACATAGTCGGCGATATTTTCCATCCAGCCCTTCTGCGCCGGATCGAAGCCGAGATAGAGCGTCTTCAGCAGCAGTTCGCCCGCGCCCGGCGCGCCGATGTCGGTTTCGACGAGCCGGAAATCGCCATCCTCGATCCCGCGCCCGCGCGGATGTCCGTTCAGCAGCCACTGGCGCGATGTCGGCATCGATACTCTCCCCTTTATCGCCGTCGAAACTGCGCCCGCGTGCCGCGACCAGCCACCGCCAAAAGTGCCAGTCGATTGGCGGCCGCCGCGGCCTAGGGTGTCATCAGGGAGAGAGATGATGCCCGAGGTCCGCCGCAGTTTTTGCCGCTTCTGTCACGCCAATTGCGCGATGCTCGTCACCGTCGACGAGGGCCGCGTCACCAAGGTCCAGGGCGACGCCAGCGACCCGGTGTTCGGCGGCTACACCTGTATCAAGGGTCGCCAGCTTGCCGAGGCGCACAACGGCCCGCAGCGGCTGACGGTGTCGCAGAAGCGCGTCGATGGTACGTTCACCGACATCGCGATGGACACCGCGCTCGATGAGATCGGCGCGAAGCTCGCCGCGATCATCGCCGAGCACGGCCCGCATGCGGTCGCCATCTACGGCGGCACCTACGCGTTTCAGAACAGCGCCGGGGTCGGCAGCGCGATGGCGTTCGCGCAGGGGCTCGGCACGCGCAACATCTATACCTCGGTGACGCTCGACCAGCCCGCGAAAGTCTATACGACGATGCGCTACGGCAGCTGGATGGGCGGGATGCACACCTTTGCCGAGGCCGACGTCGCCTTCTTCATCGGCAACAACCCGATCGTCTCGCATTACGGCCCGCCGGGCGGCCTGCCGCCCTTCTCGCCCTCGCGGCGCCTGCGCGACGCCCTCGAAGGCGGGCTCAAACTGATCGTCGCCGACCCGCGTCAGAGCGACGTCGCGGCGCTCGCGCATATCCACCTGCCCGTCCGCCCGGGCGAAGACCCCGCGCTGCTTGCGGGGATCATCAACGTGATCTTGTCCGGGGGCCTCTACGACAAGGCGTTCGTCCAGCGCTATGTCGACGGCCTCGACGAGTTGCAGCGCGCGGTCGCGGGCTTCACCCCCGACGTCGCGGCGGCGCGCGCGGGGGTCGAGGAAAGCCAGCTCGTCGCCGCCGCGCGGATGTTCGCGAATGGCACCAAGGGTGTCGTCTCGACCGGCACCGGCCCCGAGATGGCGGGCAACGGCACGCTCACGCAGTATCTGGTCTCGTCGCTCAACATCATCTGCGGGCGCTTCTGCCGCGAGGGCGAGAAGAGCTCGATCCCGCGCGTCTTCACCCCTGTCACGCCGCGCCGCGCGCAGGTCGCGCCGCCGATGGCGCTCTATGGCGAGGGCTTCCCCGCTTCGCGCATCCGCGGCCTCACCCACCTCGGCATGGAGATGCCGTGCAACGTCCTCGCCGACGAGATGCTGACGCCGGGCGAAGGCCAGGTGCGTGCGCTGATCGTGATCGGCGGTAACCCCGTGGTCGCCTTCCCCGATCAGGACAAGATGACGCGCGCGATCGACGGGCTGGAGCTGCTCGTCTCGATCGACGTCAACGCCGAGTCCGCAACCGCGAAACGCGCCGACTATATCCTCGCGCCCAAGATGTGCCTCGAGCGCGAGGACATCAGCAACCTTTCCGAATGGTGGTACGAAATCCCCTACGCCCGCTATACCGAGGCGATGATCGAAGCGCCCGAGGGGCTGCTCGAGGAGTGGGAGATGCTCTGGGAACTCGCGCACCGGATCGGCACCGGCATGCCGCTTGCGGGCGGCGCCTGCCCGATGGACGAACGGCCCACGAAAGAGGCCTTCCTCGACCTGATGGTCGCAGGCTGCACGGTGGCGCCGAGCAAGGTACGCAGCGACACCGTCGACGGAAAGGCGGTGATCTATGCCGACCTCCACCCGGTCGTGGAGCCGGGCGATCCCGACGCGCCCGGCCGTTTCGACATCTCGGTCGGCGGTATGCCCGACCAGCTCATTGCCTATGGCAGCGCCGACCAGCCGACCCCCGAATTTCCCTGGCGCATGGTCTCACGGCGCAGCCGCCACCGCTTCAACTCGACCGGGCAGAACCTGCCAGCGCTCCGTGCAAAGCGGACGACAAATCCCGCCTTTCTCCATCCCGACGATCTGGCGCTGATCCCCTGCGCCGACGGCGACACCGTCCGCATCCGCTCGGCGGCAGGCGAAATCGTCGCGGTCGCGCGCGCGGCGGAGAATATGCGCCCCGGCGTCGTGTCGATGGCGCATGCCTTCGGCGGCCCCGACATCGGCGCCGACGGCGTGCATGAGCATGGCGCCTCGACCAACCGCCTCGTCAGCGAGAGCGTGTCCTACGACCCCATCACCGGCCAGTCGCTGCAAAGCGCGATCCCGGTGTCCATCGTCCCCGCCTGAGGAGTTTTCATGCCCGACAACCGCCGCTTCCTGCTGACCCGCCGCCCCAATGGCGAGCCCGTGCAGGACGACTTCTCGCTCGTGACCGAACCGACGCCCGAGCTCGCCGACGGCGAGTTTCTGATCCGCAACCATTATGCATCGCTCGACCCCGCAATCCGCGGCTGGATGGACGATGCGCCGAGCTATATGCCGCCGATCCCGCTCGGCGCGCCGGTGCGTGCCTCGACCGTCGGCATCGTCGAGGCGAGCAAGGCCGAGGGCTTCGCACCCGGCCAATGGGTGATGGGCCTCAACGGGATCGAGGATTATTCGGTCGGCACCGTCGGCGGCTTCACCCAGCCGATCGACGCATCGCTCGTCCCGTCGGTGACCAACTATCTCTCGGTCCTCGGCGCGGTCGGGATGACCGCCTATTTCGGTTATATCGACGTCTGCGAACCCAAACCCGGCGACGTCGTGCTCGTTACCGGCGCGGCGGGTGCAGTCGGTTCGCTCGTCGGGCAGATCGCGAATATCAAGGGCGCGAGCAAGGTCATCGGCATCGCGGGCGGACCCGAGAAATGCGCGAAACTCATCGATCGCTACTGCTTCGACGCCGCGATCGACTATCGCGGCAAGGACCTCGCCGCGCTCACCGATGCGATCCGCGCCGAGGCGCCCGACGGCGTCGACATCATCTTCGAGAATGTCGGCGGCGACATCCTCGACGCGGGCCTCAACAATCTGCGTGACGGCGCGCGCATCGGCCTCTGCGGCCTGATCAGCGAGTATAACAGCGTCGAAAAGATCGGCGCGCGCAACATCTGGCAGCTCATCGTCCACCGCGCCTCGATCCGCGGGCTGCTCGTCGCCGACTATATCGCGCGCTTCGCCGAGGGTGGAGCCGAGATGGGGGGCTGGCTGCAACAGGGCAAACTCATCGCCGACGAGCATGTCGACGAGGGGATCGAGAACAGTTTCGACGCCTTCATGCGGCTGTTCGCCGGGAGCAACCAGGGCAAGATGATCCTGAAGATCGCATGACGGGATCGCGCCGCCTTCTCGTCCTTTCGGGCGGCCACCCCTATGAAGCCGAACCCTTCGCCGACCTGCTCGCAAGCTTCACCGGCTGGACGGTCACGCATCTGATCCATCCCGAGGCCGAAACCGCCGTCGCAGCAGGCGCGGCGGCGGGGGTCGATGCGATTCTCTTTTACGACATGCCGGGTTACAGCTTCGGCGACGGCAAGGCGGCGACGCGCCCGCCTTCCTGGACGTACCGGCGCGCGATCACCGACCATTTCGCGCGCGGCGGCGGCGCGGTCGCGATGCATCATGCGATCGCGGGCTGGGCCGAATGGCCCGAATGGGCGGAAATGATCGGGGGGCGCTTCCTTTACGCCCCCGGCGAGGCCAATGGCGAAACCCATCTCGACTCGGGCTACCGACACGACGTGCGCTACGACGCGGTCGTCCTCGACCCCGATCATCCGGTGACGGCGGGCCTGCCACCGCGCTTTCCGCTCTGCGACGAACTCTATCTCGCGCCGGTGTGGGGTGCCGCCAAGCCCCTGCTCCGCGCCGATCACGCCTTCGTCCGCGACAATTTCTATTCGGCATCGCAGGCCGTGGCGGGACGCATGTTCAGTAACGACGGCTGGAATCATCGCCCCGAAAGCGACCTGATAGCGTGGGAAAAGCCCGTCGGCACGGGCCGCCTCGTCTATCTTCAGCCGGGCGACGGACCCGCGGCCTATGCCGATCCGAACCTCCGCCGGTTCCTCTCCAATGCGCTTGCCCATGTCGCGGCCGCCTAACGAAATTGTGCATCGCGCGGGGGGAGCGGCTGCATATAGTTGCGCGTATAAAGAGAAGATCGAGGGAAGAGGCGCGTGAACGATATCGCCGCAAGCAGTTTTTTCGACCCGCAGGTGATCGCGGACCCGTTCGACTATTATCGCGCGTGGATGCCGAAGAGCCCCGTCGTGCAATTGTCACCCGGCATGTTCCTCGTCCTCTCCTATGAGCTTTGTTCGCAGGCGACGGGCGACGTCGAGACCTTCTCGAACAATTTTCAGGGCACGCTGTCGGGCGCGATGGCGGAGGATGGCGACGTGTCGGCGATCCTTGCCGAGGGCTGGCCACAGGTAGACACGCTGCTTACCGCCGATCCGCCAACGCACACGCGCTTCCGCAAGCTCGTCAACCTCGCTTTCTCGATGAAGCGCGTCGCCGCGATCGAAGAGGATATGCGCGGGGTCGTCGCCGGGCTGATCGACCGCATGGCCGAAAAGGGCGAGGCCGATTTCGTCCGCGACTTCGGCATTCCCTTGCCCGTCGCGATGATCGCGAGCCAGATCGGCATGACCAAGGACGATCTGGACAAAGTGAAGCGCTGGTCGGACGCCTTCGTCGACCGGCTCGGACGGATGATCCCCAAGGAGCGCGAGCTCGAATGCGCGCGCGAGGTGGTCGAATTCCAGCATTTCGTGAAAGCGAAGATCGACGAGCGCCGCGCGAACCGCACCGACGACCTGCTGTCCGACCTCGTCCATGCCGAGGTCGATGGCGAACGCCCGCTCGAGGATGCCGAAATCCTGTCGATCATGCAGCAACTGATGGTCGCCGGAAACGAGACGACGACCTCGGCGCTGGCGGGCGGACTGCTCCAGCTGATCGAGAATCCCGATCAGATGGCTAAAGCTGTTGCCGCCGCCGACAACGGCAACGAGCGCGCGATCATCAACCTCGTCGAGGAGGTGCTCCGCATCGAGAGTCCGACCGCGGGGATGTGGCGCATGGTGCTGAAGGATGCCGAGCTTAGCGGGATGAATATCCCCAAGGGCGCGATGGTTCAGCTCCGCTATGCTGCGGCGAACCGCGACCCGGCCAAATACCCCGATCCCGATCGTTTCGACATCGAGCGCGCCAACGCGCGCAGTCACCTCGCCTTCGGCAAGGGCATCCATATGTGCGTAGGCAATATGCTGAGCCGCAAGGAAATGGCGGTCGCCTACTCCGAACTGCTGAAGCGACTGACCGACTTCCGCGTCGCCGAGGGGCACACGCCGAGCTGGCCGCCGAACATGCTGCTGCGCGGGCTCACCACCCTGCCGATCACCTTCGAGCGCCGCGCATGAATTTCGACCTCGACGAAGACCAGCAGCTCACGCGCGACATGGTCGGCCGCTTTCTCGGCCCGGTCGACATTGCGGCGCGGCACGCGATGCGGAAGGCCGAAGGCGGTTATCCCCGCACGCGTTGGCAAGAGATTGCCGACCTTGGCTTGCTGGCGCTCCCCGCCCCCGAAGCGATGGGCGGCATCGGCGGGACGATGGTCGATCTCGCGCTCGTTGCGGAGGCGCTCGGCAAGGGCGTCGCGATCGATCCCTGGCTCGAAAATGGCGTGCTGCCGATCCGGCTGGCGACGGCAGCGGGCGATCATGCACTCGTCGCCGACCTGACCATCGGCGCGCAATTCGCCGCGGTCGCTTTCGCTGAACCGGGTCGCCGATACGAAACCGAAGCCGTCGGCACCAAGGCCGAAGACGACCGGATCACCGGCGCCAAGACCTTCGTCCTCGGCGCACCGCTCACCGACACGCTGCTGGTCACGGTTGCGGGCGACAAGCTCGCCAAAATCGCGATGGGCGCCGCCGGTGTCGTCAGGCGGGATTATCCAGTCATCGACGGTTCGAACGCTGCCACAATCGACCTGCATCGTGCTTCGGCCGACCTGCTTGAACTGCCCGAAGCCAGGTTCCAGCGCGTCATCGGCGACGTCCGCATGCTCGCCGCCGCCGAAATGGTCGGGCTCGCGCAGACAATGTTCGACGACACGCTGGCCTATGTCGGCGAGCGCCAGCAATTCGGCGCCGCGATCGGCAGCTTTCAGGCCCTCCAGCACCGGCTCGTCGAATGCTATGCCGCGCTCGAACAGGCGCGCTCGATGATGCTGCGCACGGCGATGCTCGATCCCACGACCGACGATGCGAACTGGCCGCGGATCGCCGCCGGCGCCAAGGCCTTCGTCGGCGAAGCGACGACAAAGATCGGGCTCGAGGCAGTGCAGATGCACGGCGGCATGGGGCAAACCGACGAGCTCGCGATCGGCCATGCGCTGAAACGCGTGATGCTGCTCGACAAAGTGTTCGGCGATCAGGACCATTGCCTGCGCAGCTATGCGAGGGCCGCATGAGCGCGCTCGCGCCTATCGCTCCCGGCCTGTGGACCGACGAAGCCGAGCCGCGCCTCATCGGTGCCCGCCGGGCCGATGGCGAGATCGTCTTTCCGGTGCCCGACGGCGACGCCGCGGCGCTCGTCGAACCCGTCGCGCTCTCGCGCAAGGGCAAGCTCTGGTCGTGGACCACCCAAGGCTTCGAACCCAAGGAGCCATATAGCGGCCCCCAGCCCTTCCAGCCTTTCCTCATCGGCTATGTCGAGCTGCCCGGCGAAGTGATCGTCGAGACGCGGATCGTCGATGCCGCCGCCGCCGACCTCGTCATCGGGATGCCGATGGAGTTCGCCGTCGTTGCCTTCGACGATGCGCGGTCGACCTATGCCTTCCGTCCGGAGCGCCAGCCATGAACGACGACGTCTATATCATCGGCGCGGGCATCCATCCCTTCGGCCGTACCGACGGCCGTTCGGGTCGCGATCAGGGCGTCTATGCGGTGCGCGAGGCGCTTGGCGATGCCGGGATCGAATGGAGCGACGTCGAATTCGCCTATGGCGGCTCGGCGGCGGCGGGGTCGGCCGACATCATGGTCAACGAACTCGGACTGACGAGTGTCCCCTTCATCAACGTCGCCAACGGCTGCGCGACCGGCGGCAGCGCGTTGACCGCCGCGCGCAACGCGATCGCGGCGGGCGCCTGCGACATCGCGCTCGCGGTCGGCTTCGACAAGCATCCCCGCGGGGCGTTCAACGCCAAGCCTTCCGACTACGGCCTGCCCGAATGGTATGGTGAAACCGGGCTGATGCTGACCACGCAATTCTTCGCGCTCAAGATCCAGCGGTACATGGCGCTCCACGGCATCAGCCGGCGGACGCTCGGCCTCGTCGCCGAAAAGGCGTTCCGCAACGGGACGCTGTGCGACCATGCCTGGCGCCGCTCGCCGGTCGATCTCGATACGATCCTCAATGCTCCGATGGTCAACGATCCGCTGACCAAATATATGTTCTGCTCGCCCGCGGAGGGCGCGGTCGCGCTCGTTCTCGCCAGCGGCAAGAGGGTCCGCGAACTCGGCTCTGACGCCGTCCGCATCGCCAGCGTCGCCTTCCGCACCCGCCCCGAAGGCTCGTTCGAAGTCTTCGCACCGTCGATCAGCGTCAATGGCGGCGGCAAGCCGACCCAGATCGCCAGCAAGGCCGCCTTCGAAATGGCGGGCATCGGCCCCGAGGATGTCGCGGTCGCGCAGTTGCAGGACACCGAAAGCGGCGCCGAGATCATGCACATGGCCGAAAACGGCTTCTGCGCCGACGGCGAGCAAGAACAATGGCTGGCCGAGGGCTGGAGCGAGATCGGCGGAAAAATGCCGATCAACACCGACGGCGGCTGCCTTGCGTGCGGCGAACCGATCGGCGCGTCGGGCCTCCGTCAAGTTTACGAAAACACGGTGCAGCTACGTGGCCGCGGCGGCGAGCGACAGGTGCCGAATGGCCCCAAGGTGGGTTACTCTCATGTCTATGGAGCGCCCGGCCTGTCGGCGGTGGCGATCCTCGAACGCTAGAAATAATATGGATCTGGATCTTACCAAGGACGAACTGGAATTTCGCGAGGAGGTCCGCGACTTCCTGCGCACGTCGCTGCCGGACCATGTGCGCGACGGCGCGCGGCGCACCCCCGGCGTCTTCGTCGAGCCCGATATCGGTCTCGTCTGGCACCGCATCCTCAACGACAAGGGCTGGGTCGCCTATCACTGGCCCGAGGATTGCGGCGGCACCGGCTGGACGCCGATGCAGCGCTATATCTTCGAAAAGGAATGCGCGATTGCCGGGGCGCCGGCGCTGTCGGTGCTCGGCCTGCGCCTCGTCGGCCCGGTCATCTGCGCCTTCGGGACGCAGGAGCAGAAGGACCGCTTCCTGCCCGCGATCCGCGCCGGCACCGATTACTGGTGTCAGGGCTATTCCGAACCGCAAAGCGGATCCGACCTTGCCTCGCTGCGTACCCGCGCGCGGCGCGACGGCGGCGAATATGTCGTCGACGGGTCCAAGATCTGGACCACCCATGCGCACCACGCGAACTGGATCTTCTGCCTCGTCCGCACCGACGGCGAAGTGAAGAAGCAGGCGGGCATCAGCTTCCTCCTGATCCCGATGGACCAGCCCGGCGTTACCGTCACCCCGATCATCACGATGGCGGGCGATCACGAGGTCAATCAGGTCTTCCTCGACGGCGCGCGCACATCGGTCGACAACCGCATCGGCGAAGAAGGCCAGGGCTGGACGATCGCCAAATTCCTGCTCGAGAATGAGCGCGGCGGATCGTTCCATGCGCCGCGACTGATCCGCGCGATTGACCATCTCGAGCAGCTCGCGGGCATCGCTCCGAGCGGGCACAATGGCGCACTTGGCGGCGACATCCAGATCGCGACGCGCATCGCGAGGCTCCGCCTCGAAGCCGAAGCGCTCGAGACCACCGAACTGCGCATCCTTGCGGACATTGCAAAGGGCCGCCCAGCCGGGCCGCAGACCTCGCTCGTCAAATTGCTATCGTCCGAAATCCACCAGCGGATCGACGGACTCGCGATGGACCTGCACGGCTACGACGGACTGCAGCTGCCGACCGTGCGCCCTCTCTACGGCAACGAGGCGCCGCCCGCGATCGGCGACGAGGACGCGCAGGTCGCGGCCGCCCGCTATCTCAACAGTCGTGCCTGGACCGTCTTCGGCGGTTCGAGCGAAGTCCAGAAGAACATCATAGCAAAGACGGTGCTACGCCTATGACACATGCATTGCGACTTGCCGACCAGTGTGAAATAGTCCCCGCGATGGGAGAGAGAGCAGCCAAGCTGCCGGACGACGGGTTCGCACCTCCGATGAATGCCAGGGCACTCGTTGAAGCGGTTACGGTCCGCAGCGTGGAGGATATCCACGATGCTGCGGTCGCGCTGCGCGATTATGCCGCCGCCCAAGGCCTGCGCGCCGCGCTCTGCGACGATATTGCATCGAAAGAAACGATGGTCGACGCCGATGGCGCGGTCCTTGCTGCCGACCTGTTCGGCTGGCTCGGCGACGGTGAACGCTGGTGGGAGGATCACAGGCTCGCGCTTCACTCGCCGCTGCCCCGCTCGTGCCGCTATGAAAGCGAGCCCTTCTGGTGCAACGGCGAAGGGTTCCGCACCGCGAACCCCAACCCCTATCTCGATGACATCGACCTCTCGCGCTATTTCGCTGCCAACCAGCGCTACAAGGCGGCGATCGTGGTGCCGGTCCACCTGCCCTTCGGCCAGATCTCGGCGAACAGCTATCACCCGACGGATCATGAGATCACCGACCTCAGTGACCAGTTCGCGGAGATCGGGCATATCCTCGGTGCGGCGACACGGCGCTTCATTTCGGGCTATGCGTCGGCGATGCGGACCAAGCGGCGTATCCCGTCGGACTGCGAGCTGTCGAAGCGCGAGGTCGAATGCCTACGCTGGGCGGCGATCGGCAAGACCGACCGCGAGATCGGGATGATCATTTCGCTGAGCCACGCGACGGTGCGCTATCACGTTCACCGTGCGGGCGAGAAGCTGAACTCGGTCAACCGCGCACAGACGATCTTCAAGGCCGGGCAGCTCGGCTACCTCGGGGCTAACAGCTAGCCGCCCGCCGCCCGCCAGCGGGAGGGATAATCAACCAAGCGATCTCAGCGGTTCGCTGCCGTCCCAATTCTTCGCTGCGTCGCGCATCATCGCGAACAGTTCGCGCGTGCCCGCCTGCGGTTCGAGCAGTTCGACCAGCGTCCCCGGGCCGGTACCCGGATCGGCGTAGATCACGCCGCCCGTATCGCCGACCGGCGCTTCGAAGATGATTGCCGCACCGACTTCCGCGCAGCGCGCCCGCGCTTCGGCGATCGAGTCGACAAGCACGCACACATGGTGCAGCCCCTCGCCCACCGCATATTCGCCGCGATAGAGCGACTTCGCGTCATTCTCGGGCCGGATCAGCTCGATCTGCATGTCACCCCAATAGCCCAGAGCCATGGTGAAGACCGGATCGCTCGCCTCGCCGCGATAGCGTCCACCGGGAAGCGACACGTTCGGCAACAGGAAGAAGGGGCCGGCGCCCATCACCTCGGTCCAATGCTTCACCGCGGCGTCGAAATCGGACGGCACAAAAGCGAGCTGCATGATGTCGCCGAGCGATGCGAGCGTTGCGGGTCCGGCCATGTCTCTCCCCTCAAAAGCGTTAGCGCACAAGCGCCTGCCTTTGTGCGATAAGCTTTTCGAGACCCGGAGTCATACTGGGCAAAATGTGAGGGATAGCCATGGCCGAGTCCGATCCGAAGATCGCGCCGCAAGACTGGTTCGCGGTCCGCAAGCGCAACGCGCGCGCGGGTCTGCGCAAGCTGGTGTCGATCATCGCCGAGAACCGCACCGACCGCGCCGAGGGGCCGCTGCCGCTGCACAAATCCGTCTATATGAGCGATGCGCGCAACGCCGCCGAGATGGAACATATCTTCCGGAACGAACCGATCGTCGCCGGGCTGTCGGGCGACATTCCGAAGACCGGCGATACGCTCGTCTTCGACTCGGTCGGCCCGTCGATCCTCGTCACGCGCGGCAAGGACGGCGTCGCGCGCGCTTTCCTCAATATGTGTACGCACCGCGGTGCGAAGCTGGTCGAGGAAAAGGAGCCCTGGCAGGGTTCGCGCCCGCGCCTCGTCTGCCCCTTCCACGCCTGGACTTTCGACCCTGCGGGCCAGCTCGTCGGCCAGCCCGGCAAGGAAGGCTTCGCGAACTGCGAGATCGGGGCCCGCAACCTCATCGAACTGCCCTGCGCCGAGCATCTCGGCCTGATCTTCGTGCGCGCCAATCCTGACGGCGAGCCGATCGATGCCGCGGCGCATCTCGGCGACTTCGGCCCGGTGCTCGCGCAGCTCGAACTCCACCGCGCCGAGCCGGTCAAGAAGGGTATCCTCACCGCCGACGCCAACTGGAAATTCGCGCTCGACACCTATGGCGAGGGCTATCATTTCAAGATGCTTCACGCCTCGACGATCGGCGGTACGCACTACAGCGACCGCAACGTCTATGAACCGATCGGCCGCCATCATCGCGTCAGCTTTCCTGACCTGTCGATCGGCAATCTCGTCGGCAAGGACGAAAGCGAATGGCCCGAGACCGACTATGGCGGGGTGCATTTCCTGTTCCCCAATACCGTCGTCTTCTTCGGCGCGGTGACGCCGGGAGTCTATTTCACCCAGCTCTTCCGCCTCTTCCCCGACGGTGCCGGCAAGATGTTCTGCCAGTTCGCCGTCTATGCGCCCTTCGGCGTCGAGAACGAACAGCATCGCGCGATGTGCGAGATGGCCTATGACGCGACCGCGACCGTCGTCCAGACCGAGGATTATCGCGTCGCGAGCAGCGGCTATTCGAACCTCGTCACCGCGCCCGAAGACTTCCATGTCGTACTCGGCGCGAACGAGCCGGCGCTGCACGGCGTCCACCGCTCGATCGCCGCCGCATGCAAGATGCCGCTCGACCAGATCGCCTGACCCTTCCGGAGCTTATCGATGAACGACCTCTCCCCGCCCCAGGCTTCCGACCGCGACGACCGCTGCCCGGGCACCAGCTACACCGACATGCTGAACGCCGACACGCGGCGCGTTCCCGACTACCTCTTCGCCGAATCCAATCAGGAGCTCGGCGACGAGCCGATCGCGATCGAGCGTTATGTCAGCGAGGACTGGGCGAAGCTCGAACGCCAGAAGATGTGGCCGAACATCTGGCAGTTCGCCGCCCGCGAAGAGGATATGCCGAACCCCGGCGACACCGTCGTCTATGACATCAACGAGAAGAGCATATTGCTCGTCCGGCAGAAGGATCTGTCGGTAAAGGCCTTCTACAACGTCTGCCTCCACCGCGGCCGCAAGCTGCGCACCGAGAGCGGACCCGCTGTACATCTGCGTTGCCCCTTCCACGGCTTTTCCTGGCATCATGACGGCCGCTTCAAGGAAGCGCCCTGCGCGTGGGACTTCAAGCATCTCGAAGATAAGGACATGAGCCTGCCCGAGCTGAAGGTCGAAAGCTGGCAGGGCTTCCTGCTCGTCACCGAGAACCACGATCTGCCGAGCTTCCGCGACTGGGTCGGCCCCGGCGTCGAGCATTATGACAACTGGCGGCTCGACGAATGCTATACCGGCGCATGGGTCGGCCGCGTCATTCCGGCCAACTGGAAGGCGGTCGCCGAGGCGTTCATGGAGGCGTGGCACAGCATCGTCACCCATCCGCAGATCCTCGGCTTCACCGCCGATGCGAACACGCGCTACGACCTCTACGGCGACTTCCTCAATCGGGCGATCACCCCGGCCGGCGCAATGTCGCCGCACATCAAGGGCAAGGATCAATTCTATGTCCTGAAATCGCTCGAGGAATTCATCGGCGGCGGCGACAGCCGCGCACGCCGCGCGACCGGCGACCCGGCCGATCTGAAAGGCTTCGAAGCCGACGATCCGATGCTCGCACGCAAGGTGCTGGCGCAGGCGAACCGCGACGCGTTCACGGCGATGAACGGGCATGACTATTCGGCCGCGACCGACAGCGAGATGCTCGACAATTTCACCTATAATGTCTTCCCCAACTGGGCGCCGTGGGGCGGGCTGGTGCCGAACATCGTCTATCGCTGGCGGCCGTGGGGCGATGCCGATCACAGCCTGATGGAAGTCCGCATCCTGATGCGTACGCCGAAGGGCGAGAGGCCGCCCAAGTCGCCGCCCATGCACCTGATCACCGACGACCAGCCCTTCGCCAGCGCCAGCCATCTGATCGGCGCCGCGCTCGCGGGCGTGTTCGATCAGGACATGGAAAACCTGCCGTTCGTGCAGGAGGGGATGAAATCGTCCCCCAACGGCGTGATCGAACTCGGCCATTATCAGGAAAGCCGCATCCGCCATTTCCACCGCACGCTCGGCAAATATATCGACGGTGAGTTGCCCGGCTAATGGCGCGCGCAGCCCCGCTGCTGTCGCTCGCGGCGGGGGTATTACCCGAATTTTCGCCCGAGCAGACGGTCGCGGCTGCGGCCGCAGGTGGCTGGCCGGCGACAGGCATCTGGTACGATCCCGAGACATGGACGCCCGCAACGACAATTGAGGTGCGCGACCGCGCCGCCGATGCAGGAATCGCGATCCTCGACATCGAGGTGATCTGGCTGAAGCCCGGCACCGACGATCCCGCGCATTTCGGGGCGATCGACGCCGGTGCGGAAATCGGCGCGCGCAACGTGTTGATCGTCAGTTCGGAGGATGATGCCGGACGCGCTGCTGCCAAGCTGAACCGGCTCGGCCATCATGCCGCAGCGGCGGGGATGCGGGCCTGTCTGGAATTTGCGGCCTTCACCACGGTCGGCAGCATCGCGAGTGCAACCGCCCTGCTCGACGCCGCCGACTGCGACAATCTCGGCCTGCTGATCGACCCGCTACATCTTGCGCGGACCGGCGGCTCGCCCGCCGATCTCAGTTCGGTCGATCCGGGGCGGTTCCCTTATGCGCAATTCTGCGACGCCCCGGCACGGGGCCCGCCGCCAAGCGATGTACCGGAGATCATCCGCGAAGCGCTCGATCTGCGCCTGATGCCAGGCGACGGCGCGTTGCCGCTGGACGATCTGCTCGCCGCGTTACCGCTTGCTACACCGCTCAGCGTCGAGCTGCGGAGCGCCGCATTGCGCAACAGTCACCCCGACCCCACCGATCGCGCGCAAGCCCTGCTCGCCGTGACGCAGCGCTGGTTCACCGCCTAGGTCCAGTCCTGCCGCTTCGCCCATTCCGAAAAGGGCGTCGGCGTCACGCCCAGCAACCGCGCCGCCGGTACGGTGTCGAGCGCCACAGGCGACACCGGCTGGTCGTTGTACCAGCGATAGAATTTCGCCATCCCATCATAGATGCTAGCAGGCTGCACCTCGCGCGAGCCGGTCACAAGTTCGCTCATCCGCGCGGCGAATTCGTCGGGCGACAGGCTCTGGAAGCGCACAGGGCGCCCCGCCGCGACCGACAGCCGCTCGGCAACCTCTGCCCCCACCAGCGCCTCGGGTCCGCCCACCGCGATCCGGTCGGCGATCAGATCCTCGTGCAGCAGCGCCGAAACCATATAGGCCGCGACATCCTCCAGGCAGACCCAGCTGATCTTCAGCGTCTCGGCCGCCGGATAGGCGAAGATCCCGCTGTTCACGATCGCCGGGCGCGACCAGATGCGAGTGATATTGTCCATGAATACCATCGGCTCGATGATCACATAGGGCACGCCGCTATCATGGATTGCGCGCTCGATGTCGCGCCGCCCGTCGTGCGCCGACAGGTCGAGGTCGCTGTCGGCGACGAAGCAGCTGGTGTTGAAGACGATCTTCTGCAGCCCCGCCGCGCTCGCTGCCGCGGCGATGTTGCGCCCCATCGCCGCGGCGCGCTCGCGGTCGAATTCGAACGGCAGGTGCATGGCGAGCGCATCCTGCCCGCTGAACGCGGCAGTCAGGCTGGCGACGTCGTAAAGGTCGGCCGCGACCTCTGGCACATCGGGATGGACCGTCGCCGCCATGGCACCCGGGCGCCGCACCCCGGCGGTCGGTTCTAGGCCCCGCGCCTTCAGCGCCGTCAGCAGCGGGATGCCCTGATCGGCGGGCGCGCCGAGGACGAGGATCTTCTTCATGCCGCACCCTCCAGCTGCTTCGCCGAAACCTTCGCCGCGTGTCGCCCCGCGAGGAAGCCGAAGACCATCCCCGGCGCGATCGTCCCGCCCGGCCCGCCGTAGGTCATGCCCATCGCCGAGGCCATGACGTTGCCCGCGGCGTAAAGGCCCGCGATCGGTCCGCCGTCGACGCTCAGCACCTGCGCATTGGCATCGGTCTGCGGCCCGCCCTTGGTGCCGAGCGCGCCGCTCTTGATCTCGATCGCGAAGAAAGGCCCCTTGCCGATCGGCCCCAGCGTCGCGGCGGTCGAGCCGCGCCCCTCGGGATCGCCCCACCATTGGTCGTGCGCCGCGTCGCCGCGCCCGAAATCGGGATCGCGGCCGGTGGCGCAATGGGTGTTGAACCGCTCGACCGTCGCATCGAGGGCATCGGCATCGATCCCGAGCCTCGCCGCGAGTTCGGACAGGCTTTCGGCGCGCATCGCCCATTGCGGCGGCGCGACGCCGCGCTCGCCGCTGATCATCCCGAAGCCGAAGCGGTCGATATATTGCTGGTCGAAGATCAGCCAGCACGGCAGGTTCGCATAGTCGAACGCGCTGACGTCCTGATCGTGGAACGCCGCGCCGATCGCATTGTAGTTCGCCGCCTCGTTGGTGAAGCGCTTGCCGGCACGGTTGACCATGATCGAATGCGGCAGGCTGCGCTGCCCCGCGACGAGAGTTTTTCCCATGGAGCAATCGCTTTCCGGCACCTCGGCGACCGGCATCCACCACGCCTCTCGCATATTGCCGAGCATCGCGCCGACGCGCATCGCCATCTTCAGCCCGTCGCCGGTGTTGGTCTTCGGACTCAGCGGATGCGTCAGCGGCCCGCGGATGAAGGCGCGGAGCAGATCAGCATCCCATTCGAACCCACCGGTGGCGAGCACCACCGCATCGGCCGCGACCTCGATTTCGCCGTCCGCCGTTTCGAAAACAGCACCCGCCACGCGATCGCCGTCCATGAGCAGCCGCACCGCGCGATGTCCCGTCTTTGGTTCGATCCCGCGGTCGAGGCATGCGCGGAGCAGCCGCCCGATCAGCGCCTGCCCGCTCCCGCGCAAATCGCCGTCGATCCGCCGCTGCAACTCCTCGGGCGCCAGCGGCTGCGGCTTCGCCTGCCCCAGCGGCGTGTCGTAGATCGAAAAATGCGGCGAGGGATAATAGGGCGACTTCGTGACCTTGTCGGCCCATTCACCAAGCTCGTGAAACGAAAAGAGCGGGCAGTCGAGCGAACGCCCACCATTGAGCATCCCGCCCGGAAATTCGGCATGATAGTCGGGAAACTCGGGGATCGGCCGAAACTGCACCGGCGTGTTCGCTTCGAGGAACGCGACCATCTCCGGCCCATGATCGAGGAAGGCCTCGACCAGATGCTGCTGCATCAGCCCGTGCGACATCGACATGAGGTAAGTCAGCGCCTTGGCGCGGCTGTCCTCGACGCCCAGCGTCCCCTCATGATGATTGTTGGGAATCCAGATCATCCCGCCCGACCAGGCGGTCGTCCCGCCGACCTGATCGCCCTTTTCGAACAGCGACACGCGCGCCCCGGCTTCGTGCGCCGACAGCGCCGCGGTGAAGCCCGCACCGCCTGTACCGAGGACGAGGACGTGCGGCGCTTCGCTCATGATCTCAGGCCTTCAATTGCTCGACCATGTGGGCCGTGTCGAAATAATGGATGCGCATCGACGCCATCTTGCCCGCGTCGTCGAACTCGGTGACCTCGGCGATATGCGTCTCGAAGCGCTTGCCGCTCGATTTCGCGGTCACAGTGAAATGGAGCAAAGCAACGGCATATTTCTCGCCGCCGACCAGCTCCATCCAGCGGACCACCGGCTCTTCCCAATAGCCCATGACATGCGCGTAGAGCTTCTGCAGCGCGTCGCGCCCGCGCCACTCGCCGCCATAGGGAAGCGAGGTCGGTTCATGGATGACGAGATCGTCGGCCATGAAGGTCGCGACCTCGTCCCAGTCGCCGCGCGCAACAGCGGCGTACATCGCCTTGCTGGCTTCCAGCGGCGTCATTCGATCGTGCCGACGAGCGCGCCGACCGGATAGACTTCGCCCTCGACGCCGGTCGGGCGGATCGTGCCCGCGACCTGCGCCTCGATCTCGACCGTCGTCTTGTCGGTCTCGACCGTGTAGATGATGTCGCCGACCTCGACGCGCTCACCGTCGCCGAACATCCATTCGTTCAGCGTCATTTCAGTCGCCGACATGCCGATCTTCGGGATGCGCAGTTCTTCCGCCATCGCCTCAGCCCTTCCAGTTCACGGCGGTGCGCACCGCGTCGGCGATGGCGTCCTTGTTCGGGATCCACGCCTGTTCGAGCGCATTCGCCATCGGCACGGCCGAGAAAGCGCCGCCGATGCGCGTCACCGGGGCCTTGAGCTTGCCGAACAGTTTCTCGTTCAGGCGCGACGCGATCTCGGCGCCGGTGCCATATTGCTTCACCGCCTCATGCAGCACGATGGCGCGGCCGGTCTTTTCGACCGATGCGGTAACGGTCGCCTCGTCGTAAGGCGCGATGGTGCGCAGATCGATGACCTCGACCGAAATCCCTTCGTCGGCGAGCTTGCCGGCGATTTCGAGCGCGTCGAGCACGGTGCGGCCATAGGTGACGATGGTGCAATCGCTCCCCTCGCGCGCCACGGCCGCCTTACCGAGCGGTACGACATGCCCCGGCCCCGGATCGTCGGATTTCAGGCCGTAACATAGGATATTCTCGATGAAGATCACCGGGTCGTTGCACGCGATCGCCGCGCGCATCAGCCCCTGCGCGTCGGCGGCGTTCGACGGGGTGACGATCTTCAGCCCCGCGACATGCGCGAACCAGGCTTCGAGCATGTCCGAATGCTGCCCGCCGAAGCCGACCCCGACGCCGGTCGTGGTGCGGATCACCAGCGGCACGTTGGTCTGCCCGCCAGACATGAAGCGCAGCTTCGCGGCGTGGTTGACGATCTGGTCCATCGCGACCGTCACGAAGTTCATCAGCATGATCTCGGCGATCGGACGGAAGCCCGCGAGCGCGGCGCCGACGCAGGCGCCGACGATCGCCTGCTCCGAAATCGGCGTCGCGCGAATGCGGTTCTCGCCATATTTTTCGGTCAGCCCCGACGAGATCTTGAACACACCCCCGCCCTGCTTCGCCGCGACATCCTCGCCGAGCAGGATCACCCCCGCATCCTCGGCCATCGCCTCGTCGATCGCGCGGTTGATCGCCTGCGTCATCGTGATCTGTGTCATGCCGCAATCTCCTCTTCGAAGACGTCCTTGCGGATTTCCTCAGGCCCCGGCAGCGGACTGTTCGCAGCGAATTCGGCAGCGGCGTCCATCTGGGCGTCAAGGTCGGCGACGATCGCGTCGAGCTCGGCCTCGGTGAACTGATGGTCGAGCATCAGCTGGCGCAGCCGCGGCAACGGATCCTCCGCCGCCATCTCGGCCAGATGCTCCTTGGGCATGTAGGAGAAGTCCGAGCCGAAGAAATGGCCCATCATCCGGTAGCACATCGCCTCGATCAGCGTCGGCCCCTCGCCCGCGCGGGCGCGGTCGACCGCGGCCTTGGTGGTGTTGTACATCGCGATCGCGTCGTTGCCGTCGACATGCACGCCGGCCATCCCATAGGCCTTGGCGCGGGTGACGATCGAATCGACCTTGGTGTGATCGGCAAAGGCAGTGTGCTCGCCGTAGCGGTTGTTCTGGCAGAGGAAGATCACGGGCAGTTTCCACAGCTGCGCCATGTTCATCGCCTCGTGAAAGGCGCCGATGTTGGTCGCGCCGTCGCCGAAACAGACCATCGTAACCTTGCCGTCGCCGCGGTTCTGTGACGCGAGCGCCAATCCGTTGGCGATCGGCAGCCCCGATCCGACGACGCCCGTCGTCACCATCACCCCGGTTTCGGGATGGGTGATGTGCATCGACCCGCCCTTGCCGCGGCAGGTTCCGCCGACCTTGCCCGCAATCTCGGCAAACAGCGGATTCAGCGGCACGCCCTTGGCGATCTGGTCGTGCTGGCCGCGATAGGTGGTGACCAGATAGTCGCTCGGTTCGAGCGCCGCCATCGCCGCCGCCGACACCAGCTCCTGCCCGCGCACGGTGTAATAGATCACCGCCAGCTTGCCGGTCATCAGCAGCGAACGGAATTTCTCGTCGGCGCGCGCGACGCGCATCGTGCGGGTGTAGATATCGCGCAGCTTGTCGCGGTCGATCGTCGTGTCGGTCATGCAGGCTCTCCGATGCCCAGTTTGGGGTTGGCGCTGGCGGCGGCGCCGGGTCGGGCCGCGACGCGGTCGCGCCAAGCGGCCAGGTTGGTCAGTGCGGGATCGAGCGGCTGCCCAACCATCGCGCCGAATTCGACGAAGGAATAAAGCAGGATGTCAGCCAGACTGAAGCGATCGCCCGCGAGCCACGGCCCCGCGCCGACGATCCGGTCGACCTGCACCAGCCCGTCGGCCGCGAGGCGCTTCAGGTCGGCGGCGGCATCGGGCAGGCAAAGCAGCCGGCTCTGGAACATCGGCAGCCCCTCGGCGCCGCGGAAGCCCGCGGTCATAGGCACGACAACGAGCTGGTCGACGATCCGGACCAGCATCCGCGTCTGCGCCCGCTGCTCTGCGGTCGCGCCCAGCAGCGCATGACCGCCCAGCGTCTCGTCGAAATATTCGCAGATCGCGACGCTCTCGGCGATGCAACCACCGTCGTCGAGTTCGAGCAGCGGCGTATGCCCGAGCGGGCTTTTTACGCAGAAATCGGGCTGGCGGTTTTCGGCCGCCATGATGTCCACGAACCGGCGATCGACCTGCACCCCGGTCTCGGCGAGGTACATCAGCACCACGCGCGGATTAGGGCCGAGCGACTGATAGAGTTTCATCGCGCGCTTCTCTTAGAACTGGACGCGCTTGGTGAAGCCGCCGTCGATGACCAGATGCGCGCCGGTCATGTACGGACACGCCGGCGAGGCCATGAACACGATCGCCTTCGCGACCTCTTCGGGTTCGCCGAAGCGCCCCATCGGCATCTGCGCGAGCGTGCCTTCATAGAGCGGCGGCACCGCCGATTTGATCACTTCCCAATTGCCGCCGGCATAATAGATCGCGCCGGGCGATACGATGTTGACGCGGATATTCTGCGCCGCGAGCGCCTGGCTCAGCTGCGAGCCATAGGTGATCAGCGCCGCCTTCAGCGCGTTGAACGCCTGCGGGACGATGAAGGTCTCGACCGCCGCGGTCGAAGACATGAAGATGATCGACCCCGACCCCGATGCCGCCAGCGCCTCGGTCAGCACCTCGACGCCGTGGACTGCACCCATGATGTCCATGTCGAGCCCGCGCTGCCAGTCGCCCGTCGCGCCCTGCCCCGACGAGCTCGCGGTGTGGATGAAAATATCGCAGCCGCCGAGCGTGTCGCGCGCCTTTTCCAGCCAGGCGCGATAGCCGTCGGGGTTACCCGTCATGTCGAACTGTTCGCCGAACACCTTCCCCGGCCCCGCCGCATCGATCGCCGCCACTGCTGCTGCGACCTTCTCGGCATCGCGCGAAAAAAAGGCGACGTCGGCGCCTTCCGCCGCGAAAATCTTGAGCGAGGCGAGCCCCAGCCCGTGTGCGCCGCCGTTGATGATCACCTTCTTGCCGGCAAGACCCAGATCCATCGCATCCTCCTCATGTCATTTTGAGAATGAGACTATCCTGCCCCGCGATGCCGGGACATCAGCAAAAATGGGAGCGTGGCGACCAAGCCTGGCTTCGAGAGAAATTTGACAAAAACTATTTTTCGTCACATTTCTTTCCGGGACCGCATCATGGCGGCACGGGAGAGATGGATGGCCGACGATAGCGCACTTGCTGCAAGCCGGGCGATTACGGGAGCGACGCAGGGCGGGGAAGACCGGAATGTCGCCGAACGGCTCAGGGCCTTTCTGAACCGGCAGGCGTCGCTCGACGGAAAGGTCGGTGCGATCCGGATCGACGCGGGCCGGCGTTCGGCCGGCGCGTCGAGCGGTACGATCCTTTTCGATGCCGACATCGCTGGCGACGGCGAAGCACCCCGGCGGCTCGTCTTCCGTTACGATCTTGGCGGTGCATTCTTCAGCCAATATTCGCTGCCGCCCCAATTCTCGATCATGCAGGGCCTCCACGCGCGCGGGCTTCCGGTTCCCGAGGCGCTCTGGCTCGACGCCGAGGGCGCGGTGAACGGCAAGCCCGGATTGTTCATGGAACGGATCGAGGGGATAGCGCCGAGCACCATGCCGTTCAACGAAGGCCCCTATATGGCCGCGGACGCCGCGGGCCGGCACGCGATGCTGCTAGAGGCGGCGCGGACGCTCGCACTGATGCACGCGACCTCCCCCGACGGTCTCGCCGACGGGCATTTCGCGCAGCGCGGCGGCGATGGTCATTATCTTGATCGCGAGATCGGCTGGACGCTGATCGAGCTGCGGCGGACGATCCCGCCCGCCGCGCCGGGCGCAAAGGCGGATTTCTATCGCAACATTCGCGAAACGCTGGAGACGGTCGCCGACTGGCTGACAGCGCACGCGCCGCGCCACCGCGCACCCGAGCTCGCGCATGGCGACGCGAACATATCGAACTTCATGTATGGCCACGACGGTAAGGTCGTCGCCCTGCTCGACTGGGAACTGACGCATCATGGCGTCGGCGAAGCCGATCTCGCCTATCAGATCGCCGGAATCGCGCATTTCGCGCTGCTCGCGCCCCCCGTCGACGGCATTCCGACCCCCGACGAGATGATCGCGGCCTATACGCAGGCGCGCGGCAAGCTCGACGACTGGGAGTTCGCACAAGTGCTCGGCGAATGGCGCCTAGCCGTCTTCGCCTCGATGGGAATGAGCCGCCTGCCGCCCGAACTCGAAGACGTCGAGCGCACCTATTGGACCGCCTCGCGCAAGCGGCTCGCGGCGCTGGTTCCGGGGATCGACGGATGATCCCCGCCAAGGATATCGTCATCCTGCCGGTCGGGGACGAGTGGCCGCATGCCCCCGAAACCGACGCGCATTGGCAGGAAAGCGTCGTGCTCTGTTTTCAGGACATCGAACAGGGATTGGGCGGTTTCATCCGGATCGGGCACCATCCGAACCTCGGCACCGGCAATTGCACCTTCGGCGTCGTGGCGCCGGGCATCGGCTACAACCGCTCGCGGATCGACGTGCCGATGCGCGAGGGCGACCGCTTCACGAACGGCTTCGCAATCGACGGCTTCCTGACCGCGACCTTCGACAGCGCGACCAATCGCTGGGTCGCCGAGGACGGCGACTGCGCGCTCGACCTGCACGTCGAAAACCTGCACCCCCACTATGACGCCTGGGCTCTCTCGGGCCTGACCGGCGGCTTTCGCGAGAAGTTCGCGGCGATGCATACCGAGGTTGCGGGGCGCGTGCGCGGAACGATGCGGATCGGCGACCGGACATGGGCGGTCGACGGCTTCGGCCACCGCGACCATAGCTGGGGGGTGCGCAAGCATGACGATCCCGAGGCGGCGCTCGCGACCTTCTTCTGGCTCGTCGGCTCGTTCGGTCCCGAGCTCATTTTCAGCATGAGCGAGTCGATCACCTTTTCGGGCAAGCGCAACCGCACCGGCTTCGTGATCCGCGACGGCGAGCTCGCCCGGCCGATCACGCAGGATGCGCGCTTCGGCGTGACGCTCGACGGCATGACGATGCGCGATGCGCGCGTGACCTTCGACGCCGGCGCGCTTGGCGCCCACACGGTCGAACTCGAAGGCCTGGGCAATGTCCTCCTCGGCATGGGTGGGCGCTATCTCGAGGTCGGCATGCCGGCACGCGGGCACTGGAACGGCCGCACCGGCGGAGTTCACCTCAGCACGATGTTCAACGCGCGCGGAGGAACCGGCCAGCCGCCGATGCTGTTCGGCACCTCACCCGCCAACGGACTTTACCGCACGCAGGCCTTTCAGGACGTGCGAAGACCCTAGTCGCCGACGATCGTGTGCGAACGGGCGAAGAAGATCGGCGAGCGCGCAAGGTCGATGAAACGCTGCTCGTCCTCGAACAGCTCGCGATTGGCATCGCGCCGCGCCGGATCGTTGCCGCCGCCGAGCAGGTCGGCCTCGCTGTTCCAGCCGAGTTCGGCGACACCATCGAAGGGCTGATCGGCCAGCCGCCCCTTGAGCAGCGCCCCGAGCACAGGATCGTCGAGCCGGTGATGCTGACGGTAGAGCGCGAGCCCGATCGTCGGCGCATGGCGCGCGACCAGCGGCGCGTGCGTTTCCAGCCAATAAGTCTGGAACTCGTCAAGACCGAGCGACGGCAGCCGGTGAAGGCAGAAGAGCATCCGGATCATGGGGCGACCCTATCGCGTCTTGTAGGCGATCGGCAAACGCTTCAGCCCGCTGACGAAGTTCGAGGCGACCCATGCCGGATCGCCTGCGAGTTCGATCGCATCGATCCGCGCGAGCAACTCCTCGAAAAAGATGCGGATTTCCATCTTGGCCAGATGCTGGCCGAGGCAGAGGTGCGGGCCATAGCCGAAACCGAGGTGCCGGTTCGGCGGCCGCGACAGGTCGAAACGGAACGGGTCGGTAAAGGCGTCGGCGTCGCGATTGGCCGAGGGATAGCACATCATCAGATGGTCCCCTGCCCGGATCGTCTTTCCGCGCAGGTCGTAATCCTCGACCGCGGTGCGGAAGAAATGCTTCACCGGGGTGACCCAGCGCACCATCTCGTCGACGCCGCCCGCGGCAAGGATCGCGGGATCGGCACGCAGTCGCTCCATCTCGGCCGGGTTCTGCAGCAACGCGAGCAGCCCGCCCGCGATCGTCGAACTGGTCGTGTCATGCCCCGCGGTCGCGATGATGATGTAATAGGACATCAGCTCGAGCGTGCCGATCGGTTCTCCGTCGACCTCTGCAGTCGACAGCAGCGTTGCGATATCGTCCGACGGATCGCGGCGCCGCGCCTCGGTCAGCTCGGCGAAATAGTCGGTAAAACCCTTGATCGTCGTCGCCAGATCGGGCTTCGGCCCCTTGCGGATATCGGGATCGTCGGGGCCGAAAATATCTCGCGTCAGCACGAGCATCCGCGCCTCGTCCTCGGCCGGGACGCCAAGGATGCGCATGATGACGCGGAGCGGGTACCAGACCGCGACGTCGTCGACGAATTCGCAGGCGCCGCCGCGCTCGACCATCTGACCGACGAAATGCCGCGCAAGCGCACGCAGATCCTCTTCGATCGCCTTCAGCCGCCCCGGCATGAACCACGCCTGCGTCAGCTTGCGGTGCGCCATGTGATCGCGGCCGTCCATATGGACGATGTCGCGCAGCATCAGCGCGCTGCCGCCGGTGAGCTTGCGCACCTGCTCCTCGACCGAGACCGGCCGAAGCATCATTCGCGGCGCGTTCAGGAATTGCGCGGCGTTCCGCTCCACGTCCTGAATGTCCGCGAACCGGGTGACGCTCCAGAAGGGACGATAATCCGCGGGCTCGGTCCAGTGGACCGGATCCTCCTCCCGCAGCCGGGCAAAGAGCCGGTCATAGGCGTCCGGATCGGCGTAGGTCGCGGGTGCGACGATCGCGTCGTCGTCGATAGGCGGCGCGATCGTGGCCATCAGAAGTTGAACCCGACGCGCACGCCATAGGTTGCCGGCGGCGCCGCACGCGCATTGCGGACAAGGCCGCTGATCGGCAGGCCGCTGTCGAAATATTTCTCGTCGGTGATGTTCGCCGCGAACAGCGACACCAGCCAGCGATCGTCGGGCGCGGTATAGGTCAGGCTGGCGTCGACAAGCTGCATGCTCCGCGCGGTCGCGCCGCCCGTGCCGGTCAGATTCTCGGCATCGAAATAATAGCCGTCGTTGTGCGACGCATCGACCGACAGCTTCAGTTCGCCGTCGCCGACCGGATATTTGACGTCGGCGCCGATCGACAGCACGAACTTCGGAGCGCCGGCGAGCCGGTTGCCCTTGATGAAGAGCACCCCTGCCCCGCCCGCCGATTGCACGTCGCGGTCGTAGCTGGTGTCGAGCACCAGCCCGTTCGAGCGCAGCGTGAACATCGGCGACACCTGCCACAGCAGGTCATATTGCGCGCCGGTGATCTTGGCACCGGTGCCGTTGACGAGGATGTTCGATCCGCTCGCCGAGTCCGTATAGGCGATATGGATATTGCCATAGTCGTAGTGGAAGGCGCCGAGATTGAGCCGCGCGTCGGGCGACAGGCGGATTTTCGCGCCGCCCTCGAACGAGGTGATCGTCTCGGGCGTCACGCCGGGGCTGAGAAGGTTGGTGTTCGAGAGCGTCGCGCCCTTGAACCCGGTCGAAACCCCGGCGTAGAGCAGCAGGTCGCCGGTGTCATACTGGATACGGCCGGTATAGGTGAACTTCGATCCCTTGAGCACCTGCCGCCCCTGGTTCGGGGTACCGAACACGTTGCGCGGGTCGGTCAGCGAGATGAAGTCGTTGCTGGTATATTTCTCGTCGGTGTAGCGGCCGCCGGCGGTGACGCTGAGCCGCTCGGTGATCGGCACGGTGATCTGGCCGAAGCCGGCGACCGATTTGTTCTGCCAGCGGTTGTCGGCGGTCAGCGCCGACAGCGGCGGCAGGTCGCCGGTGAGCAGGACGTCGCCGGCGGCGTCGAGATAGACGACACCCGCGATCCACTGAACGGGCGAATCCACCGATGCGATCTGGAACTCCTGCTGCCAGGTCCGCGACGGGAAATCGCCGGTGAAGCCGACCGATCCGCCCTGGAAACCGACCGGATAGCTTGTCGGGTCAGCGAACAACACTTCGGTCGCCGACAGCGATTGCGCCGTCTGATATGCGGTCAGCGAACTCAGCTCGACCGAACCGAGGTCGAGCGTGGCCTTCGCCGAATAGGTCTCCGTATTGAGCTGCACGAACGATCCCGCCGGTCCCGGACGCAGGACACCGCGCGTCGAACCATTTGCTTCATTGTCATAGGTCGCGCCGTGCTTGGTGCTGAAGCGCAGGTTTGCAGCCGCGGTCATCGCATCGCCGGCGGAAACGCCGAAGCTTTGCAGCAGCCCGGCATAATAGAGCTGCGACCCGTTGAGCCCGGTGCCGCCGACGTCGATGTCCAGCCCGACCGCCTGATAGCCCTGCCCCGACCGATCGTCGGATTCGAAATGCTGCGCACGCAGCACCAGATTGAACTGTTCGGACGGCTTGAAGACGAGGACCGCCCCGATCGACTTGGAATCGCGGTCGTAGAAGTCGTCGTTCGTGGCCCCGACGCCCGGCGCATTCAGATTCCGGATATAGCCGTCGCGCTTGCGGATCGACCCGTTGACCGAGAAAGCGAACATGTCGCCAAGCCCGCCCGAAATGATCCCCGACGCTTCGCGATTGTCGTAATTGCCGTAACCGGCGCGGAAGCGGCCCGAGATCGGATCGCCCGGTCGCGGCGTCTTCGTCGTCACGACGATCGCACCGCCGGTCGCGTTGCGGCCGTAAAGCGCACCCTGCGGCCCTTCGAGGACCTGGACCTGTTCGACATTGTCGAGGTCGAAGGCCGCGCTCGTCAGCGTCGAGATATAGACCCCGTCGACATAGGTCGCGACGCTGGCCGCCTGCCCCGCCCCGGTGACGGTCGAGCCGACGCCGCGGATGAAGGGCGTGACGTTGCTCGCCTGATTCTGGACGGTCAGCGACGGCGTCAGCTTCGGCAGGTCTTGCAGGGTCGAGACGTTGCGCGCCTCGAGCACTTCGGGCTCGACGGCGGTCACCACAACGGGAACTTTCTGGAGGTTCTCGGACCGGCGCTGCGCGGTCACGACGATATCGACCAAGCCCCCGCTGTCGGTCGTCGTACCGCCTTCCGCGGCCGGCGCCGGAGACTCCTCCGCCCAAGCCGGCGAAACGCTCACAGTGGCGATGGCGACACTGGCCATCAGAACAGCCTTACGCATCTTCGTCTCCCTCCAGATCGCGAAGCTTTTCGCTTCATCTTTCTGCTTGCCAGTCCGCGCCACAGTAGCGCATATCCCGACACGACAAAAATAGATATTCGTCGTATTTTATTCTGTCAACCGGGATTTTAAATGCTCATTTAAACGGGTGATTCCACGGGTTTTCGGCGAATGGATGGAGAGTAAATTGGCTAGCGAAGCCCCGATTCGAACCGAGACGACAAGCTTTTGTCGGCTGTGCGAGGCCTTTTGCGGCACCGTGATCGCGATCGAGGATGGCCGACCGGTCAAACTCTCCCCCGACCGCGACAATCCGCACACGCAGGGGCATATCTGCGTCAAGGGTGCGGCGATCGTCGACGTCGCGAACGATCCCGACCGCGTGCTGCGACCGTTGAAACGCATCGGCGGTCCCGGCGAATTCGCCGAGGTATCGTGGGACGAAGCCCTCGACGATATCACCGCGCGACTGAAGGCGATCATCGACACCGACGGGCCGGAGGCGGTCGCGACCTATTTCGGCAATCCCGGCGCCTTTTCGACCGACACTTTCATGTCGAGCCAGTGGTTCCTGCAACGGATCGGGAGCACCAAATTCTATGCGGCGGGATCGCAGGACAGTACCTCGCGCCACCTCGCGAGCTGGATCCTCTATGGCGTCGCCTTTCGCAACGCGATTCCCGACCTGCCGCATTGCGATTTCCTGATCATAACGGGCGCCAACCCTTTGGTATCGCACGGTGGCCTGCTCACCGCGCCGCGGATGCGACACGACCTCGACGCCATTGCCGAACGCGGGCGCGTGATCGTGATCGACCCGCGCCGGACCGAAACCGCGAAGCGTTACGAGCATGTCGCGATCCAGCCCGATGCCGACGCGTGGCTTCACGCGGCAATGCTCAAGGTGATGATCGGCGCGGAGGTCGTCGACGAAGCCTTCCTCGCCGCGCATTGCACCGGCTGGGACGATCTGCGCGATGCCGTAATGCAGGTCGATCTCGACGAGGCGACAGCGGCCACCGGCGTCCCGCGCGGCACCATCGAACAACTTGCACTCGACTTCGCCGCCGCGCCGCGTGCCGCGATGTACGGCCGCGTCGGCCTGTGCCGTGGCCGCTTCTCGACGATTGCCAACCTGCTGCTCGACGCGATCAACATTGCCGGCGGCAAGTTCGGCAAGCCGGGCGGGTCGACCTTCGGCGCCTTTCCGCTCGCCGAAGGCGCCGAACCGCTGTCGGGCTATGGCGAGCATCGCACGCGCATCGGCGACCTGCCGGTCGTTGCGGGCCTGATGCCGGCCGCTGCGCTGCCCGACGACATATTGGAACCCGGCGACGGCCGGGTCCGCGCCATGATGGTCATCGCCGGCAATCCCGTCCTGTCGGCGCCGGGGGGCGAGCGGCTCGAAAGGGCACTCGAGTCGCTCGCCCTCCTCTTCTCGGTCGATCTCTATGTGACCGAGACGAACCGCTTCGCGCACTATATCCTGCCCGCCGCCACCTTCCTCGAAAAGGACGATATTCCGCTGATCGGGCTGTCGCACATGGTGCGGCCCTATATCCAGTACGCCCGCGCCGCGGTGCCGCCGATGGGCGAGGCACGCGAGGAAAAGGCGATTTTCGACGATCTCGTCGCGCGCATGGGGCTCGGCTCGATCGCGCCGACCCCGGGCCTGCGCTGGCTGGAGCGGCAGGGCATGTCGATCACGCCGCTGACCCTCGTCGAAATCGCCCTTCGATACGGGCCGCTCGGCAAACAGCGCGGCGACGATGCGCTGAGCTTCGCGAAACTGGCGGAGATGCCGCACGGCACGATGCTCGACCTGCCGCTCACCTATGATGGCTGGGCCGGACATATCGCCACCGAGGATCGCAAGATCCGCCTCTGGCACCCGATCGTCGCCGACGAATTCGCACGCTTCGCGGCGCAGCAGTCCCCGACCGGCAGCGATGGAAGGCTGAAGCTGTTCAGCCAGCGCAAACTCAAGTCGATGAACAGCTGGATGCACAATCCCGAAAAGCTGGCGCGATCGCAGGAGCCCGCACTGCTCGTCCACCCCGCCGACGCAGCGCGATACGGCCTCAGCGATGGCGGCCAGGCCAGCGTAGCGAACGAACATGGCGCCGTCGAAGTCGCGGTCGAAGTGACCGAAGATGTGGTCGAGGGTGCGGTCTGCTATCCGCACGGATGGGGTCACAATGGCGGCTGGCGCCATGCCAACACCCTGCCCGGCGCGAACATCAACCTGTTGCTCGGGCTCGGGCCGGAAGCGGTCGAGCTCGTCTCGGGAACGACGTTCATCGACGGCATCCCGGTAACGGTCACCCCGATCGCCGCCTGATCAGCGCGCCATCACCGTCGGCGCCAGAAAGTCGCGGACCAGCGCATCCATTCCGGCACGATCGTCGAGATCCTCGGCGGGACGCTGGAGCAGCGCGCGATAGACGAAGCTCAGCCACCATTCGATCCGCTCGACCGAAATATCGCCCCGCACCCGTCCCGTCGCGGCGATCCGCTCGATCACCGGCGCCCAATAGTCGTGCATCATCCGCTCGATGACCTGCGAATGTTCGGCGAGTTCGTTGACATAACCCATTGAGCCTTCCTCGAAGAGGCCCTCGAAGATCGGCATGGCGCGAGCGGCATCGACGAGTGCGAGCACCGCCGCCGATAGCAGCGCCTCGCCCTCCAGGTCATCGGGAATATTTTCCTTCGCGCGCTCATTCACCAGCGCGCCTTCGCGGAGCAGTACTGCGGTCGCGAGCTGCTGCTTGTTCGGGAAATAATTATAGATCGTCTGGCGCGTGATCCCCGAGCCCTTCGCGACGGCTTCCATCCGCAACCGTTTGTACCCGACCTTCGCGATCACCTGATTCGCAGCGTCCAATATGCGGGCCTGCGTCCGGCGCGCGACGTCGGTTTCAAGTTCATTGTCCATCATATAGCCCGCAGAAAATCCCTAAATTTGACGAAAATGAATTTTTGTCGCATTCTTCCCGCATAACGACATACCGGGAGATTTGTCATGTACGGATTCGACCTCGTCATCAAGAACGGGACGATCATCGACGGCACGCGCTTTCCGCGCTTCAGGTCCGACATCGGGATCAGGGACGGGAAAATTGCACGGATCGGGCACATCGCCGATCCCGGCAGCGCGCGCGTGGTCGATGCGGACGGACTGATCGTCGCTCCCGGCCATATCGACACCCACACCCATTATGACGCGCAGATTTTCTGGGATCCGACGTGCTCGAACGCCGGCGAGAACGGTATCACCACCGTCGTGACCGGCAATTGCGGCTTCGGCTTCGCTCCCGTCCATGTAAGGGATCGCGAGCGCGCGATGCTCATGATGGAAACGACCGAACAGGTTCCCGCGATCCAGATGCAGACCGCCCTCCCCTGGTCGTGGGAAACCTTCCCCGAGCTCGTCGAGGCGATGCGGCGGACGCCCAAGGCGGTGAACCTCACCATGTTCCTGCCGCTCAACGCGGTGATGTTCTATGTGATGGGCGAGGATGCGAAGCACCGCCGCCCGACCGCGGCCGAGATCAATACGATCAAGGGGCTGATCCACGAGGCGATGGACGCCGGCGCGTGCGGCCTGTCGCTTAGCTTCATGGGGCACGAGAACAACCATGTCGACGTCGACGGATCGCCGATGCCGACCGACATCATGTATCCCGACGATGCCGTCGCGATGGCGAGCGCGCTGAAGGACCGGCAGGAAGGGATCATCCAGGTCATCTCGCAGATCGGCCCGGTCGGCGACCGGAGCATCAGCGAAAAGCTGGCGCGCGAGACCGGCCGCCCGATCCTGCACAACGTGTTCTCGGTCAGCGAATACACCCCCGACCTCCACCGCCAGAGCATGGCGTGGCTGGACGCGATGAACGAAGAGGACGGCGTCGAGATGTACGCCGCGACGGTGATCTGCCGCGCGTGGAACGAGACCGAACTCTTCAACTCGCCCGGCTGCTCGCTCGACGCGCTCGACGTCTATCGCGAGCTGACCTTCTGCAAGGATCCGGCCGACAAGCGCGCCAAGCTGCTCGATCCCGAATTCCGCCGCCGTTTCAACGAGAGCTATGACCCAGTGATGTTCGAGGCGACCGCGGGCGGGCTCGCCGACTATACGGTGATCGGAATGGGCGAAGGCTCGAACGACGCCAAGGGCTATCTCGGCAAGACATTGGGCGAGATCGCCGCGGCCGAAGGCAAGACCGAGGTTGACGCCTTCATCGACACCGCACTCGAAAGCGACCTGCGGATCGAACTCAAGACTCCCGGCATCGCGATCGACCCCGCAAAGGTCGCCGACCTGCTGTCGAACGGGCGCGTCCTCGCGGGGGCCTCGGACGGCGGCGCGCACACCAAGAATTTCAGCGGAGGCCAGTGGACCACCGACCTGATCCTGTGGCTGGTACGCGACAATGACTTCCTCTCGCTCGAGGAAATGCACTACCGTCTTTCCTATCAGCCCGCGCGCGCGATGGGCATCAAGGATCGCGGCGCGCTGCTCGAAGGCATGGCGGCCGACATTCTCGTCTATGATCTGGCCGAGCTGTATTTCGACCAGGATCGGTTCGACGTCGTCCATGACCAGCCCGGCGGCGACTGGCGGCGCAAGGCGCGCGCCGGCGGATATCGCCAGATCTTCGTGAACGGCGAGCAGACGTTCGAGCGCGACCGCCCGGTCGGCGCGACGCCCGGCGTCTATCTGGGCGATGGCGTGCCCCGCCCGCAGATCGCCCGCGCCGCCTGATCGCACCCATGCTCCAGGACCGGGTCATTCTCGTCGTCGGCGGGTCGACGGGCATCGGACGCGCCACCGCCATCGCCTGCGGGCAGGCCGGTGCGACCGTCGTCGTCGGCGCCCGCGACCGCGCGAAAGCGGAAGAGGTCGCCGGCGAAGCTGCACGCGCCGGGGCGCCCCGGACGCTGGGGCTGCCGGTCGACGTGCGCACGTCGGAAGCGGTCGATGCATTCGTCTCGACGGCCGCCGACACCTTCGGTCGTCTCGACGGCGCGGTGAACAACGCAGGTATCGAGGGCCGCATGGCACCGATGCATGATCTCACCGACGTCGACTATGCGGACATCATGGATGTGAACGCGCGCGGCATCTTCTTTGCGATGCGTGCCGAGATCGCCGCGATGGGCGCCACGGGGGGCGCGATCGTCAATGTCGGGTCGGTCGGCTCGTTCACCGGGCTCGTCGGCCAGTCGGTCTATGCCGCGTCCAAACATGCCGTCTGGGCGCTTACCCGTTCAGCGGCGGTCGAAAACGCCGGGCGCGGGATCCGCATCAACATGATCGCCCCCGCCGGCACCGAGACCCCGATGCTTCACCGCGTGCTGCAGGGCAATGAGGAGGCGATGCGCGGCGCGGCAAGAATGCATCCGATCGGCCGGTTCGGCACGCCCGAAGAGAGCGCCGCAGCGATCGTCTGGCTGCTCTCCGACGCCGCTTCCTTCGTCTGCGGCCAGTCGATCGGAGTCGACGGCGGCTATTCGGCGACGCTCGGCTTCAACCCGCAGGCTGCGCTCGCCGACTAACGCGCGAGCAGCCCGCCGACGATCAGTTCGCTTACCGTCGTGGCATAGCGTTCGACGAGGTCGTGATCGAGCGAACCGTCGCCAAGGATCGTGTGCCGCGACTGCACCGACGAGAAAAGATGCGCGCAGGCGCCGTCGATCGCAAAGCTGACCAGGTTGGCGTCGACCGCGCGAAACTCGCCGCACGCGATGCCGTCGGCTATGATCGCTCGCCGTGCCTCGATCACCGGCCGGACAAAGGTCGCGCCGACCTTTGCCGAGGCTTCGGGCGACGCTTCGCGCAGCAGCTTCTGGAGCAGGCGATTGAGATAAGGCCGCTCGAAATAAGCCTCGATCAATCCCTTGATATGGATTTCCATCTTCGCCGTCGGAGCAATATCCGCGGCTAGCAGGCGTTCAAGATGCCCCGAGGCGCGCCGTGCATCGCCCTCGATGATCGCGATCATCAGCCCTTCGCGGTTGCCGAAATAATAGCTGACGAGCGCAACGTTGGTGCCGGCCCGCTCCGAAATGTCGGCGATCGACACCTCGAGCAGCCCGCGCTCAATCATCAGGCTGCGCGCCGCCTCGACGATGCGCTGCGCCGTCGCCGGCTGGTCGGTCAGATCCTCGGCCATGCTGCCCCCGTCATTGCCCCTTCAGCCTCGCGCGGATCCGGTCGGACTGTTCGCCCAGCCGCGGCGCATGACGCTTGGCTGATTCGAGCGGCTTTGCAAAGCGCACCGGATGCTCCATCGCGAAATAGCCCCCTTCGCTCGGATGCTCCTGCCGCGAGAAAAAGCCTGTCGCTGCCAGATGCGGGTCGTCCATGATATCGGCGATATCGCGCACCGGCTGCGCAGGTATCTGCGCCGCATGGCATTTCGCGATCAGTTCGTCCGTGGTAAAAGCCGGGGTCAGCCGGGCCATTTCGCGGTAGAGCAGCGCCAGATTGACCGTCCGCGCCTTGCGGGTCGCGAACCGCTCGTCATTCAGAAACCCCGGATTGCCGAGCACCTCGAACATCTTCGGCCAGGCTTCATCGGTATAGGGCACGATACTGACGAAGCCGTCGCGCGTCGGGAAAGGCTGCCGGTCGGGATCGATCTGGCGGAAATAGCCGACGGGCGCGTTCGGGGGATCGAAGCTCTGTCCGGCGAGATGTTCGAGGAGCATGAAATGGCTGAACGCCTCGAACATCGCGATCTCTATCTTCTGCCCCTCTCCCGTCCTGAGCTTGTGGATCACGGCGGCGAGCACCGCATAGGCGGCGTGAAGGCCCGCGACCTTGTCGGCGATCAGCGACGGCAGGTAGCGCGCACGCGGATTGCCGTCGACGCGCGGCAACAAGGTTGCCGTCCCCGTCGCCGCCTGGATCACATCGTCATAGGCCTGCAGGTCGGCATAGGGGCCGTGCTGCCCGAAGCCCACGCAATGCGCATAGATGATATCGGGATTGATCGCCCGCACCGCGGCATAGTCGAGCCCCAGCCGCTCGACCGCCTTGCCGCGCACGTTGAGCACGAACACGTCGGCGTCTTCGAGCAGCGCCTTCATGCACGCGAGGTCATCGGGGGTCTTGAGATCGAGCGCGACCGACTGCTTGCCGCGGTTGATCGCCATGAAGCCGGGACTCATCCCAGGCGTCGCCGCGGCCTTGCCCGACCAGCGGAATGCATCGCCCGCGCCCGGTGCCTCGACCTTGATCACCTCGGCGCCGAGTTCGGCGAGGATATGCGTGCAATAGGGGCCGAAGACGACGCTCGTCAGATCGACCACCCGGATCCCGTCCAGCATCGGCCTGCCGTCCATCGCAATCGTCACGATCCGCTCCATTCGGGTTTGCGCTTTTCGGCAAAGGCGCTGACGCCCTCGCGGAAATCGCGCGTGCGCATCAGCCGTCCGAAGATGCGTCCGTTGGCCGCCATCGCCTCCTCGAGCGATTCCAGATCTTCGAGTTTGTTGAGCGCCTCTTTCGAGGCGCGGATCGCCGACGGCGAATTTTCGAGCAGCCGTTCGGCGAGCGCCCGCGCGGCGCCCAGCGCATCGCCATCGACGACATCGTTGATGACGCCAAGTTCCCGCGCCTCGGTAGCGTCGAAATGCCGTCCCGTCAGAATGAGTTCCATCGCCGCCTTGCGCCCGATCTGACGCGTCAGCCGCTGGACGCCGCCCGCCGCCGCATAAAGGCCGACCTTTACTTCCGGCAGCGCGAAGCGTGCGCTCGCCGCGGCAACGGCAAGGTCGCAGGCAAGGACGATTTCAAGGCCTCCGCCCATAGCCACCCCGTTCACCGCGGCGATGACCGGCTTGGTCCGGTCGAAGCGCGAGCAGAGTCCTGCAAAGCCGGATGGCGGGATCGACATGTCCCCGCCCTTCGCCGTGACTTTCAGGTCGTTGCCGCTGCAAAAGGCCCGGTCGCCCGCCCCCGTGACGATCGCGACCCACAGGTCGGGGTCGCGCTCGAAATCATCCCAGATCTCGTGCAGCTCGAAATGCACCCCGCTGAAAAGCGCGTTCATGGCCTCGGGCCGGTTTAGCGTGACCTCGAGGACATGCCCGTGACGCTCGACCAGCACATGCCCGAACCGCCGCGCCGCCAGCCCAGCTGCGGGTGCGGGCTCGCAGAGCCGGCTTGCAGGTTCGACGAAATTTACACCCTGCTCGTGAACGATGCGAACCGACCGGCCGATCGCATCCTGTTCGGCAAGGCACGCCAGCGTCGCGCGGTGCCCCGTACGGACCCGGGCCAGTACGCGCCCCTTTTCGTTTGACGCGATGACATAGCCGCGTGAAGGCTGCCCCTTCTTCCAGGTCACCGTATAACTGTCGATAAGCGCGTCGGTGGTCTCGGCGAGCAAGGCCGGCGCAGGCGCGTCGTCGATGTCGCGCTGCCCGGCGTCGTCGCGGCGCGGCCGCCAGTTTTCGACGGGCTCGGTCGAATAGACGCCGGCCGCTTCCTTCGAGAGGAAACCGCCATTGGCGAGGATGAGACCGAATTCGCCGGGCGAAGCGCGGAGCCGATCGGCCATCGTTGCGATGGCGTGCATCGAATAATTGTTCCCCGCCCCTCCGAAGAAGGGCAACCCGCCGGTGACGGTGCAGCGGGTATGCCGCCAGTCCACCCCCAGTGCCTCTGCTGCGAGCAGCACCGCACAGGGAAAGCAACTGTAGAGATCGAACCGGTCGATGCCGGGCACCGTCTTCCCCGCCATATCGAGCGCGCCCTGTAGCGCCGCCTCGATCGCGCGCGACCGCGACAGATCGGGCCGCTCCATGACCGGCCGATCCTTTACGGCGGCATAGCCATGCAGATAGACCCATTTGGCGGGATCGATTCCGGCACGCCGCGCTGCACCGACGGAGGTCAGGATGACCGCCGCCCCCTGATTCACCGCGTCCTGCGCGACATGCCATTTGAGATAGGGCTCGGCGACCGGATAATTGGCGTCGCCCGGCGTCGCGAGGAAATCGCGCGAGCGGCTCTGCGGGAATTGCGAATAAGGGTTCTCCGCTGCAACCTGCGAGAAGCCCTCCCACAGCTCGGACATCAGCGCGACATAGGCGGACCGGTCAAGCCCCAACCGTGCGCGCAGCGCCTGCTCGAACGCCGGATAGGTCTGCGTGGGCATGGCCAAGCCGTTCACGCGCTCATAGTCTGTCAGGAGCGACGGCCCCAGCCCGCGGTCCTCCCATGGGCCCTCGACACTGTACGACCAGTCAAGCGTCAGCCGCGCCTTCAACGCCTGCTTCATCGCCGCCGTCGCCTCGGCCCCTGCCAGCAGAACCGCTTCGGCATCGCCCGCAAAGATCGCCTCCGCCGCCTCGTTCACCAGCGCCTGTGGCTGATCGCCCCCCACGACCGAATAGATGCAGCGCGCGCCCTCGATCCCCAGTTCCGCCGCCAGCGTGGCGGGCGGGTTGGTGCAGCGCCCGAACGGATGGCGCACGCCCTCGATCGAGTCGTGATTGGCACGCAAGACGACAACGCCGTCGATCATCCGGCGCAGCGCCTCGGCAGCGCCGCTATCGGCGAGCGCCCGTTTGGCCGCTGCGAGTTGAAGCCCGAGCGGGCCCGGTGCGTCGTCGATACCCTGACCGTCCCAATGGCGAACGATCTGGCCGACGCCGACCAATATGGGGGTTTGCGGATCGATGGCCATCGCGGCGCCTCTCCTTGACGCAGTTTAAATGTTCATTTAATCGAGCGTTTAAATGCTCATTTAATCCGAGTCAATCGGATCGCAGGAGAGGCCATCATGAATTTCGAGACCGGATATTCGATGCTCATCGACGGCGCGCTGGTGACCGGCGACGCACAGATAGAGGTGATCAATCCCGCGAACGGGCAGATATTCGCGGCTGCCCCCGATTGCTCGCCGGAACAACTCGATATTGCGGTGGCGGCCGCGCGGCGGGCGTTCAGGGCATGGCGTGCGGTGCCGATCGGCGAGCGGCAGGCCTGTCTGCTGAAAGCCGCGGACATTCTCGACGCCAATGCCGAACAGCTTGCGCGGCTTTTCACGCGCGAACAGGGCCGTCCGACCGATGGTGCCCTGTCGGAAATCGGTATCGCGGTGGCGTGGCTCCGCGCCTATGCGGCGATGACACCGCCCGCGCATGTCATCGATAACGGCGATGGCCAGCGGGTCGAGACGAATTATGTGCCGCTCGGCGCCGTCTGTGCGATTTCGCCGTGGAATTTCCCGGTCAATCTCTCGATCTGGAAGATCGCCCCCGCTCTCGCCGCCGGCAATACCATCGTGCTCAAGCCTTCGCCCTTCACCCCGCTCTGCATGCTCAAGATCGGCGAATTGCTGAAAGACGCGTTCCCCGCGGGCGTTCTCAATATCATTTCGGGCGGCGACGCGCTCGGCCCGCTGATGACCGCGCATCCGGGCTTTGCGAAGATCTCTTTCACCGGATCGACCGCGACCGGCAAGCGCGTGATGGAAAGCGCGGCGAAGGATCTGAAGCGCCTGACGCTCGAGCTTGGCGGCAACGATGCGGCGATCGTCATGTCCGACGTCGATCTCGACGACGTGGCGCAGAAAATATTCTTCGGCGCCTTTTTCAACAGCGCCCAGATCTGCGTCGCAACCAAGCGCCTCTACGTCCATGACAGCATTTATGACGGACTGCGCGACCGGCTCGCGGCGATCGCGCAGTCCGTGAAACTCGGTGACGGAAGCGAACAGGGTACCGTTCTCGGCCCCCTGCAGAACCGGCGCCAGTTCGAGCGGGTATCGGCGCTGATCGAAGACGCAAGGGACGCCGGGCTGACGCTTGTGGAGGGGCCGGCCGGCCCCGACACGGGGGGCTATTTCATCCCCGTCACGATCATCGACAACCCGCCCGAGGATTCGGCCGTCGTGCAGGAGGAGGCCTTCGGCCCCGTTCTGCCGATGATGCGCTTTCACGATCTCGACGAAGTCATCGATCGCGCCAACGCCAGCGAATATGGTCTCGCCGGTGCGGTGTGGTCGAAGAATGTCGATCAGGCCGTCGCCGTCGCCCGCCGACTTGAAACCGGGACGGTCTGGATCAACCAGAATCTGATGCTCCGGCCCGATACGCCGTTCGCGGGACACAAGCAAAGCGGGTTCGGCGTGGAGAACGGCATGGACGGCATGCTCGAATATATGGCGCCGCAAAGCATCTACATCGCGGCCGGATAGGCGCCCGTTACCACGGCCGGCCCGCCACCCCGCGTGAATGATTCGATATTTCCATCTTGTTTCGGGCTGCCGAAACATGGTTATTCGCGCGCATGGGCGCGACGGATAAAAATGGCGGGGACTTCGCATCGCTGACCGACAAGCAGGCGGCGGTGCTGGACCTGCTTGCGAACGGCCGCACCTCGAAGGAGATCGCCTCGGCGCTCGACCTCTCCGAATCTGCCGTCAATCGCCGGATCGAGCTGCTGCGCACGCGGTTTTCGGGGATCACCCGGCTCGAACTGGCGCGCCGGTATCGCGACTGGGCGATGGCGAAACTGCCGTCGGAAACCGCGCCGGCCGCACGTGTAGAAACTTACAGGCAAAGTCTTCGTCTCGCCCCGGCGCCCGAACCCGGTCAGAACCCGGTCGAGGACAGCCATGACGATCCGCTGCGCTTCGGGGACTCGCTCGAGATATCGATTGATCCCCCCTGGACTGCGGTGAAGCTCCCAAAGGTTGTTCCCGGGGTGCTCGACGGCGAAAATGCCGCACTGACCCGTGGCGCCGCGATCGCGATCATCTTGTTCGGGATCGTTGCAAGCCTCGTCCTCGGCCTGGCCGCGGCGGGTGCTCTCACGGCGGTGGTCGGCAAATAGCGGCCCCGATCGTTGACGGACCTTCGCGTGCGAGCCCGGGGTCCGGGGGAACTGCCATGACCACACCCATTCCAGCGTATATGACGCGAATTCGCACCCAGATCCGCAGGGCAGAATCGAAGGCTGACGAGAGCCTGCTCGCGAAACTGGAAGTCCTGAGTTCGATACTCCGGACGCGGCAGAGCGAGGAAGCCCCTGCCCCGCATATCGGGCAGGACGCCATCGTCCGGCTGGGCCGCGCGATCCAGTCCGACATCGCCTCGGCCAACGACGTTTTTCGGTCGCACGACGCCCTTGTCCGCGCGAAAGTCCGGATCACCGGATCGTCGGGGCACGAAGATACGGATCCCTTCGGCGAGACGGGAAATCTCGGGCAGGAAAACGCCGCCTAGCAATTGACGACACCGCCGCGCGCAGCCACCGTGGTCACATGACCTGGCTGTGGGAATTCAACCTGACGACGATGCTGCTTCTTATCGTGGCGGCCTGGCGTTGGGGGGCAGCACCCGAACGGCTTTGCGTGGCGGTGATCGTTTTCATGAATCTGGGCGACCGGTTGTATCACGCGGTCATTGATCGCGGCACGATATATGCCTCCGTCGACCTTGGTCATCTTTTCATCGACGTCACTGCCGCCGCCGTCTTCATCGGCGTCGCCTTGTCGGCGAACCGGGTCTATCCGCTATGGCTCTCGGCCTTTCAGCTCGTTTCCGTCATCTCGCACTTCGCGCGCGAGGTGGACGCAAAGCTCGTGAAGTCGGCGTACGGGCTGATGACGTACGGGCCCTTCTACTTCATCCTGCTGATCCTGGCGGGAGGGATATGGATGCACGCGAGGCGCGTGAAGCGTTACGGGCCTTACCCGCCGTGGCGAACCTCCTCGAGCCCTTCGCGGGCGGCCTCGCAGAAATTGCCGCCGACCGGCTGATCCGCCATTTCGGCGGCCTTGGCCGTGCGCTTGCAGCTAGCCCCGAGCAACTCGTCGCCGCGCTTGAAGGCGACCGGCGGCTTGCCGACGCTATCGTCGCCGCGCGGACGCTCTTCGGTGCCGGACTGCGCGAAACCATTTCGCGAGCTCCCGTGTCGATCAACGATCCGGCTTTCCGGGAATATCTGCGCTTCAGCATAGGCCGGTCGGCAACCGAATGCCTGCACGCAACCTTTGTCACGCGAGGCTGGGGCTATCTTGCCGACGAGCAGATCGCGGACGGGGCCACCGCCCATGTCGAGGTCAATCTGCGACGGCTCCTCGGCCGTGCCTTTGACCTGGGGGCGCATGGCATCATTCTGGCGCACAATCATCCGTCGCATTCCGCCGAACCGAGCGCCGAGGACATCGCCCTGACGCGCCGGATCGCCCAACTCACCAAATCTGTCGGAATCCAGCTGCTCGACCATCTAGTCGTGGGCGGGAACGATATCGTCAGCATGAGACAAAGGGGTCTTCTGTAATGGGCCAGGAAATCTTCCAGCAGATGCAGAACGCATCGGTGCGCGCGCCTCTGCCGCCCACCAACGGATATGAGAGCGAGGAAAGCCTTCTCGCTGCGATCGCACAGGCGGAATATGCCAGCCGCAGGCGACGCGATGCACTCTTCCACCCGGGGATTTTCGCCGAGCCGGCATGGGATATGCTGCTCGATCTCTATGTTCAGGAACATCTGAAACGCCCCGTCAGCATTCACAGCCTTTGCATCGCCGCCGCCGTGCCGCCAACGACCGCGCTCCGCTGGATCGGCCGCCTCGTCGAATGCGGGCTGATGGCGCGCGAGCCGTCGCACCGCGACAATCGCGTCGTGCACGTCGCGCTGACCGCAACCGGCCGCGGCGAAATGGAGCAATATCTGCGCAGCCGGCTGGCTGCAGGCGCTATCGGCCATTCGCGAGGCGCCTAGAAGACCGGCACCGGGTTGCACGGAATTGCGGGTTGCCGCATCGTGCAGCACCGCTAAGGGCAATGGCACCATATCTTTCGACGACAGGAAGAGGAGCCACATGCCCGAGCTATCGCATCCCGAAATCCGCGAGTCCGTTCGCCGGCTCTGCGCCGATTTTCCCGGCAGCTACTGGCAGGCGCTCGACCGCGACCGCATTTATCCGACCGAGTTCGTCCGCACCCTTACCGAGGCAGGGTTCCTGTCGGTGCTGGTGCCCGAAGAGTTCGGCGGCGCGGGCCTCGGCCTGTCGGCCGCGACCGCCATCCTCGAGGAAATCCATCGTTCGGGCTGCAACGGCGGCGCCTGCCACGCCCAGATGTACACGATGGGCACCATCCTGAAGCACGGCTCGTCGGAACAGAAGGCGCGTTACCTTCCCGCGATCGCCAGCGGCGCGCTTCGCCTGCAGGCCTTTGGCGTTACCGAACCGACAAGCGGCACCGACACCACACGGATCAAGACCTTCGCGCGCCGCGACGGCGACGATTATGTTGTGAGCGGCCAGAAGATCTGGATCAGCCGCGCCGAGCATAGCGATCTGATGGTCCTGCTCGTCCGCACGACCCCGCGCGATCAGGTCGCCAAATCGTCGGACGGGATGAGCGTGCTGCTCGTCGACATGCGCGAGGCGGTCGGCAACGGGCTGACCATTCGCCCTGTCCGCACGATGCTCAACCATGCAACGACCGAATTGTTCTTCGACGACCTGCGCGTGCCCGCCGCCAACCTGATCGGTGAGGAAGGCAAGGGCTTCAAATATATTCTCGACGGCATGAACGCCGAGCGCATCCTGATCGCGAGCGAATGCATCGGCGACGGGCGCTTCTTCATCGACCGCGCGTCGGCCTATGCCGCCGGGCGCGAGGTGTTCGGACGTCCCATCGGCGAAAATCAGGGGATCCAGTTCCCGATCGCGCGCGCCTATGTCCAGCTATCCGCAGCCGCCGCGATGGTCGATCAGGCGGCGGCGATGTTCGAGGCGGGCGAACCGTGCGGGACCGAGGCGAACATGTCGAAGATGCTCGCGTCCGAAGCGAGCTGGTACGCCGCCGACATGTGCATCCAGACGCACGGCGGCTTCGGCTTTGCCGAGGAATATGACATCGAGCGCAAGTTCCGCGAAACGCGGCTCTATCAGGTCGCGCCGATCAGCACGAACCTGATATTGAGCCACGTCGCGACACATGTCCTGAAGCTCCCGAAGAGCTTCTGACGCACCCTCAGTGCCGCGACAGCTCGTCGCGGCCGACGACCATATAGTGGACCTCGTCGGGACCGTCGGCGAAGCGCAGGTGACGCACGTCGGCGTAGAGTTCTGCCAGCGGCGTCCAGTGCGAGATGCCGGTCGCACCGTGGATCTGGATCGCCTGGTCGATGATCTGGCACGCCCGCTCGGGGATCATCGCCTTGGCCATGCTGACCCAGACGCGCGCCTCGCGGTTGCCGAGCAGGTCCATCGCCTTGGCGGCCTTGAGCACGATCAGCCGCATCGCCTCGATGTCGCAGCGCGCCCGCGCAATAACTTCAAGATTCTTGCCGAGTTGCGACAGCGGCCGGCCGAAGGCGGTGCGCGAGTTGCCGCGCTTCACCATCAGGTCGAGCGCGACCTCGGCCTTGCCGATGGTACGCATGCAGTGATGGATGCGGCCCGGGCCGAGGCGCATCTGCGAAATCTCGAACCCCCTGCCCTCGCCGAGCAGGATATTCTCGCGTGGGACGCGGACATTCTCGAACCGCATGTGCATATGCCCCTGCGGCGCATGGTCGGCGCCGAAGACGCGCATCGGCCCGAGCACCTTCACCCCGGGTGTGTCCATCGGCACGAGAATCTGAGAATGCTGACCCTTCCGCGACGCTTCGGGGTTCGTCTTGAGCATGCAGATCAGGATCTTGCAGCGCGGATCGCCCGCGCCGCTGATGAAATATTTCTCGCCGTTGATGACCCACTCGTCGCCGTCGAGCACCGCACTTGTTTCGAGATTGCTGGCGTCGGATGACGCGACGCCCGGCTCGGTCATCACATAGGCCGAACGGATTTCACCGTTGAGCAACGGTTTCAGCCAGCGATCCTTCTGCTCTGGCGTGCCGACCATTTCGAGCACTTCCATATTGCCCGTGTCGGGCGCCGAGCAGTTCAGCGATTCCGACGCAAGCGGAGACTTGCCGAGTTCGGCAGCGATATAGGCATAGTCGAGGTTCGAAAGCGGGGTACCGGTGTCGCCGTGCGGGAGGAAGAAATTCCAGAGGCCCGAGGCCTTGGCCTTTGCCTTGGCACCTTCGAGCAGTTCGAGCTGACCGGGAGCCCAGCTCCAGCGGTCGGCGCGGTTCTCGCCCAGCTTGAAGAATTCCTCGGTGATCGGATCGACATTCTCCGCGATATGGCGCTTCACCGCATCGAAGAGCGGTTGCGCCTCCTTCGACATGCGCAGATCGTTGAGTTCGGCTTGAAGTTCGATTTCGGTCATGGACGGCTTCTCCGCTGGATTTGGTGCGAAGCTAGCCGCCCTCTATCATCAATGAAAATGATAGAGCGGAATATCCGATATTCATATTGCGAATGATCAGTCGGGCTTCGCCATCTCGTCGATGATGATCCTGCGCAGCCATTCGAGCGCCGGATCGGCCTGCGCGGCCTGATGCCAGTAGAGATAGGTTCCGCCCCGTTCCACCGGTAGCGGCAGTTCGACAAGCTGCATCGGCCACACCGCGTCGAGCACCTCAGCGTGCGAGCGCGGCAGCGAATAGAGCATGTCGGATTCGGCGATGATCTGCCACGCGGTGATCGCATGCTGGCAACGCACCGCGACACGGCGGCCGAGCCCCATGCGTTCGAGCGCCATATCCTCGATCCCCGGCCCGTGCGGCCGCGCGGTCGCGACGACATGGTCGAGCGCCAGATAGGTATCGAGGTCGATCGCGCCATCGACGCGCGAATGTCCCTTGCGTGCGACCACCACGAGCGGCTCGGTGCCGAGATAGTGGCGGCAGAGGCGATCGTCGGCAGGGAGCGCGACATCGAGCGCGAGGTCGAGATCACCATTGGCGAGCGCCATCACCAGATCGCGGCGGCGGAAGGTCACGCTGGCGAGCGCGATATGCGGCGCCTCGCGCCGGACGCGGCCGACGAGCGAAGAGAAGCGTGGCATCTCGCCCGACAGACGAACGCCGATGCGAAACTCGCGCGTCGATTGCGCCGGATCGAAGGAGGCTGCCGCATCGAGTGCCGCGTCGAGCCCGCGCAGCGCCTCGCGCACCGGCCCGGCGATCGCGCGCGCTGCGGGGGTGGGCACGAGCTTGTTGCCCTGCCGCACGAACAGCGGGTCATCGAACGCATCCCGCAGCTTCGCGAGCGCATGGCTGATCGCGGGCTGCGACAGGTTGAGGTGCCGTGCCGCCGCCGACACGCCCCCCTTCGCGTGGATCGCGTCGAACACCTGCAACAGGTTGAGGTCGAAGCGCGCGAGCCTGCGCATCATTTCACCTGCCGCTTCTCGAGCTTCCGCGCGAGCGTCCGCCGGTGCATACCCAGCCGCCGCGCTGCCTCCGAAATGTTGAAATTCGTCTCGACGAGCGTCTGGTGGATATGCTCCCACTCGACCGTCTTGATCGACGATGGCCGCGCGTCGAGCGGCGCGTCGACATTGCCTTCGGACCGTTCGAAAGCCGCCTCGATATCATCGGTGTTGGACGGCTTGGCGAGATAATAGGAGGCGCCGAGCTTCACGGCCTCGACCGCGGTTGCAATACTCGCGAACCCCGTGAGCACGACGATCCGCATCGCCGCATCCGCCGCCCGCAAGGTCTGGACGCAGGCAAGCCCAGACGCATTGCCGAGCTTCAGGTCGACCACCGCATAGCCCGGCGTCCAGTCAGCGAGCAGCGCCTCGGCCTCCTCGGGGCTGGCGGCGACGCGTACTGCATAGTCCCGCCTTTCGAACGAGCGCTTGAGCGTCCGCGCAAAGGCATCATCGTCTTCGACGATCAGAAGCTGCCGCTGCGTGCTCATATCGCCTCCTGTTCCGCCGCAACGGCATCGAGCGGCAACATGATGCGGACGACGGCGCCGCCGGCGTCACGGTTCTCCGCGCTCGCCCAGCCGCCAAGCTTGCGCAGGACATTGACCAGCAGGAACAGGCCCAGCCCTCCCCCCGGCCGCCCTTTCGTCGAGCGGTAGGGCTGGCCAAAGCCCTCGATCATGTCATCGCTGAAGCCGGGTCCGCGATCGACGACCTCGATCACCGCGGTGTCGCCGTCGCGCGAAGCCGTAATTCCCAGCCATTCGGGCGAGACTTCGGCGGCATTGTCGATGACATTGCCGATTACCTGCCGCAGCGCGGGATCCGAAACGATGGCGACATCGGCCCCGAAACGGTCGTTGAAATCGAGCCGTCCTGCAAAGCGCGCGGCGTGGTCGGCGACGACCGAGTTCAGGAAGATACGCATCGTCGTCATTTCGGGCGCGATCCCGCGCGCCTCGCCCGCCGACATCAGGATGCCGCTGACGATCGTCTTGCAGCGTCGCACCGCCGCATCCATCTCGGCGAGATCGTCCTGCAAATCCTGCTTCTTCGCGAGCGCTCGCGCGCCCTTCCAGTCGCCGATCAGCACCGACAGCGTCGACAGCGGCGTCCCCAGTTCGTGCGCAGCGCCCGAAGCAAGCAAACCCATGCGGACGATATGATCCTCCTCCGCCGCGCGCTGACGGCTTGCCGCGAGTGCCGCATCGCGCTCGCGCAGATTACGCGCGATCCGCGTGACAAAAGCGACGAGCAGCACGGCGATCAGCAGGAAGCAGACCAGGCTGCCCTGGAGATAGAGCCCCATGGGATCGGTGGCGTAAGGCGGCGGCAGGACAAGCGGCGTCGGATTGATCGTCAGCATCGCGATCGCGAAGAGCGCCGCCGCCACGATCCCCCATGAGGATCGCGACGTCAGCAGGATCGCGCCGATCACCACCTGCAACAGGAAAAGCGAAGCAAAGGGATTGGTGAGACCGCCGCTGTGGTGCAGCTGCCAGCCAAGTACCGCGACATCGCAAAGCAGTTCGGCGGTCAGTTCGGCATTGGTAACCGCGCGTCGGCGGCGAAGCAGGGCAATGCTTGCGAAGTTGATCGCGATCAGTGCCGCGACCGCCCCCATCAATGGGGCAATCGGCAGTCGAATATCCATCACCCCGGTGACGATGCCGATCGTCGCCAATTGGCCTCCGACCGCAAGCCAGCGCAGCTGGATCAGCAACGCCATGTTCCGCCGGCCGGCGTCGGCTTCGGCGGGGGCGGTCGGCAGGATCGTCGGAGCGCTCATTCCTCCCGCATATGCCAGAGCCGCCAGGCAAAAAAGAGGCTGAGCGCGCAAAGCGCGAACCAGGTCAGCGCATAGACCAGATGGTTGTCGGGAAAGCGGACCACGGTCAGCCCTCCGACCGGATAGCCGCCGGGATTCGGCGTCGCATCGGCGTCGACGAAATAGGGTGCGGTCCGGCCCAGTCCCCTCGCCTTCGCGATCGCGGCAACATCGCGCGAGTACCAGCGGTTTGCTGACGGGTCATTCGCGCGGAGAAACGCGCCTCCCGGCTCGGCGATACGGAGCAGGCCCGTCACCTTCACCGGTCCGGTGACATTGCCCCTGGCACGCCTCGCCTCATCGCTCCGCTCTTTCGGAACGAAACCGCGGTTGACGAGCAAGATGAAATCCGGCGTTTCGAGCGGGGTCAGCACCCAATAGCCCGCACCGCGCTCGGTCACTGCCTGCACCAGAGTCTCGCGGTCGTGGGCAAAGCGACCCGTCGCCGTGACGCGTCGATAGGCGTCGTCCTTCGCGTCGAGGCCCCGCCAACGATCGGGGCCGGGCGCCGCAACCGGCGCCGCATGAATGCGCGCATTGACCGCCGCGACCAGTTCGTGCTTCCACGCACGGCGCTCGACTTGCCAGACTCCGAGCGCCGCGAGAAGCGCCGCCGCGACCAGCGCCGCGGCGGCAAAAGCCGCGCGGCGGGTGCGTGTCACGGCAGCTGGCTCGTGTCGGGCATCGGCGGCATCATGTTGGTATTGAGGTGATGCATCACCCACAGCGAGCCCGCGAGCATGATCACGACGACGATTACGGTGAAGACGAGCGAGGTCAGCGACCAGCCGCCCTCGGCCTTTGGCGTCATATGGAGGAAGAAGACCATGTGGACGACGATCTGCACTGCCGCGAAGACCATGATGATCGCCGCGGTTGCGCCCGCCGAAAAGGGCCGTTCCATCACCAGCCAGAACGGGATCGCGGTCAGGATCACCGACAGGACGAAGCCGATCACATAATCACGCATCGAGGCATGCGGCATCTCGATCTCGTGATGACCGTCGGCCGCGTGGCCGTGAGGATCGGCGCTCATCGCAGCACTCCCATCAGATAGACAATCGTGAAGACGCCGATCCACACGACGTCGAGGAAGTGCCAGAACATGCTGAGGCACATCACGCGGCGCTTGTTCGCCGCGATCAGCCCGTGCTTGCCGAGCTGGACCATCAGCACGACCAGCCAGACGATGCCGAAGGTCACGTGCAGCCCGTGGGTTCCGACCAGTGTGAAAAAGCTCGACAGGAAAGCGCTGCGTTGCGGCGTCGCACCGATCTCGATCAGGTGGTGGAATTCGTAAAGCTCGATTCCCAGGAACGCGAGGCCGAACAGCCCGGTGATCGCGAGCCACAGCTGCGTCCCTTTCACCTTGCCCTGCTGCATCTGCAGCACCGCAAAGCCATAGGTAATCGACGAGAAGAGCAGCATCGCGGTGTTGAGCGCGACGAGCGGCAGGTCGAACAGATCCTTCGGCGACGGCCCAGCGGCATAGCTGCCGCCGAGCACCGCGAAGCAGGCAAACAGGATCGCAAAGATGAGGCAGTCGCTCATCAGATAGATCCAGAAGCCCAGCATCGTACTGTGCCCCTCGGGATGCGCATGCTCGTCGAGGTCGTAAAACTGGACGGGCTCGTCCGCGGTGATGGTTTTGGTGCTCATCGCATCAGGCTCCGGCCGCCAGCTGGCGGGTCCGCGCGTCCTCGACCGCGGTGACCGTGGCCGCCGGAATGTCGAAATCGCGCTTGTAATTGAAGGTATGCCAGATCGCGCCGACGATCGTCGCCGCGAAGCTCGCGATGACCAGCCACCAGATGTGCCAGACCAGCGCGAAACCCATGACGAGGCAGAAGCCCGACAGGATCATCCCCGTCCCGGTGTTGCTCGGCATATGGATGTCGCGGAAGCCGCCCACCGGACGCTGATGCCCGCGCTTCTTCATGTCGTACCACGCGTCGAGATCGTGGATCACCGGCGTGAAGGCGAAATTATAATCGGGCGGCGGCGAGCTGGTCGCCCATTCGAGCGTGCGGCCGCCCCACGGATCGCCGCTTTCGTCGACCAGTTCCTTGCGCCGCCAGATGCTCACCGCAAACTGGATCAGCATCGCGGCGATGCCGACGGCGATCACGGCCGCGCCGATCGCGGCGATCACGAACCAGATCTGCAGGCTCGGATCGTCGAACACGCGCATCCGGCGGGTCACCCCCATCAGGCCGAGGATATAGAGCGGCATGAAGGCAAGCCAGAAGCCGACGACCCAGCACCAGAAGCTGATCTTGCCCCAGAAGACGTCGAGCTTGAACCCGAATGCCTTCGGCCACCAGTAGTTGATCGCCGCGAACAGGCCGAAGAGCACGCCGCCGATGATCACGTTGTGAAAGTGCGCGATCAGGAACAGCGAATTGTGCAGCACGAAGTCGGCGGGCGGCACCGCGAGCAGGACGCCGGTCATCCCGCCGACCACGAAGGTCAGCATGAAGGCGATCGTCCACATCATCGGCAGCTCGAACCGGATCCGGCCGCGGTACATGGTGAAAAGCCAGTTGAAGAGCTTCGCCCCCGTCGGGATCGAGATCACCATCGTCGTGATGCCGAAGAAGCTGTTAACGCTCGCCCCCGACCCCATGGTGAAGAAATGGTGCAGCCAGACGATGTACGACAGAATGGTGATACACACCGTCGCATAGACCATCGAGCTGTAGCCGAAGAGCTTCTTGCCCGAGAAGGTCGAGGTGACCTCCGAATAGACCCCGAACAGCGGCAGGACGAGGATATAGACTTCGGGGTGCCCCCAGATCCAGATCAGGTTCACATACATCATCGGCGAGCCGCCGAGATCGTTGGTGAAGAAATTGGTGCCCGCGTAGCGGTCGAGCGTCAGCAACGCGAGCGTTGCGGTCAGGATCGGGAAGCTCGCGACGATCAGGATGTTCGAGCAGAGGCTGGTCCAGGTGAAGACCGGCATCTTCATCAGGCCCATGCCCGGTGCGCGCAGCTTCAGGATCGTGACGATCAGGTTTATGCCGGACAGGGTCGTCCCGACCCCGGCTATCTGCAGACCCCAGATATAATAATCGACGCCGACATTGGGGCTGTACGCGATCCCCGACAAAGGCGGATAGGCGAGCCAGCCGGTCTGCGCATATTCGCCGACGAACAGCGAGATCATCGTCAGCACGGCGCCGGAGGTCGTCATCCAGAAGCTGAAGTTGTTGAGGAAGGGGAAGCTGACGTCGCGGGCGCCGATCTGTAGCGGGACGATATAGTTCATCAGACCGGTGATGAACGGCATCGCGACGAAGAAGATCATGATCACGCCGTGCGCGGTGAAGACCTGATCATAGTGATGCGGCGGCAGATAGCCTTCGGATCCGCCGAACGCCATCGCCTGCTGCAGGCGCATCATGATCGCGTCGGAAAATCCGCGGAGGAACATGATCAGGCCAAGGATCATGTACATGATCCCGATGCGCTTGTGGTCGACCGTCGTGAACCACTCGGTCCACAGATAGCCCCAGAGGCGATATTTGGTGATCGCCGCCAGCACGCCGATCGCGCCGAGCACGACGACGATGAAGGTGACGACGAGGATCGGCTCGTGCAGCGGCAGCGCTTCGAGCGACAATTTACCGAGGAACGGACCGGTCTCGGGAGCGGGATGCGGGGTGATCATGCGGGTTCGCCTGCGGTCAGGAGATCGGACGGGTGGTGGCGGCGTTGAGCGCGGTGCGCTCGGGCGCCTTGTTCGGATGCGGCAGCCCTTCGCCCTTGAGGGGGGCGGGATTCACGGGCTTCGCGTCGGGACGGTCGGCCGACGCCATCGCCGCGCTGCAAAGCGCCGCAATATAGCGCACGCTCCAGCCGACGGTGCCCGTTGTGCCGCGCGCGGCATATTTGTCATAAGTGACGTCGCGGACGTTCCCGATGCCGGCGATGCCCGCGCCGCCCTTGGCGTCGATCGACATCATGTCGTGCATGCACATCTTACCGGGCTCGACGCACATGTTGACGACGGCGTCGAACAGCTGCGGATCGGTCGCGGCGAAGCGGCGCACCGGTTCCTTCTGGCTCGGCTTTTCGAGCTTCAGATAGGCCATCCGGTCGAGGTCACCCTCCGTGGCCGCCTTGGTCTTCGCGACCCAGCCGTCGAACTCGCCCGCGGGCAGGCTCTTCACCTTGAAACGCATCTGCGAGAAGCCCCAGCCCGAATAATTGGCCGAAAAGCCCTCGAACTCGCCGGTCTTGTCGAAGACGCCGTGGAGCTTGGTCTCCATCCCGGGCATCGCATAAATCTGCCCCGCGAGCGCCGGGACATAAAAGCTGTTCATGACGGACGAGGAGGAGATGCGAAAGCGGACCGGGCGGTTCACCGGCAGCGCGAGCTCATTGACCGTCGCGACGCCCTGTTCGGGGTAGATGAACAGCCATTTCCAGTCGAGCGCGACGACCTGGACGTCGAGCGGCTTGACGTCCGCCGCGATCGCCTGCCCCGGCCCGGTGCGCGCCAGCGGACGATACGGATCGAGCAGATGCGTGGCGACCCAGGTGACCGCGCCGAGGCAGATGATAATAAGCAGCGGCGCCGCCCAGATCACCAGCTCGAGCTGCGTCGAATGATCCCAGTCAGGCTTATAGGTAGCTTCCTTGTTGGCCGCACGGTAGCGCCACGCAAAGAAGATCGTCAGCGCCATCACGGGCACGATGATCAGCAGCATCAGCACGGTCGACAGGACGATCAGGTCACCCTGCTGGCGCGCGACGTCGCCCGCCGGATCGAGCACGACCATGTTGCAACCCGCGAGGAGCGGCAGCGCGCCCAGCACCGGCAACCACCGGAATCGGGCCATTAAAGGGGAGAGCTTCGTTGGCATGATGCGCGCCTAGGCCTCCTTTGTTGCAGTGCACATAGGACATTTTGTCCAATCCACTCGGCCCGCACGATAGCGCAGGGGCGATTTCATAAAGGGCGCTTTTGCCCTATGACCGACTCGCGCCGCAGAAGCGGCGCCAGCTGCAGGACCTGAACCATGTCTGCCGAAACCGCCACGACCGAGGCCGAACGCGATGCCCGCGCATTGCACGACGACGGCCACCCCATTGCTCCTGCCGAAATCGCAATCGGGGTGATCATAGGGCGGACTTCGGAGTTTTTCGACTTTTTCGTTTATGCGATCGCGTCGGTTCTCGTTTTTCCGAAGCTCGTCTTCCCGCACCTCGATCCACTGACCGGAACCCTCTGGTCTTTCGCGATTTTCGCGCTCGCCTTCGCCGCGCGTCCGGTCGGCACGATGATCTTTTCGTCGATCGACCGCGCCTATGGCCGCGGTGCGAAGCTGACGATTGCGCTCTTCCTCCTCGGCGGTTCGACCGCCGCGATCGCCTTCCTGCCAAGCTACGAGTCGGCGGGGATCGGCGCCGCCCTGCTGCTCGCGCTGTTCCGCATGGGCCAGGGCGTCGCCCTAGGCGGGTCATGGGACGGCCTCGCCTCGCTGCTCGCGATCAACGCGCCCGAAGGCAAGCGCGGCTGGTACGCGATGATCCCCCAGCTCGGGGCCCCGCTAGGTCTGATCGTCGCCAGCCTGCTCTTCATGTTCCTGATCGCCGCGCTGCCGGCCGAGGATTTCCTCGACTGGGGCTGGCGCTATCCCTTTTTCGTCGCCTTCGCGATCAATGTCGTCGCGCTCTTCGCGCGCCTGCGCATCGTCGTGACCCCCGAATATGCCCGGCTTTTCGACGAGCGCGATCTTGAGCCTGCGAAACTGACCGAGACGCTGCGTTCGGAATGGCGGATCATCATCATGGGTGCCTTCGCCCCGCTCGCGAGCTTCGCGATGTTCCATATGGTGACCGTGTTCCCGCTGTCGTGGGTCTTCCTGTTCACCGAAGAAACGCCGGTGCGCTTCCTGATGATCGAGGCGATCGCCGCGATGGTCGGGGTGATCGCGATCATCGCCTCGGGCTATCTGGCCGACCGCATCGGCCGCCGCACTTTGCTGGGAGCGACCGCCGCGGCGATCGCGGCATTCAGCGGCTTCGCGCCGCAGCTGCTTGCGGCGGGCGAAACCGGCGAAGCGGTGTTCATGATCCTCGGCTTCCTGATCCTCGGCCTCTCCTTCGGCCAGTCGTCGGGGGCGCTGTCGTCGAACTTCTCGCCGCGTCACCGCTACACCGGCTCAGCGCTGACGACCGACCTTGCCTGGCTGTTCGGCGCGGGCTTCGCGCCGATGGTCGCGCTCTGGCTGTCGAGCGAATTCGGCCTGCTCGCCGCGGGCGGCTATCTGCTCTCGGGCGCGATCTGCACGCTCGTCGCGCTGTGGCTCAACCGCGAACTGGCGCGGACGATTGACTGATCCGACGAAGCGGATCGCCGGCGTCGTCCTCGCCGGCGGCCGCTCGTCGCGTTTCGGCAGCGACAAGGCGGAGGTGCTCTATCGCGGCCGCCGGCTGATCGACTGGTCGATCGCCGCACTCGAACCCCATTGCGAAGTCCTGTTCGTTTCGGGCCATGCCCATCCGGATCATCATGGCGTATCCGATCGCCCGGAACCCGGCATGGGACCGCTAGGCGGCCTCGCCGGCGCAATGCAGGCCGCCAAAGCCGGCGGATTCACTCACCTCCTGTCGCTCCCGTGCGACACGCCCGAGGTGCGGCCGGACCTGCTGGAGCGGCTCTGCCGATCAGATGACGGCGCCTATATCGCAGGCTGTCCGGTCATCGGCCTGTGGCGTACCTCTGACGGCGGGGCGCTGGAAGACTGGCTGACCGAAGGCCGCGCGCGATCGGTTCAGGCGTGGGCAGAGGCGCAAGCTTATGCTGCGCTCGAAGCGCCACCGATCCTGAACATCAACCGGGTCGGGGATATCGGCGCCTAGTCGCCATCCAGATAGCGGCCGAGTGCGCCGAGCGTACCGTGGACCTCCATCGCCGCCAGCCAGTCCGACACGCCGGGGACCAGCGCCGGGTGCCCGGCGAGGTCACCGAACAGGGGCTCGAGCGCCAGCACTGCGCGCGCGTCGGCGGCGAGCGGGATCAGGGTATCCGCCATGACATGCCGCACCGCGATCGTCCGCCCCCGATCGTCGTATCCCCGCAGGCGCCGGATCCATGCCGCGAGCGCATAGAGCAGCAGAGGCGAGTCCTGCCCTGCCCGCACCCGGTCGCGGAGCGGATCGAGCAGATAGTTGAGCGGCGCGTCCATATTCACGCGCGCGGTCGTGTCGCGAATGTTCGGATTGGCGAACCGGCGGATCAGCGACGCCTTGTATGAGCCGAGATCAATGCCGGCCGGCGCCTCGACCGTCGGCCCGGTCTCGCGGTCCATCAGCGCGGCCATATAGGCGCTCAGCCGCAGGTCATGCATTGCTTCGTCGATCAGCACGTGACCCGCCAGCTCGCCCGGCGCCGAAATCGCGAGGTGGCTCGCGTTGAGCAGGCGCAGCTTCATTTTCTCATAGGGCGTGACGTCCACGGCGAACTGTACGCCAACCTCTTCCCACGCGGGACGCCCCGCAACGAAGCGGTCCTCGACGACCCATTGGCGGAAGGTCTCGGAGAAAACCGGCCACGCATCCTCGATGCCGTACCGCTCCGCAAAGGTCACGACGTCCGTCGGCTGCGTAACCGGCGTGATGCGGTCGACCATGGTATTCGGAAAGCTCGCGCGATCCTCGATCCAGCGCGCCAAGCCGGCCTCCTGCGCCTCGGCGAAGTCCAGAACCGCCCGCCCGAGAACATCGCCATTGTGCTGGATATTGTCGCAGCTGAGCGCGGTGAAAGCCGCCAGCCCTGCGTCCCGGCGGCGACGGAGCGCTGCCGCGATAATGCCGATCGCGCTTTGCGGCGCGTCAGGGTGCGCAAGATCGTGCGCGATCAGCGGGTGATCGGGATTGAGCCGCTTCGTTCCGGGATCGAGGCAATAGCCTGCCTCGGTCACCGTCAGGCTGACGATACGGGTCGATGGATCGTCGAGCGTGGCCCGGAGCGCCTCCGCTTCGGCGGGTGCGAAGATCGTCCGGGCGACGGGGCCGATGACCGTCGCCTGCTCGCTCTCGGCATCGCGCTCGACGAGCGTGTAGAGATTGTCCTGCAGCCCCAGCACTTCCGCGAGCCGGACATCGCCCGGCATCAGCCCGACGCCGCATATTCCCCATTCGAGCGCATCGGACCGGCGCTCCATCAGATCATGCGTGTAACGCGCCATATGCGCGCGGTGAAAACCGCCCATACCGATATGCACAATTCCGCCGCGCAGCAGCGCCCGATCATAGGATGGCCGCGCAACATCGACCGGAAGCCGGGCGAGATTGCGTTGGTTGAGCGGGATCGGCGGGGACATTCCCACGACCTAGCGCATGGCGAACACGCGCGACAGCAACCCATCCGCCGAATTTCTTTGCCGCGCGAGCATCGCCGGTTGCCCCGAATCGAGCGCGCCGATAGGTGCGAAAGGCAGTGAACAGCAGCATCGAAATCGGGACCGACGAGCGGGGGGCCGCCGTTCACGTCAATGTGCAGGAGCTCCTTGCGACGCGTCTGCTCGTCCAGGGCAATTCGGGGTCGGGCAAGTCGCATCTGCTGCGCCGCCTGCTCGAAGAGAGCGCCGGTCTCGTCCAGCAGGTGGTGATCGACCCCGAAGGCGATTTCGTTACCCTCGCCGACCGCTACAATCACATCGTCGTCAACGCAGGCGACTATAGCGAGCGCGAAATCGCCGCGATGGGCGCGCGCATCCGCGAGCATCGTGCATCGGTTATCGTGGCGCTCGATACGCTCGACATCGAGGCGCAGATGAGCTGCGCCGCGATATTCCTGAACGCGCTGTTCGACGCCCCGCGCGAGCACTGGTTTCCCGCACTCGTCGTCGTCGACGAAGCGCAGATGTTCGCGCCGAGCGCATCGGGCGACGTTTCCGATACGGTGCGCCGCGCCAGTCTGTCGGCGATGACCAACCTGATGTGCCGCGGGCGCAAGCGCGGCCTTGCCGGCGCGATCGCGACGCAGCGGCTCGCCAAGCTGGCGAAGAATGTCGCCGCCGAGGCGAGCAATTTCCTGATGGGACGCACCTTCCTCGACATCGACATGGCGCGCGCCGCCGACCTGCTCGGCATGGAACGGCGGCAGGCTGAGGCGATCCGCGACCTCGAACGCGGGCATTTCCTTGGGCTCGGCCCTGCCATCTCGCGGCGCCCGGTCGCGGTGAAGATCGGATCGACCGAAACTGCTACGCGCGCTGGCACGCACGGGCTGCTGCCGCTGCCGAGCGCCGAGCCGCAGGATATGCGCACGATGCTGTTCGCCGAGCTGGAAACGCAGGCGCTACCGACACCGGCGCCCGCGCCGCAGCCTGTCGCGGCGCAGGATCTGATCCGTCAGTTCGCCGAACAGGACGGTGACGACGAAGTGCCCGCGGTGCCAACCACCTTGTTTCCCGAGACCGAGCTGCCCGATGCCGAGCCCGTGATCGTCGCGGCGCTCGAGGAGATGCTCGCCGATCCCGACTGCGCCTTTCACCCCGAATCCTTCCTCTATCAGGATTTCTCGGTGCGCTGCCGGATGCAAAAGCTCGGCCGCGTGCCGCTCGACCTGCCGCAGTTCCGCAAGCGCTTCGCGCTCGCCAAGGGCGGCATCTTCGATCCGGCGGACGCAAAATGGCGCGAACTGCTCGACGCCGCGAGCCGGCTGCCCGACGACATGCTCGCACCCTTCGTCGCGATCGCGCGCGCCGCGATAGAGGGCAGCCCCTGCCCCGACGACGACGCGCTCGGCCGCGCCTATGGCACGCGCTCGCCCGGCCGCATCCGCCGCCTCGTCGAATATATGGAAAAGCAGGGCGCGGTCGTCGTCCGCTCCGACTTCGGCGGCAGGCGTTCGATCGGAATTCCCGAACTCGGCCTGAGCACCGAAGCCGAATAGCGACCGCTAGCCGATCAGCCCTGCGGTCTGCGCGAGCACCCACAGGCCGATCACGAGGAACAGCGCGGCCGCGACCATGCGCACCTTGTTCAGATCGACGCGCTTCAGCAGCTCGTTACCTAGGAAGATCGCCGGCACGTTGGCGATCATCATGCCGAGCGTCGTCCCCGTCGTGACCGCGAGCACATTATGATATTGCGCGCCGAGCGCGATCGTCGCGACCTGCGTCTTGTCGCCCATCTCGACGAGGAAGAAGGCGATCAGCGTCGTTACGAACGCCCCAAACCGCGGCTTCGGCGCCTCGTCATCCTCGAGCTTGTCGGGGATCAGCGTCCACGCCGCCATCGCGACGAACGACAGGCCGATCGCATAGCGGAAGATCGGGCTGTCAAGGAAAGCGGCGGCCGATGCGCCGAGCAACGCCGCCAGCGCATGATTGGCGAGCGTCGCGACCAATATGCCGAGGATGATCGGCATCGGCCGGTGGAACCGCGTCGCGAGCAGGATAGCGAGCAGCTGCGTCTTGTCGCCGATCTCGGCGAGCGCGACGACGGCGGTCGACGTCAAAATAGCTTCCATGGGATTCGGTACTCCGGGGCCGGGCGGCAGGCAATTCCAACGGACATCGTACCCCGCCGCCCGGCCCGGACGGAGGGTTCGATGCCATTGGTCTCGCCCAAGCGGTGATCCCGCTTCCACTGCACCATGACCTCTCGGCCAAGTATGTTGATGCAATGGCCCGTCGCGAACGACGGCTGGCTACTCCCCAGATGACTTGGGCGCGTTAGACGGCTTTGCCGTGTCTGGCAAGGGCATGGGCGCGGTCCGCGGTATCTTGCCGCCCGGTTCGACCGCCACCGCCGGCCCCGACGGAGCCCCCCCAGCCGCTTTCGCGGCCTTTTCGGATTCGGCGATATCCTTGTCCATCGCCTTCGCCCGCGCGTCGATTTCCTTCGCTGCCTTGTCGTATCGCTCGTCGAAGCTCGGCTCCTGGTGGCAGGCGGCGAGCAAGAGCGGCAACACGAGAGCAAGGCGGCGCATCAATAATCCTTGCGGTAGCGGACGCTAAGGTTCGACTGGCCGCCCGCGGCGCCGGTCTGGCTCAGGATCGACAGCGCCGGGGTCAGGCTGATCTCGAGCTGCGTCGCGGTATAGCCGCGCGCATCGGTGATCACCTCGAGATAGATGTCCTTCGAGATATATTGCCCGGCGGCGAGCGCCGTCCCGCGTCCGACAGTGTCGTCGGGGCCGAGGATGCGGAGCCGGTCGATCCCCGTCGCCGAGCGCAGCGCGCCGAGCGGACTCAGCCCGCCTCCACCGCCACGCAGCGAATTGAGCGACGCGGCAAGCTGCACTGCCTGCAGCGGCGACAAAGAGGTTACGGAATCGCCGAACAGGATGCGCGAGACGATCTCGTCCTGCGGCAGGCCCGGGACCGACGAGAAGGTGATCTGCGGGTTCATAGCACGGCCGGAGACATTGATATTCACCGTCACCGTTTCGATCGTGTCGCTCGCGAGCAGCCGCAGCGATGGGTCGAAGGCATCGCCGGTCGGGAAGGTCACCCGGCCCTCTTCCAGATCGAACGAGCGACCCGCGAAGCCGAGTGTCCCGCGCACCAGTTCGATCTCGCCTGCGACGCGCGGCGCCTGCGTCGTGCCCGTCAGCGTCACGTCGGCCTGCCATTCGGATTCGAGCCCCATGCCGCTGACATAGATTTCGTCGCCGGCGCGCAGATGGATGTTGAGCCGGATCAGGTCGAACAGGCTGCCGCCGACCGCCTCGAGCCCGTCGCCGCTGATCCGCCGCCGGCCGGTCGGCGGCTTGCGGCGCACACCGGTCAGTACCGGCACGCTGGCTGCGCCTTCGCGCACAATGCGGTAGCGCGTTTCGGGCAGGCGGAGATCGCCCGACAGCAGCGCGGTCTGACCCGCGACCTTTTCGAGCGTCAGCGTGCCCGTCGCGCGCGCCGCGATATTCTCGCTCTTTGCAAGACGGGCGTTGTCGAGCGTCGCACTGATGTTCATCGGATAACCGTCGGCTTCGGAAAGGCTGACGAAGCCCTTCGCCTTGACCATGCCGTCGCCCGCCGTCGCGGTCAGGTCGTCAATCTCCAGCCGGTTACCGGTAAAGCGGCCATTGACGACCATATTGGTCAGCCGCGTGCCATAGGCCTGATTTTCATAGGCCATGCCATTACCGCGCACGACCCCTTCGAGACACGGATCGCTGACGCGGCAGCTGAAATCGGCCGCAACCGCGATCGGGCCCGAGACGCCCTGATCGGCGGGGCCGAAGAAGCTGTAAAGCGTGTCGGCGGGGCCATTGTAGCGCACGCCGCCGCCGAGCGGTGCAGCACGAAGCCGCGTCGTCCAGTCGCCCGCGCCGGGGCCGAGGGGACGAAGCGAGGCCTGCATCCTGCCAATCACCGTCCCGCGCTTGCGGATCACCGCGCGCGCCTCGCCGCCATCGCTGAGCAGCTTGCCGGCAAAATTGATGTCGACCGGCTGGCTGACTGACGCGGCTGTGGTGCGCGTGAAGCCGTCGATTGTCAGCCGCGCATCGGCGCGCGGGAAGGCATCCTCGCTCGCCTGCTCGAAATCGATGCTGCCCGTCGCGCGTCCGCCGAGTCCAAGGCCGGGATAGATCGAGTTCACCAGCGCCATATTCGCCCGGTCGAGGCGGCTCTGGATCATGATCCCCTCGCCGAAACGCCCCGCCACGCGCGCGCTGCTGCCGCGGCCGAGGTCGACCGTCGTGGGGAGCAGCTCATAGCCGTTGCGCCCCGGAATGATCCGCGCCGGCGTCGTCGTGCGGAAATTGACCCCGGTCGCGCGGCCCTGCACCGAAGCGCGCCAGAGGTCGGGCTTCAGGTCGGCATTGGCGGCAATGCGGAACGGCACCCCGCTCGTTCCCTCGACCAGCGCCTGCGCCTGACCGCTGCCGTTGCGATAGTCGATCTTCACGCGCCCGACGGCGATATCATAGGTTCGGATCTGGGTATCAGCGAGCTGGATGTCGGCGACGATATGCGGCTGGTCGTAGAGCGTGACGTCGGCGTCGACGATCGCCGACCCGACCGCGAGCTTCGCGGCGCCGGGCAACACGACATTGTTCGCGCGGACGTTGATCGCCGCCGCCTGATATTGCCCCGCCGCGCTCAGCCGGACGATCCCGCCGAGCCCCTGACCCGAAGCATCGAGCTGGCCCACGAATGGCCCGGCATTGCTCTTCACCAGCCGCCCATGGAAGCCGATCCCCGACAGGTCGCCGCGCTCGATATCGATCGTCAGCGGGCCGACAGCGGTCAGCAGCACGACATCGGCCGATAGCGGGCCATAATCGGTCTCGCCCGTCGCCGCGAGGCGATAACCGTTCGGCGCGCCGTTGATCTTCGCCACCAGATTGGCGAGCCCGATGCCGAGGCCGGGACGGTCGGCGGTCACCACCGCGCGCGGATCGCTGATCGTGCCGGCGAGCTGGACGCCTACAGGGCCATAGTCGGTCGAGTTCGCGCGCGCGGCGAGCTGGATCTGCCCGTTCGGCGCATAGCTCCCCTGCCCGCCCGTGACGCGCAGCTTAGGCGCGGTCATGCGGAGGTTCGCAAAGCGGATGATGCCGTCGGTGCCGTAGCGCACATCGCTCGACGCCGTGGCATTGCCGCCTAGGAAGTCGCGCACGCCCGAATTGAACAGCTTCGTCGAGCGCGCGCGGACGCGGCCGACGATCTCGAACCCGCCGCGCGGCGCGGTCTTGAGGTCCGCGTCGGTGTCGATATCGAACAGGCCGACGCTCTCGATCCGGTAATCGTTGATCCGCCCGTCGACCGCGCCGGTATAGAAGCCCTTGTTCAGATCGGCGATCATGATGACCTTGGCATCGATGCGCGGCGAGCGAAGACGAAGATTGTCGCTGAGGATGCGGCCGTTCGCATAGGCGAGATCGCCGTCGAGCCTTACCTGTGTCAGCGTCCCGCCCGCCACGGTGTCGAGCCCGCGAATGCGAACCGCGCGGCCTGCGACCGGAATGACGATCTGGTCGGCATCGACACGCGCCTTGCCCGCGAGGTTCAGCGTCTCGACGATGATGTCGTTGACCGCGAGGCTGTTGGCGTTGGCGGTATAGTCGACCGTCGGCAGATCGAAGGCGCCGTCAAGCTGCGCGGTGGCACGGAGGCCGTTGGCACGCAGGGCCGGTGCGATGGCGCCGGGCCGCAGGACGTTGAGCGCAAGTTTCAAACCGTCGTAGCGGCTGTTGCCGAGGTCGATCCCGCCGCTGACGCCCAGCTGCGCTGCGTCGGAGGTGAAGCGGCCGTCGATATCGGCCTTGCGCTCGTTCAGCCGCGCGGTGAGGTCGACCGAGGTTTCGGTGCCCAGAACGCCGGCCACCGGCCCCTCGGCAAGCAGGCGCGAGGCCTGCGTACTGCCCTTGACCGCGAAGGTTCCGTCACGGGCGCTGAGCGAAAGCCGTGCGAGCGGATTGGCGCCGAGGTTCGCGGTGAGATTGCCGTTCCAGACCTTCCAGTCGCCCCGCCCGTCGAGCTTCGCGGTCAGCGGCTCCTCAAATCCGCCGAGCGCCGCGAGCACGCCGCCTTTCGGCGCGGTCATGTCGAGCGTCATCGCAAGCCGGTTCTGCTCGGGCACCGCGTCGAGCAGCAGCTTCAGCGTATCGCCCTCGCCGCCCCCGCCCGCGATCGTCCGCGCATCGGCGGTGACCTGCGCGCGGCGATCGGCGATCGCGATCTTGCCGCTCAGCGTCGCGACCCGCCGCTGGCCGGCGACGGCGGGTTCGAAAACGAAACGGTCGACCTGCAACTTCGCGACGTCGATATCGATGTCGGGCAGCAAAGGCTCGCCCGTATCGGGAACCGGCTTGAACGCCGGAATCTTCTCCATCACGAGCGTTTTCGCGGTCGCCGAGCGGACGTCGACATGGTTCGACAGATAGGCGAACGGCCGCCAGTCGACGCGGAGCTCGGGCGAGCGCAGGAACACGCCCTTGGGATCGGACAGCGTAAAATCGCGAATCACCATCTCGCCGAACAGCGACCCGTCGAGCCGGCCGATGCCGATCTTCATCCCGTTTTCGAACTGGTATTTCTCGACCTGATTGGCGACGAAGCGCCGTCCGGCATCGCTGTTGAGCCCGATCAGGAAGATCGCGACCAGCGCGATCAGACCGAGCAAGGCGATACCGGTCCATTTCGCGATCCGCAGCGGCCATGATGGCTTCGCCGCCTTCGGCTCGCTTTCGGTCACGATGGCGCCGTCCTCCGCCATCAGAACGCCTGCCCGATCGATACATAGACGCTGACCCGCGCCTCGCCCGGCTGACGGTCGATCGGCGTCGCGACGTCGAGGCGCATCGGGCCGAAATTGGTGTAGAAGCGCCCACCGACCCCCGCCCCGAAGCGCAGGTTGTCGAAGCGCGGCGTCGATCCGCGATAGACCTGTCCCGCGTCGACGAAACCGACGATGCCGAAATTGCCGAAACGATAGCGCGCCTCGAACGCCGCCTCGTTCAGGCTGCGACCGCCGATCGGGTCGTTGTTCGGATCCTTCGGCCCCAGCTCCTGATAGCCATAGCCGCGCACCGACCCGCCGCCCCCGGCGTAGAAACGCCGCGACGGCGCCAGCCGCTCGCGCGCCGCGCCGAGGATTGAACCAACGCGGACGCGGCCCGCGAGAACGATATTGTCAGCGACGGGATAATAGCCGCTGACGTCGACCTGGCTGCGTGCATAGGGCGAGAAGCGCCCGGCAAGCGATCCTTCGGGCTGCACGCGCGCGGTAACGCGAAAGCCCTTCGTCGGGTCGAGCAGGCTATCGGTGCGATCGATGCCGACCTGCCCGAGCAGGCCGAAGATCGTATAGAAATCGCGGCTCCGCGCCCCGAGCGCGAAATCATAATCATCCTCGCTCGACGCGAGCAGTTCGGCGCCGAACGCGTAAGTCAGCTTCTTCTGCCAGATCGGCGTCGAGTCATAGCTGATCTTGGCGGCGACCCGACCGGTGATCGCATCGAAGGCGTTATAGTTGCTGCGCGTCGCCTCCGTCACCAGCTCGAAGGTCCGGTCGCGCCGACCGGCGTTCGAACGGCGCAGTGTGGCGCCGACGCTCTGCTCCTGCGTCCCGATGACCGCGCGCCCGATCAGCGCGCCCTCGGGCGGGAAAAGATTACGGTGAGTCCAGCTCGCCTCGAGCCGCAGACCTTCGCCGGTGCCGTATCCGGCAGTCGCGGCAATCGTCCGCGGCGGCCCTGCCTCCTGCGTCACCATCATCGTCACATATTCGGTATCGTCGCCCGCGCTTTCGCCCGTTTTCTGGGGTTCGACCGCGACACTCGAGAACAGCCCCGTTGCGACGAGCGCCTGCCGGAGATCGTCGGCCATCCGGCTGTCGTAAAGATCGCCGCGCTTGAAGCGTGCGAGCACCCCGACATGTTTGGCATCGAAGGCAAGCTTGCCCTTCGTCTCGATCCCGCCGAACCGCCCGCGGGGCCCGATGTCGATGGGCAGTGTATAGACGCCGTCCCCGGTTGCGCCGTCGAGCAGGATATCGCGCTGCCCGACCGTCGCGAACGGATAGCCCTCCTCGGGCAATTTGAGGGCGATTGCCGCCTCCGCGCCCTGCACGCGCTGCGCGACGATCGGTTCACCGACGGCGAGCGGGAAATTGTCCTGGACCAGCCCCGGCGGAACGGTGGGCTTCGCCTCGAGATTGATTGCGGAAAATTTGTAGCGCACGCCGGGTTTCACATCGATCACCGCGGTCACCGGCTGGCGCGGTCCATCGGGGTCGCGCGTCTGCCCCGTTCCCTGCGTGCTGTTCGCGGGATCGCGGTCGCCACGATCGCCGCGGTCGATCCGGGTTTCGACCACCCCGTCGTAATAGCCCTCCGACGCGAGGATGCGCTGCATCAGTTCGGCATCGGCCGACAGGCGCGCGCGCACCATCGCTATATTGTCGGCCTTTCCGTCGCCGTCGTAGAGCGCCGACAGGTCGCCGAACAGATCGGCGAGATCGACATCGGTGCTGTCGTCGGCGCTCGCAAGGCCGGTGACCTGCACCGTATAGGGAATCGAGCGGTTTTCGCCCGGCGCTTCCGGCTCGGCGAATTCGACCGGAGTGACGTTGAAATTCTCGAGCGGCGGAAGCGGCGCAGCCAGCTCCGTATCGGTGATCGGGGCATCGCCGATCGCCTCGACCGCATCGCCATCGGCAAGGGCGGGCACCGGAGCGCCCGCAACCACCGGGACATCGCCGGTCGCGGTCGAATCAGCCGTCGCGGTTGTCGCCGCGCCCGTGGTCCCCGCCGATTTCGTTGCGGCCGCCTTTGCGGCTTCGGCCTGCCGCTGCTCGAACTCGGCGATCGATTCGAGCGGCCGGTCGAGTTCGGGATCGTCCTCCGCGCTGATCGGCGGGATCGATTCCCGGAACTCCTCGTCGGAAATGATCGGCGCGACCTCCGGCAACTGCGCGTCAGGCGGCGGCGGGGTCGGTGCAGCGATGTCCGCGACCGGCGGGGCCTCTACCGTCGGCACCACCTTCGGCGGATCGACCTGCTGGGCCATCGCCCCGGCGCTCCAGCAGAAGCAAAGGCACGACGCCGAAAGCGAAAGGAGGCGGCGAAGCGACCGTTGGCGCCGATGCGCGGGACGGGAGAGATCAATCTGTTGCATCAGTCGGCAGCCGCTGAAGCTTCTGTGGCTTGCAGGTTTGCACGGCGCAACCCGTTTCTGAGGCACCAAAGTCCCGAAACGACGCCATATGGCCGACTACCCCTTCCCGTTGCTGATCAGGCCATCAACGAGCCGGGGCCAGTGCGGTTCCGTATCAACGCGTCAAGTTGCCGAATTCAGGGGCTGCTCAGCTGTCGGCGCCGAACAGGTCGCGGCTGTACACCTTGTCGGCGACATCGTTCAGCTCGTCGGACATCCGGTTGACGATAATGACGTCGGCTTCGGCCTTGAAGGCGTCCAGATCGCGGACGACGCGCGAGTTGAACAGATGATCCTCCTCGAGCAGCGGCTCATAGACGATGACCTCGATGCCCTTCGCCTTCACCCGCTTCATGATGCCCAATATGCTGCTGGCGCGGAAATTGTCCGACCCGGCCTTCATCGCCAGACGATGGATGCCGACGACGCGCGGACGGCGCTTGATGATCTCCGACGCGATGAAGTCCTTGCGCGTCGTGTTCGATGCGACGATCGCTGCGATCAGGTTCTGCGGCACTTCCCGGTAGTTCGCCAGCATCTGCTTGGTGTCCTTGGGCAGGCAATAACCGCCGTAACCGAAGGACGGGTTGTTGTAGAAGCTGCCGATCCGGGGATCGAGACACACCCCCTCGATCACCTGCCGCGAATCCACGTCATGCGCGGCGGCATAGGTGTCGAGTTCGTTGAAGAAGGCGACGCGCATCGCAAGATAGGTATTCGCGAACAGCTTGATCGCCTCGGCCTCGGTATTGCCGGTCTGCAGGATCGCCGCGTCGGGTTTCAGCGACCCTTCGAGAAGCAGCTGCGCAAATTCACGGGCACGCGGATGCGTGTCGCCGACGATGATCCGCGAAGGATAGAGATTGTCATAGAGCGCGCGCCCTTCGCGCAGGAACTCGGGCGAAAAGACGATATTGTCCGACCCCGTCTCGGCGCGCATCCGCTCGGTGAAGCCGACCGGGATCGTCGACTTGATCACGATCAGCGCCTGCGGCGCCAGCTTCAGCGCGTCCGCAATCACCCTCTCGACCGTGGTCGTGTTGAAATAATTGGTGTCCGGATCATAGTCCGTCGGCGTTGCGACGATGACGAAATCGGCATCGGAATAGGCCAGATCGCGATCGGTCGTCGCAACGAGGTTCAACGGCTTGTTCGCCAGATAATCCTCGATCTCGGGATCGGCGATCGGCGATGTCTTCGCATTGATCAACTCGACCTTGCGCGCGTCGATGTCGAGCGCGACGACCGTGTTGCGCTGGGCGAGCAGAACGGCGTTCGAAATTCCGACATAGCCGGTTCCGACGACAGCTATTTTGGCTGGGGGCAAAGACTTATCCTCTTATCGGGTTCGGCGCCGTCCCTAGCAGGGGGGGCGCGGCGGCTCAACCGATCAGGTGCCGCAATAGGTCGTATACGGCCCGAACCCGGTGGGCGCGGGCCCGGCGAACAAGGCCCAGACGGGACGCGGCGTATAGGGATTGCGCACGACCTCCAGCAGTTCCAGCCATGGCGCCAGGTCGCCCGTTTCCGCGGCGCCAAGCGCCGCCTCGACCAGATGGTTGCGCGGGATGTAGACGGGGTTCACCGCGTCCATTGCATCGGCAATCTCGAGCGGACCGATAGCCTCGCGCTCGATATGCTCCCACCATTCGGCAATCCACGGCGCCATTGCGTCGGGCGCCGGCAACAGACGTTCCAGCATGCTCCCGTCGCCGCGCAACAGCATCGCGAGCGCGCGGAAAAACGAGGTGAAGTCCACACCGTTGGTCTCAAGCGCGTCAAAAAGATTGTCGATCAGCGTCGCATCGTCGGCGCTCTGGTCGAGGCCGAGCTTGAAACGGATCAGCGCGTGCCAGACGGTACGGAACCGTTCGGGAATCTCGTTGACGATATCCTTTGCCGCTTCGACGTCGGCGGGATCGACGGCGTGGATCGCGGGCAACAGGGCCTCGGCGAAGCGCGCCATGTTCCAGTGCAGCATCTGCGGTTGGCGGCCATAGGCATAGCGGCCGTTGGCATCGATCGAGCTGAAGACGGTGTTCACGGAAAAGCGGTCCATGAAGGCGCAGGGGCCGTAATCGATCGTCTCGCCGCTCACCGCGACATTGTCGGTGTTCATCACCCCATGGATGAAGCCCACGCCCAGCCACTGCGCGACAAGATCGCACTGCAGGCCGATAACGCGATTGAGCAGGGCCAGATGCGGATTGGCCGTATCTGCAAGATCGGGAAAATGACGGCGGATCACATAGTCGGAGAGCTGGACGACATGATCGGCGCCGAAATGCGCCGCGAAGAACTGGAATGTCCCGACGCGGATATGGCTGCTCGCGATGCGCGTCAGCACCGCCCCCGGATGCGCCTGCTCACGCTGGACCCGGTCGCCGGTCGCGACGGCGGCGAGTGAACGCGTTGTCGGGACGCCGAGCGCAGCCATCGCCTCCGACATCAGATATTCGCGCAGCACCGGTCCGATCGCCGCCCGGCCGTCGCCGTTGCGCGAGAAGGGCGTCGGGCCCGAACCCTTGAGCTGGATGTCGAAACGCTCTCCATCCGGCGTGACGACCTCGCCGAGCAGAAGTGCCCGGCCGTCGCCGAGCTGGGGCGAGAAATGACCGAACTGATGCCCGGCATAGGCGAGCGCGAGCGGGTTGGCCCCGCCGGGCAACTCCTCGCCCGAAAATATCCGTGCGAGTTGTTCGTCGGTTGCGCCGTCGAGGTCGATCCCGAGCCGCTGCGCAAGCTCGCGATTGAATATGAGCAGCTTCGGCGCCGACGGCTTTGCTGCCTCGGCGGGGGCATAGAAGCCCTCCATGCTGTCGTGAAAGCTGTTGTCGAACGCGAAATCCATGGCGCCCTATGTCGAGCGTTCGCGCCCTTTATGCAAGTGGCCGGGCCGCCTCAGCGCCCCGGCCCCCTTCATTCAGCCGTCGATATCGAGCCCGAGCGCCAGGCGGCCGCTCAGTTCCTTCTGCGCCGGCTCCTGCAGCGGGTGGAAGCGTGCGCCCTGCACATCGCGGAACGCGCGTTCGATCGGCGAGCCCTTGTAGAAGGCGCTGCCGCCCGCCAGTTCGATCGCCAGCTCGGCGGTGCGGATCGCGGCGCGGCCCGCAATCGTCCGCCCGGTCATCACCCGGCTCGTCGTCTCGGGGTCCGGCGATGCCACCTCGGCGGTCGCGATCATTGATGCGACCGCTGTCTCGGCAGTCCAGAAGCTGTTCTGCATCTCGCCGGCGAGCGCAATCAGCGCCGGGTTTGCCGGCTTGCGCTTCGCCGCTTCGAACGCCGCATCGCGCGCGCCCTCGGCAACGCCCAGATAGGCCGAATAGATCAGCGGAAAGGCGATCATGCTGATGATGTGGAACAGCGGATGCCATTTGCCCTGCGGACGCCGGCCCGACACCGCGGCGTCGGCCAGGAACACATCCTTCAGCTCGACGTCGTGCGATCCGGTGCCGCGCATCCCCATCGTGTCCCACGTATCGAGGATCGTGACGCCCTCGGCGCTGAACGGGACGCCGAAGTGGAGCACGCTCGGTCCCGCCTCGGGATCTTCATAGACCGCGCTGGTCATCAGGATGTTGCCCGCCTGACAGCCGCTCGAGAAGACCTTCCGCGCGTTGATCAGGAAGCCGCCTTCGACCTTGGTCGCGCTGCCCGAGCCTTGCAGCCAGTCCGATCCGCCGCTCGACACGAGCACCAGATTCTCGGCCGCCACCCGGCGCAGCAGCCCGTCGGTCGGCGCCTGCATATGCTGCCAGCGCCACGCCGCGACCGCGACCTGATGACAATGCATCGAGAAGGCGAGCGCGGTGGAGCCGCACGCCGCGCCAAGGCGGCGGACGACGCCGCACAGCGTCGCATAGTCGAGTCCGTCGCCGCCAAGCTCGACCGGCACCGCGGCGCCGATCAGCCCGGCTTCGCGGAGCAGATCGTAATTTTCGGCAACGAAACTGCCGTCGCGGTCGTGCGCCGCGGCGGACGCACCGATCTTCGCAGCGATCTTGTCGGCGAGTTCGAGCCAATATTGGGGGGTCTTCGTTTCAGTCGTGGCAAGCATGTTCATCTCCATTGGTATCCCTTGCTGACGACGGCCTCTGAAGATTGATGCTCCAACACGATAGTTCAGGAACTGAATCGCCCCCGATACAGAAACTGAACTCGCCTCTTCGGCGACTCATAAGGTATAGCGTCCGCCGAGGAGCTTATCATGGCGAATACCAGCTATGGCCAATTCTGTCCGGTCGCGATGGCGGCCGAGGTGCTGTGCACGCGCTGGACGATCGTGCTCGTCCGCGAGCTCGCTGCAGGATCGACCCGTTTCAATGACTTGCGGCGTGGTGTCCCCCGCATGTCCCCCGCCCTGCTGTCGCAGCGGCTGAAGGATCTGGAAGCTGCCGGCATCGTCTATCGCGCCCCGGTGCCGAGAGAATCGGGCGTCTTCGATTATCGCCTGACCCGCGCCGGACAGGAGCTCGCCCCCGTCGTCGAGGCGTTCGGAGTCTGGGGCAAGCGCTGGATCGACGGCGACCTGTCGCTCGAAAAACTCGATGTGCAATTGCTGATGTGGGACATGCGCCGCGGCCTCGTGCTCGACCCGATGCCCGACCGCAAGACGATCGTACAGTTCCGCTACACCGACGTCCCCGCCGACCGCCGTTCATGGTGGCTCGTCGTCGAACCCGGCGACGAGACCCAGCTCTGCTCGGTCGACCCCGGTTTCGACGTCGATCTCTATGCCGCAACCGACCTTCGCACGATGACCGCGATCTGGATGGGCTACGACCGCGTGACCGATGCGGTCGGCGAACGCCGACTGATTCTCACGGGCGACGATGACCTCACCGACAGCATCGAATCCTGGCTGGGTCTCAGCCCTTTCGCCAAGACCGCGCCGGTCAAGACAGTCGAAGAGGCGCTCTGACGCTGCGGCATTTGTCCATTGCGGCGCACAAAAAGCTCTGCTAGCCGCCCGCCTCGTGACCTCGGGTTGCCCGGAGACGGGCATGAAAAGGGAAGATCCGGTGCAAATCCGGCGCTGCCCCCGCAACTGTAACCGGCGAGGTGGATGCACTCCGTGCCACTTGGGCGACTGCCTTGGGAAGGCCCGCATTCACTGCTGACCCGGCAGCCAGGAGACCTGCCAGAGCGTCGCCGTTATCTGCGCGCGGGCGGGGTGCACCGGGAGCAGGCGGGGATTCTCGCGTGACGGCAAAGGCCGTTACGTTTGGAGAATCCGCATGAAGACCCGTATTTTGACATCCACCCTGTCGCTCATCGCCGTCGCGGCGGCGACACCCGCTTTCGCACAGGAAAGCGTGACCGGCAGCGAAGACAGCACAATCACCGTCATCGGTGCGCCGCTGGCTGCCGATGAAAGCAACGCCTCGGTCTCGGTGATCGATGGCACCGACATCCGCCGCGCCCAGAATGGTTCGGTCAGTGACCAGCTCGTCCGCCTGCCCGGCGTCAGCTTCAACCAGAATGGCACCCTCGGCGGTGTGACCAACATCCGCATCCGCGGGGCCGAAGCCGAGCAGACGCTCGTCCTGATCGACGGCGTCCGCGTCGGCGACCCCTCGTCGCCCGGCGGCGGCTTCGATTTCGCCAATCTGATGCTCGGCAACATCGACCGCGTCGAGGTGCTGCGCGGCGCGAACAGCCTGCCGTGGGGCAGCCACGCGATCGGCGGTGTGGTCGCAGTGACGACCACCAATGCAGGCGCAGCCGAAGCGGGCGCGACAAGCGGCCAGATCGGCGCCGAATATGGCGCGCGCGACACGGTGCGCGCGAACGGTCAACTCCGCACCTCGCTCGGTGCCTCGCAATTCGGCATCGGTGGCGGCTACACCCGCACCGACGGGATCAGCAGCGCGGCCGTCGGCACCGAGCGTGACGGCTATCGCCAATATTCGCTGAACCTCACCAACCGCACCGAGATCGGCAACACGCTCGTCTTCCGCGCCTTCGGCCTCTATGCCGACAGCCGCGTCGACCTCGACGGCTTCAGCTTTTCGCCGCCCTATGGTCTGATCGACACCAACGAGTTCCAGAAGACGCGCGAACATTATGCCGCGGCAACGATCGAGCATCGTCCCGGCGGCAACGACAGCACGACCGGCTTCTCGCACAAGCTCCAGTTCGGTTTCGCCGACGTCAATCGTGACAACTACAATCCCGATTTCGGCACCGCACCCAGCTTCACCGCGCGCGGCCGCAACGAACGGCTGAGCTACAGCATCGACTGGGCCGCCATCGCGCAGCTTCGCGTCCTCGCGGGCGCCGAGCGCGAATGGACGCACGCCTTCACCGACGACGGCTTCGCGGCGGACAATGGCAAGACCGCGACGACGTCCTTCTGGGGCATGCTCGTCGGCAAGCCGACCGAGACGCTGTCGCTCACCGCGGGCATCCGCCACGACGATCACCGCGATTTCGGCGGCGCCACAACGCTGGCGTTCGACGCAGGGCAGAAGATCGGAGATCTCGTCACGATCCGCGCCAGCTATCGCGAAGGCTTCAAGGCCCCGACCCTGTTCCAGCTCTCCGACAGCGCGGGCGCCTATGGCAATCCCGACCTCGCGCCCGAACGCGCGCGTTCGTACGAGATCGGCCTCCGCTTCGGCGACGGGCAGCAATGGTTCCTCGACGTCGCGGCTTTCCGCCGTAACAGCCGCAATCTCATCGATTTCGTCACCTGCCCGACGACCCCGAACCCGCTGCCCGCGATCTGCGCCACCGGCAACCGCCCGTTCGGAACCTATGACAATATCCTCCGCGCCCGCGGCGAAGGGTTCGAGGTCGAAGGCGGCGCGAAGATCGGCGAACAGCTCGAGCTGAACGCCAACTATACGCTGCTGTCGGTCAAGGATCGCACCCCGGGTGGCTTCTATGAAGGCAACCGCCTCGCGCGGCGTCCGAGGCACCTCGCCAACGCCGAACTCGCGTGGACGCCGGGCGGCGCGCTCGATGGTGCCGACCTGTCGGTCGCGGTACGCTATGCAGGCAAAAGCTTCGACGACCGCTTCAACTCGGTCGAGCTCGACGACTATGTCCTCGTCGACCTGCGCGCGAGCTATCCGGTCTATGCCGGGATCGAGCTGTTCGGCCGCGTCGAGAATCTGTTCGACGAGGATTATCAGACCGCCGCCGGCTACGGCACCGCGGGCCGCTCGGCCTATGTCGGGGTCCGCTGGGGCTTCTGATGCGGGGGGCAGCGGCTCTCGCTCTGCTGGTGGCCCTTACGGGGTGCCAGCAGCGTGCGCCGCTGCCCGCATTGCACGGGGTCGCGAGCGTCGATTTCTGCGCCGACCAGATGACGCTCGGCCTGCTGCCGCGCGATCGCATCCGCGCGGTGTCGTTTGAAACCGACAGCGACGCGAGCTTCTCGAAGCCGCTTGCGGGGGGCCTTCCGCGCCTCCGCCCGCAGCTCGAGGATATCGTCGCGCTGCGGCCTGCGGTCGTGGTGCGCTCCTATGGCGGCGGGGCCAAGCTCGATCGCCAGCTTGAAGCGATCGGTATCCGCGTGGTCCAGCTCGGCTTTCCCATGACGCTCGACGACGTCCGTACTGACGTGCTGCGCGTCGGCGGGGAACTCGGCGCCGGAAAGCAGGCACAGCAGCGTATCGCAGCCTTCGACGCCGAACTTGCTGCTGCGAGGCGTCAGCCCGCGCACGGCGGAACGGCGCTCTATGTGACGCCGGGCGACGTTACGACGGGCCCCGGCAGCCTGGTGGCCGAGGTCATAGGCGCCGCGGGATACAAGCCGTATCGCGCCGAGCCCGGTTGGGGCACGCTGCCGCTCGAACAGATGGTTCGCAAGGCGCCCGACGTCGTGTTCCGCGCCTTCTTCGACAGCGCACGTTACCGGCAGGATTACTGGACCTCGTCGCGCCATCCTGTCGTCGCCGAAGCATTGGCGAAGGCCATCGACGTCGAGGTGCCCGGCGCGTGGATTTCGTGCGGCAACTGGCTGACCGGCCATGCCGTCGCCAAACTCGCGGCGGCAAAGGGAAAAACGACATGACGCTGCGCCTCAACGCCCTGCTTGCGCTGCTTCTGCTGCTTGCCGCCCTGCTCGCGCTGATGACCGGTCCCGACGGCATCTCCCCGCGCCTGATCGCCGACTGGCTGAACGGCAGCGATCCTGCCGCGTCGATCATCATCGCCGACATCCGCCTGCCGCGCGTCCTCGCCGCCGCAGTCGTCGGCGCGGCGCTCGGCCTGTGCGGTGCGGCGTTGCAGGCTCTCACCCGCAACCCGCTTGCGGAGCCGGGCATCCTCGGCGTCTCGGCCGCGGCGACTCTCGGCGCGACCACGACGCTCTATTTCGGCCTCGCCGCGCTTTCGCCGTGGATTCTGCCGCTCGGCGCGATCGCCGCCTCGGCGCTCGTCACGGCGTTGCTCGCGGCGGTTGCCGTGCGCACGCAGGGGATGGCGAGCCTGATCCTGACCGGCGTCGGCCTGTCGAGCCTCGCCGGCGCGCTGATGGCGCTGATCCTGAACTTCGCGCCGAACCCCTTCTCGCTCTCCGACCTCGTCAACTGGACGCTCGGGTCGGTCGCCAACCGCTCGCTGTCCGATCTCGCGATCTCGGCACCGCTCGTCCTGCTCGGATCGCTGCTGCTGCTCAGCCAGCGCGCGAACCTGTCGCTGCTGTCGATCGGCGAAGCCGCCGCGACCGCGCACGGCCTCGACGGACGCAAGACGCGGTTGTTCGTCATCGCCGGCACCGGCATCGCGACCGGCGCCGCGGTTGCGCTCGCCGGCGCCGTCGGTTTCGTCGGCATCGTCGCCCCGCATCTCGTGCGGCCATGGACCGGCCACGACCCCGGCCGCGCGTTGCTGCCTTCGGCCTGGCTTGGCGCGCTGCTGCTCGTCCTCGCCGACCTGCTCGTCCGCCTGCTCCCTACCGACAACGAGCTCCGCCTGGGTGTCGTCGCGGCGCTCGCCGGGGCGCCGATCTTCATGGCAATCGTCCTGCGCCGCGGGAGGACGTCGCATGTCTGAGCTTATCCTCGATACCCTCTCCGTCCGGGCGAACGGCAAGCTTTTGCTCGACGGTGTTTCGGCCAGCCTTGCGCCCGGCCAGCTCACCGCGGTCGTCGGCCCGAACGGCGCCGGCAAATCGACCCTGCTCCGCGCCATCGCCAACATCATCCCCTCAAGCGGCAGCGTCCATCTCGGGGACACCGACCTCAGGGCGTTGAAGCCGACCGAGCGAGCGCGCCGCCTCGCCTATCTGCCGCAAGCGCACGAACTCGCGTGGGACATCAGCGTCACCGACATGGTCGCACTCGGCCGTTTCGCCTTCGGTGCGGTTCCCGGCCGCCTCCGTACCGAAGATGAAATCGCCATCGCACGGGCGATGCGCGATACGGGCTGTACCGATCTTGCCCACCGCGCCGTCACCAGCCTTTCGGGCGGCGAGCAGGCGCTCGCCTGCCTCGCGCGCGTGCTCGCGGCCGACACGCCGTTACTGCTCGCCGACGAACCTGCCGCGGCGCTCGACCCCGCGAACCAGTATCGCGTGATGGAGTGCCTCGCGGCGCGCGCGAAAGAAGGCCGCACCGTCATCGTCGTCCTGCACGACCTGTCGCTCGTCGCGCAATTTGCGGATTCTGTGCTCTGGCTGCACGATTCCAGGCTCGTCGCGCACGGCCTCGCGACCCGCGGCGAGTTCGAACGCCATGTCCCTGCCCTCTTCGCCCGCGCACCGGGTTTCGCGGCCGACGGATCGAACGCGCTCTATTTCCGCCGCGATACCGACAGTTAACTGGCTATTTGCCGCCTCCGCGCTATGGCTGCTGCCCGCTGGAGGAAACAAATGAAGGTCTTTGTCACCGGCGGCGCCGGCTATATCGGCAGCCACACGCTCGTCGCGCTGCTTGCAGCGGGGCATGAGGTGTGCGTGTTCGACAATTATTCGAACAGTTCGCCGGTGTCACTCGCGCGCGTCCGCCAGCTCACCAACCGCGACATGGAGATGGTCGAGGGCGACATCTGCGATATCGACGGCCTGACAAAGACGCTGACCGCCTTCGCGCCCGACGCGGTGGTGCATTTCGCAGGGCTGAAGGCAGTCGGGGAGTCGAACGACATTCCGCTTCGCTATTACCAGACCAATGTCACCGGCACGATGAACCTGCTCGCGGCGATGGACGCCGCCGAATGCCGCCGCATCGTCTTCTCCTCCTCGGCGACGGTCTATGGCGAGGCACAGTATCTGCCCTTCGACGAGGCCCACCCGATCGGCCCGACCAATCCCTACGGCCGCACCAAGGCGATGGCCGAGGGCGTGATCGGCGACTGGGCGAGCGCGACTCCCGGCGCGTCGGCGGTGCTGCTGCGCTATTTCAACCCCGTCGGCGCGCATGAATCGGGCCGTATCGGCGAGGATCCGCAGGACATTCCGAACAATCTGATGCCCTTCGTTGCGCAGGTCGCAGTGGGGCGACGCGACAGGCTGTCGATCTTCGGCGACGATTACGACACCCGCGATGGCACCGGCGAGCGCGACTATATCCATGTCGTCGACCTCGCCGCCGCGCATCTCGCCGCAATCGAATATGCGGCGCACACCACCGGCTGCGAAGCGATCAACGTCGGCACCGGTCAGGGCATCACGGTGAAGGAACTTGTCGCGGCCTATGAGCGCGCGTGCGGCCACCCCATCGCCTTCGAAATCGCCCCTCGCCGCCCCGGCGACGTCGCGAGCAGCTATGCCGCGACCGCCAAGGCCCGCGAGCTGCTCGACTGGCGTGCCGCACTCGACGTCGACGCGATGTGCGCCAGCAGCTGGCGCTGGCAGTCCGAAAATCCGCACGGATTCGACGGCGACTGACACCTTCCGAAACCGGGAACCAAAGCTCCCTGACAGGGTTATCGTCCCTGAGGCGGAGGGCGATCGACCATGCGCGATATAGTTTTATCAACTCCGGAGTGGAGCCTTCCCGCCCGCTTCCGCGCAACTGTTCGCTTGAGCGGAACGCCGCCAGCGGCTAGTGCGGGCGTCGGGGGTGTTGGATATCCATTGGAAATTGACCGATAAATGATGATCTCCGACGACAAATACTGGCGCCATCTCCGCGCCGCGCTCCTGACCTTCATTGTCGACCGACCCCGCCGGCAGCGCCAGTTCACGGCCGTCGCCGTCGACGGTATCCTCTGCATCGCGGCGGCGGTGATCGCCTTTTCGCTGCGGCTCGGCATCTGGGACCTTATGTCCACGCCGATCCTGACCTTCGGCGCCATCGCGCTGGCGCTATGGTATCCGATTGCCTGGCGGGCGGGCGTCTATCGCTCGCTCATCCGTTATTCGGGCGCTCGCACCGTCGCCGATCTCGTGATCGCCTGCGGCCTGCTCACACTGCCGCTGGTCGCGATCCTCGTGACCTTCCGCATCCACGACGTACCCCGGACGCTGAGCGTCCTGCATCCGATCATCTTCCTCCTGCTGCTCGCCTCGAGCCGCATCTTCGTCCGCTTTGCGCTGCTCGACCTGCTCAAGGTCGTCGAGGTCGATGCCCGCCGCGTGCTCGTCTATGGCGCCGGACGCGCGGGACAACAGCTCGCGCTGTCGCTGCGGCACGAGCCGAAGGTCCACCTCGTCGGCTTCATCGACGACGACCAGCGGCTCGACGGGCAGCGCCTCGACGGTACGCCCGTCTTCGGCTCGGCCCGGCTGGAGCGTCTGCTCGACGATACGCATGTCGATGAAGTGTTGCTTGCGATCCCCAGCGCGTCGCGCACCCGGCGGCGCGAGATCATCGAAACGCTGCAGGACGAGGGCATATATGTTCGCTCACTGCCCAATCTGACCAACGTTATCGACGGCAGCATCACCGTAAACGATCTGCGCGAAATCCAGATCGAGGAACTGCTCGGGCGCGAGACCGTCGCCGCGAACGAGCTGCTGATGGGCAAGACCATCGTCGGCAAGACCGTGATGGTCTCGGGCGCCGGGGGCTCGATCGGCAGCGAGCTTTGCCGCCAGATCGTCCGTTGCCGCCCTGCCCGGCTGATCCTGCTCGAACAGTCCGAATACGGGCTTTACGCGATCGAGCAGGAACTCGGCGAGCTGATGAAAGAGCTCGGCGTCGACGTCCCGCTGATCCCCGAACTTGCCAATGTGTCCGAACGCTCGTCGATGACGCGCATCTATCGCCACTACCGGCCCGACACGGTCTTCCATGCCGCTGCCTACAAGCATGTGCCGCTGGTCGAGGCGAACCCGCTGTCGGGTCTGCGCAACAATATCATGGGCACGCTGCACAGCGTCGAGGCGGCGGAGGCCGCAGGGGTTTCGAACTTCATCCTGATCAGCACCGACAAGGCGGTGCGCCCGACGAACATCATGGGTGCATCGAAGCGCGTGTGCGAACTGATCCTTCAGGCGCGCGCCGAACAGCCGGGTACGAAAACGATCTTCAGCATGGTGCGCTTCGGCAACGTCCTCGGCTCGAGCGGGTCGGTCGTCCCGCGCTTCAAGGCGCAGATCGCCGCCGGCGGACCCGTCACCGTCACCGACCGCGAGATCACCCGCTATTTCATGACGATCCCCGAAGCCGCGCAGCTCGTCATCCAGGCGAGCGCGATGGCGAAGGGCGGCGAAGTGTTCGTGCTCGATATGGGCCAGCCGGTGAAGATCATCGACCTTGCCCGCACGATGATCCGCCTGTCGGGACTTGCGATCCGCGACGGCGACAATCCCGACGGCGATATCGAGATCGTCGAAACCGGATTGCGGCCAGGCGAAAAGCTCTATGAGGAGCTGCTCATCGGCGACAATCCGCAGTCGACGAACCATCCGCGGATCATGCGCGCGCGTGAAATCCTTTGGCCCTGGACCGACCTTGAGCAGGCCCTCGCCCAGCTCGACGGAACGATCCGCCAGAGCGGCGATGCCGATGCGGCGGTCCGGATCATCGGGCGACTCGTCCCCGAATACGCACCCGAGAACGCCGGAAAGATCAGCGCCTAAAGCCCGATCTGATCGAGCAGCGAGGCGTTCACCTGGTGGACGTCATATTTGTCTTCGGCGATCTTGCGGCTCGCAGCGCCCATGCATGCGCGAAGTGCAGCGTCGGCGCCCAGCTCGACCATCGCGCGTGCCAGACCTTCGGCATCCTTCAGCGGCACCAGCCGGCCGTTGAGCCCGTCGACCGTGGTCTCGCGGCAACCGGGCGCGTCGGTCGTAATGATCGGCCGCCCCATCGCCATCGCCTCCAGCACGGTGCGCGGCGTTCCCTCGCGCCACGACGGTAGTACGAAGACCGAAGCCTCGGCGAGCGCCGGACGAACATCGTCGAGCAAGCCCAGATATTCGATCCCGTCGGCGATCCATTCGTCGAGTTCGGCGCGCGTCACCGCGTCGGGACCGGTATCGAGCATCCCGGCGATCCGTATCCGCGCGCCGGGAACCGTCGCCCGCACGACGCGGCTCGCCTCGGCGAGCTCATAGAGCCCCTTGCTGTGGAGCAGCCGCGCGATCGTCAGGAACACCGGCTGTTCGGGGAGTGCGGCCAGCGTGAACTGGTCGAGATTGATTCCCGACCCATTGACCATCACGACCTTCGAGGCGTCGGACAGGCAGCCCGCCGCGATGAAATCGTCGCGGTCGTCGGGGTTCTGGAAAACGACATGGCTGTTGGCATTGGTCGCCAGCCGGTACAGTCCCTGCGCGATCTTCTGCGTCAATTTGCGGACCAGCCCGCTCCGCTCGATAAAGGCGAAGCCAAGCCCCGTCACCATGCTCGCTGATCGAGCGCCCGCCTTTTTCGCGGCGAGGCTACCCCAGATATTGGGTTTGATCGTGTAATTGAGGACGAAATCGATCCGCTGCTCGCGGATCAGCCGGACCATGCTGCGGTAATAGAGAATGTCGCCCGTGAACGACACCTTGGTCCGCTTGAGCGCGATATCGTGCGGGATCGCACCCATCCTCCGGAAATGGTCTGCGAACTCGCCCTGCAGTTCGGGCGAGGCCACATGCACCTCATGTCCCCGCCGGATCATCTCCTCGGCGAGCGCGGACCGGAAGTTATAGAGATAATGGGCGTGCGACCCGTTGATCAGAATTTTGGCCATATTTCCGTTTCGTCCTGCGCGCCCGCTTGACGCCTTCGTGCGCGAGGCGTCAAGAGCGGACTTGAGCCGGCGCTTGAACCAGCGGCTCGTTGCAAGGGTATGAAAGACAATGCGTATTGCGGTCGCAGGCGCCACGGGTTTCCTCGGCGGACATCTCGCCGATCATCTTGCGGCAAAAGGCGTCGACATGGTGCCGATCGGGCGCACCGAGGATGCAGCAGCGCTGGAGCAACAGCTTGCCGGATGCGATGCCCTGATCAACTGCGCCGGGGAGAAGAGCGGGATCGGGCCCGCCGCCGAGGACGCCAATGTCGCCCTGCCCGAGCGCCTGTTCCTCGCCGCCGCTGCCGCCGGGGTTCCGGCCTTCGTCCATGTCAGCAGCGTTGCCGCCCTGACCAGCGCGACACGCGCCGGAGAGACGGTATCCGACGATTATGAGGGCCGTCCGACGACGTCCTACGGGATCAGCAAGCGGCGCGGCGACGACCGGCTTTCGGACCTCGCGCCGAGCCATCCCGCGGTGCGGCTCGCAATCCTCCGTCCGCCGATCCTGATCGGCGCCGATGCCGGCGGTCCGTTCGCGATGCTGCGCGCGGCGGCGCGGCGCGGCCTGCCGCTACCGATCGGCGGCACGAACAACCGGCGCAGTATCGTCCATGTCGACAATTTCGCCGCGGCGCTGCTCGCGGCCGCCGAAGCCCGTCTCGCCGGAACCTATATTGTCACCGACTCTCCGGCGCTTTCGACCGATGAATTCTATGCGCGCATATCGCGCGCGCTCGGCCGCGAGCCCCGGCTCTTTCCGATCGGCAGCGCCGGACGCGGGCTCCTTCGCCGGCTCCTCGGCCAGCGCGGCGACAGCCTGTTCGGCGACGCCGCCTTTTCGGGAGAGCGTTTCGCCAAGGACTGTCCACTCGATTGGCCCGTCCCCGCGGCTTCGCTGATCGAGCGCGCGGTCGCGCCTTAACGCTGCGCGGCGTCTCCGCGGCCCCCGCCGCCGAAGGTGTGGAGCAGGATCCGCATATCGCCCACCAGGCTCTGGTTCGCGACATAGTCGCCGTCGATCGCCGCGAGCCGTTCGGGCTCCGACATATCGACGCCCTGCACCTGCGCCAGCCCGGTCACCCCGGGCCGGACGCGAAACACACCGTGCCGCTCGCGCGCGTCGATCAGCTCATGCTGGATCGGCAGGCACGGGCGCGGCCCGACCAGGCTCATCTCGCCGCGCAACACGCAAATGAGCTGCGGCAGTTCGTCGAGCTTCAGCTTGCGGATCAGCGCGCTCGACCGCGAAATGCGCGTGACCGCGACTTCGTGTGACGGACGGTCGCCGGTCGTCGGCGCCATCGTGCGGATCTTGTAGAGGCGAAACGGCCGCTGATCGCGGCCGACGCGCGATTGCACGAACAGCGGGTTGGCGCGGAATTCCAGTCCCGAAAACAGCGCCGCGACAAGGCAGACGAGGACCGCCGGCACGAAGAGCAGCGCCGAGATCACCAGGTCGAATCCGCGTTTCAGCATCGCGCCGCGCTCAATTCGCCCGCTGCGCGTCGAGCCACGCCTGGAACATCAGGATATCCCAGACATGATAGTGCCAGCGGCGCCGGCCGCTTCGCGTTTCGCTCCAAAGACGACGCACCTCGTCGACGTTGAAAAAGCCCTCGCGCTTCAGCCGGTCTTCGGCGAGCAGATCGTCGGCCCAGTCGCGCAGCGGCCCCTGCAACCAATGGTCGATCGGTACGCCGAACCCCATCTTGGGCCGCTCCATGATCTCGCGCGGGACGTGACGATAGAGAAGCTGGCGCAGCGGCCATTTCGACTCGCCGTTCTTCAGCTTATGCGCCAGCGGCAGCGCGAGCGCGAATTCGACGACGCGGTGGTCGAGCAGCGGAACACGCGATTCCAGGCTGACCGCCATGCTCGCGCGGTCGACTTTCACCAGGATGTCGTCGGGCAGATAGGTCCGCATATCGAGGTACATCATGCGGTCGCGGAAATCGCTACCCTCCCAGTCCGGATCGTGGGCGGTGAGAAGCGTCTCTGGCTCGCGCGCGCCGGGAACGAGCTGCTCGGGATGCTTCGCGTGCGAAATCAGCGAGCGGTAGAAATCATCCGAGCGCTCAACGTCGAGGACGTCGGCAAGCTTGAGCAGACGGTCGCCGACCGCGAGCGTCCGCAGCTTCGACGGGGCAGCCTTCATGACCGTGTCGATCGCGCGCCCCGGGGTCAGTCGCAGCGCCGCGGCCGCCGCCTTGCGCATCCCGCGCGGCAGCTTTCCGAGCCGGCGCCAGATGTCATAACCCTGCGCATAGCGGTTATAGCCGCAGAGCAGTTCGTCGCCGCCGTCGCCCGACAGGCTGACGGTGACCTCGGTCCGCGCCAGCTTGCTGACGAGCAGCGTCGGGATTTGCGAGGAATCGGCGAAGGGCTCATCCCAGTGATGCGGCAGCAGCGGGATCTGGTCGAGCGCGTCCTGCGGCGTGACGTAAAGCTCTGTATGGTCGGTGCCGAGGTGCGCCGCGACGCGCTTCGCATGATGCGCCTCGTCATATTCGGCTTCGGAGAAACCGATCGAGAAGGTCTTCACCGGCCGCTGCGACTGCGCCTGCATCAGCGCGACGATCGTGCTCGAATCATAGCCGCCCGACAGGAAGGCGCCGAGCGGCACGTCGGCGGCCATGCGGATCTTGACCGCATCGCCGAGCAGCGTGTCGAGCGCATCGACCGATGCTTCGGCCGACCCCGCGAAGGGATTGGCGTGGCCCTCGCGCGCCTTTTCGGCGATGTCCCAATAGGCGACCGGCTCGGGCAGCGTCCGGTCGTCGGGGCCGATCTCCAGATAATAGGCGGGCGGCAGCTTCAGGATACCGTCATAGATCGAATAGGGGCCGGGCACATAATTGTGCCGCAGGAACAGCGCCAGCGCGTCGCGGTTTACCCCGCCCCGCCACGCCGGATGCTGGCGCAGCGCCTTGAGTTCGGATCCGAAGAGCAGCGCCGACCCCTGCATCCCGTAATAGAGCGGCTTTTCGCCCATACGGTCGCGGGCGAGATAGAGTTTGCGTTCGGCGCGGTCCCACAGCGCAAAGGCGAACATGCCGTTCGCGCGTTGCAGCGTGCCGAGCACGCCCCACACCGAGAAGCCCGCGAGCAGCGTTTCGGTATCCGAATGGCCGCGCCAAGCGATGGCGCCCGCGGTCTCGAGTTCGCGGCGCATGTCGAGGTGATTGTAGATCTCGCCGTTATAGCTCAGCACATAGCGGCCGTCGGCGCTGAGCATCGGCTGATGTCCCGCGGGCGACAGATCGATGATCGCGAGCCGGCGATGCGCCAGCGCGATCCCGGCCTCACTGTCGACCCAATAACCGTCGCTGTCGGGTCCGCGGTGGACGATCGTATCCGCCATCCGTCGCAGCAGCGCTTCACCGTCGGCAAAACCCGCCCGGTCGAGGAACCCCGTAAAGCCACACATCAAACGTCTCTTTTCAGCATCGAATCATAGAGCCCGGCATAGGCCTCGACGGTGGCATCGAGGCCATAGGTGGCAACAATCCTGTCGCGCGCCGCTTCGCCCATTTCACTACGGCGCGCAAGATCCATCGCGGCAATTTCACCAATTGCTTCCGCCATTTGCGCCGCATCACCCGGCGGAACGACCCGCCCCAGGCCGTTCATCAACCGCGCGCTGTCGCCAACATCGGTGGCGACGCACGGCAACCCCGACGCCATCGCCTCGCCAAGCACATTGGGGAAACCCTCGTTCCGGCTCGACGCGAGGCAGAAGAGATCGAACGCCGGCAGGATCGTCTCCACGTCTGGGCGGCGGCCGAGCAGCCGGAAGCGTGCGCGCTTTTCCGGCGCGATGGCATCGACGATCTCGGGATTATTCCCGTCGAGCGCTTCACCGACCATGACGACGCGCAGGTCGGGATTGACACCGAGCGCACGGTCGCAGGCGTCGAGAAACGTCGGGATATCCTTCATCGGGTGAAAGCGCCCGATATAGCCCAGCGCGACCTCGTCCGCGGTCAGCCCCAGTTTTTCGCGCCATTCCGCGCGGCGTGCAGGGTCGGGCCACCATTTCTGCGTATCGAATCCGTTCGGAATCACAAGCGACCGGGCGCCCGAATAGCCATGCGCTTCATGCTGCTCGCACGCGCGGTAGCTGTTATAGATGATCGCGCGCGGCGCGCGCGACAGCGGCTTCAGGGCGTTGATCGTCCACCGCGTACCACGTTTCTCGAGCCCGATCGCATCGAGCGACTGGCGGATGTTCCAGCTTACCGCAGGCTTCGGCGACTGACCCCATGCGGCGGCACTTGCCGCAAGGTTTCCGTGATACATCCATCCTTGCACAATGCCCGGCGCGATCTCGCGCACCAGCATACGAAGCCGCGACAGCGCGCCGACAGGCCCCGTCCCCTCGCGCATGCCCAGCGCATGGACGGAAATGCCGAGGTCGCGCAGCAACGGGCCATAATGGCCCGGTCCCGACAGCGACACGACATGGTTGTCGAACCGGTGCCGCAGCCCCGATTGCAGGAGATTGAACAGCGAACGTTCGGCTCCGCCCGTATCCAGGCCGGTGATGACGTGGAGGACGCGTGGCAATGATGTCGTCATGAGGTCAGGCGCTGGCGGGCCGGACAGGACGGCGCTTCGAAAGCGAGAGGAACCAGAACGCCAGGATCAGGATGACCGTCGGGGTCATGCTGAGCGTCAGATTCTTCGGATCGCCCTGGAAATAATAGATGCCCCAGTAAAGGACGAACGGCGCATAGATCACCGGGAAGACCGACTTGTCGAAGGTCCGGATCTCCTTCGCCCGGTCAAGCAGCCCGAGCACGAAGGCGTAGATGCCGCTGGAAATGACGACGCCGGGAAAACCGAGCGAATAATAGCCATATCCTACCAGCCCCGGCGGCGTCATCTGCTCCCAGACGCCATGGACGAGATAGGTGTTGAGAACGACGATCGTCTCGGGCTTTTCGATCCCGAACAGGCGGCCGGGAACAAGGTATAACGGGATGGCGAAGCTGTCGTAATAATAGCTGTAGTCGAGACCGCTGTACGAGAAGGCTCCGACCAGCGACGCGATGAACTCGTCATAATAGCCGACGACCGGTGCCAGCGGGATATATTTGTAGTTGCTGACGACATCGCCGATCGTCAGGTCGTCCTGATACAGCGATGCCGTGATATCCTTGCCGACCCCGACGAAGAAATCGGCCATCAGCGCGAGCAACACGAAGAACAGGACCATGCCAGGGCGCAGTCCGACGCCCCGGGGATAACGGGTCGCCATCCAGGTGAAGATCAGCATCAACGCGAAAATCAGGACCTGCCCGCGGCTGCCCCAGATCAGCGACACCATGATCGACAATATCGCCGCGGCGATCAGAAGCGGCATATAGCGCCGCCCTTCGGCCGCAACGAATGCCATGGAGATAACCGCGGCAAGGAAAGCCATGGTGGTCAGATTCTGGATGAAGATGAAGGAACCCTCGGTCTCGAGGTAATCGTCCTGCAACCCCTGCCGGATCAGGCCCGTCAGCTCGACCGTACGAAAATATCCGCCATATTGATAGGTATAGGCGTAGAGCGAGAAGGCGCCGAGCACGAGCATCACCCCATAGACGATGCGCAGATTGAGCGTCCGCGCGATCGTTCCGACCTGATATTTCGGATGCGAGAAATATCGCGAGCGCTTCCCCGACCCATAGAAGATGATGCAAGTGAAATATGAAATCAGTACTGCAATAGCTATTTCGAGTACCACCTGCGGGTCTTCGTTAAGACCATATATATTTACATTGTCTCCATACAGGTCCTTGAAGAAAAATACCGCGAGCGGGCACAGGCCATACACGATCGCAAAATTCATGCTCATGATGAATCGGCCATCGAGCCGCACCTTGGCGACCTGCCGGATTATTTCTTTCGATAGTGCGTGGAGAAATATGAAGGAGAAGATAAGTATGCTCAGAACAGACATTTTTTACTCTATCTTGCCTTCTCGTCACCCATTATGGTGAAGCGTCCCGACCTGACCATGCAAAGAAGAAAAATGAAAATCCTCTTCCTCACATCCTCGATGGAAACCGGGGGAGCAGAACGTGTCGCCGCGCTGCTTGCGAGCGCTTGGGCAGATCAGGGCCATGACGTCACGCTGATGCCGACCTTTTCCGGACGAGGCGATTGCGCTTTCCCGCTGTCAGATTCCGTCGAACTCCGGTTTCTCGCCGATATCGCTTCGCCAAACGCCGGAAAACTAGCGCGTCTCCGGACTCTTCGTGCGTTCATACGGTCTGCCCAACCCGATGTCATCATTTCATTTCTCCCGCACGTCAACGCCGCCGCGGTCGCGGCGGCCGCGGGGCTGGGCATTCCGGTCGTCGCCTGCGAGCGGACCTATCCGCCGCTTCTCCAGCCGCCCCTGCCGCCCTTCTATCGCATCGCCCGTCGGCTGACCTATCCCTTTGCCGCGGCGCTGGTCGGCCAGACCGAGACTGCAGCCGTCTGGCTGCGCGCGCGCGCCGGCCGCGCGCCGGTCGCGACGATACCCAATCCGGTGGTGAACCCGCTGCCGTCCAATCCGCCCCGGCTGAACCCCGGCGACCTGTTCGGTCCCGACCGGAAGCTTGTCCTGTGGGCCGGGCGCTTCGAGGAATCGAAACGCGCCGACGTCCTGATCGACGCGTTCGCCCGTATCGCCGCCGGTGCGGCCGGATGGGATGTCATATTGCTCGGCGACGGGCCGGCGCGTGCAGCGGCGTTCGAGCGGGTGAGACAGCATGGGCTGGAAGACCGCATCCGCCTGCCCGGCTTTGCGGGCAACCTTGCCGAATGGTATGCGCGCGCCGACGCGTTCGTCATGACCTCCTCGTACGAGGGCTTTCCCAACGCGCTGCTCGAAGCCCTGGCCCAAGGCCTGCCCTCCATCGCCTTTGACGTGCTGACCGGCCCCGCCGAGCTCGCCGACAACGGCCGGCGCCTGATCCTCCTGCCCGACCGCGACCATGTCGACGCGCTCGCGGATGCTCTTTCGACGTTGCTCACCGACGAAGCGCGGCGCGCGGAACTTGGCCGCGCGGCGCTCGAAACCGCTACCGACTATTCGAAGGATCGCGTCCTCGCGATGTGGGACGACCTGTTTGCGAAGGTCGTGCGCTCAGGCGGTGCGACGGAAGCGAAACTCTGAACAGCCGGTTCCGAACAGCCCGAGCTTGGGGTGGAGCTCCAGAACAAGCTCGGGCTCGAAACCGCGCGCGCGCATGAAATCGATGATTTCCTGCTCGGTCGCCGATTCATAGGGATAGCCGCCGAGCCAGTCGTCGACGTCGTTGTAGAAATTCATCCCGCGCTGGTCCTTGTATTCGGCGATGAACTTCGACGGGCTGTTTCCGGTCAGCAGCAGGCGCAGCTTGTATCCGGCGATATAGGGCACGCGGATGAGCGAACGGACGAACGAACCGCCGTTGGTAAAGACCTTCTTCTCGACCTTCCACGCCCAGCAGAGCGGCGTCTTGCGATAGATGGCGAGGACGAACTGGCCGCCCGCCGCGACATGCGTCGCCGCCTTGTCGATCGCATCCCACATCGCGCCGGTGTGGTGCAGCACGCCCCACGAATAGACGATGTCGAAGGTGCCGAGATCGCGCGCCTGCGGATCGAGGATCGACACGAGCCGCGCCTCGACATTCTTTCCCGGCCAGTTCGCCGCCACGACCTTGCGCGTCGTTTCGATCGAGTTGGCGTCGATGTCGACCGCCATCACCGACTTTGCGCCAAGGCGCAGCGCCGCAAGGCTGTGGAGCCCCGATCCGCTGCCGATGTCGAGGAAGGTCCGGCCCTCGATATCTTCCTTCGGGATCAGCTTGAGGACACCCGCTTCGGCGTGCCGGATCGCCTCGTCGTCGATCTTCTCCGAATAATCCTTCCAGTTCGCACCGAATTCAAAGTGCGTCGAAACATCGGTCAGACTTGCAGACATTCTCAAAAAGCTCCTTCGCCCGCGCATTTGCAGGCAGATGATTCAGATCGGTTCAAAGCGGGCGCCCGCGGGCGCGAAAAGCGGAAACGCGGCTCAGCGCGTGACGCGCGGGTCCGAAATTCGTTGCGACGAGGATCGCGCAATAGACTGCTATCCCTGTGAAAATCTGTACTGCGAGCCGTACCAATGCCACAGTCCAGCCGGTGGCGCCATATGACCATCGATCGATGCCGTGGAGGATCGCAGCCATGACGGTTACCGCCACCAGGATCTTGCCGAGATCGGCAAGCGGCAGCGAGACCGTCCCCGGCAGCCGGGTCGAAACAAGCGCCGCGATGGTACAGCCGGCCGCCGCCGCGATCAGGCTGGCCCACGCCGCGCCCGCGCCGCCATAGGCGGGGATCAGCACGAAACACCCGGCAACGAGCAGGCCGATCATCACCCCGGCGTTGACGATCGGCAGCGCCGTGCGCTTGGCGATCTGGTATCTGAGGTCGACGACGAAGGACTTCAGGTTGATGAACAGCGCGGTCGCCGCGAACAGGCCGAGCGATACCGCAGCGTCGGCGCGGATCGCCTTGCCGGTGATCATCCACGCCAGATCGTCGGCGACGAAATGCAGGCCGACCGCGCTGGGCAACAGCAAGCCGACGAACAACAGGATATATTGCGAATAAAGCCGACGCTCCTCCTCGTCCTCTTGCGCCGAATGAAGCTCGAGCAGCCGCGGATAAAAGGCCTGGCTGAGCGAGGAGGCCATCATTCCGATCGAGAAGATCGCAAGATCGGCACCCGCGGCATAGCCCGCCACGGCGTCGACGCCCTGCTTGGCGCCCAGAATATAGCGATCGAGACTGGTTCCGAGCTGAACCAGCAGGATCGAAAAGGACAATGGCAGGCCATAGCGCGCGAGATGCCCCAGGATCGCGCGGTCGACATGGCGCACGCGCACGCCTTCGGCCCACGTCAGAAAGCGCGGAATCAGAAGCGGCAACCAATAGGCGAGTCCGAGCGCGAACATGAAATGATCGAAGCGCCGCGACACGAAAAAGGCCGCCAGCGGCAGTGCGAGCGTCAGCAGCAGCTTGGCGAGCTGGAGCTGGACGAACAACGCGGGACGGCGCTGCAACGTCAGCTGCACATTGCTGTATTCGTACACCGAATAGCCGGTCAGCAGCATCAGCATGCCGATCGTCATCTCGGCTGTAATCGGCCGTCCCGAGAGCAGGATGACGGCAAGCGCGGCCAGCGCGGACAGCACCGCCGACAGCAACAGCGCGAACAGTCCGCTGCTCTGCAACCGGACGCGGTCGGGAACTTCGGCGTACATGCGGAACACCGACTGGATCACCCAGGTGCAGAACAGGGCGTTGAACAGCGCCGAGGTCGTGATCGTCAGCGTGTAGACGCCATAGTCGGCCGGCGCGAGAAGCCGCGAGAAAATGGCAATCGACGCGACGGTGAGAAGGGCGGCGAGCGCCCGACCGACCATGTAGATGCCGCTTGCCCGGATCACGAAATGCCCTTCCCTTCCCGCCGCCGGGAAGATTGCGCCACGCCGCTTCTTACAGCCGCAGGTCCGCGTCTTCGAGAGGGAGCACGCCCTTCACGTCGACGAGGATCGCTTCATCCTTGCCGAAGGCGCGGAGCGCCGCGGCGCCGCTTTCGATGAATTCGCGGTGCGACACGGCGAGGACGACCGCGTCGTAGCCGGCACCCGGCTTTGCGAGCACGTCGAGGCCATATTCGTGCCGCGCTTCATCGGCATCGACCCACGGGTCGTAAACGTCGACCTCGGCCCCATATTCCGCGAGTTCGCTGATCACGTCGACAACCCGCGTGTTGCGGATGTCGGGGCAATTTTCCTTGAATGCGAGGCCGAGGAGCAGGATGCGTGCACCCTGCACCGGCAGCCCGCGCTTGATCATCAGCCGCACCGTCTGGCTGGCGATATAGCCCCCCATCCCGTCGTTGACACGCCGTCCGGCCAGAATGACCTCGGGGTGATAGCCGACCGCCTGCGCCTTGTGCGTCAGATAATAGGGATCGACCCCGATGCAGTGTCCGCCGACGAGGCCCGGCGTGAACTTCAGGAAGTTCCATTTCGTCCCGGCGGCCGCGAGCACGCTGTGCGTGTCGATGCCGAGCTTGCCGAAGATGATCGACAGTTCGTTCATCAGCGCGATGTTGAGGTCGCGCTGGGTGTTCTCGATCACCTTCGCGGCTTCGGCGACGCGAATGCTCTCGGCCTTGAAGGTGCCCGCCGTAATAATCTCTGCATAGAGGCGGTCGACCCATTCGGCGACCTCTGCCGTCGAACCGCTGGTGACCTTGCGGATGGTCGGCAGGCGATGCTCCTTGTCGCCGGGATTGATCCGCTCGGGGCTATAGCCGCAGAAGAAATCCTCGTTGAACTTCAGCCCGCTCACGCGCTCGAGGATCGGCACGCAATCCTCTTCGGTGCAGCCCGGATAGACGGTGCTCTCATAGATGACGATGTCGCCGCGCTTCAGTGCCCTGCCCACCGTTTCCGACGCCTTGACGAGCGGGGTCAGGTCGGGGCGCTTGTGCGCGTCGATCGGGGTGGGAACGGTGACGATGAAGACGCGCGCCGCCGACAGATCGGCGGCGTCGCACGAAAAGCCGAGGCGCGCTGCGGCGGCCAGTTCCTCGGCCGTCGTCTCCAGCGTATCGTCGCGGCCTTCGCGAAGCGCCGCGATGCGCTCCCGGTTGATGTCGAAACCGGTGACGTCGCGCACACGGCCGAATTCGACGGCAAGCGGCAGGCCGACATAGCCGAGGCCGATAACGGCAATCGGCGCCGAGGCAAAATCAGGCAGGGGGGAGATGGCGGTCATTTCTGGAAATAATCCCTGTACCAGGCGACGAACTGCGCGACGCCGTCGCGGAAATCGGTCTGCGGACGATAGCCGGTCAGCTTTTCGAGCAGGCTGGCATCGGCCCAGGTTGCGGGCACATCGCCCATCTGCATCGGCATCAGATTACGCTCGGCCTTGCGGCCCAGCGATTCCTCGATCGCGGTGACGAAGTCGAGCAGGCGGACCTTGTCGTTGTTGCCGATGTTGACGATGCGGAACGGCGCGACCGGCGACAGGCTGTCGCCTTCCTCGATATCGGCGGCCGACGCCGGGCGCTGCGGCACGGCATCGATCAGCAGGCGGATACCGCGGACCAGATCCTCGACATAGGTAAAGTCGCGGTACATGTCGCCGCCATTGTAGAGGTCGATCGGACGGCCATCGAGGATTGCGTCGACGAACTTGTAGAGCGCCATGTCAGGGCGGCCCCACGGTCCATAGACGGTGAAGAAACGGAACATCGTCGTCGGCACGTTCCAAAGGTGCGCATGCGCGTGCCCCATCGATTCCGTTGCCTTCTTGGTCGCGGCATAGATGGTGAGCGGGGTATCGGCCTTTTCGGTTTCCTGAAACGGCATGTCCTCGTTGGCGCCATAGACGGACGAGGTCGACGCCATCAGCAGGTGACCGACATTGTTCCGGCGCGCTGCCTCCATGACGTTGAAGGTGCCGATGACGTTGGCCTGCAGATAGGCGTGCGGATTTTCGAGCGAATAGCGCACACCGGCCTGCGCCGCGAGATGGACGATCGCGTCGGGCTTGAAGGCATCGATGACCTCGTCGATCCGCTCGCGATCCTCGAGCATCGCCTCGGTCGCCTGGAACGCCTGATTCTGAAGCAGGATCTGGTGCCGGCGACGCTTCAGATTGACGTCATAATAGTCGGTCATGCCGTCGAAACCGGCGACCTCGAACCCTTCGGCGAGCAGCAGTTTCGCCAGGTGGAATCCGATGAAGCCGGCGGTGCCGGTCACGAATATCTTGCGACGCACGCGAATCTCCAATTACGAAAAATCTAGGGGGTGGATTGCGAAACCGGGGCGGCAACCTTCGGGGCCGCTCCGGCGGCGCGCTGAAGGCTGAGGCGCCGGATCGCGATGTCGACACCGGCATCGCCGGCCGTCGTGTCGAGTTCGATGGTCGCCCAGTACCAGCTGCAGTTCGAGGCCGGCACCTCGATCCGCGCACTGCCCGTCCCCTCTGCCAGCGTCGCAGGCGCGATCTGGGTCCCGCCCTTGCCTCGCTCGGCGCAGCTCAGGCGCAGTTTCACGGTTGCGTCCTTGCGGTCGGCAAGGCCCGACATGTTCCACTGGACGCGGTACCCGCCGGGCTGGGTGAGATGAACGATCTGGCGCGCGGCGATCCCCGAGGCGTCGGGCAGGCTCGACAGCAGCAAGGCGCCTTCCTTGGCCTCGATATTGGCGCCGATATCGCCCGTCTGCAGCAGCTCCCAGTCGATCGGGACATAGCGCGGCTGGCGATCGAAGCCCGGGTTGGTCAGCAGCTCGCCCGCCGGCGGTTGCGGCAGGCCGAGGGCATGCGCGAGGTTGAACGCCGACGCAGGATAGCCCCGCGCAGCCAGTTCGACGATAAGCCGGAAATCGCTCTCGCTTGCCTTGTCGAGCTTCCACGGCGCGCCCGCGATACGCTGCCGCACTTCGGCCGCCTGCGGGATCGCCGCGGGATTGGCCAGCACTGCCAGCCAGTAATCCTCCGCCCATTTCGGATTGCGCCCCAGAATCGGCGGCAGAGCCTGGAGGGCGCCGGGGCTGACCGTCGCCGCCGCCATCCGCCCGACATAAAGATCGCGCACTTCGTAGCTGACCGTCATGGCCTGGCCGAGCAGCTTCACCGCCCGTTCGGGATTGTCCTTGGCCATCGCGTCGTCGATCAGCATCGCGTTGATCAGATTGTCGCGCCGCGTCAGCTGGCTTGCAAGCGTGAGCAATTGCCGCGACTGCACGGCCTTGCCCTGCCCCTGCAGCGACTGGATCAGCACCGGCAAGGCCGAAACCGCCAGCGGGTCGCCGGCAAACGCCTCACGCGCCAACCGGACCTCGAGCGCGGAGGGAACCGACTTCGGCTTCCTGGCCAGCCGTACGCCCTGAAGCTGACGGCTGAGCGAAGCCTTGGCGGCACCGACCGGCGGCATGCCCAAGGCCACCGAACGGGCCGGCGCACGGCGCTGGTTGGCGATGACGAAGCTCTGCGCCGCCGCGGCGATGGCGGCCACGAGGCCGACGCCGAGCAATAGAGCCTTTTTTCCTGTGCTGTTCATGACCCGCTACCGAAAGCCTCAGCTGTCGCCATTGCCCTGTTGCTTGTCCGCGCCATAGCCATAGCCGTAACCATATCCATAGCCGTACCCGTAACCGTAGATTTCGTTGCGACGGCCGACCTTGGTGACGAGAGCGCCATAGATTTGCGCGCCGGTCTGGCGAAGACGGTTGAGCGCCGATTTGATCGCCCGCGAACTGTTGCTCGACGCGTCGATCGTGAACATGACGCCTTCGACAGCCCGTGCGAGCAGCGGCGCGTCGGCAAGGCCAAGCACCGGCGGCGCGTCGAGAATGACGTGGTCATATTCGTTCAGCAGCAGGTCGATCAGCTGGCCGAGGCGCGACGAGCTGAACAGCTCTGCCGCATTGGGCGGCATCGGGCCGGCGAGCATGTAGTCGAAGCCGAACTCGTCCGATTTGGCGATCAGGCCCGAGACATTGTCGACGCCGGTCAGATAGTTGCTGAGACCGACCTTGTTGTCGATGTCGAGCATCTCGTTGAGCGACGGGCTGCGGATATCCGCGTCGATGAGGATGATCTTCTTGTTCGTCTGGCTGAACACGCTCGCAAGGCTGAGCGCCGAACTGCTCTTCCCCTCCGCAGGGCGCGTCGAGGTGAGCAGGAAGCTCCGCGGCGCGCCATGGGTGGTCAGGAAGGTCAGGTTGGTCTGGGCCGCCAGATAAGCCTCGTAGACCATCGACTTCTTGTCGAGGAGCAGTTCCTCGAAATCGTCGGCCTCGACCTTCGGAATCGATCCGAGCAGCGGCAGACCGAAGCGGTCCGTAACCTCGCTCGGATCGCGGATCGACTGGTCGAGCTGTTCGAGCAGGAAGACGATGGCCGCAGCAAGCGCCAGGCCGGCGATGAGCGCCACGGCCAGGTTCAGGAACAGGTTGGGACTCGACGGCTTGCGCGCCGGCGCCGCCGTGTCGACAACGGCAATATTGTTGGTGCCGACGCCGGCCGCGCCGATTTCCTTGTAGCGCTGGAGCAGGCCGTCATAGAGCTGGCGGTTCGTGTCGACTTCGCGCTGCAGGATCGCATATTCGATCGAACGGCGCTGCTGGTCGCGATATTTGCCCGTGATCTTGTCGAGTTCGCCCGTCAGGTCGCGCTCGCGCTTGACCGCCGCCGCATAGGTCTCGCGGTTGATCCCCTGGGCACGGCGCGCCTCGGTCTCGATACTGCGATTGAGCGTCGCGAGCTGCTCCTTCTTGGAGGCGAGTTCGGGATAATCGTCACCGAAGATCGCGCTGAGGCGCGCGACATCGGCCGACAGCTCGGCCCGGCGCTGACGAAGCGCGCTGACAGCATTGTTGCTCCAGCTGTCAGCCGCGGCGGTCGAGCTGCTCAGCTGGCTTTCGGCCGCGACGCGCGCGTCGCGCGCTGCGCCGAGCGCTTCGCTCACCTGTTCGACGTCTGCCGAAGCGAGCGTCCGCTCGGACACGGTGCGGCCGCTGATCGGGTCGACCTTGCCTTCGATCGTGATGATGCCGTTCGTGGTCGCGTAGGTGATGAGTTCACGCTCGGAATCCTCGAGGTTGCGGCGCAGTGCCGTGATGCGCTGTTCAAGGAATTTCCGCGCATCGCTCGTCGCCGCGAAGCGACGATCGAGGTTGGCCGCAACGAATTGCTGGACCCAGAGATTCGTAAGCTTTGCCGAAAGCGCCGGCGAGGGAGTCGAGAAGCCGACGTCGACCAGGCTCGACTGACGGACGGGCGCGATATTGACCGCGTCGAGCAGAATCTTCTCCGCCCGTTCCGCCATCTGGGCGCGCTGTGCGCTGTTGGGGGCGCCGCCGCCCTCCTGCCCTTCGGTCAGGTCGTAGACGGCAAGGAATTCCTTGTCGTTGAGCAGGTTCCCGGCGCGCACGGTGCGCTGTGCGAGCGAGCGCGACGCGAGCAGGCTGTACTGGGTGTTGAAGAAGGCGATTTCGTTGGTCAGCGTCTTCTCGCGCGCACCCTCGACGTCGGTTTCGACGGGAGCCTGCGGCGAAATCTCGATACGCGACGTGCTCGTATAGAGCGGCGTCATCAGGAAGGTGGCAATCAGCCCGAGCGAAAGGCAGGCGAGAACCGCCCCTGCCACCCACGCCTTGTGGTTCAGCAGCGCAACGAACGCGCGCTCGAGCATGTGCATGTCGAGCAGACCGCCACGATAGGCCGGAACATCATCGGCATCGGGGTCCGCGATTCCCGCGTTCACAATCGATCGCCGGCCTTTTACGCTATCCATCTTCGACATCATCCGTTCAGAAATTGCGGGTGCTTAGTTGTTGTTTCCGAGGTTGCTGATCACGACCAGCGGCGTGCTCAGCAACGTCGTCGCCTTGATCACATCCTCGAACAGGCGGCGCTGCGGAGAATCGCCGACGACCACGACGTCGTTCGGGAAGATCTCGGGATCGGCATAGTTGCCGCGGCGGATCGCCTTCAGATTATAGATGCCGACATATTGCTTGCCCTCGACCTTGCGGAAGACGAGCACATCGTCGAGCTTCGAATATTCGGTGACCCCGCCGGCAAGCGAGATCGCGCGCATCAGCGTCTGCTTGCCCACGAGCGGATACTGGCCGGGCTTGGTGACCTCGCCGTCGATCGTCACGGCCTGCGACAGCAGCAGAGCGGGGTTGGTCGATGCCTTGAGGTTCACCGTGACCTGCGGATTGCGGACGTAGCGCCCCGCCAGACGCCCCTCTATTTCGGTCGCGAGTTCGGCGGTCGTCTTCCCCGCTCCGTCCATCGTCCCGGCGAAGGGGTAGGAAAAGCGACCATTGCCGTCGGTCAGCACATCGCGCTTGAGATCGGGAATGCCGTATACCTCGACGGTCAATTCGGTGAACGGTCCGACGAAGGTCTGGCGCGAGGCCTGCTGGGTATCGACACCGGTCGGCTGCGGCAGCGCTTCGAGCAGGGTAACGCCGCTGGTCGGAACGTTCGCCACGGGCGCTCTCCCGCCGCAGGCCGCGAGGCCGAGGCAGACAAAAACAACAAGGGAACGCAGGCCGGTCATATGAAAAAGTTCCAAGCAAGATTATTTGGTAAAGGCCGCCCGGCCATAGGAAGAAAATCGAGGTTACGGAAGCTTCTTTAGCCCCGCGGAGCGGAATCTCCGGTCGCGGGACGCAGCCGGGCGAGAATAACGAGCAAAAATGCGGCGATCATCGCAAGCGATTGAGTTCGCAAGGGATAATCTACAATCGAATTCAGTATGATCAGGGCGAAGGCGCCGGCGAGAACGATCGGCTCGACAAATTCGACCCCGAGCGGCCGCGAGCGTTGCCGCAGTGCACCGACCAGGCCCGAAACGATCCACGACGCGCCGGCCAGAAAGATCAGGACCGCGGGCAATCCGCCCTCGATCGGCAATTGCAGCCAGTCATTATGCGCCTGGTTGAAATAGTCCTGCCGCAACAGCGCGTCGGGTTCGACGATCTGATACACGCTGGCGAACGAACCGAAACCCGAGCCCAGAAGCCATTGCCCCTTCGCCAGCGACGCGACGGTCCCGAGGGCCGCAATGCGGATTTCCTCGGCGCCGTCCCCGTCGACGAGACGCCCGACCGTGTTGTCGCGGCCGGAGAAGTAAAAGACCGCAACCAGCCCCGCGACAAGCAGGAAGGGAAGCAGGTTCAGAAGGATACGCCGCGCGGGCCTCGCGGCCGGCGCTGCGGCGGAGGCACGGCGATGCGCGCGCCCCCTCGCCTGATTGATCGGCTTGGGCTCGAACCGATAGCTCCACCGGACGAGCAGGTAGGAGAAAAGGAGGCTCGCGGACCCGAAGACGAGGCCGAACCGCGACCCGATGATCAGGATCAGCAACAGGAAAAAGACCATGCTGCCGATCAGCATCGGCACGATCAGCGGCCGCTTCGTACGGCTCGCAATCTCGTTTGCGGCAAGCCAGCCAGCCGACAGGATCGAAAGCGACAGCAGCAGCGCGTTGTGGTTGCGGTTGGCGAACAGGCCGACGAGCGAACCCTCGTTGGTGATGCGATAGAGGTAAAACAGGCTTCGCGGGCCGGCGACAAACTGGAACAGACAGAAAACCGCCGACGCCACGCCGAAGGCCCATATGGCCCACCACAGCCGTATCCGTTGGCCGGCGGGTACCGCAGCGGCGACGAGCAGGGCTGCCGCAGGCACGATCAGCGCCAGCAGGCTGTTGACCGTCTGCGTCGGGGTCATGCTGATCGGCCGCCACCGATCCCCCGTCCCCAGCAACTCGTCGATTGCGAAGACGCGATCCCGAAGCGGCAGGGCGCTCCAGATTGCGGGGGATAGCGGGATCAGCTGGACGAACATCCAGGCGGCCAGCAGGCCGAGCAGGATCAGCGGAAACCGGATACCCCGCCATGCCGCCGCGGGCACGAATGCGAGCATCGCAAAGAAGGTCAGTGCCGCGAAGCCGCGCAACAGGGGCAGCGACGCGATATCGCTGCGCGAGCCGCCGCCGGTCAGCGCGACCGCGAAAACGAACAGCGCGAGGGCGACAAGCCGCGTCGCCGGGGACAGGTCGTTCTGCAGCAAGCTGCCCGATACCGGCTTCATCGACCTTGTCGGCTTCATCGAATTCCCGTCCCAATATTCGTTGTGCAGCCGGTCATGCGATCCAACCGGTGCAGAGTCTATCGCTTCGTCGCAAAGCGGGCAAAAAACTAGTTGAGTTCGAAATCCGCAGTATCGAGATACCAGCGCCGGTCGCCTTCGAGGCCCAGCGCGGTCAGACGTCCGGTCAGATAGGCGCCGGTGTCTATTCCGATGCGGTTCCGCGCCTCATCGACATCGTCGGAAATCGTGTGACCATGGACGATCGTCACGCCATGATCCTGATCGTCGTGAATAAATTCCTCACGGATCCAGCGCAGATCGGGCAATTTCTGCCGGTCCAGCGGGACGCCGGGGCGGATGCCCGCATGGACGAAAACATAGTCACCGATCTGGATCATGTCCTCGCCGCGGTTGAGGAAGTCGACGTGCGACTGCGGAACCTTTCCGGGCAGTTGCTCCGCGACCTCTTCGAAGGTCGCCGCCGCATAGGCGGCATCGTCGCACCAATAGCTGCGGATCGTGGCGTCGCCGCCGATGCGGATGAAATAGCGCACGCGCTTCAGGTCGCCGGTCAGCGCCGCGAGAAAACATTCCTCGTGGTTGCCGACGAGCATCGCGACCCTGTCGAATGGCGCACCGATGCGCAGCGCGCGCTCGATGACCGAAGCGGAATCGGGACCGCGGTCGACGAGGTCGCCGAGCAGGATCAGCGTCGTGAAAGCCTTGCCGCGCGCGGCATTGTCCGTCTCGACCTTGGCCAGGAGCTGCTCGAACAGATCGTCGCGGCCGTGAATATCGCCGATGGCATAGACGCGCTCGCCCGCCGGGACACGCGGCAATGCCACGTCCGCTACGCGCTCTCCGCCCTGACGGCGCTTCAGGAAACCAAGAAAGGACATATGGGGCTTTTCGAGTGAAACTCTTATATAACAAACGAATGTATCACCTGCCCGCCCCCTCGACGGCAAATGCTACGGTCCCCGGGTGGCTCTGTTGGATCGTTTCGAGCCAGAATCCTGTGAACGGCGCGGCGAATAGTGCGAAGTTAAGCGACCGGCAAGAGCTTTACGCTAAGGCGGTCAAAGGATTCGTCGGGAAAGCTGCTGATTTATGAGTTTGGAATTGCGTTCATCACAGGATTCGGGGGCACGAAAGGTCGTGGTCGTGTTCGGCACGCGGCCCGAGGCGATCAAGATGTTTCCGGTGATTCACGCGCTTCAGCACACCTCGAGCGTCGACGTTCGCGTCTGCGTGACCGCCCAGCATCGCGAGATGCTCGACCAAGTTCTTGAAATCGCGCGAATCACCCCCGACGTCGATCTCGACGTCATGACCCCGAACCAGTCGCTCGACGCGCTGCTTGCGCGGCTCGTAACGGGGCTCGGCGAGACCTTCGACACCGAAAAGCCCGACCGCATCCTCGTCCACGGCGATACGCTGACGACAATGGCCGCGACGCTCGCCGCCTATTTCCGCAAGATTCCGGTCGGCCATGTCGAAGCCGGCCTGCGTAGCGGCAATATCTATCACCCCTGGCCCGAAGAGGTGAACCGCAAGATCACCGGCGCGGTCGCCGACCTGCACTTCGCCCCCACCGAAACCGCCGCTGCGGCGCTCCGCGCCGAAAATGTGCCGGCGGACCGGATATACATCACCGGCAACACCGTGATCGACGCCTTGCTGGCGACCAAGGCGCGGATCGACGGGGAGCCGTCGCTCGCCGCGGGGCTCGATCCGCTGATCGCGCGCTTTGCGGGCAAGCGGATCATCGCCGTTACCTCGCACCGGCGCGAGAATTTCGGGGACGGGATGAAGGCGATCGCCGACGCGATCGCCGGCATCGCCGCGCGCCCCGACGTCGCGGTCATCTTCCCCGTCCATCCCAACCCTCACGTTCGAAGCGCGATGGAGCCGATCCTCGGCGGCCTTTCCAACGTCGCGCTGATCGACCCGCTCGACTATCCGCACTTCGTCCGCCTTCTCGGCGCCTCGTCGATGGTTCTTACCGACAGCGGCGGGGTGCAGGAAGAAGCGCCTTCGCTCGGCAAGCCGGTGCTCGTCATGCGCGAGACGACCGAACGCCCGGAAGGCATCGAGGCGGGGACCGCGCGGCTCGTCGGCACCGACAAAAATCGTATCGTTTCGGAAATTTTCAGCCTTTTGGACGATGAAGCCGCCTATAATGCCATGGCCCGCGCCCATAATCCCTTCGGCGACGGCAAGGCGGCGGAAAAAATTGCGGAGATCGTAGCGCGTGCCCATTGATACCGAACAGAAAGTCACCGTCCTCGGCCTCGGCTATATCGGCCTGCCGACCGCCGCGCTGATCGCGCGCTCGGGCAGCAAGGTGACCGGCGTCGACGTCAGCCAGCACGTCGTCGACACGGTCAACAACGGCAAGGTTCATATCGAGGAGGTCGACCTCGACGGTCTCGTGCAGGGCGTCGTGGCGCGCGGCGCACTTGTTGCCTCGACCGACGTCGCCCCCGCCGACGTCTTCGTCATCGCGGTGCCGACCCCGCACGACGACGAGCATCGTCCCGACATCGCCTATGTCCTCTCCGCTGCGCGCGCAATCGCGCCGAAGCTTGCAGCCGGCAATCTCGTCATCCTCGAATCGACTTCGCCCGTCGGCACCACCGAAAAGGTCGCCGCGTTGCTCGCCGAGCTGCGCCCCGACCTCAAGGTTCCCGGCACCTGCACCGGCGCTGCCGACATCTTCGTCGCCTATTGTCCCGAGCGCGTGCTGCCCGGCCGCATCCTCGTCGAGCTGGTCGACAACGACCGCTGCATCGGCGGGATCACCCCGCGCTGCGCCCGCCGCGCGATGACCTTTTACCGCCAGTTCGTCCGCGGCGCCTGCGTCACCACCTCGGCGCGCGCCGCCGAAATGGTGAAGCTGGTCGAGAACAGCTACCGCGACGTCAACATCGCCTTCGCCAACGAGCTGTCGATGATGGCCGAGCATATGGGCGTCGACGTCTGGGAGGTGATCCGCCTCGCGAACCGCCACCCCCGCGTCAACATCCTCCAGCCCGGTCCCGGCGTCGGCGGGCACTGCATCGCAGTCGACCCCTGGTTCCTCGTCCACGGCGCACCCGACCACAGCCGCCTGATCCGCACCGCACGCGAGGTCAATCTCGCCAAGACGTCGCACGTCATCGGCGCCGCCGAAATGCTCGTCTCGCAACACCCGCAGGCGCGCGTCGCCTGCCTCGGCCTCGCCTTCAAGCCGAACATCGACGATTTCCGCGAGAGCCCCGCGGTCGAGGTCGCCGCCGCGCTTGCACGCCGCTTCGGCAAGCAGATCCAGATCGTCGAACCCTATGCGCGCGGCCTGCCGATGGAGTTCGCAGGCACCGGCGCCGAGCTGATCGACCTCGACAGCGCGCTCGCCTCCTGCGACCTGCTGATCGTCCTCGTCGACCACGACCTTTTCAAGTCGATCCCGCTCGAGGAACGCGGCGACAAGATCGTCTATGACACGCGCGGGCTGTGGCTCGACCAGCCGAACGGCGGCAATGGCAATCGTTTGCATCGGGCCGCCTGACGCTCTCCGCTTGACGCTTCCCGGGTCGGCCCGCATTTTGGGCCGATGCTGACCCGCCTCGAAACCATCGTCGTCGAAAAGCCCTGGGGCCGCACCGATATCCCGAAGGATTTCGGCGATTTCGGCGGCCGCCGCATCGGCGAGATATGGTTTTCGAACCCCGCCGGCGACGATGCGCCGATCATGGTCAAATTCCTCTTCACATCGGAGCGGCTGTCGATCCAGGTCCACCCCGACGACGCGGCCGCGCAGGCGGCGGGCTATCCGCGCGGGAAGGAGGAATGCTGGCTCGTCCTCGATGCGCAGCCGGGCGCCGAACTCGGCGTCGGCCTGAATATCGAAACGACGCGCGAGGCGCTCCACGAGGCGGCGCTCGACGGAAGTATCGTCGACATGATCGACTGGCGCCCGTCCGGTACCGGCGATTTCGTCTACAACCCGTCGGGAACGATCCACGCGATCGGCCCCGGCCTGACCGTCGTCGAGGTGCAGCAGAATGTCGACTGTACCTATCGCCTCTACGATTACGGCCGCCCGCGCGAACTCCATCTCGACGAAGGGCTCAAGGTCTCGAATCCCCGCCCGGTCCACGATCCGCGCGACGCGGCCGTCGATCCGCACACCAACCGGAAGCTGGTAAGCGGTCCCCATTTCCACCTGGCGCAACTCGCGGCACCGATCGACACCGCTCTTGTCGCAGAAGCGTCGGGCGAGCTGACCTTTGTTCCGCTTGCGCAGGGCTGCCGCGTCGCCGGCGAGGATGTCGCACTGGGCGAAGCGGTCTTGCTGACCGATCCTTCGGCTATCACGATCGAAGAGGGAGGCCGGGCGCTACTGACCTGGTCCGCCTGACGGCGAGGCTCGCCGGGGCGGGCCACGAAAAGCGAATGGTGCCCCTGGCCGGACTCGAACCAGCACTCCTTGCGGAACTCGATTTTGAGTCGAGCGCGTCTACCAATTTCACCACAGGGGCATCCGGGCGGTGGCCCCGATAAGGCCCCGCCCCCCGTTTTGCCAAGCTATTTCTTGAGTTCTTTCGCGAGGGTCTTCGCAGTGGCCTTGCCATAAGGCGGCTTGAAACCCGCGAGCCCCGCAACGTCGAGCTTGGGCTGGCGATAGACGGCGCGCGCATGGCTGAAGGTCCTGAAGCCGTCGAGCCCGTGATAATTGCCCATCCCCGACGGCCCGACGCCGCCGAAGGGCAGATCCTCCATCGCATTGTGGAACAGCACGTCGTTGACCGTGACGCCGCCCGAGATCGTCCGCGTCAGCACGCGGTCTTCCTCGCTCTTGTCCTGCCCGAAATAGTAAAGACCGAGCGGACGGTCGTTGGCGTTCACATAGTCGATCGCCTCGTCGATCGTCTTGTAGGTCTTGACCGGCAGGATCGGGCCGAAGATTTCCTCCTGCATCACCTTCATGTCGTCGGTCGGATTGCGCACGATGTGGAGCGGCATCTTGTGGCCGTTGGCGCTCGCGAAATCCTCGCCCGCCGGATTGACCTCGATCACCTCAGCCCCCTTTTCGCGGGCGTCGGCGAGGTAGGATTGCAGCCGGTCGTAATTCCGGCCGTTGACCACCGAAGTATAATCCTCGTTCGACAGCAGGGTCGGATAGAGCGCGGTCGCGCCCTTGGTGACGCTGTCGATCACCTCGCCTTCCTGATCCTCGGCGACGAGCAGATAGTCGGGGGCGAGGCAGATCTGCCCGGCGTTCATCATCTTGCCGAGCGCGACGCGCTGGCCGACCAGATCCTTGTTCGCGCTGCGCCCGATGAAGGTCGGCGACTTGCCGCCGAGTTCGAGCGTCACGGGGACGAGATTATCGGCGGCCGCGCGCATGATATGCTTGCCCACCCCGGTCGCCCCGGTGAAAATCATATGGTCGAAGGCCAGCTTCGAGAAAGCGATCCCGACCTCGGCATCGCCGGTGAACACCGCCATCTCGCTCTCGTCGAAATAGTCGGGGACGAGCCGCGCCATCAGCGCCGACACGTGCTCGGTGAACTCGCTCGGCTTGATCATCGCGCGGTTGCCCGCCGCAAGGATGCCCGCCATCGGCACGAAGACCATTCCGACGGGGAAGTTCCACGGCGCAACGACGCCGACGACGCCTTTCGGCTGATAGACGACCTCGGCCTTCGCGCCGAGCAGGCCGAGCGGGAAGGTCGGCTTGCGCTTCTCGCCGCGCGACCATGCCGCCATATTTTTCTTCGCATGCTTGAGCGCGCTGACCGAAGGCATGATGTCGGTCATCAGCGTCTGTTCGCGGCTGCGATGGCCGAAATCCTCGCTCACCGCCTTGGCGAATTCCTCCGCATTGTCGACGAGCAGCGCGATCGCGCGGTCGATGCGGTCGGTGCGGACGGCCAGGCTTTCGGGCATGGCTGCGGTAAAGCTTGCCTTCTGCGCCGCCAGCACCTCGTGCATGCGCGCGGTTTCGCCGGCAATATCCTGCTTGATTGCGGTGGCCATGACCCGTCTCCCCTATGGTTTTGCGGGCGCTGTTTGATCATGAGCCGGGGCTAGTTGCAAGATGAAACCGGCCCTTCACCCATCCCTGCCCCTTTCGCACTTGCAGCAAAAGCGCTAAGCGACCCGCCGACGTATCTTTCCCCTACGGAGTCTCTCGATATGACCGCCACCGATCCCGTCGTCTTCCTCTCCTATGCCCGCACCCCGATGGGCAGCATGCAGGGCAGCCTGTCGGACGCGAGCGCGACCGACCTCGGCGCAACCGCGGTCAAGGCGGCGGTCGAGCGCGCGGGCATTGCCGGCGACGATATCGAGCGCATCTATATGGGCTGTGTGCTTCCCGCCGGCCTCGGCCAGGCGCCGGCCCGTCAAGCCGCGATCAAGGCCGGCCTGCCCAAGTCGGTGCAGGCAACGACCGTGAACAAGGTGTGCGGTTCGGGCATGCAGACCGTCATCATGGGTGCCGAAGCGCTCGCCGCCGGCAGCGTCGATGTCGTCGTCGCGGGCGGCATGGAGTCGATGACCAACGCGCCCTATCTGCTCAAGAAGCACCGCGGCGGCGCGCGCATCGGCCACGACACCGCCTATGACCATATGTTCCTCGACGGGCTTGAGGACGCCTATGACGCCGGCCGCGCGATGGGCACCTTCGCGCAGGATACCGCCGACGCCTATCAGCTGAGCCGCCAGGCACAGGACGATTATTCGATCGAATCGCTGAGCCGCGCGAAGGCCGCGATCGCCGATGGCGCCTTTGCCGGCGAGATCGCACCAGTCACCATCTCGGGCCGCAAGGGTGACGTCATCGTCGACACCGACGAAGCCCCCGGCAAGGGCATGCCCGACAAGATTCCGACCCTGAAACCCGCCTTTGCGAAGGACGGCACGATCACCGCCGCGACCAGCTCGTCGATTTCGGACGGCGCCGCCGCGGTCGTCCTGTCGCGCCAGTCGGTCGCGGACGCCAAGGGTGCAAAGCCTGTCGCGAAGCTCGTCGCCCACGCTGCGCATGCGCAGGAGCCGAAGGACTTCACCATCGCTCCCGTCGGCGCGATCAACAAAGTGCTGGCCAAGGCCGGCTGGTCGATCGGCGACGTCGACCTGTTCGAGGTCAATGAAGCCTTCGCCTGCGTGGCGATGTTCGCGATGCACGATCTCGGCATTCCGCACGAAAAGATCAACGTCCACGGTGGCGCGACCGCGCTCGGCCATCCGATCGGCGCCAGCGGCACGCGCATCATCACGACACTGATCGCGGCGCTCCAGCGCCACGGCAAGACCCGCGGCATCGCGAGCCTCTGCATCGGCGGCGGTGAAGCGACGGCAGTGGCGGTCGAGCTCGTTTGATCCGCGGTCCGATCCGGACATTTGCGGCCCTTCTGCTTGCGATGGCGGCAACGCCATCGCAAGCGAAGTCACCGGAAGTTCCTGCCGCGCCGGTTTCTGCCGAAGACCAGGCAAGCATCGCATTGGCAATCAGGCGCGCCGAGCTGATCCGCGCCTATGATCAAGCCGCTTGGCATACTACCGACGCTCTGAAGGTCGACACACCCGAGGCCGCATTGCGATCGATCCGCGGCTGGGTCGTCACGCCCGACGGCAGCGACTATCGCGTGACCTATTATTCGGGTGACCCCGGCACCGAACATCGGGCCGTCTATTCGGCAGTATGGACCGGCGGCACCGGCGTTCGCGATCGCACCGTCCATGGCGCCGAGGACAACCGGCTTTCCGACGAAGAAGCCCGTCTTGCGAGCGCATCGGACGCGGTTCCCGAAGAAGGGCCGATGCGATGTTCCGACCGGCGCTTCAATCGCGTCATACTGCCGCGCTCCGCGCCCGGCGTACCGGATCTTGTATATCTGCTCACCCCGCAAACGGACTTTGTCAGCGTCCCTCTCGGCGGTCATCATCGTTTCGAAGTGACGGATGGAAAGATTCTCGCGCAACGCTCTTTCTCGAAATCCTGCATTAGCGTCCCGCTTGATAAAAAGGCCGAAGCTCTCGGCATCTCGCATATGCTCGATCCGACACCCACGGAGATTCATGTGGTTTCGGTCTATGCAGCGAGCAAGCCGATCTATGTCATGACGACTATGAACGACCGCGTCTGGGTCGCCGAAGTCAGCGCCGGTCGCGGGCGCGTGCGGACTGTCAAATAGTCGTCCAAGGACCATCAGCGAGAAAGTTGCACGGCGCCGTCGCAAGACGGCGCCGTTTCGTCGCTATCCCGGCGACAATTTGCGACACTAATGACCTGAAAATAAACGGCGCATTCCGGTTCGGTTCAAACCGACTCGCCTAGACCGTTCCCAGTCATCGGGCAGATCCCCTCCCCCTGACGTGCAAAAGGAATGGCACAATGAAGAGCAAATTTCTCACCGCCGGCCTGATCGCCGCGATGATGGTCCCCGCCATGGCGCAGGCCCAGACCGGCGAGATTCGCCGCGACCGTCAGGACATCCGTCAGGAACAGCGCGACCTGAACCACGCGAAGCGCTATGGCGACCGCGGCGACGTTCGCGATGCCCGGGGCGACCTGCGCGATGCGAAGAAGGAATATCGCGAGGACGTCCGCGACTGGCGCCGCGACGCGCGGTACCAGAATTACCGCGCGCCGTTCAAATATCAGCAGTTCCGCGTGGGCTCGACGCTGCGCTCGAACTATTATGCGCCGGCCTATCGCCCGACGTGGGATAGCCGTTGGGGAGTTCCGCACGCCGGCCGCGGTCTGACCTATGTCCGCCATTACAACGACCTGCTGCTGGTCAATACCCGCACGGGCAAGGTGGTGAAGGTCTATCGCAACGAGTTCCGTTACCGCTAACTGCTGACGGATGACGAGGGGCCGGGCGGGAAATCGCCTGGCCCTTTTCGCATTTGCTTGCTGCTCCGATGGGCGTAGCCTCCCCCCACCTTTGACGGGGAGAGGTCAGATGAGGAAAATCGTCCTGCTTGCGGCGCTTTCGATGCTCGCCGCCTGTTCGCAAAAGACTGAAGAGAAAAAGGAAACGCCCGCAGCACCGGCCGCCGAAGCCGCGCCGGCAGCCGCTGCCGACTCGGGTTCGCCGCCCGGCACCTATGATGTGAAAATGGCCGACGGCACGATGGGCACCACGACGATCAACGCCGACGGCACTTATGTCGACACCGACGCGAAGGGCAAACAGGTCAAGGGTCAGTATGCGACCCACGACGGCAAGGATTGCTTCGATCCCGATGGCGACGAGATGGGCATGTGCTGGGCGACGACGAAGCCTAGCGCGGACGGCAGCTTTACTGCGACCGCCGACGACGGGACCGTGGTGACGGTTACGCCGAAGAAGTGAATCCCGCGGCGACTGACCGCCGCGCGGTCAGTCGCCCCAGATATGGTCGGTCTGGATCCAGCCCTTGCGCCCCTTGACGTCGAACAGGCACCAGCCGTCCTTGCAGTCGGTGATCCGCCCGACGACGCCGGGTTCGGCGCGATATGCGACTGCCGCCGACAGGCTCGGCTCGGAGCGCATGGCCTGAATGCCGCCGGTGACGATGGCCGTTCGCGTCCGGCTGAGCAGCCGCGCGGCCATCCAACCGGTCGTACCGTCGGGATCCTCGATCTTGCGCCACGTTTCGAAGCGCGCAACGACCTTCACGGGCAGGTCCTTGCGCCGATACTCCCAAGTCACCGGAACGTCGGGCGACGGGCCCTTACGCATCCGCGCCTCATCGACGTTGATCGAAGCCCAATAGGGCAGTTCGACATCGGATTGCGCTGCGGCCGGCCCCACGGCGGCCATCAGCGCTATCCCCAATAGAATCTGGCGGCTGGTCATCACACTGCCTTGTCAAACTCATGCCCGCATTACAACCGTTCGCCGCGCAAAAGGCTGCGTTCGTCCCCGGCCTTTTCCATGAACGCCCCCTTGACCCTTCGCCGCTGGCAGGCTCTATCGGCCGCCATGCCCGATTCCTCACGACCCAAGCGTCCGCGCGTCATCGTCACCCGCCAGCTGATGCCGCATGTCGAGGCACGCATGGCCGAACTTTTCGACGTCGCGCTCTCGGCGCACGATCATGCCTTTACCCGCGACGAGCTGAAGGCGGCGGTCGCCGATTGCGACGTGCTCGTCCCGACCGTCACCGACGAGATCGACGCCGATGTACTGGGCGCCGCCGGCGAGCGGTTGAAGCTGATCGCCAACTTCGGTGCGGGGGTCGACCATATCGACCTCTCCGCCGCGCGTGCGCGGGGCATCATGGTGTCGAACACGCCGGGCGTGTTCACCGAGGACACCGCCGACATGACGATGGCGCTGATCCTCAGCGTTCCCCGCCGCCTTGCCGAAGGCGAAAAGCTGATGCGGTCGGGCCAGTGGGCGGGCTGGGCGCCCAGCGCGATGCTGGGCCACCGCGTGGGGGGCAAGTTGCTCGGCATCATCGGCATGGGACGCATCGGCCTTGCCGTGGCGCGCCGCGCCAAGGCGTTCGGCCTGTCGATCCACTATCACAACCGCAGGCGCCTGCCCGAAGCGATCGAGGAGGAGCTGGGGGCGAGTTATCACGCCAGCGTCGACACGCTGCTGCGCATCAGCGACGTCGTGACGATCCACTGCCCGCATACGACCGAGACGCACGAAATGGTCAACGCCGCGCGCATCGGCGCAATGAAGCCGACCGCCTATCTCATCAACACCGCACGCGGCGAGATCGTCGACGAAAGGGCGCTGGTTGCCGCGCTGCAGACCGGCCGCATCGCCGGCGCGGGTCTCGACGTCTACACCCACGAACCCGCGGTCGATCCCGCGCTGCTCGCGCTCGACAATGTCGTGCTGCTCCCGCACCTCGGCTCGGCGACGATCGAGGGCCGCGAGGCGTCGGGCGAAAAGGTCATCGCCAACATCCGCGCCTGGTGCGACGGACATCGCCCGGCCGATCAGGTGCTGGAGGGGTGGGCTTAAGCCGGCATTGCGCAAGATCAGCCGAGCAGGAACGCCAGGACGGCCATAACGAGCGCCCAGAAGACGAATGACAGGAAAATCGCGCCAAGCGCGTCTTTTGCCTTTCGGGTTTGCCCCATCGAAGCAAAGATGATCACCACCGCGATCGTTGCGAGCAATATCGGGCCACACAGCACAAATGCGACCCAACCCGCATTGCTGAGCGGTTCGGCAGCCCGCGCATCCCGTTCCTCCTGCCGCCCCTGAGCCGCTTCCCCAAGGCTTTGGGCAACGGCTTCCGGCAAGTCGCGCCGTTCCAGTTCGACCCGCGCTGCTTCGACCACATGGGGTTCGAAGCCACCCGAGTTTTCCGTGGAAACGATTTCGATCAAATCTTCATCCGGCAGGCGAGCCATGCGGCCCGCCCAGTCGATGTCCCCCATCAGCCCCCCGCTTCCGATCAATCCCCCGTCAGAATCCGGTCGACCAGCTGCTTCACCGTCGGGGTGAAGTTGTTCGAATAGAAGGGATCGGTCTTGAAGTTGAACGCGGCGTGGCCCGCGAACATCAGATTCTGTTCGACGTCGCCGCCATGCGCGATGTCCTGCAACGTCTTCTGGATGCAGAAGCTGCGCGGATCGGCGAGGTAACCGGTCGAATAATCGTCATGGTCCTTCCATGCCGAGAAACCGCAATGCGACAGGCAGCCCATGCAGTCGGCCTGGTCCTTGCGGATCACGCCCTTGTCGGTGTCGGTGACGAAGACGACCGTGTTGTCGGGGGTCTTGAGCGCTTCGGTATAGCCCTCGGCAACCCAGTCGCGCGCGCGGTCGCGGTCGTGCGGGGTGACCCAGAAATTCTTGCCCTTCACCCCGACGTCGAGCTGGACGACATGATCGCCCGCTTCCTGCTTCGAATAGGGGATCTGGCGCTCAGAGCGCGCTTCGAGATCGCGAAGGAACGGGTTGCGCACCGCACTCGAATAGAAACCGGTCGGCGAGAAGCGATGGAGCAGCACGTCGCCCTCGTCGAGGGTGCGCAGGCGGTCCTTCCACTCCTGCGGGATCGGGCTTTCCTCGGTCAGCAGCGGACGCGTGCCGTACTGGAAGACGATCTGGCCGAGCTCGGGATTGTCGATCCAGTGCTCCCAATCGCGCAGGTACCAGACCCCGCCGGCCATCACGATCGGCACGTCGTCCGAAATGCCCTCGGCGCGCATCACATCGCGCAGCGCTTTGACGCGCGGATAGGGATCTTCGGGCTTCAGCGGGTCTTCGGCGTTCGACAGGCCGTTGTGCCCGCCCGCGAGCCAAGGATCCTCATAGACCACCGCCCCCATCAGCTCGGCGACCTTGTGATAGGCGCGCTTCCAGAGCGCGCGGAAGGCGCGGCCCGACGAGATGATCGGCAGATACTGGACATTGTGCCGCGCCGCGATCTCGCTGAGCTTGTACGGCATGCCGGCACCGCAGGTGACGCCAGTGACGAGGCCCTTGGTCTTTTCGAGCACGCCTTCGAGCACCTGCTGCGCGCCGCCCATTTCCCACAGGACGTTGATGTTGATCGCGCCCTTGCCGCTCGCAACGTCATAGGCGCGCTTCACCTGTTCGACCGCGCCGTCGATGGCGTACTGGATCAATTCCTCATGGCGTTCCTTGCGGGTCAGCGCGCGATAGATTTGCGGAATGATCTTGCCATCGGCGTCATAGCTGTCGGCATTGACCGCCGACACGGTCCCGATCCCGCCCGCTGCAGCCCAGGCGCCGCTCGACATATGGTTGGTCGCCGACACGCCCTTGCCGCCCTCGACCAGCGGCCACACTTCACGGCCGCCATAAAGGATGGGCTTCAAACCTTTGAACACTCTAGACCTCTTTCTCTCCAGCCGCGGCTCGTCGCCAGCAGGCCCCCATTTGCCGCTTCCGTAAGCGGAAGCACGCCATGAAAGTCAATGGCCGCACACGCTATTCCCCGGAGAAGAGGCGGCGACCCTTAAGCGCGCGACCATAGAGATTTTCATAGGCCGCGACCATGATTGATTCATCGAAGCGCGCCGCCGCGACCTCACGGTTCGCGTGCCCGATGCGAAGGCGCAGCGCGGCATCTTCGGTCAGCGTTGCCAATGCCTTGCGGAAAGCCGCATCATCGGTGGCGATGAACGGGAAATTCTGGCCCGACACCATTGCCGCCACATCGCCGACGTCGGGGCTGACGACCGGCAGTCCGGCCGCCATCGCCTCGATCACCGCGATCGGCGCCTGCTCGCTTCGCGAGGACAGCGCCAGCAGATCGAAATGGCCGATCCAGTTTGCGGGCTCGGCCATGAAACCCGGCATGACGAGCCGGTCCGTCATGCCGCACACCGCGGCTTCGGCCGTGATCGCATCGCGTTCGGGGCCCTCCCCCACCACGACCAGCCGCACATTCGCAGGCAGCGTCGCCACCGCTCGCACCAGCCGCGGCAAATCCTTGACCTTGCGCAACCCCGCAACGGTGCCGATCACCACTTCGCCATCGCGTCGTTCGAACCCCGGAAGGGAGGCGGACGGCCCTTTCGCATAGGCGGCGACGTCGATCCCGTTGCGGATCAGTTGCACGCGCCGCCTTTTGCCCCATTCGTCGACCGCAATGCGCTCGAGCACCGTCGAGGGCACGACCAGCGCCTCGGTCGTGGGCAACGCGAGATGACGGAAAGCGTTGCGTTTCCAGTTGCGTTTTTCGCTCTCGTCCTCGTTGAAGCCGTCCTCGTGATGGATCATCGGCGGCAGGTTCAGAAACGGCGAGAAAAGACGGTGCGCCATCACGCCGTCCATCGAACCCCAATTATAGCTGAGCACCAGATCGAACCGCCGCATATAGCGCGTCAGCGCGCGGTAGCGCTTCAGGCCCGGTTTGCCGTGGAGCGGCGGCGCATCGGCTGGAAAGCGCACGTCGATGCCGGGGTCGATCGCGTCGCGAGCGCCCATCGCCTCGGGGACGGCCGACAACACCACATGTTTGGCGCGCGCGCCCATCAGGTTCATCAGCCGGACGGCGCGCGCCTCCTTTCCGCCCAGCGAGAAACTGGAATGGAGGTGCAGGATACGCACGGGAGCGCGAGCGCCGGTCACGCGGCGGGAAGGTCCGATATCCAGCCGTCGATCGCGTCGCGGGCTTCGGCCTCGTCCATCGTCGGCGCATGCCCGACCCCGGGCACCTCGACCAACCTGGCTTTCGGCAGCGCCTCCGCCATCTTTCGGCCGGCGTTCGCCGACAGGATATCGGAAAGTGCCCCGCGCAGGACCAGCACCGGAATATCGCCAAGCGCCCGATAGGCGGGCCACAGATCGACCCCCGCCTCGCCGCCGTTCGGCACGCGCAGCGGCGCCGCGATCTGCTTGTCGTAATCGGTGACGATGCGGCCTTCGGGGGTCAGCCGGTGCGTGCGCTTGGTGATGCGCAACCAGTCGTGGATACCATAGTGGGGGTAGATGGCCCCGTTGAGTTCGGAATAGGCGCGCGCCGCGTGAATCCACGTCGGCTGGCTGCCGCCGGCGCCGATATAGTCGCGGATCCGCTCAAGCCCCGCCGTCTCGAGTTCCGGCCCCACATCGTTGAGCACCGCGCCCGTCAGACGGCCGGGCTGCGTGGCAGCGAGAAGCATCGAGACCAGCCCGCCGAGCGACGTGCCGACGGTCGCGAAGCGCCTGATCTCCAGTTCGTCGAGCAGCGCGACGACGTCCTGCACATAGGTCAGCGGGACGTAAGTCATCGGGTCCTTGGCATAGGCGCTTTCGCCGCGACCGCGGAATTCGACCACGATCACGCGCCGCCTCGTCGCCATGAACGGCGCCAGCCCCTCGAAATCGCGGGCGTTGCGCGCAAGACCCGGCATGCACAGGATCGGCGGCAGGGTCTCGCTTCCGGCCGGCCCGGCATAGACGCGGGCATGCAGGCGAACGCCGTCGTGCGACCACCAATACTGGTCGCTCCAGTCGCGCCTGATGTCCTGCTTCGCCGAAATCGCGCGTCCCCTTTCCGTCGCCCCGCGACGTCTATCGCCAACCGGAGCCCGCGACGCAACCCATCCCTCGCCGAAATGGGGCGGACCGGTTGCCGCCACCGGCTTTCGCCGATAAGAGGCTGGAGACCATGAGCGAAAATCTGCTTTCCTTCGAACCCGCGACCGGCAACGAGCTGTGGCGCGGGCCGGTGAGCAATGTCGATCACGAGGTCGGGATCGCACGCCGCGCCTGGCCCGAATGGGCGGCGAAGGCCGTCACCTTCCGCTCCGAAACGCTCCGCCGCTTTGCCGACCGGGTCAAGGCCGAGAGCGAAGTTCTGGCCGACCTGATCGCGCGCGAGACCGGCAAGCCGCTGTGGGAAGCGCGAACCGAGGTCGAATCGGTCGCGAACAAGGTCGATATTTCTGTGAAGGCCTATGCCGAGCGGACGTCGAACCGCCGCATCGAGGGCGCGATGGGCCTGCGCAACGCGGTACGCCACAAGCCGCACGGTACGCTCGCAGTGCTTGGCCCCTATAATTTCCCGGCGCATCTGCCGAACGGGCATATCGTTCCGGCGCTGCTCGCCGGCAATTCGATCGTGTTCAAGCCGTCCGAAAAGACGCCCGCGGTGGGCGCGAAGCTCGTCGAGCTGTTCCACGACGCCGGCGTTCCGCAAGAGGTGCTCCGCCTGGTCATCGGCGGCCCCGAAACCGGCAAGGCGCTCGCGGCGCATGACGGCCTCGACGGTTTGCTCTTCACCGGATCGGCGCGCACCGGCGTCGCGCTCAATCGCCAGTTTGCGGACAGGCCGGGAAAGATTCTCGCGCTGGAGATGGGCGGCAACAATCCGGTCGTGGTGTGGGATACCGCCGACATCGCAACCGCGGCGATCCTGGTCGTGCAGTCGGCCTTCCTCAGCGCCGGACAGCGGTGCAGCAACGCCCGGCGCCTGATCGTCAAGGAAAGCATGGCCGACCGCCTGCTCGACGAGGTCAAGACGCTGGCGAACCGGCTGATCGTCGACCATCCGCATGCCGACCCCGCGCCCTATATGGGCCCGGTCATCGACAACGAGGCGGCGGACGGGCTCACCGAAAGCTTCCTGATCCTGATGTCGAACGGCGGCCAGGTCATCCGCCACATGTCGCGGCCGGTCGCGGACCGCCCTTTCCTGACCCCCGGCATCATCGACGTGACATCGATGCCCGAACGCCCCGATATCGAGCTGTTCGGTCCCCTGCTGCAGGTGATCCGCGTCGACAGTTTCGAGGCGGCAATTGCCGAGGCGAACAACACGAGCTTCGGACTCTCGGCCTCGCTTATCGGCGGCACGCCGCAGCTTTACGACCAGTTCTGGGCCAACGCGCGCGCGGGCGTGATCAACTGGAACCGCCCCACCAACGGTGCCTCATCGGCCGCCCCCTTCGGCGGCATCGGCCTGTCGGGCAACCACCGCCCCAGCGCCTTCTACGCGGCGGACTATTGCGCCTATCCGGTCGCATCGTCGGAAAGCGACGCGATACGGGCGTCGATCGGCGTGGGGCTGCGTGATCCTGAAGGGTCGCAGCTGATCACCAAAAAGTATCTCTGACCACCCCAATTTTACCTTCATCGCCGTCAATAAAGGCTGCTTTGCCATATGGGCGGCGCCGATCCATCTACCACGCATGGAAAAGACTCTCCCTTCCACGGGCAAGCTGTGGCTCGTCGGCGCCGGTCCGGGCGATCCCGATTTGCTTACGCTCCGTGCCGCACGACTGCTCGAAAGCGCCGATCTCGTCGTGCATGACGGATTGGTCGGCGATGGCGTGCTTGCGCTGATCCCAGCGCATGTCGAACGGATCAGCGTCGCCAAGCAGCGCAGCCGCCACACGATGAAACAGGAGCTGATCAACGAGCTGATCGTCCGCGAAGCGCAGGCCGGCAGGCAGGTCGTGCGCCTGAAGGGCGGCGACCCCTTCATCTTCGGCCGCGGCGGCGAGGAACTCGACGCGGCACGCGAAGCCGGCGTCGCGTGCGAGGTCGTTCCGGGCATCACCGCCGCGGCAGGCTGCGCGGCGCAGGCGGGCCTTCCCCTGACCCACCGCGAGGATGCGAGCGCAGTCAGCTTCGTTGCCGGTCAGTGCAAGGATCTGACGGACCAGGACTGGTCGGGGCTCGCGGGGCATGGCCGTACGCTGGTCATCTACATGGGCCTCGCAACCGCGTCGGCCATCGCCGACAAGCTGATCGCCGACGGCGTCTCGCCCGACCTTCCGGTCGCGGTTGTCGAGCGCGGGACGACCGCCGATGCGCGGGTCCTTCGCACGCTGCTGACCGATCTCGGCGACCTGGTCGCACGCGAGAAGGTTGCCAGTCCGGCGCTGATCATCGTCGGCAAGGTCGCGGCGCGCGCCGATGCGCTCGACTGCCTCGGTGCACCGGGCATCGCAAAGAATATAGAAAATATCGGGGACTTCACATGAAACTGCTCACGGGCAATGACCTGAAAACAGGATTTGTCACTTGGTGGACCGGCGCCGACTGGTCGCTCCATATCGAGGACGCCGCCGACGTAGGCGAACAGGGCGAGGCGATCCTCGCGGTCGAAGAGGCCGCGCGCCGCGTCAACGCGCCCTATATCATCGCGGGCGAAGCGACCGCCGAAGGCCCGCGCCCCGCGCATATCAAGGACCGCATCCGCGCGCTCGGCCCGACCGTGCGCCCCGACCTGACACTGAAACCCGCCGATCCCGCGGCCGGCGACTGGGTGATCTGACATGTATAAATATGACGAATATGACCATGCGATGGTCGCCGCCCGCGTTGCCGAGTTCAGCGATCAGGTGAAGCGCCGCCTGGCTGGCGAGATCACCGAGGACCAGTTCAAGCCGCTGCGCCTGATGAACGGCCTCTACCTCCAGCTCCACGCTTATATGCTGCGCGTCGCGGTGCCCTATGGCACGCTCGACGGCCGCCAGATGCGGATGCTGGCGCATATCGCGCGCAAATATGACCGCGATTACGGCCATTTCACCACGCGCCAGAATATCCAGTATAACTGGATCAAGCTGGAGGACGCGCCCGCGATCCTCGAAGACCTCGCGTCGGTCGAGATGCACGCGATCCAGACCAGTGGCAATTGCATCCGCAACATCAGCTCGGACCAGTGGGCCGGCGCCGCCGCGGACGAGATCACCGATCCGCGCCCGTGGGCCGAGCTGCTCCGCCAATGGTCGAGCTTCCATCCAGAATTCAGCTATCTGCCGCGCAAGTTCAAGATCGCGGTGATCGCCGCCGACGAGGATCGCGCCGCGATGCGCCTGCACGATATCGGTATCCAGATCGTCGAGAAGGACGGCGTCCACGGCGCGGCCTTCTATGTCGGCGGCGGCATGGGCCGCACCCCGATGATCGCGTCGCTGATCAAGGATTTCGTGCCGATCGAGGACATGCTGAGCTATGCCGAGGCGTGCCTGCGCGTCTACAACCGCTATGGCCGCCGCGACAATATCTACAAGGCGCGCATCAAGATCCTGATCCACGAGCTCGGCGCCGACGAATATCGCCGCCAGGTCGAGGAAGAGTTCGCGCATGTGAAGTCTCTCGGCATCGACCCGCCGAAGGCCGAGTTCGACCGCATCGCCGCGCAATTCGCACCGCCCGCGCTCGACGCCTCCGCACCCGACGAAATCGACCGCAGCGATCCCGACTTCGCGGTCTGGGTCGACCAGAATGTCGCCGCGCACAAGGTGCCCGGCCATGCGATCGTCAACATCAGCCTGAAGCCCGTCGGCGGCATCCCCGGCGACGCCAGCTCGGCGCAGATCGACCTGATGGCCGACCTCGCCGAGAAATACAGCCACGACGAGCTGCGCGTCACCCATGCTCAGAACATCGTGCTGCCGCACATCCGCAAAGCCGACCTCTATGCGATTTGGCAGCAACTCGACGCGGCGGGGCTCGCGACGCCGAACCTCGACCTGATCAGCGATATCATCGCATGCCCCGGGCTCGACTATTGCAGCCTCGCCAATGCGCGCTCGATCCCGGTCGCGCAGAAGATCGCAACGCGCTTCTCGGACCTTGGCCGCCAGAAGGAACTGGGCGAACTGAAGCTCAAGATTTCGGGCTGCATCAACGCCTGCGGCCACCACCATGCCGGCCACATCGGCATCCTCGGCGTCGACCGCAAGGGCACCGAGAATTACCAGCTTCTGCTCGGCGGATCGGGCGCGGAGGACGTGTCGCTCGGCACGATCACCGGCCCCGGCTTCGACGAGGACGGCATCGTCGATGCGATCGAGCGCGTCACCGACAAATATCTCGCCGAACGGAGCGAAGGCGAACGTTTCGTCGACACCTTCCGCCGCGTCGGCATGGCCCCCTTCAAGGAGGCGATCTATGGTTGAGCATATTCATTCGGACGGCGAAGAACCCGCGGTCACCCTTGACGCCTTTCTCGAACAGTCGAACGCGACCGCGGTGCGGCTCGAGCCCGACGAGGACGCGCGCGCGCTGATCCCCTTCCTCGACCGGCTCGCACTGATCGAGGTCGCCTTTCCGAAGTTCCGCGACGGCCGCGGCTACAGCTCGGCGCGCATCCTGCGCGAGGCGGGTTATACGGGCGAACTGCGTGCGCAGGGCGATGTGCTGGTCGACCAGATCGCTTACATGAAGCGCTGCGGCTTCGACACCTTCGCACCCGAAAAGCCGCTCAATGCTGCCGATGTCGAGGCGGCGCTGACCCGCTGGCCCGAACATTATCAGGGCGCCGCCGACGGCGCGGTCCCGATATGGAAATTAAGGCATGGCTGACGTGAAAGTCTCTCCTCCCAAGACCGCCGGCGACCGCAGCCGCGACCGGATCGACGTCGCACCGCGCTTTACGCAGGCCGACGTCATCCGTCTCAACAACCTGTTCCGCGGCCAGGACGCGGCCGAAGTCGTCGCAAGCGTGATCGGCGCAGGCCTGCTCGGCGAGACCGCAATCGTCTCCAGCTTCGGCGCCGAGAGCGCGGTGCTGCTCCATCTGGTGAGCCGGGTTGCGCCCGACATGCCCGTGCTGTTTCTCGATACCGGCAAGCATTTTCCCGAGACGCTCGCCTATCGCGACGAACTCGCCGCGAAGCTCGGCCTCAACATCGTCAACCTGACCCCCGATCCTGACGATCTGGCGAAGAAGGATGCGACCGAACTGCGCTGGTCGTACGACCCCGACGGCTGCTGCGAAATCCGCAAGGTGAAGCCGCTCGAAAAGGCGCTGGCCGACTTCGATACCTCGATCACCGGCCGCAAGGGCTTCCAGTCCTCGACCCGCACCGGCCTGCCGCGCTTCGAACTCGATGGCAACACCGGCCGTCTGAAGTTCAACCCGCTGGCCAACTGGACCCGTGAAGAACTCGACGCCTATTTCGAGACGCACGACCTCCCGCGTCACCCGCTCGAAGCCGAAGGCTATCCCTCGATCGGCTGCTCGCCCTGCACGTCGAAGGTCCGGCCCGGCGAAGACCCGCGCTCGGGCCGCTGGCGCGGCTGGGACAAGACCGAATGCGGCATCCACGAAGCGGTGACGCCGATCGACGATAATCCGGCGAACGATCCGGCGTTCTAGCCTCGCCTATTCATAGTCGGCGTATGCCATGCTCTCGTCGGCAAGATCGCTGAACTTCGTTGTCTTCGCCTCGAAATGCATGCGGATCTTGCCCGTCGAGCCATGGCGGGATTTCGCGACGATCACTTCGGCGAGACCGAAGACGCGTTCCATCTCTGCTGCCCATTCCTCATGCTGGGCATGGATCTTCACGTCGTCGCCCTCGACCGGGCGCTTCGGTTCGCGCGCGGCGACATAATAATCCTCGCGGAACACGAAGAGCACCATGTCGGCGTCCTGCTCGATCGAGCCCGATTCACGAAGGTCGGAGAGCTGCGGACGCTTGTCCTCGCGGCTTTCGACCTGACGGCTGAGCTGCGAGAGCGCCATCACGGGAACATTAAGTTCCTTCGCCAAGGTCTTCAGGCCGCGTGAGATTTCGGAGATTTCCTGCACGCGATTGTCGCCGCTTTTCGACGAGCCCTGCAGCAGCTGCAGATAGTCGACGATGATGAAGCCGATGCCGTGGCGCCGCTGCAGACGGCGGGCGCGCGTGCGCAGGCTCGCGATCGTCAGGCCCGGCGTGTCGTCGATGAACAGCGGCAGCGTCTGCAGCGCCTGCGCAGCGCGCGAAAGCTGCTGGAACTGTTCCTTGCTGATCTTGCCCATGCGCAGCGCCTCGCCCGAGACCCCCGACTGCTCGGCGAGCACGCGCGTTGCGAGCTGGTCGGCGGACATTTCGAGGCTGAAGAAAGCCACCTTCGCGCCCATATTCTTCTCGGGCGGAATCCCGTCTTCCTCGTCGCGGCGGAAACGCTCGGCGGCGTTATAGGCGATGTTGGTCGCCAGCGAGGTCTTGCCCATGCCCGGACGGCCCGCGAGGATCATCAGGTCCGAATTGTGCATGCCGCCGATTTTGGCGTTCATGCTGCCGATGCCGGTGGTGATCCCCGACAGGTGGCCACCCGAGTTGAGCGCACGCTCGGCGGCCTGCAGCGCGGTGAGGCTCGCGGCGTTGAAGCTCTTGACCGATCCCATTTCGGCCTCTCCGCCCGCGACGCGGTAGAGCGCGGTTTCGGCCTCCTCGATCTGCGACTGCGGGTCGACGCTCTCGCTCGTGTCGAGCGCGCCATCGACGAGCCCGCGTCCGACGCCGACCAGCTCGCGGAGCAGCGCGAGGTCGAAAATCTGCCGCGCGAAATCGCGCGCGCCGATCAGACCCGCGCCGCTGCCGGTAAGCTGCGCCAGATAACCGACCCCGCCGACCGCCTTCATCGCCTCGTCGGCTTCGAAAAAGGGCTTCAGCGTTACCGGTGTCGCGATGCTGTTGCGTTCGATCAGCGCCATGGTCTGCTGGAAGATGCGTCCGTGAAGCGGCTCGAAGAAATGCGCGGCGTTGAGCTGCACCGGCAGATCCTCGACGACTCGGTTGTCGATCAGGATCGCGCCCAGAAAGGCGGCTTCGGCCTCGATATTGCGAGGTAATTGACGTTCTTCCCCGGTGGCGACCGGGGCCGGAAAGAGGGCGAGTTCGGGCATGACGACCTTCATGCGTCGGGCGCCGCGGCGGCGCAACCGGCGATGTCGACCGGCATATCATAACTGTGGAATGCTGTGAATAAGTCGCCCCCCTTGCCCTTCGCGGCGCGGCAAGTAGAAGCCGTACCAGCATGACCGACGCCGACCCTTCCAGACAGCGCATCATCTCGATCGACCTCGACGAAGGTTCGATCGTCTGGCGCAACCCCGACGTCGAGCAGGAACGCCGCGTCGCCATCTTCGACCTGCTCGAGGAAAACAGGTTCGTGCCGCAGCGCGGCCACCCCGACGGCTATGCCGGTCCCTACCGGCTGATGCTGCGTGTCGAGGAAGGCCGATTGATCTTCGAAATCAGTCGCGAGGACGGCTCGCCGCTGGAGGCGATCATCCTTGGCCTCGGCCGCTTCCGCCGCCCGATCCGCGACTATTTCGCGATCTGCGATTCCTACTATCAGGCGATCAAGACCTCGACCGCGCAGCAGATCGAAACCGTCGACATGGCACGCCGCGGTCTCCACAACGAGGCCGCCGAGATGCTGATGGACCGGCTCGACGGCAAGATCGCGGTCGATTTCGACACCGCGCGGCGGCTGTTCACGCTGATCTGCGTGCTCCACATCAAGGGCTGACGATGGCGACGGGGGCGACCGGGCGAGCGACCAGGGCGGTTCGCGACTGGCGGAGCGCAGCTACCCGCTTTGTGCGCCGGATGCTCGGCTGGCTCCTGCTTTTCATACTCCTCGCCGGCCTTGCGATGTGGTGGGCGGCACGCTGGACCCCGAAGCGCGAGATGTTCCCGATCCAGGGCGTCACGATCGGCGCCGCCAATGGCGAGGTCCATTGGGGGTCAATCAAGGCCGCGGGCGCCGATTTCGCCTATGTCGCCGCGACCGACGGCACCGACGGGCTCGACCCGATGTTCACGCGCAATCTCGCCGGCGCGCGCGAGGTCGGGGTACAGGTCGGCGCGATCCACCGCTACAGCCTGTGCCAGCTTGCGACCGATCAGGCCGCCAACTTCATCCGCCATGTCCCGCGCCGCGCCGACGCGCTGCCCGCCGTGGTCTGGCTCGACTATGACGACCGCTGCCCCGACCGCCCGACGCGTGCGCTGCTGCTCTCCGAACTCGCGACTTTTCTCGCGCAGATCGAGGCGCATACGGGCAAGCGCAGCCTGATCGCGCCGGGTCCGTCGTTCGAGGCGGACTACAAGGTGACGCAGGGGATCGCGCGCACGACCTGGCTGCGCCGCGACTTCTTCGAACCCGATTATGGCGCGCACCCATGGGCAATGTGGCAGGCGAACGACTATATCCGCCTCAGCGGCGCGAAGGGCACGGTCGGCTGGAACGTGCTGCGCCCGCAAGGAGACATGCAATGAGCGACACCCGCCCGGATACCCGCGACGCCCTGATCGCCGCCGCGCGCGATGCGGCGAGCCGCGCCTATGCGCCCTATTCGGGTTTTCATGTCGGTGCCGCGCTCCTGCTCAAGAACGGCGATGTCGTCACCGGCGCCAATGTCGAGAATGCCAGCTATGGGCTGACGCTTTGCGCCGAAACCACCGCGGTCGCCAAGATCGCCAACGAAGGCTGGATCGGCGAACTCGCGGAGGTCGCGATCATCGGCGGGCGCCCCGACGGCGACGATTTGATCGGCAGCGACCCGGTCAATCCGTGCGGCCGCTGCCGCCAGATCCTCAACGAAGCCGCCGAGCGATCGAAGACCGACGTCCTCGTCCACTGCGCCTCGGGCGACGGCACCGCGGTGAAGAGCTACAGGCTCAGCGAGCTGCTGCCCGCGGCCTTCGGGCCCAAGGACCTCGGCCTGATCGACTGACCGCTTGCGCAAGACCCGCAGGACCGACAAGACAGCGGCATGAGCATTCTTTCCGACAAATGGATTCGCGAAGCCGCCCAAACGCAGGGCATGATCGAGCCGTTCGTGGAGGCGCAGCGCCGCGACGGCTGCATCAGCTACGGCCTGTCCTCCTACGGTTATGACGCGCGCGTCGCTCCCGAGTTCAAGATCTTCACCAACGTCGACAGCACGATCGTCGACCCCAAGGCGTTCGATCCCAAGAATTTCGTCGACCGCGAAACCGATGTCTGCATCATCCCGCCAAACAGCTTCGCGCTTGCGCGGACGGTCGAATATTTCCGCATCCCGCGCGACGTGCTCGTGATCTGTCTTGGTAAGTCGACCTATGCACGCTGCGGCATTATCGTGAACGTCACCCCGCTTGAGCCCGGCTGGGAAGGCCATGTGACGCTCGAATTCTCGAACACCACGCCCCTGCCCGCGAAAATCTATGCCAACGAAGGCGCGTGCCAGTTCCTGTTCCTGCAGGGCAACGAGCCGTGCGAGACCAGCTACGCCGACCGTGCGGGCAAATATATGGGCCAGAAGGGCGTCACCCTCCCCAAGCTCTAGATACCGCGACATACGGCAACGCGCTTGCCCTCGCCGCGAAAATTGATAACGTTCCCAAAAATCGAAACCGGGGATGAGGTCATGAAATTCGCTTCGCTTGCACTGGCTGCCGCAGCTCTGCTTTCTTCCGCCCCCGCGCATGCCGAAGGCTGGCTGACGGTCGACGGCACGCAGATCGTCGACGACAGCGGCAAGCCCGTCATCCTGCGCGGCATGGGGCTCGGCGGCTGGATGCTGCAGGAGGGCTATATGCTGAAGCTCGGCGAGGTCGGGCAGCAGCACAAGATCCGTGCGAAGCTCGTCGAACTGGTCGGCGAGGAACGCACCGCCGAATTCTACCGCGCCTGGCTCGACAATCACACGACCAAGGCCGACATCGACCAGATGGCGAAATGGGGCTTCAACTCGGTCCGCCTGCCGATCCACTTCGACCAGCTCACCCTGCCCGCCGACAGGGAACCGAAACCGGGTCAGGATACCTGGCTGGAAGACGGCTTCCGGCGCATCGACAAATTGCTCGAATGGAGCAAGGCGAACCATATCTACCTGATCCTCGACCTCCACGCCGCCCCCGGAGGTCAGGGCAACGACCTCGCGATCTCGGATCGCGACCCCGCCAAACCCTCTTTGTGGGAGAGCGCAGAGAACCAGCGCAAGACCGTCGCGCTCTGGAAGAAACTCGCCGCGCGTTACAAGGACGAGCCGTGGATCGGCGCCTATGACATGATCAACGAGCCCAACTGGAGCTTCGCGACGCCCGGCAAGGGCAACGGCTGCGACGAGACCGAAAGCAAAGGCGTGTGGGATCTCCAGCAGCACATCACCAAAGCGATTCGCGAGGTCGACACCAGGCATATCGTCATCATCGAGGGCAATTGCTGGGGCAATAATTACAAGGGCCTGCCGCCCGCGTGGGACGCCAATATGGCGATCAGTTTCCACAAATACTGGAATCGCAACGATGCGGCGAGCATCGCTGATATTGTGAAGATGCGGACCAGCTACGACCGCCCGATCTGGCTCGGCGAGTCGGGCGAGAACAGCAATGTCTGGTACCGCGACGCGATCGCGCTGGTCGAGGGCGAAGGGATCGGCTGGAATTTCTGGCCGCTGAAGAAGATCGGCTTTAACCAGCCGCTCGAAATCGATCCCGGCCCCGGCTGGGCGAAGATCGTCGACTGGGCGACCGGCAAGGGTCCGAAGCCCGATGCCGACACCGCCTATGCCGCGATGATGATCCTCGCGCGCAACAGCCGCTTCGACCGCAATATTTCCAAACCCGATGTGATCGACGCAATGTTCCGCCAGCCGCACGACGCCAGCTACCGCCCCTTCGTCCAGCGGACGCTCGACAAGACGCCGCTGACCGTCCGTGCCGTCGACTACGACCTCGGCCCCGCCGGCGTCGCCTATCAGGACAGCGTCGACGCCAATTATCATGTCGCGACCGGCGGCGAGCGGACGCCGTGGAACAACGGCACCACATATCGCAACGACGGCGTCGATATTGTGCGCGCCGCCGACGGCAGCCCCCATGTTAGCGATTTCGTGACCGGCGAATTCATGCGCTACAGCGCCGATGTCGCGCGGCCCGGCCGCTGGACCGTCACCGCGCGCGTCCGTTCGGCAAAGGGCGGTCGCATCGGGATCGACGAACGCGGCGTCACCGTCACCGTGGCTCCCGGCTGGCAGGACATCCGCCTCGCCGAGATCGAACTGCCCGCCGGCCCCGGCACCGCGACGCTCCGCGCGCTCGATTGCAGCGATTGCGAGGTCGAAAGCCTGACCTTCGTGCCGAAGTAGAATCGCATCTCGACCTTAAGTTCTCCTTATCCTGTTGCCGCTACATCACCGGCATGCGGCTGATGCTCATTGCCCTTTCCCTCGCACTCGCCGGCTGCGCGTCACCCGCCGAGAATGCCTGCGCCTTGATTGGCCAAGAGGCCGTCCAGCGGGTGATGGGCGCCAAGGCGACACGAATGGAACTCGACAAGGGCCGAAATGCCGACTGGGTCAGCGGCTCGGCCTGCCTCATGGACTTCACCGACGGAACCTTCGTCCGGCTTACGGTCGAAGAATATTCGGACCTCGACCGAAAGGCGGAATTTCGGGATGAAGCCTGGCTTAGAAACCGGGCTTCCCAAGATATGCGAATGAGCGAAGAGCTTGGTTTTCCGGTATATTACAGTCCAGGGTCCGAACGGCTTGAAGCGGACATTAACGACCATCAGACGGTTTTCATCCGGATGGAACAGCGCGGCGCGCCCGCTTCTGTCACAACCGCCGTCGAGGGCGGCATGCTGGTCTCCCGTTTCGATCGCCCCGAGACAAAAGGGGCGCGGGACAAAGCGCGCGAACTGGTCAAGCTGGTCAAATTCTGACGGGCGGGCCGCGCGGGCTCCTTTCGCGCCGCACGGCTGGAACCCTTCCCCCTCCCCGCGCGTCCTGTTCGCATAGGCGGACGGGGCACGCAGTGGAGGATGCCCATGTCCATGATCGCCGTCTTCATCGGCCGCCTGTTCATCGCGGTTATTTTCATCGTCTCGGGGATCAACAAGCTGATCCACGTGACCGACACCCATGCGATGATCGGTGCTGCGGGTCTGCCCGGCTGGCTCGCCGTGCCGACCGGCCTGTTCGAGCTGATCGCCGGCGTCTGCATCGCGCTCGGCATCTATGCGCGGCTTTTCTCGATCCTGCTCGCGGGTTTCGTGCTGCTGACGATCCTCTTTTTCCACCGCGACTTCACCGACCCGATGCAGGCGATGATGGCGATGAAGAATCTGGCGATCGCGGGCGGCCTCCTCTGCCTCTTCGGCTATGGCAACACGCGCTGGAGCTATGACGCGCTGCGCCGCAAGCGCCGCGACGAGATCACCGCGCACGAGGCCGAACTGCGCGCCGCACGCGCCGAGGGCCGCGCAGAATCCGTCGACGCACCGGTCGTCGCCCGTCGCCCGTGGTGGCGCCGCTGACGCTTCGCGCTTGGCATCGCGGCCACTCTGCGCTAGCCTCTACTTAACGTTTACGTAAAGGGAGGGTTTGCCATGGCGTCCCGCGATCTCGACATCGTCGTTTACGGCGCGACCGGCTTCACCGGCCGTCTCGTCGCCGAATATCTCGCGCACCACTACAAGGACCGCAAGGACTCGCCGAAATGGGCGATGGCGGGGCGCAGCCTCGAAAAGCTCGCCGAAGTCCGCGACCTGATCGGCGCCGACGAGGAAACCCCGCTGATCGTCGCTGACGCGAGCGATCCCGCCAGCCTCGACGCGATGGCGGCGGGCACGAAGGTCGTGCTGACCACGGTCGGCCCGTACCAACTCTACGGCAACGAACTGGTCGCCGCCTGCGTCCGCGCCGGCACCGCCTATGCCGATCTCTGCGGCGAGCCCGGCTGGATGCGCGAGATGATCGACAAACATGAGGCCGCGGCGAAGGCTTCGGGCGCGCGCATCACCTTCAGCTGCGGGTTCGATTCGATCCCCTTCGACCTCGGCGTCCATTTCCTGCAGGCCGAGGCAATCAAGCGCCACGGCAAGCCCGCGCCGCGGGTCAAGGGTCGCGTCCGCAAGATGGCGGGTGCCGCCTCAGGCGGCACGATCGCAAGCCTGACCGAAACGCTGAAGGCCATCGCCAAAAAGCCGTCGCTCGCGCTGCTCCTCAAATCCTCCTTCGCGCTGACCCCGAGCTTCGAAGGCCCGTCGCAGCCGACCGGCCTCGTTCCGGAATATGACAGCGCGACCGGGACCTGGACCGCGCCGTTCGTGATGGCGCCGATCAACACCAAAAACGTCCATCGCACCAACTTCCTGCTCGGCCATCCGTGGGGCGAGGACCTCGTCTATGACGAGATGGTGATGACGACGATCGGTGACGCCGGAAAGGCAATGGCCGAAGCGATGGCGAAAGCGAACCCGTTCGACCCCAACATCAAGCCCGGCGAAGGCCCGAGCAAGGAAGAGCGCGACAACGGCTTCTACGACGTCCTCTTCATCGGCGAATATCCGGACGGGACCACCGTGCGCGCGAGCGTCCAGGGCGACCGCGATCCGGGTTATGGTTCGACGTCGAAGATGCTTGCCGAAACCGGCATCGCGCTGCTCGAAAACAAGGGCGCGGGCGGCGTTTGGACGCCGGGCGCGCTGCTCGGCGATGCGCTGGTCGAGCGGCTTACCGCCAACGCCGGCCTGACGTTCCAGATCGAGGAATAGGCTTCCCATGACGACCTCTCCCGGCGCGCTCGACGCGCTTCTCTCCACCGTGCGCGTCGACGGCGATGTCGCGACCGCACATATCGACGACGGCTGGATGCAGGGCCGTACCGCTTATGGCGGGATCAGCTCTGCGGTTGCGCTCGCAGGCACGATGGCGCTCCACCCCACCGAGACGCCGCTGCGCTATGCGCAGATCAGCTTCGTCGGCCCCGTCGGCGGCGATTGCACCGTGAACACGCGCGTGCTGCGCCAGTCGAAGTCGAGCCTGTTCATCGACGCCGGCGTGTCGAGCGATCAGGGCTTCGGCACGGCTGCGGTCTTTGCCTTCTCGGGCGACCGCAAGAGCCACCTCGATCACAACCGGCTGGCGATGCCCGACGCGCCCGCCCCCGAAACGCTCGAGCCGGTCCCCGAACACAAGGCGCGCCCGACCTTTGTCCGCCATTTCGACATGCGCCCGACAACCGGTCCGCGGTTCGCCTGGAAAAGCGACGTGGGCGAATATCTGACCTGGGTGCGCTTCGTCGAGGAACCCGCGTGTCATCCCGCCATCGCGCTGCTCGCGATGGGCGACGCCCTGCCGCCCGCCGCCATGGCACTGTTCAGCGAATTCGGTCCGATCAGTTCGATGAACTGGACGGTCAACATGCTCACCGGCGACCCGAAAACCGATGACGGCTGGTGGCTGCTGTCGGCCAAGACCGGTTTCGCGCGTCACGGTGTGTCGGTGCAGGACATGATGCTGTGGAACCGCGCCGGCGAACCGGTGCTGAGCGGCAGTCAGGCGATCGCGATCTACGCCTGAACGGGCAGTTCGATCACCGCGTCGAGCCCGCCGCCGGCGCGATTGGCGAGCGTCAACGCCCCGCCCTCGCCCTCGGCGATTTCGCGCGCAATCGACAGGCCCAGGCCCGCGCCGCCGGTCGCACGGTTGCGTGACTGCTCGCCGCGGGCAAAGGGTTCGACCAGCGCCCTGATCTGCTCGTCGGTAAGCCCCGGGCCGTCGTCCGATACGACGATCCGGGTCCGGCCGGCGGCAGCGGTCACGGAGAGCCGCGCCCGCACACCATAGGCAAGCGCATTGTCGGTCAGGTTGCGCAGTGCACGTTTGAGCAGCATCGGGCGGACCAGCACATGGACATCGGCGATGCCTTCTACAGCGACATCCTTGCCGCGCTCGCCATAATCGGCCGCCAGCTCGCCGATCAGCTCGCGGAGAGGAACGCGCTCCTGCGCCTCGGTTCCCGAACCCGACCGCGCCAGCGCCAGTATGTCGGCAAGCATCGCGGTCATCTCGTCGATCGACGCGACCATCTTTTCGCGCAGCCTGTCGTCGTCAACGCCTTCGACGCGGACACGCAAGCTCGCGAGCGGCGTGCGCAGATCGTGACCGACCGCTCCCAGCATCCGGTCCTTGTCCGACAGCATCGCCGCGATCCGGGCGCGATAGGCGTTGAAGGCGGCGATCAGGTCGCGAACGTCGGACGGCCCCTCTTCCTCAAGGGGAATCGCATCGCGCGATGCAGGATTGGTCCGCGCGGCGCGGGTCAGATCACGAAGCGGACGTGCCGCCCGGTACGCAATCACCATGATCGGGATCAGCAACAACAGGTAGAGCGTCAGCGTTTGCCAGATCAGGAAGCCCGACAGGCGGTTTCCGCCCGCGGCGATGCGCGAGCGCACCGCAAAATAGCGCCCGTCGACCTTGGCGACCACGATCACCGCTCGGTCGGGAAACGCCGCACGCTGCAGCCGCTGGCGGGAACGCGGCGGCAACGCCCACGCGTCGATCGTCTCGGCATGAATATTCGTGTCGCTCAGCAGTCCGCTGACATAGTTCGACAGCTCGGGAAGCCGTACGGCGCCCGCCGGAAGCTTCGGCGGCGTTTCGGAGATGACCAACTTCTGCGCGCGCTCACGCGCTTCCTCGTCGCTCGGCGGACGGCGGAACTCGCCCCGCCTGTCGCGTTCGATCGCGTCGATCACCCGCGCGACCGCCATGCCGCCGCCATGGGCGAGCGTCTGTTGCTTCACCCCGCGCGACAGCAACACGAAATTGATCGCCTGCGCGAGAAACAGCATCACCGCGACCGCGAAAACGAGCTGACCGACGAGACTGCGAGGCCAAAGACGGAGTTTCACGTCACCGGCCCCATGCGCCTGACTTCGCAGGCAAGCGTATATCCACCGCCCCACACGGTTTTGACGATCTGCGGGTGCGCGGCGTCGACCTCGATCTTCTTGCGGAGGCGGCTGACCAGATTGTCGATCGCGCGGTCGAAGATGTCGGCCTCGCGCCCGCGGACTAGGTCAAGCAGCCGGTCGCGGCTCATCACCTGCCGCGGGTGGCGCACCAGCGCGTGGAGCAGATGATATTCGCCCGACGACAGCGCGACCTCCTCGCCCGCCTCGTCAACGAGCACGCGCTCGACTTCGCGCAGCACCCATGGCCCGAAGGCATAGCTCGTTCCGTTGTTGTCGAGCGCCCGGCCGTTCGTCTGCGTCCGGCGAAGGACGGTGCGGATGCGCGCAACGAGTTCGCGCGGGTTGAAGGGTTTGACGACATAGTCGTCGGCCCCGATCTCAAGCCCGATGATCCGTTCGGTGTCCTCGGCGCGCGCGGTCAGCAGGATGACGGGAATGTTGCTCGTTTCGCGCAGGTGGCGGGTCAGCGACAACCCGTCCTCGCCCGGCATCATGATGTCGCTGACGACCAGATCGACCGACTGCGCACGCAGCACCGATCGTGCCTCGGCAGCGCTGGCGGCATCGGTCACGGCGAAGCCCTGCGCCTCCAGATATTCGGAGAGCGGCTCGCGGATCGAGGGTTCGTCGTCGATCAGCAAAATGCGCGGCGTATCGGTCATCATCTATCCGTCTGGCACAATAGTTCGCCCACCGATCCCGGGGGACCGGTGGGCGATAGCTGGCAGGGACCGGCCGCAAAGGCAATGCCGGGAGGGGGAGGATGGCTGCGCTTCGCAGGCGCCGGCCCCCGCCAGATGGGTCGTCAGCTCGTCGGGGCAGCCGGTGCGGCGCCGCGCTTCGCACGCCATTCGCCGGCTTTCGCCTTCCAGGCTTCGCGCTGTGCGGCACGTTCTTCGGCGGTTACCTGACCATCCTTGTTCGCGTCAGCCGCATCGAAGCGGGCGAGCGCGGCGGTCTGGAACTCGGCCTTGCTGATCGCCTTGTCGCCGTCGGTGTCGGCCTTGCCCATCATCATGCCATGGTGGCCGCCGCGCTTGCCGTGATGGCCGCGCATGCCGCGATGACCTTCACCGGCGTCGGCACGCTTTTCGCCGCGTTCGGCGCGCTTCGCCGCGCGATCGGCGGCCGCCTGATCCCATTCGGCCTTGCTGATGCTGCCGTCCTTGTTCGCGTCGAAACGCTCGAATGCCTTGGCGTGCATCTCGGCGCGCTTGGCGGCACGGTCGCTCGCGTCGAGCTTGCCGTCGCCATTGGCGTCCATCTTCGCGAATTTTTCGGCAGCGTGCGTCTGCGCTTCCGCGCGGGTCAGCGTGCCGTTGCCGTCGGCGTCGCCGCGCGGACCGGCACCCGGCGCAGCCAGAACGGGCGCGGCGATCAGCGCGGCACCCAGGGTCAAAAATGCGATCTTCTTTTTCACGTCACGAACTCCTGTCGCAGGGACATGATGTGTGTCCCGATGAGGCCGTTCTAGGCACGATTTGTCCCAGCCCGTTGCCGGATGAGCGAAAATTTGTCGCAAATTGTCGCGGAAACGCCGCGCCGTTCATCGCGGCGCAAGCGCCGGTTGCGGCTGCCCGGAGCGCCCCCTAGGCTCCTCTCAAACGAGAGGAGAATCATATGACGGGTTTCGCGGTCGATCGTCGGACGTTGCTGGCGGGTGCAGGCAGTCTGGCACTGGCAGGAACGATCCGACCGGCTTTCGCGGCCGAAAGCGGCGACGCGAAACTCGACGCCCTGTTGTCGAGCCAGTTCGAAGCGGGGCTCCGCGACGACCCCACCCGCGCGACCGGCCTCGGCATCGACACGGGCGCCCGCGCCGCCTTGCGCTCGCAATTTCCGGACTGGTCGGCGGCTGCACGCGAAAAGCGCAGCAAACAGATCGATGTCGACCTTGCCGCGGTACGCGCGATTGATCCGAAGACGCTCGGCGACAGCGCGCGCGTCGCACATGACAGCGCCGAATTCGACCTCGTCGCACGCCAGCGGCTCGCGCGCTTCGCCTATCACAGCGGCGGCTTCGGCCACCGCCCCGGCCCCTATGGCGTGACCCAGCTCGGCGGCTTCTATACGGGCGTCAGCACCTTCCTCGACAGCCAGCATCCGGTCGAGAGCAAGGCTGATGCCGACGCCTATATGGCGCGGCTCGATGCGATCCCGACACTGTTCGACGATGACACCGAAATCGTGAAGGCGAACGCCGCGGCCGGCGTCGTCGCGCCGCGCTTCATCCTCGATCAGGCGCTCCAGCAGCTCGCACGCCTCCGCGACGGCGATGTCGCGACGAAGACGCTCGTCGCCTCGATCTCCAGGCGTAGCGCGAAACTCGGCCTGACGGGATATGACACCCGCGCCGCCGCCGCCTTCGAAGGTCCGATCCGCGCTGCGCTGACGCGCCAGATCGACGTCCTCACAGACTTGCTGCCGCGTTCGGGCGATGCCGCGGGCGTGTCGCGCCTGCCCGATGGCGAGGCCTATTATGCCGCAACGCTGGCGCAGCACACGACGACGAACCTCGGCGCTGCCGAAATCCACCGTATCGGCCGCGAGCAGGTCGCCGATCTCAACGCCCGCATGGACGCGCTGCTGAAGGCGCAGGGTTACAAGGACGGCAGCATCCGCGAACGCCTCGAAGCGCTCGGCAAGGCCGAGGGCCAGCTGTTCGCCAATGACGACACGGGCCGCGCCGAAATGCTGGCCTATCTCAACGGCCGCCTCACCGCGATCCGCGCGCGGTTGCCGCAAGTGTTCAGCCGGATGCCGAAGGCACCCTACGAGATCCGCCGCGTTCCGCCCGAGATCGAGATCGGCGCGCCCGGCGGATCGGCGCAGGCGGGAACCCCCGACGGCTCACGCCCCGGCATCTTCTTCATCAACCTGCGAGATACCGCCGAATGGCCGCGCTATACCCTCTCTACGCTGGCCTATCATGAGGGCGCGCCGGGACATTTGTTCGAAGGCGCCCTGAAGTTCGAGGATGCCGAACTGCCGCTCTATCGGCAGGCGGCATCGGTGACCGCTTATGGCGAAGGCTGGGGTCTCTACGCCGAACAGGTTGCCGACGAGCTCGGCATGTACGACGACGATCCGCTCGGCAAGATCGGCTATCTCGCGTCCTACGCCTTCCGCGCGTCGCGCCTCGTCGTCGATACCGGCCTCCACGCAATGGGCTGGAGCCGGCAGCAGGCGATCGACTATATGGTCGAAAACTCCTCGAACTCGGCAAGCGCGTCGCGCACCGAGATCGACCGCTACATCGTCTATCCGGGGCAGGCCTGCGCCTACAAGGTCGGCCAGATCGCGATCAGCCGCGCGCGCGACGCCGTGTCGAAGCGCAAAAGCTATGACATCAAGCGCTTTCACGATGTGGTGCTGGGCGCGGGACGTATCCCGCTGGCGGTCCTCGAACGGCGCGTCCTCGCCGCATTCCCCGCCTGAAACGAGTAAGCCCCGTCGCATTTCTGCGGCGGGGCTCCCTAGCTTCCGTCCGAAGACAGGAAGCAAATTCTACCGTTTCTTTCGATCGAGTAGGTATGTGAAACGCCGGTGTGACTGGATGGTTCCCGCATCGTTGCAGAAAAATTCCGGCGCGCGTTTTTCTGGCTTCAAGTGACCTTCTTCGCCACGGTGGCGCCGAGGATGACGAAAAGCGCGACCAGCGCCAGACCGACGAAGAACAGGATTTTCGCGATGCCGCCCGCAGCCCCGGCGATGCCGCCGAAACCGAGCAGCGCCGCGACCAGCGCGATCACGGCAAAGATCAAAGCCCATTTGAACATCTGAAGTCTCCTTCCGGGCGGACGTGCGAAGCCGTCTTCCGGACGACATGCCATGTCCTTCCGGAAGCCGGACGACCCGTCGTCGCGCCGCTTTTTCCTGCATGATGAATGCGCTGGTACAACGGCGGCGGCGCGCGAAAGTTCCTGTTGGACAATCGGCGCCCGAAGCGTGACCATCGGCGCGCCGTCGCCGGAGTCGACGCGTCAGCGAGGGGAAAGCGCCATGGTCACGCGTCCGTTTCATTTTTCGGGATCGACGGGCAAACAGCTTTCGGGGCGGATGGAACTGCCCGGCGGGCGCGTCCGCGGCTGGGCGATCTTCGCGCATTGCTTCACCTGCGGCAAGGACAACCGCGCCGCGGTCCGCATCGCGCGTCTGCTCGCGCGGCAGGGCATCGGCGTGTTGCGCTTCGACTTCGCGGGGCTGGGCGACAGCGAGGGCGATTTTGCCGACAGCCGCTTCTCCTATGATGTGCAGGATCTGCAGGCAGCCGCGGCGGCGCTCGCCGCGGAGGACAAGGCCCCGTCGCTGCTGATCGGACACAGCCTCGGCGGAGCGGCGGCAATCGCGGCCGCGAGCGATCTCCCCTCGATCCGCGCGGTCGCGACCGTCAACGCCCCCTTCGATGTCGCGCACACACTGCACCAGTTCGATCCCGCCGCGCTCGCCGCGATCGATGCCGAGGGCGCCGCCGACGTGCTGCTTGCCGGGCGCCCCTTCCGCGTCGGCAAGGGGCTGATCGACGACCTCCGCCAGCAAGACCAGGGCGCACGCCTCGCCGCTCTGCATCGCCCGCTGCTCGTGATGCACGCGCCGCTCGACGACACCGTCGGGATCGAGAATGCGACGAAGATCTATGTCGCCGCGCGCCATCCCAAGAGCTTCGTGTCTCTCGACGATGCTGATCATCTGCTCAGCCGCCCGCAGGATATCGAGCGCGTCGGCACGATGATCGCCGCCTGGGCCGCACCCTATCTCACCAGACCCGCCGATCCGCCGCCGCCGCCGTTCGATGCCGAGGCGGAGGAGACCGGCGATGGCAAATTCCAGGTCGCGATCACCGCCGGCGGCCACGTCTTCCTCGCCGACGAACCCGAGAGCGTCGGCGGCATGGGGTCGGGGCCCAGCCCGTTCGACCTGCTCTCCTCGGCGCTCGCGGCCTGTACGACGATGACGCTGCGCCTCTATGCCGAGAACAAGAAATGGCCGGTGAAGCGCATCCGGACCGCTGTCGGGCATGAGAAGGATGTAAGCGACCCGCAACCCGACCTGTTCAACGTGCGGGTTTCGGTCGAGGGCGACCTCGACGCCGAACAGCGCGCGCGGATCATGGAGATCGCCGAGCGCTGCCCCGTGCACCGCACGCTCGAACGCGGCGCGCGCTTCACCATGCTGGAGGGCGACCCGCCCGCCCCGTGCGAACCTCCCGAGGCGCATATGGAGGCGATGGACCGCGCGACCGAAGCCTAATGCTTGACGGCGCGCAGCCAAACTGGCAATCGCCGCCGCCTTGGATATGCGGGTATAGCATAGTGGTAATGCTCTAGCCTTCCAAGCTAGCTAGGCGGGTTCGATTCCCGCTACCCGCTCCACCCCCGCCTATATCTCCGGATCGCTGTGGTGCCCGCGCTGCCAACGGCGGTGGTATTTTTTCCGTTCCTCGCGCGAACGGCGGGTGATGCGGACGATTGCGATCACGATCATGGCGAGTACCGCGAGTATCAACGCGCAGGCCGCGACGGTCCTTGGTTCCATCATGGAAACTCCATGGAACGACCCCCGCCGCCGAGCGGTATAGCAGCTTCCATTTCGCATGGCGATGGCGGCCCGCCGATCCGGCCCGATTATCGCCCGCCCGGCCCGACAATCTGCCGGACATTGAGAACATTCGGGCAACATGCTAAGCCCCTCCCGTGGAAGACGGCGAGAATCCTGTCCCGGACACCGATGCGGCGGCGCCCTCTGTGCGCAAGATCATCCACGTCGACATGGATGCCTTTTACGCGTCGGTCGAACAGCGCGACGATCCTGCGCTGCGCGGGAAGCCGGTCGCGGTCGGCGGATCGTCGCGGCGTGGTGTCGTCGCTGCGGCGAGTTACGAGGCCCGCAAGTTCGGCGTCCGCTCGGCGATGCCCAGCATTACCGCGAAGCGCCAGTGCCCCGACCTGATCTTCGTACCGCCGCGCTTCGAGGTCTATCGCGACATCTCGCATCAGATCCGTGCAATCTTCCGCGACTATGCCGACGAGGTCGAACCGCTGTCACTGGACGAAGCCTATCTCGACGTCAGCCGCGACAAGGCGGGCCTCGGGAGCGCGACCGCAGCCGCGAAGCTGATCCGTCGTCGTATCCGCGAGGAGACGGGGCTCACCGCCTCGGCAGGCGTCTCGTACAACAAGTTCATCGCCAAGCTCGCGTCGGACCAGAACAAACCCGATGGGCTGACCATCGTCCGCCCCGGCGAGGGCGCCGCTTTCGTCCAGACGCTCTCGATCCGGCGTTTCCACGGCATCGGCCCGGTGACGGCGGCCAAGATGGAGGGACTCGGGGTCTTTTCGGGCGCCGATCTTGTGGACAAGGATATGGCATGGCTGGCGGAGCATTTCGGGAACAGCGCCGAATGGCTCCACAATCTTGCGCAGGGGATCGACCACCGCCGCGTCAAGTCGAACCGGCCGCTGAAGTCGCTCGGCGGCGAGCGCACCTTCTTCAACGACCTGATCACCGACACCGAAATCCGCGAAGCGCTGGCGCATGTCTGCACGGTCGTCTGGGACCGCGCCGCGAAGAAAGGCGCGCGCGGACGAACGGTGACGCTGAAGCTGCGCTATGCCGATTTCCAGACGATCACCCGCGCGAAGTCGGTCCCCTTCCCTATCCTCGACGGGGCCAGCCTGCTCGCTGCGGGTGAAGCGATCCTGGCCCCGCTGCTACCGACCGGACAGGGCATCCGCCTGCTCGGCATCACATTGAGCAAGTTCGAGGGCGAAGACGATGAAAACGAGGGCGTCGTCGCGGCGCCCGCCGATCTGCTCAGCCTTATTTGACGGCGAGCGCCGGCGCGAGGCGCTTCAGGGCCGCCTGCATCCTTGGCGACAGCGATTTGAGATCGCAAACGACGATCGCATCATCCATCACCTGAACACCCTCAGGTCCGGGTGCGCCGGTGCGCAGGACCGCCTTGCCCGCCGCGACCGCCTTCAGATGGAAATAGCCCATACCCTGATAGTCGCCGAGTTGCATGTTGGTGAAGCCGCCGGGAACCGGATTCGTGCGCCCTATCTTCTCCATCTCGGCGACCGGACCCATGCTGGCATTCGGACCGTAAAAATAGACCGCGCCCCAGCGCGCACCATCATAGGCATAGCCATTGGTCGCGGTCGCGCATTTGCCGGTCGCGGCAATCCAGAAGCCCTTGGCGATCGGCATGTTGATCGTCTGCGCCGCTGCCGGCACACTGCCTGCGATCACCGCGAGCGCCAAAATCCATCCGCGCATCGATACCCCCACCCTGGTCGACGATGACGTCACGGTGGCGGACTTGGCCGCGGCGATCAACCCCGGCTGCTCAGGAGGCGTCGGCGAAGACGCGCTCTTTCGTCGCGGTAAAGCGGATCGCGGGGTGGCGCTGGGTCACATAGCCGACTTCCCACGCGTCCTTCGCCATGAACACCGGCGCGCCGTCGCGGTCGGTGGCGCTGGCGCCGCGATGATCCGCCTGAAACGCCTTCAGCGCCGCGGCATCGTCGCTCGCGATCCAGCGCGCGGTGTCCCAGGGCGAAGCTTCGAGCTTCGCCTCTACCTTATATTCGGCCTCGAGCCGGCTGATCAGCACTTCGAGCTGTAGCTGGCCGACGACGCCCACGATCATGTTCGACCCGATCTCGGGATAGAAGACCTGGATGATCCCCTCCTCGGCCATATCGTCGAGCGCCTTGCGGAGCTGCTTCGTCTTGGTCGGATCGACCAGCGCGACGCGGCGCAGGATTTCGGGGGCGAAGTTCGGCAAGCCGGTGATCGTGATATCGGTGCGCTCGGACAGCGTATCGCCGACGCGCAAGGTGCCATGGTTCGGAATGCCGATGATATCGCCGGGCCAGGCTTCCTCAGCCATTTCGCGGTCCTGCGCGAGGAACAGCATCGGGCGGCTGATCGCGATCGCCTTTCCGGTCCCGCCCTGCATCAGCCGCATCCCGCGCTCGAACTTGCCCGAGCAGAGGCGCATGAAGGCGATGCGGTCGCGGTGCGCGGGGTTCATGTTCGCCTGCACCTTGAAGACGAAGCCGGTCACCGCCTCGTCGTCGGGCTGTACCGGCGCGGGCTCGGCGGGCTGCGGCTGCGGTCCCGGCGCATGATTGGCCAGCGCCGAGAGGAGATCGACGACGCCGAATTCCTTGAGCGCCGACCCGAAATAGACCGGGGTCAGGTCGCCGTTGCGGTAGGCGGCGGCATCGAAGGGTGCATAGCAGGCCGACGCCAGCTCGGTCTCTTCCTTGAGGTGCGCGAGCGCGTCGGCGCTGAGCTGTGCCGCGAGCGCGCCATCGTCGAGTCCCGACACGCTGAAACGGTCGCCTTCATACATGCGCGATGCATCGCCGCCGGGCTTCATGATCGCGGGGTCGACCAGATCGTAAATCCCCTCGAACTGGCCGCCCATGCCCGCGGGCCAGTTCATCGGGCAGACGTCGAGCGCCAGCCGGTCGGCGACCTCGTCGAGCAGCTCGAACGGCGGCAACCCTTCGCGGTCGACCTTGTTGACGAAGGTGATGATCGGGACCGAGCGCAGGCGGCACACCTCGAACAACTTCAACGTCTGCGGTTCGATGCCCTTTGCGGCGTCGATCACCATCACCGCGCTGTCGACCGCGGTGAGCGTGCGATAGGTGTCCTCGCTGAAATCCTCGTGGCCCGGCGTGTCGAGCAGGTTGAAGACGAGCCCGTCATGCTCGAAGGTCATCACCGACGAGGTCACCGAGATCCCGCGCTGCTGCTCGATCTTCATCCAGTCGGAGCGCGCGCGCCGCGCCGCCCCGCGTGCCTTGACCTCGCCCGCCATATGGATCGCCCCGCCCGCGACGAGTAGCTTTTCGGTCAGCGTCGTCTTGCCCGCGTCGGGGTGCGAGATGATGGCAAAGGTACGGCGGTCGGGATGCTTGGACATGGCGCGGGCGCCTAGCAGGTGAGGCGCGATGTGGAAAGGGGCTGGCGCCCGCCGCGCGCCGGACGCATGATCCGCCGATGCGATATCTTTTCCTTGCCCTTGCATTGATCGCGGCGCCCGCAGCCGCACAGGACTCGCCGTTCGTCGGCGAATATAGTCTCGTCGAGGGGCCCGACGTCGGCGGCGGCCTTCTCATCCGCAACGATGGTCGCTTTCAGTATATGCTCGCGGCCGGTGCACTCGACGAGCGTGCCGAGGGACGCTGGGAAGCACGCGACGACGCCATCTGCCTGACCACCGAGCCCAAACCCGTACCGCCCGCGTTTGAAAAGGGTACGCCCATCGAGGTCGAGGGTGCCATCCCTACACTGCTCGTCACCTGGCCGAACGGCGAAGCCATTCCCGGGGTCGATTTCGTGATCGGCTTCGACAGCGGCGAGCCGGCAGAGGGCTATACGCAGTACGACGGCTGGACGATGCCCGAGGACGACAAGCGCGTGCCGAGGTGGGTCGAAATCCGCGAACCGATCTATGGCATCACGGCGCCGCGCTATGACCTCGCCGCGGCCGACGGCGGCAAGCTGCGCGTCAACCTGATCCCGAACGATATCGGCGTGGTCGACATGGACGGCGCGTGCCTGGAACAGACGGATAACGGCGCGGTCCTGCACCGCAAGGACGGCGACCTGCGCTTCCGCAAATACTGATCGGCGACGATGCAAAATCGCTATCGAAAGCATCAGCCCTAAGCTCTTGCACTCGTCACCCAAATCGGTCACAACTTTACGTGAACGTAAAGGTAAACTTGCGCGAGAGGATTCTTCCCCATGGCCGACACCCCCGACTTCGACACGATCAAGCTCGACATCGCCGACAATGTCGCGACGATTACGCTGAACCGTCCGGACCGCCTCAACTCGATGCCGCCCGCGATGGCCGACGATATCCGCGCGGCGCTCGACTATCTGCCGGGCCTTGGTGCCCGCGCGCTTCTGATCACCGGGGAAGGCCGTGGCTTTTGTTCGGGCGCCGATCTCGCCGGCGACCGGTCGTCGGGTGGCGCCGTCGGTGGCGGCGCGCGGAGCCGCAATGCGCTGCGCGGTCATTACAACCCGATGCTGCTCGCGCTCGCCAATCTCGACATCCCCGTCGTCGTCGCGGTCAATGGCCCCGCGGCCGGCGTCGGCTGCAGCTTCGCGCTGTCGGGCGACTTCACGATCGCAGGCAAGAGCGCCTATTTCCTCCAGGCCTTCGTCAACATCGGCCTCGTCCCCGATGGCGGCTCGTCGTGGCTGCTGCCGCGCCTGGTCGGCGTGCCGCGCGCATTGCAGATGATGATGCTGGGCGAGAAGATTTCCGCCGATCAGGCCGCCGACTGGGGCATGATCTACAAGAGTGTCGACGATGCCGACCTGATGGCCGAGGCGAAAGGGCTCGCGACGCGGCTCGCGAACGGCCCGACCATCGCGCTCGGCACGATGCGCAAGGTGCTGCGCGACGGGCTGTCGCAGAGCTTCTCGGACACGCTCGACGCCGAAGCCAAGGGCCAGTTTATCGCCGGCGGCACCGCCGACGCAGTCGAAGGCATCATGGCCTTCCAGCAGAAGCGCAAGACCGAATTCAAGGGCAAATAGGCCCCGAAATGCAAACCCCGGCGCGAGGCCGGGGTTCAAAATGCGACAGTGGAAAGCCCCGGCCTTGCGCCGGGGTTTCTATTCCGCCGCTTCCTCGACCATCACCTTCTTGTAGATGCTCTGGCGCGGATAGGAGCAGAGCCGTTCGACCATCGGCTCGAAAAATTCGAGCGGCAGCGTGTCGTAGTCGGGATCGAACGCCGGCGCGTCATATTTCTCGCAGAATTCGGCGCAGGCGGCCGCGTAAGGGCTGTCGGCGAACTGGTCGCGCATGTCGCGGTCGAGGCCGATATAGTGGAAGAAATAATGGCCCTGGAAAATGCCGTGGTGCTGGACGATCCACAGATTTTCCTCGGACAGGAAGGGTTTCAGGATCGCCGCCGCGACGTCGGGATGGTTGAACGCGCCCAGCGTATCGCCGATGTCATGGAGCAGCGCCATCACGACATATTCCTCGTCGCGCCCGTCGCGGTGCGCGCGCGTCGCGGTCTGCAGACAATGCTCGAGCCGGTCGACCGGAAAACCGCCATAATCGCCGCCGAGCAGCTTCAGATGGTCGAGGATGCGCTTGCCGTTGTTCGGGGCAAACTCCTTCTGCTCGCGCGCAATGATATCCCAGTCTTGCTGCGTTCCGTCGATCATCGAGCGAAACGTCGCATGCTCGTGTGTCATGTCGTTCATGGCAGCCTCTCCTTATTGGCTGCCAGCCTATCCTATTCGTTGTTATTTGCAACGTTATAGGTCTTGACCTCTGCCTGCGTCAGACAACGCCGCGTCGACTTGTCCTCGGCGTTCGCCAGCGCCTTCTGCTGGTACATCACCTCGGTCAGCAGCTTGCGCGACACGCCCATGCGGATCAGGAAGTCATTGTCCTCGCTCGCGAGCAGCGCGGCATCCTGTTCGATGTCGCCGATCAGTTCCTTGGTCGCGTCGGTACCCATCGCGACGCTCATGTCGATCGCGCTGCGGTCGCCCGTTCGCGTGAACATATGGACGATGAACAGGCCGCCCGGATCGATGACGCGCGGCTGCCCGCCCATGAAAATGAAATTGCACGCGCTGAAGCACGCCCAGCCCGCAGGAATGCGCGTCGTCAGGCCGAAGTTCGACCGGATGATCCGCCCTGCGGCATTGCCCGCGCGCGCGTCGCCCCCCGGCGAGCGCAGCCACACCTCGGCGACGTCGGGATTGGCCTCGAGCGCTTTCTTGAGCCGGTCGGGCGCGCCGGAATCGATACGTCCCTCGGCGAGTAGCACCTTGGCGCTACCTTTCTTCACCGGCGTGAACTGCATCGTCGTGTTCGCCGACCAGTCGGGATTCAGCGGACAGGTCGGGTTCGCGGGGTCCATCTGGACCTTCGCTGCCCCGGTCAGGCAGGCGAGCGCCGCGCCCGCAAGGGCGAGACGGACGGCTTTACGCGGCAAGGGCATAGCGCGACTGCCCCGGTCCGCGGCACATCTTCTTCGACACGCGCGTTTCTTCGCCCTCGACGATGACGATGTCGGTGACATTCATGCAGCTTGTGCCGTCGGCGAGCTGGTTCTTCGACGCAACGGTCGACGAGCCACTGACATTCTCGCGCGTTTCGCTGGTCCAGTTCGCGGTCGAGCCGATCTCGCCCTCGCGGGTGATTTCCTCGGTCGCGGCCGCCGCCTGCACCTGCTCCGCGGGGTCGAGCTTGCATGCGATGGCGTTGGTCAGCGTCCCGCTCACCTCGGCGATCGGCACATAGCTATAGACGCCGGCCTTGCTCGCCGCGCTGCCGATCGCGCTATCGAGCACACCGCCGATAATCGCGCGTCCGGAACTGCTGCCCTTCTTGCCCTTGGGACAGCCGCCATTGTCGTCTTCGCTGGGCTTGGGCGCCGGGGTCGTCACCTTGCGCAGGATGCTGCCGAACTGCGCCTGCGCCGGCGATACCGCCAGCATGCACGCCGCAAGGACCGCCGGGGCACATAAAATTCTGTGCGTCATCGAAATCCACCCTCATCACGCCCGGATTGCGGGCAATCGCACGACCCCTGTAGCCGAGGTTCATGCCACTCGCTGTGATTTTCATCAACAGCACAAGATTATCTCAGCCGGACAGGTTGAATTAAGGCTGAATATGTAACAAACCGCCTGTCATGCTGTCGCAAAAGACCCGCTATACGATCCGTGCCTTCCAGCACCTTGCCGACCATTGGGGCAAGGGGCAGGTCCAGCTCGCGGATATTGCGGATGCGCAGAATATCCCGCCGAAATTCCTGACCGTGATCCTGTCCGAAATGGCGCGCGAGGGCCTGCTCATTTCGCAGCGCGGCCGCGACGGCGGCTATCAGCTTGCGCTGCCCCCGATCGACATCAGCTATGGCGACCTCGTCCGCCTGACGCGCGGCTCGCTCGCGCTGGTGCCGTGTGCTGCACGCAATGCGCACGAGCAGTGCAAGAATTGCCTGCCCGAGGCCGAGTGCCGGATGCGCAGCCTGATGCTGAAGGTCCGCGACGATACCGCGGCGATCCTCGATCGCATAAGCCTCGCCGATCCGATCCAGATGGAACCGCTCTTCGACAAGGACGAAGCCGCCGAATAGCTGCCGGCCCGCTCCGAGAGAACGTTCACAAAATCGCTTGTCGAAGGCACCTGCCGGGGATAACCAGACCCCATGGGGTTCCTCGTCGATCTCGTCTGCTTCCTCGTCGTGCCGCTGCTTTGCTGGCGGCTCGTCCGGGGCGCGGTCCCGATGGCGGTGCTCCCGATCCTCGCCGGCCTGTCCGTCGCGATTGCAGCCGACCGGTTCGGTTTCGACAAGGCGATGCTCGGCCCCTCGCCGCTTGGCGAAGCGATCGGCTGGTGCGGCGTGCTCGCGCTGGCGTTCAGCGCGGGGCTCGAGACGCGCACAGCTTCGGCGCACCTGCCGCGCCTTGGCGGGCAAGCCGCCGCCTCCGCGCTGGTCGCGCTCGCCCTTCCCTTCGCTGTCGGGTTCCTGATCGCGCTCTCCGGTGCGCTCGACCTCGTACTTGCGCGGCCAGAGGGGGTCTCGCCGTTGCTCTCGGCGGGCGCGATCGGGCTTTGCCTCGCAGTGAGCGCGCTCCCCGTACTGGTCGGGATCGTGCGCGAGCTTCCGGCAAGGGACCGTCCGCTTGGCAACCTGTCGCTGCGCATCGCGGCGCTCGACGATGCGATCCTCTGGGCCGGCCTTGCCCTGCTGCTCTTCATCCACAATGGCGACAGCGGCGGCTTTGCAACCGGCGGCTGGACGATCCTTGCCGCATGCGGCGCGCTGGCATTGATGCCAACGCTGCGCGGCCGGATCGACCGCCTGCTCCCCGGGCATATTGCCCCGTCCGTTCTGATCGGCCTCGCCTATCTCGCCGCGGGAAGCTGGGCGACCTCGGCGCTCGGACTGCACGAACTGCTCGGCGCCTATTTCGCCGGAGCGATGGTGCCGGCGCGCCTTGCCGACAGGCTGATGCCCGAACGGCTGGGAAAGATCGCGCTCTTCGGGCTGTCGCCGCTTTTCTTCGCGCATCGCGGACTCAGTATCGACGGCGCGGTGCTGACCCCGGTCGCGATCGGCGCCGCCTTCACCCTGCTGTTGCTCGCAGGCGCGGCGAAGCTTGCCGCCGTGCATCTCGTCCCGCCGTCGCCCGGCATGGCTGCGCGCGAGCGCACGCGGCTCGGTCTGCTCCTGCAATGCAAGGGATTGATGGAAATCGTCGCCGCCACGATCCTCGTGCAGGCGGGCCTGATCACTCCGACGGTCTTTGCGGTGCTCGTGACGCTCGCGCTCGTTTCGACGACACTGACCGTTCCGCTGTTCCGCCACGCGTCGCGGATCGCCCGGGGACATCGCGTCCCCGCTTGATCGCGCAAAGAAAAAGGCCCGCAAATGCGGGCCTTCCTGAAAAATGGTGGAGCCTAGCGGGATCGAACCGCTGACCTCTACAATGCCATTGTAGCGCTCTCCCAGCTGAGCTAAGGCCCCGTGCCATTTTGCGGGTCGCCCTGGGTGGTGCGACCGGGACGCCGCCTTTACCAGCGCGCGTCCGTTATGCAAGGGGCCAAATGCATCGGAAGATGCTTTTTTGGCCCCCCGCTATAATAATCAGCTTTCGTCGTCGCCGTCGTCGCCGGTGTCGACGCCAAGATCGTCGTCGCCGCCAAGGTCGACGTCATTGTCGGGCGAATCGCTGTCCTCGTCGACATCGACGTCCAGATCCAGATCCTCGTCGACGCCTTCTTCCTTGGCGACCTTGCCGGGCTTCTCGATCTGTTCGAACGGCATCGGCTGCTTCGATTTCAGCACCGATTCCGGCAGCCACGCATAACCGCAGTTGATGCAGGTGACCGGGTCATCCTTGGTCAAATCATAGAATCGGGTCGCGCATTTCGGGCAGCTACGCTTCGTGCCCCATTCAGCCTTGATCATAATATGCCTCGTAACCCTTTGGAAACAGGATAAGAATATCGGAAGAGCGACGGCGGCAGAATAGCTATCCGTCAAATCGGCGTGCGCCTTGCCAGATTGTCGGGCCGCTGTCAAAAGCCGCACGACATGACCGACCAGACCCCAACGCCCCGCAGCTTTTCCGCGTCCGTACCGCTCAAAGGTAGGATCGCGATTCCGGGTGACAAGAGCATCTCGCACCGTTCGCTGATGCTCTCGGCACTCGCCGTGGGCGAAAGTCGCGTCACGGGCTTGCTCGAAGGGCATGACGTTCTCGCCACGGCCGCCGCGATGCGCGCGATGGGTGCGACGATCGAGCGGAAGGACGATGGCGAATGGCGTATCCACGGCGTAGGGGTCGGCGGCCTCCTCCAGCCGCGCGAGGCGCTCGACATGGGGAACAGCGGCACATCCACGCGTCTGCTGATGGGGCTCGTCGCAAGCCACCCCATCGCCACGACCTTCATCGGCGACGCCAGCCTGTCGGGCCGCCCGATGGGCCGCGTGATCGACCCGCTTTCGCAGATGGGCGCCGACATCAACGCCTCCCCGGGTGGCCGCCTGCCGCTGATGGTCCGCGGTCTCGCGCCGGCCATTCCCCTCTCCTACCGCCTGCCGATGGCGTCGGCGCAGGTAAAGAGCGCGGTACTGCTCGCGGGCCTCAACACCCCCGGCATCACCGAAGTCATCGAGCCGGTCCCGACACGCGATCATAGCGAGCGCATGCTCAGGGGCTTCGGCGCCGAGCTGACGGTCGAGACCGACGGCGACGGCACCCGCCATATCCGTATCCGCGGCGAGGCCGAGCTGAAGCCCCAGACGATCGTCGTCCCCGGCGACCCCTCGTCGGCCGCCTTCTTCATCGTCGCCGCGCTGATCGTCCCCGGCAGCGACATCACGATCGCCAACGTCGGCCTCAACCCGACCCGCGCCGGCCTGATCGAGGTTCTCAAACAGATGGGCGGCGACATCGAGCTGCTCGACGCACGCACCGTCGGCGGCGAGCCCGTTGCCGACCTTCGCGTCCGCCACAGCGCACTGAAGGGGATCGAGGTCGATCCAGCCGTCGTCCCGAGCATGGTCGACGAATTCCCGATCCTGTTCGTCGCCGCGGCGCTCGCCGAGGGCCGCAGCACCACAACCGGCCTCGACGAGCTTCGCGTCAAGGAAAGCGACCGCCTGTCGGTCATGGCGACCGGTTTGAAAGCGATCGGCGCGCGCGTCGAGGAGAGCGAAGACGGGCTGATCATCGACGGCACGGGCGGCGACCCGCTGCCCGGCGGCGCGACGACCGCCGGCCACCTCGACCACCGTATCTGCATGAGCTTCGCGGTGGCGGGACTCGTCAGCAAGGCGCCGGTGACGATCGACGACATCGCGCCCGTCGCGACGAGCTTCCCCAACTTCGAAGCGTTGCTCGCCGGACTTCAGGGATGATCGTCGCCGTCGACGGCCCCACCGCGTCGGGCAAGGGCACCATCGCCCGCGCGCTGGCCGACCATTTCGGTCTCCCCGTGCTCGACACGGGATTGCTCTACCGCGCGGTCGGCTATCAGACACAGCTCAACCATGGCGACCCCGACGACAGCGCCGATGCCCTCACCGCATGCGACTTTCCGGACAGCCTGCTCGATGATCCGGCGCTCCGCTACGAAAGCACCGGCAGCCTTGCGTCGCGCGTATCGATCCACCCTGCCGTGCGGAAAGCGCTCTTCCAGAGGCAGGTCGATTTCGCGAACCAGCCCGGCGGCGCGGTGCTCGACGGGCGCGACATCGGCACCGTCATCGCGCCGCACGCCGACGCGAAGCTGTTCGTCACCGCGAGCCCAGAAGAGCGCGCGCGCCGCCGCCATGCCGAGATGCTCGCACGCGGTGTCGCCGTGACCTATGACGCCGTGCTCGCCGACATCCATTCGCGCGACGCGCGCGACACCGGCCGCGCCGACGCACCGCTGCTGCAGGCCGACGACGCGCTGCTGCTCGACAACAGCGAGATGGATATAGAGGAAGCGATCGCGGCCGCGATTGCCTTCGTCGAGGATCGGGTCAGGCGACCCAGCTGATCTCGGGCAGCGCCGGCCGCTCGGGCGCGGGTCCGGCGTGATAGACGCAGGTCTCGCCCACACCCTTCAGCATTTCGTTATGCGGCGGGCCGAAGGCCGCGCGGTCCTTGGCGCGGAGCCAGGTGCTCTCCGATATCGCGATGCCGTTGACGGGCGCCGTGCCCTCGAGGCGCGCCGCCATATTCACGGTCTCGCCCCAATAATCATAGGCCATGCGCGTCGCGCCGATCACCCCGCCGACCACCGGCCCGCTGTGGATGCCGGCGCGCAGCCCGACATCGGTCCCCGCGACGTCCTGCAGCCGTGGCACCCCCTCCAGCACATCGCGGGCAAAGGCGATTGCGGAGTCGGCGCTGTTGCCACTCGTCACATTGCCGCCCGCGATGGCCAGATAGGCGTCACCGATCGTCTTCACCTTCTCGACACCGTGCTTCGCCGCACAGGCGTCGGCGTGATTGAAGAAGGCGTTGAGCACTTCGACCAGATGCCCGGGCGATACGCGCTTGGTCAGGCTGGTAAAGCCCGCCATGTCGATGAAGATCACGCTCGCGTCGGCATAGGCATCGGCGACCATCCGCCCGTCGCGGATCTTCTCGACCGCCGCCTGCGGCAGCATGTTATAGACCAGATCCTCGTTCTTCTTGCGCTCGATCTCGAGCGCCTCGGCCAGCGCGAAGGCGCCGCGGCTCGACCGGTCGATCGCGAAATTGATCGCGAGCATGATCGTCGCGCCGCTCAGATAGCTGAGGAGCGCGTACCACAGTCCCGCGCCGTGGCTCTGCACCGGCAGCACGGTCGACAGGAAAACGGTGAGGTCGAGCCCGAGCCACAACAGGAAAAGCCGCGGCCGTCCCGCCAGCGCGACCGCGGCAAAGGCGCTGACCGACAGCCGGTTGATCACCCCGACCGCGTGCATCTGCTCCTGCATGTCGATCAGCTCGTCGAACAGGATCAGGTTGATGTGCCCGACGAGGAACACGATCCCCAGCAGCGCCGCGAAGTCGATCCCCGGCCGCGACAGATAACCGCGCCAGAAGGTTGATCCGATATAGGCACCCGCCAGAATCAGCGTCGATCCGAACAGGACCGCCAGCTTGGCGGTGTCGACGGGGTTGACGAGCATCGGGTTCGCGATCGTGTAGGCGAGCGCCACGAGCATGAAGAGCACGCCATAGATGCGCACGAACGGCAGCCGCAATGCCCGCGCCGATTGCTGGAATCGCGCTTCGACCGCCGGATCGGCGAACTTGCCGTATACTGCCCCTTGCATCCGATGAGACCCCTCTCGATTACTTGGGAGAATCTATAAGCAAGGTCTTACGATGCGGTTTACCCCAAGGAAGGCGGGGCTTTCGCCTTGCTTTCTGGCGTCTTTCGCCATATATGCGCGCCGTCCGACGGGCTTTCAGCCGGTCGAGGCAGGAACAAGCCGCCGCTCGATAGAAGAGCGTCGGGCGTGACGGGGCTTCCCTGTCGCGCCCTTTTTGCTTTGCCCCTGCCCCGCCCGAGGAAGCTCTCAGGATGCTGCGCATCGCATTCGGCGGGCGTGGCGGATCGGCCAAAAGACCAGCGGAACCAACCGCTTGGCCGGAACAGAATGAAGTAAGGAAACCCAATATGGCCTCTACGGCTTTTCCGTCGCGCGACGATTTCGCCGCGATGCTCGACGAATCGCTGGGTGGTGCTGATGGCGGCTTTGAAGGCCGCGTCGTCAAGGGCACCGTGACCGCGATCGAAAACGACTTGGCAGTGATCGACATCGGCCTGAAGAGCGAAGGCCGCGTGCCGCTTCGCGAATTCGCGATGCCCGGCCAGAAAGCCGACCTCAACGTCGGTGACGAAGTCGAAGTCTATGTCGACCGCGTCGAAAACGCCAATGGCGAAACCATGCTGTCGCGCGACCGTGCTCGCCGCGAAGCTGCATGGGACCGCCTCGAAGAAGAATTCAACAAGGAAGCCCGCGTCGAAGGCGTCATCTTCGGCCGCGTCAAGGGCGGCTTCACCGTCGACCTCGGCGGCGCCGTGGCGTTCCTTCCGGGTTCGCAGGTCGACATCCGCCCCGTGCGCGACGTCGGCCCGCTCATGGACCTGCCGCAGCCCTTCCAGATCCTCAAGATGGATCGTCGCCGCGGCAACATCGTCGTGTCGCGCCGCGCCATCCTCGAAGAAACGCGCGCCGAACAGCGTTCGGGCCTGATCATGAACCTCGAAGAGGGCCAGATCATCGAAGGCGCGGTCAAGAACATCACCGATTACGGTGCGTTCGTCGACCTCGGCGGCATCGACGGCCTGCTCCATGTCACCGACATGAGCTACAAGCGCGTCAACCACCCGAGCGAAGTCATCAACATCGGTGACACCGTCCGCGTCCAGATCATCCGCATCAACCGCGACACGCAGCGCATCAGCCTCGGCATGAAGCAGCTCGAAAGCGATCCGTGGGAAGGCGTCGCCGCCAAGTACCCCGTCGGTGCGAAGCTCTCGGGCACCGTCACGAATATCACCGACTATGGTGCGTTCGTCGAACTCGAACCCGGCATCGAAGGCCTGGTCCACGTCAGCGAAATGTCGTGGGTCAAGAAGAACGTCCACCCCGGCAAGATCGTCTCGACCAGCCAGGAAGTCGACGTCATCGTCCTCGAAGTCGACAGCGACAAGCGCCGTATCTCGCTCGGCCTCAAGCAGGCCCAGTCGAATCCGTGGGGGGCGTTCGCCGAAGCCCACCCGGTCGGCTCGGTCGTCGAAGGCGAAGTCAAGAACGCGACCGAATTCGGCCTGTTCGTCGGCCTTCCGGGCGACGTCGACGGCATGGTCCACATGTCGGACATCGCTTGGGGCATCTCGGGCGAAGAAGCGCTGCACCTCCACCGCAAGGGCGAGGCCGTGCAGGTCGTCGTTCTCGACGTCGACGTCGAGAAGGAACGCATCAGCCTCGGCATCAAGCAGCTTGAAAAGGGTGCTCCGGCCGTCGGCGGCGGCAGCTCGGCTGCCGGTGCAGGTTCGCTGAAGAAGAACGACATCGTCACCGTCTCGGTTCTCGAAGTCCGCGACAACGGCCTCGAAGTCCAGGCCGGCGAAGATGGTGCCACCGGCTTCATCAAGCGCGCCGACCTCGGCCGCGACCGCGACGAGCAGCGCGCCGAGCGCTATCAGGTCGGGCAGAAGTTCGACGCGATGGTCATCGGCTTCGATCGCTCGAAGAAGCCCAGCTTCTCGGTCAAGGCGATGCAGATCGCCGAAGAGAAGGAAGCTGTCGCACAATATGGTTCATCGGACTCGGGCGCATCGCTCGGCGACATCCTCGGCGAAGCGCTGAAGGCCGGCAAGAAGGACTGATAGTTTCGTCCTCCTGCCGTCAGGCAAAAGAAAAGGCCCGCAGAGTGTCCCTCTGCGGGCCTTTTTCTTTCAGTGATATATTTTGACCGAACAGTGATTCATGTTAGTCTCTCGGCCGCGTCGGGAGGGGTCCTCACGCACACCGAGCCGGCAAAGACCGGATGGCCTGCATCCCGCGGGGTGCGCGTGTATATTTAGGGGAAGCACATGATCCGGTCGGAACTGGTGCAAAAAATCGCGAGTGAAAACAGCGACTTGCGCCTTGAAGAAGTAGAGCGAATCGTCGATGCGTTTTTCGATTCGATCGTAGACCAACTCGCGGCGGGGGGCCGCGTCGAATTGCGCGGATTCGGAGCATTCTCGACACGCTCACGCGAGTCGCGCACCGGCCGCAATCCGCGTACCGGCACGCCGGTCGCGGTGAACGCGAAAAAAGTCCCTTATTTCAAGCCCGGAAAGGAAATGCGCGAGCGTCTGAACGACTGACCTCGCGCCTCCCTGCCAGTGCTCGGGCCCGGCTCAGTTCTTGAGCCGGTAGCCTGTCCGGAACATCCAGAAAATCACTGCCAGGCACAGCGCCAGGAACAGCGTCACCGCGCCCATGCTGACGCCGATCCCGACGTCGCCCTGTCCGAAGAAGGTCCAGCGGAAGCCGCTGATCAGATAGACGACGGGATTGAACAGCGTCACCGCCCGCCACGCCGCGGGCAGCATATCAAGCGAATAGAAGGCCCCGCCCAGAAAGGTAAGCGGATAGACGACGAGCAGCGGGATCACCTGCAGCTGCTCGAAGCTCTGCGCCCAGATGCCGATGATGAAGCCGAACAGGCAGAAGGTCACGGCCATCAGGATCATGAAGGCGACCATCAGCAGCGGATGCATGACCTGCACGTCGACGAACAGGTGCGCGGTTGCGAAGATGATCGATCCGATGATCACCGACTTGGTCGCCGCCGCGCCGACATAGGCGATCAGCAGCTCCAGCGGCGACATCGGCGACGAGAGCATCTCGTAGATCGTCCCCGTCCATTTGGGCATATAGATGCCGAAACTCGCGTTGCTGATGCTTTCGGTGAACATCGTCAGCATCATCAGCCCCGGAACGATGAACGCGCCATAGGGCACGGTGCTGACGTCGCTCATCCGGCTGCCGATCGCCGATCCGAAGACGACGAAATAGAGCGTGGTCGTGATCACCGGCAGCATCAGGCTGGTCCAGAAGGTGCGCCCGAAGCGCGCCATCTCGAACAGGTAGATCGAACGAATACCGCGTATATTCTGGATCATGCGGCGCGTTCCCCATTCTTCTTCTCATGCACCAGCCCGACGAAGATGTCCTCGAGCGAGCTTTGTTCGGTGTGGAGATCCTTGAACTGGACCCCGATGTCACTCATCCGTCGCAGCAGCGACGGCACGCCGGTCGCCTCGGCCTGGCTGTCGAATTCATAGACGAGCTCATACCCCTCGCCACCGAGCTGCAGCTTCCACTGCGCCAGCTCGTCGGGCACCGCCGCCAGCGGATCGGCAAGGTTGAGCGTCAGCGTCTTGCGCCCCAGCTTCTTGATCAGCGCATCCTTCTCCTCGACCAGGATCAGCTTGCCGTGGCTGATCACGCCCACCCGGTCGGCCATCTCCTCGGCCTCCTCGATATAGTGGGTGGTCAGGATGATCGTGACGCCGCGTTCGCGCAGCCCGCGCACCATGTTCCACATATCGCGGCGCAGCTCGACATCGACGCCGGCGGTGGGCTCGTCGAGGAACAGGATTTCGGGTTCGTGGCTCAGCGCCTTCGCGATCATGACGCGGCGCTTCATGCCCCCCGACAACTCCATGATCTTGCTGTTCCGCTTGTCCCAGAGCGACAGGTCCTTCAGCAATTGCTCGATAAATGCCGGATCCTTGGGCTTCCCGAACAAGCCGCGCGAAAAGGTCACCGTGGTGATCACCTTTTCGAACGCGTCGGTGTGGAGCTCCTGCGGCACCAGCCCGATCATCGAGCGCGCGGCCCGATAGTCTTTCGCATGATCGTGCCCGCCGACCGTCACCGTACCGCTGCTCGCCGTCACGATCCCGCAGACGATGCTGATCATTGTCGTCTTGCCCGCGCCGTTCGGCCCGAGCAGCGCGAAAATCTCCCCCTTGTTGATGATAAGGTCGACACCGGAAAGCGCCTGGTGCCCGCTCTTGTAAGTCTTTCCGAGTCCGGAAATTTCGAGAACTGCAGTCATGGCTCCGCGTCTAGCCGAGTGGTCCGCCATGGTGAAGCGCCAAACAGCGCTTGACCTCCATCAGCCCATCGGCTTGACCGGCTCATCCGTGCGGACGTGGCGAAATCGGTAGACGCAGCAGACTTAAAATCTGCCATCCTCTGGGTATCCGGGTTCAAGTCCCGGCGTCCGCACCACATGGCTAAAGCGCCCGAATATCCTCCGGCGCATTCCACCAATTGTTGTTGAGCCCGTCGCAATAGGTGACCGGCGCGCCCATCAGTTCGTCGGTCGACAGATCGTCGAGCGCGGCGATGCGGACGCCGACGAAAGCGCCGCCCATTGCATCAATCGACCCGTGCCCGTGCGTCGCCGTACCGCACTCGCGGCAGAAGCGGTGATGCGTCTCGAACCCCTCGCCGCTCCGCGCATAATCGCCGAGATGCTCCTCTCCCCTGAGCAGCCGGAACTGGTCGGGCTTCAGCGCCGGGACGTTCCAGTTGCGCTGTTTCCGGCAATAGGAGCAATTGCATTTGCTGCTGCCGGCAAAGTCCATGTCGACCTCGAACGCGACGCGTCCGCAATGACAGCTTCCATGATAGGTTTTGGCCATAAGTCCTTCTCTTCACTGAAGATGGACGAGGCTATCATGCGCACGCGATCTTATCGACATCGGCCCGCCACGCTTCGTCGAAAATCCGCCCGCGTTCATCAGTCGCCGGCCGTCCGGTAATCGCCGAACCGGCCATCGCGCTCGCTGAGAGCAGCGGTCAGCCCGCCCTGCTGCACCGACGCGTGGAAGGCACGCGCCGATTCGGTCATCGCGCTCATCGCCTGCAATTCCGTCCCGGCGCGTATCCCCGCGCGGATGCCCATCGCCTCCATCTGGCGGTGGACCGCGCGCTTGTTGATCTGCTGTACGTCGGGCGGCACCATCGCAACGCGCGACGCCATGTCCAGCACCAGCGCCTCGAGTTCCTCCCCGGGGACCGCACGATTGGCGAAGCCCGATGCAGCCGCCTCGATCCCGCTGATCGTGTCGCCGGTCAGCATCATCTCCATCGCGCGCCGCATCCCGACGAGCCACGGGTAGAACTGGTTGTCGGGCGGGCTGATCGAGCGGACGACGGGATAGCCGATCTTCGCGTCGTCAGCGACATAGAGCAGGTCGCATGCCGCCGCGAGTTCGGTTCCCCCCGCGAGACAATAGCCATGAACCTGCCCGATCACCGGTTTGGCCATATCCCAAATGCGAAAACAGCCCTCGACGACGTGCCGCGGCCAGTTGCCGATTCCCCCGGCGCTATACCAGGGCTGCCCGTCACGGACGTCCGACGACAGGTCGTATCCGGCGCTGAAGCAGCTTCCAGCGCCGCGCAGCACGATCACCGCGATGTCGGGATCGCGATCGGCGGCCTCGAGCGCCGCGAAAAGCTGCGTCCGCAGCGCGTTCGACATCGCATTGCGCTTTTCGGGACGATTGAGCGTCAGACGGGCGATCCGATCGCGCGGACGGTCGACGAGCACGAGCGTTTCATTCGATGGTTTCACGGCGGCATCTCCTCTTCCGGGTGGCGATCATGCGGTGCGCGCAGCGCGGCCGCCACTGTCGAAATCGCCGACCGCGCGACAAGACCATGGTCTTGCGCGGCGCGGCGTCCTAGGGTGCCTGCGATGCGTTTCGTCCGTTCCGCCGCCGCCCCTCTGCTCGTCGCTTCCGCCTCGCTCGCGCTGGCGAGTTGCGGCCTCTTCGGCTCGCGCGGGCCCGTGAAAGTCGCGGCGATCGGCCCCCTCAACACCGCCGCCAACCCGATCGGCGGCGAACTCTCCGCCGGCAACGCCGCGCTGCTCGATCTTTCGGCCCAAGGCCTCGTCAGCTTCGACGGCGAGGGGCAGATCGACACCGGGCTAGCCGAACGCTGGACGGTGACGGCCGACGGGCGCAGCTATATCTTCCGTATTCGCGAAGCCAAATGGACCAACGGGCGCAAGGTGACGGCGGAAGACGTCGCCGCAACGCTTCGCTCCTACCTCGCCCCCGCGAGCCGGCATGTCCTCAAGACCGGTTTTCCGGAGGTCGACACGATCAAGGCGATGACCGACAGCGTCATCGAGATACGCCTGACGGTGCCGCAGCCGAACATGCTCGAACTGCTCGCCCAGCCGTCGATGGCGATCGTGTACAAGGGCATGGGTTGGGGCCCGATGCGCGCAAAGAAGATCGGCCGAGCGGTCCTGCTCTCGCCCGTCCCCGACCCGCTCGCCGAAGATCCCGCGGCAGCCGAGGCGGCTGCGGCCGATCCCGCCGCATCGATCGAACTCACCGGCACGACCCCGCAGGGCGCGCTCGCCCGTTTCAGGAACGGCTATGCCGACGGCGTGATCGGCGGCCGCTTTTCCACCCTGCCCTATTTCGTCGCGTCGAACATCGGCCGCTCGCGGCTCGTGGTCGATCCGGCACCCGGGTTGTTCGGACTCGCCTTCACCAATGCCGAAGGTTTTCTCGCGACAGACGCCAATCGCGACGCGCTATCGCGCGCGATCCGGCGACAGCGGCTTGTCGACGCGTTCGGGCTGGCCGAGTGGCAACCGCAGACGACCCTGCGCCCGTCGATCTTCCGTCGCGATGGCGGCCCCGAACCCCTGCTCCCGGCATGGGCGGACTATGACGATGCCTCGCGCCTCGTGCAGGCAAAGCGCGCCGTAGACGCCTGGCGGGCGGGCGGGCGCCAGATCGAACCCTTGCGTATTGCCGTGCCGTCGACGCCGGGCGGGCGCATCCTTTTTGCCTATGTCGCGGCGGACTTTGCGCGCCTCGGCATCGAAAGCCGCCGGGTCAATATGGGGTCGGCAGCCGACCTGCGCCTGATCGACGAGGTCGCCCCGAACGACGACGCGCTCTGGGCGCTCCGTCGCCTTTCATGCCAGCGCGATACGCTCTGCAACCGCGAGGCGCAGGAACTGATCGAGGCGACCACGGCCAACATCGACGCCGGCCAGCGCGCGCAACAGGTCGGCGAAGCGGAGGCTTTGCTCGCACGCTACTCTCCCTTCATCCCGCTCGCCTCGCCCCTGCGCTGGTCGGTCGCGTCGCAGCGGCTCACTGGCTTCCGCCCGAACGTCCGCGCGGTTCACCCATTGAATCATCTGATTGCCTTACCTAACTAATACAGTGGCGCTCACCTTCGGGCGCTGATTGAAAGGACCCCGATGGCCCCTTCGACCCCGAGCCCCGACGCGATCTTCGACGCGCTCATCCAGAATCGCCGCGATCCCGCCGCGCTGCGCAAGCGCGTCGAGACGATCGAAATCCTGCTCGAACGCAGCTTCGTCATTCCCGGCATCAACCGTCCGGTCGGCCTTGACGCGATCGTCGGCCTTGTTCCCGTCGTCGGCGACGTGATCACCGCGACCATGGGCGCCTACCTCATCTGGGAAGCCCGCAATCTCGGCATGTCGAAATGGCAGATCTGGCGCATGGTCGGCAATCTCGGCGTCGATACCGCACTCGGTGCCGTACCGCTGGTCGGCGACGCGTTCGACTTCCTGTTCCGTTCGAACACGCGCAACCTCAGGATCATCAAGAAGCATCTCGACAAGCATCACCCGGGAACGATGATCATCGACCAATAGGGCCGCCCGCCCCCTTCCCCTCGGGTGTCTGATGGTGCTAGCACAGCGCCACCACACCCCAGGGGAGACTTTCCGATCATGATCCGCGCCACGCTCGCCGCGCTAGCCCTCACCTCGTCCTTCGTCGCCGTCGCGGCGGCCGCGCAGGAGGCGAAGGATCCGTACCTCTGGCTGGAGGATATCGAGGGCGCGAAAGCGCTCGACTGGGTCAAAAAGGAAAATGCCGAAACCGACAGGCTGATCCGCAGCCGCCCCGGCTTCGAAAAGGATCGTGAGCGCGCGAAGGCGATCCTCGACGACGATCGCCAGATCGCCGAGCCCGGCGAGGTGATGGGCGACACGATCACCAGTTTCTGGCGCGACGCGGCCAATCCGCGCGGTATCTGGCGCCAGAGCCCGCTCGACGCGTATCTGGGCGGCAAGCCCGTCTGGACGACGCTGATCGACGTGGATGCGCTCGGCAAGGCCGAGAAGCAGAGCTGGGTCTGGCACGGCGCCGACTGCCTCGCCCCCGACTACAAGCGCTGCCTCGTTTCGATCAGCCCCGGCGGCACCGACGCCGACATCGTGCGCGAATGGGACCGCACCACGAAAAGCTTCGTCGACGGCGGCTTCACGCTGCCGCAGGCGAAGAGCAGCGTCACATGGGAGAATGCCGACACGCTGCTGGTCGCGACCGACTATGGCAAGGACAGCATGACGGCGTCGGGCTATCCGCGCATCGTCAAGCGCTGGAAGCGCGGTACGCCGCTCTCGGCCGCCGTGACAGTTGCCGAGGGTGAAGCGGCGGACGTGGGCATCAACGTCTTCGCTTTCATGGACGGCGACAAGCGCCGGACGATGATCAGCCGCAACAAGACCTTCTACACCAGCGACATCTACCTGCCGAACCCCGGGGACGGCGATTTCGACCGCAGCGTCATTCCCGACACCGCCGACATTCGCGCGGTCGTCGACGGTCAGGTCATCATCTTTCTCAACGAACCCTTCGCCGAATTCCCCGCGGGCTCGCTCCTCGCGCTGCCGCTCGATATCCTCGCGAGCGGCGGCCAGGTGCCCTTCGTTCCCGTGATGACGCCGACGAAATCGCAAGCGATCGAGAATGTCGCCGCGAGCAAGAATGTCCTGTGGGTCAAGGCGCTCGACGATGTCGAGGGCAAGCTCTTCGCGCTGCGCCGTGATCAGCCGAACGGGCGCTGGAGCCAGAAGGAGGTGCCCGTCACCGCAAACGCGACGATGGCGATCGCCGGCACGGTCGACGACCGCGACCTCGCTTTCGTCACCGCCGAGACGATGCTCATGCCGCCGACACTCTATGCGGTCGGCGAGACCGGCTCTCCGCAGACCGTGCAGAGTCTGCCCGCAACCTTCGATGCGAAGGACATGAGCGTCGAGAAACGCTTCGCAACGTCGAAGGACGGTACCAAGGTGCCTTATTTCCTCGTCCGCAAAAAGGGCCCGACCGGTCCGGTTCCGGCACTCGTTCATGCCTATGGCGGCTTCCGCGCCGCGCAGACGCCCGGCTATCTGACCGGGCAGCCATACCGCGCCGGACCGCTCGGCCTGTTCTGGGTCGAGGACGGCAACGCCTATGTCCTCGCGAACATCCGCGGCGGCGGCGAATATGGTCCTGCCTGGCATCAGGCAGCATTGCGCGATAAACGCCAGAACAGCTTCGACGATCTCCACGCGGTCGCCGAGGATCTGGTCGCGACCGGCGTGAGTTCGAAGGGCAAGATCGCGATCTCGGGCCGCTCGAACGGCGGCGTCCTTGTCGGCGCCGCGATGGAGCAGCGCCCCGACCTTTATGGCGCGGTCATCTCGGGCTCGCCGCTGAAAGACATGAAGCGCTATAACAAGCTGCTCGCCGGCGCCTCATGGGTCGCCGAATATGGCGACCCCGACAATCCCGACGACTGGGCGTTCATGTCGAAATATTCGCCCTATCAGAACATCCGCGAGGGCGTGAAATACCCGCCGATCTTCCTCTATCTCTCGACCAAGGACGATCGCGTCCATCCCGGCCACGCGCGCAAATTTGCCGCGCGGCTGACCGAATATGGCAATAGCGTCTATTATCACGAATATCTGGAGGGCGGCCATTCGGTCGGCGCGGATCATGCCGAGGATGCCGTGCGCGCAGCGATGCTGCACGCCTTCCTGCTGCGCGAACTGGTCGAGAAGAAGTAGAGCGAGAGCTTCCCAAACGGAAAAGGGCCACCCTCACGGGCGGCCCTTCCATTGTCTTGGCTGACGCGGGATTGCTCAGGCGAGCGAGGCCCCCGCGACGGAGGCCATGCTCAGCTGACTTACCGCGTGCGGCATCTGACAATGAGACATTGGACCACCTCCTTTCGCTTGTTGACGATGTAGCGAATATGGGACGCGACACGTCGGCGATCAAGGGGACAAAAAGGCGCCGGCAGCTCCTCCCGGAGCCACCGGCGCCACTGTCGAACCGCGGGGCACAAAGCCCCGGGGCCTCTCCGTGCCTACGGCAGGGTCGTACGCCCGCCGCGCCCGAAGAGGAACGCCACGACGAACAGCACCACGCCGATTACCAGAAGGATTTTCGCGAAATCGGCCGAAAGGCCGGCGATGCCGCCGAAGCCGAGCAGCGCCGCAACGAGTGCGATAACCGCGAAGATAATGGCCCATCTGAACATAATCTTTCTCCCTTCCTGGACGCACGACCCCGACCTCGCGGACATATGTCACCCGAGTGGCGGCGCTAGCCGTCGAAAGTCTTGCGTAGATGGGCTGTTAACGCTGGCCCGAAACGAAAGTTCCGGCAGCCGTGGCACGGCAATATCGCCGAGGCCGCGTCATTCCCGCGACGGAGCGGGCGATGCGAGCGGCGCTTTGCACACGAAAAGCGAAACTGCGCTTGACGATCTGAACTCAACTGATCAAGTTGAATTACCGGTCTGATCCCGACCGGTCACCATTCGGGATCCGCGGCTTTTGACCGGGAAGCAGCTTGCTCCGCGTTACCAACGGCTAAAGCGCGCGATGCTCAGGCGACAGCGCCAGGCATCGTGTTCCCCTCATGTGATGAGGTGATACGATGCATTTGTCTCCAGACCCCGCCTGACGACGCGGGCGCCGACCGCGCCTGCCCGCCCTCTTTTCCCGCGAGTCCGTCCGGCGGCGCACCCTTGCGCGCCCGACCAAGGAAATCCGATGAAACTCTCCCTCGTTCCGCTGCGCGCGCTCGTCGCCGGCATCCTCCTTTCTCTCGCAGCATGCAGCGGCGCGTCCGACGGCGGGACGGCCCTGAAGGTCGGCGACCAGCTTCACGCGCTCCAATCCTCGCTCGATGTCTCGGGCGAAGGCAAGCCCGCTGATTACCGCATCGAATGGGCCAATTTCGTCGGCGGCCCGCCGATCATCGCCGCCCAGACCGGAGGATCGCTCGACGTCGGCTGGATGGCCGAGACGCCGCTGATCTTCGCACAGGCGGCCGGCAGCCCGGTCAAGGTCGTCGCCGTAAGCCGGACGATCGAGGGCGGCGGCTCGCCCTATGCACTGGTCGTAAAGCCGGACTCGCCGATCCGCAGCATCGCCGACCTCAGAGGCAGGTCGGTTTCGTTCATGAAAGGCACGGTGCTGCACTATTTCGTCGCGCGCCTGCTCGACCGGCAGGGCCTTTCGCTGAAGGACATCCGCACTGTGCAAGCTACGGGCTTCGGTACGGGTCTGCTCGACAAGGGGGCGGCCGATGCGATCACCATCGGCGAACCTTACCTGACGCAGGCCCTCGATGCCGGCAAGATACGCGTCCTCGCCAGCGGTACCCCGCCCAACACGCCCGGCCTCTTCTATCTGGTTGCCTCGGACGCCGCGCTAGCAGATCCCGCAAAGGCCAAGGCGATCGGCGATCTGGTCGCCCGCGCGGCACGCGCGACACGCTGGCAACGCGAACATGTCGCAGAGGCGGCGCCCGCGCTCGCCAGGCGCTATAATGTCGATACCCGGACGGCCGAAAAGATCCTGCGGCGCGCGCCCGCCGCCTATGTGTCGATCGACGATGCCGTTGTCGCCGCTCATCAGGATGAAGCCGATCTCTTCTTCAAGGAGGGGCTGATCCGCAAGAAGCTCGACGTGAGCTGGATTTTCGACAGGCGTTATGACAGCATTGTCGCAGCACAGGAGGCTGCGAAGTGAACGCGCCGCCGTCCGTGACCGTCGCCGACGACCCCGGCCTGCTCGTCCGTCCCGTGGTCCGGCAGGCGGCCGGTGCTCCGGGACGCCTCTCTTTCGCACGCCGCGCCATCGGTCCGCTGATTGTCGTCGCGCTCTGGGCCATCGCGACGGGCAGTGGCTGGATCGACCCGTCGATCCTTCCGTCGCCGGCGGGACTCGCCAAGGGGTGGCAACAACTCTGGACTGAACAGGATCTCGCGTCGCAGATCGCCACCTCGCTTGCCCGCGCGCTTGCGGGCGGCGCGGTCGGGATTCTCGTCGGGCTGACCCTTGGCACCGTCGCCGGCCTGTCGAAACTTGGCGAGGAACTGTTCGATGCGCTGCTCCAGATGCTGCGCACCATTCCCTTCCTCGCGCTCGTTCCGCTGTTCATCGTCTGGTTCGGGATCGGCGAGGCGCCAAAGCTGCTCCTCATCGCGCTCGCGACCATGTTTCCGATGTATCTCAACACCTATGCCGGCGTGCGCAACGTCGATCGCAAGGTGATCGAGGCGATGCGCAGCTTTGGCCTCGGCGGACGCCGGCTGATCCTCGAGGTCGTGCTGCCGCTCGCGCTCCCGCAGATTTTCACCGGGCTCCGCTTCGCGCTGGGCGTCTCGGTGCTCGTGCTCATCGCCGCCGAACAGATCAACACCTCGGCGGGGCTCGGTTATTTGCTCAACAGCGCGCAAATGTACCAGCAGGTCGACGTCATCCTGATCTGCATCGCCATCTATGCCGCCCTCGGCCTCAGCGCCGACCTGATCGTCCGCTCGCTCGAACGGCTGTTCATGCCGTGGCGGGCAGGCATCGCCGTCCGATAGGAGTTTCTCGATGACCGCCGTCCTTTCGATCGATTTCGCCGCCGCCGAACGCGTCGCCGAACCCGGTTTCATGCATCGCCCCGTCGCCGTCGAGGTCCGCGACGTCCGTCGCACCTTCGACGGCAACACCGTCCTCGACAATCTGAACCTGACCATCCGCAGCGGCGAATTCGTCGCACTGCTCGGCGCCTCGGGCAGCGGCAAGACGACCCTCCTGCGCATCCTCGCCGGGCTCGACGCGCCCGACGGGGGCGAGGCCCGGGTGCCCGAGGCGCGCACCGTGGTCTTTCAGGAGCCACGCCTCGTCCAGTCGAAAAAGGTCTGGAAGAATGTCGTGATCGGGCTGTCGGGCCGGCAGGCGTCGCGCGACCGCGCCAAAGCGGCGCTTGCCGAGGTCGGACTCGACCACCGCATCGACGCCTGGCCGGCGACGCTGTCGGGCGGCGAAGCCCAGCGCGCGGCACTCGCCCGCGCGCTTGTACGCGAACCGCGCCTACTTCTGCTCGACGAGCCCTTCGCCGCGCTCGATGCCCTCACCCGGCTCCGGATGCAGCGGCTGATCGCCGAACTGTGCCAAGTGCACGGACCCGCGACCCTGCTGGTCACCCACGACGTCGAGGAGGCGATCCTGCTCGCCGACCGGATCCTCGTGCTGAAGGAAGGTGGTATCGGCTTCGACGCCCGCGTCGGCCTGCCCCACCCGCGCCGCGCGGGCGGCGAAGCCTTCGATGCGCTTCGCGACACGCTGCTCGCCGAACTTGGCGTCCCGCAGGCCGATCGGAACTAGGCGGCGCGCTCTGCCAACAGCACATCGCGGAATCGTGCCAGCCGCGCGACCGCTTCGTCGAGGACCCCGGCCTCCTTGGCGAAGCAGAGGCGCAGGATATGTCGCGGTCCGTCGCCTTCGAGCAGGGCCGATACCGGGATCGACGCGACCCCGGCCTCGCGCACCACCCGCTCGCTGAAGCTGCGGTCGTCGATGTCCAGCCCCGATGCCATCAGATCGACACACAGGAACCACGTCGCCTCGCCCGGCAGTACCGCGAAGCCGGCATCCGACAGCCCGCGCGACAGCCGCTCGCGCGACGCCGCCCAGCCGTCTCGCTGGCCCGCAAACCATTCATCGGGCCGGTCGAGTCCTTCGGCGACCGCCCATTGCAGCGCCGGCGGCGTCGTGAAGGTCAGGAACTGATGTGCACGCCCGATCGTCCGCGCGAGATCGGGCGATGCGCACAGCCAACCCGTCTTCCACCCCGTCAGCCCGAAAATCTTGCCCGCCGAACCGATCTTCACGACACGCTCCGCCATCCCGGCGAACGACCAGAGCGACCGGTGCGGCCTGCCATCGAACCGTACATCCTCCCAGACCTCGTCGCAGATCGCGATCAGGTCATGGCGCCGGCAGGCGTCCGCGATCAGCTCCAGTTCGGCATCGCTCGCGACCTTACCCGCGGGATTGAGCGGATCGTTGAACATCAAAAGGCGGGTATGCGGCGTGATCGCCGGCTCGAGCGTTTCGGCGTCATATCGCCATTCGGGCGGACTGAGGTGTACCGAAACCGGTGTGCCACCGGCACGGCGGATCATCGGCGCATAGCTGTCATAGGCGGGCTGGAACAGGATCACCTCGTCGCCCGGCCGGACCAGTGCGAGCAGCGATGCGGCAAGCGCCTCGGTCGCGCCCGAGGTCACGATCACCTGCTCGCGCAGCAAATCCAGCCGCTGGCGGCGCGCATAGAAACGGCAGATCGCGTCGCGAAGCTCGGGAAGACCGAAGGCCGGTGGATACTGGCTCGATTTCTCGCGCAGCGCCCGCACTGCCGCCTCGATCATGTCGGGCGACGCGGGTTGGTCGGGAAACCCCTGCCCCAGATTGATCGCGCCATGGGCGTTCGCGAGCCCCGACATATATTCGAAGATCGTCGGCTCCATCGCGTCATAGATCGGATGCACGCGGCTCATCGGGAAAGCGTTATCCGAATTTCGCGCGCCGGACATCAGCTATTGCAGATTTGCCGGAACCCCGCCGCCATGAACGACGCCATCCGCGCCTTGATCGCCTCGAAATCTTCCGACCGGCACACACCGTCGGACAATTTGTCGATGCGCCCGGTCCGCGCCAGCGTGACCATCAGCGCGCCGGTGACGAAGTGATAGCCCCAGAAGATGTCTTCTTCGGCGCAATCGGGCATCGCCTTTTTCAGCAGGTCTATCAGGCGCAGCACGACCGGGTCGAAATGACTGTCCATCAGCTCGGCGCCCCATTCGGGGGTGTTGGCGACTTGCGCGCCCAGCGCGCCATAATTCTTCCAGCCCTCGCCGCCGTGAATATACAGATCGAGGTCGGTATCGAGGAACGCGTGGAGCGCGCCCTCGATCGTCGGCTTGCCGCCGCTTTCCCGGTCATAGCTGTCGAGCGCTTCCATCCGCCGCGTGCTCGTCACCACCGCGCGGCGCGCGAACACCGCGTCGAACAGCTTCTTCTTGTCCTCGAAATAATAGTTGAGCAGCGTGTGGTGCACCCCGACGCGCTTTGCGACATCCTTCAGCGTCACCCCGTGCAGGCCGTGCTTCGAGAAAAGATACTCGGCCTCGTCGAGGATCTGCTCCATCATTTCGGCGCGCTGCTCGGCCTTGGTCGACCGTCGGCGCGTTTTCGCCTGCTCTGCCACTCGTCCGATGTCCGATCCCTGTTCGCGGGCAATTCCCGCAACCGCGCGCACCTCAAGCCCCGCCATAATCGTTGCGCAAGCGAATCTTATCGATTTTTCCGGTCGGCGCCAGCGGCATGGCGAGCAGCCGGACGACGGCATCGGGTATCCACCAGGACGCGACCCGGCCCGCAAGCGGCGCCAGCAGGGCCGCATCGTCGAGATCCTCGCCGTCGCACATCTCGACCAGCAGCACCGGCCGCTCGCCCCATTTGACGTCCTGTCGCCCGATCACCGCGGCAAGCGACACCTGCGGCAACGCGCCGATCACCGCCTCGATCTCGGCCGGATTGATCCACTCGCCCCCCGACTTGATCAGGTCTTTCGCGCGGCCGGTGATCGCGAGATTGCCCTTCGCATCGATCCGCGCGAGGTCGCCGGTCGCGAACCAGCCGTCCGCATCCGTCGCGGTCTCCTCCTGACCGAAATAGCGCTCGACCACCGCGGCGCCGCGGACATGGAGATGCCCCTCGACCCCGCGCTGTTCGGGAAGCGCGATACCGGCCGCGTCGGCGAGCAACAGGTCGACGCCGACCGCGGGCCGCCCCGACACGGCGGGCGACCGATACGGATCATCGGGCGGTGCGATCACGCCAAGCGGCGACAATTCGGTCATCCCCCAGCTCGTCTGGACGGTTACGCCCAGCCGCCGTTCGATCCGCTCCATCAACGCCGGCGCCATCGGCGCACCTCCGACGATGATGCGTTTCAGCGACGGCAGTTCACCGCCCGCCGCCTCCAGATGCTCGACGACGCCCAGCCACACCGTCGGAACGCCGACCCCGATCGTCACGCTTTCGGCCTCGATCAACCGCGCGAGGCTTGCACCGTCGGCCTGCCGCCCCGGCAACACCAGCTTTCCGCCCACCGCGGGCAGCGCAAAGGGCAACCCCCACGCATTGGCGTGAAACATCGGCACCACGGCAAGCACCGCATCGCGGCTGGTGAAAGCCATGACGTCGGCCTGCAGGGCGCGCAGCGTGTGGAGGAAGCTGGCGCGATGCGTATAGGTGACGCCCTTCGGCGCGCCGGTCGTTCCCGACGTGAAACACAGACCCGCGGGTGCCCGTTCGTCGAAGCCGCCCCATGTCGCCCCGCCGGGCGCGTCGGCGATCAATGGCTCCAGCCGGTCGAGCGGCGGCGCGCTCGCCGGCCACTCGCCCGCCTCGCCGTCGATCACCAGCACGCGGCCGATCGCGGGTGCGCGTTCGACGACGGAGCGGGCGAGCGGCAACAGGTCGGCGCTGACGATCAGCAGCTTCGCGCCCGATTGCACCGCCATCGCCGCGAGCTGCGGCGCGGTCAGGCGCGGGTTGAGCGTCTGGCAGACCGCACCGATCCCCATCACCGCATACCAGGCCTCGACATGTGCCTGGCTGTTCCATGCAAGCGTCGCGACGCGGTCGCCCTCGGCGAAACCGAAGCGCTGCAGCAGCGAAGAGACCGCAAGGCTCCGCTCGCGCAGCCTTGCATAACCGACCCGGTCGACGCCGCCTTCCTCGCGCGCCGTCACCACCTCGGCGTCGCCATGCCAGCGCGCCGCGTGGGTCAGGAACTTGTCGAGCGTCAGCGGAAAATCCTGCATCGAACCGTGGATCATGGACAATCGGCGCCCTTCGCCAGGACGGGCGAGACGATCCCCGTGTTCCAGTTCCATGGCAGATTGCCCGCCGCGCGGCGGCGACAGACCGCCGCCTCGTGCAGCGCATACATGCCCGGCATCAGCCGCACGCCGGCACGCGGGACGTCGGCGAATGCCATGAAGGCCGCATCCTTGCCATAGGGACGCCACGCCGGTTGCCCCTCGGCGACCGGCTGGCCGGTCCTTGCGAAGGACACCCAATAATCGCCCATCGCAGCGGCGAAGCGGCGTTCGGCAACGCTTTCGGGAATTTTCGGCCAATAGGGGGGCGTCTCGCTCGCGGTGCCGAATACATAGGGGATTTCGGCAGCGTGAAATCCGTGCAACCCGTTCTCGTCGGCGGCAGGATAGCCATGATCGAACAGATAGAGATAGGCGTTCTGGCCGAGCGCGCTCTGTTTGATCGCAAGGCGTTCCGAGGTCCAGCCATAGAGCGCGTCGCGCGGCGTCGCGAGGATCGCCTCGGCGAGATCGCGCGACGGATAGAGCTTCAGCCATGCCTCGGCCAGATCGCCGTAACGCGCGCGGATTGCGGTTTCATAGGCGGCGGTACCCGCCGGAACCGGCGGCGCAAGGATGCGCAGCGAACGGATCTCGCCGATGTTGAAACCCGCAAGCACCGGCACAGGCGCCTGTTCGCCGCGGTCGAAGGTGTCGACCAGCTGGCGCGGCAATATCTTGCCGTCGACCGTACCCCACGGCCCATAGCCCGCCTTCAGCGCGCCGTCGGAGAGCGCGGTCGCGTCGATCGCACGCAGCGCCGCCAGATCCTTCGCGCCCAGCGCCGCCGCGACCTTCAGGCCCGTCGCTTCGGCTGCGGGTTCGCCGTGGCGTTCCTCCTTCAGCGACGGGGTCGAGATCATATAGGCGCTTTGCGCGATCGCCTTGTGAAACAGCCCGCGCGCCCTGGGCGATGCCAGCAGGTACAGGACGCTCAGCCCGCCCGCGGACTCGCCGGCGATCGTGACATTGTCGGCGTCGCCGCCGAAGGCGCCGATGTTCGCCTTCACCCATTCGAGCGCGGCGATCTGGTCGAGCAGGCCGTAATTGCCCGAAACCCCGTCGGGCGATTCCGCGCTGAGCCCGGGATGGGCCAAATAGCCAAGGACGCCGAGCCGATAATTGATCGACACGACGACCGCCCCGCGCGCGGCGAGCTTCGCGCCGTCATACATGCGCTCATGGCTGTATCCGCCAAGCAGCGCGCCGCCATGGATCCACACGATCACCGGAGCGCCCTTGGTCTTTTCGGGCGCCCAGATGTTGAGCGTCAGGCAGTCTTCCGACATCTTCTCGGGCGGGTTGGTATAGATGCTGATGCCCGGCGAACGCGGCTGGATGCAGGCGGCGCCAAAGCTTTGCGCCTTGCGCACCCCTTCCCACGCCGGAAGTGCGACCGGCGGCTTCCAGCGGAGCGGACCGACCGGCGGCTGCGCGAAGGGAATGCCCCTGAATACCGCGACCTTGCCCACGGCCTTGCCTTCGACCGTCCCTGCAGGCGCGGTCACGACGGGCGCTGCGGAGGCGGACCCGGCCATCATCAGGCTGGCGGCCACCACGGCCGACGAAAGGATTTTCATGCGCTTGTCTCCGGAGCCCGGTCGCCCTCGCGGCGGAGCAGCCGCGCGAGCCAGAGGAAAAGACCGATGGCGATCACGTAAAAGGGCGTCAGCGTGTAAAGCGCCGTTTGCAGGCCGTGGAGATCGCCCGCCGCCTTGAACCAGTCGCTCGCAAAGCCGACCCACGTCGGCCCCAGCCCTAGCCCGATGAAGTTCATGATCAGCAACAGCAGCGCGCCCGACAGCACGCGCTGGTTGGGCTTCACTTCCTCCTGCACCAGCGCGACCGATGCCGAGAGGTAGAAATAGTTGAAGATCATCACGACGGTGAGCAGTGCGAGCGCCAGCGGCCAGCCCGGCGCCCAGACGAAAGCGAGATAGAAGGGCATGGCAATCGCCAGCGACAGCGCCGGAGCGGTTGCGTAGCCCGCCCGCGACTTGCGAACCATCCGGTCGATCACCCGGCCCGACGCGATCATCCCGCCGCCCATGCCGATCAGCAGCACCAACGCATACCAGATCGCCACCTCGCCGAGTTCCATCCCCTTTTCGCGCATCAGGAACAGCACCGCGAAATTGCCGAGACCATAGGTGACGAATTGCGTCGCGCCGCCGCCAAGCGCCGCGAGCATCAGCACCGGGTGCGACAGGAACATGCGGACCGTCGGCCAGAAATCGGCCTTTTCAGCGGATGCGGGCCCGCCGGCGTCGGTCGCACCGCGCGCGGGTTCGCGAACCGTCAGCCACACGGCGATCGCCGTGACGATCCCGATCGAGCCGACCGCGATGAACGGAATGCGCCAGCCGAACTGCGCGGCGATCGCCGCACCGAAGGCGACGCCCGCCGCCGCGCCGATCGCCGGCCCCAGGTTGAAGATGCCGAACGCCGCGGCGCGCTTGCCGGGCGGGTAGGTGTCGGTGATGATCGCATAGGAGGGCGGCACACCGCCCGCCTCTCCGAAGCCGACGACCATCCGCGCTGCGGCCAGCTGGCCGTAGTTCGCCGCCATGCCGCATGCGACGGTCGCGCCGCTCCAGACCGCGCAGGCGAGCGACAGCACCCCGACGCGGCTCGTCCGGTCGGCGAACCAGCCGACGGGGATCGCGATGAAGCAATAGAACATCGCGAAATAGAGCCCGCTGATCAGCCCGAGCTGGCTGTCGCTGATCCCGAGCGAGTCCTGGATTGGCTTCGCGAGGATCGAGAGCAGCTGGCGGTCGAGAAAGTTCAGCACATAGACGAAACACAGCATCCCCAGCACGAAGGACGGCCTGTTCCCCGGCCGCGTGGACGCTGCGGCCGGGGAAAGCGGGATGCCGCCGTTCGCCATCGATCAGAGCCCGTAGCCAAGGCGGATGCCGAACGTCCGCGGGCGCATCGTCCCGAAACGGCTGTTCAGGAACGCCTCGGGGTGGATGTAGGTGATCGAGTGATCGTCGAAGAGATTCTCGACATAGAGCTGCGCCGACAGATCGCCCTTCTTGATCCCGAAGCTCAGATTGACGTTGCTGTAGGCGTCGGTCTTGCCGAAGGTCGCCAGCGGCAGATTGGGATTGCCGGGCGTGTTCGGAAAGCTGCTGTTGTACGCCCCGATATGCTGGGCGTTCACCGCGAAGGTCGCCGGAACGTCGCTTGCAAGATTGAAGGTATAGGCGAGATAGGCCGCGCCCTGGATACGCGGCGCGGACAGCCGGTGGCCGAGCACCGCGCCCGAGATCGCGGCTTCGGCGGGCGTCAGCTTGGTGATCTTCGAGTCATTATAGGCGCCGTTGACCCCGATCGCCCATCCCGTCGCGGGGATCACGCCGATCTCGAACTCGAAGCCCTTGCTGCGCGCGGCGCCGATATTGGTGGCGAACTGGACCGAGTCCGACACGCGGTTCGCCTGCGTCTGGATGTTGCTCCAGTCGATCAGATAGAAAGCGGTGTTGATCGATACGCGCCCGCCCAGCCAGCGCCCCTTCGCGCCGATCTCGTAGCTTTTGAGATCGTCGGAGCTCGCGCCGAACGGGATGATGATGTCGTTCGCATCGACGACGCTCGCCCGGCCGGCGAAAGCGTTCACGATCGGCGCCCGGAAACCGGTCGAGAAGGTGGCGTAGGTCGTGACGCTCTCGCTGGGCTTGAAGGTCGCGCTCGCCTTCCATGACGGCTTCGACCCCTTTGCCTTGATGCCGGTCACGGCGGCGTAGGGCGTGAAGGTGTCGAAATTGACCGGGAGATAGGCGCCTGTCGGGCCCTTCAGACCGGCAAGGGCGGCCTGAAGATAGTTCAGGTTGAAGAATCCCGATGCCGTCGCGAGATATCCGCCCGCTTCGGTAAAGCCCTGTGCCGAGATCTCGCCATAGCGCATCCCTCCGGTCAGCCAGAAATTGTCCGAGAAGCGATAGGTCAGCTCGCCGAAGCCGGCGAGTTCCTCGCTGGTCGAATGCGTGTACTGCTTCTGATAATATTTGTCGGGCAACCCGGTCATGTTGCGCGCCGCGAGGAAGGCCGGGTTCGAGCGATAGAAATAATCGACGTCGCGGCGGCGGTTGAGATAGAATCCGCCGACCACGAACTGGAACGGACCGTCAAGCGTCGAGGCAAGGCGCGTTTCCTGGACGAACACCTTGTCATAACCGTCGGCGTCGAGACCGAAAGCGATCGGTGCGCCTGCGAACGATCCCGGCTGGAACGTGCCCGCCAGATCGACGTAGAAGCGCTGGTCGAAATCCGAATAGGTCGACGAACTGGTCAGCTTCGCAAAATCGAATTCATAGTCGATCGTCGCATTGGCGATCGCCTGCTTGCCCGTGAAGCGGTCGGGTTCGTCCGAAACGCGCTTGTTGCGGCCGAGCGACGGGCTGGTCAGCGACGAGTCCCGCGGGTTGCTGTATTCGTACGAGCCGAGCAGCTTGATCGACAGGCGGTCGGTCGGCTGCCACTTCAGCGTCACCCGGCCGCCATAGTCGACCAGCGTGTTCGAATTGTGGACGCCGGTCCCGACATTGTCGAGATAGCCCTCTTCGTGCCGGTAGAAACCGACCGCGCGCACCGCGAGCCGGTCGTTGACCAGCGGCACATTGACCATCGCATTGTAGCGCTGGCGCAGCGAATCCGATCCGGTGAGGCCGAAATCGACCAGCACCGAAGCGTCGAAATCATTGAGGTCCGGACTCTTCTGCAGGATGCGCATCGCGCCCGACAGCGACCCCGATCCGAACAATGTCCCCTGCGGCCCGCGCAGGAACTCGACGCGTTCGACGTCGAACAGATTGGGGTCGACGACGGTGGTGTTGCCGATCGTCGAGACCGGCAACTCGTCGATATAGATCGCGACCGAGCTTTGCAGATTGGCATTATAGCCGTTCGTCGCGATGCCGCGCGCGGTGAAATTGTTGAAGTTCGCCGTCGGCTTGTTCAGCACGACGCCCGGCGTCTCGCGCCCGATGCCTTCGTAACCGACGATGCCCTTCTCGGTCAGTTCTTCCTGCGAATAGGCCGAGATGCTGAGCGGCACGTCCTGGATGCGCTCTTCGCGCCGCGTCGCGGTGACGATGATATCGCCGCCGCGCGGTTCCTCGCTGTGCTGGGCGGTGTCGGCGGCGTCCTGCGCCGCAGCGTCCGCCGGGATCGCGATCAGCGCGCCCGCGCAAACGGACGCAAACAAAATTGCCCTCATCATGCCCTCTCCCATCCTCGCCGATCGTTTGTCGGCATGGTCGATGAGTGACAGCAATCCGGCACCGAGTCAATATTCACTCTCACGTGTGTGAATAACTTGCGAGACGATGAGACCCGAAGCCCGATAGCGCGGAAAATCGTTACTTCCGGTAGGTTTTGGGATCGATTCCGTGCCGTGCGATCTTGTCGTACAGCGTCTTGCGCGGGATTTTCAGCAGCGCCAGCGTCGCGGCGATATCGCCTTCGGCACTGGCCAGCGCGTCGCGAATCGCATGCGCCTCGAACTGCGCGACGCGCTCCGGAAGCGCCATCCGGTGCTCGTCGTCCGCCGCTGCGGGCGTCTCGAGCCCCAGCACCTCGCTGAAAGCGAAATTGCGCAGCTCGCGCACATTGCCCGGCCAGTCGTGCTCGATCAGATGCCGCCGCGCGGCATCGCTCAGGCTGAAGTCGCGCACCGCCAGCCGGCCGAGCGCTTCCTCGACGAAGAAGGCAAAGGTCTGCGGAATGTCGGCGCGCCGTTCGCGCAGCGGCGGCATCCGCAGCCGCACGACGTTGAGCCGGTAGAAAAGATCCTCGCGGAACGCCCCGTCGCGGATCGCCTGTTGCAGGTCGCGGCGCGTCGAGGCGACGATATGCAGATCGACCCCGCGCGGCTCGCTCGCGCCCGGCGGCTGGATCTTGCGCTCCTCGATCACGCGCAGCAGCTTCGCCTGGATCGCCAGCGGCATATTGTCGATGCCATCGAAGAAAAGCGTCCCGCGATGGCTCTGCTCGATCCGGCCTTCACGCGCGATCGGGCCATAGCCCGCCGCGCCGCGGTCGTGGCCGAAAAGTTCGGCCTCGGCGAGTTGCTCGGTCAGCGCGCCGCAATCGACCGCGACGAACGGCCGTCCCGCGCGCGGCCCCTTGCGATGGAGCAGCAGCGCCGCAAGCTCCTTCCCCGTTCCCGTCTCGCCCTCGACCAGCACGTCGATGTCGGCACGCGCGATCTGCTGGATCGTCGCGCGGAGCTGCGCCATGACCGGGCTGTCGCCGATCAGCGGACTGTCGACGCTCGTTTCGGCGGCGGCACGGAGCAGGCGGTTATCGAGGACGAGCCGACGCGTCTCGAGCGCCTTGCGCACCGAGGCGATCAGATGGTCGGCCGCATAGGGCTTGGCGAGAAAGTCGAACGCGCCGTCCTTCAGCGCACCGATCGCCATCGGCACATCGGCATGGCCGGTGATCAGGATGACCGGAATTTCGGGATCGATGGCGCGGATACGCGCGAAGAACTCCAGCCCGTCGAGCCGCGGCATGCGGATATCGGTGACGACGGCGCCGGCGAAACCGGCATCGATCCCGGCGAGCGCGCCTGTCGCGTCGGCAAAGGCGTGCACCTCGATATCGGCAAGCTCCAGCGACTGCGTCGTCGCAGCGCGCAGCGCGTCGTCGTCATCGACGAAGATGATATGCTGGCGGGACACGAACTCGCTCATGCGCGGCGCACCGTCAGCCGGAACGCCGCCCCGCCGAGCGGCGACGGCACCTGATCAAGCGCACCGCCGAATTCGCGGGCGATGTCGCGCGCGATGCCGAGCCCGAGGCCGAGCCCGTCGGCCTTGCCGGTGACGAAGGGCGTGAACAGGTTATCGGCGACCTCGGGCGCAATTCCGGGGCCGTTGTCGGCGACCGTGATTTCGACCTCGTCGCCTGCCTCCACGCTGATCCGGATGCGCGGCCCGGCACACCCGCCAAGCGCGTCGAGCGCGTTCTGGATCAGGTTTACGAGAATCTGCTCCAGCCGGACACGATCGGCAACGCAGCGGAGTCCCGCAACGGCGCCCTCGCGCTCGATCGCCACGCCCCGTTCGCGGATGCGATCGCCGACGAGCAGCAGCGCCCCGTCGATAACGACCGCGATCTCGACCGGGCCGAGCGCCGGGGTGCTGCGGCGCGCAAAGGTACGAAGCTCGGTGACGATCGCGCCGATCCGTTCGGTGAGCGACACGATCGTGCCCAGATTCTCGCGCGCCCTGCCCGCTTCGCCGCGATCGAGAAAGGTTCCCGCATTTTCGGCAAAGCCGCGGATCGCGGCCACCGGCTGGTTGATCTCGTGCGCAACGCCGGCAGTGATCTGTCCGATCGTGCCGAGGCGGCTTGCCTGTGCCAGTTCCTCGCGCGCCGAGCGGAAGCGGCGGTTCGCCTCGACCAGGTCGGCGGTGCGCGCGGCAACCTCGACCTCGAGCATCCGGCGCGCTTCCTCCTGCAGCCGCTGCTTTTCGCGCGCGCGGAACACCCAGGTCAGCAGCGCGGCAAGCAGGATGAAGGCGATCAGGATCGCGGTGCGCGCGGTCGCATTGGCACTCGCCTCGGCAGGCGCGAGCGGCTGGAACGCATGGAGCCGCGCGCCGGGCATCGGGATCGTGACCGCCGCTTCGCGATAGCGGACATCGCCCCCGGTCCATGTCTTGCCCTCGCGCGCCGGCGGCAGGGGCGTCAGCGGCAGGTTGCCGAACTGCAACGCCGCGCGGATCGCCGCGCGCGTCTTTTCGTCGATCGGCGCGAGCGTGCGAAAGCGCCAGTCGGGACGGCTGGTGATAATGACAACCCCATGGTCGTCGGTGACGAAGGTCGTCAGCGGCTGGCGCGCCCATTCGGACTCCAGCCGGTCGAATTCGACCTTCACGACGATCACGCCAAGCGTGCGCCCCCTCTCCTCGACACGCCGTGCGATATACAGGCCCGGGCGCCCGCTGACCGTGCCGAGCGCGAACAGCTCCGCCCCGCCCTTTGCCATCGCATCGCGGAAATAGGGCCGGAAGCCATAGCTCTGGCCGACGAAGCTCTGCGGCGTGCGCCAGTTGCTCGCCGCGATCGTCCTGCCGTCGCGGTCGATCAGATAGATCACCGCGGCATCGGTCCGGTCGGCCAGCAGTTCGAGCTTGCTGTTCATCCGGCGGACCGCCGCCGCGTCGCCCCCGGCAAGGACGGTGTGCGCCTCGGGATATTCGATCAGCACCAGCGGCAGCAGGCGGAATTTCTGCAATTCGCCGGCCAGACGGCTTGCTGCACTGCGCGCCTGCTGCTGCGCCGCGATATCGGACGCCGCCCGCGCATGATCGCGCGCCCAGCCAAAGGCCGCCACGGCGATCAGTGCGAGCAGAAGAAAGGCGAGCAGCGATGCCCAGATGAGTCTGCGCCCGACACCGGCTATGCGCGAATCATGCGAGGGGCTTGTCTCGACCATATGTGCGAATTATCGCACAAAATCGGAATTGATAAGCGGATTATCGCACATAATATCGACGCATGAGCTGAATGAATCATAATTAGACTAATATTTTCATATATTTAATTCGAATTCCGAAACTTTTGGACCGGCAATGGTGCCGGCCATAATTTTGCAGAAGCAGCGGCGAAAGGCCGCGCTCGGGAGGATGTACGCGTGGCTGTCATTGCAATCGACGGGTCCGGACAGGTGCCGGCGGGAACGAAACCGTTCTATCGCCACCTCTACGTCCAGGTGCTCGCCGCCATCCTGCTCGGCGTGATCATCGGCCATTACTGGCCGGCCACCGGCGAAGCGCTGAAACCGCTCGGCGACGGCTTCATCAAATTGGTCAAGATGATCATCGGTCCGGTGATCTTCATCACTCTCGTCACCGGCATCGCCGGCATGACCGAGCTCCGGTCGGTCGGCCGCGTTGCGGGCAAGGCGTTCGCCTATTTCCTCTTCTTCTCGACGCTGGCGCTGATCGTCGGCCTGATCGTCGCGAACACGGTCCAGCCGGGCGCGGGGATGAACATCGACCCCGCGACGCTCGATGCGGGCGCGGTGAACACCTATGTCGAGAAGGCGAAACACAGCGGCCTCGTCGACTTCATCATGGCGGCGATCCCCACCACGCTCGTCTCGGCGCTCACCGGGGATTCGCTGCTGCAGGTCCTGCTCGTCTCGATCCTGTTCGGGATCGCGCTCTCGATGGTCGGCGAACCCGCCGCACCGGTGCGCGACCTGCTGGAGCGCGTCGGCCTCGTCATCTTCCGGCTGGTCGGCATCCTGATGCGCGCGGCGCCGATCGGGGCATTCGGCGCGATGGCGTTCACGATCGGCAAATATGGCGTCGAATCGCTCGCCAATCTCGCGGGCCTGCTCGCGACCTTCTATCTCACCTCGCTCATCTTCGTGGTCGTGGTTCTCGGTCTCGCCGCGCGCCTCGCCGGCTTTTCGATCTTCAAGCTGATCCGTTACCTGAAGGCCGAATTGCTGCTCGTCCTCGGCACCTCCTCGTCCGAAAGCGCCCTGCCCAGCCTGATGGAAAAGATGGAACGCGCGGGATGCGAGAAGTCGGTCGTCGGGCTGGTCGTGCCGACCGGCTACAGCTTCAACCTCGACGGCACCAACATCTACATGACGCTTGCCGCGCTGTTCATCGCGCAGGCCTGCAACGTCGACCTGTCGCTCGGCGACCAGATCGCGCTGCTCGCGGTCGCGATGATCAGTTCGAAGGGTGCGGCGGGCGTCACCGGCGCGGGCTTCATCACGCTCGCTGCGACGCTGTCGATCGTGCCGTCGGTGCCGGTCGCCGGCATGGCGCTGATCCTCGGCATCGACCGCTTCATGAGCGAGTGTCGCAGCCTCACCAATTTCATCGGAAACGCGGTCGCGACGGTTGTCGTCGCCCGCTGGGACAATGCGCTGGACCGCGAGCAGTTGCGGCTGGCGCTGGACGGCGGCGCGGCGTCTCCACTGGCCGCGCCGCCGGTCGAACAGGACACGGACTAGGGTCGCAAAGACCTGGAATAAAGGGAGAAGAACAATGAGGGGTACCACTTCGGCAATGCTGCTCGCGAGCACGGCGATCTGCCTGTTCGCCTGCGGACCGGCCCGCGCGCAGGAGGGCGCGCCGGCGGACCAGGCTGACGAGAGCAGCGAAGCCGAGGCAGGCCAGCCGACCGACATCGTCGTCGTCGGCACCCGTATCGAGGGGGCGCGCGTCACCGAGGCGCTGCCCGTCGTGGTCGTGGGCCAGGACAAGATCGACGCCGTTGGTGCCGTCAGCGGCGACGAACTCATCCGCGCGATCCCGCAGATGGGCGACGTCAGCTTCAACCCCGGCAACAACGCCCAGACCAGCAACGCCGCGCGCGGCGACGTCGGTTCGGTCAACCTCCGCTCGCTCGGCGTCGGCAACACGCTGGTGCTGCTCAACGGGCGCCGCGTCGTCACCCACCCCGCGAGCCAGGGCCTGTCGGACACCGGCACGGTGCCCGTGCTCAGCTATAACTCGAACGCGATCCCGACCACGGGGCTGCAGCGGCTGGAAGTGCTGCTCGACGGCGCTGCGGCGCTCTATGGCTCCGATGCCGTCGCGGGCGTCGTCAACACGGTGCTCAAGGACAATTACGACGGCCTGCGCCTGCAGGCGCAATATGGCGGTGCCGAGGGCACTCACCTCCGCGAGTTCCAGGGCAATATCCTTGCCGGCAAGAGCTTCGAGCGCGGCAATATCACCGTCTCGCTCGAATTCACCGACCGCTCGGCCCTGCGGGCCGAGGATCAGGATTTCACGGCCTCCGCCGACCTCCGGCCGCTCTTCGCCGACTATCCCGACTTTGCAGGCTCGACGACGCCCGACGCGCGTGCGACGCGCGGCGCATGGCCCGCGCTGATGGTGCCCGTCACCGGCGGCCGTCCGCGCCGCGGCACCACCAACCTGACGACCGCGGCGGGCGCCTTCACCGTGCGTCCGACCAGCCTCGGCGGCTGTACGCAGGCGCTGACCGCCGACCTCTGCCTCGTGAACACCGCGCTCGCAACGACCGGTGCCTTCCGCAATCTGCGCTACGACACCGCGGTCGGCACGACGGTGATGCCGAGCGTTCAGCGCTACAACGCCTTCGCCAACGGCCACTATGACCTCACCGACACGCTGACCCTGTTCGGCGAGTTCGGCTATTACAGCTCGAGCACGATCCGCCAGCAGCCGCCGGTGATCAATCTCAACCAGATCTGGATCCCGGCGAGCAACTATTACAATCCCTTCGGTGCCACGACGATCAACGGCCAGCCGAACCCGAACCGCATCCCGGGGCTGACCAACGTCCCCGCCGAGGGTTTGCCGGTTCTGCTCACCACCTATCGTTTCGTCGATACCGGGCCGCAGACGGTGAAGGTCACGGGCGAGCAACTGCGCGGCCTGATCGGCATCCGCGGCGAGACCGCGGGCTTCAAATGGGACAGCGCCTTCGTCTATTCCGAAGCCTCGGCGGTCGACAGCAGCGTCGCCGTCCGCAGCTCCGCGCTCCAGCAGAGCCTCGCGCTCTCGACGCCCGATGCCTACAACCCCTTCAACGGCGGCTGCCAGACCACGCTCAGCTATGGCGATTGCACGCCCAGCTCGCAGGCCGCGATCGACGCCATCACCTTCCAGCTCCGGCGCCGTTCGAAGACGACGCTGACGATGGGCGATTTCCGCGCCTCGCGCGCCGATCTCTTCGCGTTGCCCGGCGGCGATGTCGGCATCGCGATCGGCGCCGAGGTCCGCCGCGAGACACAGCGCGACGACCGCGACTCCGCGGTCGACGGGTCGAGTCCCTTTGTCGACATGGTCAGCGGCGCGGTGACGATCAGCGACGCGGCCGCGGTCAGCGACAACCCAGACACCTATGGCAAGCGCACCGTCGCCGCGGCCTATGCCGAACTCGCGGTGCCGCTTGTGTCGGAGGATATGAACATCCCGCTGATCCGCCGCTTCGACCTTCAGCTTGCCGGCCGCTACGAACATTACAGCGATTTCGGCAGCGTCGCGCGTCCGAAGATCGCCGCCGCGTGGGACGTGTTCGACGGCTTCCGCTTCCGCGGCTCCTTCTCGCAGGGCTTCCGCGCGCCGAACCTCGAACAGGTGAACGCCGTCGAATATGCGCGCCTCGCGACCAGCCAGGACTTCCTGCGCTGCGAGGTCGATCTGCGCGCCGGGCGCATCACCAGCTTCACCGCGTGCGGCAACAATGTCGGCTATTCGCGCCGCGTGTCGGGCAACCCTGACCTCAAGCCCGAAAAGAGCACCAACTATAATCTCGGCGCGGTGTTCGAACCGGACTTCCTCTCGCCCGATCTCGGCAAGATCAGCTTCACCGTCGATTATTGGTCGATCCGGCAAAAGGGCATCGTCGGCATCCTCGGCAACGATACCGCGATCGCGCTCGACTATCTGCTGCGCCTCCAGGGGTCGTCGAACCCCAACGTCATTCGCGACGCCGCCAACGCCGATGACGTCGCCGCCTTTGCCGGCACCGGCATCGCCCCGGTCGGCCGCATCACGACGGTGCGCGACCAGTTCATCAACCTCCAGCCGCAGACGGTCCGCGGGCTCGATTTCGGTTTCTACTGGACGACGCCGAAAACCGACGCCGGCAAATTCGACTTCTCGATCAACGCCACCCGGCTGCTCAAATTCTCGCGCCCGCCGGGCGATACCGTCGACCAGCTTGTCGCGGCGCGCGCCGATGGCGATATCAACGCCGCCACCCCGCTGCCCGAGACGCAGAATCTGATCGAGGCGAACGGCCGCCCGAAATGGCGCGGCACCGCCTCGCTCACCTGGTCGCTCGGCGATTTCCAGATCGGCGCCTTCGCCCGCTATACCGGTGCGGTCGACGAGCTCGCCTTCGTCGATGCGAACGGCAATCCGTGGCGGATCAAGTCGCAGGTGACGGGCAATCTCTATGCGCAGATCCGCATCCGCGATACGGCCGGGCTCGGCGGCGACATGCGCTGGCGCGTCGGGGTCCGCAACATTACCAACGAAAAGCCGCCGCTGTCGTCGGAGGGCTATCTGGGGTCGCTCTACAACCCCTATGGCCGCTACTGGTACACGTCGGTCACCACGGAGTTCTGATATGCGATACGGGCACGGCATCTGGTTTCTGATCGGCGCTGCCGCGCTCGCCGTCGCGCCGGCGGCAATGGCAAAGGAGAGCGCGCCCGCGCCGACCGCCGCCGGCGCGACCTCCCCTGCCCCCGCGCCGAAAGCCGCGCCGCGCACGATCCTGTTCATCGGCAACAGCTTCACCCAGGGCGCGCATTCGGCGGCGCGCAACTGGCGCGCGGGCAGCGTCACCGATCTCAACGGGGCGGGCTATGGCGGGGTGCCGGCGCTGTTCAAACTCTTCTGCGAACAGGCGGGCCTCGACTATGAGGTCAGCCTCGAGACGCAGGGCGGCAAGTCGCTCGGTTTCCACTACGACGAGCGTCGCCAGCTGTTCGACAAGGCGTGGGACGTCGTCGTACTGCAGGAATTCAGCACGCTCGACCGTACCAATCCCGGCGATCCCGCCGACTACATGCGCAACGTCGACCGGCTCGCCGCGCTCTTCAAGGCGCGCAATCCTGCGGTCGACATCCGCCTCGCGGCGACCTGGACGCGCGCCGACCAGACCTACCGGCCCGAGGGGCATTGGTACGGCAAGCCGGTGACCGCGATGGCCGACGACCTTCGCGCCGCCGCCGACCGTGCGCGCGCCGCCAACCCCGCGGTCGCGGGAATCCTGCCCGTCGGACAGGCGTGGAATCGCGCGATGACCGAAGGCGTGGCCGACCCCGATCCCTATGACGGCATCGCCTACGACCAGCTCGATCTCTGGGCGTATGACCATTATCACGCCAGCGTCGCGGGCTATTATCTCTCGGCGCTCGTCACCTTCGGCGCGATCACCGGCCGCGATCCGACGAGCCTCGGCCCGCACGAAAAGGGGGCGGACGAACTCGGGCTGTCGGATGCGCAGGCCGCGGCGCTGCAACGGATCGCCCGCGACACGCTCGCCGCGGGCTGACCTGCTGCCCGGTCAGCGGCGCTTCGCCGCAATATAGCGGTCGACCTGCTCTTCCAGAATATTCAGCGGCAGGGCGCCCTCGCCCAGCACCGCTTCATGGAACTCGCGAATGTCGAAGCGCGGCCCGAGCTCCTTTTCGGCGCGCGCGCGAAGCTCGGCGATCTTCAGCTGCCCGACCATGTAGCTCGTCGCCTGCCCCGGCCAGTTGAAATAGCGATCGACCTCGCGCGCGATGTCGGTGTCGGAGACCGAGCTGTTCGCCCGGAAATAGGCGATCGCCTGTTCGCGCGTCCAGCGCTTCGAATGGATGCCCGTGTCGAGCACCAGCCGGATCGCGCGCCAGACCTGCAGCGACAGCATCCCGAACCGGTCATACGGATCCTTGTACACCCCCATCTCGTTCGCGAGACGCTCCGAATAGAGTCCCCAGCCTTCGACATAGGCGCCATAGCCGCCGAACTTGCGGAACTTGGGAATCCCGACCAGCTCCTGCTGGCGCGCAATCTGGAAATGATGTCCCGGCGCGCCCTCGTGCGCGGCGATCGCCGCGACCTGGACCTTCTGCGTCTGGTTCATGTCGACCAGGTTGACGTAATAGATGCCCGGCCGCGATCCGTCGGCCGACGGCGGGTTGTAAAAGGCGGTCGACGCCGTCCCCTCGCGCCATTTCTCGACCGCGCGCACCTCCAGCGGCGCTTTCGGCAGCACGCTGAAATAGCGCGGCGCGGCGGCCATCGACGCCGCGATCACGCCCCGCGCATCCTTCAGATATTCCTCGCGTCCCGCCTCGGTGTTCGGATATTTGAACTTCGGATCAGTGCGGATGTGGTCGAAGAATTGCTCGAGCGTGCCGTCGAAGCCGACCTCGCGCTTGATCCCCTCCATCTCCTGCCGGATCGCGGCGACCTGTTTCAGGCCGATCTCGTGAATCTGGTCGGCGGTCAGGTCGGTGGTCGTCGATCCCTTCAGCCGGTCGGCATAATAGGCAGCGCCGTCGGGCAGGTTCCACACGCCGAAATTGCCCTTCGACAGCGGCTCGATCTCGTCGAGCGCGCCGAGCAGCACCGTATAGCCGTTCCGGAACGGTCCGGTCATCGCGGCGGCGGCATCCTGCAGCAATTTCTCCTTCGTCGCGGCGGGCGCGTCGAGTGCGCTCACTTTCTTGCGGAAATCGGCCATCAGCGTCGAATCGGGTCCACCGTCGAACGGCGCGCCGACCAGAATTTTCTTCGCATCGGCGCGTGCCGGCGCGAAATTGACCTTGTTCGGGATGATCCCCGCCGCCGCCTGCTCGCGCATCACTGCCGCGACCTCGTTCATCACACGGTCGGTGTCGCGCAGCCGCGCGATATAGGCCTCGGCATCGGCGACCGTATCGACCTTGTGGTTGTTGATCAGCAGCACGGGAATGTCTCCCGCGGGGCTGCCATTGGTCGTCACCGGAAAGCGCAGCTTGCGAAAGCGGAGCGATTCCCGGCCGCGCTCGACCTCATATTCGAACAGCCGATAGCTGACCCGCGCCCGATCCCCGAGCTGTTCGGGCTTGAAGCGCGCGTGCATGTCCTGCAGCTGCCGTTCGGCCAGCTCCTGCTCGCGAACCGCCGCCGCCGCGGTATAGTCGTCCAGCCGGTCATAGCCGGTCTTGAGTCCCAGCTGCGTCTGCGATTCGGGCGACAGCGCGACCCGCGCGTCGAACGCCTGATCGAGGAAATGCAGCAGTGCCTCGTCCTGCGACTCCGCCTGTGCGGCCGGCGCCTCGGACATGGCGTTCGCGGCGGCCAGCGGCAGCACGGTTGACAGGGCAAGGACGAGGGCAAGGCGCATGATAGTCTCCTGTTGAGCTATCCGCTTGTTACCCAAGAAGAAGGGCCGCGCAACAATCTGTCGGGCTGCAGTCGCCGACCCGCTGCATCGCGCGCCGCCATGCGCCGGCTATCCCCGCCAAGGGCCGATAGCCGGCGCATGGCCGGACCGAAGCCTCAGTTCGCGCTCGCAGCGTCCTCGATCAGCGCCGCGACCTCGGCCGGATGCGAGACCATCAGCGCGTGCGAGCCATGCTCCACCGAAACGGTTTTGCGCGAATGCGCGCGTTCCGCCATGAACCGCATCACAGCGGCGGGAATATTGCGGTCGTCCGAACCATAGATGACGTAGCTCGGCAGGCTCTTCCACGCGGCATAGCGCGAGGGTTCGGTCAGGGCGGCCTGCGTGACCGGACGCTGCGTCGCCGCCATCAGCGCCGCCTGCGGCCCGGAAACATCGGCAGCGAACTGGTCGTGGAACTTCGCGGGCTGGATGTACAGATCGGTTGCGCCATCGGGCAGCTTCACCGGCGACAGCGCGGCGCCAAGCGTGCTGCCCGGAAATTTCGCCGACAGCGTCAGCGCGGATTCGCCCGCGTCGGGGACAAAGCCCGCCACATAGACGAGCGCGGTCACATTGGGATTGTCCTTCGCGGCTTCGGTGATCACCACGCCGCCATAGCTGTGGCCGACCAGCACCACCTTGCCGGGAACGGAGCGGACGACGGCGGAGACGCTCTCGGCATCCCCCGCGACGCTGCGCAACGGGTTGGCGGCGGCGATCACGGGATAGCCGTCCTTTTCAAGCCGGGCGATCACGTCGTTCCAGCCCGAGGAGTCGGCAAAGGCGCCGTGGACCAGAATTACGGTGGGCTTGCCTTCATCCTCTGCGGCTTGCGCGGTGGCGGTACCCGCCATCATCAGCGCGGCGAGCGCGAGGCTGCGAACGGAACGATACATGGTCATTCTCCTTGCTGGTTTTTCCTGCCCGCAGGGATGCCGCATCGCTGCGTCGCGACCTATCAGATCAAAGTATGCCCACGCGCCCACAGGGGTCTCGCCGATCCTCTTCCAAGGCATAGGGGGCCCGCAATTTTTCGCCAATAAAGCGCCTGCTTCGGCACGATAGCAGCGGCGCGCCGCCTGCTGGCACCCGTTGGTCCGGACGGAAACCCTCCGCTCTCGAAAGGAACCAACCATGTCCAGGACCATTCCCGATATCTCCCCCCTCGAACCCGCGACGCAGGCGTTCATCGACGGCCTGCCCGACGGTCCGCCGATCTATACGCTGAGCCCCGTCGACGCCCGCGGCGTCCTGTCCGCGGTCCAGCAGTCGGTGAACCCCGACCTGCTTGCGGTCGACAGCGAGGATCGCACGCTCGCCGTGGGCCCCTCGGGCGCGACCGCCATCCGCGTCGTCCGTCCCGCCGGCGCGACCGGCACGCTGCCCGCGATCATCTATATCCATGGCGGCGGCTGGGTTCTCGGCGACAAGCAGACGCACGACCGGCTGGTGCGCGATCTTGCGGTCGGTGCGAATGCCGTGCTGATTTTCGTCGATTACCAGCGCTCGCCCGAAAGCCGGTTCCCGAACGCGATCGAACAGGCCTATGCCGTTGCACGCCACGTCGCCGACAACCCCGCCGAATTCGGTGCCGATCCGGCCCGCCTCGTCATCGCGGGCGACAGCGTCGGCGGTAATATGGTCGCGGCGGTGACGCTGATGGCAAAGGATCGCGGGGGGCCGGCCTTCAACGCCCAGCTGCTCTTCTATCCGGTGACCGACGCTTCGATGGCCACCGCCTCGTACCGCGAATTCGCCGACGGTCCCTGGCTCACCGCAAAGGCCATGGCGTGGTACTGGGACCAGTATCTTCCCGACAAGGACCGCCGCGGCGACATCCTTGCCTCGCCCGTCAACGCCTCGATCGAACAGCTTCGGGATCTGCCGCCCGCGCTGTTGATCGTCGACGAGAATGATGTGCTGCGCGACGAAGGCGAAGCCTATGGCCGCAAGCTCGCACAGGCGGGCGTCAAGGTCATTTCGACGCGTTACAACGGCACGATCCACGACTTCATGATGCTGAACCCGATCGCAAAGACGCCCGCCGCCCGCGGTGCGGTGATGCAGGCGACCGACTTCCTGCGCCGGGTTTTCGCGGCGAGGTGAAGCGGCGGCGGGAGGCGGCTCCCGGGCCGCCTTCCGTCACGCGTCGGCTGCGTGCGCGGGGATCGCGAAGCGGAACTGCGCACCGCCGTCGGGATGATTCGACGCCGAGATCGATCCCCCATGCTCGGCGATGATCGACTGGCAGATGGCAAGACCGATGCCCATGCCATTGTCCTTGGTCGTGAAAAATCCCTCGAACACACGGTCGATATGGTCTTCCGCCATGCCGGGACCGGTGTCGTGCAGCGTCAGTGCGATCCGGCCGTCGGCGTCGCGGCTCGTCGCCAGCCTGATCTCGCGCTCGCCCTGCTTCTGCACCTCCAGCGCCTGCGCGCTGTTGACGAGCAGGTTGACGAGCACCTGCTGCAACTGGACCCGGTCGCCCATCGCCTTGGGCAGGTCCTTGGCGAAATCGGTTGCGATCCGGATAGCCCGCACCTCGACCTCATCGCGGACGAACATCAGCGCTTCCTGCGCGACCTCGTCGAGATCGAGCGCGACGCGCTCTGGCTCGCGTTTCGCGGCCATGTTGCGGATGCGCTGAACGATCTCGTTCGCGCGTCGCGCACTTGCGGCGATACGCGTCGTCAGTTCCTTGACCTTTTCGACATTGGGCTCGTCGCGCGACAGCCAGCGCAGGCTCGTCTCGGCATTGGTGACGATCGCGGCGAGTGGCTGGTTGACCTCGTGCGCGATCGAGGTCGTAAGCTCGCCGAGCGTCGAGATACGCGCAGCGTGGGTAAAGTCGGCCTGCAGCTGGCGCAGTTCGGTTTCCATCTGGATGCGCTCGGTCACGTCGATCATGCCGAAAATCGTGACATCCAGCTCGGCCGGCGGCTTGGGATAGGTCACCGAAAACTGGACGTCGAGCGTGCGCCCGTCGAGCGTGTGAACCTTGATCAGGTCGGTCCAGTTCTGCTGCCCGTTGAACCGGCCGATCATCACCTTGCGCAGCGCCGACGGCGTAGCCGTGAACAGATAGCCGACGTGACGCATCAGGTCGTGGGAGCTCTCCGCTCCGAAAAGCTGCACCGCGCTGCGGTTGACGTCGGTGACCGACACGCTCGTCGCCGCAAATTCGATCAATTCGGGATGCTCGGTCAGATAGGCGTCGAAGTCCTCCACGCCCTGCCCGCGGACATCGGCATAGATTTTCGCCATGTGGCTGGCATCGACCTGCCACATCGCCATCGGCATGAACTGGACGAGCTTGCGATAGCGCGCCTCGCTCGCGCGCAGATAGAGATAGGACCGATCGTCATCGGCCGTGCCGTTCGCCGCGACGAAGACCCGATCCGGTACGTCGCGACCCGGCGGCAACCACACCGACATGACGGGATCGCGCAAGATGCCATCCGACGGAAGCTGGCGGCGATGGGTCGTTCCGGGGTCATTGGCCGTCACCGCTTCGATGACGAGATCGGCGAGCGGCGCACGCGCCTCGATCGGCCAGAAAACCGCAACCGATTGCCCGATCATCAGCTCCGGCCCGCGATTTCCGCCAACCAGCCGCGCCGCACGTTCGTTGACGTTGAGGACGCGCATCGCCTGAACGAATTCCAGCCCGAGCGTGGTCAGCCGCGCCGGATCGGGGTCCGCCGCGGCCTTCTGCTCCAGTATCAGGGGGATGAGCGGCAGCGCCTCCGACACGTCCATTTCCCAGCTCGCCGCCATCAGCCGGTCCGGAATGTGCCAGTCGCCCCCGCCCTGCTGTTCCTGATTCTGCGCACGACGCCCATATTCGACGACGTCCCGCGCGGTCCCGTCGGCGTTGAACCGGACATATTGGCGGACGTCGGCCGCGATCTGCACGCCGGAGGGCGTCCGCCGGCTGACGAGGCCCTGCCAGTTGCCCTCCTGCAGCAACAGGCGCCAATGCTCGCCCTCGTCAACGGTCCGCTCGGAAAGATGGCCGATCCCTTGGCCGACCATGCTCATCGCGGGCCAGCCATAAAGGGCTTCGGATGCCGGGTTCCAGTACCGGATCACTCCGGACGTATCGAAGACGACGACGCTCTCGGAGGCAAGGTCGGCTATGTCGGGCTCGCCGCCCGCGCTCCCGCTCATGGTCCGGGGTCTTCGGGCCAGACCAGACCGCCTCCCTCCAGCGCGGCCTTCAGATGCCCGAGCAACACATCGTCGGTGACCGGCTTCGGCAGCCATGCCAGGGCGCCCAGCGCGTCGGCGCGCGCGCGCAGATGCTCGTCGACCACCGAGGTCAGGACGATCGCCGGCAGATCCGAGCTGTCGCTGCGCAGCTTTTCGAGCAGATCGATCCCGCTCATCCCGGGCATCCGGACATCGGTAATCAGGCAGTCGCAATCACGCGAAGCCGCGTCGCCGAGGAAGGCTGGCGCACTTTCGAACGTGCGGCAGGCCAGCCCTGTAACCATCAGCAGATCGCACAAGGCTTCGCGAACGGCTTCGTCGTCGTCCACCACCGCGACAAGGGGAATCTTGGGCAAGCGGCTTGACCCTTCTGCATACGACCCTGTGGGTCAACGCCGCCTTTGTCGTCCAGGTTGCAAGCCATTGTAACTATACCATAGTCTAGAGCGTGCCGCTTTCGCGCAATTGCGCGGGCAATTTCTCCCACGCGCGGATCAGTTCGCCAACCGATGCCGCCTGCATCTTCTTCATAACATTACTGCGGTGAAGTTTCACCGTAATCTCGGTGATTCCGAGGTCATAGGCGATCTGCTTGTTCAGCCGGCCGCGCGCGACCTCGCGCATCACCTGTCCCTCGCGCGGGGTCAGCGTCGCGAAACGGTCGACATGCTGCTGGACCACCCGCGCGCTGGCGCGTTGCGCCCGATCCTGCTCGATCCCCGCGACGACGGCATCGAGAAGCGTCTGGTCGCGCACCGGTTTGGTCAGGAAGTCGATCGCGCCGGCCTTCATCGCCTGCACCGACATCGGAATGTCGCCATGCCCAGTCAGAAAGACGATCGGCTTCGCGATCCCCGCGCTCGCAAGCTGTTGCTGCAGGTCGAGCCCGCTCGATCCCGGCATCCGTACGTCGAGGACTAGGCAACCGGCACGATCGGGCAGCGGCGTGTCGAGCAGTTCGCGCGTCGACCCATAGCTTTCCGCCTCGATCCCGACCGATTCCATCAGCTCGCCGATCGCGGTGCGCACCTCGACATCGTCGTCGACGATCAGGACGAGCGGCGCGTCTTCGCTGATGGCGGTATTGGTCATGACTGGCCCCCTGGGGAAATGCGATGAGCGAAATCCTGTATCGAGAGACGCCGGCCTACCCCTCGGGCGCTGCTCATCGCACGCGCCCGGTCATCGTACAACTGCCCCTCTCGCGAGGCAAGGACCGGCCCCCTCGCCTCGCTATCGGACCCGAAGGGGCGATGCGTTCTCACAGCAGCGCCATGCCGCCATCGACGCGCAGGTTGATGCCCGTCACAAAGCTGCTCGCGCTGGACGCGAGGAACAACGCCGCCCGGGCCAGCTCGTCGGGATGGCCCAGCCGGCCGAGCGGGATCGCGCCTGCCATCATCTCGACAAACGCGTCGCGATTTTCGGGCTCGACGCCCAGCTTCTCGAGGATCGCCGTTTCAGTCGGTCCGGGGCTCAGCATGTTGACGCGGATGCCGCGCTCCTTGAACTCGATGGCCCAGCTCCTTGCGAACGCATTGATCGCCGCCTTGGTGCCCGCATAGACCGCATGACCTTCGAGCACCTTGTCGCTCGCGAGCGAGCCGACGAGGATGATCGAGGCGTCGTCGCGCAGCAGCGGCGCGATCTTCTGGACGCCGAAAAAGGTGCCGCGCGCGTTGATCGCGAACTGCGCATCATATTCGGCTTCGGACACATCCTGCGACAGCGTGATCGTGTTGACCCCCGCGTTGGCGACATAGATGTCGGCATGTCCGAAACGTTCGCGGACGAACTCCGCGACATGGGCATGGTGCGCGGGATCGGCGACGTCGCCCTGGATGCCGCTCGCGGCAGGGCCGATCGCTTCGACCGCCGCATCGACGACATCCTTGCGACGACCGGTAATCACGACCTTCGCGCCCTCGTCGGCGAACAGCCTTGCCGTTGCCAGGCCGATACCGCTGTTGCCGCCGGTGATCACCGCGACCTTTCCGTCCAGACTTTTCATGGTTTTCCTTTCTTCGGGGGGAGAGAATTCAGGTGCTGCGAAAGCCGATCTTGCGGTGGGTGTTGTCGCAGAAGGGCTTGTTGGCGCTGCCGCCGCAGCGACAGAGGCGCGCCTTCTGCACACAGGCGACCGATCGTCCGGTGCCGCTGACGATTTCCAGATTGCCCTGGACCACGAGCGGTCCATCGAGCTCGGGATCAATAGCGAGCGGGCCATTGCGCACCGCCAGCACCGGCGTGTCCTTGATGGGCGGTTCGCCGGTCGCCTCGAAGCCGATATATTTGTGCGACTTGTCGCAGAAGGGCTTGTTCTTCGACGCACCGCAGCGACACAGCGTCGCGCGGAAACCCGGCCGCTTGCCGTCGAGCACCAGATCGGCGCGGACGCCATAAGGGCCGTTCTCGCGCGTCGCGATCAGGTTCACCGGCGGCGCCGGCTCGGCCTTGCCATCGCGGCGCTCATAGGTGAGCGCCCCCGACGGGCACTGGCGGATCACCCCGCACAGGATTTCGGTGTCGGTAGCATCGGGGATGATCCACGCCCCCTCGACATTGCCGAGGAACGTGTCGGAGGCCTGCGTCACGCACACGCGGCCGTGGATGCAGCGCTTGCCTTCGAACTTGACCGTAAGGTCCCTGCCCTCGGCGCGTTCGACGCCGTCGACCTCCGTCGAAGCGGGTGCGGCGACGGGTGACGGCGCGGCCGCAACCGGCGTGGAGGGTGCAGGTGCCGCCTGTGCCGGCGCCGCCTTCAGGCGGTCGGCCTGCTTCTGCAATATCCGTACCGCGCGCGCGATGCGGGTATCGGACTGATCCATCGCGGCGGCGACCGCGCCCAGTTCCTCGACCCGCTCGACATAGAGGTGCCGCGCGCTCGCGCCTTGCGGGAACGAGCCCGCATCGCGCAGCGCCGTGAAGGATACGCCGGCATTGCAGTCCGGATTCGACTGCCCGGCAGGAAGCCGCGCCGCGCGCTCGGCGACCGCGGTCAGCGCGTGCATCAGCCCGATCGCGCAGCCGACATAGAGCGACTTGTCGGGGTTGGGCCGCGGTAGCGCAAAGGCGCCCGCGAGCAGCCGCATCGCAAGCGCGTAGATCGCGTTGGCAAGATCGACCGCCGCGACCGCCTCTTCATCCTCGATCCACACATGCCCTGCCGTCTGCGGCGGTTTGCGCAGCACGGGGTTCACCGCAGCCGGATATGCGGGCCGGAAGTCCGCATTCGCGGCCGAGAAGGTCGCCAGTTCGTCGCGCACGCTCAAAAAGCGCTGGAAATGCGAATTCTCGCGATGCTCGGGCGCCCCCTCGCCTTCGACGACGATCTCGGTCAGCGCGGCGAGCGCGCTTTCAAGGTTCGTCACGACCTGCGCACCCGCGAAATTCACCTCGTCGGACGAATATTGCAGCGCCGGATCGCCGCAGAACACGGTTTCCTCGCCGATCGCATCGACCAGCGCGCGCAGGTCGTTCTCGATCCGCAGATAGAAATCGCCGATCGTCGCATAGTCGAACCCCGAAGGCGTCAGCCGCGGCGCGACCGTCATGCGTGTCGCCGGATCGGCGACCGCAAAGCCCTCGCCCTCGGGCTCGGCGGACCCGTCCGGCCGTTCGAGGAAAATGAAATGCTGGATGACGGCGGGGCCGAAGGGCGCGAGCTTGACCACGATATCGGCGGGCAGATAGCCCGGCGTGATCGGGAAGTTCGAGCGGCCGAACCGCGGCGAACCGCCCAGCGCCGAGGTGATGTTCCACACCGCCACGAGGTGGCTCATCTCGTCGATCGCAACGTCGAGGATCGCGCGCCGCCAGCGCGCGACGGCCTCGGCCTCTTCGGCACTCAGCCCTTCGCTCTCGCCATCCTTCAGGCTGAAGGCGGCGTAGAGATAGGTGCACATCAGATTCTGTTCGAGTTCGGCAGCTTCGTACAGCGCGTGCAGGATTTTCTCGCGGCTTACGGCAGTCCTGGGGTCGTCCATTTCCTGGCCCTCCTTGTGCGGCCGTCGAAGGCCGGATGACGGGGCAGAATAGGTCGGCGGACGGAACGGGTTAGACGCGAGAGACGACAAGGCGAGTGTACCAAATCACCGCCGCGGGGTCGGAAAGGGCTGCAATACGGTCACGATCCTGACCCCGGAGCGGGCCCGACCTGACCTTTCGTATAGGTGCCCCCCGTCTCGACAGTACCGCCCCCGCGGACTTAGCCTCGCCGTCATCCAGAGAGTTTTCAACAGTACCATGAGGTGACGAAATGAATGCACCATGGGACCCCGGACGTGTCGCATTTTCCATCGACCGTTCACAATCGACGCCGATTACCGCGCAGATCACATCGACGCTGCGTACCGCGATCCTCGACGGGCGGCTGCGCCCCGGCACCCGGCTGCCGTCGTGGCTCGACCTCGCGGCACAGCTCGGGGTGTCGCGCGGGACGGTCAAAGCCGCCTATGAAGCGCTGACCGACGAATTCCTCGTCTTCTCGGCCGGCGCGGCAGGCACGCGCGTCGCGGAACGGCAGGCACCGCGCCCGGTCGCGGTCCCGACCATCGACATCCCCCGCCCGCTGCAGGATCTCGAACGCGGTTTCTCGCTGAAGCCGCTGCCTTTCCAGATGGGCGTCCCCGCACAGGACGCCTTCCCCGCAAAGATATGGGCGCGCCTTCGCACCCGCGCGTGCCGCGCCAATGCGATGGCGCCGCTCAGTCCGACCGACCCGCGCGGCGAGCCCGAGCTGCGTGCGCAAATCGCCGCCAATCTGGCGATCACGCGCGGCATCAGCTGCCACCCCGATCAGGTCATCCTGACCAGCGGCTACAAGAACGGCCTCGCGCTGACGCTGCTCGCACTGGGGGCGCACGGGCGTACCGCATGGGTCGAGGATCCTTGCTACCCGGTCGCGCGGCAGGCGCTGGAAATCGCCGGCCTCAAGCCCGTGCCGGTCCCCGTCGACGCCAAGGGCATTCGGGTCGACCACGGCGTCCGTGCCGCGCCCGATGCCGCGCTTGCGATCGTCACTCCCGGGCAGCAGGCGCCGACCGGCGTCACCCTCTCGCCCGAACGCCGCGCCGCGCTGCTCGCATGGGCGGCACGCGAGGAGGCCTGGGTGATCGAGGACGATTATCTCGGCGAACTTCAGCTTGGCGGACGTGCCGCGCCGTCGATGGCAGCCGACGATCGCTCGGGCCGCGTGATCCACGTCGGCACCTTCAGCAAGACGATCAGCCCGACGCTCGGGCTCGGCTTCGTCGTCGCGCCGCTTTCGCTCGCCGCGCGCTTCGGCGAGGTCGCGGGCTATCTCAATCCCGCGCCCAATGTGACGACGCAGCTCGCGCTGGCCGATTTCATCGGCGACGGCCATTTCCTGCGCCACCTGCGCCATATGAAGGCGCTGTACCGCGAACGCCGCGACGACCTCCACGCGCGGTTGGACAAGGACATCGCGGTCGAGGCTTTCGCCGGGCTCGCGGTGATCGCGCATCTCCCCAAGGGCACCGACGATCTCGCGCTCGCAAAGCGCGCACCCGATCTTGGCATAGCTCCCGCGCCGCTATCTGTGTGGAGCGCCCGGCCCGCGGACGCACAGCCCGGGCTGGTCCTGTGCGTGACCAATCTTCGCAAGCCGCTCGTCGACAAGGCGTGCGATGCGCTTGCAGCGCTGATCGGCGATCGGGGCGCGACGCTCGTCCGCGCCCAGGCGGCCTGACAGGAGGGACAGATGAAACTGCTCCACGTCGACGCGAGCCCCCGAAGCGCCACCTCCTCGTCGCGTGCGCTGTCGCGCTTCTTCGTCGATCAGTTGCGCCGCCGGCTACCCGCGCTCTCGGTCGACTATCTCGATCTGGCGGTCGAACCCGCGCCGGTGATCACCGAGACCTTCACCACCGCGACCTACACGCCGGCCGACGAGCGCACCGACGCGATGCAGGGCGCGCTCGCCCCGTCGGACGCGCTTTGCCGCCGCCTCCTCGATGCCGATGCCCTGCTCTTCGCAATGCCGATGCACAACTGGACGATGCCCGCGGCGTTCAAGGCCTATGTCGACGCGATCGTCCGCGGCGGGATCACCTATGTCGCGACGGAGGAGGGCCGCTATGTCGGCCAGCTCGGTGGGCGCAGGACGCTGTTCCTGACCACGCGCGGCGTCGACCTCCGCGCCGGTACGCCCTTTGCGGCGATGGACATGCTGACCCCGTCGCTCCGCGCCGCCTTCGGCTTTATCGGGGTCGACGCGCCCGAGTTCGTCGATGCGCAGCCCCTGCAATTCGCGCACGAGATCGAGCGCGCCGACGCGCTGCGCCGGGCGAAGCGCGAACTCGCCGAAACCGCCCGAAACTGGGCCGACGAGCTTCGTCCCGCGTTGTCGCGCGCCGGATAGTACCCTTCCATTCGCATCCCTTGGGTCTGTCGCGGACTCGCCGGCCGCCTAATCTGTCCCTGTCTCTTCTCCAGCAAGGTGAACGATCATGGACGCCGAAGTTTTCGACAACACCGACCAGCGCCGCTTCGAACTCGACCTGCCCGACGGCTCGACCGCCGCGGCTTACTATCGTGTCGACGAGGAAGGACGGCTCGTGCTGATCCACACCGAAGTCCCGCCCGAATTCTGGGGCATGGGCATCGCGAGCCAGCTTGCGGCCGGCGCGTTCCACCTGATGCGCCAGGCGGGCCGCAAGGCCGTGCTGCGTTGCCAGTTCATGGTCAATTTCTTCGGCCGGCATCCCGAATATGCCGACGTCGTGGCCGGGTGACCGGCGATGACCGACGACTATGATCTCCAGCGCTTCGTCGCAGCGCAAGCGGGCGCCTATGACGATGCGATCGACATCCTGCGTCGCGGCGCGATGTGTACGCCCTATATGGATTTCATCTTCCCGCGCCTCGTGCGCGGGGCCGATGACGAGCCCTATGCGCTCGCCTCGCTCGACGCGGCGCGCGCCTATCTCGACTTCCAGCCGATCGGCAACCGCTACCGCGAATGCGTCGAGACGCTGTTCAAGCTCGTGCAGAGCAGCGCGCGCGAAGTCTTCGGCGACGAGGATGCGCAAAAGCTCCACGCCTCGCTCACTCTCTTCGCCGAGGCGTCGAACGAGGTGCTGCTTCGCTCGGTGCTCATCACCTGGTTCGACAATCTGGTCGACGAGGACACGATCGTCCGGATCAGCCAATATAGCTGATCCGGTTCAGACGGTCGCGAACCAGTCGCGCAGCCAGTCCTCGAAGCTCGTGTGCGCAAAGCGCGGATGTTCACCCGTAAGCGCCTCGCCATCGAAGCGTGCGCCGAAATAGAGCGCCTCGGGATCGACCGCGATCGAGCGCGAATCCTCGTTCGCGGTCAGGATCGTCAGCGCCAGATCCGACAGCCGGTACCGGTCAGGGCCGGCAATCTCGACAACCCCGTTGGCAGCGCCGCCGAGCGCGATCCGCGCCAGCGCCGCCGCGACGTCGTCGGCGCCGATCGGCTGCATATGCACCGGCGGCAGGCGAACGGTATCGCCCTCGCCGCCGGCATCGACGATCTTGTAGATGAACTCGTAAAAGGGCGTCGAACGCACGATCGTGTAGGGCAGCCCTGCATCGCGAAGCCGCGCTTCCTGCAACCGCTTGGCGCGATAATAGCCCCCGTCGATCCCGTCCGCCCCGACGGCCGACAACGCCACCAGATGGCGAACCCCGGCCGCGTGCGCCGCTGCCGCCAGGTTGGCGCCGGAGGTCTCAAAGAAGCGTTCCATCGCGGCCGCATCGGCATAGCCGGGGTTCGACGCATCGACGACCACCTCCGCGCCCGCCAGCGCTTCGGCGAGGCCATCGCCAGTGACCAGATCGACGCCGGTCGATCGCGCCGCCGCGACCGCTTCATGCCCCTGCCCGCGCAGCTCGGCGGCGAGCCTGCGGCCGATCAGGCCGGTTCCCCCAAGGATCGTGATCTTCATGACAATTCACTCCTTGCTGACATATCCTCGTCGGCGCCCCATCCCGCCTCGGTCGGGTCGAAACGCGATCCGGCATTGAGCGTGCGGTGGACGGGGCAGCGGTCGGCAACGCCGATCAGTTCGGCATATTGCGCCTCGTCGATCGGTCCCTCGATCTCGACGCTGCGGCTGAAGACGTCGGGCACATCGGCGCCCGCTTCCTTCCGGTGGCGCACCCCCGTGCGGATGCGCTCGACCGGCCAGCCCTTGCGCCCGGCATAGAGGCGCAGCGTCATCGTCGTGCAGGCGGCAAGTGCCGCCGACAGAAGATTGAACGGCGTCGGCCCAGAGCCCAGCCCGCCAAGCTGTTCGGGCTCGTCGGCGATGAAGCTCGCCTTGCCGGCGCGCATCGCAAGCTGAAACTTGCCAAGCCCCGTCTCCTCGGCCTCGGCGTCGAAGGGGCTGAGCGCGGTCGACAGCGGTTCGGGCAGATAGCGTCTGGCCCACGCCGCAATCATGTCCGCAGCGAAATCGGCATCGTGCGCGTTGGTCAGCAGATGATCGGCGCCGTCGAGCGAGACATAGCTTTTGGGGTGTTTTGCCGCGAGATAGAGACTCGTCACATTGTCCATTCCGACCGTCTGGTCGACCGGCGAATGGAGCAACAGTAACGGGCGCCGAAGCGTCGCAAGATGTGCGCCCAGTTCCTGCTCGCGCAGATTCTGCACCAGCTCGCGCCCGACCGCGAAGGGTCGCCCGCCGATCGACACCATGCCCTGCCCCTCGAGCTCGACCCGTGCGAGCGCATCGGGATCGAACTGGTTCAGCACATGATCGACCTCGAACGGCGCGGCGATCGCCGCCACGCCGCGGACGTCCGGCAGCGAGCCCGCCGCTGCGATCACCGCCGCACCACCCAGGCTATGCCCGACGAGCAGCATCGGCGGCATGCCTTCGGCCGCCATTGCTTCGGCCGCCGCGACCAGATCCTTCACATTATGCGCGAAGCCCGACGCCCCGAATTCGCCTTCGCTCCGTCCGAGCCCGGTAAAGTCGAAGCGCAGCACGCCGATACCGGCACCGGCGAGCCGGCGCGAGATACGGACCGCCGCCTTGTTGTCCTTGCCGCAGGTGAAGCAGTGCGCGAACAGCGCCCACGCCCGCGCGGGACCGACCGGATATTCGAGCCGCCCCGACAGGCGCTCGCCGGTCGCATTGGGAAAGTCGAAGGGGCGCGTCGGCATCGGATCAGACGATCCCTTCGACCTTCAGCGCCGCCTGCACCGCAGGGCGCGCCTTCAGCCGTTCGCCGAGTGCGGCGAGCGCGGACGGAATCTCGATGCCGAAACGGCCCGCCCACAACATCATGACCAGCGCATAATAGTCGGCGACGCGCGGCTGATCGCCACACAGGAAATCGCCGCGCATCGTGTCGGCAAGATAGCGCATCCGCGCGGTGATGTAGGCGCCCGCGACCGCCTTCTGCTCGTCGGTGCCATTATGCCAGAACGGCTTGAAGCTCTTGTGGATCTCGGTCGAGAGATAGGCGAGCAGTTCGAGCAGCCGCGTCCGCCCCATCGGGCCTTCAAGGCCATAGTCGGGATAGCGGCTCGCGAGATAGTCGAGCACCGCGATATTCTCGGTCACGATCTCGCCGTCCTCGAGCTCGAGCGCGGGCACATAGGCTTTCGGCGTGACCTCGCTGAAATCTCCGCCGGTCGCGGTGACCTTGGTCTTGAGATTGACGCTCTCGCTGTCGAACGGCTCGCCGACTTCGTGAAGCACCATATGCGCGGCGAGACTGCAGGCCCACGGGCCGTAATAGAGTTTCATCGAAGCGGCTCCTTCGGGAGAATGAGGGTTAAAGTTGAGGTGCGGTGCGTGTCTGCCGCGCTTCGGCGACGGCCCAGATCGTCAGCAGGATGCCCAAGATCGACGGCAGCGTGACCGCCGGAAAATCGCGCACGAGCGCCGAGGGACCGCAGATGCCGACCGCGACTTCCCAGAAATGGAATAGCGCGTGCGCGCAAAGCCACAGCGTCGCGGTCGCCCACAGCAACACGCGATATTGCGGCCGGAAACTGCCGACGAGGAAGGCCGTCCCGACGAAAAGGAAGATCAGCCCGATGTCGCGGATGAAATGCTGGTTGAACGGGCCGGTCGTCGTCACGCCGGGCACTGCGAAATACCAGCTCGCCGGCGACACGAGCATGTAAAGCCCGTTGAGTTCGGCCAATACGCCCATGACGACGGCCAGGCCGAGACAGCTTTTCTTCAACATCGTGAACCTCCTCCTCTGTTGCGATTATTTCTTCGGCGGCGGCGGCACGTTGACCAGCCACCAGTCGAACGTCGTCGCACCGAGCTTCGCGTCCGGCCCGGTCACAAGCGAATCCCTGTCGAGCTTCACGCTGAAATAGGTCGCGTCGGGATCGGCAACGACAGGGTGCGGGTCGCTGTCGAAGGCGAGGACCTTCGCGACGATCTCGTCCATCGGATATTTCTGCGGCCCGCCGATCTCGACGATGCCGTTCGCCGGTTCGGCCAGCGCGATCGCGGCGACGGCATCGGCGACGTCTTCGGCGGCGATCGGCTGGATCAGCGCGTGCGGCAGGCGCACCGTGCCGTCGATGATCGCCGACTGGCCGATTCCGCGCAGGAATTCCATGAACTGCGTCGCGTGGACGATCGTATAGGGAATGCCGCTGCCGCGGATCAGCTCTTCCTGTGCGTGCTTGCCGCGAAAATAGCCGCTGCCCTGCAGCTTCTCGGTGCCGACGACCGACAGCGCGATATGATGCTTCACGCCCGCCGCCTGTTCGGCCGCGGCGATGTTCTTGCCCGCGGTGGTGAAGAAGTCGATCGCGGTCTTGTCGTCGAACGCCGGCGAATTGGCGAGGTCGACGACGACCTCGGCGCCCGCCAGCGCCTCGGCCAGCCCTTCGCCGGTCAGCGCATTGACGCCGGTCGCGGGCACCGCGGCGATCGCCTGATGCCCTTTGTCGGTAAGCTTCTTGACGACTTTCGAGCCGATGAGCCCGGTTCCGCCGATTACCACGATCTTCATGATCTTGCCTTTCCCTGATGCGACGCCAGTCGCGTCCGATGCATCGAAAGCTATCGGAGGGCCGGTGCGTGATGGAGGCCCGAGTGGTGCAAAAGCCAGTGTACCATGAACGCCGCACTCCCGGCGGCTTGGTACAATGCGCCGGGCATATCTCGCATCTTATCCCGACAGGCTTCCGCACCGAAAAGGGGCACGAGACGGATCGCGGCCTCCTCCGCCGGTCCGTCTCGCCACCCCTCGGACCGCGCTGCGGACCCTTGTGGAGCCGTGTCAATCGGACGCGACAGGGATGATGAACATGGGGATTTTTCCGGTTTCTCCTCATGGCCGACGAATTGGCAGGCGAGCATCCCACCTGTCCGGCTCCACCGCTTTTGCCGGGATGCCCGTCCGCGCCGGCTTCAGGGTTCGCCTTCGCCCAGCATATAGTCGGCCACGCTATAGGAGTGGCTGGCCTGATACGCATTCCTGCCGCGGTTCATGTAGGTCAGGTTGAACCTCCGGATCGCGCGCAATGCGCGCGGGGCGGTCAGAAACGCCCGGATCGACGCGGCGCTTCGTACCCTGACGACGAAAAGATCCCGGCTGCCGGGGCACGAATAATCCACGTCATCGGGCGCGCCCGCCAGTTGCCCGGGAAGCTCCCCGTCGATCGCTTCGGGCGCAAACGACCGGTCGATCGTGAAATCCGAAAGATGGAGGATGAACCGCGCACGAAGATCGTCGCCATCGGCGTACAGGGTGAACAACTCCATCCAGCTTGCATTGACGCGTACCAGAGGCTTGTCGGAGGACGACGGGAGGCACGAGACCGACCAGTAGGCGCGCTCGGTCGCGCGCGGCACGGGAATGCAGGTCCGGCCGTACAGCTCCAGAATGGCGAACAGTGCGGGCGCCTGCGGCCGGCGAAGCAGTTTCTCGAAGCGGGACGCATATCGCATCCGTTGCTCGATCGAATCCTCGCGCTCCTCGGCGTCGGCCGGCACCACGGCGCCCTCCAGCCACGCCTCCTGATCCCCGATATCTAGAAACTGGCGCAGCCCCTTCGGGCTCTGGCTGAACTTGCTGCTCATGTCGCCGGAATGCGCGACATGCGCCCGATCTTCAATAGCGGCGGGATCGGTCCCGGAAGACGATCGGGGCTCCCGTCCGGTCGCAAGCTGGTAATTCTGGCACTAGGTCCGGCCGCCAAAGCCGCTATCATGCAGGCTGCAACGTGATGGCAGAACGGAAGAAAAAGGGAGACAGGCGGTATGGCGATCAGGACGCGGATTACGGAAAGGTTCGGGATCGAGACCCCGATCATCATGGGCGGGATGACGGGCGTGGGTTACGGCCCGCTGGTGGCGGCAGTCGCCAATGCCGGGGCGCTGGGCTTCATCACCGCGCACATGTACCCGAGCGGGCAGGCGCTGTTCGACGAGATCGAGGCGACGCGCAAGCTGACCGACAAGCCCTTCGGCGTGAACCTCACCCTGCTGCCGTCGATCAACCCCATCCCCTATGACGAATATCGCGAGGCGATCATCGCGAGCGGGATCACGATCGTCGAGACCGCGGGCCGCGCCCCGACCGATCATCTGCCGCGCTTCAAGGAAGCCGGCGTCACCGTCATCCACAAATGCACCTCGGTGCGCCATTCGGCGTCGGCGGTGAACAAGGGCGTCGACATGATCAGCATCGACGGCTTCGAATGCGCGGGCCACCCGGGCGAGGACGATGTCGGCCTCGTCGTGCTGTTGCCCGCGACGGTCGACGCCCTGCCCGATACCCCGATCATCGCCTCGGGCGGCATGGCCGACGGGCGCAGCCTCGTCGCCGCGCTCGCGCTGGGCGCCGATGCGGTCAACATGGGCACGCGCTTCTGCGCGACTGTCGAGGCAGTGATCCACCAGAATGTGAAGCAGCGCATCGTCGATGCCACCGAGCTCGATACGGTTCTGGTCGGCCGTACCTTGCGCAACACCGCGCGCGTCGCAAAGAATGCGGTGTCGGTCGAGGTCGCCGAGATCCAGCGCGACCCGACCAAGACCTTCGACGATGTCCGTCACCTGATGGCCGGTGTCCGCGGCCGCGAGAATGTGCTCCGCGACGGCGACGTCGACGGCGGCATCTGGACCAGCGGCCAGAGCCAGGCGCTCATCCACGACATCCCGACCTGCGCCCAGCTCGTACAGAACATCATGGAACAGGCCGAACGCGTGCGGGAGCGGCTGACGCAATCACAGGAATAGGAAAGACCGGAAGCCTGCGGACCGCTCGGGTGTCCGCAGGCACGACTCGCCGAAAGGCCCGGCAAGGACGGTCCTTTAATCGAAGCGCGCGATATATGGGGGAAACCCCTGGTGGACAGGGCTGGATTCGAACCAGCGTACGGAAAACCGGGCAGATTTACAGTCTGCTGCCTTTAACCACTCGGCCACCTGTCCTTGGGGCCCGCTTTGGGAAGCGGTCCAATGGCGAAACGAGGCTTGCCTGTCAATGGCAGTCATGGGAAAGGCGCGCGCATGAGACAATTTTCCCGTCACCGCCGCCCGCAGGGCCCGGGCCCGCGCGGTCAGGCCGTCCGTTTCTGGGGCCGCCACGCCGTCTTCGCCGCGCTCGCCAATCCCGAACGCACCGTCAAGCGCATCTGGGGCACCCGCGAAGCGCTGGGCCAGCTCGACCTGCCGCCGGTGGTTCCGATCACCTACGCCGATGTCGCCGACCTCGCGCGGCTCGTCGCGCGCGACGCGCCGCATCAGGGACTCGTGATCGAGGTCGATCCGCTCGAGGAAATCTATCTCGGCGACCTGCTGCAGCAGGAAGTCGATACGGAAAGCCGGCGCCCGCTCGTCGTCCTCGATCAGGTCACCGACCCGCACAATATCGGCGCCGTGCTCCGCTCGGCGGCAGCCTTCGACGCCGCCGCGATCATCACGCAGGATCGCCACAGCCCGCCTGAAAGCGGCGTCATCGCACGCTCGGCGTCGGGCGCGCTCGAAACCGTGCCGTGGGTCCGCGTCGTCAACCTGTCGCGCGCGCTCGAGGAGATTGCCGAGGCGCAATATTGGCGGATCGGGCTGATGGGCGACACCGAAACGACGCTGGGCGAGACGCTCGACGGCAGCAAGGTCGCGCTGGTGCTCGGCTCCGAAGGCGACGGCATGCGCCACAACGTCATGGAACATTGCGACGTGCTGGCAAAGCTCCCCATCTCGCCGCGGATGGAGAGCCTCAATATCTCGAACGCCGCAGCGATCGCGCTCTACGCGGTCGCAACGGCGGGCGTGTCATAGCGCCCTAGAGATAGTCGACGAACTTGCCGTTCGCGGCATAGCCAAAGACTCGAAAGCCTTCCGCAGTCTCCTCGCCCGGCACATGGATTGACCGTAGCGCGTCCCCGACGCGCTGCCGCATCGCCTCATCGGTGGCGAAGATATCGACATGGACGATATCGGCATATCCGCCATCGCGGAAATGATGGAACCATTCCGTGTCGCGGCTCGACTGATATCCGTTGGTCGACAGCGTACTCCACGCCGGAGTCGGGTCCAGCGCGTACATCGCAAGCCGAAGCTCGTCCCATTTGGTATTGTTCATGACGGGATTGCGCATGGGCTCGTCCCGCCTGCCTCAGTCCTCGGCGGCGATCCGCACGCGGAGGCCGTCGAGCGCATCGCTGAACGGGATCTGGCACGACAGGCGCGAATTGTCGTCGCGGTCGGTCGTCGAATCGAGCAGGTCGTTCTCGTCCTCGCTCATCGCCGGCATAGCGCCCTTGTCGCCGCCCTCGATATGAACATGGCACGTCGCGCACGAGCAGCAGCCGCCGCACAGCGCCAGCAGCTCGTCGAAGCCCGCGTCGCGGATATTTTCCATCACGGTCAGGCTGGTATCGCCCTCGATCTCATGCTCGGTCCCGTCGCGCGTCACCACAATCAGCTTGGCCATGCTAATCCCTCGTAGCTTCTTTGTTGGAGGCGCTATGTCGTGCGTTGCGCGGCAAATCAAGCGTTGCTAGTGATAGCCTCCGGAACAAAAGGAGAATATGCCGATGGGCCTCAGCCAGCAGCAGTTGAACGCCGGAATCGACGCGCTGGCGGAGCGCGACGCCAATTTCGCGCGCGCGCTCGGCAACGCCGGCTATCCCGAACCGCGCATCCGCGACCGCGGCTATCCCACGCTGCTCCGCACGATCGTCGGCCAGCAGGTCAGCGTCGCCGCGGCGAACTCGATCTGGAACAAGCTCGAGGCGGGGTTCGGCGAGGGCTGTCCGGCCGAAGTGATGGCGGCGGCCGAATTCGACGCGCTGCGCGCCTGCGGCCTGTCGGCGCAGAAGCAAAGCTATGCCAAGAGCCTCGCGCAGCTCGTCGTCGACGGCGAGCTCGACTTCGCCTCGCTTCCCGCCGATGACGAGGAAGCGATCGCGCTGCTCACCAAGGTCAAGGGGATCGGCCGCTGGTCGGCGGAAATCTATCTCCTCTTCGCCGAGGGCCGCCCCGATATCTGGCCCGCAGGCGATCTTGCGGTGCAGGAGGCCGTCGGCCGCATCCTGTTGCTCGGCGCCCGCCCGAGCGAGAAAGCCGTGCGTGAGCTCGCCGAACCCTGGCGCCCCCACCGCGGTGCCGCGGCGATCTTCAGCTGGCACTGCTACAATATGGACGTGATCTGATAAGGGAGCCGCGAAACACCGAACGGAGATTCGCATGACCACCACCCGCGACATCGTCACCGCCTATTACGCCGCCTTCAATGCCGGCGACACCGACGCGATGCTCGCGCTCGTCGCCGACGACATGCGTCATGACGTCAATCAGGGCGAACCGCGCCACGGCAAGGCGCTGTTCGCCGAATTCAACGCGCATATGACCCGCTGCTACCGCGAGCAGCTCACCGACATGGTGATCTTTGCCGAGGGCGATCGCGCCGCTGCCGAATTCATCGTGGGCGGCACCTATCTCGCAACCGACGAGGGGCTGCCCGAAGCGAGCGGCCAGACCTACCGCCTGCCCGGCGGCGCGTTCCTGTCGGTCGATGCCGATGGGCTGATCGACCGCGTCACCACCTATTATAATCTGCAGGACTGGCTGAAGCAGGTCGGCGCATGACGATCGGCGTCGCGCCGGTCACCGGTACGGGGCTGGTCGACGTCATCCCCGCCCTCGCCCGGCTGCGCATTATGGTGTTCCGCGACTTCCCCTATCTCTACGATGGCGACGCGGCCTATGAAGCCGGCTATCTCGCCGATTTTGCCGCCGCCGACGGCGCGGTGATCGTCGTCGCGCGGGATGGCGAGCGGATCGTCGGCGCCGCCACCGCCGCGCCGCTTGCCACGCAGGACGCCGCATGGCAGGAGCCGCTGGCCGCCGCCGGCTTCGACATCGGCCGCACCTTCCATTTCGGCGAATCGGTGCTGCTCGACAACTATCGCGGCCAGGGCATCGGCCACGCCTTTTTCGACCATCGCGAAGCGCAGGCCCGCAAACATGGCGCCTCGCACGCCGCTTTCTGCAGCGTCGTACGCGCTGCCGATCACCCTGCCCGTCCCGTCGGTTACCGCGCCCTCGACGCCTTCTGGCGCGGGCGCGGCTATGCGCCGCTGGACGGCGTCACGGCATCGTTCGACTGGAAGACTGTCGGCAGCGCAGTCGAAGAACCGCACCGGCTCCAATACTGGACGCGCAGCCTCTGACCCTTCAGGGCGCCTCGCGCACGAGCACCAGCGACGACGGTTCGGCGGCGTCGCCGCGGCGGTAGATTTCCGACCGGACAATGCGGTCGGGAGCCGCGAGATCGAACCGCAGATCGTGGAGATAGGATTCTCCCGCATCGAGGTCGGTCGCGTCGCTGAACGAAAAGACGGGCTTGCCCGATACCGCCTCCCGGGCGAGCCGCAGGCGCGGCTGGTTTCCCTGCGGGCAATAATGGGTGGCGACGAGGCTCGCCCCGTCGCGGTGATAGAGGGTCAGCGAATGGGGCTGGCCCGCGCGCTCCCAGCTTTCGACGATCACCGTACCTCCTGCCGTCAGCGAAAAGCGGATGCGCAGGGTGGAGTCGGGCCTGTCTGCGATCCGCCAGACCCCGGCAAGCGAAGCAAGCTCGCCAAATGCCTCGGCCGCCCGGTCCGGCGCCACCGCCGGTGAGGCCGCGACCTCGCCTGCCGCGGCGGGAACGCTCGCGACGAGAGACAGGAAAACGGCCGGAGAACAGATCCTTATCATCGCGCGCTTATCGGACGGGCGTCGGCGCGTGTCGATACCTGTCCGCACCACAACGAAAAAGGCCGGGTGGATCGCTCCACCCGGCCTTCCCTGCGTAGCTCGTAAAAGCCAGGCTTATTTCTTGGCGGCCGCCTTCTTGGCCGGAGCCTTCTTGGCGGGTTCGGCCTTTTCCGCGGCTTCCGCCTTCGGAGCAGCGGCCTTCTTCGCCGCCGGCTTCTTCGCGGGCGCTTCCTCGGCCTTGGCCTCTTCCTTCACCGCGTCCTTCTTGGCGGCCGGCTTCTTCGCGGCGGCCTTCTTGGCGGGCTTGTGGTCATGGTCGTGATCGTGGCCGCAGCCCGGACCATGGACGTGATCGTCGTCGGCTTCGATCGCCGCTTCGATCTCTTCGCGGGTCACTTCGCGATCGGTGATGTCGGCCTTCTCGAACAGGAAGTCGACGACCTTGTCCTCATAGAGGGGGGCGCGAAGCTGTGCGGCGGCGAGTGCGTCCTGCTGGACATATTCCATGAAACGGCCGCGATCTTCGGGGCGATACTGCTGCGCCGCCTGCATGATCAGGCGCTGCATTTCCTGGTTCGACACCTGGACGCCGTGCGCCTGGCCGATTTCCGAGAGGAGCAGGCCCAGACGGACGCGGCGCACCGCGATCGCGTGATATTCGTCGCGATCCTTTTCCAGCTCGGCCTTCGCCGCTTCGGGGTCCGCTTCGTGGCTGGCTTCATGCTCGAGCTGCTGCCAGATCTGGCCGAATTCCGCCTCGACCATCGTCGGCGGCACTTCGAAGTCATGGCTGGCGGCGAGCTGATCGAGCAGCTTGCGCTTCATATAGGTGCGGGTCAGGCCGTTCAGTTCCTGCTCGACCTGATCCTTCATCAGCTCTTTCAGCTTGTCGAGGCTTTCGAGGCCGAGCGACTTCGCGAACTCGTCGTCGATCTTCGACGCCGCCGGGACCTTCACTTCCTTGACGGTGATCGCAAATTCGGCGGGCTGGCCCTTCAGATTCTCCACCGGATATTCCTCGGGGAAGGTGACCTTGATCGTCTTTTCGTCGCCGGTCTTGGCGCCGACGAGCTGGTCCTCGAAGCCCGGGATCAGCTGGCCCGAACCGATTTCGACCGCCATGTCCTCGCCGGTGCCGCCGTCGAAGGCAACGCCGTCGACACTGCCGGCGAAGTCGATAATGACCTGGTCGCCGGTCGCGGCCTTCTTCGTCTTCGGCGCTTCCTCGAAGCGCTTCATCTGCGCGGCGAATTCCTCGATCTTGGCCATCACGGCCTTGTCGTCGGCGGGAACGGTAAGGCGCTCGAGCTTCAGGCCGTCGATCGACGGCGCTTCGATCTCGGGCAGCACTTCAAGGCTGACGGTGATCTCGGCATCCTTGCCGCGCTCATAGCCGTCGGCGAGTGCAACGCCGGGCTGCAGCGCGGGGCGAAGCTTTTCCTTCGCCATCAGGTCGCGCACGCCCTGATCGATCGCCTTGTTGAGCGCGTCGGCGTTCAGCGCCTCGCCATGCATCTTGCGGATCAGGTTCGGCGGAACCTTGCCGGGGCGGAAGCCGGGCATGCGAACGGTCGGCGCGATCGCCTTCACTTCGTCGTCGACGCGCGCGTCGATGTCTTTCGCGGTGATGGTGACGCGATATTCGCGCTTCAGGCCTTCGTTCAGCGTTTCGACGGTCTTCATTGCCTTGGTCTTATCCTTGCTCAAAATCTCATGTCCGAACCCCGCCTGACAGACGAAGTTCCCCATTCCCGGTCTCTGCTCGCGAAGGTGGTGCGGGCGAAGGGACTCGAACCCCCACATCTTGCGATACTGGTACCTAAAACCAGCGCGTCTACCAATTCCGCCACGCCCGCTGAGAGCTTTCGGCCGGGATGCACGACATCGCGCGCTGCCGCGCACGCCCGTGCGGGCCGCGCGGGGCTATAGCAGACGCATCGCCGAGGGCAAGGGCGGAAAGCCGCGAAAATCCCCCGCCTTGCAGCAGCCGGAACATGCCATGCGCCCGTTCGTTGGTTAATCGAGGAGAATGACGATGACGAGCGCCCCCGACCCGCTTCCCAAGCCGAAGCCCGACACCATCGAGCCGCAAGCGCCGCCCGAAAAACCGGTTCAACCGACCCCGCAGGAAGACCCCGCCGGCCAGCCACCTGAAATTCCGGGCAACCCCGGCGGCGATTTCGACGCCCCCGGCCGCGGCCCCGCCGAAGTCCCGCCGCAGCAGGTCTAATAATTGTCGGGGACGCGCGCGCCGGTCCGCGCATCGATCACCGCGCCGCGGTCATAGGAAAGAATGCCGGGCACCGGCGCCAGCCGGTTGACGTTGAACACCGGCGGCCCGACGAACTTGCCGACCGCGCGATACTGCACCGCGACGATCGGCTTTCCGGCGAGCGATGCCGGCGCGGGCGCTCCCGCCGCAGGCGGCGAGACGCCCATCGCCGGCATCACCCAATGGCCGTTGACGCTGGCGCCGAGACCCGTTTCATCCGCGAGCACCGGATCCTCCGACTTCTGCCACGCGATCGCGACATGCACCGCGCCCAGATCGGTGATCTCGCCGGCCTTCGCATCGAAGCCGACGCTGCCGAGGCACATGCACGCGAGCATCGCATTCTGGTTGCCCGCGCCATAGAGGACATAGCTGCCGGGCACCGCCTCGATCAGCATCAGCCGATCATCCTTCCCCTTCTCCAGCGTCTTGCCGAGGTTGATCGACTGCAGATTCTGGACGTCGGGATGGTGATAGTCGAAGGTCGCAAGGCTCGGCTCGGGCGGGATGTCGTCGTCGGATTTCGCGCCCTTCGCCGCCGCCTGCTTCGCGAGCGCGGCGTCGCGCGCCTTCCTGAGGTCGGGCAATGCCTTGTCGAACGCGGCTTTCTTCGCGGCATAATAGGCCTCGACCTCGGCGGCGGTCGGCACACGCATGAACACCGGCGCGAACCATTTGCCCTTCACGCGAAACAACAGATAGGCGCGGTCGGGCCGGATCTCGAACGGCTTCTTGCCGTCGATCTCGACCAGCTCGTCGGGCGCCTTCCTGTCTTCGGCATGCGCCGCGGCGGGGAAGGCGAGCGCGGCGAGCAGCGGCAGCATCAGCGCTAAGCGCCTCATTTCACCGGCACCTTTCCGCCCCACGTCGGCCCCGACGCGATCTTCGCCTGCACCGCTATCCCCTGTTCGGGCGGCAGCTCGGCGACATTTTCCCAGATTTCCTCGGCAACACCGTAACGGGTGTAGCCCCGCGGCTCCATGCAGCGGCGCATCTTCGCCTGCCGGTCGCGGCGGGTCAGCGTCCCTTCGATCATCCCCCCGATCGCGAGCCCGACCAGCCCCGAATGCTCGAAATAGCCGGTCGCGGCTCGCTCGCCCGGCACGCGCTCGACCCACGGGATGAAGCGCGGGATCGCGACATTCGCCCAGCCGGCGGGCGCGAGGAAGCGATAGCAGTCGGCGACATCGGCATAGGCCTCGGCGAAACTCGTATTCTCGCGGTGGTAGAAGAAATATTTCCAGCCGTTATCGACCACCGCGGGCGCATCCGATCCCGACAGGTCGGGCACCGCGATGCCTGCCGGATCGGGCGGCACGGTCTGTGCATTCGCAGGCGCCGCGGCCAGCGCCGTCACAAGCGCCCATCCCGTTCGCAACCTCATCCGCCCTTCCCCGTCAGAAACCGCTCGCGACCGGCGCACCGCTCTTCGCGTCGATCACCCGGTCGCGATCATAGGCGAGGACGCCGGGCACCGGCGGCAGGCGCGAGACCATCACGCCATAGATATTGTTGAACTTGCCGCTCGCGGTGAAAACCGCCTGTTCGACCGGCCATTTGTCGAGCGAAGCGGGCACGCCATAATCGACCGGGACCGACGCCGTCGGAACCTCGACCTTGAACCCGGCCCAGCCGCCATTGTGGCGGATGTCGAGCAAGGGCGCGCTCTTCTGCTGCTCGGCGAGCGGCGCGGCGGTCAGGAAATTGCCGACATTGGTCACAACGCCGGGCTTTACCTCGAAGCGAACGCTGCCCATGCAATAACAGAGCCCGACGAAGCCCTGACCCGGATCGAACAGCACCGGCCCGTACCAAATATAGGTGCCGGGCTTGACCGCCATCGCATAGCTGTACCGCTCGTTCGCCTTGTCCTTGATATAGGCGAAATCGGGACCGAACTGGACGGCGGTGCGCGCTTCGATGTCGCCGATCGAGAAGGTCGCCTCGTCGGGCGCGACGGGCTTTGCGGGCGGCGCCTTCTTCTGCGCCGCGGCGAGCTTCGCCTCGCCGTCCCAGCTTGCAAGCTTCTTCTGGTACCGCTTTTCGGCCTTCGCAAAGGCCTCTGCGCGTTCCTTGCGAAACGCCTCCAGATCCTCGGCATCGGGGACGCGGATGAAAGTCCCGCCCTGCCGGCCGGGGCCGTGAAGGAGGATATAGCCCGTCGCGGGGTCGAGGACGGTCTTGCCGCTCACGACCTTCTTCTCGTCGAGCGAGTCGGCGGGCGCCGCGACGACAGCGCCCGAAATACCGAGCAGCGCGGCGAGGATCAGCGCCGCCCTCACAGTTCGATCGCCGCTTGCCGGGGCTTGTCGCCCGATGCCACGCGCGCCTGCTTCATCAGCGCCGCATTGCGCGTCGCCTCATCCTCGCGTCCGTTTCCTTCCTCAAAATTGAACGCCTGCCACAAATCCTTGCTCAGCCCGTAGCGCTGATAGCCCTTGAACCCCATGCAGTTGCGCATGTTGATCCGGCGCACCTTTCGCCGCTCGGACGAGCCGAAAATCGCATCGGCCAGCGCCTCGCCGATCATCCCGCCGATCACCCCGCCCATGCCATATTGCGTCGCATAATAGCCGGGATAGGGCTCGCTGCCGCCACGATAGTAGCTGATCCCGCTCGCCAGCGCGTCGCATTCGCTGACGTCGGCGAATGCCTCGTCAAAGCTCGTGTCCTCGCGGTGGAAATAGTAATATTTGTCGTAGGTTCCGATGTCCTCGGCGGTCGGCGTGAACGCCAGTTTCGGCATCTCGACCGCCGCGACTTCGCTTTCGGTAAAATGGCGCGGCGCCGCTTCGGGTCCCGCCGCCGTCGCCGCGCCCGGAACCGCCAGCAGCATCGTCGCTGCGCAGATCAATCGCATGAAAATCCCCCTGCTCCCCTGCCCGTTTCATGCGACGCCGGGATCGGTTTCGCAAGCAGCTTCCGCGGCTTCGCCCCGATAACTTGCGTTCCGATACTTGACTCGCCGCCGTCGCTCCGCACGATGGCCGCCGGGGGAGAGACGAATGAAACTATCGACCGGCCTGGCCGCACTGCTGGCGATGATCGCGACACCCGCGATCGCGCAGGACACCATCCTCTATCGCGGCGGCCCGATCGTCACGATGGACGGCGACACGCCGAAAACGGTCGAGGCGGTCGTGACCCGCGGCGACCGCATCGCCTTTGCGGGATCCGAAAAGGCGGCGCGCAAGGAAGCCGGCAAGGATGCCGCCATCCACGACCTCAAGGGCGCGACGATGCTGCCCGGCTTCATCGACGCGCATTCGCATTTCACCGTCGCGACGATGAGCGCGGGCGGGCTCGATCTTCGCGACAAGGCGCACGCCGGGGTCACCGACATCCCGAAGCTGCAAGCGGCGATCCGCGACTATATCGCCGCACGTGCGATCCCGCCCGGCGGCTGGGTCGTCGTCTGGCAATATGATCATGAAGGGCTGGCCGAGAAGCGCCACATCACCCGCGCCGAACTCGACGCGGTCGCCTCCGACCGGCCGATCGTCCTGCTCCACGTCTCGCTGCACGGCGCGGTCGCGAACAGCGCTGCGCTGAAGGCGGTCGGCATCGACGAGGCGACGCCCGTCCCGCCCGGCGGCATGATGCTCCGCGACGACGCGGGCAAGCTCAACGGCGTCCTCCTCGAAAAGGCGATGTTCCTGCTGCTCGCCAAATTGCCGCAGCCAACGCCCGAGCAGAAACTTGCCGCGCTCGACGCCGCGCAGAATGCCTATTTCGCCGAGGGCTATACCCACGCGCAGGACGGCGCGACACAGCCGCCCGACGTGGCGTTTCTCACCTCGCCCGCGGCGCGCGAGCGGCTGAAGATCGACCTCGCGCTCCTTCCCTTCTCGCCCGGCCTCGACGCGCTGCTGGCAAAGCCTGACGTGAAGTTCGGCGAATATCGGGGCCATGTGAAGCTGCAGGGGATCAAGTTCGTCCTCGACGGATCGGTGCAGGCGCGCACCGGCTATTTCACCCGCGACTATGCCCGCGGCAGCCCCGAAGGCACGCACCCCTGGCACGGCCAGCCGGTCCTGTCCGAAGAGGAGTTCATCGCGCAGGCGAAGAAAGCGAACGACCGCCACTGGCAGCTCTTCGTCCACGCCAACGGCGACGCCGCGATCGACATGGCGATCCGCGGCTTCGATGCACTCGGGATCAAGGCCGCCGACGACCGCCGCCCGATCGTCATCCACTCGCAGTTCCAGCGGCCCGACCAGCTTGCAGCCTACAAGCGCATCGGGGTCGGCCCCTCCTATTTCTCGAACCATGCCTGGTATTGGGCCGACGTCCACCGGACCAACTTCCCGAAGGAGGTGGTCGATTTCATCAGCCCGCTTCGCTCGGCGAAGCGTGCCGGGCTGATCGCATCGAACCACAGCGACTACAGCGTCACCCCGCTCGACACGCGCTTCATGCTGTGGACCTCGATGGCGCGCGTCTCGCCGACCGGCGTCGTCAGCGGCCCCGACGAGAGGCTCGGCGCCTATGAAGCGTTGCAGGCGCTCACCACCGGCCCCGCGTGGCAGGCGTTCGAGGAAGATCGCAAGGGCCGCATCAAGCCCGGCCTGCTCGCCGACTTCGTGATCCTCGACAAAAATCCGCTGACGACGCCCGTTGAAGCCATCAAGGGCATTCGCGTGCTCGAAACGATCAAGGAAGGAAAGAGCGTGTGGAAGACCACTGGATGACCCGCGCCCGATATCACCGGATCGGATTCTTATAGTTTGTGCAATTTCCGGGGCCGAAACAAAAACCGCTTGCAAAGATGTAAGCAATAATTAGCACCGGCTTATCCGGACTTGTGTCCGGATACGGGGGTCGCAGCAATGCGTTTTGGGGGAATGGTCGCCGGTTTGCCGGCGGCTGCTTGTTGGAGTCTTGCGCTCGTCGCCGGCGCCACCGAACCGGTGGTCGCTGACGGTTCCGCCGTGGCGGTGACCGATCCGGCGATTCCCGCCGCTCCGATCCTGTCCGCCGCGCCGGTCGTTCCGGCGACGCTCGCAGCAGGAACGCCCGTCTTCGTCATGCTCGATGCCGACCTGTCGACGATGACCGCCGTGCTCGGCGACCGCTTTCCGGTCGTCGTCCTGCACGATGTCGTCGAACAGGACACCATCGTGATCCCCAAGGGAGCGACGGGATATGGCGAAGTCACCTTCACGACGAACAAGGGCAGCTTCGGCAAACCCGGCATCATCGGCATCACCCTGCGTCACCTCCAGATCGGCGACCGCCAGTTTGCGCTGAGCGGCCGCTACCGCGAGGAAGGTGCGAACAAGGACGGGGCAACCGCAGCAACGATGTTCGCGGTCGGAGTCTTTTCCGCCTTCATCAAGGGCAAGCCCGGCGTCATTCCGCGCGGGCGCGAGCTGAAGGCGCGAACCGGCGAGCCGATCATCTTCACGCCTGGCATTTCCGCAACGCCGCCGGCGCCGATCGCCGACGCCGCGATCCTTGCCGGAGATCCCGCCCCCCCAGCTGCAGATACCCCCGCCGCGGCGACCGTCGCCCCCGAAACACCGGCAGATACGCCAGAGCAGAGTCAAACAGGAGGACAGCAATGAAATTTACCCCGACCAGAACGGCAATGATCGCGATCGCCGCATCATGTATCGCGATCGCACCGGCGCTTGCGCAGGACGATAGCGCCGCCAAGGCGGCCGAGGCAGCAGCCGAAGCGGCTGCGGCGGCCGCTTCCGAGCCGACACCGGCGGCCGAAGTCGCGGCGGCACCCGTCGCACCGCCGCCCGCCTGCGAACTCCACGTCTTTCCGACGCTCGAGGGTCAGGCGATGACGACCGGCTGGCTGTCGGGCTTCGGCATCGTCGGCGCGGTCGCGGACGCGGCATCGAACAAGAACCGCAACATCAGCGACGCCGACTATCTCAAGGACGCTCTCGGTCCGCAGATGCAGATCGACGCGCTGAAGTCGATCGATCCGGTCGCTGCGCTGAGCCTGCCGCCCTCGCAGATCATCTATGAAACGCCGATCGCCGACCGCAAGATCACGACCAAGGCCGCAACCCGCCTCAGCAGCTCGAAGGCACCCTGCTATGTCGAACTGGTGATCACGCAGAATTTCTACACCAAAAAGGCGATCTACGGCCGGTCGCTGAACAACCGTTTCATCGTCAAGGACTTCCGCACCGGCAAGGACAAGGCCGCGCTGGTCAAGGGCCGCGGCGGCAATGGCCTGTCGCACTTCCCGCCGAAGACCACCGACGAGACCGAAGCAGCCGAGAACGAGCTGCGCGAAGTTTTCGTCAAGAACTTCCTTGAATTCGCAAAGGGCGTGAAGCCCGCGAAATAAGTCCGGCACGGCGGGGGCGTCCTTTCCGTCCCCGCCGTCCTTTCCCTCAGGCGGAGCCGATCGTGCGCACCCTCACTGCCCTGTTTCTCGCCGCGGCCCTTGCGCCTTCGCTTGCCGTCGCCGCACCCAAGGCGCCCGATGCACCGTCGGTCGTCGCCGAACAATATCGCCGGGTCGAGGGTGGCCGCGCCGTGCAGGTCGGCATCGCCCAGACCGAAATCGAAACGAGCATCGACGTCGGGCGCGTCGCGGCAGCCACGGGCGGCGACCTGATCGGCGCACTGATCGTTTCGGGCATGGACGACAAGCGCCAGCGCCTCAGCGATTCGGCGAATGCGCGGGCGGAGGCGGCCGTCGCGCCGCTGCGCGATACGCTTGCGGGTTTCGACGTCGATGCCCTTGCGCTCGCCGCAACCACGTCGGCACTGTCGGCGACCGACTGGTTCCAGCCGCAAGGCGTGACGCTCAGCAAGGAAGTCTCGCCCGCCGGCCGCAGCGCCTTCGCCTTTGCCGCTACCACGCCGCAGGTCGCCTTCGTGACATGGCGCTATTCGCTGTCGCCCGATTTCACCCAGATCCGCGTTACCGCCGAAATCATGCTGCAGCACCGGACAAAGGGAAAGGGAACCGCCGCCGCATCACCCCTTTTCTATCGCCAGACCGTGACCAGCATCGTCCAGCTCGGCAAGCGGAGCTATGAGCCCCGCGAGAATGTGGCGCTGTGGAACGCGAACCAGGCCGATCTTGCCAAGGCCGCGCTCAAGGCGGGCTTTGCGGAAAACGCTCGCCTGATCCCCTATGCCCTTGGCCTCGGGGCCGCCGACGTGAAGGCCTTCACCGCCAAGGACCGCGAGAAAGGCTTCGGCGGCGGCTTCTACGGCCCGCTCGTCGCACGCGACGCCGACAATCCCGACAATCTGCTGATCTGGACGAAGGACGGCCTCATCCACATCCGGACCCTGCCCGCCGCCTAGGGCACCGTCCGTTCGTCTGCGACCTTTGCCAGCATCGCCTTCAGCGCCGCCGCATCATGCCAGCGGCCCGCCACCATCACGCCCAGCGGCCTGCGCAGGGTTGCCGGGTTTGCCAGCGGGTTGTCGGCAACGAGCAGCAGGTCGGCACGATAGCCCGGCGCGATCACCCCGAACCTTTCCTCGCCCGGTGCCGTTTTCGCGATAAATTCGCCCGGCGTCCGCGTCGCGGCCGACAGCGCCTGCCACGGCGTCAGGCCGGCGCCGAGCATCGCATCGATCTCTGCATGGACCGAGAACCCCGGTACGATGCCGGGGATTGACGGCGCGTCGTCGCCGGTGACCAGCGGCACCCCGGCGTCGGCAAGCGCCTTTACGAAGCGCGCTTCGAACGCGACGCGGCGCGACAGGTCGACCTCCTTCTTCTGATAGCCCGACCGCGCCCAGTCGATCCGGTCGGAGGGGGAAAGATAGCGCGCCTCGGGCGCCGCCAGATACGCCGCTACGACCCCGGGTTTTCCGAATTGCGCCGCGATCGTGCGATAGGTGAAAAGGTCCGACGTCGCATAGGCCCCGGTCCGCTTCATCAGCGCGACCGCATCGGCAATCCGCGCCTCGTCGGGCGGCGCCTGCTGGTCGTCGGCCGGCGGCTCGGGAAAGAAGCCGTAGAAGAATTCTTCGATGTGCGCGACCAGCGACTGCCCCGCGGCAAGCTGCCTGGCGAGTCCCACCGCCTGCACATTATGCCCGACGACCCCGATGCCCTGCATCCGCGCTTCGTCGGCAAGCGCCGCAAAGGCATCGGCCGACAGGTTCGTATAGACCTTCATGAAGCTGTAGCCGTTGGCCTTGGCCAGCCGCACGATCGCGCGCGCCTCTTCGGGCGTCCGGACGACGAAATGGCCATATTGCTCGCTGCCGTCGACGACGAAGGCGGTGAAGATATGCGGACCGGGCAGCTCGCCGCGATTGACCGCCAGCCGGATACGTCCGGCAAAGGCGTTGGTCGCGCCGCCCATATTGAGCATCGTCGTCACGCCGTTGGCAAGCAGCAGCGGCAGGTCGTTCCGGTCGCTCACATGATTGTGCATGTCGGCAAGCCCGGGAAACAGCCACGCGCCCTTGCCGTCCACCACCGGCGTCCCTGCAGGCAGCTTCGCCTTGATCCCGATGCTCGCGATCCGCCCGTCGGTCACGATCACCGTCGTGCGCGGAATCACTCGCTCGCGGTCCATCGGCACGACGTTGACGTCGGTCAGGACGATCGTCGCGGCGTGCGCCGTGGCGCCCGCAAGCAGCAGCCACAGCGCGATCAGCGCTGCCGCGACGGTGCGCTCAATTCGCAGCAACGATCCTGTCGCGATCATAGGTGATGATACCGGGAATGGCGGTGATCCGGTCGATCCCGACCCCGAAATAATTGGGGAACGGACCTGCCGCGCGCATCTCCGCGGGAACGATGCGATAGGCGGACAGCCGCGGATCGATGCTCGCCCCTGCTCGCGGCAGCTCCCAGCTCACGGCGTTCATTTCGGGCGGCAGGTCGAGGTCGGTTTTGGGCACCGGCCGCCCCTCGGCCTTCGCCTTCGCGCGCTCGTCCATCCAGTTGAGCGTCATCATGCCGGCATGGACGATGGTCCTTTCGGGCACCTCGAATTCGATCGACCCCATGCACATGCAGGTACCGCCCGCGGCATTCGCGTTGAAGATGATCGGGCCATAGAAGACATAGCGTCCGGGCTTCACCTTGTGGACGAAGGTCGAGCGGCCGTCCTTCTTCGCGAAGCGGTCGAACGGCCCGACCTGAACCATATTCTCGCGGTCGATCGGCGGGAAAGCCAGGTTCGCGTCGGTCGGTTCGACCGGCTCGACGGGACGCTTGCCGGCGCGCTGGTTGGGCTTCATCGCGTCCCAGCGCCCGGCATCGGCCGCCCAGCTCGCATGCTTGCGTTCCCATTTCGCGTGCGCCTTCGCCAGCGCCTCGCCGCGTCGACGGATATAGTCGCTACGGTCGGCGTCGGTCGGCCGCCGCAGCAGCGTCAGCCCGAACGAATACATCGAGCTGTCCGAATTGGTCTGCAGGACGACATAGCTGGCCGCGGGGTCCAGCGTGATGACCTCCTTGTCGCCGACGGCCGCAAACTCTTCGGCGTCGGCACCGAGGGCGGAAACGGGAAGCGCGGCGGCGAGCAGCGCGAGCGCGAGGATCGACGGTCTCATGACTTACCTCCCCAGCGCCGGCGTCGTCGGCCGCGGCCCCGATGCGACGCGCGCCTGCTGCTTCAGAAACCCCTGCCGCTCCTCCTCGGGCAGGCCGCCGAAGCCTTCCTCGAAATTGAACGTCTGCCACATATCCTTGGGCAGGCCGAAGCGGTCGTAGCCCTTGAAGAACATGCAGCGGCGCATGTTCACCCGCCGCGTCGCGCGGAGCTGCGCCGATCCGACGATCGCCGCGATCATCACATTGGCGATCGCACCGCCGACCAGCCCCGACGTGGTGCTGTTATAGGGATAGGGCACGTCGCTGTTGCCGAACGGGCTCGCCAGTCCGCGCGACAGCCCGTCGCACTCGCGCAGATCCTTGAGCGCGGTCGCGAAATCGGTGTCGGCGCGGTTGAAGTAATAATATTTGTCGAAGTCCTTTTCCCATTTGGGATCGGGGGCAAAGGCCAGCGCGGGCATCGCGATCGTTGCGGGGTCGATCACCTCGTCGGCCGCGGGCATCGTCACCGTCGCGACGATATCCTCGCCATCGCCGCCAGCCTCCGCCGTTTCCTGAGCCAGCGCCGGCGGGGCCGCGAGCGCGCACCCCAGCACGGCAAGCCGCCAGCCTTTCAACGCCTTATACCGCATCCTTGCCCTCCCCCGAGTCTTCGGAGGAGATTAGACGCGGCGGGATTTTAGGCCAGCGCCTTCTTCAGCAGTTCGTTGACGACCTGCGGGTTCGCCTTGCCCTGCATCGCCTTCATCGTCTGCCCGACGAAGAAGCCGAACAGCGCTTCCTTGCCGCCCTTATACTGCTCGACCTTGTCGGCATTGGCGGTCAGGATCTTGGCGATTTCGGCTTCGATCGCGCCGGTATCGCTGGTCTGCTTCAGGCCGTCGCGCTCGACGATCACGCCCGCCGCGTCGCCGCTTTCGAGCATCTTTTCGAACACCTGCTTGGCGATCGTGCCCGAAATCGTGCCGTCGGCGACCAGACCGAGCAGTTCGCCCGCCTGCGCCGGCGTGACCGGACAATCCTCGAAGCTCTTGCCGAGGCGGTTGAGCGCCCCGAACAGCTCGCTCGACACCCAGTTCGCCGCCGCAGCCGGCTTCGCGCCGGTCTCGAGCAGCGTATCGAACCACAGCGCGCTTTCGACCTCGGCGGTCAGCACGTCGGCGTTGTACGCCGAAATCCCGGCCGCCAGATAGCGCGCGCGCTTGGCGTCGGGCAGTTCGGGAAGGCTCTCGCGGCATTCGTCGAGGAACGCATCGTCGAGTTCGAGCGGCAGCAGGTCGGGATCGGGGAAGTAACGGTAATCATGCGCATCTTCCTTCGACCGCATCGAGCGCGTCTCGTTGCGGTCGGGGTCGTAAAGCCGCGTTTCCTGCACCACGCTGCCGCCGCTTTCGATCAGCTCGACCTGGCGCTTCGCCTCGCCCTCGATCACCGCCATCACGAAGCGTACCGAATTGACGTTCTTCGTCTCGGTGCGCGTGCCGAATTCGTCGCCGGGCTTGCGCACGCTGACATTGACGTCGGCGCGCATCGAACCTTCTTCCATATTGCCGTCGCACGATCCGACATAGCGCAGGATCGAACGCAGCTTGCGCACATAGGCGCCGGCCTCGGCGGGCGAGCGCATGTCGGGGCGCGAGACGATTTCCATCAGCGCGACGCCCGAGCGGTTGAGGTCGACGTACGACATCGTCGGATGCTGGTCGTGCATCAGCTTGCCCGCGTCCTGCTCGACATGGATACGCTCGATCCCGATGCGCTTCGGCTCGGGAATCCCCGCCTTCTCATCCCCCTCGATCATCAGCGAACCTTCGCCGACAAGCGGATGATAAAGCTGCGAAATCTGGTAACCCTGCGGCAGATCGGCATAGAAATAATTCTTGCGGTCGAAGCGCGACCATTTGTTGATCTCGGCCTCGATCGCCATGCCCGTGCGCACCGCCTGGCGGATGCACTCGCGGTTCGGCACCGGCAGCATGCCGGGCATGGCCGCGTCCACGAGGCTCACCTGCGTGTTCGGCTCCGCCCCGAACGCCGTCGCGGCACCCGAGAATAATTTGGCGTTGGAGGTGACCTGCGCATGGACCTCGAGGCCGATCACGACCTCCCACTCGCCGGTTTCGCCCTTGATGCGATAGTCGCTCATCTTACCACCACTTCTCGGCACGGGCATTGAAGCCCGCCCGCTCTTCAATTGCCAGCCCCGCGTTCAGCACGCCCTGCTCGTCGAACGCCTTGCCGATGATCTGCAAGCCCAGCGGCAGTCCTTCGCGGTTCAGCGCCGCGGGGACCGACATTGCGGGCAGGCCCGCGAGGCTCGCGGGCACCGCGAACACGTCGTTGAGGTACATCGCCAGCGGGTCGGCCATCTTCTCGCCCAGCCCGAACGCCGCCGACGGCGCAGTCGGCGCAAGGATCACGTCGCAGCTAGCAAAAGCCTGCTCGAAATCGCGCGCGATCAGCGTCCGCACCTTCTGCGCCTGCGTGTAGTATGCGTCGTAGAAGCCCGCCGACAGCACATAGGTGCCGATCATGATGCGGCGCTTGACCTCGGGCCCGAAACCGTCGGCGCGCGTCGCGGCGTACATGTCCTGCAGCCCCGCCTTTTCGGGCAGGTCGCGCAAACCATAACGCACGCCGTCATAGCGTGCGAGGTTCGACGACGCCTCGGCGGGCGCGATGATATAGTAAGTCGGCAGCGCATATTTGGTGTGCGGCAGGCTGATCTCGACGACCTCGGCCCCCGCATCCTTCAGCATCGCGATGCCCGCATCCCACATTGCGTCGATTTCGGGGTCGATGCCCTCGAGGCGATATTCCTTGGGAATACCGACCGTCTTGCCCTTGAGATCGCTTGACAAGGCCGCTTCCCAATCGGGAACCGCCATGTTCAGGCTCGTCGCATCCTTCGGATCGAAGCCCGCCATATTTTCGAGCATGATCGCACAATCGCGCACGTCGCGCGCCATCGGCCCCGCCTGATCGAGCGAGCTGGCAAACGCCACGATGCCCCAGCGCGAGCAGCGGCCATAGGTCGGCTTGATCCCCGAAATGCCGGTGAAGGCCGCGGGCTGGCGGATCGAGCCGCCGGTGTCGGTCCCCGTCGCCGCGGGGCACAGCCGCGCCGCGATCGCCGACGAGCTGCCGCCCGACGATCCACCCGGCGCGAGCGCGGCATTACCGCCGTCGTTGCGCTTCCACGGGCTGATCACATTGCCGAAGTAGGACGTCTCGTTCGACGACCCCATCGCAAACTGGTCGAGGTTCAGCTTGCCGAGCATCCCCGCGCCCGCGTCCCACAATTTCTGCGACACGGTCGATTCATAGCGCGGTACGAAGCCTTCGAGCATATGGCTCGCGGCGGTGGTCTGGACGCCGTTCGTCGCGAACAGGTCTTTCATCCCGATCGGCACGCCAGACAACGGCTTCAGGCTGCCAGCCGACCGGTCGGCATCGGCCTGCTTCGCCGCCGCGAGCGCATGCTCGGGCGTCTCGACGATGAACGCGTTGAGCGCCTTGGCGCCCGCGACATTGGCGTTGAACGCCTCGGCGACCTCGACGGCGCTGAAATCGCCCGCGCGGTGCCCGTCGCGAATCCCGGCGACGGTCAGGTTCGTAAGATCGGTCATTATTCGATTACCTTGGGAACGCCGAAAAAGCCGTGCTGCGGCGCCGGCGCATTGGCGAGAATATCGTCGCGGCGGTTGCCGCCGGTCAGCGGGTCGGCGTCGACGACGTCGTCGCGCAGCCGCAAGTTGTTCGGGATCACCGCAGTCATCGGCTCGACCCCGGTCACATCGACCTCGCCGAGTTGCTCGACCCAGCCGAGAATGCCGTTGAGTTCGCCTTCCATCGCGGCGGCCTCGGCATCGCTGATCGCGATGCGCGCCAGCGACGCTATTTTCCTGACTGTTGCCTGATCGATTGCCATTCTTGTCGCCTTATCGGGAGAAGCTGCGCCGCTAGCATCCTCCCCCGTCCGCTTCAAGGCAGGCGCGCGATTCTCACTCGAAATCCTCGCCGACCGGCTTGCCGTTCACGAACAATTGCCGCCGCGTGACAGGGCGCACCTCGATCGCAGCCTTTTCGACCTCGTCGCTCGTCGGCCCCGGGGCCACCGCGCCGCCCGAGAAGGCCTGATAATCCTCCTGCCACGCCTTCGTTTTCGCATCGCGTGCGAACAGCACGACATTGTTGCCTTCGCCGACCACGAGCATCCTGTCCGCGTCCAGCACATAGGCCGCGCACGGCGCCGTGCGGCACTGTCCGCGATCCTCGATCGCCTTGTAGGCGTCGTCGCCGATCGACTGCCCCGCGGGCAGCACGCGCACCTTCTCGCGGATCGGCCTTGCACCATAGGCGACATCGGCGGCATCGACCGGTTCGCCGGCGACGGTCAGATCCCAGCGATTCTTCGTCTGGAGCGCCCATTTCGCCAGATCGGCCTTTGCCTTGTCGGGCGATTTCGCGATTTTCGCCAGCGCCGCGCGCCCGCTCGGTCCGAAATCGAACGCCAGCGCCGCCCAGTCGAACTTGTCGGCCTTGACCGTCCCCTTCTGCAGCCGCGCGAGCTGGTCGCGCGTCGAGATCGCGCCGAAATCCATGATCGGCAGCGCGAGGAACAGTGCGACCAGCGTCAGTCCGATCGCCAGTCTCTGCTGCAACGGACGCAGCACATCGTCGAAATCGCGCTTGCCCCGAACCACTGCCCACAGCCCGACCGCGCCATAGGCGAGCGCGACCATCGCCGCGATCGCGCCCCATATGCGCTCGGGCGTCCAGCCGTACTGGATTACGCGCAAATGCATCGAGTAAAAGGCGATGATCGCCAGCGGCAGTACCGCCACGACGAGCACCGCCGCCGCGCCGTGCAGAAAACGGTTGCCCGACCGTTCCTCGCGCCCGTTGCCGATAACTGCGTTGGCGAGCAGCACGGCAAAGGCGGCCGCGCCCATCATCAGCGCCGCGGTCGAAAAGCCCGATTCCCACAGCGGCGTCAGCCCCGTGCCGACCAGCGACAACAGGAACAGCACCACCGCGACCGCCAGCACCGGCGCCAGCACCGCGAGCACGATCATCACCAGCTTCTGCAGGGTCGCGACCAGCTTGTCGCGCTCGCGCAGCAGACCGACGGCGCCGCCGAACGCCGCGCCCGCCAGCATCCACGGAAACCAGCCGGTCTCGAACATCCTCATGATCAGCTTGATTCCGATCAGTTCGAACATCGACCCGATCAGCAGCACGAGCAGGAAGGTCAGCCCGGTGAAGGCAAGCCCCGCAGCGCCGATCACCGCGTCGGCCCAAGCGTGGCTGTGCAGCCGCTCGTACGGCATCTGCCACAGCTTCCAGAAGCGCCAGTCGGGCGCCACGTCGCGCCGCGTCTGGAACAGCGGCGTCGCGATCAGCACCGCGAGCAATCCCGACCAGAAAGGCCATTCGAACGGCGATGCGTCGACATTATAGCCCGCCGAGGTCCAGACGATCAGCGCGATCACCGCGCCCCACGCCAGCGCGAAGCCCGCCGCCCACGTCCAGCGGCGAAGCTCGACCCCCAGAACGAAGACCAAAGTCGCGACCGTGATGAACGCCGCGAACGCGTTGCGGCCCGGATCATGATCGGGTGCGTAGCGCCAGTCGATCGTCAGGTGAAAGGCGAGCCCCGCGAGCGCACAGATCGCCGCCATGATCCACGGCCGCAGCGGCCAGGGCGGGTCGCTTCCGTCGAGGCGGTTCGACTCGGGGACGGGCGGAGTTGCGGGCGCATCGGTCATGCTCCACATCTGGGCTTGTTTCGCGGCGCTTCGCAAGCCAGATAGCACGCGACCGCCCCTCTCCCCGCATGGAGCGCCTTTTGGCCCGCAAATTCCTCTACATCATCGCCGCGATCATCCTCATCATCTTCGGCTTCGGCGTCGCCTATCAGATCAATCCCGGCTGGTTCGGGCGTGTCGCGTTCGTGCCGTCGAGCGAGTTCGTCGAACAGAAGGTCGCCGAACCGAACGCCTATGACGATCCTAAAATGTGGCTCGCGCGCCCGGGGATGGAGAATGATCCGGCCGACTGGCGCCCGCCCGCGGATGGTGCCGAAGCGGCGAAGCCCGCCGACAAGCTGATTCCGCCGGCGAAGGCCGCAACGGCGGCCGATACCGAAGAAGCCCCCAAGGGCGACGCCGCGATCTTCTTCGTCCACCCGACCAGCTATTACAGCAAGGCGAGCTGGAACGCCCCGCTCGACGACGCCGACGCCAATTATCGCGCCAAGCTGTTCATGCAGGGCATGGCGAGCGCGTTCGGCGACGCGGGCGAGGTCTGGGCGCCGCGCTACCGGCAGGCCACGCTGGGCGCGTTCCTCGCGACCGACCGCGTCACCGCGGGCAAGGCGATCGACGCCGCCTATCGCGACGTCGAACAGGCCTTCGACGCCTTTCTCGCCGCCCAACCGAAGAACAAGCCGATCATCCTTGCGGGCCACAGCCAGGGCGCGCTTCACCTGACGACCCTGCTCAGGAACCGCATCGCGGGCACGCCGCTCGCGAAGCGCATCGTCGCCGCTTACGTCATCGGCTGGCCGATCAGTCGCGACACCGACCTCGCCGGCCTCGGCCTCCCCGCGTGCGAGACGCCCGAGCAGAAAGGCTGTATCCTGAGCTGGGCCACTTTCGCCGAGCCCGCCGACACCTCGATGGTGACCGGCGCCTATGACGGCACGATCGGCTTCGATGGCCGCCCGCGTGCGGGCACGCGCATGCTGTGCACCAATCCGCTCACCGGCATTCCCGACACGGCTGCCGGCCCCGACGCCAATATCGGCACGCTGAAACCGAGCGAGGGCTTCAAGGCAGGCGTGCTGATCGCCCAGAAGGTCGGCGCAAAATGCGACGACGACCGCGGCTTCCTGTTGATCGGCGATGCAGAGGCAGCACAGAATTATGCGCCGAGCTATGTGCTGCCCGGCAACAATTATCATGTCTTCGACATCACCCTGTTCTGGGCGAATGTCCGCGCCGACGTCCTCCGGCGCCTCGCGACCTTCGAAGGCAAACCCTCGCCGGTCCCGCCGCCGGCGGCGCCGGTTCCGGCACCTGCAGCTTCCCCGACCACGCCAGCGGCTAAATCCTGATCCAGTTCGCATTGAGCGAAGTCGAGATGCCCCAAAGTCACGCGCGACCTAAGGGTGTCTCGACTTCGCTCGACACGAACAGGTAAAGGGGCGGATATGATTACCACCGCCGCCTCCGATTTCGCCGCCGCGCTGCCCGCAGCCGGCCGCCTTGCCGGGCTCGACGTCGGCACGAAAACCATCGGCGTCGCGCTCTGTGACGCCGGCTGGAGCTTCGCGTCGCCCGACAAGACGATCATCCGCAAGAAATTCAGCCTCGACCTCGAGGCGCTGAAAGCGGTCCTTGCCGCACAATCGGTCGTCGGACTCGTCGTCGGGCTGCCGCTCAACATGGACGGCACCGACAGCCCGCGCACGCAGAGCACCCGCGCCTTCGCGCGCAACCTGCTGCCGCTCGGCCTCCCGATCCTCCTCTGGGACGAACGCTGGTCGACCGCCGCGGTCGAACGCGCGATGATCGCCGCCGACGTGAGTCGGGCAAAACGGGCGGAACGCGTCGACAGCGCCGCCGCCGCCTTCATCCTGCAGGGCGCGATCGACGCCCTCACCCGTTGAGCGTCGCGCGCTTGAACGAATATATCCTCTACTGGCTGATCGCGATGAACCTCATCGCGTTCGTCCAGATGGTTCTCGACAAGAAATACGCCGAAGCCGGCCAGCGGCGCATTCCGGAGAGCAATCTGCTCCTATGGGCCTTCCTCGGCGGCGCCTTCGGCACGGTCCTCGCCGCGCGCCTCGTCCGTCACAAGACGCGCAAGCAACCCTTCGCGACATGGATGCTCATCTGGCTCTGGGTCGACATCATCCTGCTCCTCCTCTGGTGGCTCGGAATATTGCAGCCTTGGCTCGCCTCGGCGCTTGCGAGAATCGCCGCAGCCGCCTAGAGGCGTGGCTTTAATGACAAGCGCAACCACCCGACCCGCCAGCGACTATCCGCCCGGTGGCGATGCCTTTCGCCATCGCCACCTGATCGGCATCGCCCAGCTCACCCCGTGGGAGATTTCCTACGTTCTCGATGCCGCCGAAGAGTGGGTCGAGATGAACCGCGGCGGGGCGGCCAAGCATGACGGCCGGCTCGCAGGGCTGACGATCATCAACGCCTTTTTCGAGAATTCGACGCGCACTTTGCTGTCGTTCGAGATCGCGGGCAAACGCCTCGGCGCCGACGTCGTCAACATGCACGCCGCGCAGTCCAGCGTGAAGAAGGGCGAGACGCTGATCGACACCGCGATGACGCTCAACGCGATGCGCGCCGACGCGATGGTGATCCGCCACCAGAGCTCGGGCGCGGTGCAGCTCATCGCCGACAAGGTCGACTGCCCCGTCCTCAATGCGGGCGACGGCCGCCACGAGCATCCGACGCAGGCGCTGCTCGACGCGCTCACCATCCGCCGCCGCCTCGGCCGCGTCGAGGGCCTTACGATCGCGATCTGCGGCGACGTGCTGCACAGCCGCGTCGCGCGCTCGAACATCCTCGCGCTCACCCTGCTCGGCAACGAGGTGCGCGTCATCGCGCCGCCGACGCTGACCCCGCCCGCGATCGACCGCATGCATGTGACCACCTTCACCGATATGGACGAGGGGCTGAAGGACGCCGACGTCGTAATGATGCTGCGCCTCCAGAACGAGCGCATGGACGGTGCCTATCTGCCCAGCGCGCGCGAATATCACGCGCTCTACGGCCTGACGCCGAAGCGGCTCGAAAAGGCGAAGCCCGACGCGATCGTCATGCATCCCGGCCCGATGAACCGCGGGGTCGAGATCGACAGCAGCGTCGCCGACCACCCGACCCGCTCGACGATCACCGAGCAGGTCGAGATGGGGGTCGCGGTACGCATGGCCTGCCTCGACATTTTGACGCGCCGCAAGCGGGGAGTGCCCGGATGGAACTGACCCCGACCCATATCGTCAATGCGAAGCTGGTCAGCGCCGACACCCCGCGCGACGGCAGCCTGCTCGTGGTCGACGGCCGCATCGCCGCGCTCGACCCCGCCGAAGTTCCCGAAGGGGCGGAGGTCGTCGACGCCCGGGGCCAGTGGCTCGCCCCCGGCATCATCGACCTCGGCGTTTTCGCGACCGACAAGCCCGCCTTCCACTTCGGCGGCATCACCCGCGCCGCCCTGATGCCCGACAACGGCCCGCTCGACGGCGCCGGCCTCGTCGAACGCGCCGCGAAGGGCGGCAAGCCCGACCTGTGGGTCCACCCCCTCGCCGCCGCGACCAAAGGCCTCGCGGGCAAGGAACTTGCCGAGATCGGCCTGATGAAACAGGCGGGCGCGCGCGCCGTCGCGACCGGCCGCGGCCGCATCGCCGACGCCGGCGTCATGCGCCGCGTCCTATCGTACGCGGCCGCGCTCGGCCTCGTCACGATCATCCACGCCGAGGACGAGGGCCTCACCGCCGGTGCCGTCGCGACCGACGGCGAGATGGCGACGCGCCTCGGCCTCGCCTCGGCCCCCGCCATCGCCGAGGCGATGGCGATCGCGCGCGATCTCGCGCTGGTCGAGGAAACCGGCGCGCCGGTCTGTTTCCGCCAGGTCACCACCGCGCGCGGGCTCGACCTGATCCGCGCCGCCAAGGCGAAGGGGCTTCCGGTGCTCTGCGGCATCACCCCCGCGCATCTCTTTCTCTCGGACACCGCGATCGGCGATTTCCGCACCTTCGCGCGCCTCTCCCCGCCGCTGCGCAGCGAGGACGACCGGCAGGCCTGCCTCGCCGCGATTGCCGACGGGACGATCGACATCCTCTCGTCGGGCCACGACCCGCGCGGGCCCGAGGACAAGCGCCTCCCCTTCGCCGAGGCACAGCCCGGCATGGCGGGCGCCGAAACCTTGCTCGCGCTCGGCCTGAACCTCGTGCGCGACGGGCTTATCTCGCCCGGCCGCCTGTTCGAGCTGCTCGCCGGCACGCCGGCCTGCCTGCTCGGCGTCGAGGCAGGCAGCCTGGCCGTCGGCAAGGAAGCCGACCTCATCCTCGTCGACGCCGGCACCCCGTGGCAGGTCGACGCAAAGAAGATGGCGGCTTACGCGGGGAACACCCCCTTCGACGGCATGCCCGTGCAAGGCCGCGCGACGATGCTGTGGAAGGGCGGCCAGCGAATCCGCTGACCCCGCCCGCATCGGATGCGATGCCCCTTTCATCAGCGTTCCTAACGGGTTAAACCTGTTTCCTGATCAGAAGGAAACAGGTCGATGCCTCTCCTCTCCCGCCTGCTGCTCGCCGCCGCGCTGCTTGCCCCGGCTCCGGCCGCCCTGGCCCAGCCCGCCCCCGACCCGACGCTCCGCTCGCCCGACGACATTGTTGTCGAGGGTGAGCGGCTGACGCGCGAGGAGGCGAAAAAGCGCGCCAACGCCTTCATTCGCACGCTCGGCGTCGCGCCGGGCATATATGCCCAGGACAGCGTCGCGCGGTGGAGGATCAAGCTGTGCCCGCGCGCGCTCGGCCTCTCGGACGAACATGCCGCGCTCGTCGAAGGCTGGTTCCGCGATACCGCGCGCAGCGCCCGCGCGCCGGTCGCCGACGGCAAGTGCGACACCAACGTGCTCCTCCTGTTCGTCGACGATGGCGCGAAGTTCATCAAGCTGTTCAAGGCGCGCTATCCCGGCCAGTTCGCCGACATGACCGGACCCGATATCCGCGACCTCGTCGAGCTCGAAAAGCCGGTGCGCTGGTGGTATTCGGTCCGCCGGACGAGCGGAGGAATCAGCCTGATCGGGCCGCAGACCCTCCGCAGCATCGAGGGCGCGACGATCGTCATCGACGTCAACGACGCCGAGGGCGCAACGCTGCGCGCCGTGACCGACTATGCCGCCTTCGTCGCGCTGAGCGGCATCCGCATCCGCGCCGATCCCCAGTCGCAATCGATCCTCGGCCTGTTCGACGACCGTCAGGGCCGGCGCGAGCTCACCCAATGGGACAAGCGCTTCCTGACCGAACTCTACGCGATGCCGCACGAGCGCAAGGGCCGCTACCAGCGCGGCAAGCTCGTCGGGGCGTTGGTCAAGGATACCGGCGAATAGCCGAAGCAGTCGCGCGTTCAGCGCCTGCCCTGGCAAGGGTGTGCCAGCGCCTGCGCACTGGCGAGTTCGAAGTAACGGTCGCCGTCGAGAACGGCCGGCCGGAATTTCGTGATGCCGACCCGCTTGTCGAAGAGGAAATGCCCGGACTCGGTTGCGCCCGGCAGGCGGCAGGAAAAGGCGATGGTAAACCCGTCGGGCCGCTTGAACCCCCGGTCGCGCTCGCAGATCAGCTTTTCGCTCTCCCACCGGTCCATGCTCCACATGTCGCGGTTGAGGGCAAACAGGCTATGCTCGAAGCGCGTTCCGCCGACCGAAACGGTCGCATCGACAGGGCCTCCCACGGGCTCGCCGTCTTCGCGCAGATCCTCGGTCATCGTGGTCGCATCGTGGACGGTGAAGCGGTACTCCAGTCTCTCCGGCCCGCGATAGACATAGGTCTCGCCCGGCGTGATGCAGAACCGCTGCGCATTGCGGGGCGCGCAGGCGGTCATGAGCATCGATACGGGCAGAATGACCAAAAGCGGAAGGCGCAGCATGCCAATGGCATAATACGAACCGGCAATATCGCAAACGGAGGCAATGCACTGCACACGAAAAAGGGCGCGGCCCCCGCAGGCCGCGCCCCTCCCCTGAGCTTCCGCCGTGGCGGAGGCCCCCCAATATCGTTTAGCGCGACGCCATCCGGATCGGCTTGGCGGTCGCCGCCGAGGCCCACTGGATGCTCTCGCTGCCGCCCATCTGGCGGATGAAGCAGGTCTGGCCCTTCGCCTTCAGCTCGCCGCACAGCTTCGATGCATCGGCGCGCGTCGCAAGACCGTTGACCGTCAGGCGATAGAAGTTGCGGCCGTTGACCGTCGCGGCATGGCTGGACGCCGGATAATTCGCGAGCATGTTGCTCTTTTTCTTGAGAACGCCCCATTTTTCCTTGGCGATGCCCAGGCTGTCATAGGCGCCGAGCTGCACCGCCCATCCCGTCGGCTTCTTCGAATCGAAAGCCATTGCCTTGGGCAGGACGCGGGTCGCCAGATCGAGCGCCTGCTTCTGCACGGGGCGAACCGTTTCGGCGCGTGCACCCGCGACGCGCGGTGCGGCGCGATAGGGTTTGGCGTCGGCCATGATCGTTTCGGCCGGCTTGGCGGCCTGCGGCTGCGGCAGTTCGGTCACCGGAACGACGCCGTTTTCGTCGCGCTTCGGCATCGGCAGTTCGACCGTGCGGATCGCGGCGGGTTCGGCCGATGCCAGCACGGCGGCCGGCTTTTCTTCGGCCGGCGGCGGCGGGGCATAGGCCTCGACCGGGGCCGGATCGGCGCTGGCGAGTTCGACCGGCGCATCGGCCGCGGCCATCTGCAATTCGGGGAAATTGGCGAGCGCAAGGCGCACCGGCATCCCGGCGTCGTCCTGCGCCTTGGTGCCGAGCAGGCTCGCGACGCGCAGTTGCGGGTTCGGCTGGTCGGCCAGCTTCGACCATTCGGCCATGCGTGCTTCGATCTTCGCCAGCGACAGGTCCTGCGAGGCGACAAGGCGCGCCTGCGCCCAGCGGCCGTCGAGCGCGAACGCAAGCGCCAGATTCTGGCGCGTCCGCGCATCGGCGCCCGGCGCGCGTGCGGCTTCGGTCAGCACATAGATCGCCGAATTGGTGTCACCCGACAAGGCGAGTGCAAGGCCCAGGTCCGACGCCGGAACGACGTCGAAATTGCGCTTCAGAAGGTCGCTCGCTTCGCTATTCTTGCCCTGCGCGATATAGGACAGGGTCAGCGCGATGACGGTGTTGCTGTCCTTCGCGCCCAGATCCATCGCTTCGCCGAGCGCGGTGCTCGCCGAGGCAAAGCGCCCGTCCGAAAGATAGGCCTGACCCAGCAGCGCACGGAAACCCGCGTCGCGGGGGCTTGCGGCAACCGCGGTCTCGGCCAGGCTCACGGCCTTGCTGACCTTGCCTTCCTCCAGCGCGTCGCGCGCCTTGTCGGCGGCCTTCGATGCCGATGCCGGCACGGGTTCGCTCGACGGCGCGGCATTGGCCATCTTCGACATGCCGCTGCAGCCGGTGGCCACGCTCAGCACGAAGCCCGAAACGGCCAGGTTCATCAGGACTTTGCGGTTCATCTTCGGTCCCCCCATCATTCGTTACGGCTGCGTCCGGCGCGCGGGACGGGCTGCCGGCAAGCGGCTCGCCATCGCGTCGATCTCGGGCAGTGTGGCCAGATATTCGTCGAGCAGGTCGGTCAGGATCACCTGCGAAGAGCGGTTCGTCACCGCGCTCGCGAGGCGCAGGCGCAGGTGGCGCTCGGCATCGAGGCGCAGCGTGAATGCCGCCTTCTCGCGGGCGCGGAGCGCACGCGGGGCGCGTTCCTTCGGCGCTTTCGGTGCCGGACGCGCCTCGACCTTGCGGGCGACGGCGGCGACGCGGTCGATCAGCGATTCCTGCTGGCGCACGATCTCGGGCACTTCGGCCGCTTCCGGCGCGAAATCGTCGGCCAACGCGCCTTCGACGATCGGGGTCAGTTCATGACCCGGCGTATCGTCGACGGCATGCTCGGCCTCGACATTGTGATGCAGCACCGATCCGGCGAGCAGCGGCTTCAGGTCGACGAGCCGGCCGGTGTCGGCGGCATTCTGGTCGGGGTCGACGTCATAGCCCATGTCGTTCCAGCCGAGGTCGTCATAGCCCTCGATCATCGGCGCGGCGGGGCCGCTGCCCAGCGGCTGGCGGCGCATCGCGGGACGCGCGCCACCCTTGCGGGCCAGAAGCCCGGCGGACAGCGAAGCAAGCGGTTTGGGTTCGCCCATGTTCCCGATTCCTTCCGTCACTGGCCGGCGATGCGGCGGCCGAAGCCACCACCCATCGGGCGGACGGTGCCGTAACCCGGCTGCGGCGGCACGGGCGAGCTGAAGACGGTGCGGCGGAAATTCTTTTCGAGGCGATCGTTGATATAGGTCCACAGCTGGCGGATCTCTTCGGCCGAGCGGCCGTTCGGATCGACTTCCATCACCGTGCGGCCGTCGATCATCGACGCGGCATAGTCGGTGCGGTGGTGCAGCGTGACCGGCGCGACGGTGCCGTGCTGCGACAGCGCGACCGCGGCCTCGCTGGTGATCTTTGCCTTCGGGGTCGCGGCGTTGACCACGAACACCAGCGGCTTGCCGGCGCGTTCGCACAGGTCGACGGTGGCGCCGACGGCGCGCAGGTCGTGCGGGCTGGGACGCGTCGGGACGACGATCAGCTCGGCGACGCTGATGACGCTCTGGATCGCCATGGTAATCGCCGGCGGCGTGTCGATGACGGCCAGTTTGAAGCCCTGCTGGCGCAGGATCTCGAGGTCGGAGGCCAACCGCGCGACGGTGGTCTGCGCAAAGGCCGGAAGGTCGGTTTCGCGCTCGTTCCACCAGTCGGCGAGCGAACCCTGCGGGTCGATGTCTATCAGGACGACCGGGCCTGCGCCGGCAAGCTGCGCCTGCACCGCAAGATGACCCGACAAGGTGGTTTTACCCGACCCGCCCTTTTGTGAAGCCAATGCCAGAACGCGCACTGCTGTCCCCCTAGGAAAACCAAAATCGGCCGGAGGAATGGCATGGAGGGCGCTAAAATTGAGTTAACGATGATAAAAAGAAGGTGAACGACCTCCTCGCATCTATGGTAAATGGCGACTTAACGTCTTTCTGTCCCGTTACGGAACGGAATCGGGTCGCCCGCATATGATGCTAACGCGCTGTTAGCCATTTATGGCGTAAGGCCCGGGCGGGGACTGCGATTGCCCGGGTGTGGGCCCGCAAGCAGCGCAAGTCATTGGAGAATAACATGCGTCCATTCCGCACCCTCGCCCTTCTGGCGCTCCCGCTTTCGGCGCTTGCTTTCGCGGCGCCCGCGCTCGCCGACGTCAAGGACGGGGTCGATGCCTGGGACGCGGGCGACTATCAGAAGGCCGTCGCCGAATGGCGCCCGCTCGCCGTCGCCGGCGATCCCGATGCGCAATTCAACCTCGGACAGGCGTACAAGCTCGGCCGCGGCGTTCCCGCCGACCTCGCACAGGCCGAAGTGTGGTACCGCCGCGCCGCGAAACAGGGCCACCTCCAGGCCGGCGACAATCTCGGCCTCATCCTCTTCACCGCAAACAAGCGCGACGAGGCGATGCCTTATATCAACGCGTCGGCCGCGCGCGGCGAACCGCGGGCGCAATATGTCCTCGGCACCGCGATGTTCAACGGCGACCTCGCGCCGAAGGACTGGCCGCGGTCCTATGCGCTCACCAAGCGCGCGAGCGACGCCGGGCTCGAAATCGCCTCGGCGCGGCTCGCCCAGCTCGATCGCCTGATCCCGCTCGAACAGCGCCAGCTCGGCCTGTCGCTGCTGCCGCAGATGGAAAAGGACGAGGCGCGGGCGCGCCTCGCCGCCGTCAACGCCGCCGCGCCGGTCGCGCCCGCCAAATCCGAACCGTCGCCGATCAGGACCGCCAGCCTCCCGGCGTCGACGCCCGGCACCAGCTATTCGCCGCCTCCGGTCGTCGCACCGGCGCCCGTCCCGGCGAAGCCGCTCACCCCCGCGGCAAAGGCCGCCGCCAGCGCCGCGACCGAGGCGACCTCGGTTGCCGACGCCACCGTCGCCGCCGCCGCGATCGGCAAGCCGGCGCCCGTCGAAACCGTCTCTGCGGCGCCGGGGACCAGCTATGAAGCGCCGCCCGAAAGCGGAACGCTGCCTCCGGCCGCGAAACCCGCGCCCGTAAAGCCCGCACCGGTGAAGGTCGCGGACGCAAAGCCCGTCGCTCCCAAACCGGCCGCGCCCAAACCCGCACCCGCCGCGACCGGCAACAGCCCGTGGCGCGCGCAGCTCGGCGCGTTCGGCGTCGAAGCCAATGCGCGCAGCCTCTGGGCGTCGCTCGAAAGAAAATATCCCGCCGTCGCCGCGCGCCAGCCCTATATGGTGAAGGCCGGCGCGGTCACCCGCCTCCAGGCCGGCGGCTTCGCCAACAAGGGCGACGCCGAAAGCTTCTGCGCCACCGTCCGCAAGGGCGGTCAGGCGTGCATGGTGGTCTCGAAATAGGTCGGGGTCCCCGGCTTTCGCCGGGGCCTCCCCTTCACTTCGCCGCTCCGGCCTTCTCCGCCGCCAGCCGCTTCGCCAGCATCGCGCGCGAGCGTTCGGCATAGGCGCGGCACGCGCCGGGCTTGTCGTTGAACCGCCCCTCGCCCGCATTGTCGGGGTGGGCCGAGATGAGCACGTCGCACTTCAGCGCGTCCATGATGCGATAGCTCTTGCCGAACCCCGCGACGAAGGGCTTCCCCGCTGCGGACGTGTAACGATAGCCGTCGGCCGACACCGGGTTCAGGCTCGCACCGAACACGATCTGTTTGCAGACCTTGCCCTCGCACGCGTCCCAGCTCCAGCTCATGCTGCCCATCGTGTGGCCCGGGGTCGCATGCGCGGTGATCCGGGTATCGCCCAGGTCCAGCACCTCGCCATTTTTCACGACGCGCACCCGCGTGGTCACCGCCGGCCATGTTCCGCCATAGGCAAGCTGCGGATCGTCCGCCGCCAGCACCCCCGCGCGCAATCCCGCGCCGCCGCGGGCACTCGCCACCACAGTCGCGCCGGTATCGCGCGCAAGCGCCGCCAACCCGCCGGCATGGTCGAAGTGCGGCTCGGTGCTCAGAATATATTTGATGTCTCCGGGGTCGAACCCCGCCGCGCGGATATTGGCAAGAATTGCCGGCGCGGCTTGCGGCAGCGCGCCGTCGATCAGCACCAGCCCGTCGACCGTGTCGATCATAGCGACGCTCATGCCCTTGAAGCCGACGAGCCAGGTCTTGCCGAATATCCGCTCGGGCGGCTGCGGCGCGAGCCAGGTCTTGGCGCGTTCGACGGCCATCGGTTTGACAAGCGGGTCTTCTGCCGGCGCAACGCCGCCCGCGACAACCTGCAGGTTCGTTTCCTCGACCACCGGAGGCGGTACCTGACTCACGCCCGCCAGCGCCGCGGAAATCATTATCATCGCAATCATTTTCATCTCCCTTCGCCGCGGGAAATGCCAAGCGCCCAGCCTGCCCGCAAAGCATGATTTCTCGACAAAGCCATGAGAATAATTGATGACGCAGCATGGATCGCGCCCAGCTCCCGCTCAACGCCCTCCGCGCCTTCGAGGCCGCGGCACGCCACCTCAATTTCACCCGCGCGGCGATCGAACTCTGCGTCAGCCAGGGCGCGGTCAGCCATCAGGTCGCACAGCTCGAACGCCGCCTCGGCACCCGCCTCTTCCATCGCCTGCCGCGCGGACTCGCGCTCACTGACGAGGGGCACGCGCTCGTTCCCGTCGTCGCCGACGCCTTCGACCGCGTCGCCGCGACGCTCGACCAATATTCGGGCGGCCGCTTTCGCGAAGCGCTGAAAGTCGGCGTCGTCGGCACCTTCGCGACCGGCTGGCTGCTCCCGCGCCTCGCCGGTTTCGCCCGCGCGCATCCCGGGATCGACCTGCGCATCTCGACCAACAACAACCGCGTCGACCTTGCCGGCGAAGCGCTCGATTTCGCGATCCGCTTCGGCGACGGCGCCTGGCACGGCACCCACGCCGAACCGCTGCTCGCCGCACCCATGGCGCCCGTCTGCGCCCCGGCCGTCGCCGGACGCCTCAAAACCCCCGCCGACCTGCTGCACGAGCCGCTGCTCCGCTCGTACCGCACCGACGAATGGGCGCGCTGGTTCGCCGCTGCGGGCTTGCCCGCGCCCGTCCTCCGCGGCCCGATCTTCGACAGCAGCGCGCTGATGGCGACCGCCGCCGCCGCGGGGTACGGCGTTGCGCTGGTGCCCGCCGCCATGTTCGCCCGCGAGCTGGCGACCGAAACCCTCGTCCAGCCCTTCGCCCTCGAAATCGACGCCGGCCGCTATTGGCTGACCCGCCTGATGTCGCGTCCCGAAAGCGACGCGATGGCCCGGTTCCGGAACTGGTTGCTCGACGCGCTCAGTTTTTCGTCGGGGGCGCATCCGGCTCCGGCGCCGGAGTGACGGCGGCGCGCTTCGCCGGCGGCAGGGCGCCGCCCGGATACAGGCGCGCGAGCTGCTCGACGCCGTCAAGCTGGTCCTGCGCGCAATAGCTGACCATGTCCCAGTCGGTCAGGCCGTCCTTCGTCCAGCGATCGAGACACAGCGCAAACGGCGCGCGCATCCGCGCGTCCGTATAAACCGCCTTGAACAGGGTGAAGTTGCGGTTGCCGATGACCGCGTCCTTGAAGCATTCGGCGGGGACGACGCCCGGCCGCTCCTGCTGCTCGCGCCGGCAATGCGCCCGGGCGCGCTCCGGATCGAACTTGCTGTCGGCAATCGACACCTCGGTCAGCAGCGTTTCGTCCTCGTTCGCGCAGATCTGGATCATGTTCCAGTCCTGTGCCCCGTCCTCGCTATATTCCGCGACGCAGCGGTCGATCGCCTCGCGCAACGGCGGCTTCGCATAGCGGTATACGGCCGACAGCTCGCGATAGTCGCGGATCCGGCCGGTGATGCATTCGGTCTGCGCATCGAAGTCGCCGGCGTCGCTTTCGTCGACGCAGCGCGCGATGGCCGATCCGGTGTCGAAGGCCGGAAGCGAAGAAGTGGCAAGCGCCATGGCAAATATCAGCATGCCCGCATGATGGCGGCAAAATGCTGATAATGAAACTTTTTTATGTCTCGCGAGCGCGAGCCACGGAAGGCTCCGCCGCCCTTACCCCAGCACCCAGCTCCGCCGCGGATAGCCCTGCGCCCACAGGAGCGCGGTCAGGTCGTGGTGGCGGATCACCGCGTCGGCCGCCTCGCCGACCGCGGCGTGCGGATGATATCCGACCCCCAGTCCCGCGGCGGTCAGCATCGGAATATCGTTCGCGCCGTCGCCGACCGCCAGCGCCTCGCCCAGCGGCAGCCCGTGCTTCGCGGCTTCGGCCTTCAGCGTCTCCAGCTTGGCGGCGGCATCGACGATCGGTTCGGAAACCGTGCCCGACAGCTTGCCGCCCGCGATCCCCAGCTCGTTCGCGACGACCATGTCGAAACCGATCGCCTCGCCCACCGGCCCCGCGAAAGCCGTGAACCCTCCCGACACCAGCACCGAATAAGCGCCGTGTGCCTTCATTGTCTGGACCAGCGTGCGCGCACCACGGGTCAGCTTCACCCGCTCCATGCGGCATTCGACGAGCACGCTCTCGGCCATCCCGCCGAGCAACGCGACGCGTTCGAGCAGCGCGGCGCGGAAATCGAGCTCGCCCTTCATCGCGCGCTTGGTGATCGCCGCGATCTGATCCTTGATCCCCGCATAGTCGGCAAGCTCGTCGATGCACTCGACCGTGATCATCGTCGAATCCATGTCGGCGACGATCAGCTTCTTCGTCCGGTCGCCCATCGGCTGGACGACGACGTCGAGCGCGCCATGGTCCATCAGCGCCAGTTCCTTGCGCGCGCTGACCAGACTGCCCTGAAAGACGATATCCGCCGCATCGCCGACGTCGAGCCAGTGCGGAGCGCCGACATCGTGCCCCGTCGCGTCGAGCCGGTCGATCGCTTCGCGAACCACCTCGTCGGTCAGCTTTCCGGCTGCTATCAGCGTCGCTACGAACATGGCGTCTCCTTCTGTCTCTTTCGTTCGCGGGCGAACGCCCGTCGCACTTATCGCCGGACCCACCGCGAGCGGCAAGAGCGCTTTGGCGGTCGCGCTCGCGCAAATGGCGGGCGATGCCGTCGTCGTCAACGCCGACGCGAGCCAGGTCTATGCCAACCTCGCCTTGCTGTCGGCGCGTCCGTCGGAGGAAGAGATGCAAGGGGTGCCCCACCGCCTCTTCGGCCACATCGACGGCGCCGAAGCGCACAACGCCGCGCGCTGGTCCGACGAGGCACGCGGCGTCATCTCTCACGCGCATGCGGCGGGGAAGGTTCCCGTTCTCGTCGGCGGCACCGGCCTTTATCTGCGCACTTTGCTCTACGGGATCGCGCCCGTGCCCGAGATCGACCCGCAGGTTCGCGAGGCTGTCCGCGCGCTTCCGGTCGCCGAAGCCCATGTCGCGCTGCGGAAAGCCGACCCCGAAGCGGCACAGCGGCTCAACCCCGCCGACACCACCCGCGTCGCCCGCGCGCTCGAGGTCGTCCGCGCAACCGGTCGCACGCTCGCCGATTGGCAACAGGCGAGCGAAGGCGGCATCGCCGACGACATCGCCCTCGCCCCGCTGATCCTCCTGCCTCCGCGCGACTGGCTCCGCGAGCGGTGCGACCGCAGGCTCGTCCAGATGTTCGAGCAAGGCGCCATCGAAGAAGTCGAGGCGCTGCTTGCGCACGATCTCGACCCCGACCTCCCCGTCATGCGCGCCATCGGCGTGCCCCAGATCGCGGCGTACCTCCGCGGCGACCTGACCCGCGCCGAAGCGCTCGAAGCGGCGCAGGCCGCCACCCGCCAATATGCGAAGCGCCAATTTACGTGGTTCCGGCACCAGCCACCCGCCGATTGGCCGCGCCACGAAGAATCATTAAACAATGATTCTATCAATGATTTCGCAATTAAATTACGTGATAAGCTGTTGACAGGATAGAATCATACACCTATTGCCCGCCGACCTGCTGCAACGCACAACGCGCGAATTCTGAAAACAGCGGGTATGAAGAAAGGAGTTTCGTCGTGGCGGAAATGAGTGGTGCCGACATGGTGGTTCAGGCGCTGGTCGACCTCGGGGTCGACACGGTGTTCGGCTATCCGGGCGGCGCGGTCCTTCCCATCTATGACGCGCTCTTCAAGCACCCGACGATCAAGCACATCCTCGTCCGCCACGAACAGGCGGCGACCCACGCCGCAGAGGGTTATGCCCGCTCGACCGGCAAGCCCGGCGTCGTGCTCGTCACCTCCGGCCCCGGCGCGACCAATGCCGTCACCGGCATCACCGACGCGCTGCTCGACAGCATTCCGATGGTCGTGCTCACCGGGCAGGTGTCGACCGCGCTGATCGGCACCGACGCGTTCCAGGAATGCGACACCGTCGGCATCACGCGCCACTGCACCAAGCATAATTATCTCGTCATGGACCCCGATCGCCTCGGCCCGATCCTGCACGAGGCCTTCCATATCGCGACCCATGGCCGCCCCGGTCCGGTGGTGATCGACATTCCGAAGAATGTTCAGGTCGCGACGGGCGAATATGTCGTGCCCGAAAAGATCCAGCACAAAAGCTATCGTCCGCAGGTCGAACCCGACGCCGATGCGATTTCGCAAGCCATCGACATGATCGCCGCGGCCGAGCGCCCGGTCTTCTACACCGGCGGCGGCGTCATCAACGCGGGGCCGGACGCCAGCGCGGCGCTACGCCAGCTCGTGTCGCTGACCGGCGCGCCCGTCACCTCGACCCTGATGGGCCTCGGCGCCTTCCCCGCCGACGATCCGAAGTGGCTGGGCATGCTCGGCATGCACGGCACTTATGAATCGAACATGGCGATGAACCGCGCCGACCTGATCATCGCGGTCGGCGCGCGCTTCGACGACCGCGTGACCGGCCGCCTCGACGCCTTCTCGCCCGATTCGAAGAAGATCCACATCGATATCGACCGCAGCTCGATCAACAAGATCGTCCCCGTCGACCTCGCGATCGTCGGCGACGCCGGCCGCGCGCTCGACGCGCTGATCGCCGCCTGGGCCGACAAAGGTCACAAGGCGCGCGACCTTGGCGAATGGTGGCGCCGCGTCGACGGCTGGCGCGCGACGCGCTGCCTCGACTTCCCCGAAAAGAAGGAAGCCGACGCCGAAATCATGCCGCAACGCGCGGTGAAGGCTTTGTTCGACGCGACGCGCGGCCGCGACCCGATCATCACGACCGAGGTCGGCCAGCACCAGATGTGGGCGGCGCAGCATTTCGGCTTCTCGGCCCCCAACCGCTGGCTCACCAGCGGCGGGCTCGGCACGATGGGCTACGGTTTTCCGGCCGCAGTCGGCGCGCAGATCGCCCATCCGAACCGCCTCGTCATCTGCGTCGCGGGCGAAGCCTCGCTCCAGATGAACATCCAGGAAATGGGCACGGTCAGCCAGTATCGCCTGCCGGTGAAGATCTTCATCCTCAACAATGAATGGATGGGGATGGTCCGCCAGTGGCAGGAACTGACCTACGAAAGCCGCTATTCGAACAGCTATTCGGACAGCCTGCCCGATTTCGTGAAGCTCGCCGACGCCTATGGCTGGACGGGTATCCGGATCGATACACTCGGCCAGCTCGAGGACGGCATCAAGACGATGATCGAGACTCCGGGTCCGGTGATCGTCGACTGCCGCGTCGCACAGCTTGCCAACTGCTTCCCGATGATCCCGTCGGGAGCCGCGCACACCGAAATGCTCCTTCAGCCGAGCGACGTCACCGGCACGATGGACGACGAAGCGAAAGCGCTCGTCTAATGGGAAGCAGCAGTTACGTCTCCGTCGCCGATCCGGCGCGACCCGGTCACTCGGTATTTTTGCAGTTCCGGTACGGATTTCGCCGCGAGATCGAATATGCGATCGGCGACGAAATCCAGTGGGCGTTGGATGAGCTTCCTCCGACAGCTAATTCGCCGTACGAAATCATCGTGCCGGCTTGGACAATGGGGACCGATATGCGTCACTTTGCGCTGACCATATTGGACAATCGCATTTCCGGAGCGCGGGAGATCAGCGAAGAGCAAGCCGACCTGCTCGAAACCGGTCTCGAAATCGACACGTATCACGCTCGGAAAAAACAATGAAAATCAAGACCGAAGCCGGCGAGCGCCATGTGCTCGCCATCACCGTCGATAACGAGGCGGGCATTCTCGCCAAGATCACCGGGCTCTTCTCGGCGCGCGGCTATAATATCGAAAGCCTGACCGTGGCGGACATCAGCGCCGACCATGCGCTCAGCCGCATCACGATCGTCACCAACGGCCCGCCGCCGGTGATCGACCAGATCATCGCGCAGCTCGACCGGCTCGTTCCCGTCCATTCGGTGACCGACCTCGCCGACGGCGGCGCGCATGTCGAACGCGAGATCGCACTCGTGAAAGTCGCGGGCACCGGCGACAAGCGCATCGAGGCGCTGCGCATGGCCGACGTCTTCCGCGCGAAGGTCGTCGACACGACGCTCACCAGCTTCATCTTCGAAATCACCGGAACGAGCGACAAGGTCGACCGCTTCATCGCACTGATGCGCGAATGCGGACTGGTCGAGGTCGGCCGCACCGGCGTCGTCGCCATCGGCCGCGGGTCGGAGGCGCTATGATCGGCATGTTGCTCCCGATGGCGCTTGCCATGGCGCCCGCCGCTGCCGACCGACCCGATCTAAGCCGGATCGCCAGCACGACGACGCTGCAAGGCACCTGTCAAAAGCTGATCCTGCCGGGCGGCGGTGACAACACCGCGCGCTGCGCCGGCAAGATCGCCCGCATCGCGTATCGCGACGGGCGCTCCAGCTTTCGCATAGCGGTGGCCGGCAACATTTTGATCGGTTTTTACGGCAATGAGGGGACGGCAAACGGCGACACCGCAACGCTGGCTATCACCAAAATCCTCGTCACCCTGCCCTTTGCCAAGGGCGCAGATGTTCTCGACGCGGACGGCGAATGCCGTTTCACCGACTCCGGTGCCGACCCCGCTCATATCGAATGCAAGGCGACGCGACCGGGGGAAGTTTACGAGCTTTCATTCGCATCCGACGGCAATCCGCCGACGGTAGAGCGGTTCTAGCCTTTCTGGTTCTTCACAGCTTTGCCTCCGGGCAGTTCACACCAAGGAAAAGAAATATCATGCAAGTCTACTACGATCGCGACGCCGACCAGGATCTGATCAAGGGCAAGAAGGTCGCCGTCGTCGGCTATGGCAGCCAGGGGCACGCGCACGCGCAGAACATGCGCGACAGCGGCGTGAAGGATGTCGCGATCGCGCTCCGTCCCGGCTCGGCGACCGCGAAGAAGGCCGAAGCCGCAGGCTTCAAGGTGCTTTCGAACAAGGAAGCCGCCGAATGGGCCGACGTGATCATGATCGCCGCCCCCGACGAGCATCAGGCGAAGATCTACGCCGACGATATCGGCCCGAACATGAAGCCCGGCGCCGCGCTCGCCTTCGCGCACGGCCTTAACATCCACTTCGGCCTGATCGACGCGCGCCCCGACATCGACGTGTTCATGGTCGCGCCCAAGGGCCCCGGCCACACGGTGCGCAGCGAATATCAGAAGGGCGGCGGCGTCCCCTGCCTGATCGCGGTCGCGCAGGAAGCCCAAGGCGCGGGTTCGTCGGGCAACGGCTTCGCCAAGGCGCTCGCCCTCAGCTACGCCTCGGCCGTCGGCGGCGGCCGCAGCGGCATCATCGAAACCACCTTCAAGGAAGAGTGCGAAACCGACCTCTTCGGCGAACAGGCGGTGCTCTGCGGCGGCATCACCCACCTCATCCAGGCGGGTTTCGAAACGCTGGTCGAGGCCGGCTACGCCCCCGAAATGGCCTATTTCGAATGCCTCCACGAGACCAAGCTGATCGTCGACCTCCTCTATGAGGGCGGGATCGCGAACATGCGCTACTCGATCTCGAACACCGCCGAATATGGCGACATCAAGACCGGCCCGCGCATCATCACCGACGAGACCAAGGCCGAAATGAAGCGCGTCCTCGCCGACATCCAGTCGGGCCGCTTCGTGAAGGACTTCGTGCTCGACAACCAGGCCGGCCAGCCCGAACTGAAGGCCAGCCGCAAGGCCGCTGCCGCGCACCAGCTAGAAAAGACTGGCGCCGAACTGCGCGCCATGATGCCGTGGATCGCGAAGAACCAGCTCGTCGACAAGTCGAAGAACTGATCGCCTTCCGCAATCGCGGGCAAGCGGCTAGGGTCGGGCGATGGCATCGTCCGACCTCAGCTTTTCCTGCACCTGCGGCACCGTTACCGGGTCGCTGATCGAGGTCGGCCCCGCCGAGGGCGACCATGTCATATGCCATTGCACCGACTGTCAGGACCTGACGCACTATCTGGGTCAGGCCGGCCGCGTGCTCGACGCGCATGGCGGCACGGCGCTCTACCAGTCGCGCTGCGCGCGCATGACGCTCCATTCGGGCCGCGAGCAGCTCGCCTGCGTCCATCTGACCGACAAGCCGACGCTCCGCTGGTACGCCGCCTGCTGCCGCATGCCGCTGTTCAACAGCTACCGGAACGGCAAGATTCCTTACATTACGACCCAGCTCGCGGCTTGCGATCCGGTAGCGCGCGAACGGCTGACCGGCGCGCCGCTCGGCCATCTCTTCACTGCCGACGGCATCGGCGACACCAGCGCACTGCCGCAGATGAGCATGGGCAAGCTGATGCGGCGGTTCTTCCCGCGCATGATCCGCGACATGCTGTCGGGCGACCGCCGGCGCTGCGAGCTGTTCGACGCCCGAACGCTCGAACCGGTCTCCACCCCGAACCGGCTGACCGCCGAAGAACGACAGGCACTGCAACGCGATTGAATCGGCTTGCCGCGAACGGCTTTCGGCTTAGGGAGCGCACATGACGGACCGCCCCCCGCCCTTCGCCGCCCACCGCGCCGACCTCGAAGCCCTCGCCGCCGGAAACCGCCGCCGCGCGCTCGCGCCGCGTACCGGCATCGACTTCGCCTCGAACGACTATCTCGCGCTCGCCGGCTCCTACGCGCTCAACGAAGCGCTCGCGCGCGGCCTCGAACGCGGCCTCCCCGCCGGATCGGGCGGATCGCGCCTGCTCCGCGGTAACCATCCCGAACATGAAGCGCTCGAAGCGCATGCCGCGCGCCACTACGGCAGCGAGACCGCACTCTTCTTCCCGACCGGCTTCGCCGCCAACGCCGCACTCTTCGCGACGCTGCCGCAGCGCGGCGACCTGATCGTCCATGACGAACTGATCCACGCGAGCGCGCACGATGGCATGAAGCTCGGCCGCGCCGACTGCGCATCGGCACTGCACAACGACCCGCAAGCCTTTGAAGATGCGATCGCCGGCTGGCGCCGCGCGGGCGGCACCGGCACGCCGTGGATCGCCGTCGAAAGCCTTTACAGCATGGACGGCGACCGCGCGCCGCTCGCCGATCTCACTGCCGTCGCCGACCGCCACGATGCCGTGCTGATCGTCGACGAAGCGCACGCGACTGGCGTCTATGGTCCCGCGGGTCAGGGCCTCGCGCACGACCTCGCCGGCCGCGAAAACCTGATCACCCTCCACACCTGCGGCAAGGCGCTCGGCGTCGAAGGCGCGCTTCTTTGCGGCCCGCAGATCGTCCGCGACTTCATCGTCAACCGCGGTCGCCCCTTCATCTTCTCGACCGCCCCCTCGCCGCTGATGGCGTGGCTCGTCCGCCACGCGCTCGAGATCGTCGCGAACGAGCCCGAGCGTGCCGCGCGCCTTCATGCGCTCGTCCGCTACACAGAAGATCGCCTCGCCAAACTCGGCCTTCCTGCCAGCGGCAGCCAGATCCTGCCCGTCGTCATCGGCGACAACGCCCGCACGATGCGCATCGCGAGCGCGCTTCAGGCGGGCGGCTTCGACATCCGCGGCATCCGTCCGCCGACCGTCCCGCACGGCACCGCGCGCCTCCGCATCGCAATCACGCTCAACGTCGGCGAACGCGAAATCGATGCGATGACGGAGAGCCTTGCCGCCGCTATGGCCGCGGCATGACCCGCTTCGTCATCACCGGCACCGACACCGGCATCGGCAAGACAGTCTTTTCGGCCGCGCTTGCGGGCGCGCTCGGCCTTCCCTATTGGAAGCCGATCCAGTCGGGCCTCGAGGAAGAAGCCGACAGCGAAGCCGTCGAGCGCCTCGCCGGCGTGCCCGTCCTCCCCGAAGCCTACCGCCTGATCACCCCCGCCTCGCCGCATCTCGCTGCCGAGATCGACGGCGTGACCCTCGACCCCGGCGCGCTCTCGCCGCCCGAAGGCCCGCTCGTCGTCGAAGGCGCCGGCGGCGCGCTTGTTCCCGTCACACGCACCCTGCTCTACGCCGACCTCTTCGCGCGCTGGCAGATCCCGGTGATCGTCTGCGCGCGCACCAGCCTCGGTACGATCAACCACAGCCTGATGACGATCGAAGCGCTCAAAAGCCGCGGCGCCCCGATCCACGGCATCGCCTTTCTCGGCGAGGCGGTCGAGGACAGCGAAGCGATCATCGCCACCCTCGGTGGCGTCCGCCGCCTAGGCCGCCTGCCGCTCCTCGATCCGCTGACGCCCGAGACGCTCGCGCAGGCATTCGCGGCCCATTTCGACCGCGCCGATTTCGCATGACATCCCCCGTCTGGCACCCCTTCACCCAGCACGGCCTCGGCGACCCGATCCCGCTCATCGCCCGCGGCGAGGGTGCGCGGCTCTACGACGCCGACGGCAATCACTGGATCGACGCGATCTCCAGCTGGTGGGTCACCACCCACGGCCACGCGCACCCGCGCATCATGGCCGCGATCCGCGACCAGTCCGAAAGGCTCGACCAGCTCATCTTCGCCGGCTGGACGCACGAACCCGCCGAGACGCTCGCCGCCGAGCTGATCCGCATCACCCCCGACCCGCTGACCCGCGTCTTCTTCTCGGACTCGGGTTCGACCAGCGTCGAGGTCGCGCTGAAAATGGCGCTCGGCTACTGGTACAACATCGGCGAGGCGCGCAGCCGCATCCTCGTCCTCGAACACAGCTATCATGGCGACACGATCGGCACGATGTCGGTCGGCGAGCGCGGCGTCTACAACCGCGCCTGGCAGCCCCTGCTGTTCGACGTCGACACCATCCCCTTCCCGCACGAAGGCCTCGAACAATCCACCCTCGATGCGCTGGAAGCCGCCTGCGCTGCCAAACCGGCCGCCTTCATCGTCGAACCGCTGATCCTCGGCGCCGGCGGCATGCTGATCTATCCCGCGTGGGTGCTCGCCGAGATGCGCGCGATCTGCGCGCGCCACGGCGTCCTCTTCATCGCCGACGAGGTGATGACCGGCTGGGGCCGCACCGGCACGCGCTTCGCCTGCGACCAGGCGGGCGTGATCCCCGACATCGTCTGCCTGTCGAAGGGCCTGACCGGCGGCAGCCTGCCGCTCGCGGTCACGCTCTGCATCGAGCCGATCTTCGCAGCGCATTTCTCGACGGACCGCGCGAAGACCTTCTATCATTCGTCGAGCTACACCGCGAACCCGATCGCCTGCGCCGCCGCGAACGCCAATCTCGCCATCTGGCGCGACGAGCCGGTGCAACAGCGCATCGAAGCGCTCGCCGACGCACAGGGCGCGCATCTCGCGATGCTGTCGCACGACCCGCGCGTCGCCAAACCCCGCCGCCTCGGCACTATCGCCGCCTTCGACATCATCGTGCCGGACTCGGGTTATCTCTCGAACCTCGCCCCGCGCCTGATCGCCTTCTACCGCGACGAGGGCGTCCTCCTTCGTCCGCTCGGCAACACTGTCTATGTGATGCCGCCCTATTGCACCGCGTCCGCCGAACTGAACCGGATATGGAGCGCGATCGCCTCGTCACTCGGAAAAATCGAAGCAACCTGACGCGCGCTTCGCGTCGCTGCCGAAACCCCTACGGTCCATTATCGCACTGAATCGGGACACGACCTCGACACAACAGGTTGTGGAGCTGCGATCAATTGATATTCTGCCACATCGTCGCGGAATGCCGCGGCGGGGGTATCTAACGTAAATCAGGGGGAAATATGGACTGGATGCTTATGCCGTTTCGCCGCTACGCCGATTTTTCGGGGCGATCGCAGCGGATGGAATATTGGATGTTCACCTTGTTCAATGTCATCGTCGTCGCCGCGATCTTTCTGATCACGATGCTCCTCGGCGGCTTTAGCAGCGGCGATGGACCCGGCACGCTGTTTCTTGTGCTCATCGGCATCTATGCCCTTGGCACCATCGTACCGTCGATTGCGGTAACGGTGCGCCGCTTTCACGATCAGGACAAGTCGGGCTGGTTCTATCTGCTCGGCTTCATTCCCTATATCGGCGGCCTCGTCGTCTTTGTGTTCATGTGCATCGAAGGCACCAACGGGTCGAACCGGTTCGGGCCGGACCCGAAGGGCGGCCACGCCGACATCTTCGGCTGACCGGGCGGGTTCCCTGCATTTGCGCAGGGAACCCCGCCTTTCGCCGACAAACGCCACCGGCATTCCGCTTCGACGATCGGACTGGGGCGCCTTTTCGTTCGCCAGTTCGGCTGAGGTTCATCTTGGCGGCCTAATTTGACCGTTGGGGATGGTCGCCAGGGAATGCGCGTAATGAAAAGACCTGCCCCGTATCTGCTCCTTCTGCTTGCCGTCGCCGCGCCCGCTTTCGCGCAGGATGACGAACCGCTCGGCCAGTCGAGCCAGCCGCCCCAGAAGATGTCGATCCTCTACACCTACGGCGACGAACCTTGCCCCCAGGCGCAGGGCGACGAGATCGTCGTCTGCGCGCAGCGCCCCGAATCCGAACGCTATCGTGTGCCGAAGGAACTCCGCAAGGAGTTGAAGGACCCCGCCCCCGCTGGCGGCGGCAGCTGGGCTTCGGCGGTCGAGGGCTATGAGAATATTGCCCGCACCGGCCGCCCCAACAGCTGTTCGGCGGTGGGCTCGAACGGCTGGACCGGTTGCACCGCGGCGCTGATCCGCGACTGGTTCGAGGCGAAGCGCGCCGACGGCCGCTGACGGGCTTTACACCCCGCATCGCTTTCCCCTAACCCGTTGGCGGGTCTGGTCGAAACGGGGGCGACGGGGCGATGCGATATTTGCGTAGAATCGGGATGGGGCTTGCCGCCGCGTTGCTTTGCGCCACCCTTCCTGCCGCCGCACAGCTTCCGAACAACCTGTCGCCCGCCGCCGCAACCAAAGTCGCCGAGCTCGAAGCGAAGGAGATGACCGCCGACCTCGCCGACAAGGCCGCGATCTCCGAACAGATACTGAAGGTCATCGGTGCCGACACGGGCGAAGAGAGCCGCGAATATCTCGAAAAACTGATGGTCCACAGCACCAATCTCAGCTTCGCGCGCCGCACGCCCGAGGCGCGGCAGGTGATGCTGAAGGCGGTCGGCATCGCGAAGAAGCTCTATGGCCCCGACAGCTATGTCGCCGCCGACTATGAGCGCTCCTACGCGATCACCCTCCGCATGAACGGCTATGACGCCGAAGCCGTCGAACCCTATTCGCACTATGTCCGTGCCCTCACCGAAGAGGCTTATGGCTGCGGCAGGCGCGTCCCGGGCATGGTCATGGGCTGCGCGCGTGACGAGGTGTCGCTCGGCGAGACGCTCGTCGACTATGGCCGGATCCTGAAGGATGTCGGCCGCGGCGACGAAGGCATCGCCGCGTTCGACGCCGCGCTCGCGCGCTTCGAACCGCGCTGGGCCGCCTGCGAAACCGATCAATGGGGAACGAAGTGCGTCGACGCCCGCGAAAAGCGCCGCGAAATGCGCGGCAGCTACGCGCAGCTGCTCGCGATCAACGGCCGCCTCGATGCCTCGCTCGCGCTGCGCCGCGAAATATTGGACGAAGCGCTTGCCGCGATCGACGCCTGCACCGGCGAGGATTGCGAGGGCCCCGATTTCCGGCTCGCCGGCCACTACCGCGCCTTGCGCGCCACGCTGAACGAGCTTGGCCGCACAGACGACGTGCTCGCGCTCGACGAAAAGATGATCCCGGTCTTTACCGGCTCGGCGCATTACAAGCGCGGCAAGGCGGGCAGCACCGAATATTTCGACAAGGACATGGTCGAGGACACGGCCGCGATCGCCGAAGCCTATGCCAAGGCCGCGCTCGCCGCCGGCAAGGGCGACCGCGCGCGCAAGTTACTCGCCCCTTATGGCTATGACGGCTTCGTCGGTGCGCAGCAGGCAACGGTCGATTTCGACGCGCGATATGAGGCGATCAAAGCCGAGCGCAGCAAGATCGACAGTTTCGGCGACGAGGAAGAGCGCATCGCCAACAGCCGCAAAAAGCTGGCGCTGTTCGAAAGCCGCTATGGCAAGCAAAGCGACGAATATGCCGAGGCGCTGCGTGACCTCGCCTGGGATCTCGACGACATCCCCGCGAACGATGCCGAGGCCGAGGCGAAATTCCGCGAAGCGCTCGCGGTCAATCGCGGGCTTTATCCTGCCGACAACTTCCGCCCGCTCTATGCGCTTGGAAACCTCAGCGACTTTCTGACCCGCCGCGGCCGCAACGACGAAGCGGCCAAGGCGCTATCGGACGTGCTGAGCGATCCCGCGGCCGACCACCGTGCGCTCTACACCGACCCCGATCGCCGCTCGACCCGCCGCGGCATGCTGGGCGACCCCGACGACCAGCTCAACAAGATGAACGGCGAGCTTGCGGCGCTGCTTCTCCGCTCCGGACGCGATCCGGCGCGCGCGCTCACGGCCGCAAGCCACGCGACGCTCGGGATGACCAGCTATCGCGACGCGCTCGGCTTCGACCGCTTCGACGAGATGAATCTCGAATGGTCGCTATCCGATCCCTGGGCCTTTCTCGGCCAGCGCCGCTATGCCGACTATTTCGTGCTCGAAGCCGATGCGCTCTGGGCCGCGGGGCAGCATGACGGCGTCGCCGCCGAGCGCGCCTTCATGGCGTTGCAGGAGGCGATGGCGGGCACCGCGAGCCGCGCGGTCGCAAAGGCCGCCGCCGACCGCGCGGCCGAACGCGCCTCGGTCACTCCGCTGATCGAAGAGCGCCGCCGCATCGACGATGAAATCAAGGCCCTCGAAACCCGTAGCCAAACCCTTCTCGCTGGCCCGGACCGTCAGGCCCAGGCCTCTGCGCTCCAGTCGGAGATCGCCCGCAAGAGCGACCGCCGCGCGCAGATCGACGCCGAAGTCGCCGCCGCGACCCCCGACTATTTCGCGCTGATCCGGCCGAAGGCGCTCACGGCGGCGCAGGCGCAGGCGCTGCTCGCACCCGACGAGGCCTTCGTCATGCTCGTGCCGTCGGAGTTCGGTACCCACGCGATCCTCGTGACGCACGACAAGCTCATCTGGCGTCGCGCAGACATGAAGGCGCCCGAACTCGCGCAGCATGTCCGCCGCCTGCTCTGGGACGCCGGCGCCAACGTCGGCGCCACCGACGAGGAAAAGGACAAATGGATGGCCGAGGGTCAGGGCGATTTCCCCTTCGACCGCGGCACCGCCTTCCTCCTTTACGACGAGCTGCTGTCGCCCTTCGCCGCCGACCTCAAGGGCAAGCGCCACCTCTTCACCGCCGCGACCGGATCGCTCTCGTCCTTGCCGCTCGGCATTCTCGTCACCGAAAAGCCTGTCGGCGCCGACGGCGACCCGAAGGTGCTGCGCGCGACCAAATGGCTCGCCGATGGCCCCGCATTGCTCCAGCTTCCTTCGCTCCAGTCGCTCCAGCTCCTCCGCGCGGTCGCGGCGCGCGGCGAGACGAAGACCGGCGAGCGGATGATCGGCTTCGGCGACCCGGTCCTCGACGGCAAGCCCAGCCCGCGCGGTGCGGGCGGGCGCGGCGGCGGTACGCGCGGCGGCGAACTCGCCATGTCCGAAGGTCTTCAGCCGAACTATGGCGGCACTGCGCCGCTCGCCGATCCCGCGGTGCTCCGCAAGCTCGCGCGGCTGCCGGGAACCGAGACCGAGCTGAAAGCCATGCAGGGCCTGCTCGGCACCGCCAACGCGCGCCTCTATCTCGCCGATCAGGCGACCGAGAAGAATATGAAGCACGGCAATCTCACCGGCCTGTCGGTGCTCTTCCTCGCGACCCACGGCCTCGTCGCGGGCGAGCTCAAGGGCGTGTCGGAGCCCGGGCTGGTCTTCACGCCGCCCGCCACGGCGAGCGCCGACGACGACGGCCTGCTCACCGCCAGTGAGGTCGCGGCGCTCCGCCTCGGCGCGCGCTGGGTGATCCTCTCGGCGTGCAACACCGCCGCGGGCGACGGCGCCGAGGGTGCGCCCGGTCTCTCGGGCCTCGCGCGCGCCTTCTTCTTCGCCGGCTCGGAAAGCCTGCTCGCCTCGCACTGGCCGGTGCGCGATGATGTCGCGGCGGTGCTCACGGTGCGCATCTTCGAACTGATGAAGGCCGATCCGAAGCTCTCGCGCGCCGAGGCCCTGCAACGCGCCGAGCAGGAAATTCGCAACGATCCGCGCAAGGACGACTATCTGCAAAGCTGGTCGCACCCCAGCGCGTGGGCGCCCTTCTCGCTGATCGGCGATTCGGTGCGCTAGGAAACCCAGCGTTTCCATCGGCCTGATTGACGCGGCCCCTCCGGCTCGCCTAGCGTCGCGCGTCCTTCAGAACAGGAGTCCCCCCAATGCGCCGCTTCGCTCCCATCGCCGCCGTCGCCATCGCGATCCTCGCCGTCGTCCCCGCCGTCATCGCCCAGTCGCCCGGCGCTCCCGGCGCTCCCGACAAGTCGCGCGTCACCGCGGGCACTTACGCGGCCGATCCCGGCCACACGATGGTCGTCTGGGAAGTCGATCACCTCGGCTTCTCGAACTACACCGGCATCTTCGGCGACGTCACCGGCACGCTCGTCCTCGATCCCGCCAACCCCGCCGCGGCGAAGGTCGACGTGACCATCCCCGTGTCGAAGGTCACCACCGCCAGCGCCGGCCTCACCGCGCACCTGCTTCGTGCGGGCAAGGACGGCGGCAAGCCGGACTTCTTCGGCGCCGCCCCCGCCGACGCCAAATTCGTCTCGACCAGCGTCGTTGTCGACGCCGACGGCGACGAAGCCAAGGTCGCCGGCAACCTCACGCTCAACGGCGTCACCAAGCCCGTCACCCTCGACGTCGACTTCCACGGCGCCGGCATGGGCATGGGCAAGAAGGAAACCGTCGGTTTCGAGGCCGAGGCGACGATCAAGCGCAGCGACTTCGGCATCACCATGGGCATTCCCTACGTCAGCGACGAGGTCGAGCTGAAGATCCACGCCGCGTTCGAAAAGCAGTAAGCCGCATTCATCGCAGAGCCAGCAAGGCGCGCGCATAACCCTCTCCGTTCAAGGGAGGATTTTATGCGCAAAGCCTTGCTGCTCGCCGCGGCGCTCGTCGCCACCCCCGCCTTCGGGCAAGCCAATCCCCAGATCGACTATCCGGCGTTCCAGACGCTCACCGCGAGCGTCGGCACCGCCCGCGCCGACCGCCTGCTCAAATTCGACGCCTTCAAGGCCGAGGCCGCGAAGAAGGAGGTCCTGCTCCTCGACGCCCGCTCGAAGGACGCCTTCGCGCGCGGCCACATAAAGGGCGCGGTCAACCTCCCCCTCACCGACTTCACCGCCGAAAGCCTCGCCGCGGTCATCGGCGCCAACCCCGACCGCGCCATCCTCATCTATTGCAACAATAATTTCTCGAACCACCGCGCCCCCGTGCCGCTCAAATCGGCGCCGCTCGCGCTCAATATCCAGACCTTCATCAACCTCGTCGGCTATGGCTATCCCAATGTGTACGAACTCGCCGACGTCGTCGATTTCAACGACCCGAAGGTCGGCTGGGTGACGTCGGCGGGCTAGCCCTCCGCCAATCTGTCACACGACTCCGCTAACAGGGGCGCGCCATCCCCTGTTCGCAAGGAGTCTCCCATGAGCGAATTGGTACGCGAAATCGTCGAAGTGAACGCCGGCATCGAAGGCGACGAGGAAAACCCGCTGCTGGTCGTCGATGTCGAGGGGCTTGCCCCCACCGGCGGCTGGACCAGCGTCCGCCTCGAACCCCACACCTATATCGACGCGCCAGACGACGGCTTCCAGGACTTCGACCTCGTCGGCGATCGTCCTCCCCAAATGTCTTCAGAGGGCGCCGCCACCGACGCCCTCACCGAGGTCGAGGCGGGCTACGAAGGTCCGCTCGAGGACTGGTGCATCGGCGTCCGCGTCCACGCGGTCGACAATATGTTCGAGGAAGAAGTCTTCGGCCCGTGGGACAGCGACGACGAAGAAAGCGAAGCAGCCTAATCCTGTTACGTCATCCCGGCGAAGGCCGGGATCTCGCCGTAGCCGCATGACGCCAAGGTGAGATTCCGGCCTTCGCCGGAATGACGGATGCTTCCCCTGCACTTCGCCGGGCGGCAAAGCCGCTTTGCCGCCCGGCGACATTTTCTGCCCCGCGGCGGTCTGCCGCGAAATTTTAGACACCTTTCCCTTGCCAAGCGCGACATTTTGCATCATTGGCACCCCCATGCGCGGCAACGCCCTTCTTCTTCTGGGACTTACACGCCCTTGGGCGTGACACTGGCTGCGCGCTAGTCGCGGCCACCCGCTCAAGGGTCCGATCGACGAAGCACCGCAACCGACAGCAGAAGAAGTTTTCCCACCATGACCATGCTCCGCGACCCCTCGGTCAAGTACAGCGCCTTCCCGCAGGTTCCCTTGACGAACCGCGAATGGCCCGGCCGCGTCACCACCCAGGCGCCGATCTGGCTCTCCACCGACATGCGCGACGGCAACCAGTCGCTGATCGACCCGATGGATGCCGAGAAAAAGGCGCGCTTCTTCGACCTGCTCGTCAAATGCGGGTTCAAGGAGATCGAGGTCGGATTCCCCAGCGCGGGCGCGACCGAATTCGACTTCATCTCGGGGCTCGTGAAGAACGGCCGCATCCCCGACGACGTCACGCCGCAGGTGCTGACGCAGAGCCGCGCCGACCTCATCCGCACCAGCTTCGACAGCCTCGAAGGCGCGAAAACCGCGATCGTCCACGTCTATAACGCGGTCAGCCCCGCCTGGCGCAAGATCGTCTTCGGCATGGAGATGGACGAGATCAAGGGCATCGCGATCGAGGGCGCGAAGCAGCTCCGCGACAATGCCGCGCGCCTGCCCGGCACCGACTGGCGCTTCGAATACAGCCCCGAAACCTTCTCGACCGCCGAGCTCGATTTCAGCATCGCCTGCTGCGAGGCGGTGATGGATATTCTCCAGCCGACGACCGACAAGCCGATCATCCTCAACCTGCCCGCGACGGTCGAGGCCTCGACGGCGAACATCTACGCCGACCAGATCGAATATTTCTGCAAGAACTTGCCCAATCGCGACCGCGCGATCATCAGCTTGCACACGCACAACGACCGCGGCACCGGCGTCGCGGCGGCCGAACTCGGCCTGCTCGCGGGCGCCGACCGCGTCGAGGGCTGCCTATTCGGCAATGGCGAGCGCACCGGCAACACCTGCCTCGTCACCATCGCGCTCAACATGTACACGCAGGGCGTCGACCCAGAGCTCGACTTCTCGAACATCGACGAGGTCATCCAGACGGTCGAATATTGCAACAACCTGCCCGTCCACCCGCGCCACCCCTATGGCGGCGAGCTCGTCTACACCGCCTTTTCGGGCAGCCATCAGGACGCGATCAAGAAAGGCTTCGCCGCGCGCGAACGCCAGAATGACGAGCGCTGGGAAGTCCCCTATCTGCCCATCGACCCCGCCGACCTCGGCCGCAGCTATGAAGCGGTAATCCGCGTCAACAGCCAATCGGGCAAGGGCGGCGTCGCATGGGTGCTCGAACAGGACAAGGGCCTGAAACTGCCCAAAAAGATGCAGGCAAGCTTCAGCCATGTCGTGCAGGCGCTGGCCGACCAGACGAGCCGCGAACTCGGCGCCGAGGATATCTGGCACGCGTTCGAGGGCCAGTATCTGACCACCGAAGCCAAACGCTTCCAGCTCGTCGACTGGTCGGAGACGCATTCGGGCGCCGACCGCATCTTCGCCGGCAAGCTCACCATCGACGGCATGCAGCGCAGCGTCAGCGGCCGCGGCAACGGCCTGATGTCGAGCGTCATCGCGGCCTTGAGCGAAAGCGGCGGCCCGGTGATGGACATCGTCGACTATAGCGAGCACGCGATCGGCCAGGGCAGCAATGTGCAGGCCGCGGCTTATGTCGAGTGCCGCACCGCGGACGGCAAAAGCCTGTTCGGATGCGGGCTCGATACCGACGTCGCGACAGCCAGCGTGCGGGCGATTTTGTCGGCAGCGAATGGGGCTTAAAGGCTGGGCCTTCGACCAATCGCGCAGCGATTGGTCGAAGGAACGTTAGCCCCGCACGATCCCCGGAACTAACCGGCACATATCCCCGCCCCCGGCAGCCACCACTGGACGCCGCGGCTCCAGCGCGAGTTTCTGGAGGCTTTCGCTACCAACGGGTCGGTGAAGATTTCGGCGGCGAAGGTTTGCATGTCGCCCGCCGCCGTCTATCAGCCGGACAGCGGCCCGAGGGCGCGGCGCTCCGGATCGGCTGCGCCGCGGCGCTGCTGATCGCGCGCCCGGCGACGGCTTACTACCCGCAAAACCACGGCCGGATGGCACCCGATCGGCGTCAACCTTGACTTTTCAAGGAAAACCGCCCATATCCGGGAAGCTAACGTCGCATGCGACGGAATTTGACGGCCCCTTGGGGCAGACTCTTCCCTTCACACGCTACCAGCTCCGCCGGTGCTTTTGCCGGTGGATTCCCTGTTTTCGTGAAAGGAAACACCCCATGCCGATCGGCACCGTAAAATTCTTCAACCAGGACAAGGGCTATGGCTTCATCGAGAATGAAGACGGCTCGGGCGACAGCTTCGTCCACATCACCGCGGTCCAGGCCGCGGGCATGGACACGCTCAACAAGGAGCAGCGCGTCTCCTACGAACTCGAAACCGGCAAGAACGGCAAGACTTCGGCAGTCAACCTCCAGTCGGCCTGATCTTGGCCAAGGAGGAACTGATGACCTTCGAGGGGCAGATCGACGAGATCCTGCCTGACGGTCGCTTCGGCGTCGTGCTCGAAAACGGTCATCGGGTCATCGTCTATACGGCGGGCCGGATGCGGCGTTTCCGCATCCGGTCGGTCGTCGGCGACGCTGTGCGCGTCGAGATGACGCCCTATGACCTCAGCAAGGGCCGCCTCGTCTACCGCGAACGCGGGGGCGGGCCGGTTCCGCCGAGCCAGCGCAAACGGCGCGGGCTCTGAACGAAGAGAGCCAGCGCAAACGGCGCCGGCTCCGAACTGCAGGGATCGGCGCATCCGGCGCCGGTCTCCAACAACAAAACACGTAAAATCAAAGATAAAGATGATGACTATGTATACGAATATGAACTCGATTTTTCCCGCTCTGCCCGCGCTGTCGCTGGCCGGCAAGGCCCAGACGGCCAGTCCGTCGCGCCGCCGCCGCCCGACGCTGTCGCGCCGCGAGCTCCGGCGTATCATCGCCGATATGGTCGACTGATCGACCGTAAGCGCCAAGGAAGCAGCCATGTCGGCCACTACCGATTTCTATATCGCACAGGCGGACAAGTGCCGGACCGAGGCCGACGCCTCGCCGCTGACGCAGGTCCGCGACCGCAATCTGCGCGCCGCGGCGGCGTGGCAGGCGATGGCCGACAAGCTGCTCCACAGCGAAAAACTGCGCGCCGACAAGGAACGGCTTGCCGCGATCGCGGCCACCCCCGACGCGGGCTGATCGCCCCGACCATGATATAAAGAATTCTTTATATCATGGTTGACACGGCCGCCGCGCCGCCTATGCTGAAGACTGTCGAGGTTCTTCGCGCCGTTCGTACGGCACGAAGCTAAGACGGGAAGCCGGTGCGAAACCGGCGCTGCCCCCGCAACTGTAAGCGGCGAGCGGCGGTCACCATGTGTCACTGGTTCGGCAAGGAACCGGGAAGGCCCGACCGCAGCACTGACCCGCGAGCCAGGAGACCTGCCTCGTCAGATACGTCCTCCGGCGGGGTGTCCGGGCTGGCCGATGCATGGCTGCGCCCCGTCTTGCCTTTTGGGGTGCGGATCACCGTGCCGTCGCGTCCGTCCGCCGCCCTTGCCCAACGCAAGGTGCTGAAAACATGACCGTCGCCGTCGCCACCCTCGGCTTCCCCCGCATCGGCCTTCGCCGCGAACTCAAGCATGCGCTCGAAAGCTACTGGTCGGGCAAATCGACCCTCGCCGACCTGCAAAGCGCCGCCGCCGGCCTCCGTGCGCTGAACTGGAACCGCCAGAAAGCGCTCGGCGCCGACATCCTGCCGTCGAACGACTTCTCGCTCTACGACCATGTCCTCGACACCAGCGCGCTGATCGGCGCCGTCCCGCCGCGCTACGACTGGGCGGGCGAGAGCGTCGACCCCGACCTCTATTTCGCCATGGCCCGCGGCGCGCAGCAGCCCGCCGCCTGCGGGCACGCCCATGGCGGCGACACGACGGCGATGGAAATGACCAAATGGTTCGACACCAACTATCATTTCCTCGTCCCCGAACTCGTGGCCGGCCAGAGTTTCCGCATCGCCTCGACCAAGATCTTCGACGAATATGAAGAGGCCAAGGCACTGGGTTATCAGACGCGCCCCGCCCTCCTCGGTCCCGTCAGCTATCTGATGCTGGCAAAGGGCAAGGCGGTCGAGCCGCTCGCCCTGCTGCCCCGGCTCCTCGAGGTCTACGCCGAAATCCTGTCGCGTCTCGCGGCGCTGGGCGCCGACTGGGTACAGATCGACGAACCCTGCCTTGTCCTCGACCTGACCGATGCGCAGCGCATCGCCTTCGAACGCGCCTATTCCGCGCTCGCCACCCGCGGGCCGAAGCTGATGCTCACCACATACTTCGGCGGCCTCGGCGACAATCTCGACCTCGTCGCAGAGCTTCCGGTACACGGCCTTCACCTCGACCTCGTCCGCGCCCCCGACCAGCTCGAGCCCGCGCTCGCGAAGCTCCAGCCGCATGTCCTGCTCTCATTGGGCGTGATCGACGGCCGCAACATTTGGCGCGCCAACCTCCCCGACCTCTACTGGCGCCTCAAGGCGCTCGCGGCCCAGCGCGACCTCATCCTCGCGCCGTGCTGCTCGCTCCTCCACGTCCCCGTCGACCTCGCGCTCGAAACGTCGCTCGACCCCGAAATCGCCCAGTGGCTCGCCTTCGCCGTGCAAAAGGTCGAGGAACTCGCCGCACTCGCCAAGGCGCTCAACGAAGGCGAGGACGCGAGCTTCGCTGCCTTCTCCGCCTCGCGCATCGCCGCGGTCGCGCGCCAGACCTCGCCGAAGATCCACGACCCGGCGGTCACCCAGCGCCTCGCCGCCCTCGACGCTGGCGCCACGAACCGCGCATCCCCCTTCGCCGCCCGCCGCGAAGCGCAGCAAGCGCGCCTGAACCTCCCCGCCTACCCCACCACCACCATCGGCAGCTTCCCGCAGACCCCCGAAGTCCGCAAGGCCCGCGCCGCACACCTCAAGGGCGAGATCGACGACGCGGCCTATGCGCAATATCTCCGCGTCGAAACGCGCGCCGCGGTCAAATGGCAGGAGGAGATCGGCCTCGACGTCCTCGTCCACGGCGAGTTCGAGCGCAACGACATGGTGCAATATTTCGGCGAACAGCTCGCCGGCTTCGCCTTCACCCGCGCCGGCTGGGTGCAAAGCTATGGCTCGCGCTGCGTCCGCCCGCCGATCCTCTACGGCGACGTCTCGCGCCCCGAGGCCATGACGGTCGACTGGTGGCGCTATGCGCAGGACCAGACCGACAAGCCGATGAAGGGCATGCTCACCGGCCCGGTGACCATCCTCAACTGGTCCTTCGTCCGCGACGACCAGCCGCGTGCGGAAAGCTGCCGCCAGATCGCGCTTGCGATCCGCGACGAGGTGCAGGACTTGGAGGCCGCCGGCGCCGCGATCATCCAGATCGACGAAGCGGCTTTGCGCGAAGGCCTGCCGCTCCGCCGCAGCGAATGGCAGGCCTATCTCGACTGGGCGGTCGAAAGCTTCCGCATCGCCGCCAGCGGCGTCCGCGACGACACCCAGATCCACACCCATATGTGCTATTCGGAGTTCAACGACATCATCCGCGCGATCGGCGCGATGGACGCCGACGTCATCTCGATCGAGACCGCACGGTCGCAGATGGAGCTGCTCGACGCCTTCGCCTCCTACGCCTATCCCAACGAGGTCGGCCCCGGCGTCTATGACATCCACTCGCCGCGCATCCCCGCGGAGCGCGAGATGACCGACCTGCTGACGCTGGCCGCAAAGCATGTCCCCGCAGCGCAGATCTGGGTGAACCCCGATTGCGGGCTCAAGACGCGCAAGTGGGACGAGGTGCGCCCCGCGCTGATCGCGATGGTCGCCGCGGCGAAATCGATGCGCGCCCGCGCGCTCGTGAAGGAGGCCTATCTTGCCAAATGATGCCGCGCACAACGCGATGCCGACGGGCCAGCCCGCCGTCCGCGTCACCGCCATGCCCGCCAACGCCAATGTCTATGGCGATATTTTCGGCGGCTGGCTGATGGCGCAGATGGACCTTGCCGCCTCGTCGGTCGCGTCGCTCCACGCGCGCGGCCGCGCGGTGACGATCTCGGTGGAGGGCATGTCCTTCCACCGCCCCGTCTTCGTCGGTGACGAGGTCTCGGTCTTCGGCCGCCTCGTAAAGGTCGGGCGCACCTCGATGCACGTCGAGGTCGAAACCTGGGCACGCGACCGCCATTCCGAGGATAGTCACAAGGTGACGCAGGCGATCTTCATCTTTGTCGCCGTCGGTCCCGACCGCAGACCGCGGGCGGTCCCGCCGGCCGCGCCAGGCTAAACCGCGCCGATGCCGAGCGGCGCCATCCCGCGCAGCCGTTCGGCATCGCGTGAGGGCGGTGCGCCGAACGCGCGGCTATATTCGCGGCTGAACTGCGACGCGCTCTCGTACCCAACCGAATAGGCCGTGCGGCTCGCCTCGGCCCCGCCCGCCAGCAGGCGGCGCGCCGCATGGAGCCGCAAGGTCTTCTGATACTGCAACGGGCTCATCGCGGTCGCCGCCTTGAAATGCCGGTGGAACGACGCGACGCTCATCCCCGCAATCTCGGCGAGCGCATTGGTGCGGAGCGCCTGATCATAATGCGCCCGGATCCACTCGATCGCCCGCCGCACCCGCGACAGCCGGCTGTCGTCCTGCGCAATCGCGCAAAGCTGGTGCCCCAGCGGCCCCTGCAGCAGGCGATAGAGAATCTCGCGCTCGCGCATCTGCGCCAGCATGCCGATGTCGCCCGGCCGGTCGAGCAGCCCGAGCAGCCCCGCCCAGGCGTCGAGCAGGTCGGGAGTCACTTCGGACACTGCAAAGCCTGCCTGATCGGCCTCGGCGGGTTCGGTGCCGATCGCCTCGGGCGGCATGCTGGCGATCAGGTCGGTCAACACCGCACGGTCGATGCGCAGCGCGACTGCGATATAGGGTTTGTCGGGGGTCGCCTCGATCACCTTGCCGACGGCGGGCAGGTCGAGCGAGGCGACAAAATAGCTCGACGCGTCGTAGGTGATGACCGTGTCGCCGATGACGACGCGCTTCGTCCCCTGCAGGATCAGGCAGGTGACGGGTTCATAGAGCGTAGCGGTGCCGCTCGTCGGTCCGGTCATCCGGCTGATCACGACGCGCGGGATCGGCGCCTCATAATATTGGGAATCCACGTGCCGCATTACCTGCGACCGGAGCGAGTCGAGCCTGTCCTGCATGGCACCAACATCGGATGCACGCCCGCGAAGCGCAAGCTGCGCAACATCAGCGTGGCACGCATTGAGAGAAATAGGCAAGCGAACGCCATGATCGGGCAGCGGAAACGGGCGCAGCGCGCTTATCTTGTCCGGGTCAGGGCACCCCCTCCTCCGCCCTGCATCCCAAGGAGTTCCTCATGACCCAGTTCAATGCCAAATCGACCACCGACGACGTGCTGGCCGGCGTCGACCTGTCGGGCAAGCGCTTCCTCGTCACCGGTGTGTCGGCCGGGCTCGGCGTCGAAACCGCGCGCGCGCTCGTCGCCCACGGCGCCGATGTCGTTGGCGCCGCGCGCGACCTTACCAAGGCCGAAGCCGCGACCGCCGTCGTCCGCGACGCCGCAGCTGCCGCTGGCGGCAGCTTCGAGTTGATCCAGCTCGACCTCGCCTCGCTCGCCAGCGTCCGCGCCGCCGCCGATGCGCTCGTCGCCGACGGCCGTCCGTTCGACGTCGTCATCACCAATGCCGGCGTGATGGCCGCGCCCTTCGGCAAGACCGAAGACGGTTTCGAAACCCAGTTCGGCACCAATCACCTCGGCCATTTCACCTTCGTCAATCGCATCGCGTCGCTGATCAGGGACGGCGGGCGTCTCGTCAGCCTCGCTTCGTCGGGGCATCGCTTCTCGAACGTCGATCTCGAGGATCCCAACTTCGACCGCGGCGATTATGAGCCGTGGGTCGCCTATGGCCGCTCGAAGACCGCGAACATCCTCTTCGCGGTCGAATTCGACCGCCGCCACAAGGGCCGCGGCGTCCGCGCCGCCGCGCTTCACCCCGGCGGCATCCACACCGAGCTCGGCCGCCACCTCGACGAAGGCGCGCTCGAAGCGCTTGTCGAGCGGATCAACGCCGCCGCCCGCGAAGCCGGCGGCGAAAATTTCGAGTTCAAGTCGATCCCGCAGGGCGCCGCGACCTCGGTCTGGGCCGCCGCGGTCGCCGATCCGGAAGAAATCGGCGGGCTCTATCTCGAGGATTGCCACGTCGCAAAGCTCGCCGAGAATGAGGGCCTGCGTGAAGGTGTCCGCGCCTATGCGCTCGACCCCGACAATGCGAAGGCGCTGTGGGCGAAGAGCGAGGAAATGGTCGGCGAGACCTTCTAACCAGACCGGCTTCTCTCTGCCGCCGTCAGTCGATCGTCCAGTAATCGGCCTCGCCGCTTGCGGCGCGACCGCGGCGGCAGACGAGTTGTCCTTCGTGCCACAGTTCGGCCCAGCGGCCGATCGGTTCATGCTCCATCATCTCGATCGCCGCCGCGATATCGTCCGCCGAAAAGGCGACGCGCTTCTCGAAACCGAACCAGCGATCTTCGTAGCGCAGGACATAGGCGGTGCCCGCCACCGCGGGATCGACCGCGAAGGTGGGGCCGGGTTCCGGCGCAGGTTCCGCCGCTGCCTCGGTCTCGGCGGGGTGCGGCAGGCAATCGCAGCCGCCGCGCGATGGCTCTTCTTGATGAGGGCTGGGATTCTTCACTTGGGTCAGGCCTTCGATGGGGGGAAACGAAGGGGCCGCGAGCAAAGGCCGAAAGGCCGTCGCCGCCGCCGGGCGAAATGGATCTGGTCTGCTATGCGTCTCCTCACCGCGAGCGGCGCCGGCACGCCGACGCTCCCACAGCGCCGATGGCCTTGCAAAAAATCACAGGGATTTCATTCTCATGACACGGCCCGTCGTGTGCCGCCGCTTTCGACCGGCGACCGCTTCGAATCGACCAACGGCGGCCCGGGGCTCAGCCGATCGACAGGAACGCCGTTACCGTCAGCCGCCCGTCTCGCGGGTCGGCGGATAGATTGGTCGCTGGCCCGACCGCGCCGCTATGCAGGCTCCAGCTGCGATAAAGCAGCGCCCTGTTGTACGCTGCCACGGCCGTGTGCATGCATTCGAACAGCTCACTGTCACCCGAAACATAGCCCGCGGGGGGCGGCCCGCCGTGGCGGAGCTGGGTGTCGAGGTGCCGGAAAAAGAGATCGCGCCGTTCCTCGGTCACCGTCTCGAACCCCGTCGCGCGGTGCCGGAAGAAGGCCGTCCCGTCGCCATTGTCCGGCGCCAGATAATGGACGAGCGCAATCCGGTCGGACCCGAACGCATCGACATGCGGCAGCCGCTGGGGCACCGTCAGCGCGTCGGCGGGAGTCGAGACGATCGAGAAGCTGGCGTCGATCACCTGCACCGGCCCGCTGCGCCCGAAGGCTTCAGCGGCCGCGGCCGCGATGACCGGCAGCTGCGCCGCCAGATAGGCAGCGGGCAGCGCGGCGCGGACGCCCGGATAATGGTTGCGCGCCGGCTCGAACGCCGCATCGATCGCAAAGCGGCGCAGCGCGTCGGGATCGGCGGCGAAATCGTCGAGGACGACCAGCGGCTGCGCCTCGGCGCCGATGCTTTCGACGCGGACGGTCATTCCGCCGGCTGCGCCGCCCACACCTTCGGCCCCTCGACGAACCGGCGCTGCAGGCTTTCAAGCGTCGCCGCATTGCCCTTGGCGAAGAAGCCCGCGAGCACCCGCCCGCCCTCGCTGTCGGGATATCCTGTCGACGTCAGCCGCACCCGCGTCCCCTCCCCCTCGGGGGTCAGTTCGAAGATGCTCGTGACCTTCTTATACTCATCGCCATAGGGGAAATCGTCGGGGGTCTTGATCGTCCGGAATACCAGCAGGCGCCCCGGAATGCGCGCGACGAACTGCTGCCAGATCGCACCCGGCCCGCCCGCAAGTTCGGTCGGATTGTAACTCGTCTCGAGGATATCGCTCTCCCCCTCGGCCCAGCGCGCCAGCGGCACCGCCCAGGTCGCCCAGCCCTCGGGCGTCGAGACGGCGGTCCACACCTCGGCGACCGGCGCGGCAACCAGCGCGCTGTGCGTCAACGTCACCGTGCCGTCGGCCTCGGTTCGCGTCGCAACCTCGACCGGCGGCGGCGCCACGACTTCGGCGGCCGGCTCCTCCGGCACCTCCTGCGCGGCAACCGGCCCCGCAACGAGCAGCGCTGCAATCATCGCCAGCCCGCGCATCACGCCGCTTCCGCCGCGACCTGCGCCACCTGAAAGCGCTGGCGATATTCGCCCGGCGACAGCCCGGTGATACGGTGGAACAGCTTGCGGAACGCCGCGGCGTCCTCGTAACCGACGCTCCACGCGATCTGGTCGACCGTCCGTTTGGTGAACTCCAACAGCTCACGCGCCTTGCCGACGCGGATATGCTGGACATATTCGACCGGAGTCATGCCGGTGGCGGCCTTGAAGCGGCGCTGGAAGGTCCGCTCCTCCATCCCCGCCTCGGCCGCCATCTCAGCGACCGCGACCGGCCCGACGCCCTTTGCCTGCAACCAGTGCTGGACCTTCAGCACCGCCTCGTCGCCGTGCGTCAGCTTCGGCGCGAAGCTCGCATAATTCTTCTGCTCGCGTCCCGACGGGTCGATCAGAAAGAAGCGCGCGGTCTCCATCATCACCGACGGACCCAAAAGCCGCTCGACGATCCGGAGCCCCAGGTCGGTCCACGCCATCAGCCCACCCGCGGTGATGATGTCGCCGTCATCGACCACCATCCGGTCGGCTTCCATTCGCACGTCGGGAAAGCGGTCGCGAAATTCTTCGGCGAAGAACCAGTGCGTCGTCGCCGGCCGGCCGCTCAGGAGCCCGGTCGCCGCCAGTGCAAAGGCTCCGCCGCAATTCGACGCCAGCGTCGTCCCCTGCGCATGGCGGTCGAGCAGCCAGCGCGCGTAAGGCGCCGCTTCCTCGGCCTCGAGCAGCTTGTGCAGGCTCCCCGGCGCGATGATGACGCCCGGCGAATTGCCGGCGGCCTCTTCCGGATGGCTGTCGAAGCAGCGCGCAAAGCCGCCACCGTCCTGCAACCGCCAATGGCTGACGCGGATCGGCTGGCGCCCGTGATCGACCGCGAAACGCCCCGCGACATGGAACAGGTCGGTGATTCCGTGGACCATGCCGATCTGGCAGTCGGGATAGAGCATCATCCCCACCTCGACGAGCGCCGGCGGCGCATCGGGCACCTTCAGTTTCGGCATGGCGGTTTCCCCAATCACGCGTTTGTCGGAATCGGCCCGCATATTGTCGCGTCCGCCAATGCCGCACAACCCCAAGCCAGCCTATCTCTCCTTTCACCGGCGGACGACCCGCCTCTCACGAAGCGAAAGGAACCACGACATGACCACGATCACCACCACCGACGGCACGCACATCTTCTACAAGGACTGGGGTCCGAAGGATGGCCAGCCGATCATCTTCTCGCACGGCTGGCCGCTCAGCGCCGACGCGTGGGACGCCCAGATGGTCTTCTTCGCCAATAAGGGTTTCCGCACCATCGCCCACGACCGCCGCAGCCACGGCCGCTCGGATCAGGTCTGGGACAACAACAATATGGACCAGTACGCCGACGACCTCGCCGAACTGATCGAACAGCTCGATCTGAAAGACATCATCCTCGTCGGCCACTCGACCGGCGGCGGCGAAGTCACCCGCTATATCGGCCGCCATGGCACGGACCGCGTCGCCAAGATCGCGCTGATCGGCGCCGTCCCGCCGCTGATGCTCAAGACCGAAGCCAATCCGATCGGCCTGCCCATCGAAGTCTTCGACGGCATCCGCAAGGGCACCTTCGACAACCGCCCGCAGTTCTTCAAGGATCTGACCCTCCCCTTCTACGGCTATAACCGCGAAGGCGCCGTGATCAGCGAAGCGGTCCGCGACGATTTCGTCCGTCAGGGCCTGAACGGCGGCCTCAAGGGCCTGCTCGACAGCATCCGCGCCTTTTCGGAAAGCGACTTCAACGAGGATCTCAAGAAGTTCGACAAGCCGACCCTCGTCCTCCACGGCGACGACGACCAGATCGTCCCCGTCGACGCCTCGGCCCGCTCAACCGTCAAGATCGTCAAGCAGGCGGTGCTCAAGATCTACGAAGGCGCCGATCATGGGCTGACCATCACCCATCAGGACCGGTTCAACGCCGACCTTCTCGACTTCATCAACAGCTGATACAAACGAGGCGCGGGCCCCCAACCGCGCCTCCTCTTGCTTCAAAGGAGACGTGCCATGATCCTCGGTCTCACCATTCCGCAATTCACCACGCTGCATGTCCTGATCAGCTTCGTCGGCATCATCGCCGGCCTGATCGCCCTCCCCGCCTTCGCGCGCGGCCATATCCTGCCTCGCGCGAATGTGATCTTCCTCTGGTTCACGCTGCTCACCAGCCTGACCGGCTTCCTCTTCCCGATCGTCGCCTTCACCCCGGCGCTCGGTACCGGGATCGTCTCGACGCTCGTGCTCGCGATCGCCTTCTGGAGCTGGTACGGCCGCAAGCTCGCCGGCCGCGCCGCACCGGTCTACGCCGTCACCGCGACGATCGGACTCTGGCTCAACCTGTTCGTGCTGGTCGTCCAGTCCTTCCTGAAGGTTCCCGCGCTCAACGCGCTCGCACCGACGGGAACCGAGCCCCCATTCGCGGCGGCGCAGGGCGGGCTGCTGATCCTGATGATCGGCCTCGGCTATTTCGCCTTCAAGGCAAGCCGCCGCCGCGCGGCCGCCTGAACCGGCTGTTCTCCGTAATGGCGGCCCGCGCGGCCGCCATTATCATGTCCGATGGACAGAAAGTCGCCGAACCGCCTAGAAGCCGCTTCATGACCGCACCCACCCGCCCCGATAAAGTCCGCGTCGCCGCCGTCCAATATGGCCTTCGCGGCATCTCCGGCCCCGAGGAGTTCGAACGGCAGGCCGAATATTTCGTCATCTCTGCCGCCGATTATGGCTGCGACTTCATAACCTTCCCCGAACTCTTCCCGATGCAGCTTCTCTCGGCGGGCGAACGCCTCGCGGCTGCGGAAGCGATAACCGCGATCGACGCGCTCACCCCGCGTTTCACCGCCTTCATGACCGGCCTCGCGCAGCAATATCGCATCAACATCATCGGCGGCTCGCATCCCGTCCGCATCGACAGCGGCGCGACCCGCAACCGCTGCCATATCTTCCTGCGCGACGGCAGCCTCCATCATCGCGACAAGCTTCACCCCACCCCCTCCGAACGCGACGCCTGGGGGATCGAGGGTGGCACCGCGCGCGACGCCGATGTGATCGAGACCGACTGCGGACCCGTCGGCATCATGATCTGCTACGACAGCGAATTTCCGGAGTTGCCGCGCCGCCTCGTCGATCGGGGCGCCGAAATCCTGTTCGTCCCCTATTGCACCGACGACCGCCGCGGGCACCTCCGCGTCCGCTATTGCTGCGCCGCGCGGACGGTCGAGAATCAATGCTATGTCGTGACCGCTGGCGTCACCGGCAATCTGCCGAACGTCCACAACATGGACATCCACCACGCCGAAAGCGCGATCCTGACCCCGTCGGACATGCCCTTCGCGCGCGACGGCATCGCCGCCGAAGTCACGCCCAACACCGAAGGCATGGCCATCGCCGACCTCTCGCTCGCCGACCTGCGTCAGGCACGCGCCAATGGCGCCGTCCGAAATCTGGCAGACCGTCGCCACGATCTTTATCGCGTCGACTGGAGCTAGCGATAACCCCAGCGCATCGCCTCTTGCGCGACCTTCCCTTTACGTTAAGGTAAGTTTCAAACCGCAACTGGAGAGAGTGATTCAATGGCCCTTCCCCCGATCTTCGACCGCCTGCGCCTGCCCGTCATCGGCTCGCCGCTGTTCATCGTGTCGGGGCCCGAACTCGTTATCGCCCAGTGCAAGGCCGGCGTCGTCGGCAGCTTCCCGGCGCTGAATGCGCGGCCGCAGGCGTTGCTCGACGAATGGCTCCACCAGATCACCGAGGAACTGGCGGCATGGGACCGCGACAATCCCGACCGCCTCTCGGCGCCCTATGCGGTCAACCAGATCGTCCATAAATCGAACGACCGGCTCGAACAGGACATCGCGACCTGCGCCAAGTGGAAGGTGCCGATCACCATCACTTCGCTCGGCGCGCGCGAGGAGCTGAATCAGGCGGTGCATGGCTGGGGCGGCATCACGCTCCACGACGTCATCGACGACCGCTTCGCGCGCAAGGCGGTCGAAAAGGGCGCCGACGGCCTGATCCCCGTCGCCGCGGGCGCCGGCGGCCACGCCGGCCGCCAGTCGCCTTTCGCGCTGATTCAGGAAATCCGCGAATGGTTCGACGGCCCGGTCGCGCTGTCGGGTGCGATCGGCCACGGCCGCTCGATCCTCGCGGCGCAGGCCTGCGGTGCCGACCTCGCCTATATCGGCAGCGCCTTCATCGCGACCGCCGAAGCCAATGCCGATCAGGGCTACAAGGACGGCATCGTCGAAGGGCGCGCCGCCGACATCGTCTATTCGAACCTGTTTACCGGGGTGCACGGCAATTACCTCCGCCAGTCGATCGTTTCGGCGGGCATGGACCCCGACAATCTGCCCGAAGGCGATCTCAAGACGATGAATTTCGGTTCGGGCGGCAACACCAAGGTCAAGGCGTGGAAGGACATCTGGGGATCGGGCCAAGGCATCGGCCCCGTCACCGCAGTGCGCCCTGTCGCCGACTTCGTCGCCGAACTCGAAGCGCAATATATCGCTGCACGCCGCGAGCTTGAGGCCAAGGTCAGACTCTGATCATGTCACCGAACAACTGCTCGATCGCGTCGTCCAGATAAGGCCGGTCGGCGAACAGCCGCATCGGGTCACGGCGATTGAGCCAGAAGGCGCAGCCATGCCGGTCGGTCAGCGCGCGCCGCGTCGCATCCTGCAACAGGCGCAGCCGCATCACAGCGGTGCGCCTCGCGGTGCGAAGGTCGGCGGCCGACTGCCCGGCGAAATGGACGCGAATACGCTCGACCCGCGCGGCGACCACATCATTATAGCCCCGATGCGGACCGCGATGGAGCGCGTGACCCGACCATAAGGCCGTCGCCTCGCACGCCGGAAGCACCAGCCCGTTGCTGCCGAACTGCTGCAGCAGGAAGCCGTCGGTGCGCAAATGATCGAACATCGCCGCCATCTGGGGCCGATGCAGAAGCGCGAGGGGAATCAGATGATGGCGCTGAAAACCCGGTTGCGGCGGCGGCGCACGGTGCCAGCCGCGGTGCGTCATCCAAAATCGCTGCCGAACTCGACGACGACGGTCGATGGCGAGGTTCCGCCCTGCGGCGAGAGCGAGACCCATTCGCCTGCACCCAGCCCGCGCAAGCGCCGCCTCTCGGAAACGGGGCCGTACAGGATGATGTCGAGCGCCAGCCGCGCGAGCCGCTTGACCATCTCTGCGACGGTCCAGCCGGACGGGATGCGCGCTTCGAGCTCTTGTCCACCGAACATCGCAAGCCCACGCGTACGGACGAAAGCCCCGTCGCCGGCATCTTGCTGGCGAAACGCCACGAGATGGAGCACCGGCGGCATGCCGCTCTTCAGCATCTCGGCGATCGAGGCACGAAACTGCGGTGCGTCGGACCACAGCCTTGCCGGCGACCAGAAGACATGGCTCGCATCGAACAGATCGATCAATAGCACCATCGTCTTGAAGAACTCGCGCATCCGCAGCGTTTGCGACGCCGCATCCTCGCTCGCCTCCGGAAAGAACAGCCAGCAATGACCGCCTTCCCGCCAATCGTCGGGAAGGCTCGCGGCGAGCAGGCTCGTCGAGGAATCGCGGGGATCGGCGAGGTCGAGGAAGTCGGACGGCGCCCGGCTGGCGAGCAGCGATAACGCCGCGAAATGCACCCGGTAACGCGGCCCGTCGGCCGAATCCCCACCCACCCGTTGCGGCTGGAGCCCCATATGCCGCAACGCGGTCTCGACCATATCGTCTGTGCGGTCCGCAAGCGCCCGCCCTGCGATCAGGGCGAAGGGCTCCGATAGCATCGGAAAGATCGGATTGTCGCCATGCCCCACTTGCACGATATCGGCCGCCCCTAGCCCAGGGTTCGCCCTTGCATCGCAAGACTTGCCAGAATGTTCAAACGCTTATTCGGGCATTGCGGCAAGTTAACCGCGCCGGACCGGATCAGATTGCGACCTGGCTTCCCAGTTCGACCACGCGGTTGGTCGGCAACCGGAAATATTCCATCGCGCTTTCCGAGTTGCGCAGCATCCATGCGAACAGCTTTTCGCGCCAGATCGGCATACCGGGCTTGCTCGCCGCAATCAGCGTCTGACGCGACAGGAAAAAGCTGGTCTCCAGCATCTTGAACTCGCCGCCGCAGCCGGTGGTGCGCTTCAGCGCTTCGGGAACGTCGACCGGCTGCATGAAGCCATAGTTCAGGATCAGCCGGTGGAACCCCTGCCCCAGCGCCTCGAGCTGGCAGAGCTTGCTCTCGGGAACGAAGGGCACGTCGGCGATCTTGATCGTCAGCAGGATGATCCGTTCGTGCAGCACCTTGTTGTGCTTCAAATTGTGGAGCAGCGCGTGCGGCACGCCGTCCGACGACGAGGTCATGAACACCGCGGTCCCCGGCACGCGCGTCGCGCTGTTCGCCGCGGACTTCACGAACACCGGAATCGGCATCGCCCCCTCGGCCATTTCCTGCTGCATCAGCTTGCGCCCGCGCGACCAGGTCGTCAGCATCGTGAAGATGATCAGCCCGATCGCCAGCGGCACCCAGCCGCCGTCGGGCACCTTGATCAAATTCGCGCCGAAATAGGCGATGTCGACGACGAAGAAGACCGCCAGGATCGGCAGCGCTTTCCACGCCGGCCAGCGCCACAGCACGAACAGCACGACGCTCATCAGACAGGTGTCGATGAACATCGCGCCGGTCACCGCAATACCGTAAGCGGCGGCAAGGTTGCTCGACGATCCGAAGAAGAGGACGAGCAGGATGACCATCACCATCAGCCCCCAGTTGACCACCGGGATATAGATCTGCCCCTGCGCCGACGCGCTGGTGTGATCGACGCGCAGCCGCGGCATGAAGCCCAGCTGGATCGCCTGCTGGGTCAGCGAGAAGGCGCCCGAAATCACCGCCTGGCTCGCGATGATCGTCGCGAGGATCGCAAGGATGACGACCGGTACGCGCCAGGTATCGGGCATCATCAGGAAGAAGGGATCCTGGATCAGCTGCGCGGTCGGCGCGACCTCGGCGGCGAGCACCATCGCGCCCTGCCCCATATAGTTCAGCATCAGCGCCGGCAGCACGAAGCACATCCAGCTGAGCCCGATCGGCGCGCGCCCGAAATGCCCCATGTCGGCGTAGAGCGCTTCGGCGCCGGTCACCGCGAGCACCACCGCGCCCAGCGCGATGAACGCCGTGAACCCGTCATAATAGAAAAAGCGCAGCGCGTTGACCGGATTGAGCGTGTGCATGACGATCGTCGGATGGTCGAGGATGTGCATCACCCCGAGCACCGCGAGCATCGTGAAATAGAGCAGCATGATCGGCCCGAACAGCATGCCGACCTTCGCCGTCCCGCGCGACTGGATCGCGAACAGCCCGATCAGGATCGCGAGCGCGATCGGCACGATATAGGGCTCGAACCCGCGGCTCACATATTGCAGACCCTCGGTCGCCGACAGCACCGACATCGCCGGCGTGATCATGCTGTCGCCATAGAAGAGCGCGGTCGCGAACACGCCGAGCAGGACGATCGGCCAGGTCCAGCGCTTGCCCTCCGACTGGCGGCTGATCAGCGCGAGGAGCGCGAGGCTGCCGCCTTCGCCCTTGTTGTCGGCCTTCATGATCGTCAGCACATATTTGAACGTGACGACCAGCATCATCGACCAGAAGACGAGGCTCAGCACGCCATAGATGTGCAACCGGTCGGCCTCGATCGAGTGATGGCCTGCGAACGTTTCGCGGAACGCGTAGAGCGGGCTCGTGCCGATATCGCCGAACACGACGCCGACCGCGCCGACGGCAAGCTTCAGCTTGCTATCGCTATGATGTCCGTGGCCGTAATGGACCGTTTCGGCGGCAGCAGTCGCGGCGGAACCCGCCCCGTTTGCCGCCTGTTGCGACTCAGCAGTCATTGCGCGCCTTTAGACGAGCTTGCGCGGCGATAATAGGTTCCAAATCGGGACGCACCTTACGGGCCCGCGGGCGCCTCGGCGGGCAGCTGCGGCCCCATCGCCTGCCGCAGCTGGGCCAGCCGCATTTCGAGGTCGGGCCGCCACGGCGCATCGGCGGGCGAGCGCGCGAGAAGCTGGCTCCACACGCCCTCGGCACCCTTCAGATCGCCGCTTTGCGCCATCGCAAGCCCCGCGAAAAAGGGCGGCGCCGGATGCGTCGGGTCGCGCTTTGCCGCCTCGTCGAAGGCCAGCGCGGCGGCGGGCGACATCACGCCGCCGCCGTGCGCGACAAGCGCATTGCCCAGACCGACCCACAGGTCGACATTGTCGGGATATTTCTCGAGCCCCTTTTCGAGCGTTTTCGACGCCAGCTCGGTCTTGCCCGTCCGCATGAAGCCGTCGGACATCCCGATCCATTGCGCCGCGGGACCAAAGCGGTCGGCCATGCCCTGCTGCCGGTCCGTGATCGCTTCGCCGAAGCCGTCGGGCTCCGCCGCCTTCGCGACGGGATGACCCGGCAGCGAAGGACTCCCCTGCAACGCATAGCCGGCAAGACCGAGCATCACCGCTGCCCCGGCAAGCGGCCGCGAGGCGGCGGGAAGCTTGCCGAGCCAGAAGATGCCGCCGACGGTCAGCAAGGCGAACAGGAATATCCAGAGCCAGATCATGCCCCGCGCTCCCCCCCTCTCTCCTCTTCGCCTTCTCCGCGCCGAAACCGCCCGAACGCCAGCCACCCGCCGAGCGCGAGGAACAGCAGCGGCCCGAACCACAGCAGCGCGGTCGCAGCGTCAAGCGGCGGATCATAGGTCACCCAGTTGCCATAGCGCGCGACGAGCCATTTGCGGATCGCGTCGGGGCTTTCGCCTGCCGCGATCTTCGTGCGCACCTCATTGCGCATATCGCCCGCCAGCGGCGCATCGCTGTCGGCGATCGACTGGCCCTGACAGACCAGACACCGCAGCGTTTCCATCAACTCCTTGGCCTGCGCCTCCTGAGCGGGATCGCGCAGCTGCTGATAGGCATAGGGCGCGGGGGGCAGACGGTCCTGCGCGGCAATCGGCGTCGCGACCAGCGCCATCAGCGCCAGCGGAAGCGCATACGCCCTCACTTCATCGCCTCCAGCTTGGCGATGATCTCGGGGACCTGTTCCTGCAGGATCACCCCCTGAATCTGTTCGCGGATGATCCCTTTGCCATCGATCAGGAAGGTTTCGGGAACGCCCGACGACCCGAGCGCGATCTGGACGCTGCTCTGCACGTCCGACCCGATCCGGTCGAACGGATTGCCATTCTCGGCCAGGAACTGCGCGACATCCTCGGGCCGGTCGCGGATCGCGATGCCGTCGATCGGCACGCCCGCGGCCTTCAGTGCCTCGAGTTGCGGCGCCTCGGCGCGGCACGGAATGCACCAGCTCGCGAACACATTGACCAGCCGCGGCTTTCCGTCGGAAAGCTGGCTGCTTTTCAACCCCTCGACTCCCGCGGTCGCGGGCGGCAGGTCGAACAGCGGCATCGGCTTGTTGATCCATTGCGACTGGATCAGCGTCTCGGCGGGCACCGTCAGGCGATAGATGAAGGCGCCGAACAACAGCCCCATGATCGCCAGCGGCACGAACAGGACCCAGCTCCTCTTCATGCGAAGCGCTCCTGAGACTTGCGCGCGCGCCGCGCGCGCCAGATTTCGATCAACTGCGCTCGTCCCAGCAGCGACAACGCCGCGCCGATCGCGATCAGCGCACCGCCAAGCCAGATCCACCACACCAGCGGCTTCCACCACAGGCGCAGCTGATAACGGTCGGCCGATGCGCCATCGGCGCTCGGGACCGGTTGCCCGAGCACGACATAAAGCTGCCCGCCCGGCCGCGTCAGCAACGCGGCCTCGTTGGTCTCGGTCGGCGCGGTTCCCATCAACCCGGGGAACATGCGCGCCTCGGGATGCAGCGTGAAGGATGCACCCGACGGCGTCGTCGCGATCAGCGTCCCGCGGATCGCGGTGTAATTGGGGCCTGCGACGGGTTTCACGCCTGCGAATTTCACCGCGAAATCGTCGACCTTCACCGTCTCGCCCGGCGCTGCGGCAACCAGCCGCTCCTTGATGAAGGCGCTTTCGGCCGCCATCCCTGCAAGCGCGACCGCAACGCCGAAATGCGCGATCACCATGCCCCATGTGGGCAGCGGCGTACGGCGCAGGTTGCGCTTCCACAGGGGGGCGAGGCTTGCGACGCCAACGATGCCCGCCACGGTCATGCCGAGCAGCGGCAGCACGCCGACCTTGCCGCCGAACAGCACCAAGCCGAACAGAACGACCGCCCCCGCGAACACGGCCGCAGGCAGGCGCGACCACAGTTTCTTGCCATCGTCCTTGCGCCAGCTCAGCAGCGGTCCCGCGACCATGACGAGGCACAGGATCAACGCGAGCGGTCCCGCGACCTTGTTGTAATAGGGCGGACCGACCGAAATCTTCTCGCCCATCGCCTCGGCGACGATCGGATAGAGCGTGCCCAGGAGCACGAGCGCGAGGATCGTCGTGAGCAACAGATTGTTGATGACGAGCGAGCCTTCGCGGCTCATCAGCGCGAACTTCTTGCCTTCGGCGACCGCGCCCGCACGCAGCGCGAACAGCGTCAGCGCGCCACCGATATAGAGCGCCATCAGCACGAGCAGGAAAGTCCCGCGCTCGGGATCGACGGCAAAGCTGTGGACGCTCGTCAACAGGCCCGAGCGGACGATGAAGGTGCCGACCATCGACATCGAGAAAGCGATCACCGCCAGCATCACCGTCCACGCGCGCAGCGCGTTGCGCGTTGCGGTCACCGCCACCGAATGGAGCAGCGCCGTCCCCGCGAGCCAGGGGATCAGCGAGACATTCTCGACCGGATCCCAGAACCACCAGCCACCCCAGCCGAGCTCATAATAGGCCCAATAGCTGCCTGCGGTGATGCCGAGCGTCAGGAAAATCCAGCTTCCCAGCACCCACGGCCGCATCGCGCGCGCAAAAGCGGGACCGATCTCACGCGTGATCAGCGCCCCGACCGCAAAGCTGAAAGCGACCGAAATCCCGACATAGCCGACGTAAAGCGTCGGCGGGTGGAAGGCGAGGCCCGGGTCCTGCAGCAGCGGATTGAGCCCCTGCCCGTCGGGCGGTGCCACCGGCAACCGCTTGAACGGGTTCGACGAGAACAGCAGGAACGCAAAGAAGCCAAGGCTGAGCGCCGCCTGCGCCGCGAGCGTCGCGACCAGCGTATCCTTGCGCAGCCTTTTCTCGAAGATCGCGACGAGCGCGCCCGAAACGCCGAGGATCGTCAGCCACAGCAGCATCGACCCTTCGTGATTGCCCCACGCGCCCGCGACCTTGAACAGCATCGGCTTCAGGCTGTGGCTGTTGCGCGCGACCAGTTCGACCGACATGTCCGAACGGACGAACAAGGTGATCAGCAGGCCGAAAGCGACGGCGGTGAGCACGCCCTGTGCGACGCTGGCGGGCCGCACCAGTGCGGCGAGATCGTCCTTGCCGGTGCGCACATAAAGGATGCCCGCGACCAGCGACAGGCACGCAAGCGCTGCCGCAATCCAGAGCAGGGCCAGACCGAGTTCGGCGATCATGCTTTGGGCGCCACCTTCATATTCTTCGGCATGTCGCCCATCTGCGGCGGCATATAGCGCTCGTCATGCTTGGCGAGGATGCGGTCCGCAACAAACGTGCCGTCGGCGCGCATCCGGCCGTCGGCGACCATCCCCGAATTTTCGGCGAACAGGTCGGGGACGATCCCCTTGAACTGGACCGGGATCGACGCCTTGCCGTCGGTCGCGACGAAGTCGATGGTCAGGCCGTCGGCCTGCCGCTTGATGCTGCCCGCAGCGACCATGCCGCCCAGCCGCATCGGCTCACCGACAGTCGCTTTGCCGGCGACGACTTCGGCGGGCGTGCGAAAATAGGCAGCCTCGTCGCGCAGAGCGCTCGCGGCGAGTACGCCGGCTCCGCCGACCCCGCAAAGCGCGATCGCCGCCAGAATCAGTCTTTGATGCTTCGCCTTCATTTGCGGTCCTTACGCAGCGCGTCGCTGCGCTTCTCGGCCTTCGCCATCGCGCGCCAACTCGTCCACAGGACCGCGCTGGTCAGCAGCGCGGTCAGGATATAGGCGGCCGCCACATAGGCCCATTGCCCGCTCCCGCTGATCACCCCCGTCATTTGTCAGCTTCCCTCATCGTCGGCGAGCCGCCGCAGCCGCGCCGCGACGCGGTTGTCGGCGATGATCCGCCGCATTCGCATCAGCACGATGGCGCCGAATAGCAGCGAAAAACCGAGCAGGGTCAAGCCCAAAGGCCACAGCAATGTGCCGTCGATCGACGAACCGCGCACCGTGATGCTCGGCCCCTGATGCAGGCTGTTCCACCATACGACGCTGCGGTTGATGATCGGAATATTGATCGCGCCGACCAGCGCATAGATCGCCGCGCCGCGCGACAGCGACCCGCCCTGCCGCTGCCCCTCATCGCCGTTCGTCAGCGCGATGAAGCCCGCGTAGAGGAAGAGGAGGACGAGCATCGAGGTCATCCGGCCGTCCCATTCCCACCAGGTACCCCAGGTCGGCTTGCCCCAGATCGATCCGGTCGCGAGGCACAGCGCGGTGAACAGCATCCCCGGGACCGCGATCGCGCGCGCGGCGATCCCCGAGAGCGGATGCCGCCAGACAAGCTGCACCAGCCCTGCGACGGCAAGGCTCGTCCAGCCGCCCATGCCGAGCCAGGCCGAGGGCACATGAACATACAGGATGCGGGCGGTCTCGCCCTGCTTCGCCTCGCCCGGAACCATCGTCAGCCCGGCGAAGGCGCCGCCCAGCACGAGCAGCAATCCGACGCCGAGCAGCCACGGCGTCAGCGGCTTGGCGATCGTCAGAAAGCGGGTCGGATTGGCGTAAGCGTGCATCGGTTCGCGTCGTCTTTAGGTGAGGCCGATTTATCGGTCCAGTGAATTGCCCGGCGCGACCCGGCGGCGCTTCTGTCGCCCGCCCGGCTCCGAAGGTCAACCCTCGCCCCGTTTGTGAACCCCGGCGAAAGCCGGGGCCCAGAATGTTCAGCGCAACGTTTTCGATCTGGGCCCCGGCTTTCGCCGGGGTTCACATATGCCTGCGGCTCTACCCCTCCGGCCGCGTCCAGATCCAGCTCCCCGTCACCACCGCTGCGATCACCGGCGCCATGACCCATGGCCAGGGCGAGAAGATCGCCGCCAGCACGATGCTGAAAGCAAAGGCGGCCGTCGCCGCGATCTTGCCCTTGCGGCTGATCGCCCCCTTCTCGCGCCACGCGACGATATGGTGCCCGAAATGCGGATGGTTCAGCAGCCACGCCTCGAGCCGCGGCGACGAGCGCGCGAAGCAGAAAGCGGCGAGGATGACGAATGGCACCGTCGGCAAAAGCGGCAGGAACGCGCCGATCGCGCCGAGTCCCAGCGAAGCCCAGCCTGCGACCAGATAGAAATGCCGTTTCATCGGGAAGGAGGCTTAGCGGATTTGAACCGCGCTGCCACCCACATCCGTTCGCCCTGAGCTTGTCGAAGGGCCGTTCTTCTTTTCAACGGCCGAAAAGACAAAGACGGTGCTTCGACAAGCTCAGCACGAACGGGAAATCAAAAGAGTTCCCCTTACCCGCGTCCGATCAGCTTCTGCGCCATCCGGTCGGCCACCGCCGACGCCGGAGTGCCGCTCGCCTTGCTCTCGGCCCAGATCTCGGCCAGCCGGCCGGGGATCTGGTGAATGCGGCTCTCGACCTCTTCGCGGCTGCCCTGCCCCAGATATTCGAGCGCGACGTTGATGATGCCGCCCGCGTTGATCACATAGTCGGGGGCATAGACGATGCCGCGGTCGTGCACGCGCTGGCCGTCGGCCGCGGTCGCAAGCTGGTTGTTCGCGCCGCCCGCGATGATCGGCACGCGCAGCTTCTCGATGCTCCGCTCGGTCAGGATCGCGCCCAGCGCATTGGGGCTCAGCACGTCGGCCTCGACCTCCATGATCGCCGCCGAATCGGCAAGATCGGCGCCCAGCTCCTCGGCCAGCGCCTTCGCGCGCGCCAGATTGACGTCGGCGAGGGTCAGCTTAGCGCCCTCGGCGGCCAGCCGCCGCGCGACGCCGCCGCCGACGCTGCCGACACCCTGGATCGCAACGCGCACGCCTGCGGCGCTGTCGGTGCCCAGACCTTCTTTGATTGCCGCCTTGATGCCCAGATACACGCCCAGCGCGGTGAACGGCCCCGGATCGCCGCCGGCATCGGCGCCGCTCGCGACGGGCAGCCCGCTGACATGCTTCGTCTGCTTCGAAATCTCGACCATGTCGGCATCGGTGATCCCGACATCCTCGGCGGTCACATAGGCGCCGCCCAGCGAATCGACCGCGCGGCCGAACGCTGCGAGCAGTTCGGGCGTCTTGGCGCCATTCTCTTCGGCCAGGATCACGCCCTTGCCGCCGCCCATCGGCAGGCCTGCCATCGCATTCTTGTAGCTCATGCCGCGCGACAGGCGCAGCGCGTCGGTGATCGCCGCCGCGCGCTGCGGATAATGCCAGTAACGCACGCCGCCCGCACCGGGGCCGAGGTGGGTCGAGTGGACCGCGATGACCGCGGTCAGCCCGCTGGCGCGATCGCGGAACATGTGGACATGCTCATGATCGTCGAAATCGGCGAAATCCCAGACAGCAGACATGGCAAGATCCTCACGTTCAAAAATTACGTAAAGACGTAATAATGCAACAGGGACGATGAGTCACCCCATATCCCGCATATGCGCAACGATAGAGAAAATGGGGCGACCAACGGGGCTCGAACCCGCGACCTCCGGTACCACAAACCGGCGCTCTAACCAACTGAGCTATGGTCGCCACACGTCGGGCGAAACCGCCTGCGACAGCGCGCGGCGATAGGCGCGCGCCCCCTTCGCGTCAAGCATTGTTCGCGCTGCCTTCGCCCACTAAAAGCGCGCCATGGCTGACAACGAACATGTCGACATGGCAACCTCGGGCGCGGATCGCGCGGCCGAGCGGCTCGCCGCCGTTCCGGGCATCAGGCGCACGCCCTCGCCCAAGCTGCAGCAGTTCATGCTCGCCCGCTTTCTCGACACCGAAACCTGCGCCGGGCTGATGGCATTGATCGACGGCGATGCGCGCCCGTCGACGATCGCCGATCCCAACGGCGACGAAGCCTTCCGGACCAGCTCGACCTGCGACCTCGACCACCGCAACCCGGCGGTGATCGCGGTGAACAACAGGCTACACGATCTGATGGGCATCCCGCTCGAATATGGCGAACCGCTGCAGGGCCAGCGTTACGACGTGGGCGAGGAATTCAAGGCGCACACCGACTATTTCGACCCGCACGGTGCCGACTGGGAAACCTATTGCGCGATCCCCGGCCAGCGCAGCTGGACGATGATGATCTACCTCAACGAGCCCGCCGCAGGCGGCGCAACGCGCTTTCTGTCGACGGGAAAGATGCATCAGCCCGAAACGGGCAAATTGCTCGCGTGGAACAATGTCCGGCCCGACGGCACGGCGAACCCCGATACGCTCCACCACGGGATGAAGGTCCGCAAGGGACGCAAATATATCATCACGAAATGGTTCCGCGAACGGCCTTGGCCGTGGGCCGAAGGGGAGCTGGCCTGAGGCCAACTCCCCGATAGCATTACCGCACCAGCCGGTACTGGAAGCTCAGCGTCAGCGTGTTCGCAACCTGCCCCGGTTCGACCGGCGTGGCCTTGCCTGCGGCGTCCATCGCCTGCAGCCGCACCATCGGCATCGGCGGCTGCGGTCCGCCGAAGCTGCCTTCGCCGATCGAAACCAGTTCGGCGCCGCGATAGCCTGCAAGCCGCGCATAGTCGGCCGCCTTCGCTTCGGCCGCCTTGATCGCGCTGCCCCGTGCGCCGACGAGCTGCGCGTCGGGATCCTTCATCCCGAACCACGGCCCGTCGACATTGGTGCCGCCCGCCGCGACCAGCGCATCGAGCAGCGGCCCGATATCGTCGATCTTCGACGTCGTCGCGCGAACGCTGTTCGACACCTGATAGCCGATGAAACGCGGCGGCTGGCCGTTGCCGTTGTTGCTATAGTCATACTGCGGCGACAGGTTGATGCCGCTCGTCTGGATGTCCTCGGCCTTGATGCCCTTCGCCTTGGCGGCGGCAATCAGCTTGTCCATCGCCGCAGCATTGAGGCGCATCGCCTCGACCGCGGTCGAGGCGGTCGTCGTCACCCCGGCACCGACGGTCGCCTGATCGGGACGCGAGCGGACTTCCTCGCTCACGCTGAAGGACAGGATGGGCCCCTGCGTCGTAGCTGTCGTCACCGTCGAACCTCCTTGCTGCGCGATGGCGGGCGTCGCAGCCGCCAGCATCAGGCCGGCAGCCATAGCGGTGAGCATTTGCTTCGTCATTTCATTCTCCTGTGAACCGGAGTTCCGGCCGTTCATGATAGTCACCCCGTAACGCTGACGGAGCAAACCCGTTCCGGCCTTTGCCCTTACAGCGCTTGCATGATGCTGAACGCGCCAGTAGCGAGCCGTTCATCATGGCAGCACCCATTCTTTCATACGAAGGCCTCGGTCTGGTCCAAGGCAGCGGCTGGCTGTTCCAGGATCTCGACATCTATGTCGGCGCGCGCGACCGTCTCGCGCTCATCGGCCGCAATGGTGCCGGCAAGACGACGTTGCTGAAATTGCTCGCAAACCGCATCGACGCCGACAAGGGCAAGCGCATGATCGTTCCCGGCACCCATGTCGTGATGCTCGAGCAGGAACCCGACCTGTCGGCCTTCGACACGCTGATGGACTTCGCCACCTCGGGCGCCGACGCGCCCGCCGAGCATGATGTCGCCGCGATCGCCGACCAGCTCGGCATCGACATGAACCGCACCGCCGCCAGCGCCTCTGGCGGCGAGCGCCGCCGCGCCGCGATCGCCCGCGCGCTCGCGCAGAATCCCGACGTGCTGCTGCTCGACGAGCCGACGAACCACCTCGACCTCGCCGCGATCGACTGGCTCGAAAATTGGCTGTCGCGCTACACCGGCGCCTTCGTCGTCATCAGCCACGACCGCACCTTCCTCACCCGCCTCACGCGCCAGACGCTGTGGCTCGACCGCGGGAGCATTCGCCGCAAGGAAATCGGTTTCGGCGGCTTCGACGAGTGGACCGAGGCGGTTTTCGCCGAGGAAGCCCGCGCCGCGCAGAAGCTCGACTCGAAGCTGCGGCTCGAGGCGCACTGGCTCGAGCGCGGCGTCACCGCGCGCCGCAAACGCAACCAAGGCCGTCTCGAGAAACTAAAGGAAATGCGCGCGACCCGCGCCGCGATGATCGGCGGCCCCGGCGTCGCCAAGCTCGGCCTCGCCAACGACGATGTCCGCTCGAAATCGGTGATCGTCGCCGACCATATCACCAAGCGCTTCGGCGACCGCACGATCATCAGGGACTTCGATTTCCGTGTCCAGCGCGGCGACCGCATCGGCATCGTCGGTGCCAACGGCGCGGGCAAATCGACGCTGCTCAAACTGCTCACGGGCGAAATCCAGCCCGACGAGGGGACGGTCACGCTCGCCCCGACGCTCGACGGCATCGTGATCGATCAGCAACGCAGCCTGCTCGCCCCCGACAAGACCGTCCGCGACATCCTCGCCGACGGCGGCGACTGGGTCGAAGTGCGCGGCGTCAAAAAGCATGTGCAGGGCTATCTGAAGGACTTCCTCTTCGATCCCGGCATCGCCGAGGCCAACGTCGGCGCGCTCTCGGGCGGCGAACGCTCGCGGCTGCTGCTCGCACGCGAATTCGCCCGCGAATCGAACCTGCTCGTCCTCGACGAACCGACCAACGATCTCGACCTCGAAACGCTCGACCTGCTGCAGGAAGTTATAGCGGATTACGAAGGCACCGTGCTGCTCGTCAGCCACGACCGCGACTTCCTTGATCGCACGGTGACCGTCACGCTCGGTCTCGACGGATCGGGCAAGGTCGACATCGTCGCGGGCGGTTACGCCGATTGGGAAGCCAAGCGCAGCAAGCCCGCCGCCGTCAAAGCCAAGGCCGCATCGAGCGAAGCAACCCCGCCTCCCCCGCCGCAGGCGCGCAAGAAGCTGAGCTACAAGGATCAGCGCGACTACGACCTGCTCCCCGCCCGGATCGAGGAGATCGAGAAGGAGATGGCCGCGATCGAGACCGAACTCTCCGACGGCAGCCTGTTCACGCGCGACAATGCGCGCTTTAACGCGTTGACCACAAAGCTCGACAAACTCCGCGAGGAAAAGGGTCTGGCGGAGGATCGCTGGCTCGCTTTGGCCGAAGAGATCGAAGCGCTCCAGTAGATCGCGCCACAATGCCGCGATCCATCATTGCCTGCATGAACAAGGTACGGCATCCCGGAAGGGGAGAGATGATCGATGACCGATTTTACGGAGGAACCACAGCTTAAGGGCGTCGGAGGCTGGCTCGGCTTTTTTGTCTTCATTCTCGGTATCGTCTCGCCGGCACGAATGCTGTTTCAGGCGAGCGCCAATATCGCGGAAGTCGACGCCGCCGCTCATTTGCTTGGCCCGGGTACCGGAACTTATGTCGCTATCAGCTGGGCGCTGATCATCGTTTCGGTCGCCGGTTCCGTTTTCATGGCTTACCGGTTGTTGGCGGTGCATCGCTGGTCGAGCGTCGTTATCGGTGTCATAGGCCTGTGGTGCCTGGCAATTTTGCCGACACTGGTCGACCTGGCCGTCTCCGCCATCATGTTCCCGAAATTTGCCGGGGCCGCGGTCCCCGAGGCGCTGCTCTCTATCGGGAAATCCTGTATCTCAGCGACTGTCTGGACACTTTACCTGGCAAAATCGAAACGCGTCGCGAACACCTATGCCAAGGATATCTCTGAAACCCAGCGCATTTTCGGCTGATTTACGAGATGCCATAAAACTGCGCCAGCCTGTCGAGCGCCAGCCCCAGCACCAGCTTTCCAGACCGCGCAGGCCATCGCATCGCCTTCTCGGCGGCGCCAATCGCCTCGCCCGCGCAGACCACTCGCCAGCAGATATCGGCCAGTCCGGGACCAGTATGATCGACTGCCGCGTGAAAACGCCTGTGCGCATCCATGCGCGCCAGTGACGCATCCGAAGCCCGCGCGCCACCACGGCTCCGGGCGGGAGGCGCGGCATCCCAGCGCATCGTCACCCGGGCCGACAGTCCCGCACGCTCATAATCGGCGCGCAGCCGTTCTCCTGCCCGCAGTTGCGCCTCGGTCAGCATTCCGCGCGATGCCAGCCACGCGATCGGGCTCTCCGCGACATTCACCGTCACGCGCCGCATCACCTGCGGCCCCGCCTTGCCGGGATCGAGGCGATCGTCGGGATGGATATGCGTTTCCAGACGGCGTGCGGTCATGCGATTCTCCTTCGTTGCACGACCGGCTTGACATTGGATTATTTTGTAGGAAAGAAGAAACCGATTTGGTTATCCGGAGGCTTTGCGATGATCAACAGCATTCGCGCCGTACGCCGCGCCAAGGGCCTGACGCTCGAAGAAGTCGGCCAGCGCTGCGATCCGCCGACGACGGCGCAGACGATCGGGCGCCTCGAAACCGGCACACGCACGCTCTCGCTCGGCTGGATGAACCGCATCGCGAAGGCGCTCGGGGTCGAAGCTGCCGAGCTCGTCCAGCTGCCGCAGGATACCCAGCTTACCATTACAGCCCTGCTGAGCGCCGATGGCGCGCAGGCACCGACGCGCGTCGAACAGGCGCTTACCGCGCGCCCGGGCGAGGATATGGTCGCCATACGCGTCACCTCGTCGATCGGCGATTATCGCGCGGGAGATGAAATCTGGTGCCGCCGGATCGAAGGTGACTGGACGAACGCGCTCAATCGCGATCTCCTCGTCCCCCGCCCTGCCGGGCGTTTCTTCTTCGCCCGCCTGCTCAACGTCGACGGCGAAAAACTCCACCTGCTGCCGCTCGGGACGGGCCAGCGCCAGCAGGTCGTCAGCAACCCGCCCTGGGCGGCGGTCGCCGTTCGCCTGATCCGCACGCTTTAGGTGGCTTCGCGAGAACCCCTGCGCGTCCTGTCGATCGCGACGCTGTTCCCCGACGCTGCGCGGCCCAACTTCGGCCTGTTCGTCGAGAAAAGCCTGCGCGCGCTCGCCGCGCAGCCCGGCGTCGAACTGACGGTCGTCGCGCCCGTCGGCCTTCCCCCCTTCCCGCTCTCGTTGCATCGGCGATATCGCGCGCTCCGCGACCTGCCATGGACCGAACAATGGAACGGCCTCACCGTCCTTCGTCCACGCTTTACGCTGATCCCGCGCTATGGCGCGCGCTTCAATCCGGCGCGGGTCGGGCGCGCGGTGCTGTCGGCCGTTCGAGGAAAGTCGTTCGACATCATCGACGCGCAATTCTTCTACCCCGACGGCCCCGCCGCAATGCGCGTCGCCGATGCACTGGGCCTCCCCTTTTCCGCAAAGGCACGCGGCGCCGACATCAGCCATTTCGGCCATGATCCGGCAACCAGGCAGCAGGTCATCAAGGCCGGCAATCGCGCCGCCGGCCTGCTCGCCGTCTCGGATGCGATGCGCAGCGACATGGCAGCGATCGGCATCGACCGAAACAAGATCGCCGTCCATTATACCGGCATCGACACCGCCCGCTTCCATCCCGGCGATCGCGCTGAAGCGCGTACCGCACTGGGCATGGGGGATGCGCCCGCAATCGCCACCGTCGGCGCACTTATCCCGCGCAAAGGTCAGGCGCTCGTGATCGAGGCCCTGACGAAGCTTCCCGACGTCCACTACTGGCTGGCGGGTGCCGGGGAAGAGGAAGCCCGCTACCGCGCGCTCGCCGAACGGATCGGCGTTGCAGACCGCGTCCATCTTATGGGACCCGTCGCCAACGCCGACCTGCCGCAGCTTTATCGCGCCGCAGATATCGTCGTGATGCCGTCGGTCAGCGAAGGTCTCGCCAATGCGTGGGTCGAAGCGCTCGCCTGCGGGACACCGATCGTGATCAGCGACGCCGGCGGCGCAGCTGAACTCGTCATCTCGCCGATTGCCGGCCGCATCGTCGAGCGAACACCCGATGCAATAGCGGCCGCAATACAGTCCGTTCTCGCGACCCGAGGAACGCAGACGGAGGCTGCAGCCACGCTTGGCGGCCGCTTCGACTGGGACCGCAACGGCCGCGAGCTGGCGGAGCATCTCCGCCGCTGCGCGGGCCGCTAACCGTCACACGACCGCGCCGTCGTCCTTGCGCTGGATGCGCTCGGCACCTTCGCTCGCGGCGCTGGTGCGCGGTACGAAGCTGTGCGGGCCGACCTTCAGCCAGACCAGCACCGGCGTCGACATCAGGATCGACGAATAGGTACCGACGAACACGCCGAACAGCATGGCTGCCGTAAAGCCGAAGATGACATCGGGGCCGAAGATCAGCAACATGCCCAGCGCAAGCATCACCGATACGCTGGTCATCACGGTACGCGACAGCGTCTCGTTGATGCTGAGGTTCAGTAGCGGAACGATCTCCATCTTGCGATATTTCTTCAGATTTTCGCGGACGCGGTCATACACGACGATCGTGTCGTTCAGCGAATAGCCGACGATGGTCAAAAGCGCGGCGATGCTGTTCAGGTCGAACTGCAACTGGGTCACGGCAAAAAAGCCGAAGGTCAGCGCTACTTCGTGGAACAGGCGTCCGAGCGCGCCGACGCCGAACTGCCATTCGAAGCGGATCCAGATATAGATCGAGATGCCGAGCATCGCGAGCGCCAAGCTCAGGGCGCCGGTGCTGATCAACTCGCCGGACACCTTGCCCGACACCGTTTCGACCGACCCGGTATGTGCGGTCGGGAAGGCCTTCTGGATGCCCGCGACCAGCTGCTTGCCGGCGCGATCCGCGACGGTCTTGTCGCCTTCGGGCAGCGCGGTACGGATCGACACCGCCTTGTCCGATCCGAACTGCTGGATCGTCGGTTCGCCGAGCCCGATATGGCTGACCTTTTCGCGGATCTCGTCGATCGGCGGCATGGCCTGCGGGAATTCGACGCGGACCGACTGGCCGCCGACGAAGTCGACGCCGAGGTTCAGCCCCTTCACCGCAACGAGCGCGATCGAGATCGCGACGAGGATAAAGCTCATTGCCGAAGCGAGCTTGCGCCACTTCAGAAAATCGATGTTCGTGTCGTCGGGGACGAGTTTCAGCAAACGCATGATGTCGCCCTTTCCTTAAATGTTGATCGTCGTCGGGCGCGTCTTGTGCAGCCAGCGGGCGGCGAACAGGCGCGTGACGGTAACGGCGGTGAAAACGCTGGTAACGATGCCGATGGTCAGAACCACCGCAAAGCCCTTGATCGGGCCCGAGCCGAACCAGAACATCAGCAAGGCCGCGATCACGTTGGTGACGTTGGCGTCGAAAATCGCGCGGCTAGCCTCGGAATAACCGAGTTCGACGGCCTGGAAGACACGTCGTCCGCGCTTGAGTTCTTCGCGTATGCGTTCGTTGATCAGCACGTTGGCGTCGACGGCCGCACCGACCGTAAGCACGAAGCCCGCGATGCCGGGAAGCGTCAGCGTCGCGTTGAACGCCGCCATGATCGCGATGATCAGGAAGATGTTGAAGAACAGCGCGACGTTCGCATAGATGCCGAAGCGGCCATAGACGAGAACCATCAGCGTCAGCACCGCGACGGTCGCGACGATCCCGGCGATGATGCCCTTGCGGATCGAGTCGGCGCCCAGTTCGGGGGTCACCGTGCGCTCCTCGACCACGGTCATCTTGACGGGCAGAGCACCCGAGCGCAGCGAAATCGCCAGATTGTTCGCGCTCGCGACCGAGAAGCTTCCCGAAATCTGCGCGCTACCGCCCAGAATGGGTTCGTTGATCGACGGCGCCGACAGAACCTTGCCATCAAGGACCATCGCAAAGCGCTTGCCGACATTCTGTGCCGTGACCTTCGCAAAAGTCGCCGAGCCACCCGAATCGAAACGGATGTTGACGACCGGCTGGCCCGACTGGCCATCATAGCCCTGCTTGGCGTCGAGCAGCTGCTCGCCGCTGATCATCACCTGGCGGCGCAGCACCTCGAACGGCGCGCTGCCATTGGCGCCTTCGGCGTAGGGGACGATCTCGCTGCCCACCGGCGCGCGGCCCGCGGCCGCCTCGTTCGGATCGGCGTTCGGGTCGACCATGCGGAATTCGAGGCGGGCGGTCTTGCCGATCAGGTCCTTCAGCTGCTGCGGATCCTGAAGACCCGGCACCTGTACCACGATCCGGTCGTCGCCCTGACGGATGATCGTCGGCTCGCGGGTACCGAGCGCGTTGACGCGCTTGTCGATGATCTCGCGCGCCGTATCCATGGCGCCCGCGATGGCCTGTTTCTGACCGGCTGCGGTCGGCGTCATCACGATGCGCGTCGTATCGACGACATCGATCGTCCAGTCGCGCTGCCCGGTCAGCCCGGCGCCCTGCGTTTCGCTGAACAACCGTTCGCGCGCCGCGTCGAGCTGTGCCTGATCGCGGACGAGGAAGCTGATCTTGCCCCCGGCCGTCGAAAGCTCGCCGATCGCGATATCGTCATCGGGACCGCGCTCGCCGCGCATTGCGGCACGCACCGTCTTTTCCATGTTCGCCAGCTGCGTCTTCTGCAGGTCGTCGATGTCGGCCTCGAGCAGCAGATGGCTGCCGCCCGCAAGGTCGAGGCCCAGATTGACCTTGATCTGCGCGATGCCCGGCAGCTTGTCGAACGTCTTGGACGGGAGGAAGCTGGGAATGGCGAAAAGGATGCCGAGCAGCAGGATAATGCTGATGCCGATGGTCTTCCAGCGCGGGAAATCTAGCATGATAGGTTCCGGTCAGTCTGGCGGCGCCGCCGATGTGCAGCGCCGGCGCGTCAGTCGTTCGCGGGCTTGGTGCCGGGCTCGAGCACGTCGGCGAGGGTCGACTTCACGACCTTGATCTTCACGCCCTGTGCGATCTCGACATCGGCGAAATCATCGTCGACGCGGGTCACCTTGCCTACGATACCGCCGCCGGTCACGACCTGGTCGCGCGGCTTCACTGCGGCGATCTTGGCCCGGTGCTCCTTGGCGCGCTGCTGCTGCGGACGGATCAGGAAGAGCCAGAAAACGACGAAGATCAGCAGATAGGGCACCAGCATGATGAAACCGGCGGCCCCGCCCCCGGAACCAGCCGCCTGGGTCAGAAGCAGATTGGTCGACATGAATGAAAGACTTTCTCGTTGCAGCTTCGGTCATTCCCGATCGGAAAGCCGAGCAAATATGGCGCGGCGCCTATCACGCAGGGGCGTGGCGCGCAACCGTCGCTGCAACCCTCCCCCGCGGCAAGCGACGGCCGAAATGGGGTGCCGGACGGCGCGGTCAAGGGCCGGCGCAGAGATTGCATCGCCATGCCCATCGCCGCTTGCATCGCCAGCCAAGCCGCGCTAGGGGCCTCGCCTGCCCGAAAGGGCCGGTCGGGACGTAGCGCAGCCTGGTAGCGCATCACACTGGGGGTGTGGGGGTCGGAGGTTCGAATCCTCTCGTCCCGACCAATTTCAACCGCGGGTTCGCGGTTCGTACCGGAAGCGAGGGCGCGATGCAGGCAAGCGTGCTGATCGTCATAGCCGCTTTCCTCACCTCCATTCTCTCGGGCATTTTCGGCATGGCCGGCGGCATCGTCTTCATGGGCGTGCTGACATGGCTGTTGCCGGCGGCCCTCGCCCTAGCGCTCCACGGCGTCATCCAGTTCGCATCGAACCTCTGGCGTTTCCTGCTGCATCGGCGCCACGTTGTCTGGCCGGTACTGGTCTGGTTTGCAGTCGGCTCGGCGGCATCGCTCGGCCTTTTCTCGCTGATCGTTTTCGCGCCGACCAAATTCCTCGTCTTCCTGGGCCTTGGCCTGACCCCGATCCTCGTCTGGCTTCCCGAACGCTGGATCCGCCTCGACGCGGCCAAACCCCTGCACGCGCTGGGCGGGGGCTTTGTCTCGAACGGCGTCTCGCTCATCTCCGGCGTGTCGGGCCCGGTCAGCGACCTGCTGTTCGTCAACACCGGCCTCAACCGCCATCAGGTCGTCGCGACCAAGGCAGTGATGCAGGCGATGGGCCACGCCTCGAAGATTCTTGTCTATGGCGGCCTGCTGCTGAGCCCCGCCGCGCGTGAAGCCATCGCGCTCCCGGCGACGCTGATCGCCATTGCGGCCTCGATGGCCGGCATCACGGTCGGCGGCTATATTCTCGACCGGATCAGCGACGCGCAGTTCCGCACCATGCGCCGCTGGCTCGTCACCCTCGTCGGCCTGACGTTTCTGGTCCAGGCGGCGCTGCTCGTCCTGTGATCCCCGGCACGCGGCCGGGGATCATCGCTTTCCTTGTCAGTTCGCGTCCGAAGGTCCCTCCTGGGGTGCATCCGGCGCGCTGTCCTGCGGCGGGGCCGACGCGCGCGCCTTGCGCATCGCTTCGAGTTCGCCCTTGTCGATGAAGCCGTCGCCATTGGCGTCGAGATGCTTGAAGAAGATATCGATCTTCTCGGGTGCCGCGAGCGACGGATCGCCCTGCCGCTGCGCCCGCATCTCCGCCATCTTGGTGACCTCGGCCTTGTCGAGCTTGCCGTCGCCGTTGGTGTCGATCATCGCAAACATCCGCCCGCCGTCCTGGGGCGGCTGAGCCGAAGCCAGCACCGGAGCGGCCAGGGCGGCCGAAACCGCGACCATCATCAATTTCTTCATTTCATGTCCTTTTGTTCATCCCGGCGAACGCGCCGTACGGCCCCGCGCGGACATGGCGGCGCGGATGTCGCAAAACTATGGCAGCCGCACTCGGTTCGTCACGGACGAAGCACGACCTTTCCGATTACCTCGCGCCGTTCGAGCATCGCGAACGCCTCGCGCCAGTCGGCAAGATCAAGCGCGGCATGCACATGCGGCCGGATCCGGCCTTCCGCCGCCAGCGCGTCGATCGCCGCGACATTCTCCGCGCCGCGGTCCGGGAAACGGCGCCCATATTCGCCGGCGCGCACGCCGACCACCGAGAATCCCTTGATCAGCGGCATATTGACCGACACTTTGGGAATCCGGCCCGAAGCAAATCCGATCACGAGCAGACGTCCGCCGAAGGCGATACAACGCGTCGATTCATCGAACACGTCGCCGCCCACGGGGTCGAAAATCACGTCGGCGCCCTTTCCGCCGGTCAGCGCCTTCACTTCCTCGCGAAAGCCCGGTTCGGCCGCGATCACCGCATCGGGGCCATAGAACTTCACGATCGCATCGCGCTTCGCCGCGCTGCTCGCCGCAGCGATCACCTTCGCGCCGAGTGCTTTCGCCAGATCGACCGTCGCCAATCCGACGCCCCCTGCCGCGCCATGAACCAGCAACGTCTCGCCTGCCTCGATCTTCCCGCAGCGGACGAGCGCGACATAGGCAGTGAGATACGCGACCGGATAGGCCGCGGCCTCTTCCCAACCCAGCGCGTCAGGCTTGGGCCGGAGCGCGCCGGCGGGAACCAGCGTATATTCGGCCATCGCTCCAAACCGGTTGCCGCCGACGACCGCATCGCCCGCGCGCCAGCCGGCAACGCCCTCACCCACCGCATCGACCTCGCCGGCGAACTCCAACCCCGACACAAAAGGCAGGTCGGGCTTCAACTGATAGCCGCCTCCGGTCATCAGCAGGTCCGGAAAATTGACCGCCGCCGCACGCACACGGACGCGCACTTCGCCCGGCCCCGGCTCGGGCACCGGAAGGTCAACAACCGCCGCACCGGCATGATCGGGCAACAACGCACGCACCTGCAAAGCCCGCATCAAGAAAAGCCTTTCCTACAATGTACCTATATGGTTCGTTATTATTATTGCAATAACCGGAAGGAGCGAATCATGCCAAGACCAGATCCTTCGATCAACGACGCCGACGCGTTGATCGATGCCGTCATCGACCGCGAAGGCCGATATGTAAACCACCCCGCCGACCGCGGCGGCCCCACCTGCTGGGGAATCACCGAAGCGGTCGCACGCGCGCAAGGGTTTGACGGCTGCATGCGCGACCTGCCGCGCGCCGAGGCGGCCGCTATCTATCGCCGTCTCTATTGGCTGCGCCCCGGCTTCGACAAGGTTGCCCTTCGCGCGCCGAAGATCGCGGGCGAGTTGTTCGATACCGGCGTCAACATGGGCACCGGCACCGCCGCCGGCTTCCTCCAGCGCGCGCTCAACGCGCTCAACCGTGCCGCACGCGACTATCCCGACATTGCCGTCGATCGCGAGATCGGCCCGCGCACATTATCGGCGCTCGACGGCTTCCTGAAAGCCCGCGGCAAGAGCGGCGAAATCGTGCTCCTCCGGGCGATGGAAGCGCTGCAGGGCGAACGTTACATCGCGCTCGCCGAACGCCGTCCGAGCCAGGAGGCCTTTCTCTATGGCTGGCTCGCCAATCGCATCGGCCCGGACTGACGCGGCAGCTGCCGCCTCGAGGCTGAACTTCACTGAACTTTGACGACAAAGGAACACCGGAATGAGCATCATCGAAGGCCTGATCGGCCCCGTCGCCAAGCTGATCGACAAGATCATCCCCGACCCCGAAGCACGCGACCGCGCGAAACTTGAGCTGCTGAAGCTCGAGGGCAGTCAGGAAATGGAAGCGATCAAGACGCGAATGACTGCGATCGTTGCCGAAGCCAACAGCGCCGACCCCTGGACCAGCCGCGCGCGGCCGAGCTTCCTCTATGTCATGTATGCGCTGTTGCTCTGGGCGATCCCGATGGGTCTGATCGCCGCCGCACGGCCCGATATGGCGAAGGGCATCGCCGAAGGGATGAACGCCTATCTCGCGGGCATTCCCGAGCCGCTCTATGCGCTCTTCGGGACGGGCTATCTGGGGTACACCGCGGCACGGGCGTGGGGGAAGGCGAAAGGGGTCGAGGGCTAAACCTCAACCACCCCGGCCAGGTTCGCGAGCGAGCTATTCAGCCCCTCGACATGGTCCTTCGCCGAAATACCCGGCGGCACGTGATGCGCATCGATCGTGACCAGCGTGCCGCCGCTCTGCCGCGACAGATACCAGTGCATTTCCATCGTCCCCGAAAAGCGCGGATCGTCGGATTCGAATTCGACCTGCCACACCACCAGCCGCCCGTCGTCGAGCGTCGGAATATAGACTTCCACGACGTCACTGTCGTCGTCGCTCTTGGTCTCGACATCGGCGTCGTCGAAAGTCAGCCGCATCAAAAAGCCGCCGCCCGCGCGCAGGTCGACATGCTCGAACGTCCCCGTCGCTCCCTCGGGCGGCAACCATTGCGCGAGCGTCGCCGCGCTCGTGAACGCGGCAAAGACATCGACCAGGGGCGCGGCGATCAGCCGCTCGGCATGATCGATGCGCCGCGTCTTCTTGGTCGGTTTCAAGCGAGCGCGGCTTTGACTGCCGCAACGGCGTCGTTCGCCGCAGCGCCGTCAGGGCCACCGCCCTGCGCCATGTCAGCGCGCCCCCCGCCGCCCTGCCCGCCAAGCGCGGCGACCGCCACCTTGACCAGATCGACGGCGCTATGGCTGCCCGTCCTGTCGTCGGTCACGCCGACCGCGACCGAAGCGCGCCCGTCGTTGACCGCAACGAGAATCGCTACACCGCTGCCGACCTGCTTCTTCAGCCAGTCGACCGTGCCGCGCAACTCCTTCGGATCGAGCCCGTCGACAACCTGCGCGAGGAAAGCGACATCGCCGACCTGCTCGACCGCCGGTCCCGCCGCCGCGCCGCCGCCGCCCATCGCCAGTGCTTTCTTCGCATCGGCGAGCTCGCGCTCCGCCTTCCTGAGCTGCTCGGCAAGCGCGACAACGCGTGCCGGCACATCGTCAGGCGAGGTCTTGAGCGCCGCTGCCGCCGCCTTCAACGCCTCGTCGCGGCCGTTGAGCCACTGACGCGCCGCTTCGCCGGTCAGCGCCTCGATACGCCGGACGCCCGAAGAGACCGCGCTCTCGCTGATGATCTTGAACAAACCGATGTCGCCGAGTGCGCGGACGTGCGTCCCGCCGCACAGCTCGACCGAATAGCTGTGGTCGTCGGCATGCCCCATCGACAGCACGCGCACTTCGTCGCCATATTTCTCGCCGAACAGCGCCATCGCGCCCGCCGCGATCGCATCGTCGGGGGTCATCAGCCGGGTCGACACTGCGTCGTTGCCGCGGATCTGCGCGTTCACATCGGCTTCGACCTCCGAAATCTCTTCGGCGGTCAGCGCCTTGGGATGCGAGAAGTCGAAGCGGAAGCGATCTTCGGCAACTAGGCTGCCCTTCTGCGTCACATGCCCGCCAAGCCGGTTGCGGAGCGCCGCGTGCAGCAGGTGCGTCGCGCTGTGATTGGCGCGGATGCGGTCGCGACGCTCGGCATCGACGGTCAGCTGTACCGTATCGCCGACCTTCAGCGTCCCCGCCTCCAGCTTCGCCTGATGCGTATGCAGGCGGCCGAGCGGCTTGCCCGTGTCGCTGACAATCGCCTTTGCGCCGTCCAGCGTCGTGATCGAACCAGCGTCGCCCATCTGGCCGCCGCTCTCGCCATAGAAGGGCGTCTGGTTGGTCAGCACGACGACCTCGTCGCCTGCCTTGGCGTCGTCGACCGGCTTGCCGTCCCTGACGAGGCCGATCACCGTCGCCTCGCCCGCGGTCGAGGTATAGCCCGTGAATTCGGTGCTGCCGTTGGTCTCGGCAAGATCGAACCAGATTTCGTCCGACGCCTTCTCGCCGCTGCCCTTCCACGCCGCGCGCGCTGCGGCCTTTTGCTGCGCCATGGCCGCATCGAAGCCCGCACGATCGACCGCGATGTCGTTGGAGCGCAGCGCATCTTCGGTCAGGTCATAGGGGAAGCCATAGGTATCATAGAGCTTGAACGCGACCTCGCCCGACAGCGTATCGCCCTTGCCCATGCCGACGGTCGCCTCGTCGAGCAGGCGAAGCCCCTTGTCGAGCGTCTGCCGGAACTTGGTTTCCTCACGCTCCAGCGTCTCGGCGATCAGCGGCTGCGCGCGGATCAGTTCGGGATAGGCAGCGCCCATCTCGGCGGTCAGCGACGGCAACAGCCGGTGCATCAGCGGATCCTTCGCACCGAGCAGGTGCGCGTGGCGCATGGCGCGGCGCATGATCCGGCGCAGCACATAGCCGCGCCCCTCATTCGACGGCAGCACGCCGTCGGCGACAAGGAAGCTCGAGGCACGGAGGTGATCGGCGATCACGCGGTGGCTCGCCTGCGTCGCGCCCTCGGCCGGCACGCCGGTCAGATCGACCGACGCCGCGATCAGCGCCTTGAACGTGTCGGTGTCATAATTGTCGTGGACGCCCTGCAGCACGGCCGCAACGCGTTCCAGTCCCATGCCCGTATCGATGCTCGGCCGCGGAAGGTCGACGCGCTCGCCGCCCGGCAGCTGTTCATACTGCATGAACACCAGGTTCCAGATCTCGACGAAACGGTCGCCATCCTCTTCGGGCGATCCGGGCGGGCCGCCCCAGATATGGTCGCCATGATCATAGAAGATTTCGCTGCACGGCCCGCACGGCCCCGTGTCGCCCATCGACCAGAAATTGTCGCTGGTCGGGATACGGATGATCCGCTCGTCGGGCAGGCCCGCGATTTTCTTCCACAGGTCGAATGCCTCGTCATCGGTGTGATAGACGGTCGCGGTCAGCTTTTCGGGAGCGAGGCCCCAGGTCCTGGTGATCAGGTTCCACGCATGGTGGATCGCCTGCTCCTTGAAATAGTCGCCGAAGGAGAAATTCCCCAGCATTTCAAAGAAGGTGTGGTGCCGCGCGGTATAGCCGACATTGTCGAGGTCATTGTGCTTGCCGCCCGCGCGCACGCACTTCTGCGACGAAGCCGCGGTGCTGTACGGGCGCTTTTCCAGCCCGGTGAAGACATTCTTGAACGGCACCATGCCCGCGTTGACGAACATCAGCGTCGGGTCGTTGTACGGCACCAGCGGCGCCGACGGCTCGATATGGTGGCCTGCCTCCCCGAAATAGTCGAGGAAAGAGCGGCGAATGTCGTTGGTCGAGGTCATGCGCGCGATCTAGTGCGGCACGCCACGTTTCTCAAGCATTTCGAACGGGAATACCGAGGCGGGTCATCGTGCGCACAGCCCGTCGAGTTCTTCGTCGGTCAGGCCCTGCTGGTCGACAAGCGCCTGCGCGATATACTGCACGTCATATTGCGAGATTCGATACTCGTTTTCGCGGACCCGCTGGAGGAGGATGCCTCCGCAGGTGCCCGCGATGCCGGGATGATCGTCCCAGACCGAAAAATAGACATAGGCGCCGGGATAGGCGGCCCAGTCGGGATTGTTGATCCACCGGACGAATTTCGGCGTCAGCGCGCCGTTGGTTCCCGTCCGGTTTCTGACCACGTCATTGTGCAGCGATGTCCATTGCGCGTCGGTGATTTCGATGATCGGATCCATCATCGCAATCCCCGCCTTGTCGCCGCGGTCGAGCCGGTCGAGAAAGCGCGTGGCATATACTGTCGCATTGCTCGTTTCGGCCGTGCTGGCGACCCAGTCGGCAGGAACCGGCTTGTAGGGGTCGGTAGCCGGGTTGAAACAAAAGAATACCTGCTGGAATTTCTCGATCACCATGAGGTTGCGTGCTGTGTCGACGCGGCTATCGAAATTGTGGCGGCCGAACCGGACGCTCTGGCTGCCGCAACGCTTTTCCGCGGCGACCTTGATGCGGTCGACGATGGTGGTCATCTCGCCCGAATCGAACGTCGTCACCGATGCGGTATAACGGTTGCCCACCGTCGCCTCGATCCGGATGTCCGGCGCGGTCGGTGCTGCCAGTAACAACGCAAGAGCCAAGGCTGCCATGTTGATCTTTCCCCACAGGTCGTGCCGCCCCCCGGCGACGCGGGCCGTTGTGCGCAGCGCTGCCCCGCCGCGCAAGCCCAATTTTCCGGCCGGTCAAAAGGCGGTCGCGATCCCTTTTCCCAGATAGCAGGGCAGCTGGCGCAAGACGTCGGCCTTGGGCACGCCGTCCTCCATCAGTTCGGGCGGCACCTCGGACGTGTCGATCCGCACCACGGTAAAGGGGTCGCCCGGCTTGGCCCGATGAACGGCGACATATCCGCAATCCATCGTCCCATCCTTGCGGTCACCGCGAAAATCGAAGGCCGCATAGAGGCCGGGCGGCTGCCCCGCCGGATCGAGATACCAGCTGAGGCGGAGGATGCGAATCTGGCCGTCGGCCCACAGGGTCGGGCGCTTGCGCTGATTCATTTCCCACTCGAGCCGCGGGTTCGATGCCTGGAACGACAGGCGCAGCATGGCGTAGGCGGCCGCAAAGTCGCGTTTCGCCAGAGCCATGGTGTAACTTGCAAAGCGGTCGACCGCGCCTTCCTCGTCGGCCGGCGCGGGACTGAAGCTGACGCCCTCCGGTACGACGACATCGCGCTCGACCTCGGGCGCGACGGTCGGCGGCGCTGCGATTGCGGCCGGAACGCCCATCAGCAGGATCGCGACCGCCAATGTGGCACGCGTCCGGTCAATAGCCATAATAGGCGCCGCCCTTTTCGCGAGCGCGTCGCCAAGCGGGCCGGTCGTGGCAGCGGTTCACGAAATCTGCGAGCTTCGGATAGCGCGGCGCCATGCCCTGCATGATCGCGATCTCGGCCGGAAAGCTCAGCATGATGTCGGCGGCCGACAGGCTGTCGCCGATGAAGTGCCCGTTCGGGCCGACACGGCTTTCCATATAGGCGAAATGCGAATCGAGCTGTTGCGCGATACGTGGCTCGATCACCGCCGCCGCCTCGCCGATCCGCGCGGTGTAGAGGCGAAGCAGGATCGGCGTCATGGCGGAACCTTCGGCAAAGTGCAGCCATTCGAGATGGCTGATATGCTCGTCGGTACCGCGCGGAGGGACGAGGTCGCCGCCGCCATGCCGTTCGCACAGATATTCGGTAATCGCACCCGATTCGGTGATCACGCGGCCATTATCCTCGATCACCGGAGATTTTCCGAGCGGGTGTATGGCAAGCAGTTCAGGCGGCGCGAGGTTGGTGACGGGATCTCGGTCATAATATTTGACCTCGTATGGCGCTCCGATCTCTTCGAGCAGCCAAAGGATGCGCTGCGAGCGGCTGTTGTTGAGGTGATGGACGATCAGGGTCATCGCGTGTCTCCTTGAGGGGCCGGATTATAAATGCCGTTGCGGTCGATCAGCGCCGCAAGTTCACGCACCAGCTTGGCGCCGAGAATCGCGGTGACATCCCCGATATCCCGGCCGGGATGATGCTCGACGATGTCGGCGCCGACGATCGGCGCGGTTTGCTTGTGCAACACCGCGAGTACCTCCCGAACCGTCAGCCCGCCTGGCTCGGGATGCGCGACGCCCGGCGCTGCGGAGGGGTCGAGCCCGTCGAGGTCGATCGAAATATAGAGTGGGCCATCGAGCACCGGCACCGCATCCGGGGAGAAGCCGGTCATCGGGATAACCTCCACCCCGAAGCGCGCGGCCTGTGCGCGGCAATGACCGTTGAGCGTGCGGATGCCGACCTGCACGAGCCGCTTTGCGTGTCCGGCTTCGCAGATCCGCGCGAAAGGTGAGGCGTGGCTACGCGGATTTCCGCCGAAATCATCATAGAGATCGGGATGGGCGTCGAAGTGAAGGATTGTCACCGCGCCATGACAGGTCGCCGCAGCCTCGACGAGTGGAAAGGTCACGGCATGATCGCCGCCGAGCGCCAGCGGGACCTCGCCATCTTCGTGCAACATTGCGACATGGCGCCGGATCGCCGCATCGTCGCGCGGAGTGTCTTCGACAAGCGGTAAATCGCCGTCATCGGCAAATGCAATATCGACACCTATCTCGGGTCCGAGCTCACTTGCCAGATTTCCGCGGTCGCTGTGCAGAGCCGCTCGGATAGCGGCCGGCCCTGCGGCAGCCCCGCGCTCAAAGCTGCTGTTTATGTCGGTAGGCAGGCCGAAAAGGCGGATCGCGGGCATGCGCCGCTTGTAGCCGCTGTCAGGTCCCGCGCAAGGAACAACGGAACGAGGTTCAACGGCGGGCGGGCCGACCTGCAGGAGAGGGACATATGCAGATTGCAGCCGCAAGGAAGCTGCCGGGCCCGCCGCCGTCGGCCGGCCGGTCCACAGGAGAGGGAAACCGGCCGGATGGCGTATTCATGCCGGGGCGTTCAGATGTTGCCGTCGTCTCCGTCATCGTCGGGACCGGCCATCATCTCTTCGGCCACCGCGTCGGTACGACCGCGAATGGCCGCTTCCAGCCGTTCGCGAAGTTCGGGATTCTCGGTCAGGAAGGTCTTCGCATTTTCGCGCCCCTGCCCGATGCGGATCGAGTCATAGCTGAACCACGCGCCCGATTTCTCGACGAGCCCGGCCTTGACGCCGATATCGAGGATTTCGCCGATCTTCGAAATGCCCTGCCCGTACATGATGTCGAACTCGACCTGCTTGAACGGTGGCGCGACCTTGTTCTTCACGACCTTGACCCGGGTCGTGTTGCCGACGATCTCGTCGCCATTCTTGATCTGGCCGGTACGACGGATATCGAGACGGACCGACGCATAGAATTTGAGTGCGTTGCCGCCGGTCGTGGTTTCGGGATTGCCGTACATCACGCCGATCTTCATGCGCAGCTGGTTGATGAAGATCACCATGCAGCGCGAGCGGCTGATCGAGCCGGTGAGCTTGCGCAGCGACTGCGACATCAGGCGTGCCTGCAGGCCGACATGGCTGTCGCCCATCTCGCCCTCGATTTCGGCGCGCGGAACGAGCGCGGCCACCGAGTCGACGACGAGCACGTCGATCGCGTTCGAGCGCACGAGCGTGTCGACGATTTCGAGCGCCTGCTCGCCGGTGTCGGGCTGCGACACGATCAGTTCGTCGATATTGACGCCGAGCTTGCGGGCGTAGACGGGGTCGAGCGCATGTTCGGCGTCGACGAAGGCGACGGTGCCGCCGGTCTTTTGCGCTTCGGCGAGCGTGTGCAAAGCCAGCGTAGTTTTGCCCGAGCTTTCGGGACCATAGATTTCGATGACGCGGCCGCGCGGCAAACCGCCGACACCGAGCGCGATGTCGAGACCGAGCGAACCGGTCGAGATCGCCTCCACCTGCATCGCTTCCTTCGAGCCCAGCTTCATTACCGAGCCCTTGCCGAACGCGCGATCGATCTGCGCGAGCGCGGCGTCGAGCGCCTTCTGCCTATCCGTTCCGTTCACTGATTTCCCCGATTCGACGAGTGACAATTGTCCGGCCATGACCGTCCCTTTCCAGCTCTAGAGCGACAGCAGAAGCATCGCAATGTCAGAGCTGTGTACGTTATTTGTTCTACGTGAACAAGTAGGGAACAAAAGAAATTTCGACCGGCGCAAGAAGCCCGCTATTCCGCCAAAAATCCGTTGAGCGTCGCTTCGATCTCGCTGAGCCGGAACGGCTTGGTCACCAGCATCCTGTGCGCATGCACGGCGGGAATCACGTCACCCCCGCCCGAGGTGAACGCGAAGGGGATGTTTCGCTCGGCCAAGGCATCCGCGATCGGCCAACCTTTCTCGTCGCCGAGATTGATGTCGATCAGCGCGGCGTCGACCGGCCCGGACCTGATGATTGCCAGCGCCTCCTCGTTCGTCGTCGCTTGCGCCGGCTCCGGCAACCCGAGAGCGTCGAACATGTCGACCAGCATCATCCCGATCAGCACGTCATCCTCGACGAGCAGGATGCGGCGCCCCTCAGCCATTGGCGGCCCCGCGATGCGCCGCATTATCCAGCGCTGCCGACACCGCCTCGGTCAGCTGCGCGACCGAGAAGGGCTTGGGCAGAAACGCGACATCATCGATATTGATCGACTGGCGGAGTTGCTCCTCGGCATAGCCGGACATGAAAAGCACGGGCAGTGCCGGCCGCTTGGCACGCATTGCGCGCACCATCGCCGGGCCGTCCATTGTCGGCATCACGACATCGCTGACGATCAGATCGATCCTGTCCATTGCAGCAAAGCGCTCCAATCCTTCCTCTCCCTGCGAAGCGGTCACGACGCTATAACCCGCACGGGTCAGTGCTCGTTCCGCAACGGCCCGAACCATATCCTCATCTTCGACCAATAGGATCGTTCCGGTACCCCACTGGCTCTTCTTGGGCTTTGCCGGCGGTACGGTAACCGCCGGAGCGCCGCCCTCTGCGCGATGGACCGGCAGATAGATGGTAAAGCTCGTTTCGCCCGGCCTGCTGTCGGCGAAGATAAAGCCGGCGGATTGCTTGATGATACCATAGACGGTCGAGAGGCCGAGCCCGGTCCCCTTCCCCACATCCTTGGTCGTGAAAAAGGGCTCGAAAATCTTGGGCAGGACATCCGCAGGGATGCCGGTCCCCGTGTCGCTTACCTTGAGCGCACTGTAATCGGCGGGTGGCATGAACTCGTTGCCCATCTGACGGACGTCGGCGGCCGAGACGGGGTAGGTTTCGATCGTCAGCGTGCCGTTGCCCGACATCGCGTCGCGCGCGTTGACCGCCAGATTGATGATCACCTGTTCGAGCTGACCCGGATCCGCGCGTACCGCGCCAAGGCCGCGACCATGGTGAACGGAAAGCTGGACGGTGTCGCCGATCAGGCGCTTCAGCAAATGCGACACCTCCGAAATAACGTCCGGGAGTTGCAAGATCTGCGGTCGCAACGTCTGCTGGCGCGAGAAGGCAAGCAACTGCCGCGTAAGGCTGGCAGCGCGATTGGCATTGCTGCGAATTTGCTGGATATCGTCATAGTCGCTGTCGCCGGGCGTATGACGCATCAGCATCAGGTCGCAGGCGCCGAGCACGGCGGTCAGTATGTTGTTGAAGTCGTGCGCAACACCGCCCGCGAGCTGGCCGACCGCCTGCATCTTCGATGCCTGCGCGACCTGTCGCTTGAGACGCGATTCTTCGCTCGAATCCTTCAGGCTGAGCAGCACCGCCGCCTCGCCCAGTCCGCGCACCCCGACGACGCGCATCGAGACCGGCTCGTCACTCTGCCCCACGAGGCGTATCGACAGGTCGCCCCCCACCTGCTGCCCGCTGCTGTGTCGACGGATCATGTCGGCAAGCGGGCTTTTGTCCTCGCCGACGACAAGGTCGCCCGGATAGCGCGGCTGCTTGCCCTCCCCGACACCCGCAGCCCGGAGGAAGGCCCGGTTCATATAGAGAAAGCGGCCATCGCGGTCGACGAGGGCAAGCCCGAAGGGAAGAAGGGACAACAGCGTCTCGACATAGGTCTGGGCGGTACCGCGATCTGCCGGCCCCATTTCCTCGTCGAGCATCGCCAGCAACACCGGGCCATTGGTATCGGCCGGCGTCAATGGAACCTGAATCATGCGGACGGGCGTCGCGCGGTCGCCCTCGCGGGCGAAATAGAGCGACCCGGCATCGTCGAGCCGGAGCATCGGCGCGACGTCGCGGCCCGCATAATGCGCCTGATCACTTTCGTTCAGCGCGCGGAGGAGGAATGCCTTGTTTGCGGTGCGGAGCCGACCCTCGGAGCTGACCAGTGCTGCCATCACGCCAGCGTTTCCCAACGTGCGGCCTGCGGGCCCGTCAAGGTGGCGGACAATTTCGGTTGCCAGATCGAGCCGTTCGAGCGCGGAGAAGCGCCAGACGAGATAATCTTCGGCCTGGCCCGTACGCGTCACCTGCGCGCGGAGCTGAAGCGGCCCGACCGCGATATCGTCGGCCACACCTTCGCCGTCGCGCCACGCGCCGCGACCCGCATTCTTGAGCAGTTCGGCACCGCGCCCGTCGAGCGGCAACCCGGGAGGCGTCACGAAGCCGCCCATCCAGGTGGCGAACAGGTCGTTTGCGCAAACGAGACGGCCGGCGCGATCGGTCACCGCGATCGCAACATCGTCATGGTTTACGGCTTGCCGAAGCATGGTCCAGTCGGGGGTAACGGCCTCACCGGCCGAAGCACCGGGAAACAGGCGCCTCGCCAGCACCGCACCGCCAACGGCAATCGCCAGCCCGGCGAGAAAGCCGGCGGCCAGCACCCCGCTGCGCGTCGCCCAGAACAGCAGGGCAACGGACAGCAGCGCGAGGCCGCCGACGATCGCGAAATCAAGGCGCGAAACAATCGCGCGCGCGGAAAGCGGCCCCGCGGCGCCCGCCCCCCTGCTGAAATCAGTCTCAGCGGAAGGCAGGCTTTGCGCGGTCAATGACAGACTTTCCTATTGGCGCATCACCAGATGCGAACACGATCCTTGGGCGCCAGATAGAGCTTCTGGCCTTCCTTGATGCTGTACGCCTTATACCAAGGATCGAGGTTGCGCGAGACCCAAGACCGCTGGATCGACGGCGAATGCGGATCGGTCGTGATGCGCTGCGAAAGATTCTGCTCGCGATAGTTGCGGCGCCATACCTGCGCCCAGCCGAGGAAGAAGCGCTGGTCGCCGGTAAGGCCGTCGATCACCGGGGCGGGCTTGCCCCCGAGCGACTTCTTGTAAGCGTCATAGGCAATATTGAGGCCCGCCAGGTCGCCGATATTCTCGCCAAGCGTGAAGGTCCCGTCGAGATGTTCGCCGGGAAGTATCTCGTAGGCGTCATATTGCGCGACCAGCGCCTTGCCGGCTGCCTCGAATGCAGCGACGTCTTCGGGCGTCCACCATTCGGCAAGCTTGCCGGTCTCGTCATATTTCGACCCCTGGTCGTCGAAATGATGGCTGATTTCGTGGCCGATGACGGCACCGATACCACCGTAATTGATCGCGGCGTCAGCTTTCGGATCGAAGAAAGGCGGCTGCAGGATCGCGGCGGGGAAGACGATCTCGTTCATTCCGAAATTGGCGTAGGCGTTGACTTCCATCGGAGTCATTCCCCACTCCCAGCGGCGGATCGGTCCGCCGAGACGGCTGATATTGTCGTCATGGGCAAACTGGTTCGCGCGAAGTGCGTTGCCGAACAGGTCGTCGGCCTTGATCTCGAGCTTGCTGTAGTCCTTCCAGCGGTCGGGGTAGCCGATCTTGGTCGTGAAATTGGCGAGCTTCTTCTTTGCCTTCACCTTCGTCTGCGGCTGCATCCACGTCAGGTTGCCGATGCGCGTATCGAGGGCCGCAAGGACGTTCTTCACGAGGACGTCCATCGCCGCCTTGGTTTCGGGCGGGAAGTATTTCGCGACATAGTCCTGACCGACGGCTTCACCCATATTGTTGGTGGTGAAATCGACCGCGCGCTTCCAGCGCTCCTGCATCTGCGGCGTGCCTGACAGCGCGGTGCTGTAGAAGGAGAAAGCCTCCTGCGCGACGGCGTCGGGCAGCACGCCCGAGAAGCCATCGAGGCTGCGAACGGTGAGCACGTCGCGGATCACGTCGATCGGCGCATCGGCAATAAGCTTGGCCTCGCCGGTAAAGGCGCTGGGCTGCGAAACGAGGATCGAATCCTCGTTGACGCCGAGACCGCGAATGAAGGTCGTCCAGTCGAAACCCGGAGCGGCCTTTGTCAGGTCCGCGATCGTCATCTTGTTATAGACCTTGGTCGCGTCGCTGCTGTCGTTCTTGTCCCAGTGGACCTGGGCGATCTGCTTTTCGAAGTCGTAGATCGCCTTGGCACGCACGGCGGCATTCTGTTCGCCGGCAAGCGTCAGGACGTTTTCCAGATGCTTGAGGTAGGCGGCCTGCAGCTTTGCGTTCCGGTCGCCATCCTTCAAATAGAAGTCGCGATCGGGCATGCCAAGGCCGCCCTGGAACATCGTGTAGATGTAAACATCGGGGTTCTTGTCGTCCTGGCCGACATAGCCCCCGAAGAAATGCTGGACGCCGTTGCGATCCCCTTCGGCAAGCAGCTTGGCGAGCCCGGCCTTGTCGACTGCACGGATCTTTCCGAGCCACGGCTGGATCGGCGCAAGGCCCTTCGCTTCGACCGTGGCCGAGTCGAGATAGGACGCATAGGCGCGACCGATCATGCTGTCCGGATCGCCCTTTGCGACGTCGAGAATTTCGCGCGTCCGCTTTTGCGACAGATCGGCGAGCGCGGTGAACATGCCATAGTTCGACTTGTCGGCGGGAATCACCGTGTTCTTTGCCCAGGTGCCGTTCGCGAAGGTGTAGAAGTCGTCGCCCGGCTGGACGCTCTTGTCCATGCCCGAAAGGTCGAAGCCGAAATCGCCGATTTCAGGCTTGTCTGCCGTGGCGGCCGGTGCAGCCGTCGTCGCTGCCTTGTCCTTGGCGAAAGAAGGTGCCGAGCCCAGCAATACGGCGCCCAGCGCCGCGGTCGCCAGCAGGCGCGAAGAGAGTTTCCGACGAGTCATGATATTCCCCAGATGAAACATGTGAAAACGTGCCCGCGGGCCTTGCCCGCAAGCGGATCTTGCGATGGAGACAGCTATAAACTCGCCGGTTGGCGGTTCAACCGGCCTGGGCGTCGCTCGTCGATGCCTCAAGTCGTTGGTCGCGCGCCCGGCGGATCTTGCGCCGCCAGCGCAGGCGAATCCAGTTGTCCCAGATGATCGAGGCAAGGATATAGCCAACGACTGCCGAGACGACCGAGATGACAAAAAGTCCGGCAAGTCCTCCGAGCAGCGCAGGACCGACATTGGCCGAAACCCAGTTCCACCACTCGCCGAGCGAGGCCCCCTCGTCATAGAGGATGTAAAGGTCCGCGACATGCGTGTGCAGTCCGAACAGAGTGTTGCCGAGCCACACCGACGCCGCGAGGATCAGCGGCGTCGTCAGCGGGTTCGACAGGAACGTCATCGCCGCACCTATGGGAATATTGGCGCGAAACGGGAGCGCGAGCAGCGCGACACCGAGAATCTGGACGCCCGGGATCAGGAAGAAGATGCCGACGAACAACCCGAGCGCAGTGCCGCGGCGAACGGAAGTACGTGTGAAACGCCACAGATGGCTGTGCGCGACGCGGTGCGCGAAGGGTTTGACGAAGCGGCTTTCCAGCAATTCCTCGCGCGTCGGCGAGTTCTTGCGGATCCAGTTCATCACGACCGCCTTGTCCTTTGGCTTCCCTCCGCTCATCCGCGGTCCTTCATCAGCCGTTCCTTGTCGCGCTTCCAGTCGCGTTCCTTGATCGACTCTCTCTTGTCGTGCGCCTTCTTGCCTTTCGCGAGTGCGAGTTCGACCTTCGCGCGGCCACGGCTGTTGAAATAGACCGACAATGGGACGAGCGTCATTCCCTGACGCATCACGCCGGCGTGAAGCTTGTTGATCTCGCGACCGTTGAGCAGCAGCTTCCTCGGGCGGCGCGGTTCGTGGTTGAAGCGGTTGCCGTGACTGAACTCCGGGATATTGGCGTTGATCAGCCAGACCTCGCCGCCGGTTACCTCGGCATAGCTTTCCGCGATTGTGCCCTCGCCAAAGCGAAGCGACTTCACCTCGGTTCCCTGCAGCGCGATCCCGGCCTCGAACACCTGTTCGATGGCGTAGTCGAAGCGCGCGCGCCGGTTCTCGGCGACGACCTTCTTCTTGTCGAATTCTGCGGCGGACTGCGGACGGGCCATTGAATTAAACCTGGATAACTCCCGCCGCGACCAGCGCGGCATCGACGGCCCTGCGCGATGCCTCGGACGCCGGAATGATAGGTAGGCGCACTTCGGGCGAAAACCAGTCGTGGACGCGGGACAGCGCATATTTTGCGGGACCGGGCGACGCGTCGGAGAACATCGCCTTGTGCAGGGCGAACAGCCGGTCGTGCAAGGCAAGGGCTCCGGTCCAGTCGCTCGACGCGCAGGCCGCAGCGAAGTCGGCGCAGAGGCGCGGCGCGACGTTGGCGGTGACCGAAATGCAGCCGACGCCGCCGAGAACGGCGTGTGGCAGCCAAAGATCGTCATTTCCGCTGAGCTGGCAGAAATCCGCCCCGGCACCTGCGCGGTGCATCGTCACGCGCGCGAGATCTCCGCTGGCGTCCTTCGTCGCAACGACGCTCGAAATCTCGGCGAGCTTGCACATCGTCTCCGCGCTGATGTCGGCGACGGTGCGGCCGGGGACGTTATAGACCACGATCGGCAGATCGCACGCGTCGGCAAGCGCCTTGAAATGCGCGAGCATGCCGTCCTGCGTCGGCCGGTTGTAATAGGGCGCGACGATCAGCGCCGCCGTCGCCCCTGCCTGCTGCGCATAACGCATGTGACGGATTGCGGTCGCGGTGTCGTTCGACCCGCAACCCGCGATCACGGGCACGCGGCCTGCCGCGGTCTCGATACAGGTGTCGATAACCTGATAATGCTCGTCGAAGCTCAGCGTCGGGCTCTCGCCGGTGGTGCCGCACGGCACGAGCGCGCCCGTTCCCTGATCGATCTGCCATTCGACGAGCCGTTTGAACGCCGGAGCGTCGAACGCACCGTCGCGAAATGGCGTCACCAAGGCGGGAATCGACCCCGAAAACATGCTCTGCTCCTTTACAAGGACTCCATGCGGCCGATAGGACGAGCCGACGCGCCCGCTATTGGACGCCTATTCAGCGCCCCGCAAGGAGTTTGGCACTAATATGCCCGGCATGATTTCGCTGCCCCGTATTTCCCGCCTCGCGCTCGCGCTGGCGCTCGCTATCCCCACGACCGCCCATGCCAGCGAACTTACCCCCGAACAGATGGCCTGGTACCGTGCCCAGATGGGGCTCGCCGCTTCGTCGGGGGCTCCGCCGTCGACAAACTCGGTGGGCGACGCGGTGATGGAATGGCGTCGGCTGACCGCGACGAACACCGCCTCGTTCGACCAGCTTTCGCGCTTCCTGATGGCGAACCGCGACTGGCCCGACGCCGACAAGTTGCGCGTACGCGCCGAAAAGTCGATCTCGCTCGACAGCTACGACCCGCAGCGCACCCTCGCCTTTTTCCAGGCCTATCCCCCGCGCACGCCGAGCGGCGAACTGCGTTATGCGCTGGCGCTCAATGCGACGGGGCGGCGCGACGACGCCAATGCAGCCGTCCGGCGCGCGTGGACCGGCGGCACGCTCGACGATTACGAGACCAGTCGCGTCCTGACTTTTTTTCCCGGCGCACTGACTGCGGCCGATCATGACGCGCGAATGGACCGCCTGCTGTGGCTTGGCGCCACCGGCGCGGCAGCGCGGCAGATCGCCTATGTCTCGCCTGACAAGCGTGCGGTGTTCGCCGCGCGTCTGGCGATGCGTAGCGGCACGGTGGACGCCGCGCTGCAAGCCTCTGCGGTCGAGAGCATGAACCCTTCGCTGGTCCGTACCGATGCAGGCTATATCGCCGACAAGGCGACATGGCTGCGCAAGGGCAACCGGACCGGCGAAGCGCGCGCGCTGCTCGCCGCGCCACGGTCGCTTGCCAAGGCGCCGACCGATCCCGAAGAATGGCTCGAAACGCTGCTCACCAACGCCCGCGCAGCCGATGCCGCGGGCGACAAGATGACCGCGTACAACATCGCCAAGCAGCTCGACGACAGCTTCGTACCGGGCGTGGTCATCCGCGAAGCGCCGCTCAGCGTTCGCGACGACTACACCTCGCTTGCTTGGCTCGCCGGGCAACTTGCGTACAAGAGCGTCGGAAAGCCCGCCGAAGCGGTTCGCCTCTTCCGCCTCTATGGCGAGGCCGCGCGCTCGGCGCAGACGCGTACGAAGGGCTTCTACTGGGCGGGGCGGGCGGCGCTCGCAGCAGGCGATCGCGACGCAGCCAACGCGCATTTTGCCGATGCGGCACAGCATTACGACCAATATTATGGCCAGCTTTCGCTCGAACGGCTCGGCCGGCCCCAGCCCAAGCCGCTGCCGAACCCGACGATCCAGGTCAGCAATGACCAGAAGCGCGCTTTCGAGGACGACCGACTCGTCCGCGCCTCGCGCGCGCTTGGCGAGATCGGCGCGTGGCGCGAGCAGTCGCTGTTCCTGCGCGCGATCGCGCAGCGGGCCACCTCGCCTGCAGACCATGTTCTCGCAGGACAGCTCGCGTCGGCAATCGGCCGCCCGGACCTCGGCGTCATGATCGGTCGCAGCGCGCAGGCAAACAGCCTCGATGCTGTCGAAGTCGCGGGCTTCCCGACCGTCCGCGTCCCGGCCGGCCATGAAAGCAACTGGACTTTCATCCACGCCATAACGCGGCAGGAAAGCCAGTTCGACCGGCAAGCGGTGAGCCACGCCGGCGCCCGGGGCATGATGCAGCTGATGCCGGGAACGGCGCGCGAGGTCGCGGGCAAGCTCGGCCTCAGCTATGACGCAGGTTCGCTGACCGCGGATACCAACTATAACCTGACGCTCGGCTCGACCTATTTCCAGCAGATGCTGAGCTATTTCGGCGGCAGCTATCCGCTTGCGGTCGCAGCCTACAACGCCGGCCCGGGCAATGTGAACAAGTGGCTGCGCGCCAACGGCGATCCGCGTTCGGGGACCATCGACATGGTCGACTGGATCGAGGCAATCCCGATCTTCGAGACACGCAACTATGTGCAGCGCGTGCTCGAAAATGCCGTCGTCTACGACACGCTTCGCGAGGGACGAACGCTGCCGCAGGCGCCGCTGAGCTTCTACCTCGGCAAGCGCACGCCGGGGTAACGCCCGGTGGCGGGGGACAAGACCAACATCATTAGCCCCGCGGGCTTCGCTGCGCTGCGCGCCGAATATCAGCAGTTGCTCGGCGACGAGCGCCCAAAGCTGGTCGAGGTGATCAGCTGGGCGGCGGGCAACGGCGACCGCAGCGAGAATGGCGACTATATCTATGGCCGCAAGCGCCTCCGCGAAATCGACCGGCGGCTTGGCTTTCTGGCGCGGCGGATGAAGGCCGCCCGCGTCGTCGATCCGGCCGAACAGCCTGACAAGAGCCGCATATGGTTCGGCGCGACCGTCGAACTGGCCGACGACGACGATGCCCGCCGCGTGATCACGCTTGTCGGCGACGATGAGGCGGAAGCCAGCGAAGGCCGGATCGGCTGGAACAGCCCGCTCGCGCGCGCCCTGCGCGGGGCCGGGGTCGGAGATCTGCGCACCGTGCAGTTGCCCGCGGGCCCGAAGGAATGGGAAGTGATGGCGATCAGCTACCCCTGATCGTCACGCACCGGGCGCCGCGGTCGGATCGCGCCGGCTCTTCCGAAGCGGGGAAGGCCGTGCGGGCCAAAGCGAGCGTAATTTCTTCTGTGAGCGCGATCATAAACAATGGCATGAAGGCTGCCTAAAACCGGCACATCGACCGATCGGAGGGACATATGCGGACTTTGGCTTTGGTGGCATTGCTACTGGCATCAGGAGCGGCACAGGCGATGCAGCGCCCCGAGGTTCCGGTGATGAGCGACGACGAGATCAACGCGACGCTCGGGGCAGGCGAAGAAATCGAAAACCGCGTCGACGGCGACCTCAACGGCGATGGCGACATCGACACAGCGTGGATCGTTCGCGGCGAGGATAAGCGGTTCCTGCACGTCCAGTTTGCCGCGCGCGGTGAATTCGACCTGTATCATGAGCCCGCAGGCAACGCCGAACTCGACCCCTATCCGCTTGGCCCCGCCGAGATGACGATCACAAAGGGCGTGCTGGTGGTGAAGGATCTGACCGGCGGCACCACCGCGGTGTCGGCGACCTATCGCTTTCGCGGCGAGAAGGCCAAGCCGAAGATGCGGCTGATCGGGCTCGACGCGACGCTTTACAGTCGGACCTACGCCCATGACGGCGCAGAGATGAGCTGGAACCTGCTCACCGGCGACGTGATCGCGACGAAGATGAAACTCGTCGGCAGCGGCGAGAATGCCAATTACGACAAGTCGGCGGTCAAGCGCTTCAAGCGTCCGGTCAAAATTGCCTATATGGAGGACACGCCCAGCGCCGAGGATACGCTCGACCTCGCGATGAAGGGCAAGTGACCGCGCCGCTTACTGGTTGAGCAGCGCGGGTATGATCCAGATGGCCGACAGCACGATAATCACCGCAAGCAGCGAAATCGCGAGGACATAGCGCACGCCCTGCCCCTTCACGCCGCTGCTGGCTTCGGTTTCGGTCACTTCGACATGGTCATCGACGACTTGCATGGTTCGTCTCCTTATCGGGTCCGCATAATACGCGGGCCTGCCGCACGCGGTTCCCGCGCGCCGAATGGGGAGAGTGAGCCAGAGGGTCTGTAAGCCGGGTTCTGTCCACCCCTTTCGGGGATAGGCGATCATTCCTCTAGGCGTGCGGTTACCCGAACGCTCAAGCAGTCAACCCGGACGGCGGGGCCGGAACCAGCCCTGGTTTCCCGTGCCATCCCTATTCGACCTTGCTCCCGGTGGGGTTTGCCGTGCCGCGTCCGTTACCGTCCGCGCGGTGCGCTCTTACCGCACCCTTTCACCTTTCGCCGGGCCGAAGCCTTTGGCGGTCTGCTCTCTGTGGCACTTTCCCTGACTCCGGCTTCCCGGAGCCGCCGGACGTTATCCGGCACCGTGGTTTCCATGGAGCCCGGACTTTCCTCCCCCGCTTGCGCGGCGGCGATCGCCCGACCCTCTGGCTGGAGGCATTATAGGCGTTGCCGCCGGCTTTGACGAGTCAATTGCCCTCGGGCTGCGGCAGCAGCAGCGCGAGCAGGATCGCGCGGCATTCGCCGTCGATCGTGCCGTCGATCAGTTCGGTGCGAAAGCGGCGCTGGAAGGCGACGGTGGCTGCAAAACCGTCGGTCACGTCATAGCCGAAACGTTCGAGCGCGAGCAGGAAGCCCGCATCGGTCCACAGCGGGTCGGTCAGCTTTTTCGTCGGTCGCGGGAGCGCAAGGCGACGGCGGGCCAGTTCTTCCCAGGGAAAGAGTTCGCCCGGGTCCTGCTTGCGCGTCGGGGCGATGTCCGAATGGCCGACGACATTGCCGCGCGTGATCGCATGGCGATCCTTGATCATGTGGACGAGACGGACCACCGAACCGACCTGCGGGTCAGGAAAGGGCACATAGCCCCATTCATGCCCCGGATTGACGATCTCGATCCCGACGCTCGCCGAATTGATGTCGCTTACCCCGCGCCAGTGCGATTTTCCCGCGTGCCAGGCGCGCTTGTCCTCGGGTACCATATGGGTGATCTGGCCGTCCTCGCTGACGACATAGTGCGCCGATACCTTCGCCTCGGGATCGGCAAGCCGATCAATGGCTTCGGCACCGGTCTTCATACCGGTATAATGGAGGACGATCATCGATACGGGCAACGAACGCTCGTCGAAATTGGGAGACCAGCGTTCGATAAAATCGCTCATGCGCCCGGAAAGCCCCGTCCTGTTCCTGCCTTAGCGTCGATTGCGCCAGCGGGGCGCAAAAAGCAAGGTCAGGCGGCGATGGAGCGCGTCGGATCCGGTCGACGGACCTGCTGGTCGGCGGGTTCGTACAAGCCGCGCAGTCGCGGGCTTGCGACGAACTGGTCGGTCTGCCCGAGCACTGTCTCGCCCGCGCCGAGCACGAGGAAACTTTGCGGCGCAGCCATCGCGCGGAGTTTCGCGAACGCCTTTTGCCGCATCGGCAACGAGAAATAGAGCAACAGGTTACGGCAGAAGATAAGATCGGCGGCCGATGCGAGAGGCGGGCGGTCGGTGAGCATGTTCTGGACCGAGAAATCGATCCGGCGACGAAGGTCTGCCTTGGCCAGCCAGCCGCCCTCGGTCTGGTCGAACCAGCGCACCATGCGTTGTACGGGAAGCCCGCGCTGGATTTCGAACTGCGTGTAGAGCCCGACGCGCGCGCGGCTGATCGCGTGATAGCTGACGTCGGTTCCGACGATGTCGATCTGCCACCCCGCCCATTTGGCTTCCTGCTCGGCGAGCAGCATCGCGAGCGAATAGGCTTCCTGCCCCGTCGACACACCGCAATGCCATACAGTCAGCCGCCGCGTCCGCGCGTTGATCTGGCGGATATGTTCCAGCGCGGTATTGGCAATATCGTCGAACACGCTGTGTTCGCGATAGAAAAACGTCTCGTTGTTGAGCATCGCATCGACCGTATCATCGAGCAACTGGCGGCTGTTCGACGTGACCAGCGCTGCGACAAGCGCGTCGAGGTCGGCGATGCCGTGACGCTGCATCACGGGCTTCAGCGACATTTCGATCCGCCAGATGCGGTTCGGAGACAGCGTCTGGCCGGTGCGCGATTCGAGCACGCCCATCAGAACGCGATAGGCAGATTCGCTCGCGCTCCCGCCCATCATGGCCGGACGCGTCCGTGTATATAGCTGCCAAGCATCAGCGCGATCGCGTCGGGGTTGAGCGTCGCGGTCGCAAGCCCTGCCTTGGCTACAGCGCCCGGCATCCCCCAGATCACGCAGCTTTCGGGCGCCTGCGCGAAGATCGTGCCGCCTGCGGCCTTGAGTTTTCCCGCGCCGTTCGCGCCGTCGCGGCCCATGCCGCTGAGCACGACGGCAACTGCCCCCGCCCCATAGGTTTCGGCGACCGAGGCAAGCATCGGATCGGCCGACGGGCAGCAGCCATTATCGACCGGGCGACGGTCGAGCGCGATTTCGCGGTGCCTGCCGATGCCGACAACCGTCAGATGCGCATCACCGGGCGCGAGATAGATATGGTTCGGCTCGACCTTCATTGCCGCAGCAGCGACGCGGACGGTGCGCTTGGTCATCGTCGCAATCTGCTTTGCATAGAATTCCATGAACGCGTCTGGCAGGTGTTGGGTGAGCAGGATCGGCGCGGTAACCCGCGGGTCGAGGTGCGTGATAAAGCTGGTAAAGGCGGGAATGCCGCCGGTGGACGCCGCCACTGCGATGCATTCGAGCGTTTGCGCGGTATCGACCGCGACCGGAGCGGGCGGAACCGGCGGCCGATAGGCGATGCGGCCAACGGCGGGGATTTCGCGCTGCTGACCCAGCGACAGGATGCGCTCGGTCAATATTTCGGCAAAGCGGCCCGAAAAACTGCCCCGGCCCGGCTTTGCGAGCGTGTCGCTGGCGCCGAGCGCGAGCGCCTCGATTGCCGCAGGTCCGCCCTCGATGCAGTTCGACGAAAGGATCAGGACGCGCGCGTGCGCCGCACGGTTCAATATGTGCGGCAGCGCATCGATGCCGTTCATCCCCGGCATTTCGACGTCGAGCACGACGACGTCGATCGGCTCGCTCGCCAACACCGCAAGCGCCTCGTTCGCCGAGGCAACCGATGCGCAAACCTGGAGCCCTGCCGTCTGGTCGACGATGCGTTCCAGAATGCTGCGAACGACGAGGCTGTCGTCGACCAGCATCACGCGGACGTTGCGGCCCTCCGGCAGATCGACCCCGGCCGGGTCGGAAATCAGGGATTGGGAGTGCGCCACCGGAACCGCCTCAAGCGACGCCGACGAGCTGCAGCTTTCCTTCGAGCGTTTCGCGGTCGAACGGCTTCATCACATATTCGTCGGCGCCCGCCTCGATCGCGGCACGGATATGATCGATGCTGTTCTCGGTCGTGCAGAAAACGACGCGCGGGCGCTCGTCAAAGCCGAAGTCGAGGTCATTGAAGGCGGTGAGGAATTCCATCCCGCTCATCACCGGCATGTTCCAGTCGAGCAGGATCACGTCGGGCCGGTTCGCACGGCAAAAGGTCAGCGCCTCCTGCCCGTCCGCCGCTTCTTCGACAGAAAATTCCATGGACTCAAGTATATGACGCGCAACCTTGCGAATCACTTTGCTATCATCGACGACCAGACAAGATTTAGACATTTGTGCCTCCGACCCCCGGGGTTGCCGCCATGCTAGGGCGAAGGGGTGTGCAGGTTGTTAATACGGCGGGCATCACGCGGCCTTAAGCGCAGGCAAGGTGATGAAATGCGACGGATCGACAACGAGGAGCGACTGCCCCTCATGCTCGATCATGGCCTCGGCAACGCGCGCCCAGCCGGGAAGCAGCTTCCCGGTGATCCGCGTCTCGGGCGCATCGATGAAACAGACGTCCTCGATCTCGTCGGCAAGCAACGCATAGCCATGCTCGGCGACATCGACGACGACGACGCGCTGGCCCGGAGCGACGGGCACGGCGGGCAGGCCCACGACGACGTGCGGGTCGATCAGCGTGAACACCCGGCTGCGCAAGGCAAAGAGCCCCGAAACATGGGGTGGCGCGGCGGGCACCTCGACCGGCGTGCCCACGGTGACGACCGAATTGATCGAACGAGAACGAAGCGCGACCCGCGTGTCGGCGATACGCGCGACGAGGTAAAGCTTGTCCATCATGAGCGGGCTCCTCCGACGCGGCGGCGGAGCGCCTCGAGCAGCGCGCCGCGATCGTAGCGATAAACCGTGTCGTCGTCGGCGTTCGTCGCGGCGGCCGAATTGCGCAGGCGGATCACCGGCACCTCGCCGTCTCCGTGCGCGCACGTCCCGCCCTCTTCGGTCAGGCAAAGCAACACGTCGGCGGCTTCGTCCGAACCTTCGGTCACCACGCGATAGCCCGCATTCTGCAGGATCGGCGTAAGGAAATTGCTGCCCCAGCCGTCATGATCGTCGGCGAGGCGGCAAACCGGCTGGCGCTCCGGCAAGCCCGCGGTGGCGCCCGAATATTGTTCCATCAGCCAGAAGGGGTCGATCAGTTCGACCGGCTCGCCGCTGACGAGGACGACGCCCGCAATCAGACCCGGTGCCACGGCGGGCTGGACGAGTTCGGGCAGGCGAACGATGTCGATAACCGCGTCGATCGGATAGCAAAGCACCGACAGTCCGTCGTGGAGACGGAGCAGCTTCAGCGTGCCTTGATCGCCGGGCAACGCAGCCGCATGAACCGGGAAAATGTCTTCGCCAATCTGCGCCTGGATCCGGCCGGCGCTCTCGAAGAGCGCGAGCGACGGAACTTCCTCGACACGCTCGATCACCGACAGGCGGACGCCGCGCACGCGGCCGTTCGTATCGCGGAAAAGGAGAAGCTGGGCGGCGTTGCGCTCGGCGGCGGCGGCGGCTTCGGCCTCGACCGCCTGATCCATCTGGCGGCCGGCCTCCGATGCATCGATCGCGGCGGCGGCAAGGATGCCCTGCACATCGAGCAACAGGACCGGGCGGCCGTTGTCGGGCAGCGTGGTTCCCGCATAGAGCCCCGTCGCCATGATCATCGGCGCGGCGGGCTTGATCACCAATTCCTCATGATCGTGGATCGCCGCGACGCTGAGCGCGTAACTCTGTCCCTGCCCCGGCCGGACAAGAACCAGCGCGCGGTCCTCGACGTCGTCGCGGTGGTCGCGCGCGCGGCCGAGGATGGCTTCGAGACGCAGCAACGGAAACTGTTCGCCGCGCACGGTGACGAGTTCGCCGCCGCCGACGCGTTCGACGCGTACGGTGTCGCTCGTCTCGAGCAGGATTTCGCGGACCGAGCCGCGCGGAATGGCAAAATACTGGCCCGCTGCGCGGACCATCAGGCCCGAGATGATCGTCAGCGTCATCGGCACGCGGAGCACAACCGACAGCCCTCGGCCCTCGTCGTTGCGGAGCTCGACGATCCCGCCGATCTTTTCGACATTCGCCTTGACGATATCCATGCCGACGCCGCGGCCCGAAATCGCGGTGATCTTTGCCGCGGTCGAAAAGCCGGGGCGGAAGATGAGCTCAAGCTTTTCACGCGGGGTCAGCGTACGCGCGTCGGCGGCCGACAGGATCCGAGAGGCCATCGCCTTGGCGACGATCGCATCGGGCGACAGGCCGCGGCCGTCGTCGCGGACCTCGATCTCGATCTGGTTGCCCGACTGGCGCGCCGAGACGGCAATCGTCGCGGTGACGTCCTTTCCAGCCGCGACACGGTCGTTCAGCCCCTCGATGCCATGGTCGATCGCATTGCGCACGATGTGGATCAACGGATCGCGGATATTCTCCATCATTTCGCGATCGAGTTCGACCTCGCCGCCGCTGGTCGCGAAACGGATCTTCTTGCCGAGATCCTGCGCGAGGTCGCGGACGATGCGCGGGAGCGGAGAGAACAGCTTGTCGATCCGTTGCATGCGCATCTGGCTGACCGACTGGCGCATCCCGGCAATCGAGTCCGACAGCCGGTCGAATGAGGCTATGAGCGAGGGGGCCGCCCCCGAATCGCGCAGCATCCGGGCGAATTCGTTGCGGGCGAGAACGATGTCGGTCACACCCGTCATCACGCTGTCGAGCAGCGGCAGCGGCACGCGGATCGACCGCCACCCCTGAAGATCGGCCGTCAGGTCATCTTCGCGGCGGAGCTGGATCTCTCCGGTTTCGGCAGGCACCTCCGGGGCATCGCCGCCCACGGAAAGCGCTGAAATGACGTCGGTGTCGTCGCCAGCCGGTTCCGAGCCCTTCTTGCCCAATATCGCACAGAGCTGCGACAGGCGGTCGACGATGGCGAGCACGCCGGTGACCAGCGCGGCGTTCGCGGGGCGATTGCCGCGGCGGACCTGATCGAGCGCGTCTTCGGCGGCGTGCGACAGCGCCGTGACACGCGGCAACGAAAGGAAACCCGAGCTGCCCTTAATCGTGTGGACAAGGCGAAAAATCGCGTCGAGTTGCGCGCGATCGGAGGGGTCAGCCTCCCACGCGACGAGCGCCCCGCCAGCCTCGGCGAGGATTTCCGCCGTTTCGGCAAGGAAATCGTTCAGCAGATCGTCCATCGAAGTACCGGTGCGCCCCAAAATTCGAGGCACCACCATGGCCGACAATGGTTAATGGAGGGTTTGTATTTGGGAGAATCCGCAAGATTCCACCACGAAAATGCGCTGCGGATCAGCGGCCCTTGAGCACGGCCCCGACCAGCAGCGAGGTCGGCGTTTCGCGTGCCAGCATGACGGTGCCGCCATTCTGCCTCGCCACGGCCTGCACCAGCACCGCGGGCGCAGTCCGCGAGGTCATCGCCGTCGCGCCTTCGCCCTCTGCCAGGATGCGCTCGACGTCGCCATCGAGGAAGATACGCTCGGCCTCGACATGCAGGGCGATCTCGATCCCCTCTCCCTGCTTCTCGCAGCCGATATCGAGCCGCCCGCCGCGCACCAGCGCGTCGACAAGAAGCAGCGCGAGGTTGAGGATGATCTTCACGGCAGGCTTGGGCAGCGGATCGGCGCCGATCATCCAGTTGAGGTCGATCGCCCGGTCGCCGATGATTCCCTGTATCGCAGACTTCGCCTCGTCGGCAGGGACGAGCTCTCCGAAGCCGCCCGCCGATCCGAAGGCGAGGCGGAAAAATTTGAGCTTGTTCGCCGAGGTCCGGGCACTTTGTTCGAGCAGATCGATGCAGCGCGCGCGCATCTCGGGATCTTTCTCGTCCGCAAGTAGTTCAAGCCCGTTGGCGAACGCCCCCACGGGGCTGAGCAGATCGTGGCACAGCCGCGAGGCCAGCATGGATGCGAAATCGACGCGATCGTCGGACATGGATCGGTGCACTCCCCGCAACCGGACCTTTCCGGTTCGCGCTCGCTCCCTAAGGCACGGACATGGTTAAGAGCAAGCGTGATGCGCCGAATGCCGGCTTCCGCTGGCGCCAGAGGCTTGAAAACCGGCGCCTCGTCCCCATATCGCGATCAATGTTGGGGGACGACGAAATACTGACTGTGACGCTCGCGGACAGCGCGGCCGGGCTCCGCCTAGACCGCGCGCTGGCCGAAGCGCTCCCCGACCTTTCGCGCGAACGGGTGAAGACGCTGATCAAGGGCGGCCGCGTCGCCGATGCCAAAGGGGCGGTGCTGTGGGACCCATCGGCCAAGGCCTCCGCCGCGGCGACGCTGGCGGTTCGCCTGCCCACCCCCGCCCCGGCGCACAATGTCGCGCAGGATATGGACCTCGTCATCGCGTATGAGGACGAGCATCTGATCGTCGTCGACAAGCCTGCCGGGATGGTCGTCCACCCGGCCGCGGGCAATCTCGACGGGACGATGGTCAACGCGCTGTTGCATCACTGTGCCGGTCAGCTGTCGGGGATCGGCGGCGTTGCCCGCCCCGGCATCGTTCACCGGATCGACAAGGATACGAGCGGGCTGATCGTCGCGGCGAAGCACGACAAGGCGCACGAGGGCCTCGCGAAGCAGTTCGCGGCGCACAGCATCGACCGCCGCTATCTCGCGCTCGCGACCGGGCGTCCGACGCCGGCAAACGGCACGGTCGACGCGGCGCTCGGCCGGTCGAGCACGAACCGCAAGAAGATGGCGGTCGTCGCCGAAGGGCGCGGCAAGCGTGCGGTCACGCATTACCGGACGATCGAGCCGCTGAAGGGCGCGACTCTGGTCGAATGCCGGCTGGAAACGGGCCGCACACATCAGGTCCGCGTCCATATGGCGCATATCGGCCATCCGCTGGTCGGCGATCCGGTCTACGGACGGGTCAAAAAGCCGCTGTCGGAAACATTAAAAGCCCGTAATTTCGCGCGTCAGGCGTTGCACGCGGCCCATTTGGGCTTTATTCATCCGGTGACCGGTAACCGGGTCGCGCTCGACAGCGAACTCCCAGCGGATATGCGGGAACTGATCGATGAATTGCGCGTTTAGGTTTCGAATGAAAATCTATTTTGACCGCTGGAGCCAACCGCGGCATATTTCTCCTCTGAAAATAAGGGAAAACCAGAAAAATGGCTAACAAGAGCAATGTTCCGGCAGTGGTGCCCGCGCTCGGCGGTGAGGCGAGCCTGAACCGCTACCTGGCCGAAATCCGCAAATTCCCCCTGCTCACCCCCGAGCAGGAATATATGCTCGCAAAGCGCTTTCAGGAGCATGGCGACAATGAAGCTGCGGCGCAGCTCGTCACGTCGCACCTCCGCCTCGTCGCCAAGATCGCGATGGGCTATCGCGGCTATGGCCTGCCGGTCAGCGAGCTGATCAGCGAGGGCAATATCGGCCTGATGCAGGGCGTGAAGAAGTTCGACCCCGAACGCGGCTTCCGCCTTGCGACCTATGCGATGTGGTGGATTCGCGCCTCGATCCAGGAGTTCATCCTGCGGTCGTGGAGCCTTGTGAAAATGGGCACCACCGCGGCGCAGAAAAAGCTGTTCTTCAACCTGCGCCGGATGAAGAACAGCCTCGACGCGTTCGAGGACGGCGACCTCAGCCCCGAACATCTCGCCAAGATCGCGACCGACCTCGGCGTGACCGAGGAAGAGGTCACCAGCATGAATCGCCGCATGGCGATGGGCGGCGACACATCGCTGAACGTCCCCATGGGCGAGGATGGCGACAGCCAGTGGCAGGATCTGCTCGGCGACGAGGGTCCGCTGCAGGACGAACGCGTGGCCGAGGCCGAGGAACGCGACGTGCGCCACGCGCTGCTCAGCGAAGCGCTTGCAACGCTGAACGAGCGCGAGCGCCACATCCTGACCGAGCGCCGCCTGACCGACGATCCGAAGACGCTCGAGGATCTGAGCCAGGTCTATGACGTCAGCCGCGAGCGCGTGCGCCAGATCGAGGTCCGCGCGTTCGAGAAGCTGCAGAAGGCGATGCTGAAGCTCGCGGGCGACCGCCGGCTGATCAACGCCTGACACGAAATCGCGGGTGCCGTAACGCCGGAATCCTCCGGCCGAGGAGACATGCCATGCGTATTTTTCCGCTCGCGCTTGCGGCGCTCGTACTTTCCGTTCCCGTCACCGCGGCCGAAACCCCGGCCAGGGTGACCGTGACGCTGGCGAATTTCAGCTTCACCCCTGCCGACCTGCATCTTCATGCCGGGCAGACGGTGACGATCCATTTCGTCAATGAAGGATCGGGCGGGCATGATTTCACCGCGCCGGAATTCTTCGCCGCCGCGGCCATGGACGCCGCGAACCGTACGCGGGTCGAGGGCGGCAAGGGCCGCGTCTCGCTCGGCAAGGGCGAGAGCAGCGACGTGACGCTGACCCCGAAGGCGGGCACGTACAAGGTTCATTGCTCGCACTTCGGCCATTCGACGCTGGGCATGACCGGCAAAGTGATCGTCGACTGACCCCTTGCGATCGGCGGCGCCCGCAATAGGGTGGCGCCATGCTTCTAGCTGCCCTGCTCGCTGCGGCGCCGGCGCCTGTCGCCGCCCCCGCAACCGCTCCTCCCGCCTCCGTCGTGTTGCAGGCGTTCGATGCCGCTATTCCCTATCGCCCGGCGCCGGTTCGGATCGGCGAGATGCGGCACCTGATCTATGAGCTGCACCTCACCAACTTCGCCTCGGCGCCGCTGACGGTCGATCGCATCGCGGTGCACGACGCCGCGACGGGCGCGGAATTGCTGGTGCTTTCCGGCGACACGCTCGCCGCTGCACTCGGGCACCTGCCGTCAGGCGGCGGCACCAAGGGACCGACGATCGCGCCGGGCATCCGGACGATCGCCTATCTGGACCTCCGACTACAAGGCGACGGCACACCCGCCACGCTGGCGCACAGCGTCGCGGTCACCGGCGCGTCGGGCGCAGCGACGATCGATGCCGGCCGCATAGAAGTCGACAACCGCCCCCTTCCCGTCCTCGGCCCGCCGCTGCGGGGCGGACCATGGGTCGCGATCTATGCACCCGAGATGGAGCGGGGGCATCGCCGCGTGCCCTATGCGGTCGCGGGCAAGGCGACGATCCCCGGCCGCTTCGCGATCGACTTCATGAAGATCGACGCGGCGGGCCGCTTCGACCGCACCGACGGCAAGGCACTCGCCGACTCGCTGAGCCATGGCGCCGAGGTGCTGGCGGTCGCCGATGCCATCGTCGCCGCTACGCGCGACGATTTCACCGAGCCGAAGCTGCGCGCCGACCTGCCGCGTGTGTCGATCGGTGACGCGACGGGCAATTTCGTCGCGCTCGACTTGGGCGACGGCCGCTATGCCTTTTACGAGCATCTGCAACCCGGACTGAAGGTGAAGCCCGGCGACCGGGTGAAGCGCGGGCAGGCGATCGGCCGCCTTGGCCTCACCGGACAGGGGTCGGCACCGCACCTTCATTTCCATGTTGCATCGGCACCCTCGCCGCTCGCCGCCGAAGGCCTGCCCTTCGCGATGGACGGTACGGAGACGATCGGCCGCTATGCAGCCATCGGCGACCTCGGCAGCGGGCCATGGCAGCCTGCAGAACGCGTTCACGGCCCCTCGTTACCTGCCGCAAACAGCGTCATCCGCTTCCCCGATTAGAACGCGCGCGGGCCACAGCAGGAACTGCGATCAGAAACGCCGTACATAGCCCGCATAAAGCTGAAGGTCCGGGCTGTCGTGGTTGAGACCGAGATTGGCGCCGATATCCCATTGGCTGTCGTCGTCCGGCTGCCAGCCCGCCGAAAGCCCCGCGAGCAGTTCCGTGCTGCGTCCGGCGGGATCCCGATCGCGGGTAACGGAAAGTTCGGCGGCCATCGAGGCGTCGCCGGACAGGTCGAAACCGATACCCGCAACCGTGCCATAGGCGAGATGACGTCCGTTCCCGTCGCCATCGACCGCCGCGTCGACATGCGGTGTCAGGCCGATCGACACCGATCCGGCCTCGATGCTTACCGGAACGAGCAGTCCCGCGCCCCAGTCCCCCGCGCCGACGCCGCTACCGCCGGTCGGCACGCTAGCATAGGGCATTGCGGCGATCGAAAAACCCGATCCGTCGGGATTGCGGAGATTCTGGCGCAGTGCGAAGGTGACGTCGCCGGTGCGGGTCCGCCCTTCGACAGTACCGGCGATCGCGTTGCGCTCGCGAACATGCCCTATGGTCGTCCAGCCGATCTGCGCCTCGAGCGTCGACGTCAGCCCGATGCGCAGCAAACCCTCGCCCGCGAGAATCGTGTCGGTTCGCTGCGGGCCGTCGTCCTCGCGGGTCCAGTCGGCAAGGCCGAGTTCGAAGACCAGCTGTCCCGCCTCCACAGTGCAGGCCGGGGTTCCCAGCCCCGGGCGATCCGGACAGAGGTCGCGCGCCTCCGCGGCGAGCGCCGGGGCGGCGGACGCCAACGCCGCGATCAGCGCCATCGTTCGAAACGGCATCCGCACTCTATTCCTTCCTCATGATTTCGGGCGACATTTGTCGGACAGGACCGCTCGGGGATCAAGCCTGCTTGCCTCGCGCCCGCAAGCGGCTAGTTTGCCGCCATGGCAACCCGTCCCCGCGCGAAGTCGCGCAAGCTTCCCTGGTATCTGCGGCCGTTCAAATGGCTCCTCTGGTTCATCGCGATCTCGGTCGTCTGGGTCGTGATTTACGCGGTGGTACCGCCACCGGTGACGATCACGATGCTGACAGACGGCAACGGGATCACCAAGGACTGGACCAGCCTGTCGAACATCGACCGAAACATGGTGCGCGCCGCGATCGCGGCGGAAGATGGCAAATTCTGCAGCCACGATGGTTTCGACCGTCAGGCGATCGAGCAGGCGATCGAACGCAACGCCAAGGGCAAGCGGATGCGTGGCGGATCGACGATCAGCCAGCAGACCGCGAAGAATGTCTTCCTGTGGCAGGGCAGCGGCTGGACGCGCTACATCCGCAAGGTTCCCGAGGTGTGGTTCACTTTCCTGATCGAAAAGATCTGGGGCAAGCGGCGGATCATGGAAGTCTATCTGAACGTCGCCGAGACCGGGCTCGGCACCTATGGCGTCGAAGCGGGGGCGCAGCGCTATTTCAAGCACGGCGCATCGAAGCTGACCCCGCAGGAGGCCGCGCGCATCGCCGCGATCCTGCCGCTGCCAAAGAAGCGCGAGGCGGTGAGCCCTTCCGGGTTCACGCGGCGGTACGGCAATTCGATCCGGGCGCGGATCGGGGTTGTGGGGCGCGATGGGCTGGACGGGTGCATCTACAAGTAGGGATATGCGAGGACCGACGGCGTGTTGAAGCTCATTCCATTGCTCATCTTCGCGCAAACCACGAGTACCTCGGCGGCTCCGCCCAACAGCTGCATACGCGTCATCGAGGCTTGGCGCGACGCTGTCGATTGCCAGACCAACGAAGCGGTGCCGTACCTGACATGGTCTGACGGATTCAGCCAATGGCCCGGACGGGAGAAAGGAAAATGGGCCGCCGTCAGCCTGTCTGGCCCTTGCCCCAAATATAGCACGACACTGCGAGAATGGCGCCCGGATCCTGTGGCAGGCAATCGTCAGATCATCAGGCTCAAGGTCATTTCACGAAAGGTTGCTTTCGATGGGCGCTACTCGGGAGATTATATGGTCACCAAAGAGACGTTCACATGCGAGCGACGTGACGGCCAATGGCGAATATTCTCTCAAGAAGTGACCAAAAGGGTCGACCTGATCGACCACGCCGCCGCCCGGAGATTTGAAGCAACTGGCGGATGGAATCCCTGACGACTTTTCCGAAAGACTACGCCGGCTTCCAGCTCTTCCGCTCTTCGGCCTGCTTGAGGACCTCGAAAGCCGCCTGCCCTGCCGCGAAGCGCTTGGCGGCCTCGGCATCGTCAGGCTTCACGTCGGGGTGGCATTCCTTCGCATAGGCACGCCACGCCTTTTTCGTCGCGTCGAAATCGGCGTCGGGGTCGAGGCCGAGCAGTTCGAGCGCGCGCATTTCGTCGGCGCTGCGGCTGCCGTCGCCCGATCCGCCCCAGGCATAATGCTGCGCCCGGGCATAGCTGCGCGCGCCTGCGGCCTCTTCGGCGGCGCGCGCCGCGGCGTCCTCGGCGCTGAGGCCCGCGAAATAGTCCCAGCCGCGATTATATTCGGCGGCGTGTGTTTCGCAGAAATACCAGCGTTCGGGGCTGTTCGGCGACTTGGGCGCGGGGCAGTTGCCGGGGTTGGTGCAACCGTGGCGGTCGCACAGGCGCACCTTCTGCGTCTCGCGCGACGAGCCATAGGGGCGCCAGCGGGGAAAACCCCAGTCGTCGGATCTCTTGGCGCGGCTCATTCCACCCCATGTAGCAACGGGGGCGTCGATTGGCTAGGCGGGGCGGCCGAAAAACCTAGCCTTTCGGCGAAAAACCGAAGGCCTTGTGCGCCAGCTTGACCACGGCGGGGTCGAGATCGGGCGGGGTCATCGGCACCGCGGCCTCGAGCGTTTCGACGATATGCGTCAGCGCGGCGACGCGTGCGGCCTTCTTGTTGTTGCCGTCGATCACCTTCCACGGCGCCCAGCGCGTGTCGGTCTGCTGGAACATCTCCTCCATCGCGGCGAGATACTCCTTGCGCTTCGACCGGTTGCGATAATCGTCGGCGCCGGTCTTCCATCGCTTCCACGGATCGTTCAGGCGATCGGCGAAGCGTTCGTCCTGTTCCTTTTGCGTGATGTGGACGAACAGCTTGACCAGGTTCGTGCGGCTGCCGGTCAGCTGTGCCTCGAACTCGTTGATCTCGTCATAGCCCTTGCGCCACTCGGCCTCGGTCGCATAGCCCTCGACGCGCTCGACGAGGACGCGGCCGTACCAGCTGCGGTCGAAGATCGAGATTTCGCGGTTGCCGGGCAGCCGCTTCCAGAAGCGCCAGAGGAAATGTCGCGACTTTTCCTCGTCGTTCGGTGCGGCGATCGGCCACACTTCGAAATAGCGCGGATCGAGCGACGCGGTCAGCCGCTGGATGATGCCACCCTTCCCCGCAGCGTCCCAGCCCTCGAACATGATGACGCTGCGCTGATCATGGGTGATGTGCGCGGCCTGCAGCCGTTCGAGCCGATCCTCGAGCGCCACGATATCCTTGCCATAGTCGCCGTCATATTTGGCGCCGGTCTCATAGTCGGAAAGCTGGATCGTCATGCCGCCATCCTAGCGGCGCACCGACGCGGGACCAAGCGCATCCTGTGTCCGTTTACGGCACAGAAATGTCAGTTTACGCCCATCAGACGCTTGCGTGCCGCCCAGTCGGCGAGCGCCCGGCGGTGGCGGTCGACGCGAGCGATCCCCTCGCCGATGTCGCGGTTCTTCGAGCCGAGGCGCTGCGCCTGTCCGTACCAGTCGACCGCAGCGTCGAAATCGCGGTCCATCTCGGCGCAGAGACCGAGGTTGAAGGCGAGCGCGGCGGTCGGCTCGGCGCCGCTTGTGAGGCCCGCCCACGCCGCGCAGGCGGCGGCGGGGTTGCTCTTGGTGAGGCGGATCGCGTCCTTGAAAGTCTCGGCCGCGGGCTTGGCGAGGCCCTTGCGGTTCTCGTCGACACGGACATCGATGTTGTAGCCGGTCGGCGCCAAGTCGCGGCGGATCGCCTGCACCTGATCTCCCTCGGCCCATTCGATATAGTCGTCAACGGTGCGCGAGGCCGCCCGGTCGGGGCACCATGTCTGCTGATCGCGCGCGCTCAGCGGGCGCGTGTAGCGGATCGAGCCGTCCTTGATCGCGACGAGCCGCGCGGTCGTCGCAACGGTGATCGTGCGGCGGCGGCAGCGTATGTCGACGTCGATTTCCTTGACGCACTTGTTCTTGTCGGCGGGGTCATATTCGGTACATTTCTTGCGCTTCTCGGTCACCGGCACCTCGTCGACGCTGGCGCGGGTCGTGCCGGTGAGCAGCGCATCGATCGGCACGACGGATTCCGGCGCAACGATGCGGTAGTAGGAGTAGCCGCCAAACTGCGCGTTGCCGAGCGAAGCCTCCAGCTTCTGCGCGACCGTTGCGCCATCCTCGCCCTCGAAGCGCTCGACCGCGATGCGGAGCAGGTCGTTGACGTTCGCGACGGCCGGGTCGCTGCCACCGATCGGCAGCGTTTCGGCCGCTGCCGGCGTCGCAAGACAAAGGACAGTCGCGGCAAGCAGCGGACGCAGCATGAATCACCCCCCCCCGGTTCATCGACCCGGTGGTGGGCTATCGCAGCGCTCTCATGCTGTCAAAGCGCGGCGGCGATCAGGTCGGCGAGGCGCTGCGGCACTTCCATCGGGATAAAATGGCTATGCTCGGCCCATTGCTCGTCGCGTACCGCCCCGAGCCGCGCGCCGAGGCCGGGCCAGGACGGGCTGACCGAGAAATCGAGATTGCCCGAACGCTCGCCGGTGCGAGCGCGGATAACGGTCGACGGCGCGGTGATGTGGCCGAGCCACGCATAGGGATCGGTGTGCGCGGCGCCGAGGTAGACGGAAGCCTCGAGCCGCGGTGGGCAGGCGAGTTCCCAGCCCTCACCATCTGCGGCAGGAAGCAGGCCATAGCGGCAATAGTCGGCGAGGACTTCCGGTTGCCAATGCGCGTAAGGCGGGCGCTCGGCGAAGCTGGCGAACATCGTTTCCCAGCCGTCCCAGCGGTTGCGGCGGCGCGACACGGGATGTTCCGACGCGTCGGGCACCGGCTGGTCCGCCGCGTGCGCGTAGAAAACGGGATCCATGATCACCGGGTCGATCAGGAAGAGATGCGCGAACGCATCGGGGCGCTCGGCCGCGAGGCGGCTCAGCACATAGCTGCCCATGCTGTGCCCGCAGCCAACGAGCTTCGTGCCGGCGAAGCGATCGACCAACGGCAGCAGCGCGTCGGCGGTGATCGCCCATTCGGAGAGCGATGCGGGCTTGGCGCTGCGCCCGTGCCCGAGATGATCGGGCGCAATGACATGCGTGCCCGCGGGCAGTGCCGCGACGACCTGGTCCCAGAGGCGCGCGTGGAAGCCCGTCGCGTGGAGCAGGAGCACCGAAGGCCCCTGCCCCGGCTCACCCCATTCGAACCAGCAGATGGCGCCGTCCGGCGTTTCCTGCCGGTGCTCCCGGGGCTCGCTCATGCCTTAGCTCTTCGGGCCGTCGACGAGCCGGATGCTGAGTTCCTTGAGCTGCTTTTCGCTGACCGGCGCCGGGGCGCCCATCATCAGGTCCTCGGCCTTCTGCGTCATCGGGAAGACGATCACTTCGCGGATGTTCGGTTCGTCGGCGAGCAGCATCACGATGCGGTCGACGCCCGGCGCTGAGCCGCCGTGCGGCGGCGCGCCGAATTTGAAGGCATTGATCATGCCGGCGAAGTTCGTATCGACATCCTGCTGGCTGTAGCCGGCGATCTCGAACGCCTTGTACATGATGTCGGGGCGGTGGTTCCGGATCGCGCCCGACGACAGTTCGACGCCGTTGCAGACGATGTCATACTGATAGGCGAGGATATCGAGCGGATCCTTGTTCGTCAGCGCGTCCATCTCGCCCTGCGGCATCGAGAAGGGATTGTGGCTGAAATCGATCTTGCCGGTGTCCTCGTCGGCCTCGAACATCGGGAAGTCGACGATCCAGCAGAATTCGAAGCGACTCTTGTCGATAAGGTTGAGCTGATCGGCGACGCGGGTGCGCGCGAGGCCGGCGAGCTTCGCGGCCTTTGCCTCGACGCCCGCGGCGAAGAAGATGCCGTCGTTCGGGCCGAGACCCATCGCGTCGGCGATCGCCTTCATGCCTTCCTGACCATGGTTGTTGGCGATCGGGCCGCCGAACACGCCGTCCTTCTGCGTCGCATAGCCGAGGCCCGGGAAACCTTCCGACTGTGCCCAGCTGTTCATTTCGTCGAAGAATTTGCGGCTCTTCTCGTGCGTTTCGGGGGCGGCGACGGCGCGGACGACCTGCCCTTCCTCGACCATCGTCGCGAAGCGGCCGAAGCCCGAACCCTTGAAGAAATCGCCCACGTCATGGACGAGCAGCGGGTTGCGCAGGTCGGGCTTGTCGCTGCCATATTTCAGCATCGATTCGCGGTAGGGAATGCGCTGGAACGGCAGCGGCGAGACGGTGCGACCCTTGCCGTCGAAATCGGCGAATTCCTCGAACACGCCATGCAGGACGGGTTCGATCGCATTGAAGACATCGTCCTGCGTGACGAAGCTCATCTCGAAATCGAGCTGGTAGAATTCGCCCGGGCTACGGTCGGCGCGCGCATCTTCGTCGCGGAAGCAGGGCGCGATCTGGAAATAGCGGTCGAAGCCCGCGACCATCAGCAGCTGCTTGAACATCTGCGGCGCCTGCGGCAGCGCGTAGAATTTACCGGGGTGGACGCGGCTCGGAACCAGATAGTCGCGCGCGCCCTCGGGGCTGCTCGCGGTCAGGATCGGCGTCTGGAATTCGGTGAACCCTTGATCGATCATCCGGCGGCGCAGCGACGAAATCACGTTCGAGCGCAGCACGATATTCTTGTGCAGCCGCTCGCGGCGGAGATCGAGGAAGCGGTTGGTGAGGCGGATTTCCTCGGGATATTCGGTCTCGCCGAACACCGGCAGCGGCAGGCGATCAGCCGACGACTGCACCGTCACCGCGCTCGGGTAGATTTCGATCTCGCCGGTCGCGAGCTTCGGGTTCAGCGTCTCGGGCGAGCGCGCCGCAACCTTGCCCGTGAACGTCAGAACGGACTCGGGCCCCTGCGCGTTGACCGTCGGATAGAGGTCCGAACCGGTCTCCACCACGATCTGGGTGATGCCATAATGGTCGCGAAGATCGACGAAGAGCACATTCGCATGCTCGCGCGTCCGGTGCACCCAGCCCGAGAGGCGGACTTCCTCGCCGACGTTGGCGGCGCGAAGGTCGGCGCAGGTGTGGGTACGATAGGCGTGCATATTCTCGTCTTTCAATGTCCGGGGAGGCATGCGGGAAAACACGCCGAATATGGCCGCGCCCAAGGCAGCACGGCGCGCCATTTGTCAAGGGTGAAGGGCCGATTTGCCGCTTCCGCCGACTTTGTTTGCAGGGGGTATTTTTTCCTGCCTGTGGCGGCAAATCGCTGTATAGGCCCAGACATGCAAGTCCATCCGCTCATCGAAACCAGCGCAGCGCTCGTCGAATTTGTCGATCTGATCAAAGGCAGCGATTTCATCGCGGTCGATACCGAATTCATGCGCGAAAACACCTTCTGGCCCGAGCTGTGCCTGATCCAGGTGGCCGACAGCGAGCATGCCGCGGCGATCGATCCGATGGCTCCCGGGATCGACATGAAACCCCTGCTCGACCTGCTGGTGAACAATGAGGATGTGCTGAAGGTCTTTCATGCCGGCGGGCAGGATGTCGAAATCATCTTCAACCTGACCGGCAAGACGCCGCATCCGATCTTCGACACGCAGATCGGCCAGATGGCGCTGGGTCAGGCCGAACAGGTCGGCTATTCGAACCTGGTCGAGGCGTGGATCGGTATCCAGCTCGACAAGGGCGCGCGCTTTACCGACTGGAGCCGCCGCCCGCTCGACAAGCGACAGATCGACTATGCGATCGGCGACGTGACGCATCTCGCGAAGATTTTCCCGATGATGCTGAAGAAGCTGGTCAAGACGGGCCGCGGCCACTGGCTCGACGAGGAAATGGAAAAGCTCGCCGATCCGTCGAACTATAATCTCGATCCCGACGACGCATGGCAGCGGATCAAGGTGCCGTCGCGCAAGCCCGACGTGCTCGGCCGGCTGCAGGCGCTCGCCGCGTGGCGCGAGCGCGAGGCGCGGAGCAAGAATCTGCCGCGCGGCCGCATCGTCAAGGACGAGACGCTCGCCGATCTCGCCGCGCATCCGCCGAAGGATCAGGACGGGCTCGGCCGCGTCCGCGGGCTGTCGGCGACGTGGAAGTCGAACGACATCGGCGGGCGGCTGATGGACGCCCTCGCCAATGCGAAGAATATGGCGAAAGACGACATGCCCGACCGCGCGCCGCGGGGGCCGGGGCTCGGCAAGGAAGGCGTGCTCGTCGCCGACCTGTTGAAGCTGCTCCTCAAGATCCGGGCGCGCGAGCTCAATGTGGCGGCGCGGCTGATCGCGCGGAGCGACGATCTTGAGGCGCTGGCCGCGGGGTCACGCAACGATATTCCGATGATGCAGGGCTGGCGATACGACGTGTTCGGTCACGCTGCGCTCGATCTGGTCGAGGGCCGCATGGGCTTTGCCGTCGTCAACGGCAAGCTGGTGATGAGCGAGATCGACGCGGCCGCCGCGACCGAAGTCTAGAGCAGCACAAGCTCCGGCTTCGCATCGAGCGCCTGCGCGAGGATGCGCAGGCGCCGCTCGACCGATTCGCCTGCCAGATGATGCCAGCCAGCATCGAGGCAAAGGCGCAGCTTGCCATCGACGAGCGCGATGCCGCTGGCTTTCAGCGGCGCCTCGACCCCCCCGGTCAGTCGCTGCGCGAGGCGGATCGCAAGGCCCCATTGGCGCGCCCGTTCAAGACGATCCGCGCTCACAAGATTGCCCATCACCGGAAAATCGGAATCGGCACCGCCGAAGCCGGCATACAGGGCCCGCGCGAGCAGGATACGGCCGGGAATATCGATGCTGCGCCAGTTGCCGTGCAAACCGATCTCGGTGCCGCGGTCGGCGCGGAAATCGGGGTTCGCCGACCAGGCGACGTCGCTGAGCAGGCTGGCGGCAAGGCGGACGCGGCTGTCGGCGGGCGCTTCGCCGGCAAAGAGCGGCGCGATCCAGTCGGCGATCGCCCGCCCGTGCGGCGCAAAACGCGCGAGGCGGCGGCCCTCGAACTCGGCGGCGACGATCAGCGGGTCCTGTGCACGCGTGTCCTCGTCGAGCGCCTGATAGAGCAACCCTTCGCGGAGGCCCGACGACGACACGGTCATTTCGGGCACGTCGAGGATGTTGACAAGCGCGGCGAGCAGCGCCGCCGCGTCGGGCAAGGTTGCGGCGCGGTTCGACGCCATGCCGGGGATCGCGCGCAGCTCTTCGAAGCTCAGCCGCTTGCTCGCGCGGATCAGCCGGCGAAGCGCGGTGCGCGGGAGCGTGTGCTGGTCGAGCACCGCGAGCGGGTCCTTCGTCAGTTCGAGATCGAGACGCGACAGTGCACGCCACGAGCCGCCAACCAGATAGAGCGGCAGGCCCGTCAACCCCTCCCCCGGCCAGCCCGCGCTTTTCAGCATCTTGCGGATCGCGCGCTCGAACGCCTGTTCGCCGTCCTTCCGGAGCGCGGGAAGACGCAGCACGCCGAGCGGGAAAGAGGCGCGGCGGCCGACCTTGCCGTTCGCGACTTCGGCCAGCTCGAGGCTGCCGCCGCCGAGATCGACCGCGATGCCATGCGCATCCGGAATGGCGGAGAGCACGCCATAGCCAGCGGCCTCGGCCTCCTCCTCACCCGAAAGCAGACGGATATCGAGTCCGGCCTCGGCGGCGGCGGCGATGAAGGCCGGGCCATTTCCGGCGTCGCGCACCGCGGCGGTAGCGACGCATTGCAGATCCGCGACCTCCATATGCTTCGCCAGCAGCGCATAGCGACGGAGTGCGAGCAGGCCGCGTTCGGCATCTTCGGGCGCAATGCGGCCGTCGATCGACAGCCCCCTGCCCAATCCGGCAGCGACCTTTTCGTTGAAGATCACCGCGGGCGCGCGCGCCGGGCCTTCATAGACGACGATGCGGACCGAGTTCGACCCGATGTCGATTACGGCCGAGCGGTGAACCGTCTGCTTCGAGGAACGGAAAAGTGCCAAAATTCGTCAGGCCTCGCGCATCGGAAAGTCGAGCGTCGGAACGTCCTGGCGCTGGTGAAGCGACGTGCCACGGCCTGACAGCGACGGGTTGTTCATGAAATAATGGTGCAGGTTGAACGGTTTGTCGCCCGGGACAAGGCGCCGGTACGTCCCGTCGGGCTGGAGCACCCAGCTCTGCTCGTTGTCGATCAGGTTCGCGACGAGCACCTGGTCGAGGATCTGGTCGTGGACGGTCGGATTCTCGATCGGGATCATATATTCGACGCGGCGATCGAAGTTGCGCGGCATCCAGTCGGCGCTGGAGATGTAGAGCTTCGCGCGCTGGTGCGGGAGACGCGCGCCGTTCGCAAAGGCCCAGATGCGGCTGTGCTCGAGGAAGCGGCCGACGATCGATTTGACGCGGATCGTCTCCGACAGGCCGGGAACGCCGGGGCGCAGGCAGCAGATACCGCGGACGATCAGTTCGACGGGCACGCCCGCGGCGCTGGCCTCATAGAGCTTGTCGATGATGTCGGGGTCGACGAGGCTGTTCATCTTTGCCCAGACGCCCGAAGGCAGACCCGCCTTCGCCGCCGCAATCTCCGCGTCGATCAGTTGCGAGAGATGCTGTCGCATGTTGAGCGGCGACATGGTGACGAGTTCGAGCCGTTCGGGTTCGACATAGCCGGTGATGTAATTGAACAGCTGCGCCGCATCACGGCCGGCACGCGGGTCCGCGGTGAAGAAGCTGAGATCGGTATAGATGCGCGCGGTAACCGGGTGATAATTGCCGGTGCCGAAGTGGCAATAGGTGCGATAGCCCTGCCCCTCGCGGCGCACGACCATCGAGATTTTCGCGTGTGTCTTCCACTCGATGAAGCCGTAGACGACCTGCACCCCGGCGCGTTCGAGCTGGTTCGCCCAGAGGAGATTCTGCTCCTCGTCAAAGCGCGCCTTGAGCTCGACCACGGCGGTGACCGACTTGCCCGCCTCTGCCGCCTCGATCAGCGCACGGATGACCGGCGACTGGTTGCCGGCGCGATAGAGCGTCTGCTTGATCGCGACGACATCGGGATCGGCCGCAGCTTGCCGCAGGAAAGAGAGCACGACGTCGAAACTCTCATAAGGATGGTGGACGACGATGTCCTTCGAACGGATCGCCGCAAAACAGTCGCCGCCATGCTCGCGGATGCGCTCGGGAAAGCGTGGCGAATAGGCAGGGAATTTGAGGTCGGGGCGGTCGACGTCGACGAGCGCGGAGAGCGCCGCGAGGCCGATGAAACCGCCGATCTTGGCGACGATCGCTTCATGCCCCTGAATATCGGCGTTGAGCACCGCGGCGATTTCGGCCGGCATGTCGGCCTCGATCTCCATCAGGATCACGCGGCCGCGGCGGCGGCGGCGGATCGCAGTGCGGAACAGGCGCACCAGGTCCTCGGCCTCTTCCTCGATTTCGATATCGCTGTCGCGGATGATGCGGAACACGCCGAGCGAGCGTATGAGGAAGCCCGGGAAGATCAGGTCGCCGAAAATCTCGATCAGATATTCGATCGGCACAAAATTGCCCGCCTCGCCCGGCACCGGCACGAAACGCGGCAATGACGCCGGGATCATCACGAGTTCGCGAACCGTATCGCCCGTCGCCTTGCGTTCCAGATCGAAGATCACACCGACGCCCCGGTTCGGAATGAACGGGAACGGATGCGCGGGATCCAGCACCTGCGGAGTCAAGATCGGGAAAATCTGGTCCAGGAAATACTGGCGAAGCGCGCGGCGCAGCTTCTCGACGTCCGAACCTGTGCCGTGGACGACAATCCCCTGTTCGGCGAGCAGCTGATGCAGCCGCTGCCACTCGCTCTGCTGCTGGTCGACGAGGCGATGCACCTCGGCCTCGATCTCGGCGAGTTGTTGCCCCGGCGAGCGGCCGTCGGCGGAGGGGTCGTCGATGCCCTGCAGTTGCTGTCCCTTGAGCCCCGCGACGCGCACCATGAAGAATTCGTCGAGGTTGCTGCCCGAAATCGACAGGAAGCGTAGCCGTTCGAGCAGCGGATGCGCGGGATTGCGTGCTTCCTCCATCACCCGCCGGTTGAAGGCGAGCCACGACAATTCGCGGTTGAAGAAACGTTCGGGGCCGAAAGTCGGAAGCGCCTTGTCGGCGTCATTGTCTGCGCGAAGGGGGCCGCCGGCTATCGACATTTTGCTTCATCCTGCCTTTCGAGGAGATCGGGATCGATCAGCCCCTGTGACAGTAATGTTTCACGCGTAAGACGAATGCTAACGCCGCGCCCTTTTTCGAGCGACGCGGCGTCGAGCGCCGCGACAACCCGATGGATCATCGCATAGCTGCGCTCCATCCGGGGCACGATATAGGATGCGACCTCGGGTGCCAGCGCCATGCCGCGCTGCGCGAACAGCGCCTCGATCAGGTCGCGCGCCAGACAGTCGTCGGGCTCGCCGATCGTCAGGACCGGCACCGCAGCAAGGCGCGAGGCAAGGTCGGGAAGCCCGATGCCCCATTCTGCCGGCGGCGCATCGGCAATGATCAGAAGCGGCGTGCCCGAGGCCTGAGCGGCGTTCCACGCGTGGAAAATCTCTTCTTCCGAAACGCTGCCGTGCCCGTCGATTACCCGGCCGCCGGCTTCTCTCGCGAAGAGCCGTCCCATCAGGCTGCGCCCGGAACCGCGCGGCCCCGTAAGCACGGCCGTCCGGACAGGCCAGGTCGCAACGTGGCGGAGGTAGCGCACCGCATCGGCATTGCTCGCGCCGACGATCAGCGGACCGTCGTTCGAGCCGCCGGCACTCCAGTCGAGCGGCAGCGCAATCTGTCCCGAGGCAGCCATCAGCGGCTGATCCTGAGCTGGCCGCCGCCTTCCTGAACCTTGAAGCCGCGGGCGGCGAGCGCCGCCTTGAGCGCCGCCAGATCGCCGCGGAACGAGACGCGCATCACCGACGTGCCCCCGAGCGCGAGGCTGGTCGTCGATGCCGACTGGACGCCTGCGGCACCCGCGACGGCACGCTCGGTCGCCGACACCGAATCGACGTCGGGCGAGTTGTACTGGACGGTAAAGCTCTGGACGCCGACAGCCGGTGTCGCAGCCGTCGCGCTCGTGTCGGTCTCGCTCGGCAACGCATCCTCATCGGTCGCGAGCTCTTCGGGCAGCTCTTCCTTCTCGACGGGCTTTTCGAGGACGAGATAGGCATCGGTGCGCAGCACGCCTTCGGCGAGTGCGGTCGTGTAGAGGCTATCCATCCGCGCGACTGCCTTTTCCATCATGTCGGGCAGCGCCGCGGGGCTGGGGCCGGTCATCGTGAAAGTACCAATGAGCTTGTTGTCGGGACCGAAGCGCGCCGCGAAATAGCCTTTAATGGGACCGCCGGGATAGCTGTACTCGACCCGCGCGATCGGCGTCAGCACATCGGCGGCGCCATATTGGTCGAGGATCACGCGCCACCACACGCGCCCGCGGCGGCCGGTCTGGCCCGCGTTGAGCAGCAGCGTATCGGCGCCAGTGCCCGCGGTGCGGACATAGTCGATCGCGCTCTGGCCGGTATTATATTCGGCCCAGGCGCGCTGCCACGCGCTGCGCTGTTCGAACACCTGCTGGATGCCGTCGACCGAATAGACGGGAATGACGAGCAGCGGCGGCGAACGGAGCGTGCGGCCGCTGACGCCGAGGATCTGGCCGGCACGGACACGGTCGAACTGGACGCCGAGCCGCGCAACATAGCGGCGCGGGCCGATCTGCTCGTCCTCGACGACGACCGCGGTAACGATGCCGTCGAGCACCGAATCGCCCAGCGCCGGACCGTCGCTGCCGTTGATCCGCTTGTAGAGCTGCGCCCAGCCCTTGCGCTGCGCCTCGCGCCAGCCCTTTTCGCGCGCATCCTCGGCGTTGTCGCCGGTGACGTCGACCAGTATTCCGCTTGCAAGGAAGTCACCGCTGCTGTTGATCGGCGTGATGCCGCGGTCGCCGCGGCTGATCTGCCCCTCGACGATACCCGCGAGCAGGATCGCGAAAAACAGGCCGAAAAGCGCCGCCCAGCGCCAGTCGCGCGGGCCAAGCGAGCGAAGCCAGAAGCCGGGAGTCGAACGGGGGAAAGCGGCCGCAGTCATATCTTCTCTATGCTCTGCCCAAAAGCGAGGCTCCGGACAAGGAAATCATGGCATTTGTCGGCCGGAAGCGTTAGTCGCGCGGGCCATGGATTCCAAGCACAACCAACCCGCCTCCTACACTTATGCGCAGGCCGGCGTCTCGATCGAGACCGGCAATGCGCTGGTCCGTGCCATCGCCCCGCTCGCGCGATCGACCCGCCGCCCGGGCGCCGACGCCGACCTTGGCGGGTTTGGCGGCTTCTTCGACCTGAAGGCGGCGGGGTTCAACGACCCCCTGCTCGTCGCGGCAAACGACGGCGTCGGCACCAAGCTGAAGCTCGCGATCGAATCGGGCAAGCATGACGGCGTGGGAATCGACCTCGTCGCGATGTGCGCGAACGATCTGATCGTACAGGGCGCCGAGCCGCTGTTTTTCCTCGATTATTATGCCACGGGCAAGCTCGACAACGATGTCGCGACCGAAGTCGTCGCGAGCATCGCCGAGGGTTGCAAGCAGGCCGGTTGCGCACTGATCGGCGGCGAAACCGCCGAGATGCCGGGCATGTATTCGGACGGCGACTATGATCTTGCGGGCTTCTGTGTCGGCGCGGTCGAGCGCGATCAGGTGCTGACCGCCGACAAGGTGGCGGCGGGCGACGTCATTCTGGGCCTCGCCTCGTCGGGCGTACATTCGAACGGCTTTTCGCTCGTGCGCCGCCTCGCGGCCGACAAGGGTTGGAAGCTCGACCGCCCTGCCCTGTTCGACCAGAATATCCGCCTGATCGACGCGCTGATGGCGCCGACGCGCATCTATGTGAAGAGCCTGCTTCCGCTTGTGAAAACCGGCAGGATCCATGCGTTGGCTCACATTACCGGCGGCGGCTTGCTCGAGAATATCCCGCGCATCCTGCCCAAGACGCTGCACGCGCATGTCGACGCCGACGCGTGGGAGCAACCGCGGCTGATGGCGTTCCTGCAAGCGCAGGGCAATATCGAGCCCGAGGAAATGGCGCGCACCTTCAACTGCGGGATCGGCATGGCGGTCGTCGTTGCCGAAGCCGACGTCGCCGACGTGACATCCGCGCTCGAAGCTGCTGGCGAGACGGTCCACCGCATTGGCCATATCGCCGAAGGGGAAAAGGGCTGCACGGTCAGCGGCGGGTCCGAGACCTGGAGTGCCATGGCCGCATGGAGCGCCACGCATAATGGCTAAGGCGCGCGTCGCCGTCCTGATCTCCGGCGCCGGCACCAATATGGCGGCGCTGCTTTACGCCGCGAAAGCCGCCGATTGCTCCTATGAGCTGGTGCTCGTCGCCAGCAACAATCCCGACGCGCCCGGCCTCGCGATCGCCGAGGCCGAAGGTGTTCCGACATGGAGCCTGTCGCACAAGGGCATGAACCGCGACGCGTTCGACGCGCTGGTCGACGGGCAATTGCGCGATGCCCGCGTCGAGTTCGTCGCGCTCGCGGGCTATATGCGCATCCTGAGCGATGACTTCGTCGATCGCTGGGCCGGCAAGATGGTCAATATCCATCCCAGCCTGCTGCCGAAATATGCCGGGCTGAATACCCACCAGCAGGCAATCGACGCGGGCGACGGCTTCGGCGGCTGCAGCGTGCATATCGTGACGCCGGGTGTCGACGAAGGCCCGGTCCTGGCGCAGACCGAGGTTGCGATCGTCGCGGGCGATACCGCCGGGAGTCTTGCCGAACGCGTCCGCTTTGCCGAACACCAGCTCTATCCGACCACCCTCGCCGCTTTCGTCGCGCGCGAACGCTCGCCCGACTGGCTGCTCGGCCGCGTCCGCGAGCTCGCGATGGCGCTGCCCGAGGCCGACGAGGTCACATCGCACGGCATGCCCTGCTTCGGGATCGTGAAGGGCAAGAAGTTCGCCTATTTCACGCAGGACCATCACGGCGACGGCAAGACCGCGCTGCTGGTCAAGATCAGCGGTGCCGACGAGCAGGCGCAGCTGATCGAACTCGACGAGGATCGTTATTATCGCCCCGCCTATTTCGGCGACGGCTGGATCGGTATAAGGCTCGATCTGGGCGATACCGACTGGGACGCGATCGGCGAATGGCTGCGCAAGAGCTGGCTCGCGATTGCACCGAAGAAGCTGGCGGGGTTGATGGGAGCAGCGGAGGAGTTCTGACGATGGCGCGATTGTTCGCTTGTCTGTTGATCCTGTTGCTTGGCGGCTGCGGAATGGCTGTTTCCGAAAAACCGATGTTCGCCGAAGCCGACGCGGCGGGCGCGCCGACGCCCGCCGACGGCATCTGGCTGATCCGGGACAAGGCCGATTGCCGTTTCGACGAAGCCGAGCCGATGGCGCGCTGGCCCGCATGCGCAAGCTGGGCCGAATATCGCGACGGCCGCTGGTTCGAGCCCGTCGGCGGTCGCGGTCCGACGATGAAACCGCTCGAGAGCGACATCCTGCTTGTCGGCGGCAAGGTCGCACTGATGCAGATCCGCTACGCCGAAGGAATCGACGGCACCGGAAAGGATCCCGTCTATTTCTTCATGGCTTTCGACAATCCGGCCGGAGACCGGAAACTCAAGTCCATTGCCCTGTGGCCGGTCATGTGCGGCACGAAGATCGACTACAAGACCGCCGCGGAAGAACGCAGTCCCGAACCGGTCGTGAAAAAGCGCTATCCGGGCTTCGACGAAAAATGCCGGCCCGCGTCGCAGAAAGCATTACGATCCGCTGCGTCGGCAAGCCGCCCGGAGCCGTCCAAGCTTCTTCGCCTCGAATGGATGCGCGAGCGGCAGGGCTAGCCGACGCCTACGAAAAAGGCCGCCGGATTGCTCCGGCGGCCTCTTCGGTCCGGGTTTGCCGTTTGGCTTAGCCGACGATTTCTTCGGGCTTGAAGAAATAGGCGATTTCGATCGCCGCATTCTCGTCGCTGTCCGAGCCGTGGACGGTGTTCGCTTCGATGCTCTCGGCGAGTTCCTTGCGGATCGTGCCGGGCTCGGCGTTCGCCGGGTTGGTCGCGCCCATGATGTCGCGGTTCGCCTGCATCGCGTTCTCGCCCTCAAGGACCTGCACGACGACGGGTCCGCTGATCATGAAGTCGACGAGTTCGCCGAAGAAGGGGCGTTCCTTATGCACCGCATAGAAGCCTTCGGCCTGTTCGCGGGTCATGTGGATGCGCTTCGATGCGACGACGCGCAGCCCGGCGTCTTCCAGCATCTTGGTGACGGCGCCGGTGATGTTGCGACGCGTGGCGTCGGGCTTGATGATCGAGAAGGTGCGAGTGATCGCCATGGGGAAGCTCCTGCGTTGGTTTGTTATATGATGCGCGCGCCTCTAGCCGCGCTTTTGCGTGGCCGCAAGGACGAAGCCGCGAACGCCGTCAAACTGCCCCGGCGCGCCGCTATTTCCCCATCACCGCACCCATGACGCGGTTCCCCGACTGGATGATGGTGAATTTTACATCGCCCGATCCGTCGGGACGGTCGGCGACAAAGATCGTTGTGCTTCCACCCTCGACCTGACCGGTGATCTTCATGCCCTGCGCTTCGGCCTGCTTCCGGAAATGCGCGATGACGTCGGCCACCTTCGCTTCGACCTCGAAACTCGCAGCAGTGCCGCCATCATAGGTCGAGGCGGAGAAGTTCCGGGCCGGTCTCGACCCCGGATAAGGCGAGAAGCCCTTGGGATATTGCTGATTGTCGTCGCCGAATTTCGTTTCGCCTACCCCGTCCCGTACGGGCGCTTGAGGGGTGACTACATCGGCCGGCGAGCCCTGATCGCCACCACGCGCCACGGCTTGCCCCTCGCCGCTGCCGCAAGCCATCAACAGCAGTGCCGCCATCAGACCCGTTTCGCGCATAATCCTTAGCCCCGCTCCCTATGGCCCCTCGGACCAGCGTCCGTTTTCATCCTGCTTCCAGAAACGGTTGTCGACATCGTCGCGCGCCGCGAGCGCGCGCCAGGTCGCGCGGGCATCGTCGATGCGGCTGTTGTCGAAGAGCAGAAAGGTACGCTCGAAGGCCAGCGCCTCCTCGCGCCATTCGCCGTCGGCGAGCGCGATATGGGTGGCGCCGTTGGGCGGCACGGCATCGAGCGTGCCGGCGAGCAGGATCGGCTCGATCGCCTCGTCCGGTGAACCCGCATTCCCGTGCGGCAGGAAGCCGGCGGGCTGCAGCGTCCACAGCGCTTCGTCGATCGACTGCCGCTGCATCGCCGGGGCGGCGACCACCAGCAGGCGGTCGCCATTCCCCAGGATTCGCGTCGCGATCGCCGGCAGCACCCGTTCGACCGGGTCGCGGGTCAGCCGGTAGAAGTCGACGCGCGCCACGCTCTCCTGCCCTCTGCTCAGCCCTCGTGGTTGTCGGCGATATAACGGTCGAGCAGGCGCACGCCATAACCCGTCGCGCCCTTGCCATAGACCGCGCCGTCCTTGTCGGCCCACGCCATGCCCGCGATGTCGAGATGCGCCCAGGCGACGCCCTCGTTTACATAGCGCTTCAGAAACTGCGCCGCGGTGATCGAGCCGCCTTCGCGCGGGCCGATATTCTTCATGTCGGCGATCGGGCTGTCGATCAGCTTGTCATAGGCAGGCGACAGCGGGAAGCGCCACAGCTTGTTGTTGCTGCCCTCGCCTGCTGCGATCAGGTCGGCGGCGAGCTTGTCGTCGTTGGCGAAGATGCCCGCATATTCGTGGCCGAGCGAGATCACCATCGCGCCGGTCAGCGTTGCGAGGTCGACGATCACCTTGGGATCATAGGACTTCTGGGCCCAACTGATCGCGTCGCACAGGACAAGGCGGCCCTCGGCGTCGGTGTTGAGCACCTCGACCGTCTGGCCCGACATCGTGCTGACGATGTCGCCGGGACGCATCGCATTGCCGTCGGGCATATTCTCGACCAGCCCGACGACACCGACGACGTTCGCCTTTGCCTTGCGGCCCGCGATCGCCTTGATGGCCCCAGCAACGGCGCCTGCGCCGCCCATGTCCCACTTCATCATGTCCATGCCCGGTCCGGGCTTCAGGCTGATGCCGCCGGTGTCGAAGGTGACGCCCTTGCCGATGAAGACGACCGGCGCCTCACCCGGCGTCCCGCCGTTCCAGCGCATCGCGAGCAGCCGCGGCGGGCGCGTCGAGCCCTGCGCGACGCCGAGCAGCGCGCCCATGCCGAGCGCTTTCATCTGGCGCTCGTCGAGGACTTCCAGCTCCACGCCGAGGTCGGCGAGATGCTGGCAGCGTTCGACGAAGGTTTCGGGATAGAGGACATTCGGTGGCTCGGCGACGAGCGTCTGGGTCAGTGCAACACCGTCGGCGACCGCCGAATAGCTGCCCCAGCGCGCCGACAGATCGCCCGCGGGCGATGCAATGACGACCGTCTGCAGCGTGGGCCTGGCATTTTCGGCGAGGCGCGTGCGATAGGTGTCGATGCGCCAGTTGCGCAGCCGCGCGCCCATGGCGAAGGCAAGCACATCGTCCTCGTCGGTCTGGCCGGCGCTCGCGAAATCGACATGGACGGCGGTGACGCCGCTCGTCTGCAACCGCGCGACGAGCGCCGCGCCGGCGCGTTCGAGGTCGTGCGCGCTGCCTTCACCGATGCCCACGAGCAGGAGGCGCTTTGCCTGTTCGCCGTCGATCGCGGCGGTTTCAGCGATTGCGCCTGCAGCGCCCTCGAAGCGCGCCTGCTTGGCCGCAGCACCGAGCAGCGCCCCGAGCGCTCCCGCCTCGCCCTTGCGGACGGGAAAAGCGACGACGTCGGCAGACGCATCGATTTGCGCGACAAACTGGATGTCCATGCGATTACTTTCTTATGCGGAGATTGATTGGAACGTGCCGGACCGATAGGGGTTTCGCCTGCGAGTTGCAAAACAAAGCAGAACATACCGTCCGGGTGGACACCAGATAAGGCGTGGGACAAAGATATCAAATGAGCTGGGCTTTGTTCCATCGATCGGCGCGCACGCGGCCCCTGTGGCTGATGACGGCGAGCGGCGCCGCGCTGATGGCCTGCCCCGTCGCCGCGCAGCAGACCGTCGAGCCGCCGCGGATAGAGGCACCCGCCACGCCGGCAGGGCAGCCCGACCTGCAGAATCGCGACGCTTCGGCGGCGGCGACCGACGCGCCGGTTTCAAAGGCCGAAGACCAGATCGGCTTCGCGGCCGACAACATCAATTATGATAACGACACCGACATTGTCGTCGCCGAAGGCAATGTCGCCATGAACCGCGACACCGTCGACATGCGCGCCGACAAGGTGACATGGAATCGCAAGACCGGCGAAGTGGTCGCCGAGGGCAATGTCGCGATCAAGAACCCCGAGGGGGACACCGCGTATGGCGACCGGATCGTCCTGACCGATACCCTCCGCGACGGCGTCGTCGAGAATCTGCTCGTCGTGCTCGACAATGGCGCGCGCCTTGCCGCAGTAAAGGGCACGCGCTTCGACAACGGCAATATCGAGCTGGAAAATGCGGCCTATACGCCCTGCCCCGTCGCGGACGACAGCGGCTGTCCCAAGAATCCGAGCTGGCAGGTGCGGGCGGTCCGCGTGATCTATGATCGCGGCAAGAACAAGGTCCGGTACAAGGGCGCACGGATCGAGATGTTCGGCCTGCCGCTGATCCCGCTGCCGGGACTCAGCCATCCGGCGAACCAGGAAGCCGGAAGCGGCCTGCTCGTTCCCGAAATCCGCCTCGACCGCACCAATGGTTTCGAGGTTGCCGTCCCCTATTATCTCCGGCTTGCGCCCGATCGCGACATCACGATCACGCCGCACCTCTACACCAGTTCGGCGCCGATGATCGAAGGCGAGTTCCGCGCGCTGACCGACATCGGATCCTTTCGCATCAACGGCTTCGCAACCCACAGCGCGGTGGTTCCGGTCTCCGGCCAGGTGATCGATCCCAACCGACAGTTCCGCGGCTATCTGGAAAGTGCAGGCAAGTTCCAGTTCGATCCGCGCTGGAGCCTGACCTATTCGGGACGCATCACGACCGACCGCACCTTCATGCGGCGTTACGACATCAGCCGTGACGACCGGCTGCGTTCGACGTTCGAGCTCGAACGGATCGGCGGGCAGAGCTATCTCTCGATTGCCGGCTGGGCGACGCAGACGCTGCGTGTCAACGACGTGCAGGGGCAACAGCCGGTCGCGCTGCCGATCATCGACTATCGCCAGCGCCTCGCCGACCCGCTGCTCGGCGGCCAGATCGAATTGCAGCTCAATACGCTGGCGATCGGACGCACAGCCGGTCAGGATACCCAGCGCGCCTTCGCCGGCGCCACGTGGAACCTGCGCGGCCTGACCGGCATGGGTCAGGAAGTGGTACTGACCGCGATGGTGCGCGGCGATGTCTATCACAGCGACGAGAATCTGCTGACCTCGATCCCGGGCTATCGCGGCAAATCGGGCTGGGAAGGTCGCGGCATCGCTGCGGTCGCCGCCGACATGCGTTGGCCGTTTATCGGCGAATTCGCGGGCGGCACCCAGACGCTGACCCCGCGCATCCAGATCGTCGCAACCCCGCAGCTCAAGAATCTGGACATCCCGAACGAGGATTCGCGTGCGTTCGACCTTGAGGACAGCAACCTGTTCGCGATCAACCGTTTCTCGGGATACGACAGGTTCGAGGACGGCGCGCGCATCACCTATGGCCTCGAATGGAACTACAGCCGGCCGGGTTTCAACATCAGCTCGGTCGTCGGGCAAAGCTATCGCCTGTCCGACAAGCCCAGCCTGTTCCCGGATGGCACGGGGCTGACCGACCGCACGTCGGACATCGTCGGACGCACGACGGTCGCGTACAAGGATTTCATCCGGCTGACGCACCGGTTCAGGCTCGACAAGGATAATCTGGCGATCCGCCGCAACGAATTCGACGCGACGATCGGCAGCCGGTCGACCTATGCGGTGCTGGGCTATTCGCGGCTCAACCGCGACATCTTGCTGCTCGGTGAGGACCTGCAGGACCGCGAGGAAGCCCGGGTCGGCGGCCGCGTCGCCTTCGCCAAGAACTGGTCGATCTTCGGATCGGCCATTATCGACCTGACCAGCAAGAGCGACGATCCGCTGAGCGTCGCCGATGGCTTCGATCCGATTCGGCATCGTCTTGGCGTCGCGTATGACGACGAATGCCTGTCGATCGCGCTGACGTGGCGCCGCGACTATATCGACACCGGCGACGCGCGGCGCGGCAACAGCTTCTCGTTCCGCATCGCGTTCCGCAATCTCGGGTTCTGATTCGCCCGCGGCGCTCAGCCCACGTTCAGCGTCCGGGCACTAGATCGAACCGCAGTTATGACATGCAAACACGCGTTTGCGCTGGACCATCGGGCACGTCCGCTGATACGGAGCGGGCCGGAACCTCTCGAATAGGGTAAAAATGACCAAAATTTCGACCATGATCGGGCTGATGGCCGCAGCAGCCGTGGGGATAACGCCGGTGCTCGCGCAGACCGTCTCCGACAACGAAGTGCCGACGACGAGCCTCAACATTCCGGGCAATGTCCAGCTTTATGGCGATGCCAAGCCGAACGTGTACCGCCCCTCGGCAACCGTGAATGGCGAGATCATCACCGCAACCGACATCGAGCAGCGCCTCGCGCTGATCCGCATCGCGAACAACAATGTCGAGCTCCCTGCCGAAGAAATGCAGCGCCTGCGCAATCAGGTTTTCAGCAACCTGATCGACGAAAAGCTGCAAATCCAGGAAGCCAAGGCGGCGAAGATCGAAATCGACGAGAATGTCGTCAATCAGCAGTTCGCGCGGCTCGCGGGACGTTTCAAGCAGACGCCCGAGCAGTTCACCCAGTATCTGGCGTCCAAGAATTCGTCGGCAGCCGCAGTGAAGCAGCAGATCCGGGGCGAATATGCCTGGGACCGGCTGCTCTCGCGCAACATCCAGTCGACCACGAACGTGTCGACCGAGGAGGTCGAGGCGATCGTCAAGCAGATGAACGAGGCCAAGGGACAGGACGAGTTCCATATCGGCGAAATCTACCTGTCCGCGACCCCCGACAATCAGGCGGCGATCGTCGAGAACGCCCGCAAGATCATCCAGGCGCTTCAGGCGGGCGGCAGCTTCCAGGCCTATGCCCGTCAGTTCTCCGAAGCCTCGACTGCGGTGGTCGGCGGCGATCTTGGCTGGGTCAAGGCGGCGCAGCTGCCGGGATCGATGGCTGAAGCCGCTGCCCAGATGCAGCCCGGCCAGCTCGTCGGTCCGATCGAGGTGCCCGGCGGTGTGTCGATCATGCTGATGATCGACCGGCGTCAGGTGCTGACGGCGGATCCCCGCGACGCGGTGCTCAGCCTGAAACAGATCTCGCTCGATTTTGCTCCGGGCACGACCGAGGCAAAGGCATCGGAGCTTGCCAGCCAGTTCGCCGAAGCAACCCGCAATATCGCAGGCTGCGGTGCCGCCGACGAGGTTGCACGCAGCCTGGGCGCCAACATCGTGTCCCGCGACAACATCGAAATGCGCGCGCTGCCGGCGCCGTTGCAATCGACGTTGACGACGATGCAGGTCGGACAGACGACGCAGCCCTTCGGCGCTGCGAACGAAGGCATCAGCGTGCTGGTGCTGTGCGGCCGCGAAATGCCGCAGACCGCGACGGCGCCCGATCTCGAGCAAATCGAGCAGCGCCTGCTCGAGGAAAAGGTCAACAAGCGCGCCCAGCGCTATTTGCGCGACCTTCGCCGCGACGCGGTAATCGAATATAGCTGATGCCCGACCTTAGTACGCCGCGGCCGATCGCGGTCACCATGGGTGACCCGGCCGGCGTGGGTCCTGAAGTCGCCGCCCGCGCATGGGCGGCGCGGCGCGAGCATGGCCTGCCCCCCTTCGTCGCGATCGGCGATATCGCCGCTATAGAAGCCGTCTGGGACGGACCGATCGCGCGCGTCGGCGATCTCGACGAGGCGGCGCGTTCCTTCGATACGGCGCTCCCGGTCTGGCACCTCGAGGACAGCGGACCGCTGACCCCCGGCGCGCCGACGCCAGCGGGCGCCACATGTGCGCTCCATACGCTCGAGACGGGCATCGGCCTGACGCGTAACGGCGCGAGCGCCGCGCTCGTCACCGGGCCGGTGTCGAAGCACGCGCTGCACGGGATCGGCTATACGCACCCCGGGCAGACCGAATTCATCGCCGAACGCTGCGGCGTGACCGCCACCAATGCGGTCATGATGCTCGCCGGCCCCTCGCTGCGCGTGGTGCCGCTGACCGTTCATATCCCGCTTTTCGAAGTCGCGGAACGGCTGACGACCGAGCTGATCGTTGCGAAGGCGCGGATCGTTGCGCGCGGGCTGGCGCGCGATTTCGGCCTGGCATCGCCCCGGCTGGCAATCGCCGGGCTCAATCCGCATGCCGGCGAGAGCGGCCAGCTTGGCCGCGAGGAAATCACCGTCATCGCGCCGGCAGTCGCCCAGCTTGCCGAAGAGGGGATCGTCGTGGACGGGCCGCTGGCGGCGGACGCGCTGTTCGCGCCCGGTATCCGCGACCAGTATGACGCCATCCTTTGCGGGTATCACGATCAGGCGCTGGCCCCGTTCAAGGCGCTGCATTTTCACGACGGCGTCAACCTGACGCTGGGCCTGCCGATCATCCGCACTTCGCCCGACCATGGCACGGCCTTCGACATCGCGGGCAAGGGCAAGGCTGACCCGGGACCGACGATTGCGGCGATCGCGATGGCGGCGCGCATGGCCGCTGCCCGCGACCGCGCCGTCGCGCCGGCGAAGTGAGGATCGAGCCCAAGACCCCGTTGCCGCCGCTCCGCGAGACGGTGCGCGTCCATGGCCTGTCAGCCAGCAAGGCGCTGGGCCAGAATTTCCTGTTCGACGAACAGCTGCTCGACCGGATCGCGGCGCTGCCCGGCGATCTGGACGGCGCGACCGTCTTCGAAGTCGGACCCGGCCCCGGCGGCCTGACACGCGCGCTGCTCCGCGCCGGGGCAAAGGTGATAGCGGTCGAACGCGACGATCGCTGCCTGCCCTTGCTCGCCGAACTTTCCGAGGCGTTCGACGGGCGGCTGAAGGTCATCCCCGATGACGCGATGGCGATCGACGCCGACGCCTTGGCGGGCGGACCGTATCATATCGTCGCGAACCTGCCCTACAACGTGGGGACGGCGTTGTTCACGCGCTGGCTGGAACCGAAGGCGTGGCCGCCGCAATGGCTGTCGTTGACGCTGATGTTCCAGCTTGAGGTCGCCGAGCGGATCGTCGCGCCGGTGGGCACAAACGCCTATGGCCGCCTCGCTGTGCTCGCTCAGTGGCGGTCGCACGCCAAGATCGCGATGAAGGTGCATCGCTCGGCCTTCACCCCGCCGCCCAAGGTCATGTCGGCGATCGTCCATGTGACGCCCGGTGACGAGCCCGAAGGCGTCGATCCGCGAATCCTGTCCAAGCTCACCGAAAAGGGCTTTGGCCAACGGCGCAAGATGCTGCGGCAGAGCCTGAAGGGCGTGCCCGGCGCGATCGAGGCGCTCGAAGCGCTCGGCATCGACCCGACGCGACGCGCCGAGACCGTCAGCGTTGCGGAATGGGTCGCGCTGGCGCGGGCGCTTAGCGCTTAATTCTGGCTGCTGGTGCCGACCGTCGCGACGGGCTTCGGCGCGATCGCTTCGGCAGCGACGACGCGTTTCGCGTCGCTGCTCGCGATCGCCTTTTCCAGCGAGGCGACTTGCGGGCAATTCGATTTGCAGACCCGTTTCGCATCGGCGAGTTTTTCGCGGGCCAGTTCGAGCGCACCCTTGTCGGCGAGCGCTTCGCCCTGCCCGGTCAGCGCGATAACGTCATTGGGTTCAAGCAGCAGCGCCTCGCGGTAAAGGCCGATCGCCTTGCCCGGCAAGCCCTGCGCCCGCGCGACCTGCGCCATGGCGATGATCGCCGAACGGTTGCGCGGATCGGCGGCCAGCGCGGATTCATAAAAATCCACTGCGGCGTCGAGATTGCCGGCGTGCTGCGCTTCCTCGCCGCGCTTCTGCAACTCGGTCGACCGCGGGAGAATGTCATTGTCGGCGCGCTGCGCATCGGAGGCCACGGGCATGCTGGCAAGGATAAGGCCGGCACCGAGAGCCAGGAAACTGACGCGCATCGCATTCTCCCATTTCTTCATTTCGGGGGATGCTAACATGGCGCTGTCAGCCGTGCGAGAAAAAATCCGTCGCACTGGTCGTGCGCCGGGGTGAGCAGAAAACCGCCGCCCGCCGTACGTCCAACGCCATCGGACAGGTATCCGCTGTCGGCCGTCCAGCCGGGATGCCGGTTCAGAAATTCGTCCACCTGGGCCCGCCCCTCGCGCGCGATGATCGAGCATACTGCATAGAGGAGTTTGCCGCCCGGCGCCACAAGATCGGCGCCGATGTCGATCAACTTCGCCTGGTCGGCAAGATGGCGGTCGAGACGTTGCGGCGTCAGCCGCCAGCGCAGTTCGGGACTGCGTCGCCACGTGCCGCTCCCCGAGCAAGGCGCATCGACGAAAACGCGGTCGGCCTTCCCCTGCCAGTCGGCAAGCATTGCGAGCTCCTGACCGGGGTTGAGCAGGCGCGTCTCGACTCGCGTGGCGCCGGCGCGTTCGGCGCGCGCCGGCAGTTGCTGCAGGCGCGCGCGATTGGTGTCGCAAGCGAGGATGTCGGCGTCGTTGCCGGTGAGCGAAGCGATGGCGAGCGTCTTGCCGCCGCCGCCCGCGCACAGATCGACGATCGCTTGCCCCGGCGTGGCGTCGAGCGCGGCGGAGGCATATTGGCTCGCGGCGTCCTGCACCTCGAAGTCGCCCTCGGCATAGGCGGGATGCTGCGCCGCGGCGGTTTCGGGTGGCAGGCGCCAGCCGTCGGGCGCGCCGAGGATCGCTTCGGCTTCGGGGAAAAGCGCGGCGAGATCGGCCACCCCAGATTTGATACGATTGGCGCGAAGATCCAGAGGCGCGCGAGCGAGCATCGCATCGCCCTCCCCGGCCCCGACGAGCGGATCGAACAGGTCGATCAGCGCCTGCGCCGCGAGCCCGGTTTCGGCGCGCGGTTCATCGGCCGCGATGGGGGCCGGCCCATACGGAGTGCCATCGAACAACTCCGCCAGCGCCGGATCGGCATCGACGAGCGCCAGCATCGCCGCGCGGCCGGAGGCCGGCACCGAACGAACGAGGCGGATCGCGTCATAAACATGCGCCCGGATCGCGCGGCGGTCCTTCGACCCCGCATAGCGGCGCCCGCGCATCGCTTCGGCGAAGATCGCGTCGGCAGGCGCCCCGCCCTCGCGCGCGGCAACGGCGATGGCGTCGAGGATCTCGATCGCCGCCTGAATGCGCGCTGCCGGTGTCACCGGGCGGCCTCAGCCGACCGGATAGTTCGGCGCCTCGCGGGTGATCGCGACGTCGTGGACGTGGCTTTCGCGCAGGCCCGCATTGGTGATGCGCACGAACTTCGCGCGCTCACGCAGGTCCTTGAGCGTGCGGCTGCCGGTATAGCCCATCGCCGCCTTCACGCCGCCGACAAGCTGGTGGATCACATCCTTCGCCGGCCCCTTGAACGGAACCTGACCCTCGATACCCTCGGGGACCAGCTTCATCTGATCCTTGATGTCCTGCTGGAAATAGCGGTCGGCCGAGCCGCGCGCCATCGCGCCGACGCTACCCATGCCGCGATAGCTCTTATAGGTGCGCCCCTGGAACAGGAAGGTCTCGCCCGGCGCCTCGGCCGTGCCCGCGAGGAGCGAGCCGACCATGACGCTCGATGCGCCTGCCGCCAGCGCCTTGGCGATGTCGCCCGAGGTGCGGAGGCCGCCATCGGCGATGACCGGAACGCCATGCTTTTGCGCCTGCTCGACGCTGTCAAGGATGGCGGTGAGCTGCGGCACGCCGACGCCGGCGACGACGCGCGTCGTGCAGATCGAACCGGGACCGATGCCGACCTTGACGCCGTCGGCGCCGGCATCGATCAGCGCCTTCGTGGCGTCCCCCGTGGCGACATTGCCGGCGAGCACCTGCACGCGGTTCGACATCTTCTTGATCCGTTCGACGGTCGCACCGACGCCCTTGCTGTGGCCGTGTGCGGTGTCGACGACGATCAGGTCGCATTCGGCGTCTAGCAGCGCCTCGACACGCTCGATCCCGCTGTCGCCGGTGTTGGTCGCCGCCGCAACGCGCAGGCGGCCGTTGCCGTCCTTGGTCGCATCGGGGAAGTTGACCGCCTTTTCCATGTCCTTGACCGTGATCAGGCCGATGCAGCGATAATCCTCGTCGACGACGAGCAGCTTTTCGATACGGCGCTGGTGGAGCAGCTTGCGCGCCTCGTCCTGCCCGACGCCGGGACGGACCGTCGCAAGATTGTCGGCAGTCATCAGCTCGCGCACCGGCTGGCCGGGATTGTCGGCGAAGCGGACGTCACGATGGGTCAGGATGCCGACAAGCTTGCCGCCGGGCTCGACCACCGGGATGCCCGAAATCCTGTGCTGGTCCATCAGCGCGGTCGCATAGGAAAGCGGCGCGTCGGGGGTGATGGTGATCGGGTTGACGATCATCCCGCTTTCGAAGCGCTTCACCTGCCGCACGGCGGCAGCCTGTTCCTCGATCGTCATGTTGCGGTGGAGAACCCCGATGCCGCCGATCTGCGCCATCAGGATCGCCATATCGGATTCGGTGACCGTATCCATCGCCGACGAAAGGATCGGGATGTTCAGCGTGATATCGCTGGTGAGCTGGGTCTGGAGATTGGCGTCCGAAGGCAGGATATCCGACGCACCCGGCACCAGCAGCACGTCGTCGAAGGTCAGGCCGGTGATGATTTCCATGGGTGCCACTTTCTCATGCGGGCGGCGCCTGCCCCGCGGTTTTCGGGCGGCACACGCGATTCGTTTGGTGGCGGCCCATGTAACCAGTCGGGCCGAAGCGCGCCAGTGGGGTACGCATGATTATTTCGCACCGGATGCGCGTACCGGAAAAGCTCCGGTTCCCGCCATTGCCATTCGCCACGATCGCATCCTCCCCGTCCGCCGGGAGAGCGCCTCAAAGCGACGCGACCAGATCCGCCAGATGCCGGCGGAGTGCCGGAAATTCATCGTCTTCGGTGATCCCCAATCGCACCACCGTCACCCGCTGCGACGGCGAAACGATAATATATTGCCCCTGATGACCGATGCAGGCGAACAGGTCGTTGGGACCGCGGTCGGGCCAGAGCGCTGCATCGGCGCCGGCCGGGCGTCGGCGGTTGAGCCAGATATGCCCGCCATAGCCCGCGTCGTTCGGCGAAGGCGTCAGCATGAAGGTCATCCACGTCTCCGGCAGCAGCCGCTGGCCGTTCACGACACCATGGTTGCGCAGGAATTCGCCGAATTTCCCGTAGTCGCGCGCGGTCGCATGCATGACCGAACCGCCGATCATCGTGCCATGAGCGTCGAATTCCGGCGTCAGGCTGGCCATGCCGAGCGGTTCGGCCAGCCGGCCGTGGATGAATTCCAGCATCGCGTCCCGCCGCGCCTCGGCATTTTGCGACGGGGTCAGCGCATCGGTCATGATGTCGGCGAGGATGACGCTCGTCGCGGAGCTGTAATTGAACAGTTCTCCGGGCCGCGCCGCCGCCGGTTTGGCTTCGGCGAAGCCTGCCATATCCTGTGCGCCGGCGCCAAAGAGCATCTCGACGGTGTCGCCCTTCCAAACGGGATCGCCGGTTTCGACATGCTCCAGCCCCGACGACATGTGGAGCAGGTTGCGCAGCGTGATCGCGCCGCGCGGGTCCCCGCTACGTTCCCAGCCGGAGACGGGCGCCGGAGCGTCGAGCGACAGCTGTCCGTCGGAAACGAGGATACCGGCCAGCACTGCGGTTATGCTCTTGGCCATCGACCAGCTGATCAGCTTCGAATTCGGACCGAAACCGTCGCCATAGCGCTCGTAGATCGGTTCGCCGTCGCGCAGCACATACAGCGCCCGCGTTTCGCCCACTTCGCTCTCATCGTCGAAGAGCGCATCGGCCTTGGCCCTTATCACGGGATCGAGCGCCGGCAGCGCCGGGGTGGCGTCCACGGCCCGCACATCGTCGAGCGAGGCGCCGAGCCTCGGCGACGGCGACGCCGGCGCGATGCTGCCCTGCCCCGCCGCCTGCGTCAGCGACCAGCCCCCGAGCATTACCAGCGCGGCACTTGCCAGCATGGCTTTTTTCGTGATCATGGAACGGGTGAGTAACATCAACCCGACCGATCCGGCAACGGCCGACCAGCGGCCGGCCGCGCCGCCGCCCGAGGTGCCGTCGCATCTGCGTGGTCGCAAACGGCGCGACGGCAAACGCGGCGGTTGCCTGCCATGGATCGCAGGCTTCGGGGTCCTGCTTGCAATCTTCCTGATCTGGAAGTTCCCGTCCTTCAAGGCCCAGGCCGAACTGGGTTCCGCCTATGCCGCGCGGGTCGGGTGTTCGTGCCGCTATGTCCAGGGGCGCAGCCTCGACAGCTGCCAGAGCGATTTTGAGCCGGGCATGGAGATGATCTCACTGAGCGAGGATCCCGCGACCAAAACCGTTACGGGCAGCGTCCCGCTACTCGCGTCGCGGAGCGCCCGCTACGCAGGCGCGAGCGGTTGCCTGATCAATCCGCGGAACTGACCGGCGAACCGAGCCGGGCCGCGATCAGCGCCAGCGCGGCCGGCGCACCGAAGACGAGCAGCCAGACGACCGCCTCTTCGCCCCAGCCATAACCCGCCGACAACACACCGACGAGCAGGTTGCCGACCGATATGAGCAGCCAGAGGACAAGGAACGCCCAGGTTGCGCGGCGCTTGTCGCGGATGAGGATGCGCATGGCGATCAGCAGCGCGAGTCCGGCGATCAGCATGATGGTTGTGTGCGACATGGTCCTGTATCTCCCCCACCGATGATTTTATGCGTTGGCGCTCCCGAAGCGGCCGAGCCACGGCGCCCAGCGTTGCCAGCCGCCATTGTAGCTGCCCCATTCCCAGATTGCGGTGAACGCCAGTACTGCAAACGCGCCGATGCCCAGCGCAATCGGTTGCCAATGAAGAAACCATGACGCGGCGCCGACTGCCAGCAGCAGCGCGCAACCGATCATGTGCGAAAAGGGCGGCAGGCGGCGATCGTTCGTTGACTTCTTGAACCCCATGTTGCCGATCAGGAACAGCAGCCCGCCGCCGACCGTGACGGCGAGGAAGGCAGGCTCGATATGACCATAGGGATGCATCAACAGCATTTCGTCGGCAACGGCCGAGACGACCAGGCCCGCGATGATCGGAATATGCCAGTAGGTATAGGCGTTGCGCGCGATCAGCCCTGCCTGCTCGCTCGCCTCGATCCGCTCGCTGCCGCGTACCGCGCCGGTATCGAAATAGAGCCACCAGAGCGCCGCCGACCCGAGAAAACAGGTCGCGAACGCCGCCCAGTGCAGACCGTCCTGCGGCAGCTTCGCGAACGTCGCGCCGGTGATCAGTACGCCCTCGCCCAGCGATATGATGACGAACAGCGCGCAGCGTTCGGCCATATGCGCACCCGAAATGTCCCAGTCATGCCCCTTCGAACGGCCGAGACCGGGCGTCCAGTAAAAGAAGATCGGCCCCATATATTCGAGCAGCAGCGCTGCGCCCCAGAGAAGCAGCCGGTGGTCGGGCGCCGACATCGCGCCGGCAATCCAGAGCGGTAGCGACAGCAGGAACCAGAATGTGATGCGCATGAAACTGCGCGCACGCGAATGATGGATGCCCCAGCTCGCCCAGACCATATAGAGCGAGCGGCCGATCTGCATGGAACAATAGGCGGCCGCGAAGAGCCAGCCGGTCTTGCCGAAGGCATAAGGAACGGCACTCGACAGGACGAGCCCGCCCAGCATCAGCATGATCAGCATCAGCCGGACATGAGCGCGCTCCGGATCGAGCCAGTTCGCCACCCAGGTCGTATAGATCCACACCCACCACACCGCGAAGAGCAGCAACAGCGTCTGGAGTGCCCCCGCCAGACCCAGATGTTCGAGCAGCGCGTGCGACAGCTGGGTGATCGCAAAGACGAACACGAGATCGAAGAAGAGTTCGATATTGGTAACCGGCGCATGGCCATGACCGTCGCGCACGCGAAACAGATTGCTGCGGATCACAAAAGCCCCTCCCTCGTCGCCTGACGACGCCAGGCCCCGGGAGATATACCGAGCTTGTTGCGGAAGGCCGCACATAAATGTGCATGGCTCGAAAATCCGGTCGCGAAAGCGATCTCGGCGACCGTCAGCGGCCGGTTCATCAGGAACCAGCGGGCGCGGCGCAGGCGCTGGTTCAGCAGATATTGTGCAGGCGTGCGGCCGGTGGCGCGCGCGAAATGGACGATCAGGCTGTTGACCGACATTCCGGCTTCCGTCGCCATATCCTCGACGGTCAGATGGGTTTCGATCCGCGGTTCGATGAAGGTCATCAGATTGTCGAGCCGCCGCGCGATGTCCGGCGCAACCGGAAAGCGCATCACGCCGCGTTCGAGCGTTTCCGCTATCGCGGCGAGGAGCGGCGCGGTGGCCGTTTCGTCGCCCGCCGCAAGGGCTCGCACGAGAGCGGCCATAGCGGCATCTTCATGCGCCGCGATTACCCGGGCTTCGGGCGCAACGTCCAGAAGCCCGGCGGGAATTTCGACCTGCAGATAGCGCGCCGTGCCGCCCTGCGCCGTCGCGGCGAACGGCCGGCCGGCCGGTACAAGCCACATTTCCCCCGGCAAGGGATCGCCCAGTGAGGTGCGCCGCCCGTCGAGCCATGTTTCGAGATAATGGTAGCTGCCGGCCTCGTGCAGGATGAGCACATGGACATCGCGTTCAATCGTCCAGTTACTGGGGCCATCGATCCTGTCGTCAATCGAGGCCGTCTTGAGTCGCCCCACGTCCATGACCCGAATATGGCAAAGATGGGAGAATCTGAAAGCCTGCAATCTAGGCGAATCATATGGTTAAATCGCCCCTCCAATTCCCGGGGACGCCGATCAAGCACCCCTGATCGGCGTAAATATGCACGACTTTGGTGGGCCTGGTCGCACCACCACGAGACCCCTCCCGGCGGGCAGCATCGGATCATGCTGCCCGCCTCTTTTTTGCTTTCACAAACGGACGCAGGAGGCGGCCTTCGGGTCAGGTCCGGGCGAGAAATTCGTCCATCGCGGCGTTGACCGCCTCGGGATCTTCCCACGGCACGAAATGGCCGCAGCCCGGCACCTGCACGATCTTTGCGCCCGGAACCAGCTCATCCATCCCGTCGAGATTGCACGGCGGCAGCGCCACATCGTCGAGCGCCCAGATGACGAGCGTCGGAATCGTCAGCTTCGGAAAGGGCATCGTCGGCGGTTCGGCATAGGGTTCGTCCATCGCGGGCACATTGGCAGGCGAGCCGCGATACCAGTTGATCATCGCGCGGCAGCTTTCGCGATCTTCCCAGTCTTTCAGCAATCGCGCGATTTCATCGGGCGGCTGGATGCCCCCGCTGGGGACGCGTCCCGCAAAGGCATGCGCGAGGATGCCGGCGATGCCATGTTCCTCGATAATCGCGTCGCTCGCCGGGTCACGGAATGTCCGGATATACTGGCTCGCCTCGCGCTGCGCGGGATTGGTCAGCAGAAGGCGCTGGAAGATTGCGGGATGCGGCGCATTGGCGATTACGGCACGGGTGACGCGCCCCGCCCATTGCGGATGCAGGCCGCCGGGCTGTCCGCCGAGCGCCACGCCCCACGCGATCGCCCCGCCCCAGTCGTGACCGACGATCGTGAACGTATCGATCTCCAGCGCATCGGCGACGGCGAAGATGTCGGCAATCAGCTTGTCGGGCGTATAGGATTCGGCGCCCTGCGGCTTGGAAGAACCACGATAACCGCGCTGGTCGGGCGCGATGCAGCGAAAGCGACCGGCAAAATACGGGAGCTGAAAGCGCCAGGTACGGTGCGATTCGGGAAAGCCGTGGAGGAAGATCAGCGCCGGCGCATCTTTCGGCCCCATATCGACGACGTCCAGTTCGACTCCGGTCGAAAGCTTCAGTCGCACCTGCTCGAAATCGCCGATCATCGCATCGCTCCTTTGGTTTCGTTTCGAAACCGTCTGGCGGAGCGCAGCGCGGCTGGCAAGCTGCCAGTCGCAGGATCAGATCGCCGGAGTGCGATTCTCTTCGTCGGTGGGCAGCGACTTGAAGATCGGCCATTCGAGCATGTCGCCGCCATCCTTGCAGATGCGCGTCGAAAGGGTCTTTCCCGCCTTCCTGACGATCAACCCGCCATATTGCGCAGCCGTGTCCAGCTCGATGTCGGGGCCTGACCCCGCGGTCCAGTGCGCAAAGACGATATAGTCGTAATCGCCGTTCACGAAACGCAGCGTCTGGTCCTCGCCGCGCGGATAAAGCGTACGATGATAGAAGACACGGCGGCTCTTCGCGTCGGCGACGATCCGCAGTTCTGCCTTCGTCTTCGTGCCATAGCGATAGACGAGCGCCTGCCCCTCCTGCGTCACGCGCAACTGCTTCGCGCCGAAGCTGCATTCGAATACCGGCCCCGAAAGAACAGTCGGCGCCGGTGCCGCCATCGCAAGGGCGAGCAGCAGGCTCACGGGTAGCCGGGAGTCCGGATCGGCTCGGGGATCGGAATGAATTCCTCACTGTCGCCGGGGACGAGCGGGAATTTGCGGTCCTTCCAGTCGTGCTTCGCTTCGTTGATGCGGTCGCGCGACGAACTGACAAAATTCCACCAGAGATGGCGCGGAGTCGTGAAGGCTTCGCCGCCGAGCAGCATCACGCGCGCATCTGTCGAAGCGCGCAGCGTCATCGCCTGCCCCGGCTTCAAGATGTAAAGGCTGTACCGCTCGAGCGCTTCGCCATCGAGGCTGGCGTCCCCCATCGCGACGAGCACCGCGCGCTCGTCGGCCTCGGCCTCAATAGGCAGGCTGGCGCCGGCGTTCATCATGATGTCGGCATAGATGGTCGCCGCGTGCTGCGTCGTCGGCGCGGTCGCGCCCCACAGGCTGCCCATGATCACCCGCGCCGAGACATGGCCATCCTCGACGAGCGGCAAGTCCTCAGCCGCGACGTGCTCGAACGCCGGGTCGATCTCTTCCTTGCCGTCGGGAAGCGCGAGCCAGGTCTGCATGCCCGAGATCGGCGAACCGGTGCCGCGTTCGACCTGCGGCGTGCGTTCCGAATGGACGATTCCGCGCCCCGCGGTCATCAGGTTGCACGCACCCGGCCGGATCGTCGCATAAGTGCCGAGGCTGTCGCGATGATCGATCGCGCCCTCGAACAGATAAGTCAAAGTCGACAGGTTGATATGCGGGTGCGGGCGAACGTCCATTCCCTGCCCGATGTCGAAATGCGCCGGGCCGAACTGGTCGACGAAGATGAAGGGGCCGACCATCGTCCGCTCCTTGTCCGGCAAGGTCCGCCGCACGTCGAACGCGCCGATGTCGTGGGTCGAGGGAGTGATGACGGTGAACATCAGCCGAGCCTTTCCAGCGTCTTTTTCGTCTTTCCGGTTTCGACATTGCCCGTGTTGAGCGTCGAATTGGGTTCGAGTAGCACGACATGACACTCGCCATCGACCGCTTCGGGGCAATGCTCGATGCCGTGCGGGACGATGATGAACTCGCCCGGCCCGACGATCACGTCGCGGTCGCGGAAACCCATCTTCATCTTGCCGTGCACGACGAGGAACAATTCGTCCTCCGCGTCATGATGATGCCAGTCGAACTGGCCGGCGAACTTCACCAGCTTGACCTGGAAATTGTTGATGTCGCCCGCGACACGCGGATTCCAGTGATCATGGAAGGTCGCAAAGGCCTCGGCGAGATTGACCTTGTCGATCACACGCCCCTTTTGTTCACCCATTAGGACTCAACCTTTTCGATCGAGGCGACAACACGATAAAGTTTATCGCGCAGCGCCACGAAACTTAGGCCTCTATCCATGCTCGACGCAATGTCGATAGTAACAATCTTACCATTGAATAGAGTAACGCAGCTAACTGCTCGAATTTTGGCCGCGTCGCGCTTCGCCGCGACCGTCATAACCTGCCCCGTATAAACGCATAACTCATCTCGGCCGAGAGGTGTCACCGCAAATTCAGCTTCGATTTGCGCGCCTGTTTGAGCTTCGGTTTTTCGTTCGATTTGGGCGACGTATTCGGGCGACTCTTGTCTTTCGACATATTCTTGGCTGCCCATTTTTTTCGTCAGAACGGCTAGCAACTCCTCGCGCGTTCGTTGCGGGGGATCATAATTCTTCAAATATTTCAGATATATAAAATCCTGGTCGTTCGGCCCTTTGCCGACGGTGTCGCACAGGAAAACGAAGGCGAGTTTTGCCAAAACTACGCCCGCTTCGTTCGTCTCGTCGCGCGTGTACAGCGCCGGAAGATTCCGAGTTCTGCAATAACCAGTTGGAACCGGCATAGAATAGCCCTCACCTGCAATATCAAAGGACAGCACAGGGACAGGCGACGGCGGAGCAACAACCACTGGGGGCTGAACGGGCGACATGGCGCCCAAAAGCAAGGCAGACAGAATCATAACTGTCCCTCTCCCGGTGCCGTCGCCTTTATTGCCAACGCATGGACGCGCTGCCCTGGCAGGTCGCCGAGCGCCTTGTTCACCGCGCGCTGGCGCGCGACGCGGTTCTGGCCGGCGAAGCCTGCCCATTCGATGCTCAGGCTGAAATGCGACTCGCCCGACCCGTCGTCGCCGGCGTGGCCGTGATGCTTGGCGCTATCGTTGCTGAGGAGGAAATTGGCGTCGGGAAAGGCTGCGATGAGCAGGCTTTCCATCTCTTGCTGTACGGGGCCTTTGTTGCTCATGGGGTTGACCATAGGCCGTCCATCGCCAAATTATAAGAGCTCCCGAAGGACAGGTCCCGCCCCCCGATTCCGAAAGCCCCGTGTGTCGTCTTCCGCCCGCTCCCCCCGATTTCACGGTCGCATTCCGCGTGAAGCCGCCTGCGCGGTTCCCGGCTGCCGCGAGCCCGGCGAATTTCGCGCGCCCGTCTCCTCGCACCGGTCACCCGACGGCCCGCCGCCGTACCGTTATCTTTGCCTCGACCATGTTCGCGAATTCAACGCGGGCTATAATTTCTTCGAGGGCATGAGCGCCGACCAGATCATGGCGGCACAGTCGCCGACCGCGGGCTGGGAGACCGAAAGCCGCGCCTTTCGCCCCGCGGGCAGCGCCGACCTGCCGCCGCGCTGGGCCGACTTCAAGGATCCGATGGACGCGCTCGGCGCGCGCTTTCGCCAGCGGATGGACGAGGCGCAGCGCGAGGCGGCGAACCCCGGCCTGACCCGCGAGGAACATGCCGCGATGCAGCTACTCGCCCTGCCCGCCGACGCCGACCGTGCGGCGCTGAGGCGGCGCTACAGCGAACTCGTCCGCAAATATCATCCCGACCGGAATGGCGGCGACCGCAGCTTCGAGGCGAGACTCGGCGAGGTCGTTGCGGCATATCAGTTGCTCAGAAAAACGAAGGCGTTCGCATAGGAGGGAAATATGGCCGACCTGAACGAAGCGAGGATCGAAGTCGTCCGCCGGCACATGGCGCTCGAGATCACGCACGACTGGGACGGCGTCCTCGCTACCTTCGAGCATCCGCGCTACGAGCTGATGGGGCCCGGCACGATTTTCGACGGCGAAACCGCAGTGCGGTCCTATTTCGCCACCTCGCGCGAACCCTTTCCCGATCAGGCGAACGAGGTAATCGCGATCGCAGCCGACGAAAGCACGAACACGGTGCTCGTCGAATTCTGGCTGACCGGCACCCACCTCGGACCTCTCAAACTCGGCCTCCGCACGATCGAACCGACAGGCAAGGCGTTCCGCATCCGCATGGCGGCGAGTTTCGAATTCGCGCCGGGCAGTGACAAGATCGTCTGCGAACGGCCCTATTACGACCAGTCCGCGGTGATGAAGGCGCTCGGCCTGCTCTGAATAAGGCGTTGCAAGCCGCAACCCATAGCGATACCGCGCTGGCGAAGCGCCGCCTGCGGCGACTCTCCCTGATCAAGATCGCTGGACTTTTGACATGACCGATATTCCGAACAGCCTTCCCGACCATCACGGCTCGACGCTCCTCGGCGCGCCCGATACCGAGGTGAGCGCGCGCGAGATGTTCGGCGTCGATATCGACATGATGGTCCCGGCGTTCAGCGAGTCCGACGAGCGTGTGCCCGACCTCGATCCGGCTTACGTCTTCGACGGCGACACGACGCTCGCTATTCTGGCGGGCTTCAAGTTCAACCGCCGCGTCATGGTCCAGGGCTACCACGGCACCGGCAAGTCGACGCACATCGAACAGGTTGCCGCGCGGCTCAAATGGCCGTGCATCCGCGTCAATCTCGACGCGCATATCAGCCGTATCGACCTCGTCGGCCGCGATGCGATCGTGCTGCGCGACGGCCAGCAGGTTACCGAGTTCCGCGAAGGCCTGCTCCCCTGGGCGCTGCAGACGCCGACCGCGCTCGTCTTCGACGAATATGACGCGGGCCGCCCCGACGTGATGTTCGTGATCCAGCGCGTGCTCGAGGCCGAGGGCAAGCTGACCTTGCTCGACCAGAACCGTGTGATCCGCCCGAACCCACATTTCCGCCTGTTCGCGACCGCGAACACCGTCGGCCTTGGCGACACGAGCGGCCTCTATCACGGCACGCAGCAGATCAACCAGGGCCAGATGGACCGCTGGAACATCGTCGTCACGCTGAACTATCTGCCCGCGGCGACCGAAAGCGCGATCATTCTCGCGAAGGTTCCGGGCACCGACGACACGACCGTCGGCAATATGGTCAAGGTCGCCGACCTGACGCGTCAGGGCTTCATCAACGGCGATATTTCGACTGTGATGAGCCCGCGTACCGTGATCAGCTGGGCGCAGAATGCCGCGATCTTCAACAATCTCGGTTTCGCGTTCCGCCTGTCGTTCCTGAACAAGTGCGACGAGGCCGAGCGGATGATCGTTGCCGAATATTATCAGCGCGTGTTCGGCGAGGACCTGCCCGAAGGCGTGATCGGCAAGTGATCGCCAAGCGCCACCTGATGGTGGCGTCCGCTGCACTGGCGCTGACCGGCTGCGTAACCCCGGTCGACTATGGCAAGGTACCGCATGCGGCCTATGTCGCCGACCCGCGCTGCACCGCACAGCCGGGCGCGGCGGTCGACGAGACGGCGCTGCCGCTTTTCTTCGTGACGAGCCGTCTGCCAGATTGCCGCACCGATCGCATTGCGTTGCTCAATCATCGCGGCGACACGGTCCGCTATGGTCGTTTCGCGAAGCCGGTCGACATGGAGATCGGCGGCAAGAAGCACTTCCGCACCCCGATGGCGTTTCAGGACGAGGGCGACTGGTGGCAGGCGCTGCAGGCCGAGACCGACCGCAAGCAGGGCCGTGTGCTCCTTTACGTTCACGGCTATCGCGAGACGTTCGAGACGACGTCGAAGGACGCGGCGCAGATCGCCCGCATGACCGGCTTCGACGGCCCGGTGATCGAATATAGCTGGCCCTCGCAGGGAGAGGTGCTGAAATATGCGGTCGACGAGACGAACATGTACCACGATGTCCGCAATTTCCGCGACTTCCTGCGCGGACTTGCCGACAAGCCGTGGGTGAAGGAGATCGTGATCGTCTCGCACTCGCTCGGTGCGCGGCTCGTCATACCGGCGATCGGGACGGTCGACCGTGTATCCCGGCGCGCGGACCGGACGGGCAATATATCCAACATCATCCTCGCCTCACCCGATATCGACCGCGAGACTTTCGAGCGCGATATCGTCGACGAGGTGCTCGCGCCCGATCGCGTCGCGCAGGGCCGGCACATCACCATCTATGTATCGGCGAAGGACAAGGCGCTCGCGGTATCGCGCGCAGTGCATGGCTATCCGCGGCTGGGTTCGCCCTATTGCTTCGATCCGTTCGAGGCGGCGGATCTGAAGGCGAAGGGGCTTCCCGAGCGTTGCTATGTCACCGCAATCCCCGGCATCACCGTCGTCGACACGACCGAGGTGTCCCGCGGATCGACGGGACACAGCAATTTCCTGCGCAGCGCGGTGGCGTGCCGCGATTTCGTCGATGCCGTGCAAGGCAAGCGGACACGGCCGGAACGTGTCGCGACACGGCTGCCCTATGTGTTCTGGCTGAAGCCCGATCCGGTATCGCCGAAGGACCTCGACGAGACGATCTGCAACCGCGACCCGTCCTAACCAAACCCGCACATGATAGCGAAGTTCGCGAGCCAGACGACCGGCCCCTCGCCGGTCCAGAGCCACAGGCCCGCAACCGCGACGACAGCGAACAGCGCGAGCGCGATCCAGTCCTGCCGCGCGAGCCTCATGCAGGCTGCAGCCGTTTGACCGGCGCGTCGGCGATCGGCAGGTGGACGAGCCCTGCGAACAGGCCGAGCGCGATCGCGAAGCCCCATGCGATATTGTAGCTGCCCGTCGCGTCGAAGATCAGCCCGGCCATCCATGCGCCGAAGAAGCTGCCGACCTGATGGCTGAGGAAGACGATGCCGTAGAGCATCGAGAGATAGCGGATGCCGAAGATGCGCCCGACGATCCCGCTCGTCAGCGGCACGGTTCCGAGCCAGAGGAACCCCATCGCGGCGGCAAAGACCAGCGCACTCGCATGGCTGAGCGGCAGAAAGAGGAAGAGCGCGATCACCGCCGAACGCGCGGTGTAGAGCGCCGACAGCACATATTTCTGCCGCAGCACGTCGCCCGCGCGCCCGAACACATAGGAACCGAGAATATTGAACAGCCCGACGAGCATCAGCACCTGCGCGCCGACGCCGATCCCCAGCCCCTTGTCGTCGAGATAGGCCGGCAGGTGCGTCGCAATGAAAGCAATATGGAAGCCGCAGACGAAGAAGCCCGCATTGGGCAGCCAATAGCCGCGATGCGCCATCGCCTCGCGGAGCGCCTCACGCGCGGTCTGCTCCTCGACCTCGAGCGTGCCCGGCGCGTCGGTCCGTCCCGCCACGCCGATCGCGAGCAGGCCGCACAGCGCGACGAGGCCGACCATGATCCACAATGTCTGGTGATAGCCGATATCGCCGAGCAGCCACGAGGCCAGCGGCACGACGAGGAACTGGCCGAGCGAGCCGCCCGCGGTGACGATCCCGAACGCGCCGCTGCGCTTTTCCGGACTGACGACGCGGCCGACCGCACCGAGCACCACGACAAAGGTCGTCGCCGACTGCGCCATACCGATCAGTAGTCCGAAGCTGAGATGAAGTCCGATCGCATCGGTCGCGAAGGCCGCACCGACGAGACCGGCGGCGTAGAGCAACGCTCCGGCCAGAACCACGCGCCCTGCTCCATGCTTGTCGGCAAGCGCGCCGACAAACGGCTGGACGAGTCCGAACAGCAGGTTCTGCAACGCCATCGCAAGGCCGAAGTCCGACCGGCTGATGCCGATATCGACGCTCATCTGCGGCAAAAACAAACCGAAGCTCTGGCGGACGCCCATCGCCAGCGTGACGATGAACGCCGCGCAGACGATGACGATCCAGGACTTTTTCATGGGGGAGAGTGCGGGGGAGGACATGAAGCGGCGATGCTCCCCTGCCCGCCGCGGGTCAAGCAAGCATAGATATCTTCCCCGCAAGCCCAAAGCTGGTTAGAGCCGACTCGAAATGTCCACCCAGTCTCCCCTCGACGACCTGAAGGCCGCGCTGTCGAGCGTCGCGCGCGCGGTGACCCGCGACCCCGAGGTCGAGGTCGGCTTTACCGCCGATGCGCCGGTGCAGATCGGCAAGGCGATCAAGGTGCCCACCCCGTCGCGTACGCTGCCGCGCGATCAGGTCGCCGAAGCGCGCGGCTTTGCCGACAGCTATGCGCTGCGGATGAAGCATCATAGCGACAGGATCCACAGCGCCGCCCGCCCGTCCGAACCGCTCGCCGCGGCGGCGTTCGACGCGATGGAGCGCGCTCGGGTCGAGGCGCTCGGCGCACGCAATATGGCGGGGATGCGTCAGAACCTCTCGGCGTCACTCACCATGCGGATGCGCAGCGACCCGATCAGCCGCGCGCAGGCCCGGGAAGACGTGCCCATTTCGAGCGCGCTCGAACTGCTGATCCGCGAAGCGCTGACCGGCGAGCAGGCGCCACAGGGCACCGAGACCGGACTTTCGCTCGTGCGCGAGTGGATCACCAAGGAAGCCGGCGGTGATCTCGATGCGCTCGCGATGCTGATCGACGATCAGGCAGCCTTCGCCGAGACCGCGAAAATGGCGCTCCGCCACCTCGACCTCATATACGGCGACGAGCCGATGGACGAAGGCAGCGAGGACACCGGCGAAGAGGATGAATCCGAGGCCGACGAGAGCCAGGAAGAACAGGAAAGCGAAGACGGCGGCAGCGGCGAAAGCCAGGTCGACGCGCGCGCCGAAATGTCGGGCGATCAGGCCGACGACGGCGACAGCGATCCCGACGCACAGGAGATGGAGGCCGACGGCGAGCCAGAGATGGGCGGCGAAGGCGATGAGGGCATGCTGCCGGTGCGCCCGAACCGCCTGCCGACCGACGTCCCCGATTTCAACTATGTCCGCTTCACCGAAAAGCACGACGAAATCGTCGCCGCGACCGAGCTTTGCGATGCCGACGAACTGACGCGCCTGCGTGCCTATCTCGACCAGCAGATGACGCATCTGCAGGGCGCGGTGACCAAGCTCGCGAACCGCCTTCAGCGCCGCCTGATGGCGCAGCAGAACCGCGCATGGGATTTCGATCAGGAAGAGGGCCAGCTCGACGCCGCTCGCCTTGCCCGCGTCATCGTCTCGCCCGGCAGTTCGCTGTCGTACAAGATCGAACGCGACACCGACTTTCGCGATACCGTCGTCACGCTGCTGATCGACAACAGCGGTTCGATGCGCGGCCGGCCGATCAGCATCGCCGCGATTAGCGCCGACATTCTCGCGCGCACGCTCGAACGTTGCGGCGTGAAGACCGAGATTCTGGGTTTCACGACGCGCACCTGGAAAGGCGGGCAGAGCCGCGAGGATTGGCTCGCAGCGGGACGCCCTGCCCATCCCGGCCGCCTCAACGACCTTCGCCACATCATCTACAAGCCCGCCGACGAGCCCTATCGCCGCGCGCGCAAGTCGCTCGGGCTGATGATGCGCGAAGGGCTGCTGAAAGAGAATATCGACGGCGAAGCGCTGATGTGGGCGCACCACCGGATCATCAACCGCCCCGAGGAACGCCGCATCCTGATGGTGATCAGCGACGGCGCGCCGGTCGATGACAGCACGCTGTCGGTCAATCACGGCGCCTATCTGGACCAGCATCTGCGCCAGGTGATCGACTGGATCGAGAACCGCTCGCCGGTCGAGCTCTGCGCGATCGGCATCGGGCACGACGTCACGCGCTATTACAGCCGCGCGGTAACAATCATGGACGCCGAACAGCTCGGCGGCACGATGGTCGAGCAGCTTGCGGGTCTGTTCGACATCGACTGAGCGGGTGACTGGCCCGAAACGGGTCGCCACGGGTGGGTGACAAGCCCTTATGCCCTCGTTACAAACCGTTCCGGAGCAGCAGGGACTCGCGGACCACGACGGGTGCCGCTGCATCATCATTGTGCTGATGGGTCGCCGGCACGGACTGAGGACCGCACCATAGAGGGTGCCGGCTGAGGGGGCGACTGACCGTGAAAAAAGCATCCGACCTGTTCATCGAGTGTCTGGAAGAAGAAGGCGTCGAGTATATCTTCGGCGTTCCGGGCGAAGAGAATCTCGACTTTCTCGACAGCCTGTCGCGATCGACCAAGATCAAGCTGATCCTGACCCGCCACGAACAGGGTGCCGGCTTCATGGCCGCGACTTATGGCCGCCATACCGGCAAGACCGGCGTCTGCCTCGCGACGCTCGGGCCCGGCGCGACCAATTTCGTCACCGCTGCAGCCTATGCGCAGCTCGGCGGGATGCCGATGATGATGATCACCGGACAAAAGCCGATCAAGAAATCGAAGCAAGGCCGCTTTCAGATCCTCGACGTCTGTTCGATGATGTCGCCGATCACCAAATATACGCACCAGATGGCCTCGTCGGACAATATCCCGAGCCGCGTGCGCGAAGCCTTCCGTCTCGCCGAGGAAGAAAAGCCGGGTGCGGTTCATATCGAACTGCCCGAAGATATTGCCGACGAGCATACCGACTCGACGCCGCTGAAACGCAGCCACTCGCGCCGCCCGAACGCCGATGTGAAGTCGATCCGCGAAGCCGTGAAGGCGCTCGAGAAGGCGAAATCGCCGGTCCTCGTGATCGGGGCGGGCGCAAACCGCACGATGACCAGCCGCATGCTGCTGCAGTTCATCGAAAAGACGGGCATCCCGTTCCTGACGACCCAGCTCGGCAAGGGCGTGATCGACGAGCGGCACCCGAAATTCCTCGGCTGCGCGGCTCTCTCGGCGGGCGACTTCGTCCACCGCGCGGTCGAGGCGTCGGACTGCATCGTCAATCTGGGTCACGACGTGATCGAAAAGCCGCCCTTCTTCATGAAGCAGGGCGGCCCGACCGTGATCCATGTGTCGAGCAAGACCGCCGAGGTCGATCCCGTCTATTTCCCCGACATCGAGGTGATCGGCGACATCGCCAATGCGGTCTGGCAGATGAAGGAAGACATCGTCCCCAACGGCGGGTGGAAGTTCGACCATATGCTCGCGTTCCGCAAGGCCGAGGTCGAGCATACCGCGCCGCTCGCCGCGGACGAACGCTTCCCGATCTTCCCGCCGCATCTGGTTCAGTCGATCCGCGACGCGATGCCCGACGACGGGATCATCTGCCTCGACAATGGCGTGTACAAGATCTGGTTCGCGCGCGGTTACACCGCGTGCAAGCCGAACACCGTGCTGCTCGACAATGCGCTGGCGACGATGGGCGCGGGCCTGCCGTCGGCGATGATGTCGGCGATGGTCTATCCCGACCGCAAGGTGATGGCGATCTGCGGCGACGGCGGCTTCATGATGAACAGCCAGGAGATGGAGACCGCGGTGCGCCTCGGTCTCAACCTCACCGTACTGATCCTCAACGACAGCAGCTACGGGATGATCCGCTGGAAGCAGGCGAATATGGGCTTCAAGGATTGGGGCCTGACCTATGGCAACCCCGATTTCGTCAAATATGCCGAAAGCTATGGCGCCCACGGGCACCGCGTCGAAAGCGCCGCGCATCTGAAAGAGCTGCTCGCGCACACGCGCGATACGCCGGGTGTCCACCTGATCGACTGCCCGGTCGATTACACGGAGAACGACCAGATCCTGAACATCGACATCAAGAAGCTGTCGAAGGAACTCTGAGGGTCCCCGTTCGCCCCGAGCTTGTCGACGGGCCGTTTTTGTCTTCAAGGAAGGACAGGGCTTCGACAGGCTCAGCCCGAACGGAGTAGGTAATGAAACTGAAGGACGTCTATCCGCTCTATCTCAATAACAAGGCGGTGCAGCCGAACACCGACCTCGAGGTAATCGACAAGTTCACCGGCGAGGTCGCTTTCCGCACCGCGCTGGCGACCCCCGATGTGATCGACGAGGCGATCGCGGGCGCGGTCCGCGCCGCCGAACCGATGGCCCGGCTCGCAAGCTTCGAGAAGCAGGACGTCCTCAATCATTGCGTGAAGCGCTTCCGCGAACGCTTCGACGAGCTTGCCTATGCGCTCTGCGTCGAGGCGGGAAAGCCGATCGCCGACAGCGAGGGCGAGGTTACGCGCCTGATCGACACGTTCCGGATCGCCGCCGAGGAAGCGACACGCAACTATGGCGAAGTCCAGCCGCTCGACGTTTCGGCGCGCGCCAAGGGCTATATGGGGATGTGGAAGCGCGTGCCGATCGGCCCGTGCAGCTTCATCTCGCCGTTCAACTTCCCGCTGAACCTTGCCGCGCACAAGATCGCCCCCGCCATCGCGATCGGCTGCCCTTTCGTGATGAAACCCGCGTCGCTCACACCGCTGGGAGCGATCATCATGGGCGAGGTGCTCGCCGAGTGCGATATCCTGCCCGAAGGCGCGTTCAGCATCCTGCCCGCGAGCCGCGCGGGCGCCGACCTGTTCACCACCGACGAGCGATTGAAGCTGCTGAGCTTCACCGGCTCGCCGGGGGTTGGCTGGGACCTGAAAGCCAAGGCCGGCAAGAAAAAGGTCGTGCTCGAACTCGGCGGCAATGCCGCGGTGATCGTCGACAAGGACGCCGACCTCGACCATGCGCTCGCCCGGATCATCTTCGGCGGATATTATCAGTCGGGGCAAAGCTGCATCCACGTGCAGCGCACCATCATCCACGAGGATATCTACGACACTTTCCGCGACATGCTCGCAGCCAAGGTCAAGATGCTGAAATCGGGCGATCCGAAAATGCGCGAAACCTTCATCGGCCCGATGATCTCGGCGAAGGAAGCCCAGCGGCTGAAGGGCTGGATCGACGCCGCAGTCGATGCGGGCGCGACCCTGCTCGCGGGCGGAGGATGCGAAGGCAATATGCTTGAGGCGACATTGCTCGAAAACGTATCGGGCGACACCGACGTGGTGCGCGAAGAAGCTTTCGGCCCCGTCGTCGTCTTGTCGAAGTTCAGCAAGTGGGAAGACGCGCTCGCCGAGGTCAACGACAGCAAGTTCGGGCTGCAGGCTGGCATCTTCACGCGCGACATCCACAAGGTCCTCGAAGCTTGGGATCATCTCGACGTCGGCGGCATCGTCGTCAACGACGTGTCGAGCTACCGCGTCGACAATATGCCTTATGGCGGCGTCAAAGACAGTGGCCTCGGCCGCGAGGGCGTACGTTTCGCGATTGAGGATATGAGCGAAATCAGGAACCTGGTCATCCGGCGAACCTGATTGGCTCGCTCCTCGGGCAGCATGTGTCCAAAAGGCAACGTCACAGAAGTGAAGTCGAACTTTCTTCATAGTGTCGCGGCTTCGGGCCGCACGCTGTAACAAAACTCCTGTCTAGGCCGTGGGCAGCCAAGGCTGCCTACGGAGTACGACATGGCCTCGATCTCGACCCTGCCGATCCCCGCCCGTTTCCCCGATCCGTTCACGACCGACCCGCATATTCCCGAGCGCGTGATCGGCGAACGGCGAAGCTATCGTACGGTGTGGGTCAGCGACATTCACCTCGGTACGCGCGGCTGCAACGCGCCGCTGCTGATCGATTTCTTCGACCATGTCGATTGCGAGACGCTCTACCTAGTGGGCGACATCATCGACGGATGGCGGCTCAAGAAGCGGCACTTCTGGCCGCCCGAGCATAATGACGTCGTCTGGCGCGTCCTGAAACGCGCGAAGCGCGGCACCCGCGTCGTCTATGTTCCGGGCAACCATGACGAGATGGTGCGTCCCTTCGACGGCTTCGATTTCGGCGGCGTCGAAATCCGCCGCGAAGCGGTGCACGAAACCGCCGACGGCAAAAAGCTGCTGATCGTGCATGGCGATGAGTTCGACGCCGTGATGCTCGCGCACCGCTGGCTCGCCTTCGTCGGCGACGCGGCCTACACCGGGCTGATGAAGTGCAACGTTGTGGTCAACTGGGTCCGCAACAAGCTCGGCCTGCCCTATTGGTCGCTGTCGCTGGTCGCCAAGCACAAGGTCAAGAACGCCGTCCAGTTCATCGGCCGCTATGAAGAAGTCGTCGCGCATGCGGCGCGGGCGCGCGGGGTCGACGGGGTCGTCTGCGGCCACATCCACAGCGCCGAGATGCGCGAGATCGAGGGCGTCAATTACTATAACGACGGCGACTGGGTCGAAGGCTGCACCGCGCTGGTCGAACATCATGACGGCACGATGGAAATCCTCCACTGGGCGGAAGAAGTTGCAGCACGGAGCGTGCCGGCGCAGCTCGAGCTCCCGGCCCCGGCCAAAGCGGCATGAGAATATTGATCGTCACTGACGCTTGGGAGCCGCAGGTGAACGGTGTCGTGCGCACGCTTCAGGCGACAATCGCCGAACTGCGGGCCGGCGGGCATGAGATCGAGGTGATCTCGCCCAACCTGTTCCGCTCGATCCCCTGCCCGACCTATGGCGAGATCCGTCTCGCCTTTGCCGGGCGGCGCGCGGTGGGGCGGCGCATCCGCTCTTTCGCGCCGCAGGCGGTCCATATCTCGACCGAGGGGCCCCTCGGCCTGGCGGCAAGGCGCTGGTGCCTGGACAAGAAGGTGCCCTTCTCCACCGCCTATCACACGCGCTTTCCCGAATATGTCGCGGCGCGGCTGCCCGTTTCGCCCGCCTTCGTGTGGCGTTTCATCCGCTGGTTCCACCGCCCCGCGCGCAACATCATGGTCGCGACGCGCAGCCTCGCCGCCGAACTGGCCGAACAGGGCCTCGACCAGACGATGATGTGGGAGCGCGGCGTCGATCACGCGCTGTTCCATGCTGACCGTGCCGCCCCGGCCGCGTTCGACGGCCTCGTCCGCCCGATCCAGCTTTATGTCGGGCGCGTCGCGGTCGAGAAGAATATCGAAGCCTTTCTCGACACCCGCCAGCCCGGCACCAAGGTGATCGTCGGCGACGGACCGGCGCTTGCAGAGTTGCAGGCGCGTTATCCGGACGCCGTCTTCCTCGGCAAGCTCGGCGGCGAGGCGCTCGCCGCGGCCTATGCCGGTGCAGACGTCTTCGTATTCCCCAGCCGTACGGACACCTTTGGTCTTGTCGTCATCGAGGCACTGTCGTGCGGAACCCCGGTTGCCGCCTATCCTGTTCCGGGGCCCGGGGATATCGTCCGCGACGGCGCCGGAGCGCTCGACGAAAATCTCGACAAGGCGATCGCCGCAGCTCTGGCGTGCCGCCGCACCGACGCCGCCGCGCTGGGCGCGCGGTACAGCTGGCCCAATTGTACCGCGCAGTTCGTTCAGGCGCTAACCTTCGTTCCGGTCGGCACGCCGACCGAAACCCCGGTGGGCGCACCCAGTCTCGCCTAGAAGGCCTTGCGCCACTCCAGCTCGACATAGCGGCCAAGCGGGTCGGTGTAGCCCGGCTGATAGTTGAGCGGGACGATGCCGTTCGCGTCGGTGATCTTGCGCTGCGCGTCGAACAGATTGTCGATCGACAGGCGCAGGCGCGAACCCTTCAGGAACGGCAGACTCTTCGTGATCTCCGGCTTCTGGCTGAAGTCCATGAAGAAGCGCAGGTTGAAGGTCGCGAGGTCGCCGAACTTCAGGTCGCCCGCGCTGCCGCCGACGACGGTGCTACCGCTGTCGTACTTCGCGCTGACGCGCGCGCCCATCCCCTTGTAGAAGACACCGCCGTCGAGTTCGACGAGATGGCGGTTGCTGCCGCCGCCGCTGCCCGTCGCCGAGCCGTTGAGCAGGTCGAGTTCGGGGATGCCGGGGCCGATCAGCACTTTGTCGGTGAGCTTGATGGTGTGGTAGAGCGAGACCTGCCAGCGCCCACCCTGCGGCTGCCCGAACATCCCGCCGCCCGGACCGCCGCGACCGCGGAAACCGCCACCACCACCACCGCCCGGGCCACGGCCGGCGCCCGGCGGCGGACCGCCCTCACCGCGCGGCGCGCCGCCGGGTCCGCCGAGGCCCTGTCCGCCGCCCTTGGGCTGTGCAAAGCTCTTGCCGAAGTTGAAGCCCCAGCGGATCTGTGAATTCTCTGCGCGGTCGTAATTGACCGGGCGCTGGTCGAGCGCGATCAACACGCCGTTCGCGTCGCGGATCGCACGGCCGGGAAACGCCGCCTCGATTTCGGGCGTCAGCAGCGGGAAACTGTTCGCCGTGTCATAGCTCTTGTTGCGGTTGTAGTTGATCGAGAGATCGAGCCCCTCGATCATCGGCGGCGACCAGTTGAGCCCGATCTTGAGATCGCGGCGACGTTCGGTGAGCAGAAACGGATTGCCCCCGCTCGTCGTCGTGATGCGCACCGTCTGACCGGTCGCAAAGTCATAATAGGTGACGTCGGGCGTCGTCAGCGGCGCGGCGCCGAGTTGTGTCACGCTGGGCGCCGCCTCATCGCTGTTGAAGCTGGTGACGATCGAGAAATTCTTCGACAACACCCAGTTCAGGCTGGCGCCCCAGCTCTTCAGCGTCTCGAAATCGCTCGGCTTTTCGACCTCGGCGCTGAGGTTCGCCGACAGGCGGATTGGCCCGGCATGATATTCGGGATCGAGCAGCGGGATATTGAGCGAACCAAAGACGCTCGGCAGATCGCGCGACAGGTCGCTCGTCGTGATCGTCGCACCGCGCTCCGACCGGCTGTCGTAGCGCAGCCCGCTGTAGCTGCCGGTTACCGAGGCGCGAACCGGTCCGGCCCAGCCGTCGCCGAGGCTGCCCGAGAAATTGACGTTGCCGCCGAAATTCTGGCTGCTGCTGTCGAAGCGATCGCGGGTCGTGCCGATGCGGTCGGTGAAGATGCGCTGGTCGGAATCGCTGTAATTGCTTGTCGCGGCCCAACGCCAGTCGCCGAGCATCCCGTTGACGCTGGCAGTAGCGGTGATGTTCTGCGTCCGGCTGTCGCGGCGCAGCGGATCGCTGACCCCGCCAGCGCCGGGGCCGAGCAGCGAAAGACTGTCCGTCTGGTCGAAGCGCAGATTGAGCGACGCATCGGTCACCTTGTTCAGGCTGCGCTGGATCGTCCCGTCGATCGAATAGGTGTCGGTCGCCGGAAGCAGGCTGCGCGCGACCGCTTCGGCGGCGTCATTCGTCGCGGGGTCGTAGCGCAGGTCGCGCTCGCTCTCACGCAGGATCGTCGCATGTTCCCAGCCCGCGTTGATGTTCACGCGGCCGTTCTTGCCGATCATCAGGAAGCTTGGGTCGATCTCGCTCTGGAAACGTCCGCCCTGCGTCGGGATGCCGCCTTCGGCTTCGACGGCGATCTGACGGAAATTCGGCTTGAGCACCAGGTTCACGACGCGGTCGGTCGCAGCATACCCATATTGCAGCGCGACCTCTTCGGGGAAAATCTCGACCTTCGCGATCGCTTCGGGGGGCAGGTTGCGCACCTCGCCAAAGCCGCCGATGCGGCGACCGTTGACGAGGATGATCGGCCGGCCGCTGCCGCGTCCGCGTCCCGAGCGTGTCTGCGGCGCGAGCGCATCGAGCAGTTCCGAGACGTTCGAAACGCCATAGCTGGCGATCGCCGCCTCATCGAGTTCGGCTTCGGCCGCGATATCGGTGTCGAGTTGTCCTGCAAGCCGCGGCGCGGTGACGACAATCTCGTCCTGATCATATTGATCGTCGTCCTGATCCGCAGGCGCCGCGGCAGGCTCGGCGGGTTGATCGACCGCATCGACAGCAACTGCAGCCGCCGTCTCGGTCTCTGCCATAGCCGGCATCGCCAGCGAGGCGCCCGCCGCCAGAAGCAGCGCGCGGGTCGAAAGGGAAAGACGATATTTTTTCATTGGAGGAGAGGCCTTGTTTCTTTTCTGTCTTGGCTTTTTCTTGTCACGCCGGGGCTTAACACCCGCTGACGCCGCCCTTTGTTCGCGGTTCAGTTATGTCGCAATTGTCGCAACAATGTGTCGAGGCGACGCCTCTTCCACGAACGGCCCATATCGACCGCTGGACAGCAGGGGCGCGCCTCTTTATCGGCCAGCCATGCCGACTCCCGACTCTCCCGCCGCACCTGAATCGATCCTGATCATCGACTTCGGAAGCCAGGTCACCCAGCTGATCGCCCGACGCGTCCGCGAAGCCGGCGTCTATAGCGAGATTGTTCCCTTCAGCGCCGCCGAGGCCGCACTCGAACGGATGAAGCCCAAGGGCGTGATTCTCTCGGGATCGCCTGCATCGGTCCCCGCGACCGGCAGCCCGCGCGCCCCGCAATCGGTGTTCGACAGCGGCCTCCCCATCCTTGGCATCTGCTACGGACAGCAGGTGATGAGCCAGCAGCTCGGCGGCCAAGTCGAACCCGGCGGTGCCGACGGCGAACGCGATGGCGAATTCGGCCGCGCCTTCCTGACCGTCACCGAACCCTGTGTGCTGTTCGACGGACTGTGGGAGGTCGGCGAGCGCCATCAGGTCTGGATGAGCCACGGCGACCGCGTCACAGAGTTTGCGCCGGGTTTCCGCATCGTCGCGATCAGCGACGGCGCGCCCTTCGCGCTGATCGCGGACGACGAGCGCCGCTATTACGGCACGCAATTCCACCCCGAGGTGGTTCACACCCCGGACGGGGCGAAACTGATCGCCAATTTCGTCCGCCATGTCTGTGGCTGCAGCGGCGACTGGACGATGGCCGAATTCCGCGCCACCAAGATCGCCGAGATCCGCGAACAGGTCGGCGACCAGCGCGTGTTGTGCGGTCTGTCGGGCGGCGTCGACAGCGCGGTCGCAGCGGTGCTGATCCACGAGGCGATCGGCGAACAGCTCACCTGCGTCTTCGTCGACCACGGCCTGTTGCGCATGAACGAGCGCGAGCAGGTCGAGCGCCTGTTCCGCGACCATTACAACATCCCGCTCGTCGTGGTGGATGCCGAGGAGCGCTTTATGAGCGGCCTCGCAGGCGTCACCGACCCCGAGGCAAAGCGCAAGTTCATCGGCGGCGAATTCATCAACGTCTTTGAGGAAGAAGCGAAGAAGATCGGCGGCGCCGACTTCCTCGCACAGGGCACGCTCTATCCCGACGTCATCGAGAGCGTCAGCTTCACCGGCGGACCGAGCGTCACGATCAAGAGCCACCACAATGTCGGCGGTCTGCCCGAGCGGATGAACATGAACCTCGTCGAACCCTTGCGCGAACTCTTCAAGGACGAAGTAAGGCTGCTCGGCAAGGAGCTGGGACTTCCCGATATCTTCGTCGGCCGCCACCCCTTCCCCGGCCCCGGCCTCGCGATCCGCATCCCCGGCGAAGTCAGCAAGGACCGCTGCGATATCCTGCGCAAGGCCGACGCAGTCTATCTCGAAGAGATCCGCAATGCCGGCCTCTATGATGCGATCTGGCAGGCATTCGCGGTGCTTCTGCCCGTCAAGACCGTCGGCGTGATGGGCGACGGTCGCACCTACGACCATGTCTGCGCGCTGCGCGCCGTGACCTCGACCGACGGCATGACCGCCGACATCTACCCCTTCGACGCGAGCTTCCTCAGCCGCTGCGCGACACGCATCATCAACGAGGTTCAGGGGATCAACCGCGTCGTGTACGACTATACGTCGAAGCCGCCGGGCACGATCGAGTGGGAATGAGATAATCGAGAATCTTCGATATATTATTTTTTATTTACAGGCGATTACGCCGCGCACCGGATACCGTAAATTCTGCATCATCAACGAGCCGTAACTCGTTGAATCCTGCACCGTTCACGTCAAATGCCGAATTCATAGCAACATAATTGACGGTATTTTGGGCCCGATTTTCCGCCAGGTATCGCATAGGGCGGACAAGACAGCTGACAGCTCGCAGGCATTCAGAGCGTAGGGACGACGTGTCCAATCATTGTTTGCCGCCATTCAACAGGCTCCGCCGATCAATGTGCAGCACCGCCGACTGGCCGGTAGATGACCGTCAGCCTTCAGGTCATGCGCGGGCGCACGCGGACCTTCATGAATTGATGCTTCGGGGTGGTCCCGCCAACAGATTGGAGAACAGGCCCGCAACCTGTTCTGCCACGGCATCTTCGCTCTCAACGCCAAGTAGGCCGGGCACCATCTGCCCTTCGATCAGCAGCGTCGAAAGACCCTGCATCATCGACCAGCCGGCTACCGCCGCCACTTTGGAATCGAGCGCCGTATCGGTTCGTCGACTTGTCAAATCAAGCACCGCTGCGCCGAAGAGCTGCGCGGCCGCGATGCGCGCATTGGTCAGTTCGCGGGTCGGCGTCGCGCCCGTAACCTCCTTGTTCCCGATCAGGCGAAACAGCCCGGGGTTGCTGACCGCGAACCTGACAAAGCCGACGCCAAGAAGGCGGTGGCGCTCCGCCGGAGTCTCCGCTTCGGCGGCCGCCTCGACCATCTTGTCGTGCAGCTTCCAGAAGGCGCGCGATGCGACGGCCATCAGCAGCGCCTGCTTGTCGGGGAAGTGGAAATAGGGCGCATTGTGCGACAAGCCCGCAACCCGCGCCACTTCGCGAATGCTGATCGTCGCCTTGCCCGTGCGTTCGATTTCGGCGGTCGCGACTTCGATCAGCTTTTCACGCACGCCCGGATTCTTTCCGGTCTGTTCGGCCAGCGGCTCTCCGGCGCGGGGCAGAGAGGACGCCAGCCCCAATATATCCTGAAACTCGGCATTGTCCGCAACGTCGGGCGCGATGTCCGGACGATATTTGCTGATGTCGTCGATCGTCAGCGTCGATCCGGCGGCGACGCTCGCAGCCTGAATTTCGGGATCCATGAACGGCGCGGTGTCGAAATAGTCGGCGGCATAGATCACCCAGCCGCCCTTGTAGCGCCGGATGCTGCTGCCGCGCGTCATCACGACGCGTTCACCGCCCGGCAGCACCGCCACCTGGCGCCACTCGCTATACGACATATCGCCGTCGAACACCGGCTTCTCGGTCAGTTCGAATTCGATATGGCCAGCCTTGGGCATCACATCGGCAAGCCAGTCGTGGATAGCCTTGCGCCCGTGAACCTCGCCGAAGATCGGATCGATATAGACCGAGTCCGTCGGATGCAGCAGCGCGCTGAACTCCGAATAGAAATCGGCGCCGCGCGGCTGTTCGAAGATCAGATCGTGAAGGTCGCGGTTCGACAGGCCGGTCGGACGATCGGCGGGACCCTTCGCATGATTGGCGCGCCATGCCGCCGCCGCCTTCGACAACTTCGCGGGCGGCGCGGTGCGAACCCAGGCTTTGGTGGGCACCCGCGGCCAGTCGGGCAAAGGCGCGACGCGCTCGCCCTGCTTTTCCCGAAAGGCCATGCCCATGCGGATTGGTGTCGTGTCGAAGAAATCGACAGCATCGCGCACCCAGCCGTCGCGATAGCGTCGAACGCTGACGCCGCGGACGATCTTCACCCACTCACCGTTCACCGGCTGCGTCAATTGCCATTCGTCGATCGACGTCCCCCCTTCGCTATCGTCGAGGAAAGCAGCGGGGAATACGGGGTCGAAGCTGGCGCCACTACCCTGCCCCGACATGATCGGGACGAGCCAGGCGCGGATCGCGCGCTGGCCGTGCAGATCGCCGAAGAAGGGGTCGATATAGACCGACTTTTCGGGGTCGAGCATGTCGCTGTGAACTTCGAAGAAACGTTCGCCGAGCGAGCGGTCGTTGATTACCGAGTGGATGTCGCGATGCGACAGCCCGCTGGGCGTTCCGACGAAGCGCGCGGGATCGAGCGGTTTGCCCTTGGTCTCTTCACGATAGTGGTCAATCCACGCCTGCGCGGCCGGGCTATGGTCGGGACGCCATAAAGTCTGCTGTCGTTCCAGCGCAGCCTTGGCCTCCGCGGTTCGTTCCATATGCGTCTCGCTCTGATCTGGTTTCGCCATAGCGCCGCTACCCGCGACGCACAGCAACAATGCGATTCCGATGCGCCTGATCATGTCCATGCTCCCCGGTCAAAATCGATAGCGCAGAAGCAGGCCATAGCTGCGCGGGCGGCCCGGCACGCCCAGGTAAGAGCCGACGAGACGATTGAAGCCCGGCCCGCCGCCGAGCACCGATCCGATCAGGCCGCAGTTCACAAGATAATCGGTATCGGTCAGGTTGCGCGCCCACGCCTGGACGTCGATCCGGTCGCCATTCATGCGGACGCCGACACGGGCATTCAGAAGGCCATAGCCCTTCTGCCGGCAAATCGGGTCGCCTGTCTGATCGAGATTCTGGGCGCTGGTGTAGAGACCGTCGAGGCCGCCGTAGACTTCCGCCGTCTTCCCGATCGGCACCGAATAAAGCGCCGAACTCGCGAGCTGCCAGCGCGGCGCATTGGCAAGATCGGAGCCTGACCGATCGCCGAAGCCGCCGCCCGGAAGCGGCCCGTTCGGATAGTTGCGATAAGTCGCCTTGTTATAGGCGGCCGATCCCATCAGCGACAGACGACCCAACTCCGCGCTCGCTTCGAACTCCACCCCGCTCGACCGCGCGCGCGCGGCGTTGGTCGTCCGGATTTCGGGCGGATCGAAAACATTGACCTGCAGATCCTTGAAATCGATGCGGAAGGCCGAGAGCGCTACCGAGACCTTGCGGTCGAGCAGCAACGCCTTCAGTCCGACTTCGTAATTGCGCGCCGATTCCTTGCCGAACTCGAGCCGGGCGGGATCAAGCGACGCCGCGCTGCCCGAAAGCCCGCCGCCGTTGAACCCGCCCGACTTCGAGCCCTCCGAATAAGTCGCATAGACGTTGAGGTCGCGTGCGACTTCGTAGGAGATGCTGCCCATGAGCGCGAGATCGCGCTCGGTCCGTTCGAACCGCGTCGGAGGAAAGGAGAGGAAACCCGCAAGCCCGCCGAACAGCGTGCCCACTGTCTGCGAGGTTACGAAATCGCGATGCTCACGGTCGCCGCGCACGCCGACGCGCAGCGTGAGCCGCTCGGTCGGCTTGAAGCCAAACTGGCCGAAGATCGCCTTGCTGTCGATATCGAGGTCGGTCTGCGCCAGCTGCTGCGTGCCCCCGAAGACCGGCGGCAGGCCCGCGAGCGTCGCGTCGTCGACATTTGTCTGCAGATCGCTCTCCAGACTGGCCTTGTGCAGATAGACGCCGACAAGCCAGTCGAATGGCCCGTCGCTGGTCGAGACGAGGCGCAGTTCCTCGCTCAGCTGCCACTGCTTGTTGTCGCGGCCCGACCGGAAATAGGGTTCAGCGCTGAAGTCGAGGTCGATGAAATTCTTCGAGGTGAAACCGCGGTAGCCGGTGAGCGAGGTCAGCGACGCCCCGTCGAAATCATAGGTGAGATTTGCGAAGCCGCCCCAGCTCTTGACGCTGTTTTCTTCCGCGTTCGGCGTCTTGGATACCGTCCGATCATAAACATTGCCCGGTGTGACCGCAGAAAAGGGCGGCGGCAGGAACAGGAAGGCCGGGTCGAAGCCAACCAGAAGCAGGTCGCCGATCGAGCTGTTGGTGCGATCGCTCTGGAAATCGGCGCCAAGCGTGACGGTCAGATCATCGGCGGGCTTGGCGAAAAACTTCGCGCGAAAGCCGTATCGACGAAGATCGCCGACCGCAGCGCCATCAACGCTGTTGCGCCGGAGCCCGTCGTCGTCGCTGAAATATCCGCTGACCGAGATCGCGGCGACGTCGCGGATGACCGGCACCTGGACATTGCCGCGCAACCGGATGCTTTCGTAATTGCCATATTGGGCATCGAACACCGCCTTGCTGTCTACGAGCGACGGCGTTTGGGTAATGATGTTGATCGCACCAACGGTCGAATTCTTGCCATAGAGCGTGCCCTGCGGCCCGCGCAGAACCTCGACGCGTTCGAGATCGATCAATTCGGGATTGAGCTGTTCGGGGCGCTGCAGATAGACGCCATCGACATAGAAGGCGACGTTCGGATCGATCCCGGGCTGCGTATTGCGTGCGGTGCTGGTCAGGCCGCGTATCGTGACCTTGTTGTCGCTCTGGCTGCCTTGCCCGAAGTCGAGCCGGGTATTGGGAACGAAGCGTGCCGCGTCTTCGAGCGAGCCGATGTTGCGCTTCTCGACGAAATCGGAACCGATCACCGAGATCGCAAGCGGCAGGTCGATCACGCGTTCGTCGCGTTTCTGCGCCGTCACCACGATGTCGACGCCAGACTGTTCGGCCTCCCCCGCCGCCTCTTGCGCCATTGCGCCCGGGCTCCCCATTCCCGCCAGCAGCGCCAGAACCGACACGCAAGCGATCGCTCTTCCGTTTCCAGACATCCCCATCTCCCACGGCACCCGCATTTTTGCGGCTATGGTACGAAGGTCCCCCAATTGCTTGACACTGACAAGTAATCAATTTGACAGTGTCAAGCAATGCGCAAAATGGCGCTAGACGGGCTTCGCAATCCCGGCAGCCCGAAAGGATCGTCCCCTATGACCGACAGCGAAGAATTGGTGCATCTGTCACGCCGCGGCCCGGTGTCACTGATTTCCTTCCAGCCGCTCGCCGACGGAACAATCTCCACGGTCGGGGCTGCGGCGCTCGGCCAGATCATCGAACGCGAGCTCGGCGATGACGACATCCGCGCCATCATTCTTACCGGCGCCCGCGACGGCATCTTCATCCGTCATGGCAATCTTGCGGAGATCGGCCAGGCGGCGGCATCGCTGGCGAGTGGCGCCGTTACAGAAGAGGATTTTCTCGGGTCGCCGTTTGCGACCCTTTGTGCCCTGCTCGACGGCGCGACAAAGCCGGTCATAGCGGCCATCAACGGTCACTGCATGGGCGGCGGATTCGAGATTGCACTTGCCTGTACGATGCGGATCGCGGCCGCATCGACGAGCGCGATCGGACTTCCGGAAATTCGCATCGGCATTCCGCCGGGTGTCGGCGGCCCGCAGCGATTGGCGAGGCTGATCGGATGGCACCGCGCGCGCCTCTTCGCGCTAAATGGCACGGTCCTCGACGCCGGCGAGGCCCTTGCGACGGGAATCATCGATGAAGTTGCGGACGATTCTGTCCAGGCTGCCATCCGGAAGGCCGACGGGTTCGCGAACCGATCCGCTTCCGCGGTTTCAGCGATCATGGAGCAGATGCGACCGACCGACGATCAGCAGGTCCACGAGAGCATTCTCGGCTTTGCCCGTTGCCTCACAGCCGACGGTACGGCCGATGCCTTTGCAGGGCTGGCTACGGCAAAAATCGCAATTGAGCAGCTGGACTAACTCGCAGCCATTGGCCGGTAGGAGACCGTCCGGTTCTGGACGGAACAATTCGAATTCAGACGTTCGCAAGTCTCGTGCGGCCTAAGCTTCCTCGCAGGCGATCGAACTCCGCGGCAACATGCCGGACGTAGGGGAGCCCGCGGTCGCAGATCGCCAGATCGGCCCCATCCCATTCGATAAGGCCGCGCCGCTCATACTCTCCCAAAGCCTGTCGGACTGTCATTTGGTCGCCGGCGCCCAGAAGCGTGCGGCCACGACACAAGAGATCCCGGATATGGCCAGCGCGTCGCTGTTGTTCGCTACCACTATATACTCCCCGCACCGCAGCGAGCCGATCCTCTGCGACGACATCGCGGTAATGACCTGCTCTCTTCTCATTCTGGACGATGAGGTCGGGAAAGCGGCTTATGGCACTGGCGCCAAAGCCGATCAGCACTGGCGCATCATCGTCGGTAAAGCCCTGAAAGTTCCGGTTGACGCTTCCCTCTGCTGCCGCAGCCGCAAGCGAGTCTCCCGGCAAGGCAAAATGATCGAAGCCAACAGGGATGTAGCCGGCTTGTGTCAGGCGTTCATATCCTCGTTCAGCCTGTTCGAAGCGCAACCGCGCGTCCGGCAGGTCCGTCGCGTCGATCCGCCGCTGACGCGGGATCATGTCCGGAAGGTGCGCATAACCGAAAAGCGCGATCCGGCTCGGCGCGAGTCGGATCGCTTCGTCCAGCGTTTCATCGAGATCGGCGAGGCTCTGACCGGGGAGCCCGTACATCAGGTCGAAATTGATCGCATCGATGTCGCGGAGCCGCAACGCCGCGACGACACGCTCGATGTGCGAGAGCGGTTGTATCCGTCCGATCGCCTGCTGGACATGCGGTGCAAAGGTCTGCACGCCGAGGCTCACGCGGGTCACGCGGGCGGCCGCGAGCACAAGCGCCCAATCGGACGAGAAGCCGCGTGGATCGAGTTCGACCGATATGTCGGGCCGATGCGCGTCGAACAGCGTCAGCAGAAGATCGAGCAGGCGGACGAGTTCGACCGGCGCGATCGCATTCGGGCTGCCGCCACCGAAGGCGATGCGGCGGACGCGGCCGCGGCCTCCGAGCCGCTTTGCGACGAGCGCGATCTCCGACTGTAGCGCAGCGAGATAGTCCGCGAGGCGTTGCTTCCGCCCGGCCGCGCCGGTGTTGCATCCGCAATACCAGCAAATCTGCTCGCAAAAGGGGATATGGACATAGAGCGAGAGCGGCGTCGCGGCTTCGACCCTGTCGAGCGCCTCGCCATAGGCTTCTGCCCCGACATCGTCAGTGAACTCCATCGCCGTGGGGTAGCTGGTGTAGCGCGGCACGGGCCGGGCGAGCAGATCGGGATGATAAGACCACATGAGGCTGGCTTAACCGCCGAAGATCACGACAGCATTGATCGGGATCAACACTCGTCGCGTCAGCAACATCCCGGCTTCTTTCCTGTCGGCCTGTCACGCCGCTCGGTGACGACGTGACAGGCTTTGGCGCAGCCATTCTCGTCGCGCGGTGGAGCGGCCGGATCGGTAGGAAGGATGAGATGCCTCACACCGCCGCCGCAGGTCGGAACGCGCAGGACACGGGCATCGCTCGCAAGCGGCGCCAGCGCTAATCCAGCGGCGGCGGCCATGGCGGTGAGCCGGCGCGCGGTCATGACGGTTGATCCTGGTCGTCCTCGACAAAGATGCGAAGCGCTGCGCCATCGAGATCCTCAAACTGGCCTTGGCGGAGCGACCAAAAGAAGGCGGCGAGCCCAAGCAAGCCAAGCCCGAGCGCGACCGGAATGAGAAGGATAAGACCGTTCACCGTATTGCGGCCTTGAGGCGAAGGGCGTTGCCGACGACAAGGAGCGAGGATCCCGACATGGCAATCGCCGCAACGAGCGGCGTAACCAGCCCAAGGAAGGCGAGCGGTACGGCGATGACGTTATAGAAGATCGCCAGCATGAAATTCTGCCGCACAATCGCCTGCGTCCGCCGCGCCATCCGGATTGTCTCGACGACGGGCATCAAACGGTCGCCGAGGAAGATGCAGTCGGCGGCATTTTTCCCGACATCGCTCGCCGAGCCCGGCGCCATCGACGCATGGCCTGCCGCGAGCGCGGGCCCGTCGTTCAGCCCATCACCGATCATGAGGACTTTATGCCCGAGCGCCGCCTGGCGCGCGATCGCCTCGAGCTTGTCGTGCGGGCTCATCGCGGTCTGCGCCATGATACCGAGTTCGCGCGCGACGGGCGCGACGGCTTCGGCGCGATCGCCGGACAGGATCATGGCGCCTATCCCCTCGCCGCGCAGCGCTTCGATCGCCTCGGCGGCGTCGGGGCGCAACTGGTCGGCGAAGCGGATGGTTGCGACGGGGCGGCCGTCGACTGCGAGCTGGGTGACCAGCGCGTCGCCGAGCTCGGTGCCAATCGGACGCCCGAGGGTCACCGTGCGATCGGACCAGTGGCCCTCGACACCGAAGCCCGGCGTCTCGCGGATCGATCGAATGTCGGCCGGACGGACGTCATAGACCTGAAGACCGCGGGTCAATGCTTCGCTGAGCGGATGGCGGCTCGCCTGCGCCAGCGCGAGGATCAGCGACTTGATGCCGATATCGAGGCGATCGAGTCCGTGCGCTTCGGGTCGTCCGAGCGTCAGGGTTCCGGTTTTGTCGACAAGCGCGAGATCGACTTCGGACAAGCGTTCAAGCGCCGAGCCGTCCTTAATAAGCACGCCGCCACGCATCAGCGAACCGGCGGCGACGATCTGCGCCGCCGGCACGGCGAGACCAAGCGCGCAGGGGCAGGTGATGATCAGCACGGCGGCCGCGATGAGCAGGCTCTGGTGCCAACCCGCACCCGCGATCATCCAGCCCGCAAAAGCGAGGAGCGCAAGCGTATGAACGGCCGGGGCGTAAAGCCGCGCCGCGCGGTCGGCGATGCGAACGTAGCGCGATTTGCCCTGCGCCGCCTCGCCCATCAGCCGCGCAATGTCGGCGATCGCGGTATCGGCGCCGGCGGCGGTCACACGCACGCGGATCGGTGCATCGAGATTGAGCGTCCCGGCGTGGACGGCATCTCCAAGGCGAACCGTCTGCGGGGCGCTTTCGCCGGTTAGCAGCGACAGATCGATGCTGCTCGACCCGCCGGCGACGACACCATCGGCCGCAAGCCGTTCGCCGGCAGCAACGAGCATGACCATCCCCGGTTCAAGCGCCGTGGCATCGACCCAGTGCGTCGAACGTTCGTGGCGATAGACCATCGCACCGGTGCCCATGTTGCGAAGCAATGCTGTGACGCCTCCACGCGCGCGATCGCGCATCACGCTATCGAGCCAGCGGCCACAGAGCAGGAAGAAGAGCAGCATCACCGCGCCGTCGAAATAGGCGTGAGCGCCGTGCGTCGCCGTCTCGTAGAGGCTCATCACGCTCACGAGGAGCACCCCGATGCTGATCGGGACATCCATGTTGGTGCGCCGATGGCGCAGCGCGCGCCAGGCCGAACGGAAGAAGGGGCGACCGGCATAAGCGACAGTCGGCAATGCGATCATAGCCGACAGCCAGTGGAACAGGTCGCGGGTAGCCCCCGTCGCGCCCGACCAGACCGATACCGACAAGAGCATGATGTTCATCATCGCGAAGCCCGACACAGCGACGGCACGCAGCAACTCGCGCGTCGTTTCGGCCTCGGCGCTGGCCTCGTCGGCGCCCGTTCCGATCGGGTGCGCCTCGAACCCCAGCGTGGCGAAGGCGCCGAGGAGATCGGGCATTTCTGCGTCCGATGCGCAAGAAACATGCACGCGCTTCTCGGTGAAGTTCACGCGCGCCGCAGCGATGCGCTTGTCGCGCACGAGCCCCTGCTCGAGTTTCGCGATGCATCCCGCGCAGCGAATGTCGGGAACGGCGAAGTCGCGTTCGACCAGCGCGGAAGCAGCAGCGGCGGTCATTGCACATCCTTCCGGTACCGCGCTTCGTCGCTGCCGTGCCGCACGACAAGGTCGAGCCGCCACCGCCCGGGCGCCAGCGGGCGGGTCGAGCGCAGCACGCCGCCTGCCGTGGGCTCGAAATGGAGCGCGGCGGGCGCGGTGCGCCCAACCGGATGATTGACGGTCGCCGACACGCGGAGGTCGGCGAGCGGGCGGTTATTCTTGCCTATGGTCAGCAGGACATGCCGGGCGGGGTCGAGGCTCACGGTCTCGGTCCAGCCGAGGCGATCCTGCGCTTCGGCGCGCTTCAGCCATTCGTTATAATGCTGGCTCGCGACATAGCTGTTATCGACGACCGTCCCCCCGAAGGTCGAGGATGCGAGGCGCGCCATCGTGAAGTTGACGGTCATCACGACAGCGAAGAAGGCGACCAGGATCGCCGTCATATGCCAGCCGGTGAAGGCCTGAGAGGTCGGTCGCTCGGTCATTGTCCTGGCTCCGGTTGGTCGAACTGGATGGTCTCTGAGTCGCCGCCGGGATCGCGATCGAGCGCGCGGGCCGCGATGGTGAAATCCTGGCGCGCCGGTCCGCCGCCGGGTGCGACGACGAAGAGCTTGACGCGGGTGACGCTGTCGGGTGCGAGCGGCACTTCAATCCGGTCTCCCGCAGCTCCGCGCGATCCTGTCTCGGACCAGAGCGCGGCGCCCGGGAGGCCGCTGACGGTCACCGCGACCCGGCGCGGCCGCGCCTCCATGTTGCGGAGTTTCAGTGTATAGGTGTTGCGAATATGACCGTCGGAGAGCTGGACATAGAGCGGACTGCGCTCGTGCTGGACGGCGAGATCGAGGCGGGTGCGCTGGCCGAGCGAGAAGAGCATCGCGGCGCCGATCGCACTCCACACGCCGAGATAGAGCAAGGTTCTCGGCCGCATCAGCGTTTTGCGCACCGGCTGCGCGACGCCGCCGGCCTTTTCGGACGCGGCATCGTCGAGCGTGCAATAGTCGATGAGCCCGCGCGGCCGCCCGATCTGGCTCATCACCCCGTCGCAGGCATCGATGCACAGCGCGCAGGTGATGCAGCCGATCTGCGGCCCCTCGCGAATGTCGATGCCGGTCGGACAGACCGCGACGCACTGGTTGCAGTCGACGCAGTCGCCGAAGGTCCCGGGGTGCGCTTGCCCCTTCTTGACGCTGCCGCGTGGTTCGCCGCGCCAGTCCTTGTAAGTCACCAACAGCGACTTCTCGTCCATCATCGCGGTCTGGATGCGCGGCCAGGGGCACATATAGATGCACACCTGTTCGCGCATGAAGCCGCCGAGAACGAAGGTCGTCGCGGTGAGAACCGCCACCGTTCCATAGGCGATCGGCGCCGCCTGCCCGGTCCAGAAATCATGAGTCAGCGTCGGCGCGTCGGCAAAATACATGATCCACGCGCCGCCGGTCCAGAAAGCAACGGTGAGATAGACCAGATATTTGAGACCGCGCTTCGCCAGCTTTTCGATAGACCATTGTCCGTTCGCAAGCCGTAACTGCGCGTTGCGGTCGCCATCGATCAGCCGGTCGACGTGCTGGAAGAGGTCGGTCCACACCGTCTGAGGGCAGGCATAGCCGCACCAGGCGCGCCCCACCGCGCTCGTGACGAGGAAAAGACCGATCCCCGCCATGATGAGCAGGCCTGCAACATAGTAGAATTCATGCGGCCAGATTTCGATCTGGAACATGTAGAAGCGCCGATGCGCGAGATCGACGAGCACCGCCTGGTCGGGGGCATAGGGACCGCGATCCCAGCGGATCCAGGGCGTGCCATAATAGATGGCAAGCGTGACCGCCATGATCGCCCACTTCAGCCGGCGGAAGAAGCCGTCGACCTTTTTGGGATAGACGCCCTTGCGCGCTGCATAGAGCGAGGCCGGGGCGCCGGTCAGATCCTCAGGGCTGGCCATCGGCTCCCTGTCCTTTCGCGGTGGGCGCCACAGGCGTCTTCTCTCCGCCGCCCAGCGAATAGACATAGGTCGCGAGCATCTTGATGGTGACCGGGTCGAGGCGCTCGCCCCAGCGTGGCATCACGCCGTTGCGCGGCTGGTTGATCGTGGCAGTGAGGCTGTCACGGTCGCCGCCGTACAGCCAGATCGCATCGGTGAGCTTCGGTGCGCCCACCTGCCGCCCGCCCTCGCCGCCCGCGCCGTGGCATACCGCGCAATTGGTCTCGAAGACAGTTGCGCCACGCGCGGACGAGGGACTCGGCTTTTCCTGCCGGCTGATCACGCGCACAAAACTCACGGCATCTGCAATTTGCGCGGGTTCGAGAATGCCGTCGCGCCCGAATGCGGGCATCTGGCTGGTGCGCGTGCCCGGGTGATCGGGGTTCCGGATGCCGTTCGTGATCGTGTAATGGATCGAGCCGAGATCTCCGCCCCAGAGCCAGTCGTCGTCGGTGAGGCTCGGATAGAGCTTCTTGAGCCCCGCCCCGCCCGCGCCGTGGCACTGAACGCAATGGACGCGAAACGCTGCGCCGCCGCCCTGCACCGCAGCCTGCATCAGCGCGGGCTTGGCTGGCAGATCGACGATATCGGTCGCAGCGATCGCGTCGACCGTCGGCGCGCGGCGCTTCGCGTCGGCGGCGAGCTCCTGTTCGAGCTGGCCGCGGCTCGACCAGCCGAGTGCGCCCTTGGTGGCGCCATCGATCATCGGCCAGGCCGGATAGAGTATGACATAGCCCAGTGCCCAGACGATGGTCAGGTAGAAGGTCCACAGCCACCAGCGCGGCAGGGGCGTGTTAAGCTCCTCGATGCCATCCCATTCATGGCCGACCGTGCTCGTGCCGGTCGCCTCGTCGATGCGGTTTCCGCCGGTGGGTGTCTGGTTGTCCAAGTCAGCCATGTTCGTCGTCCTTGAAGATCATACGTGCGGCGGCGTCGTTGCGCGGGCGCGCGGCCTTGCGGAACGGCCAGGCGACGAGGCCGAGGAAGAGGATGGCCATGGCGAGGAGCCCCCAGCTGTCGGCGAAATGGCGGAGCGCGTCGTAGCTCATGGCGCTTTCGCTCCGGCCGGTGCGGTTTCGGCTTCGTGCGGACGTTCCTGCGGCCCCGCCTTGTCGACGTCGACGAGAGTGCCGAGCATTTGGAGATAGGCGACGAGCGCATCCATTTCGGTGATGCGGTCGGGATCGCCGTCGAAGTCGCGAACCTGCACCTTGGGATAGCGCTTGGCGAGATCGCCTGCCCCTGCCTCAGGATTGGCCTGCGCAGCGATATCGTCGTTCGCCTTGGCGATATCCGCCTTCGAATAAGGCACGCCGACGCGGTAAAGCGCGGTGAGATCATTGCGCATGTCGCCGGTTTCGAGATCGCGATCGGCAAGGAAAGCGTAGGGCGGCATGATCGATTCGGGCACGACGCTCCTGGGATCGATCAGATGCGCGCGATGCCATTCGTCCGAATAGCGGCCGCCGACGCGCGCAAGGTCGGGTCCGGTGCGCTTCGATCCCCATTGGAAGGGATGATCGTACATGCTCTCGGCCGCGAGGCTGTAATGACCGTAGCGTTCGACCTCGTCGCGGAAGGGACGGATCATCTGGCTGTGGCAGGTGTAACAGCCCTCGCGCATGTAGATGTTGCGCCCGGCAAGCTCGAGCGGAGTGTAGGGCCGCATCCCGTCGACCTTCTCGATCGTATTGTCGATCCAGAACAGGGGCGCGATCTCGACGATGCCCCCGATCGTGACCGCAACGAGCGCGAACAGGCCGAGCAGGCTGACGTTACGCTCGAGAGTCTTGTGGCTGAAGCCCTTTGCGGCCTTCTCTTTTGCCATGAGTGGGCTCCTTATTCGGCGGGCGCGATGGCGAGCGGGCGATCCGCCGCCGCATTGTGGGGAGTTTCGGTCATCGGCTTCTCGGCGCGGACCTTGCCCGCGAGCGTCGCCCAGACGTTGACGATCATGATGAGGAAGCCGGCGAGATACATCGCCCCGCCCGCCGCGCGGATCAGATACATCGGATGCATGGCTGCGACGCTTTCGGCGAAGCTGTAAACGAGGTAGCCGTCGGCGCCATATTCGCGCCACATCAGGCCCTGCATGATGCCCGCGACCCACATCGACGCGGCGTAGAAAACGATCCCGACGGTTGCGAGCCAGAAGTGCCAGTTGACCATGCGCAGGCTGTAGAGGCGCGGACGGCCCCAGAGGCGCGGCACCAGATAATAGACGCAGGCGAAGGTGATCATGCCGTTCCAGCCGAGCGCGCCCGAATGGACATGACCGATCGTCCAGTCGGTATAATGCGACATCGAGTTGACCCATTTGATCGACATCATCGGGCCTTCGAAGGTGCTCATGCCGTAGAAGGCGAGCGCCATCACCATCATGCGGATGATCGGGTCGGTGCGGATCTTGTCCCACGCGCCGTTCAGCGTCATCAGGCCGTTGATCATGCCACCCCAGCTCGGCATCCAGAGCATGATCGAGAAGACCATGCCGAGCGTTTGCGCCCAGTCGGGCAGCGCGGTGTAATGAAGATGGTGCGGTCCCGCCCAGATGTAGAGGAAGATCAGCGACCAGAAGTGGATGATCGACAGGCGGTAGGAATAAACCGGCCGCTCGGCCTGCTTCGGCACGAAATAATACATCATCGCGAGGAAGCCCGCGGTCAGGAAGAAGCCGACCGCGTTATGCCCGTACCACCACTGCGTCAGCGCATCCTGGACGCCCGCGAAGGCGGCATAGCTCTTCGATCCGAAGATGCTCGCAGGCATCGACAGATTGTTGACGAGGTGCAGCATCGCGATGGTGATGATGAAACTGAGGTAGAACCAGTTCGCGACATAGATATGCGGCTCGCGGCGCTTCACGATCGTGCCGAGGAAGACGACGAGATAGGCGACCCAGACAATCGTCAGCCAGAGATCGACATACCATTCGGGTTCGGCATATTCCTTCGCCTCGGTGACCCCCATCAGGTAGCCGGTCGCGGCGAGCACGATGAAGAGCTGGTATCCCCAGAAGACGAAACGCGCGAGCGTCGGGAAAGCGAGCCGAGCGCGGCAGGTGCGCTGAACGACATAATAGCTGGTCGCGATCAGCGCGTTGCCGCCAAAGGCGAAGATCACCGCCGAGGTATGCAGCGGGCGCAGGCGCCCGAATGTCGTATATTCAAACCCTAGATTGAGCGCCGGAAACGCGAGCTGCAGCGCGATGAACAGCCCCGCCGCCATCCCCGCGATGCCCCAGAACAAGGTCGCGATGACGCCCCAGCGGATCGGGTCGTCGTCATAGACGCCCTCGTCCGCGGGCATTTTGAGCAAGCCGCGCGCGATCGCCTCATAATTGGCGCGCGACACGGTCGCCCAGAGCATCAGCAGGCAGGCGAACGCGACGATGATCATGTGAACGGCAAAGGGCGCATCGACCGCCACCGCAGCCATCACCAGCGCAAGGAACGCCAGCCCGAGCCAGCCTCCCGCCTTTGCTACCAGAGTATCCATAACGCTTGCCCCTGCCGTCGCGCGGCTTCGATGCCGCAAGGTTCGGGACCGCTCTTGGGCGCGCGGGCGGGCAAAAACATTGACCAGGATCAACGAATAAATTGCGCGGCATCAATGCCGGGCGGAGCTGCGCGGTGCAGGGAGCGCCGGTCAACGCAAGGAGCACCGACATGAAAAGAAGCCATCTCCCCATCGTCGCAATGGCGGCCGCCTTGGCAATTCCCGGCCAGGCATATGCCAAGACCGGCGACGTCCAGTTCAAGATTTTTGCGACCTATGTGGCGCCCGACGGCAAGATCAGCGACGTGAAGCTCGATGCGATCGGCTTGCCGGCAAACACGCAGGCAAAGGCCGACGACAATATCACGCCGACGGTGGCGATCGAATATTTCGTCGCCGACGCCATCTCGATCGAGACCATCGCCGGCGTGACCCAGCATGACGTCAACGGACGCGGCGGCCTCAACGGCGCGACGCTGGTGTCCGATGCGAAGATCGTGCCTGCGACACTCACCCTCAAATATCATTTCGGCAAGGATGGCGGCATCCAGCCCTATGTCGGCGCGGGTCCGAGCTATTTCATCTTTATCGACGAGAAGCCCGGCGCCACCACGCGCGCGCTCGGCGCAACGCGCCAGAAGATGGGCGACAAGCTCGGGGTCGCGCTGCAGGCGGGCATCGACATTCCGGTGAACGACAAGGGACTCGCCTTCTCGCTCGACGCAAAGCGCTATTTCCTGCGTCCGACAGCGACCTGGTTTGCCGGAGCCACGCCTGTACTCAAAACGCGCCACACGCTCGACCCATGGGTACTCAGCGCCGGCGTCGCCTTCCGCTTCTGATCATGCGGAGGCTCGGGGAGATGCTCATCCCGCCATCTCCCTGAGCGCTGCGGCATCGTTGATGCGGATTTCGCGCCGCGAAGGCAGATCGATAAGCCCGTCGGAGCGCATCCCGGTCAGTTGTCGGCTCGTCGTCTCGATCGTGAGGCCGAGAATATCGGCTATCTGCTGACGACCAAATGGCAGCTCGAACACGCCTTGTTTCCCGGGTCGGCAGCCATGGTCAGACAGCCGCGCGGACATTTCGAGGAGGAAGGATGCAACCTTCTCGGATGCCGACTTGCGCCCGAGAAGCAGCATCCAGCCCCGCGCGCGATCGAGTTCATCGAGCGTCCGGCGGAGCAGTTTCTGCTGAAGGTCCGGATGGCCCGAAGCAAAATCGTCGAAACTGTCGCGGTTGAAGATGCAAAGCTCGGAATCGCTCATCGCGCTGACGCTATAGGGACTTTCGACGCCAAATGGCCGACCGATAAAGTCGGACGGGAAGACGACGCCGACGATCTGCTCGCGCCCGTCGGCGGTCGCGGTCACAAGCTTCAGCACCCCTTCCAGGACATTGGCTACGACGGGGGCATCGTCGCCCTCCCAGAGAAGCGTATGGCCGCTCGAGACGCGCTGGCGTCGGCCCATTTTGCCCAGCAGCAGCAATTCCTCGCGACCGAGGCTTGCGCAGATCGCGCGGTTGCGAACGATGCAGGACAGGCAGTCATTCATGGTGCGCTGACGGTCCGGGCGGCTTCACAGACCTGCACGTCGATCAATGTGCAAGCAGCAGCGGCGCGGGGGCGGCCTCGAGCAGATAACGGGTGACGCCGCCGAACAACGTCTCGCGAAGCCGCGGCTTCCCGTACGCCCCCATGACGATGAGCCCCGGCGCCATGTCTTCCGCGATAGTCTCTAGGATTTCTTCGGGTGTCTGTTGTCCGCGCTCGACGCGGCGGAGTTCCCCATGCACGCCGTGGCGCGACAAATAGCAAAGCGCGTCCTCGGCGCCCACGCGCCCCTCGTCGGGGCCGACCTGCACCATCACGACACTGCGCGCGTCGCCCATGAGCGGAACCGCGGCGCGCAGTGCGTGCGCTGCCTGCGGGCTGCCGTTCCAGGCTATCATGACCGGTGCATCGAGATCGATCGGCTTGCCCTCGGCGGGCAGGGCAAGCACGGGAGCCGGCACGGTCATCGCAAGATCGCCGACGATCGCGCCTTGCGCGAGGCCGCGCCGGTCTCGGGCACCTAGCGAGACAATGACCAGGTCCGAGAGGGTCGCGGCGAGCGCAAGGCATCCGAGCACCTCGCCGTCCGCCACGGCGATATCCCAAGGCACATCTTCGCGGGCGAGCTGCGCGCCGAGCGACGTCTCGAGCTCGGCGTCAGCAAGCTGTGCCTTGGCGAGCTGCTCGCGCGCCAGGTACAGGCCGCCGAACGGATCTGCGGCGATGAACTGCTGATAGGGCGAGGCGATCAGGAAACTCAGGTGCGAGCGGAAGCGCCGGCCGATTTTCAGCGCGCTCTCGGTACGGGCTGCCATGGCAGGGCTCGCGTCGGCGTGAATCAATATGTTCCGCATGAGATGTCTCCTCCAAGGTGAGCAAGGGAAGACCCGAAACGAGCGCGATTCATTGACCAGGATCAAAATTCGCGCGCGCCCACGGTCCGTATAATTACGAACTGCGCGCCGCGCGTGCGGCGCTAGCCTGTCGCCAGCAAAGGAGCAGGCGATGCCGAGACATGGCGCGTTTCAGAGCGGAAGTGCGGCCGGGCGGCGGAACCCGCCCGGTCGCCGGCCGACCGATCCCAAGCCGGTGTTCCGCGAACTGCGCAGGATAGCCGGTACGCTGACCCTGCGCACCGCACCGCTTCGCCAACCCGAGCCGCCCGAAGGAGAATGCACGTGATGAGCCTTGCAAACGCACCCGACCGGACGTTGAGCGACGCGGGTGAGATACATCTCCTGACGCGAAACGGCGTCGAGCTGCGCGTCCGGCCCGTAGCCGAAAGCGACACGGACATCGTGAATCGGTTTTTCGATAGCCTGACGCCGGACGATATGATGTTCCGCTTTCTCAGCGGGCAGTCGCATTTGTCCAACGCGCAACTCACCGCGATGATCGAAGTCGATCATCGTCACCGCGAACATCTTCTGGCTTTTGATGCCGATACAGGATTGCTCGCGGCCAGCCTTCTGATTGCGGCCGATGAGGCCTTCGTCAGCGCCGAGGTCGCGATCGCGGTCGCCCCGGACTACAAGACGCGCGGCGTTGGATGGACGCTGCTCAGCCATGCCGTCGATCTCGGTCGCAGCCGCGGTCTCAAGACACTACGCTCGATCGAGAGCCGGGCCAATCGCGGCGCGATGGAGGTCGAGCGAACGCTCGGCTTCCATGCGAGCGATTATGACGGCGACGCCACGCTCGCGCTTCTCGAACTCGATCTGGCCACGCCGGCCTGAGGGGCCGGATCTGCAGGGAGCGGGCGAGGAGAAGCGCGGTCGTGTCCGAAACCTATTATGCCATGCAGATGGAGACTCCGGGAGCGCCCCTTCGCTACATCGAGCGGCCGCGCCCGGAACCAAGACCTGGCGAGATCGGGATCGCCATAACGGCGTGCGGCGTGTGCCGGACAGATCTTCACATTGTCGACGGCGAACTGAAGTGCCCGCTTCCGATCGTGCCCGGTCACGAGATCGTCGGCCGCGTGCATGCGCTCGGTCCCGGCGTGACCGGTTTCCGGCGAGGTGATCGCGTCGGGGTGCCATGGCTTGCGAAGAGTTGCGGTCATTGCCCCTATTGCAAAGAGGGCCGCGAGAATCTCTGCGATACGCCCGCTTTCACCGGCTTCACCCGCGACGGCGGCTTTGCCTCTTATTGCATCGCCGATGCGGCTTTCGTCTTCGCGCTCCCCGAGGCCTTCGACGATGTCCATGCCGCGCCCTTGCTGTGCGCGGGCCTGATCGGCTACCGCGCCTATCGCCTCGCGGGGGATGCCCCGCGGCTGGGCCTCTATGGGTTCGGCGCCGCGGCGCATATTCTTGCCCAGCTCGCGTCGGCCGAGGGCCGTGAGGTTCATGCGTTCACGCGCGAGGGCGACAGCGCTGGTCAAGCCTTCGCGCGCCGCCTGGGTTGCGTCTGGGCGGGCGCGTCGGGCGACGCTCCACCCGGCGCGCTCGACGCCGCGATCATCTTTGCGCCGTTCGGGGCTTTGGTGCCCGAGGCGCTGCGCCGGGTCCGGAAGGGCGGACGCGTGATCTGCGCCGGCATTCATATGAGCGACATCCCAGCCTTTCCCTATGCGGACCTCTGGGAGGAGCGCATGATCGCGTCGGTCGCCAACCTGACCCGCAGGGACGGAGTGGAATTTCTCGAGGTGGCGGCGCGAACCGGCGTCGAGACGTTCGTCACGCCCTTGCCGCTAAGCGATGCAAACCACGCGCTCGACCGCCTTCGGCGCGGCGAGGTTTCGGGTGCACTCGTCCTTATCCCCACGAATTGATGCGCCTTGAGCTTCGGCGATACGGGCTATTCCTAATGGCGGCGTGGCGCGCTCCGCGCGAAAAGATCGCTGGCGGCAACGCTTCGACAAGGAGAACCGGGATGAACGGGAGCGATGAACATAGGCGCCGCGCGGGGCGGCCAAGCGAATGCCCCGATTGCGAGCCACCGGCCCGGCCCGCGAAGACCTATCCCGAGACGCCCGCGCCGAGCCCGGACAATCAGCCGCTGCGCACCCCGTCCGAGACGCCGGTCATGCCCGACAGCCATCCTGAAGCCGTTCCAGTCGAATATCCCGACTGACAGCGGTTCTCGATCAATCAATACGGCCGATCGTACAAAACCCCGCTTGTCAGTGACTTGGCGAAGGCGCTCCATTCCGCGTGAGGCGGGTTACCGCATCGATCAAGGCATGCTCGCGAAGCGGCTTCTCCAGAATGAGAGCGAAGCCAGCGTCGGTCGCGCGAGCGCCGAGTTCCGTCGACCCATAGGCAGAAATCAGAATGGCGGGCCCCTGCCAGCCGTCGGCGCGAAGCGAAGCGAGCATCGCGATCCCGTCGCCACCCTCCAGCCGATAGTCGACGATCAAGCAGTCCGGCGCGGTGCGCGCGGCCTCGGCTAGCGCCGGATCGGCCGCGGACCAGGCCTTGGCCGCAAATCCGCGCCCTCGCAGCAGAAGGAGCAGCGAACGCCTTACCGCCGGATCGTCCTCGACGATAAGGACCGAGGGCGGAGCCCCACCCCACCCTTGTCTCGCGGTCAGCATATCCATGGCCCCTGTTATCGCTGCAGCGGTTGGGCCGGCGTATCCACGCCGCCGCGTTCAAAGGAAAATATCGAGTTCTTCGGGCTCGCCCGGTCGCAGAGGCAAGCCCGAAGCCCGTAAACAGACGACGATCGCATCAATGGGCCATCAGCAAGGGATGCTTGCTTTTGGTCAGCAGATTCCTGGTCGTACCGCCGAATGTTTCGCGCAGCCGGCCGCGGCCATAGGCGCCCATGACAACATAGTCAGCGCGAAACACCTTCGCCTCATCGGCGATCAGGAAGTCGGCGTGGAAGCGTCCGATATCCGTGGAGCGAATAGCCGCCTTGATGCCGTGGCGCGAGAGGTAGGCGGCGGCGGCCTCGGGCGTGGTATGGTTGTCCGGACCATGGGCGGTGAAGATCTCGACCTCCTTGGCGAACGCCAGAAGCGGCACCGCGGCGCGCAGGGCCGCTGCCGACGATGGCCGGCCGTCCCAGGCGACAAGCGCTCGATCGAGCTCGAAGCGCTCTAGTCCTTCGGGAACCGCAAGCACCGGAGCGCTGGCGCGGGCGACGATACGGCTCGTGATGTCGCGCATGTCGGGCATCGGGAAGCCATCGAGCGCGCAGTTCACGATGATGAGATCGGCGAGGTCGGCGGCATCGAGCACGGCATTGGCGATCTCGGCCTGCGCGTCGACCCAGCTCCAGCTCACATCCTCGCGCGCGAGCCGGTCGCTGACAACCGACTTGTTTTTCGCCTCGCTCTCGCGTTCATCGAGCAGCACGACGGTCTCGGCGAAACCGAAGCCATCGCCGGCGATCAGAGGATAGGGGGTCACGTCGATGCAGGTGAGGTGACCCTCGACCGCGCGGGTAATATCGAGCGCAGCCTGCAACCGCGCCTCCTGACCATGATCGTCATGCACCAGCAGCAGGATATTCTTCATGAGCCATCTCCTTCCAGTCGCCAGCCAGATTATGAAGCGGCTGGGGCAGCCGATATGCGCAATGATACGGATATAAGGGCGGCCGCCCGGACGATCCGGACGGCCGCAGGTTCGCCTCTTCCCCAAGGCGAGTTCGATCAGCGATCGACCGCGAGATAATCCTGGACGTCCGAGACGCCCGGAGCCGACCAGGCGGCGGTCTCGGCGATACGACGCTCGCCCCAATCCTTCACATGACCGCGCAGTTCGACCGTGCCGCCATGGGCCAGCACCGTCACGCCGCTCGCATCGAGGCCTGCCTGACGTTTGAAGGCGGCCGTAATGCGCGCCTTGACGTCGTCGGGCCGAAGGATCGGACCGATCTTGATCATGTTCGACACCCCGGTCACCCCCGAGATCTGCCCTGCGGCGCGCGCGACTTCCTTCGAAATGAAATTCCAGTCGACGGTGCCGGTCAGCGTAACGAAGCCGCGCTCGACCTTCACCTTGACCTGATCTTCCGGTAGCGGGACGGTCCAGGCAATCATGTCTACGATGCGCCTGGCGATTTCATGATCCGCCGTCTTGGGGTCCGAGGCGAAGCGCACCTTGAGCTCCTCGGCCAGCGCGCGCACGCCGGCGACCCGGCGCACGGCGCGCTCGGCCGCAAGCTTCTGCGGATAGCTTTTGACATAGCCCGCAAGGGTGACAACGCCATGGGTCACCGCAACGCCGATATCGGTGTGATCGACGCTCGGATCCCATTCGAGTTCGGCGATGACGTCATCCTGGAGCTGGTCGTCTTCTTTCTTCAGCATCTTCGCTCTCCTTTTGAGAGGGGGCCGCCGAGAGGGGAGGCCACGAAAGGCTCGAAGGCGCGGCCGTCAAGCATGGCCAGACATTGGCGAACGCGGCGCCGCTTTCGCATCCGTTACTTTCCGTAAGGAGGATCCCGCTTGGGAGCTTCCCCGATTCTACATGTCCTGCGCCCGCCTTAGGTGACGGATCGCGCCGGAACCGGCCGCGAGGATTGCGGACTCTCCCTCACCTCAGCCGGCCACCCGGGTGACCATCCGACCTGATGAAGGGAGCGAAAGAATGAACGACCTCACCCCGACCCGGACCGCCAACAGCACACCCGCCGAGGCCGAGCTCGGTGCGATGAACTGGTTACGCGGCGAACTCGATCGCATGTTCGAGGAATTCGCGCTGCCCGGCCGCAGCATCCTGAGCTATGTTCCGCGCCTCGTCAGTCCGGTACCGGCCGTCGAACTCGTCGATGAGGGCGACTGCTACAAGCTGACGGCCGAGCTCGCCGGACTGACTGAAAAGGACGTAAGGCTCGAGGTCGCCGATGGCGTGCTTCTCCTCGCCAGCGAGAAGGACGAAACATCGGAGCGGCACGAGAACGGGCACATCATCAGCGAGCGCCGTCACGGCAGCTTCCGCCGCCGGATTTCGCTGCCCACCGATGCCGATGCGGACAAGATCGAGGCGAAGTTCAAGCATGGCCTTCTGACGGTCAAGATCGAGAAGGCAGAGAAGCCGCGCGACCATGTCCGCAAGATCAAGATCGGGGGCTAAAAGCGCGCCCGGGCCGGGTCCTTCGCAGGAACCGCCCCGCGCGCAAGCATCAGGCAGCGCCGGTACGCGCGATCAGCGTTCCGGCGCGTCCGCCTCGCCGCCCAGCACCTCGACCGGCACCGGGCTTGCTGCGCGCAGTGAGTCCGGCGTGATGATCACGCTGGTGCCGGGCGCCAGAAGCGGCGCCACGAGGGCGCGCATCTCATCCGCGACTTGGACGCGTCCCGCGAAGCGCGTGGGCGATGCCGCAGCGACGCTTCCCGGCAAGGAAACCTCGATCCATGACGGCGCGCCCGCCTCGCCACTGCGCATCAGAAAGGCGGAGGTTCCTGTGATCGAGCCCTCGATCCGCACCGGCGCCGACCCGATTGCGATGCCATTCCTCAGGATGAGCATGCGGCGATCGGCGGCGCTGACGATGATCGATACCGGGCCGCTGGGCGAACGGGCGGGATTCCACATCGTCGCGTTGTCCGCCATGACCGATCCGGCCTGGAGCAGCGTATCGGCGGGCGCGGCGCGCGGAACGGCCGCGGCGTCGGTTACGATCACGGTCATGCCAAGGCGCGTTACCCCGTAGAGAAGCCTAGCAAAAGCCTGCGGGAGCCTGATGCAGCCGTGCGAGGCTGGATAGCCGGGCAAGGATCCACCATGCAGCGCGACGCCGCCCCAGGTCAGTCGCTGCATATATGGCATCGGTGCGCTGTCGTAGAGGCTCGAATAATGCTCGACCTGCCTCTGAAGGATCGTGAACACCCCGGTCGGCGTTTCATGGCCGCTCTTGCCGGTCGATACCGTCGTGATCGCGATCGGCACGCCGTTGCGATAGAGCGTCGCGCGCTGGGTCGCGAGGCTCACGATCATGAGCAGCGGCCCATCTGGCGCAATCTCGGGGGCCCAGATGAAGTCGCCGGGCTTCATTCGCTCCGCGGCTTCCATGACGCTGCCCGTGGAGGGGGCCGGGACAGCGGAAGCCGAGGATGCCGCTGCCGCTAGCGGCAGCAGGGCTGCGGCGAACAGGAATCTTGTCCTTTCGGCTGCGTTCCGGCTCTTCGCCACTGTATCAGCCGGCCATCGCGGCGACACGCGCGCGGTCATTGATCCGGACGGCGCGCCGCGAAGGCAGGTCGACGAGCCCGTCGCTGCGCATGCGGGTAAGCTGGCGGCAGGTCGTCTCGATCGTCAGGCCCAAGATGTCCGCGATCTGCTGACGGCCGAAAGGAAGCTCGAAACCGCCGACAACGTCGCCGCAACCGACGGGAAGCCGTTCCTCCATGTCGAGCAGGAAGGTCGCCACTTTCTCGGGCGCCGACTTGCGGCCGAGGAGCATCATCCAGTGGCGCGCCCGGTCGAGCTCGTCGAGAGTTCGATGAAGCAGCTTCTGCTGGAGATGCGGGTGGCGCGCGGCGAAATCGTCGAACTGTTGGCGATTGAATATGCAGACTTCGGCATCGGTCATCGCGGTCACCCGGTAAGGGCTTTCCTTGCCAAAGGGACGGCCGATGAAATCGGACGGAAAGACGAGGCCGACAATCTGTTCGCGGCCGTCGGCGGTTGCCACCACCAGTTTGAGGACGCCCGAGAGTATATTGGCTACGGTCGGCGCCTCGTCGCCTTCCCAGACGAGCGTGTGCCCCGCCTTGACGCGCTGCCGGCGTCCCATGCGTCCGAGCGCTTCGGCTTCGTCGGGCGTGAGGCTGGCGCAAATGGCGCGGCAGCGCACGGCACAAGAAGCACAATCGCTCATTTTCGGTTCCCCTTGCGGCGTACGGCCCGAAGCTGCCCCGTCTCCAATGCCGTGTCGGCAGGCCGGCACCATTCGGGTTGCATGTCGTTTCTCATGCCACAGGAATAACGGCGCCATGCCGAGCCGTGATTACGCAACTGTACGTATGTCCCGAGACCGCAAATTTCCGGAGGGCAGGGCCTCGACTATGGCCGCCTGCATAAGGGCTTTTGCGTAACGACAGCGGGCCTTGGCAAGCGCAACGCTCGGGCTCTGCTGCACATCCGACAATGAAAGGATCCGAGATGAGCGAAGCCGGTCACGATCTTCACGCCCTGTTCCCCGATCATGGGCCTGCGCTTCACATGCTGAAGCTTGAAAATCCGCATTTCCGTGTGCTGGCGGACGAGCATCACGACTTGGAGGTCCAGATCCAGCGGTTCGAGGCAGGTCTCGCCGCCGTGTCCGACGAGGAGCTGGAAACACTCAAGAAACGGCGGCTCTTCGTCCTCGACGAGATTTCGGCGCTGATCACGAACGAGGAGGCGGTGTGATGCACAGTCTCACCCAGGTACGCGCCGATCTCGAGGCGCGGTTCGCACGCCTCGCGGCGCAAGTCGAGCGGATCGAACGCGAGCAGCGCCTGCCGCTCGACGATGATTCGGGGGAGCAGGCGATCGAGCGAGAGGTCAAGGACGCGCTCGACACCGAACAGCGCGCCGCCACCGACGAAATGAAGGCGATACGCCACACGCTCACCCGGCTCGAGGCCGGAACTTATGGGCTCTGCACGTCGTGCGGCATACCGATCGACGCCGCCCGCCTCGAAGCCATGCCGACGGCGGCGCATTGTATCGAATGCGAGCGCGAGCTCGCCAGCTGAGCCCCGCCCATCGCGCGCCATGCCAGAGATCGTCATGCCCGCATCGCTACTGCCTTTGGGTGGAATCGCCCTTGCCTTTCTTCTCGGCTTGCTTGTCGGGGTTCAGCGCGGCTGGGCGCAGCGCGACGAAGCCGAGGGCAGCCGGTTCGCAGGAGTTCGAACCTTTGCGCTTTTCGGTCTTGCCGGAGGTATCTCGGGCACCCTTGCGGACGCGTACCCCGTCGTCGCCGCAACGCTTGCCAGCCTCGCGGGCGTGCTGGCGCTGATCGGCTATGCGAAGGCGGCCCATCGCCCCGACCAGCTCAGTGGCACGTCCAGCCTCGCCGCGCTCATCACGATCGGCTGCGGTTTCCTCGCCGCGAGCGGGCGGATGGAGATGGCGACCATCGTCGCTGCGGGAATGACCATGGTACTGGCGCTCCGATCCGAGCTTCACGGCTGGGTATCGGGGCTGACCGACGTCGAGGTCGGCGCCATCGCCCGCTTTGCGCTGATTGCGCTCGCGATCCTGCCGTTGCTTCCCGACTCCAGCTTCGGGCCCTATGAGGCCTGGAATCCCCGCCAACTCTGGCTTGTGGTCGTCTTCGTCTCGGGCTTCTCCTTGCTCGGCTATATTGCCGCCAAGCGTTTTGGCGCCACGCGTGGCACGCTGGTCATGGCGGGAGCCGGGGCGATGGTCTCCTCGACCGCGGTCACCGCCGCGCTCGCCATGCGGGTGCGCGACGGCGAGGAGAGCGAGGCGATGGCGATCGCGGGGATCGGTGCCGCATCGGCCGTCATGCTGGTGCGCGCGATCATCCTGACCACGTTACTCGCTCCCGCAGCAATGCCCGGTTTCGCGTGGATGGCGGCGCCCGCCGCGATCGTAAGCAGCGGAGCGATATTCTGGGGTCTGCGCGAAAAGCATGTGCCCGCCCGCGATCTTCCTGTCGCGCTCCGGAACCCGTTCCGCCTCGCGCCCGCGATCGGTCTGATGCTTCTCGTCATGTTGCTGACGGCGACGGCGCGCTGGATGATGGCACTGGTGGGCGAACGCGGCCTCGCCCTCGTGATCGCCATTTCGGGACTGGCCGACGTCGATTCGGCGATCATCACGGTGGGATCCCTCCCCAGAAACATGCTGGCGGGCGAACTTGCAACGGTCGTGATTATCGCGCCGGTGCTTGCCAACACGCTGTTCAAGGGCGCGACCGCGGTGGCGGTCGCCGGCTGGCGGAAGGGCTGGAGGCTTGCCTTGCCCCTCGTGCTCAGCGTCGCCGCCAGTCTCGCGCTCGTCCCGGTCCTGCTGGTCTGACCCGCCGATGTCAGGCGTCCCCGACTACTCTTCGGAAAACATCGCGCGAAGTGAGCCCCAAGATGTCGACGGCGTACGCGGCGCGAAACAGCAACGCGGTCTGCGGGCATTCCTGCGGGCGCTCGGTCCCGGACTGATCGCGGGCGCGGCCGATGACGATCCGAGCGGGATCGGCACGCACAGCCAGATCGGCGCGGCCTTCGGCTATCGTCTGTCTTGGACTTTCGTCCTGAGCTTTCCGCTGATGGTGGCGATCCAGGAGATTGCCGCCGAAATCGGGCGCGTGACCGGCGCCGGCATTGCCCGCAACCTGCGCCGCCATTATCCCCGCCCGCTGCTCTGGTCGATGGTGTCGCTCCTGCTCGTCGCCAACATCATCAATCTCGGTGCCGATCTCGCTGCCATGGGCGCGGCTCTCGTCCTGCTCGCCGGCGGCAATGCCGGACTTTACACCTTGCTGTTCGGCATCGTCAGCATCCTGCTCGAGGTCGGGCTCAGCTACCCTCGCTATGCGGCGATCCTCAAATGGACGACCTTGACCCTGTTCACCTATGTCGCCGTCCTGTTTGTCGTGCATGTACCATGGGGAAAGGCTCTCGGGGCACTCATCCTTCCCGATATCGAGCTCAACGCGGCCTATGCGACGGCGTTCGTGGCGATCCTCGGCACGACGATCAGCCCCTATCTCTTCTTCTGGCAGGCCGGCCAGGAGATCGAAGAGCAGCGTCGCCACCATGCGAAGCCTTTGTGCTTGACGCCAGCGTCAGCTGGACCCGAACTTCGCCGCATCCGCATCGACACGCTGACCGGCATGGCGCTTTCCACGCTCATCTCGCTCGCCATCGTGTTCGCGACCGCCGCGACGCTCCACGCCGAAGGCATTCGCGACATCGCGACCTCATCGCAAGCCGCGGAAGCTCTTCGGCCCGTCGCCGGCCCGTTCGCCTTCGCGATGTTCGCGCTGGGTATCATCGGAACCGGCCTTCTCGCCGTGCCCGTGCTCGCAGGTTCGGCGGCCTATGCCGTGACCGAGATGGCGGGCGTCGCCGGGAGCCTTGATGCGAAGCCGCTTTCGGCGCGTCTTTTCTATGGCACGATCGCGGCGACGACGCTCGCCGGCGCCTCGCTCTCCGCCATCGGCGTCGACCCCGCGCGGGCTCTTTATTGGGCCGCTGTGGTCAATGGGGTTCTCGCTGCGCCCCTCATGCTCGTTATGATGCTGATCGCCCGCAATCCGCGCGCGATGGGGCGCCTGGTCATATCGCGGCGGCAACATTGGTCCGGCTGGGCGGCGACCGCGGTGATGGCCCTCGCGACCTCGCTCTTTTTCTTCTTCATGCTTGCAGGCCAAGCTTAGCTTGCGGGCTCGCCCGCCTCGGCGAGACGGGCTTCGATCATCGCACGCTGCGGCAGAATGATCCCGAGAAGGCCTGCGAGCGTCGACGCGCCGAGCTTGCGCATGAGACGCGACCGATGGATTTCGACGGTGCGGTGGCTGATCCCGAGCTCAAGGCCGATCTGCTTGTTTGTGAGGCCGCGAACCAGTCCGCAGACGACCTCGACCTCGCGCAGAGTCAATCGCTCGATGGACGCAGAGCGCTGGGGCCTTGACCCGAGCGGGGCCGAGCGAGAGGCGGTGTGGAGACGCGCTTCTCGGTTATAGTCGCGGCGGACCGTCGTCATGCCATGCTTCCTCCGATAGGCGGGTCTATCGGGGCAGGCGGTCGGGGTCGCTACGTAATGTCCGCAGACGCGGTCCGGCCCATTCAGGCGCCGAGACCGGCGGCGAAAGCGAGCCGGAGCGCGTCGGACAGGCTGCGAACGTCGAGTTTCGCCATGAGATTGGCGCGATGCACTTCGACCGTGCGCGGCGAGATGCCGAGATCATAGGCGATCGTCTTGTTGGGAAGCCCCTGCGCCAGGCCCTCGAGCACTTCGCGCTCGCGCGGCGTCAGGACGGCGAGGATGACGTCGGCCTCGGCAGCGCGCGCCGCCGCGCCGTCGGCAGAAGCCATGCGAGCAAAGGCGGTCTCGATCGCGGCGAGGAGGACCGCCTTTTCAAAGGGTTTCTCCAGAAAATCGACCGCCCCGGCCTTCATCGCGCGCACCGCGATGGAGACGTCAGCGTGGCCCGTGAGAACGATGACCGGCATGGTCACGCCGCGTTCGAGCAGCGCCTCCTGGACCTCGAGTCCGTCCATCTCGGGCATGCGCACATCAAGCAGCACACAGCCCTCGGGCACGTGGCGGATTTCCTTGAGAAAAGCGGCACCGCTCGGCCAGGTCTCGACCGCATAGCCGGAGGTCTTGAGCATGAAGCTCGCCGAACGCCGGATAGCATCCTCGTCGTCGACGATGTGTACGAGCTTCCTATCCGACATCATTTTCCTCCGCTTTCGCGCTCACCAATGTGAAATGAAACTCGGTGCCACCGCCCTCGCGCGGAACCATCCAGATGCGGCCACCATTGGCCTCAACGATCGTCCGGCAGATCGAAAGACCGAGCCCCATACCTTCGGACTTGGTGCTGACGAAGGCCGTAAACAGCTGTTCGGCAACCTCGGGCGCGACGCCCGGACCGGTATCGGAAACGATCACCCGTACGAAGCCCTGCTGATCGGGCTGGCTGGTTACCGTAAGCTGCCGCTCGGGGCTGTCTGCCATCGCCTCGACCGCGTTGCGGATGAGGTTGATCAGCACTTGCTGGATCTGCACCTTGTCGACGAGTACCGGAGAGGCATAGGGATCGAGATCGAAGCGCGGCTCGACCCCCTTCTCACGCGCACCCATGAGCCCAAGAACCGCCGCTTCGTTGATAAGCAGCGGCAATTTCTCGATCGTCTTCTCTACTTCGCCGCGCGCCACGAAATCGCGCAGGCGGCGAACGATATGTCCGGCACGGAGCGCCTCTTTCGCGGTATCGTCGAGGGCGTCGCGGATCATGGGAATATCGGCAGGATCGGGGTTTGCGAGCAGGTCGCGCACGGCCTCGACATAATTGGCCACCGCCGTGATTGGCTGATTGAGTTCATGCGCAAGTGTCGATGCCATCGTTCCCATCGCGCTCACGCGCGCGACATGAATGAGCTCGGACTGAAGCGATTCAAGTCGCGCCTCGGTCTGCTGGCGCTCGGTCAGATCCCGGATGAAGCCTGTGAAGAGCGGATGGGCATCGCCCGACGCTTCGCCGATCGACAGCTCCATGGGGAAGGTCGAGCCGTCCTTGCGCTCGGCGAAGACAACGCGGCCGATGCCTATGATCCGCTTCTCGCCCGTCTGAAGGTACCGGCGGATATAGGCGTCATGCCTTTCGCGATCGGGCGAAGGCATGAGGCGGCTGACATTGACGCCGAGCAGTTCCGGTTCCCGGTAACCGAACAGGCGCTCGGCCGCTGCACTGAACGACACGATCAAGCCCTCGTCGTCGATGACGACCATCGCGTCGGGCACCGTCGAAAGGATCGAGCGAAGATGGCTTTCCTGCGACCGGAGAGCCTCCTCGGTCGCACGGCGACCCGTGATGTCCGAAACGACTTTCGCGAAGCCGCGCAGCTCGCCGTCGCTCGTGAAAAGTGCGGTGATCGACACGTCGGCAAGAAATTCGGACCCGTCCTTCCGCACCCGCCAATCCTCGGCTTCGAAGCGGCCCTCGCGCGCGGCGATAACGAGATCTTCGCCAGGCTTTCCGGACGCGATCGAGTCGGGTGGGTAGAATATCGCTGCGCTCTTGCCGACGACCTCTTCTTCGCACCATCCCTTGAGCCGCTCGGCGCCCTTGTTCCAGATCGTAACTCTCCCCTCGGCATCGAGCAGGTAGATCGCATGGCCCTGCGCGCCGTCGATAAGGAGATTGAGTTCCTCGGCGAGGAGTGTGGCCTCCGCGTCGCGGCGGGCAAGGAGCCGGTCGCCTTCGCGAAGGCGGGCGCGTATCCGCTCGAACCCCGTCGACAGCGCGACGATACTGCCGGCCGTGACCAGAAATACCATCGCTTCGACGAGGTCGTGGGCGTCGCTTGGCTGAAAGCCCGAAAAATATAGCCCCATCAGCAGCGCCGGAGCGATCGCCAGCGACGCAGCAAGCGGACCGGCGAAAATGGCTGCGGCCAGTATCGCCGGCGCAAACAGCAGGAAGGGCGCACCATCGCCGAGCCAAGGGGCAAGCGCATAGCGAAGAAGTCCCGCAGCGCCAACGAGGACCAGCGCGCAGGCAAGCCGAGCCGGAAATGAGTATCCTGTCATTGTCATCGGCCGTGCGGCCTCCGCCCGCGCAATCAAGGCCGCGCCAGCGTCCGGACGCGTCTTCCCCCTGCCGCCGCTCATAGCGGATTTGGGGTGCGGGCGAAATGTCCGGCGCGCGCGCGATCCGTAATGATCCTTATGGGCCATGCCGTGCTGGCTACGACCATGACAGCACTCAAGCCATGCGGGAATCTACGGATAGCAGGGAGCGGTCGACCCGCGCAAAAGCGCCCGTGCGGACCGCTGCCTTCATCCTGCCCCGCACAAGCGCCGCAGCGGTCCGCAGGCATTTTTCGGATGCTTTACCGCGCGAGCACGAGATTGAAGGTATCGCCCATGAAGAGCAAGCGCATCACCCTGATCGACGGGCATCCCGACCCCGACCCCTCCCGGTTCGTCCATGCTCTTGCCGACACCTATGCCGCGGCGGCTTCAGCCGCCGGCCATGAAGTCCGGCGTATCGATGTAGCGCGCATCGAGTTCGGCCTGCTCTCCAGCCGCGACGTCTGGGAAAACGGCCCGATGCCGCGGGCGATCGCAGAAGCGCAGGAGGACATCGCCTGGGCCGAGCATCTCGTTGTCTTCTACCCGCTCTGGCTCGGCGACCTTCCGGCCCTGCTGAAGGGATTCTTCGAGCAAGTCATGCGCCCGGGCTTCGCCTTTCATCCCCGGCCCAAAGGTTTCCCGGAGAAGGCGCTCAAGGGGCGTACGGCGCATTCTGTCGTCACGATGGGAATGCCAGCCTTTTTCTATCGCTTCTATTTCGGCGCTCACAGCCTGCGCAGCCTTGAGCGCAACATCCTCGGCTTCGTCGGCATCGCTCCCGTCGAACGCAGCATCGTCGGCAATGTCGAAGGCGATCCCGTACATCGCATCAAGTGGCTCGAAGCAATGACGGAGCGCGGAGCTGCCGGGCGATAATGCCGACTTCGCGGCCAATCTGAAGCATAACCTCGCGCATATCCGAACCGAGGAGGGCCGACGAAGAGTGCTCGGCGAGATTCGCCGCAAGCTGGCCGGCTATGAAGCTGCGCACCACGCTGAAGCTCGACCACACCGAGAAGTCCGTAGAATCACGGAATGATGCGTGATCCGCCGCGCGTTATGCGTCGTGTCAGGTTCGATATCCCGAGGAGGCGATAATGAGGGACAGCACCTCTGCAAGCAGGCCGATCAGAGACAATTTCTGGAAAGAGGTTTCGGTCATGGAGGCGAGCGTTGCGCTGTGCCTGATGGTCCTCTTTCTGCTGTCGCAAAGCTTTCTCGAAACGATCGCCGCGATCTATATGCTGGTGGCGGCGATATTGTTTGCCGCTGCGGCACAGGCACGAATGGCCGCGACCTGCGCGGACGCCCTCGACCGCAAACTTTGGCTCGCCAGCGCCGTCGCCTGCGTCGTCGAAGCCATCATCCTCTTCGTCGATCCGCTGCTGGGCGGCGAGGCGACGACGATGGTGTTGGCAGGCTCTCTTGCAGCGGGTGCCGCGGCGCGGCTGACGCTCGCGCTCGTCCGCGAACCTGCCGCGCGCGGCTGGTTGTACCTCTCGGGCTTGGTGGGAATGGCGGTTGCACTCGCAATCGGCTTTGCGTGGCCGTTCGCTTCGGTCCTTCCTGCAGCGCAGAGCCTGACGCTCGACTTCCTTGCGGTCTCAACGATGCTGGTGAGCGTAACCGGAAAGGCCCCGCGTGCATGAAATGATCGAAGGCGCCGACGATGTCCTTGCGGTCCGGATCCAAGGCAAGATCACCGGCGAGGATCTCTTCGAGATCATGAACCGTCTCGTGGTGATGCTGGCGGTGAACCGCCGCGTACATGTTTATGCCGAGACCGCTGCGATCGACGGGATCGAGATCGCCGGCCTTGCGTCACACGTTGCACGCGCTGCGCCGTTGCTCGGCAAGCTCAGCCATTTCGGGCGGGTCGCGGTGGTCGCCGATCAGGCGTGGGTTCGGATGTTAACGCGGATCGAAAGTGCGATCCTTCCCCATATCAGTTACCGTGTCTTCAAGCCCGAGGACCGCCACACCGCGCTTGAATGGGTCAGGGGTCATATGAGTTTGCTCGACCTGAGCTCAGAGAATTGGGACAAGGCTTGATGCCGGCGAGATCCACGTGGACAGTGGCACCCACAATCAGCGCGGCAGGAAGTAGCTGGTTGGCGCGGGTCACTATCTCGACACCGCCGTTACACCCTGCCGCCCCTTATGCAGCAGCGGCAACCGAGCGAACTATTGACCGTTCGCCATCGTAGACAAACTCCTCTCCCCTCAGGTCGATCTTCGGGAAAGCGTCCTTTTCAGCCCAATAGTCCTGGTTGTGGCGCCATTCGGGCTTGTCGCCGCGCCGCGGCATCGCATCGAGACCGCGCATCAGATAGCCCGGATTGAAATTATCCTCTTCGATCCAGGGCAGTATCAGCACATCGGCATCCTCCGGCCGGAGTGCGACCTCGACCTTCTTCGCCCCGATATCGTCCATATGGTTGAGAAGGTTGCAGACGAAATCGCCCATCATGTCGACCCGCAGCGTCCAGCTCGCCCGGAAATAGCCCATGACCCAGGCAAGATTGGGTACGCCGGTCATCATCATCCCGCGGTAGGTTACCGTCTTCGACCAGTCGACTGGCGCTTCATCGACCTCGAAGGGAATGCCGCCCATCACCGAGAGGTTGAATCCGGTCGCTGCGACGATGATGTCGGCTTCGATCTCCTTGCCGCTTGCCGTTCGCACGCCCTTCTCGGTGAAGTGATCGATCGTGTCGGTCACGACGGTCAATTTCCCGGTCGCGGCAGCCTTGAAGATATCGCCTTCGGGACAGAAGGCGAGCCGCTGCTGCCATGGACGATATTTCGGCGTGAAATGCGGTTCGAACTTGAAGCCGGGGTCGCCCGAATAGGCCCTGATCAGGGTTTTCAGCTCCTCGAACACCGTGTCGGGCTCGTTTTTGCAGCGCCGCGTCATCAAATCCTGATCGTGCATGATCTGCGCACGCACGACGCGATGCACCGTGGGCTCGTCGATTCCAATCTCGCGGAGCCGATCGGCGAGTTCGTTCCGGTTCTCGCTGCAATAGAAATAGGTGGGCGATCGCTGGAGCATCGTCACATGTGCCGCCTTTTCGGCGAAGGCCGGTACCACGGTGGCGGCCGTCGCGCCTGAACCGATCACCAATATGCGCTTGTCGGCGTAGTCGATCGCTGGATCCCAAAGCTGGGCGTGGACGAAGCGTCCCTTATAGTCCGAAAGCCCTTTCCAGTCGGGGATATAGGGCTTGTCATGGTCGTAATAGCCTTGGCACATCCAGAGGAAAGCGGCTGTGAAGGTGGCAGTCTCTCCGTCCGATCCACGGACGGCCTCGACCGTCCAGCGATTGTCCGCGCTCGACCAGCGGCATCGGGTGATACGGTGACCGTAATGGATATGGACGCCGATATCATTCTCGTCGATCACCTCGCCGATATATTTGAGGATCTCGGCGCCGCTGGCGATCGGCGCGCCGACCCAGGGCTTGAAACGGTAGCCGAAAGTATAGAGATCTGAGTCCGACCGGACTCCCGGATATTTGTGCGTTTCCCAAGTCCCGCCAAATGTCGGCTTCGCCTCGAGGATGGCATAGGTCTTGCCCGGGCATTGCTGCTGGAGATGATAGGCGGAACCGATCCCCGAAATACCAGCTCCTACGATCAGGACGTCGACATGAACGGGCCCGCTCTTGGCGACGGCATGCTGACGAACCTTGATCTCCGACATCTTCAGTTCCTTTCTCACGGCACTGGCCACCCAAGACATGGATGGCAGGACGCCGTTTCGCATTGATTTGGATCAACGCGCGAGCTCGCCAGCCCCACCATGCCGCCTCGCCCTCGCACGCTGGACCCACCCACAATCCGCAAAGCGAATGCTTATTGGCGAAACAGCATGAACCAGATGCTCCCGACGATCGCAAACGCCACAAATATGACCCAGAAGCCGATGGCCGCGGCTCGTTCGCGGGCACACTCCACCGGATCGTCAAGGTGCGAGGGTTCCACTGTCAGATGCCCCGTCGTGCAATCTTCCGCGCGGCAACCAAGCCGGCGGCAAGCAGCGGGACGAGGGCTGCCGCCACCTTGAACCTCGGCGATTGGGAGGCCCGGCGCAGTTTCTTCCGCATCCGCCGCGGTACGCCGATCTTTGCGAGCGATCTGTCGACATTCGGGATATCCATCTCGGCCTCCTGCAATTGTCAGGACACAGGAATGGCCGCCAGCCTCGTGCGACGATATACGTAGATCCCGCATTTACGCCGGGTCATCAAAGGGCAGACCTGCGACCGGCCGGGGCGGCGTGCGATGGGGAGCGGATCGATGAGAGGTGGCGAGCCGGCGACGAACGAGAGCGCCGGTATTCTGATCTATCACCGAAAGCGGGGCGCGCTGCATATGCTTCTCGTCCACCCCGGCGGTCCTTATTGGCGTGGCCGCGACGCAGGCGCCTGGCAAATTCCCAAAGGCGAGATCGAAGCCGGAGAGAATGTCGAAGCGGCTGCGCGGCGGGAAACCGAAGAGGAGCTCGGTATCGCCATAGCGGGCACCCTGGTTCCGCTCGGAAGTCTTCGTCAGGCGGGCGGAAAGATCGTCACCTGCTTCGGGGCCGAACAGGATATCGATCCGTCGATCGTCACGAGCAACAGGTTCGACATGGAATGGCCCCCGAAGAGCGGCAGGCTGCAGAGCTTTCCGGAAATCGATGAAGCGCGCTGGTTCACGCTCGGTGAAGCGCAGGCCATGATGCTGCCCAGCCAGCTTCCATTCCTCGCCCGGCTGAGCGCGCAACTCGCCGTCGACTGAAGTCCATCGGAGAGCGCAGCGACCGACTTTTCGGGCGATGGCCGCCGCGCTTTCTCCGTCCCGATCAGAGCGCGATGGTGATATTGTCTTCGACGCGCGTCACGCCCGGCGCCGACCAGGCCGCGCGCTCGGCCACGCCGCGTTCCGCCCAAGCCTTCACCTTCCCCGCGAGCTTGACCGTTCCGCCATCGGTCGAAACGGTGACCGCAGCCGCGTCGAGGTCGGCCTGGCGCTTGAAGGCCGCGACGATGCGCTCCTTGACGTCGGCCGGCGCCGGATGCTGTTTGACCTCGATCAGGTTGGTTACGCCGGCCACGCCCGACACCCGGCTGGCCGACCGGAATGCTTCCTTGCGCTGGTAATCCCAGTCGACCGTGCCGCTGAGCGTCACCCACCCGCGCTCGACCTTGACCTGGACCTTATTCGCGGGGACCGAGACCGTCCACGACATCAGGTCGAGAAGGCGCGCCGCGATCTGATGGTCGGCCATTTTCGGTTCCGACCCGAAATGCACCTTGATTTCTTCGGCGATCGCACGGACTCCGGCGACCCGTCGGACAGCCCGTTCGGCCGCGATTTTCTCGGCATAGGTCTTCACATAGCCCGAGAGCGTAACGACGCCGGCGGTGACGGCCACACCGATATCGGCATGATCGATGCTCGGTTCCCATTCGAGTTCGTCCATCACATCGCGCTGCAATTGATCATCGGTCTTCTTCAACATGTTCGCCTCCTTTGGCCAAGAAGATCGCCGACTGAACCAACGATCGATGTTTCGGTCGGGCGAGTTTGGCCAAAGGCGGCAGCGCTACCAATTGGTATGAATCCTTAAGGACGGTCCCGGCCGCAGTCCCGGCATCCCAGAAACAAAACGCCCCGCCGACGTCGCCGGCAGGGCAGTAGGGGAGGTGATAAAGACCGCAGTGCGAGGTCGCGCAGGACCGCGGCGCGGGCGAAAATCACCGCCGCCCGCATGGTCACCATAAGAGATCGCCGCACCAACGCATTGACCTCGATCAAAAAGCCCGCGCCAGACGGATGAAATTAAGATTGCCACAACGTGCGTGGGAGAAACCAAGCTGCATTCCGTCGTCACGAGCAACGAGCGGCCAGCCGAGCAAGCGAGCTCTCTTTGCGTTCTATCGTAAATTCCCGATATGAATTGACCGGCAGAAATGCATCGGATAATTCCGATGCATGAAGATCGATTCCGCGCTTCCAGCTCTCTCCGCCCTCGCCCATCCGACGCGTCTCGAGGCTTTCCGCTTGCTCGTCCGGCATGAGCCGGAGGGCCTGTCGACCGGCGAGCTTGTCGACGCGTCGGGTCTCACGCAGAGCACCTTTTCGACGCATCTCGCGGTGCTGGCCAAAGCCGGTCTCGTCAAATCCGAGAAGCTCGGGCGACAACAAATCCAGCGAGCCGATATCGACACGCTCCGCGAACTGATGCTCTTCCTTGCGAAGGACTGTTGCCAGGGCCGCCCCGAGCTATGCGAACCGTTGCTCGCCGAACTCACCTGTTGCTGAAGGAACCAGCGCAGTGACCGACATCATCATCTACCACAATCCCGACTGCGGCACGTCACGCAACACGCTCGCACTGATCCGCAACGCGGGGATCGAACCGCATGTCGTCGAGTATCTGAAGACGCCGCCGTCGCGCGCGTTGCTCGAACACATGATCCAGCGCGCCGGGATAGGCCCGCGCGACCTGCTCCGCGAAAAGGGCACGCCTTACGCGGACCTCGGCCTTGGAGACGAAAGCTTGAGCAATGGCACCCTGATCGAGGCGATGATGGAGCATCCTATCCTCATCAACCGTCCGCTGGTCGTGTCGCCGCTTGGTGTCAGGCTCTGCCGCCCGTCCGAAACCGTGCTCGGCATCCTGCCCGCACGGCAACTCGGTGCCTTTGCCAAAGAAGATGGCGAGCAAGTCGTCGACGTCGACGGTAACCGCGTCCAAGCCTGAGGACAGCATCATGACTGTCGCAAAGCCCGAACGCCTGTCGTTCCTCGACCGCTATCTGACGCTCTGGATATTCCTTGCGATGGCGCTCGGCGTCCTCCTGGGATCAACCTTCAAAGGTCTGCCTGCCGCGATCGATGCCATGTCTGTCGGAACGACGAACATCCCGATTGCGATCGGCCTCATCCTGATGATGTATCCGCCGCTCGCCCGCGTGCGCTATGACGAACTGCCACGTGTGTTCGAGGACAAGCGTGTTCTGGCGATCTCGCTGATCCAGAACTGGATCATCGGGCAGGTGCTGATGTTCGCGCTCGCGGTCATCTTCCTCGCGGACAAGCCCGAATATATGACGGGCTTGATCCTGATCGGGCTCGCCCGCTGCATTGCGATGGTGATCGTGTGGAACCAGCTCGCCAAGGGCGACAATCAATATGTCGCCGCACTCGTCGCCTTCAATTCGATCTTCCAGATCCTCTTCTTCAGCGTCTACGCTTGGCTCTTCCTCACCGTGCTGCGCCGCTCTTCGGCCTCGAAGGCAGCGTCATCGACGTAAGCTTCTGGACCATCGCCGAGGCGGTCCTCATCTATCTCGGTATCCCCTTCCTCGCCGGATATCTGACGCGCCGCTACCTCGCGCGCGCCAAGGGTAACGAGTGGTATGAGACACGCTTCCTGCCGAAAATCGGCCCGATCACGCTCGTCGCCCTGCTCTTCACGATCGTCGCGATGTTCAGCCTCAAGGGCAGCGAGATCCTCACTATTCCCGGCGACGTCGTGCGGATCGCGATCCCGCTCACCATCTATTTCGTGGTGCAATTCCTGATCAGCTTCTGGATGGGCAAGTTTATCGGAGCCGATTATCCCCGCACGACCGCAGTGGCCTTCACGGCCGCCGGCAATAATTTCGAGCTCGCGATCGCAGTCGCCATCGCCGCCTTCGGCCTCGCCTCCCCCGTAGCCTTCGCCGCCGTCATCGGCCCGCTGGTCGAAGTGCCCGTCCTCATCCTGCTTGTCGGCGTCGCCTTCCGCCTCGGTCGCCGCTGGTTCCCCGCAAGTACGCCTTCGGAAGCCTGACCACATGACCCACCATAATTTCACACGCCTGCGCACACTCGCGGATGCCGACCATCTTCCGGCGCTGAGCCCGGAATATATTCGTTCGCAGCCCGCGCTCGGCCTCGGGCCGCTTGATCCGGCGCCGCGCATCCTACTACTCTACGGATCCTTGCGCGAGCGCTCCTTCTCGCGGCTCGTCGTCGAAGAAACTGCGCGTCTGCTCCAGCTCTTCGGCTGCGAGACACGTATCTTCGACCCCTCCGACCTCCCCCTCCCCGATCAGATCGCCGATGACGATCACCCGGCAGTCGAGGAGCTGCGGCAGCATTCCATCTGGTCCGAAGGCCAGGTCTGGTGCAGCCCCGAGCGCCATGGCCAGATCACCGGCATCATGAAGGCGCAGATCGACCATCTGCCGCTTGCCTACAAAGGCCTCCGCCCTACGCAGGGGCGCACCCTTGCGGTCATGCAGGTGTCGGCAGGGTCGCAGTCGTTCAACAGCGTCAATACGCTCCGCATCCTCGGCCGCTGGATGCGGATGATCACCATCCCCAATCAGTCGAGCGTTGCCAAAGCATATGCGGAGTTCGATGAGGCCGGCCGGATGCTGCCGTCGAGCTACTATGACCGGATCGTCGACGTTGCGGAAGAGCTCGTGCGGTTCACCGTCCTGACACGCGGCCATGCCGACCAGCTCGTCGACCGCTATTCGGAACGCAAGGATCGGAAAGTGCCGGTCGTCACGCCGGCCGAACTCGCCGGAATTCCGGGCACTCGTTGAACAATTCTGGCCGATTGCGGACGGTCTGCTTTCCGGGCGACAAGTTGCAATTCCGGACGTTAGACCACAAAGGCAGTGCTGAAGCCGGATGCTCTTTCAGCGGCCGGGATCGAGGCTCGTCATCACGCTTGCAGACGATTTAATTCGCCGCTTCTTGCTCTCGCCTTCGACAGCCACTAGCCCGAATTTCTGGCCATAGCCGAGCATCCATTCGAAATTATCGAGCAGCGACCAGTAGAAATAGCCGCGCACATCGGCGCCGCGTGCCATCGCTTGCCGGACGCTGGCAATCGCAGCCTCGATAAAGGCGGCGCGCCGGGCATCGTCCTCGCCCACATAGCCGTTTTCGGTAACGATAATTGGCATCTTCCAGCGCCCCGCGATCCATTCGCACACCGCGCCGATCGCCTCGGGCCGATCCTCCCAACCCATCGTCGTCGGCACGCCGCCCGCCGCGATGCCGACGCTGCCGTCGGCGCGGCTCGTCATGCGCGAATAGGTCTGGACGCCGACAAAATCATCCTCGAGCGCGGCGTCGAGGAAGGGCGCGTACCAGGTTTCGCGCCGCCGGTCGCGGACCGCCTCGGCGCCCGGCTCGGCCGCCTCTTCGTGGATGGCGAGCGTCATGCCGACCGCGAGTCCCGCGCGCTCGGCGCGGATCGCCGCGCGCGCGGCGCGGTGCGCGGCGAGCCCGTTACCGAAGATCGTTTCCGCATCGGCATAAAGAAAGAAGGCCGAAAGCGGGGCGCCGAGCGCGTGCTCCGCCGCCGCGCGCTGCTCGGCGGTCGCCCGGGCTTGAAAATAGGGCGCCGCCATCGCGGGCAGGTTGAGCTCGTTGATCGTGCAGACCAAGGCGATGCCGTCCAGCGCGCGCACGACGCGCGCCGCCTGCTCGGCGAACAGCTCGGGAAAATCGCGCGCCGCGAAACCGCCAAGGCGCGCAAGCCAGCGCGGCTGGGTGAAATGGTGGAGCGTCACGACCGGCGCGATGCCCCGCGTCAGGCAGACGCCGGCCATGCGCCGGTAATGATCGAGCGCCGCCTCGGACACATGGCCTCGCTCGGGCTCGACCCGCGCCCATTCGACCGAAAAGCGATAGGCGTTGAGGCCCAAGTCCGCGACGATCGCGATGTCCTCGGTGTAGCGGTGATAATGGTCGGCGGCGTCACCCGACGGGTCACGAAATTTTCGGTCGCCTTTACGAGCACCGCGAGCAAAAGCGGAATGCCGATCACGGCGATCGCGACATCGCCGGGTTTGCTGAATGCCGCCCTCAAATGCCGCCAAGCCAGCCAAATATCATACCGGAGAAGCGCTGAAAGAGGCATTCAACTGACCCTTAGTCGGATGAAATAGCAGGTCAATATATCGCTCCGCCGATCCGGACCCGTTGAATTTTCTCATGGCCGGCGCGACGCCGTCGGGTCGTGCCCCGACGTCTTGCGATACCGATATCCGGACCGCGCGAGGCCCCACCGCGCTCCCGCTTGTCAAAGATCGGGCGCGCGACTATCCCTCGCGCGAACGGCCCGAACACCCCGGTCGGGACCGACAACCAAAGAACACTTCAGCTGAGCCCTGTTCCAGCCACCCCCTACGTCGACCAGCTCAACATCGGGGCGGGACGGCGTACGCTCGCGATCAGCCTGGCCCTGGCGATCGCGGTTCTCCTGCTGCTCGTCCTGCTTTCGTGGGGTCCGGGAAAGCCGCCCGACAAGAAGGAAGAATTCGTCAGCGTGGTGAGCATCGCGGCCACCACCTCTTCGCAAGACGAAACCGATTCGAGCAGCGCGAAACGCGAGCAGGCGGCGAAGCAGGCCCCGCCGCCCCCCGAAACGCCCCAGCCTCCGCAGCCGCGCTCCCCGCTGCCCCCGTTGGTGACCGAACCGAAGCCGGCACCACCCGCAATCGCCCCGATCCCGCGCTTGCCCGCATTGCCGAACGCACCCAGCACCGCGCGTCCGTCGACCGGGCGGGTTTATGGTCCGCCCGATACCGGCGGCTCGTCCTCCGGCGACTCGGAACGGGTCGGAACGGCCCCTAATGGCGAGCCGCTCTACGCCGCCGCCTGGTATCGCGAGCCGAGCAATGACGAGTTGCGCGGCTTTCTATCCACGGCAAGCGGACCCGGCTGGGGGTTGATCGCCTGCCGTACGGTGCCCGATTATCGCGTCGACGATTGCGTCGGGCTCGACGAGTATCCGAACGGATCGCAGATAACCCGCGCCGTGCTCGCCGCAGCGTGGCAGTTCAGGGTACGGCCTCCGCGCCTCGGCGGACGGTCGATGGTCGGCAGCTGGGTCAGGATCCGGATCGACTATGGCATCAAGGGGCGCTGATCGCACCCAGGTCCGCCGCGCGAGAAAAACAGGCGGCTAGAGCGAAAGCCCGCCATCCACCACGACCCGCTACGACCAGAACAGCCTTGCCGTCAGAACCCCTGTCCTCCGCATATATCCGCCCCTTGTCTGGCGCCGACGGCGTCAGGCGGGCGCGGCGATCCAGCGGTCGACCTGCGCCTCGAGGACGGGCAGCGGCACCGATCCGCGCCCGAGGATGATCTCGTGGAACATCTTCTGGTCGTATCGCGCCCCAAGCGCCTTTCGGGCCTTCTCGCGCAGCGCGAGGATGCTCTGCATGCCGACCTTGTACGAAGTCGCCTGACCCGGGGTGACGAAATAGCGGCGGATTTCCGAACGGATCTTGCCGATCGGCTGCGGCGAATTGGCGGTGTAATAGGCCAAGGCCTCAGCCTCGCTCCACCCCTTGGCGTGGATTCCGGTATCGACCACCAGACGGATCGCGCGCCAGATCTCGCGCCCCAACCGACCGAAATCGCTGTACGGATCGGTGTAGAAACCCATCTCCTTCGCGAGCCGCTCGACATAGAGCGCCCAGCCCTCGCCATAGGAACCGTAGAAGTAATTCTTCCGGAACTCGGGCGTGCCCGTCATCTCCTGTGCGAGCGCGATCTGCATGTGATGGCCGGGCAAACCTTCATGATAGACGGTGCCCTCGATTTCATAGGTTGGCGTTGCACGCGTGTCGGCGAGGTGGACATAGAAAATCCCCGGCCGCGACCCGTCGAGCGCCGCGGGAGAATAATGGGCCGCCCCGCCCGGCTCCTCGCGGAAAGCCTCGACGCGCTTGACGATCAGGTCCGCCTTGGGCAGCCGCCCGAATTGCTCGGGCAGGCGCGCGCGCATGCCGGCGAGATAATCCTCGGCAGCCTTCAGATAGATTGCACGGCCTGCGTCATCGTTGGCGACATAGAAACGATCGTCGCTGCGCAGGAAGACGAAGAAATCCTCGAGCTTGCCTTCAAAACCGATCTTCGCCTTCAGCGCCTCCATCTCCGCACGGATGCGCGCGACCTCGGAAAGGCCCAGATCGTGGATTTCGCCGGCCGTCATGCCGGTCGTCGTTTGCAGTCGCAGCATCGCGTCATAATAGTCCGCGCCCTCGGGCAGCGCGCCAGCACCGCGGGGTTCGGCGCCGGCGGCAGAACGGTCCGATGCAAGCCAGCTTCCGATCCGGTCGTAGGCGGGCTTCAGCGAAACGGTCATCGCTTTCGCGACGCGCGCAACGAGGGCGTCAGCGGCGGGTGCGTCGATCTTTCCCGCGGCGACGAGCCCGGCCGCCTTTGCCTTGGCGTCGGCATAGAGCGCATTATCCTCGCCATCGCCGAACGGCGCCCCGCTCGTCAGCCTGCCGATCAGTTCGATCGACTGGTCATAGGCGAAGCCGGGCATGCGGATGCCTTTCGCCGCAGAAGCCTTGGCCCGGTCGAGATAGATGTCGAGCGTCGGGCCGAGCGCCGTGACGCGCGCGACATAGGCTTCCATGTCGGCGGGCGTATCGACGCGGTGCTGGTTGATCAGAAAGTTCGGCAGGCCGGTGTGCGGCCCGTTGCGGTCAAAGATATAATTATGTCCGCGCCACTTCGTCGACGCCTCGGCGCGTTCGAGTTCGAGCACCCACATGTCGTAGGAAACCCGCGCATCCTCCCCGAGCGCGGCGCGGTCGAAGCGCTTTTTCATGTCGGCAACATTGGCACGGCGCCATTCGAGCCGCGCCATCGCCGCCGCGTCGCTCGGGTCGGTGAACCGGTCCTGCTGCTCCTTGCGGCCGAGCTGGGTCAGTTGTTCAGGGTCGAGCGCGAGTTCCGCCTCGAAGGCCGCGTCGAGAAAGGTGGTGAGCGCAGCATCGGCCGTACCTCTCCCCGTCGCTGCTCTTGCCGCCGGTGCCGCAACCAGGCTGGTCGCCAGCGCCAGTGAAAATTCCCGTCGTGATAGCTGCACCGGACCCCTTTCTCTGTTTTCCGGGGTCAGCGGTACCGCGATTGGCGGGCCGGGGCCAAGGCTAAATATGTACCGGAACGCGTTCGTTGCCTGCCAGAAGGCGGCTTTGCGCTGCCGGCGGTCTGAAGAGAAAATCTTCTGGAAGGCCGAGCCGCGCGCTCGCCCGGCATGGCGGCGAGTTGCGGTCGATCCGCCGGTCGGCAAGCCGGCCTGCGGTTCGCAGCATCAGGCGGTCGATCCGCGTCAGATCATAGGCCGCGCCGAGATCGAGCTTCCGCCTGACATGCACGGGAAGCAAGGAGACCGATGCGCGCGCGATCGCGCGATGCAGGAAACGCGGCACGCCGGGCGCGGCACGGCCCGACTGGATGATATCCAGAAATTCGAAGATGATCGGATGCGGTTCGAAACGCGGTTCCAGCTTCGCCATCATCGCCATGAAATCCTCGACGCTGGCGGGCGTATGGCACGCCCCGAATTCGCGGCCGATGACATCGCCGTCGCGCATGAAACGGTCCTTGTCGGCGTCGCTGAGCGAATGGACGAAGCGGTCATAGGCCATCAGGAAGCCGTAAGCGGCGGTCGCGGCAACCCAGTCGAGCAGCACCGGGTCCATCGCCCGGTATTTCTCTCCGGCCGGCGTTTCGCCCTTCACCGAACCATGCATCCGGTTGACCTTGCCGATCACCTCTTTTGCCGTGCTGGCGGGGCCATAGCAGGCAAGCATCGCGACAAGTCCTGTACGGCGCGAGCGGCTGATCGGGTCTGCCTTGTAGGTCGAGTGATCCCATACGCCCGACCGGATCCGCGGCTCGGCGAATTCGAGCAGGACCGCGGCAATCCCGCCGATGCCGAGCGCGATCGGATTCTTGTAGACACGCCACTGGACGCTGTCGGGCGCAAGCAGGGCCGGTTCCCCGGCGGGAGATGCGAAGTCGATTATCGTGCCCAGATAATTGTCCTGCATGCCTGCGTGCGCCCTTCTCGCGATACGCTCAGAAGTCGAACCCGAACGTCACACCATAAGTCCGCGGCGGGTTCGGGAAACGTACCACGACGTTCGCGTTACTGGCGACCGCCGACCAGTAATAGCTGTTGAACAGGTTCTTCGCCCACAGCGACACCGACCAGCCGCTCTCGCTCTTGACACCCAGGCTGGCGTTGACGGTGCCATAGGCCTTGACCTTATAGAGATCGAGATCTTCGAAGATCGTGTTCGACTTGCTCTGGTACCGCGCACTCACCGCGCCGGTCAGGCTGAGGCTGTCCGACACCGGCGTGTCGTATGCAAGCGTCAGGCTGCCCTGGAATTCGGGGCTGTAGATGAATTCCGCGCCGTCGAAATTCTGCGGCTGGCCCGCGGCATTGGTACCGTTGTAATCGTCGATCCGCGTCTTCAGCCACAGCGCGTTCGCCGACAGGCTCAGCCCCGTTGCCGGACGCACCGTCAGCTCGCCCTCGACGCCATAGGCCTTCGACTTCGGCACATTGTCGAGGCGCGACAGCGCGGTGTAGATCGGATCGGCGAAATAGGTGCTGATCTGCTTGTCGGCGTAATCGTAGTAGAAGGCCGACAGGTTCGCCTGCACCGCGCGGTCGGCGAGCGTCGCCTTGATCCCGACCTCATAGGCGGTCAGCTTTTCCTGCGTCACCGGCGCATTCTGTCGCGCGAGGTTCGCCGCGTTGATCGGGGTCGTTCCCGATTTATAGCCGCGCGACACCGAGGTGTAGAGCAAGGTGTCGCTGTTCGGCGCCCAGTTGAGCGCGACGCGCCACGCGACATTATTCTCGTCGAGCACCGAGCGCACCTCGCCGAAGGTGCCGGTCGCGGGATCGAAGGTGTTGCACTGCCCCTGCGCGATCGGCGCGGCGAGCACGCCATAGGTCTGGAGATACAGCGCACGGTTCACGACATTGACGTTCGGCAGCATGTTGCCGTTGAAGTCGCGCGAGCAGCCATTGTAGTGCTGCTTGTCTTCGGTGTAGCGCACCCCCGCGGTCAGCTTGAACTGGTCGCTGAGCTCCCAGTCGGCGTTCGCAAAGATGCTCCATGTCTTCGTCCGGATGCGCCCGAAATCCTCATAGGTCCGGAACGCTTGCTGCAACTGGGCGAGCGTATAGCCGCCCGAGTTGAAAATCGGGCTCGCGAGCAGCGGCGCGCCTGCGGCGCGGATCAACCCGACATTGGCGTTCTGGCCCAGCATCGTGCGGTTCGAGTCGATGATCCGGTCGTTGGCGTAATAGGCACCCACGAGCCATGTCGCGGGACCACTCTCGCCCTCGATATGGACATCCTGCGCAAAGCTCTTGATCCGCCCGACCGTGTTCTGAAGCAGGATTTCATAGGGGGCGCCGCTCCAGTCGGAGAGCGCGTTGCGCTTGAAGTCATTGTAGCTGGTGAGCGAGACGAGCTTCATCGTGTCGCCCAGATCCTGATCCCAGCGTAGCTTCAGCCCCCAGAAGCGATTGTCCTCAGCGAGCGGGCCGTCGAGCCCAAGGCCGGTACCGATGTCGGCCGAGCGCTGAGCATAGGGCGCCCAGTCGGCCTGCGTCGCCTTGGTCGGGAAATTATTGGCGATGTAGGCGGCAAGGCCCGGCGCGTTGAAGAAGCGCGAGTTGCTCGTGCCCGTCGTCGGGTTCGTTGCGGGGGTGAAACCGATGCCCTGCCCGACCCCCGTGTCGGACTTGTTCTGCCACCACGTCACCGACAGGTCGAAATGCGTGCCGTCGGCGGGGTCGATCGCGAGCGAACCACGGATGCCGAGCTTGTCGACCTTGCCCTGCCGCTCGCCGCGGGTGTTGCTGACCTGCCAGCCCTTGTCGCTGTTCTCGCTGCGGAAGGCGAGGCGCGCCGCGACGCCCTCGCCGAGCGGTCCCGAGATGTGGCCGGCGAAATTATAGGTCTGATAATTGCCGAGATCGGCCTTGATGCTGCCTTCGAAACTGTCGGTCGGCTTGCCGGTGATGAAGTTGATCAGACCCGCGGTGGTGTTGCGGCCATAGAGCGTGCCCTGCGGCCCTTTCAGCACCTCGACGCGCTCGAGGTCCATCACCGGACCGGTGTTCATGATCGGATAGGCGTAGGCGACTTCGTCCACGTAAGTGCCGACGGTCGAGGTCGACGACAGGTTGATCGTGTTGAAGCCGATCCCGCGCAGCGTGTAGGTCGGAACCCCCTGATAGCTTTGCGAGACGGTGAAGCTCGGCGCGACCGCGGTCAGGTCGCGCACGTCGGTGACGCGCAGATTCTCCAGCATCTCGCCGTCGACCGCCTGGATCGCCATGCCGACGTCGTTGATCGATTCCGCGCGGCGCTGCGCGGTGACGATGATCTCGCCCTCGGCCGAGGCCGTGTCGGCGCCGTCGGCGGCAGCCTCGGCAGCGAAAGCCGGAGCCGCAAGCGCAAGGCCGGTGCCCGCGAGCAGCAAGAAACGCATTGCCTTCATCATATATCCTCCCTCAAACGGCTTGCCGCTGCGCTCGTCTTCGTGCGAACGTTGCTTGGCCGGACGATGCCAGAGGACAGAAAAGCGGCGGCGCCGACAAGCTGGCACCTGTGGCAGGATGGGGTGGAGGAAAGGTCGCGTGACGGATTATCGGACGCAATGCTGGGACGCGATGCCGGCCCTGATCGCCGCGGTGCAAGCCGCAGGCGATGCGATCGACCTGCCCTTCATCGCGGCGCAGGCCGACCTTGGCGATCCCGAGCCGATGGGCGACCCGGACGGGCGACCCTATGCCGAAACAAGCTTTCGCTGGGTCGATCCCGATCACGCCTATTGGCGCGACCGCAAGCTGGCGCTGCATATCGCCTTCCTGACCGCGGCGCGGCTCGTCGCCGAACCCTTCTTTTACAGCGACGGGCGCCTCCGCACCTGGCGCGCATCGCAACTGCTCGAAGCCGTCGATTGCACACAGGCGAAGAACACCCCCAATTTCGGCGAAGCGATCATCGCGCCGGTCCACCTGCCGCGCGGCCTTGTCGGCGCAGTCTTCTGGTGTTCGCGCGAACCGGTTGGGGTCGAGGCGCTGTTCGACAAGCATGCCGGCGATCTGCACAATCTCGCGCTCAAGCTCGTCGCGACGCATAACGAGGCGCGCGGCCGCCCGCGCAATGCCACCGTGCCGCAGACGCTGACGCGACGCGAGGTCCAGTGCCTGCGCTGGGCTGCGGCCGGCAAGACCGATGGCGAAATAGGCATCATCCTGTCGCTGTCGGTGTCGACCGTGCGCTTCCATCTCCGCAACGCCGCGGCGAAACTCGGCGCGACCGGACGCGCGCAATCGATCCAGCTTGCCGCCGGCCTCGGCTTCGTCGGCGCCAGGGCGGCCTGACGCAGGTGCCAGCTTGGCCGGGCCCATGCACCCCGCCGATAACAGGCGCATGGACATGCTGAACGATCCCGCGCTCGAAGCCTTTCAGGGCGATGTGCGCGCCTTTCTGGAAACGCATCTCACGCACGAGCTGCGCAACGCCGCGGCGCGTGCGACCAGCGTCTTTATCGATCCCGCGATCACCCTGCCCTGGCAGCGCATATTGAACGCAAAAGGCTGGGCCGCGCCCGACTGGCCGAGCGAGTTCGGCGGCCCCGGTTGGGACGAGGTGCGGCGCTATATCTTCGCGGCCGAATGCGCCCGCGCCGGCGCGCCAGGACTTGCACCAATGGGGCTGAAGATGGTCGCACCGGTGATCATGCACTACGGCACGCCGGAGCAGCGCGCCCATTATCTGCCGCGCATCCTGTCGGGCGAGGATTATTGGTGCCAGGGTTTCTCGGAACCCGGCGCAGGGTCGGACCTCGCCGCGCTCCAGCTCCGCGCGACGCCCGACGGCGATGATTATGTGCTGAACGGCTCGAAAATCTGGACCACGCACGCGCATTTCGCGAACCGCATGTTCGCCCTGGTCCGTACGTCGAGCGACGGCAAGCCGCAGGCCGGGATCAGTTTCCTGCTGCTCGACATGGCCGCCTCCGGAATCACGGTCGAACCGATCCGGACTCTCGCGGGCGATCATGAATTCAACCAGGTCTTCTTCGACGACGTCCGCGTACCGCAGGCGAACCGTCTCGGGGCGGAGAATGAAGGCTGGTCTGTCGCCAAGCATCTGCTGACCTTCGAGCGCGGCGGCAAATATGCGCCCGGCCTCATTGCGCGGCTCGAACGGTTGCGCGCGCAACCGGTCGCCGATCCGGTGCTGCGCGCGCGGCTCGACCGCGAGGCCGTTACCTTGCGGGCGCTGCAGGCGCTCGAAGTCAAGGCGATGCGGGGCATCGGCGGCAGCGCGGCGCTCTACGCATCGGCGCTCAAGATACTTGGTACCGAGACGGCGCAGCGGATCGACACCCTCGCGTGCGATATCGAAGGCTATGCCGCCTGGGCCGAGGCCGACGGCCAGACGCCGGCCGACCTCGCCGTCGCGGTGCCGCGCTATCTGAACGATCGGGCGGCGAGCATCTATGCGGGCTCGAACGAGATCCAGCGCGACCTGATCGCGCGGTTGCTGCTCGGCTAGGCGACCGCTTCGGCGAAGCGCGCCAGATGCCCCGCCCGGGGGCCCATCGCGGCCGCGATCGCCAGCGCGCGTTTGAAATGGGCGCCCACGCGCAATTCCTCGGTCAGCCCCATCGCGCCGTGAATCTGCACGGCGCCTTCGCCGACGATGCGCACCGCGTCGGCGGTTTCGAGGCATGCGGCACTGACCGCCTGTGCACGATCGGGCTGATTCCGGTCGACGGCGACGATCGCCGCTTCGGTCAGCGCGATCGCCTTCATCGCCGCAAGTTGCATATCGGCCACGCGGTGGCGTAACGCCTGAAACGTACCGATCGCCGTCCCGAACTGCCGGCGCTGACCCAGATAATCGATGCTGTCAGCAATCATCGCCCGCATCAGTCCCGCCGCCTCGGCACAGCGTCCGGCAAGGATCAGGTCGTTCGCTTGGCCGGCCAGCGAGCGCGCCTCGACGCCCGCCGCAAGCCGCGCGGCATCGTCCGGCATCAGCGTAAAGCCGAGATCGGCCACGGCGCTGCCGTCGTGCATCAGCCGATGGCGCTGGTCCACCTTGCCGCCGTCCGCGGCAATCAGCAGCAGTGCGTCGCTATCGGCAAGGAGGAACATATCCGCCTCGGCTGCGCCCGCCACCAGCGCCGCGATCCCGCGCACCGTTCCGTCCTGAACCGCCGGCATCGACGAGGCCGACGCCCTGCAGATCGTCGCGATGCGACGCGATCCCGATGCAAGGTCGGCCAGCATCGCATCATCTGGTGCGACGCGGGCGAGCAATATCGTGGCCACCACGTGTGAAAGCCAGTCTGCGCCCGCCAGCGCCGGGCCAAGCTCGGACATGACGAGAGCGATCTCGATCGCTCCCCCGCCAAAGCCGCCGACCGCTTCGGGCAAGCCGAGCCCCGCCAGTCCGAGCGTATCCGCAAGATCGCTCCAGAGCGGCCTCTCCTTGTCGGCAAGAAAGCGCTGGACGCTGCCCAGCAGCAACTCCTGCTCCTCGCTCAGCGAAAGATCGAGCACGCTCATATTCCACTTCCCCGTATCGAACCGGCGCAAGGGCATTCCCGATTTCAGAAGCCCCTCGTTCCTCCCCGGCCTTGTTGTGACGGGACGGCCGGCGAGTCCAGCTATCGGGTGTGTCAGGCTGCCACGCTCGCCGCGCAGCGAACCGGAAAGACAGAGAGGGCTGGCGCTTGAATGCCAAAGCTGCCATAGGCCGTGTCAACAGTTAGCATTCTAAGGGATTCGGAAATGACGCACAGCCGCACGATCAGGACACTCTCGGCCGACTGCGCACGCAAATTGACGGACGCTGCCGCTGTCGCAGCCGACCAGATGGGCGTGCCGATGTGCATTGCCGTCACCTGCACCGCAGGCAATCTGCTCCACTTTCTGCGCATGGACGGCGCTCCGCTGCTCAGCAGCGATATTGCGATCAACAAGGCCTACACCGCCGCGGGCTTCGGTATGGCGACGCATGTGTGGCACGAATTCATCAAGGACGATCCGCCGTTGCTGCACGGCATCGTGCACACCGACCGGCTCGTGACCTTCGGCGGCGGCTATCCCGTGACCGAAGACGGCGCGGTAATCGGCGCGATCGGCATCAGCGGCGGCCACTATCATCAGGACATGGAAGTCGCGACCAAGGCGCTCGGGGCGCTGGGGCTGCCCGCTAACTGAGCGAGGGCGGAAAGGCTGGCGCCCTGCTGACCATCGCCGGCAAGGTCCGGTCCATCGCGCGACCGAGCCAGTCCGCGGCCTCGACCGTTTCCGGCAGGTCGAAGCCCGTCGCCACCCCGCCGCGTTCGAGCATGTAGACGACATCTTCGGTCGCGACATTGCCCGCCGCGCCCGGCGCGAAGGGACAGCCACCGAGCCCGCCGAGCGAGGCATCGACGGTCGCTGCGCCCTCTCCCACCGCCGCCCAGACATTCGCAAGGCCACTGCCCCGCGTATTGTGGAAATGCACGCGAACCGGCAACCCGCCGACCGCTTCACGAACGCGGCCGACCATCTCGGACACCTGCGCCGGAACACCGACGCCGATCGTGTCGGCTAGCGCTATTTCCCGGGGGTTCGCGTCGGCCGCCCGCTTTGCCATCTCGATCACGCGCGCGAGCGCGACCTCTCCCTCGAACGGGCATCCGAATGCGGTCGCGATCGTGATCTGTCCGCCACGTCCCGCCTCGCTTGCCAATGCGACGATCTCCATCGCCGCCGCCAGCGATTCGGCGGAAGTCTGCCCCTGATTCCGCATGCCGAACGTGTCGCTGGTGACGCAGACCGCACCCAGTTCGCCGATCTGCCCCGTCGCCAGCGCGCGTTCGGCACCGCGACGATTGAGCACCAGACCGATATAGGTCACGTCGTCCCGTTCGGGCAGCATCGCGACCAGCTCTTCGGCGTCTGCGAGCTGCGGCACCTTTCGGGGATTGACGAAACTCGTCACCTCGATACGCCGGGCACCATAGCCAATCGCACGGCGGATGAGTTCGGCCTTGTCGGCGGTCGGGACGATCGCCGCTTCATTCTGCAAGCCGTCACGCGGCCCGACTTCGACGATTTCCATCCGTAGATTTTTCAGCATCTTGCGTTCCGGAGCATGTGAATCATTTAGCAGGTTGAAAATTACATAGCATTCTAAGTATAAGGAGCCAATGGGTAGCGTGGCCCGCTTCTATCAGGCCCGGCCCCGAAAGGAACGACATGACGGAAACGAACAGCGGCGGGGGAGCGCTGGAGGGAATCAGGGTGGTCGAGATGGGGCAGCTGATCGCAGGCCCTTTCTGCGGTCAGCTGCTAGGCGACATGGGTGCCGAGATCGTCAAGCTCGAACCGCCGGTGACCGGCGACCAGATGCGCAACTGGGGCCAGGGCGACAAGCCCAGCTGGTGGCGCGTCATTGCCCGCAACAAATATTCCGTCGCGGTCGACCTGCGCAGCGAGGAGGGGCAAGGTCTGGCACGCGATCTGATCGCAAAGGCCGACATACTGATCGAGAATTTCCGCCCCGGCACGCTCGAGAAATGGAACCTCGACCCCGCCGATCTTCGCCGGGCGAACCCCGGCCTGATCGTCGTGCGCGTGTCGGGCTATGGCCAGACCGGTCCCTATTCCGCGCGCGCCGGCTTCGGCGGCATCGGCGAGGCGATGGGTGGCTGGCGCGGCATCGTCGGCTACCCCGACCTGCCGCCTGCGCGCATGGGCGTCTCGATCGGCGACACGCTCGCCGCCACCTACGGCTGCATGGGCGCGCTTGCCGCCCTTCACCACCGTAACAGGACCGGCAAAGGCCAGATCGTCGATTCCGCGCTCTACGAAGCGGTGCTTCAGGTGATGGAGTCGACCGTGTCCGACTATTCCGCCAGCGGCACGAAACGCCGGCGGACCGGGTCGACGCTGCCGGGGATTGCCCCGTCGAACGTCTATCCCTGCAGCGACGGCGAATATCTGATCGGCGCCAATCAGGATGGCGTCTTTGCGCGTCTCGCTGCGGCAATGGGTCGGCCCGAACTCGCGACCGACGAACGCTATGCGACGCACCGCGCCCGCGGCGCGCGGCAGGAAGAACTCGACGCGATGATCGGCGAATGGACGGCGACGCTGACGATCGAGCAGCTCGAAGAAAAGATGGTCGAAGCCGGCGTCCCTGCCGGGCGCGTGTTCGACGCCGGGGATATGCTGGCCGACCCTCATTTTGCCGCGCGCGAAGCGCTGGTGACGGTGGAAGATGACGAGTTCGGCGAGATCACCATGCAGGGCGTGTTTCCGAAACTGTCGGGCACGCCTGGCAGTGTGCGCCGCCCCGCGCCGCTGACCGTGGGGCAGGACAGCGCCGAGGTGCTCGAGCGCTGGCTCGGACGGGGGAGCTGATGCCATGATCACGCTATACGGTGGCCCCACGCCCAACGCGCGCAAGATCGCGATCGCACTTATCGAAATGGGGCTCGAATGGCGGCTCGAACCCGTCGACATTCTTGCGGGGGAACAGCTGACCCCGGAATTCCTCGCGCTCAATCCGAACAACAAGACCCCTGTGATCGTCGACGATGCCGGTCCGCATGGTCCCGGCTTTGTGCTGTGGGAGACGGGCGCGATCCTGCTCTATCTCGCGCAGAAGACCGGCCGCTTCCTCCCCGAAGATCCCGTGAAGCGCGCCACCTGCTGGCAGTGGCTGATGTTCCAGGTGTCGGGTGTCGGTCCGATGTTCGGACAGGAAGCGCATTTCACCCATTATGCCCGGGACCGTCACGACTATGCAATCGAACGGTACAGCCGTGAGGTCGACCGCCTGATGATGGTGCTCGACCGGCGACTGGGCGAGGCCGAATGGCTCGCCGGCGACGAGTACACGATCGCAGACATGGCGACCCTGCCCTATCTTCGCCGGCAGTTCATCGACAAGGCGGGACGCTTTCCGAACGTCGAGCGCTGGGGCGCCGCGATGCTGGAGCGCCCCGCCGTGGCCGAAGGAATGAAGGTCGGCATCGCGCGCGCCGAGACGATCGAGGGCGGACTGACCGGCTTCACCGACGAGCATCGCGCAATCCTGTGGGGCGACCGTCAGCACGCCCCACGCTAGGCTCAATCCTTCGTCACCGCGGCGTGATTGGCGTCGCCGAACATGTTCGACCATTCCTTCTCGTCGAGCTGCTGGTGCCGTCCGACATATTTGGCCGGCGCCTTCAGATCCTCGCGCGACATGGCGCGCTCCACTGCGGGCCGTTCGCGTATCCGTTCGAACCACGCGTGCATCGCGGGCCATTCGTCGAGGCCCATCCCCATCACGAAGGCGGAGGCACGGCCCGGCCAGATCGCCATGTCGGCAATCGAATAGTCGTCACCGCCGACATAGGCGCTTTTCTCCAGCCGCTTTTCGAGGACGGTCAACAGTCGCTTCAGCTCCTTCGTATAGCGTTCGATCGCATAATCCTGCCCCGATGGAGCATAGCGAAGAAAGTGGCTCGCCTGCCCACCCATCGGACCGAGCCCCGCAACCTGCCAGGTCAACCACGACAGCACCGCAGCGCGCGGAGCGCCCGATGCGGGAAGGAAGCGTCCGCTCTTTTCCGCAAGATATTGCAGGATGGCGCCCGACTCGAACACCGTCACCGGCCCGCCGCCCCCCGCCGGGTTCCGATCGACGATCGCGGGCAGTCGATGGTTCGGATTGATCCGCCCATAGGCCTCGGTCAACTGGTCACCGTTGAAGATGTCATAGGCGATGACGCGATAGGGCTCGCCGATTTCCTCGAGCATGATCGCGATCTTCTGGCCGTTCGGCGTCGCCGAATAATGCAGGTCGATCATCCTACAGCACCTCGTGAATGACATGGCGAACCCCGAAATCGGTGCGCTCGCCCACCCCGACTGCGAGGATGCCGTTGAGCCAGCCATATTTCGCGCTTGCGGTTTCGAACACCGGCGCGATTCGCAGATAATATCGCGACGGATCGGCGTCAGGGATCGCCGGGTCGGCGAACGTCGCGCGCACATCATCGGGAATGATGCTGCGCCCGGTATAGCTCAGATAGATGAGCTCCCCGTCATCGGTTTGCCACACCGCGCGGGCATCGAAAGTGCCGACCGACGCCGCCCCTTCCAGTCGGCCGGCACGCGACCAGTTGCCGCCGCCCGGCAGAACGATACCGTTGATTCTGGGCCCGAAAAACCGGCCTCCGGTGACATAGCCGAGCCGCTGCTCGCCGAACGGCGAAGCACCGATCGCGATCAGCCCGCCGCCCACCTCGAACTCCACGGTACACAGATGCCGGCTCGCCAATGCGGCCGTCGGTCGATCCCCGTTTTCTTGCGTCATTATACGAATCCTCTTCCCAACCTATGGACAAGCATAAAACCATTAGTATACTAAGGGTCAATCAGATTGACGGATCGGAGGTCATTTCCGGTACCGCTGCACGACACTCAATGGGAGGGTGAATATGAAGGCTCGTAACCAGATTCTGCTGTCCGGCGCTGCGACGATCGCAATGCTCGCGTCCGCCGCTCCGGCGATGGCGCAGGACGCATCGGAAACCACCGACACGAACGAGATCATCGTGACCGCGCAGAAGCGCGAACAGAATATCCAGGACGTGCCGATCTCGATGGAAGTCGTCAGCGGCCAGCGCCTCGACGACTTCAACGCGAGCGACATCAAGTCGGTGATGAACTACACGCCGAACGTCTTCGTCCAGTCGACCGCCGGCAACGACGTCATCTACATTCGCGGCTTCGGTTCTCCGCCGGCGAACTTCGCCTTTGACCAGTCGGTCTCGCTCTATGTCGATGGCGTTTACGCGGGCCGTTCGCGTCAGGCGCAGGCGCCCTTCTTCGACCTCGCCCGCGTTGAGGTGCTGCGCGGTCCGCAAGGCGCGCTCTTCGGCAAGAACACTGCAGCGGGTGCCGTCAGCGTCGTGTCCGCCGGACCGACCAAGGATTTCGAAGGTCGGCTCACCGGCAACTATAACTTCGACTTCAAGGGCGTCGACTTCTCCGGCTATCTGGCGGGACCGATCACCGACACGCTCGGCGCGCGCTTCGCGATGAAAGTCGTCAATCAGGACGGCTATATCCGCAATCTTGCGACCGATCACGACGATCCGGAGACCAAGCAGCAACTGCTTCGCCTGACCCTGAAATGGGAACCCTCGTCGAACTTCGATTACACGACCAAGATCGAATATGCGAACCGCGACATCATCGGCGGGATCACCGTTTCGAGCCCGCTGACGAGTTCGCAGGATCCCCAGCGGACGCGCTATCTCGAAAAGTCGGCGCTCGGCGATGAAGGAACGAAGACCAAATCCTGGATGATTTCGGGTACCGGCAACCTGTCGATCGGCGACTACACGCTCACGTCGGTCACGGGCTACAGCTGGTTCAACGCCAATATCGTCAACGGCTTCGACCAGACGATTCCGAACGGCACCGGCGCGGTCACCAATAATTCGGTGTACAACAGCTTCCCCGAACGGTTCGAACAATATTCGCAGGAATTCCGTATCCTGTCGCCGACTGGCCGGACCTTCGAATTCATCGCTGGCGCCTATTATGACCATGGCAAATACCGGCTCGACCAGTTTCAGGGCTTCAACATCCTGAACCTTGCCGGCAGCCCCTATTTCGGCCGGATCGACAGCCGCTTCAACCAGACTTCGGAAAGCTGGTCGGTGTTCGGGCAAGGCACATTGAATCTGGCCGACACCTTCCGCATCATCGGCAGCCTGCGCTATTCGCACACGAGCAAGGACGCCGATTTCGCTTCGCGTCTCGTTTACGGCCCGTTCGCGATCCGTCCGATCTCCAGCGCGGTCGGCTCGCTCAGCGAAGGCAATGTCGACCCGTCGGCGACCCTGCAGTATGATATCGCACCGCACATCATGGTCTATGCGACCTATGGTCGCGGGTCGAAGTCGGGCGGCTTCGTGTCGAACACGCTCGGCACCACGAACGCGACCTTCGCGTTCAAGCCCGAGCGCTCGACCAATTATGAAGCAGGCATCAAATCGACGCTGCTAGACGGCAAGCTCGTCGCGAACGTCTCGATCTACGACACACAGTTCAAGAATCTGCAGGTCTCGGTCTATCAGCCCGCCACATCGAGCTACCTCACCGGTAACGCCGCGAGTGCGACCTCGAAGGGCATCGAAGGATCTCTGGCGCTCTATCTGTCGCAGAACTTCGATATCCAGGCATCAGGCGCCTATCAGGACGTCAAATATGACGATTATCCGGGTGCCGCCTGCCTTGCCTCGCAGCCCACCACCTGCCTGCCGGCGACCAACAACCTTGCCGGCTACCGCGTCGCCTATTCGTCGAAATATACCGGCAACGTCTCGGCGCACGGCCGCTTCGATTTCGGCGACGATCTGAAGCTCGACATCACCGGCGTCGCGGCGGGCCGTTCGAAATATTTCAACTCGGACAACCAGAGCCCGATCTTCGGGGTGCAGAAGGGCTATGTAAAGCTCGACCTGCGCGTCCAGCTGGCGGATCAAGACGACAAATGGTTCGTGGCGTTCGTCGGCAAGAACCTGACCAACGAGTTGACGACAGGCAGCGCCTTCAACCTGCCTGCGCCGATCACCGCCGCGCCGCGTGCGATCCTCTACCTCGAACCGCCGCGCAATCTTTCGATCGAAGCCGGTTTCAAATTCTGATGTCCCACGGCATGGCCGCGGTCCACGCTCTCCTCGACAGGGAAGCGGTGGCCGCGGTCGTGACCGCTTATGCGGGCGCACTCGATGCGCGCGACTGGCACGCGTATCGCGCGCTCTTCCTCGACGATATCGCGATCGACTATGGCGCGATCGGTTCGCTCGTCGCAACCGTTTCCGCCGACGAATGGACGAACCGCTGCAAGGCGCTCGAAGGCTTCGACGCCACGGCACACCAGCTGCATAATATCGTTGCGACAATCGACGGCGATCGGGCGACCGCGACGAGCATCGTCGATGCCGTTCACGTCGTAGGCGTCGGTGACCATGCCCTGCTTGGCGACCTGATCGGCCGCTACACTCATCGTCTTGTGCGGCGCGACGGCTGGAAAATCGCCGGCGTCACGCTGACCGTTGTCGCCTATCCTGCCGGAAAGGACGCGTTCGACGCGGCCTTCGCGGCCGCCCGCGCCAATTTTTCCGGAAGAAACATCGCATGATCGACGTCTATTTCACGCCCACGCCCAACGGCCACAAGGTCTCGATCATGCTCGAGGAGATCGGCCTGCCCCACCGGCTGCTGGCGATGAACATGCTGGAGGGCGATCATCTGACACCCGAATACCGGCGCATCAATCCGAACGGGCGCCTTCCGGCGATCGTCGACCACGACCCCGTCGGCGGCGGCGCGCCGCTGCCGGTGTTCGAAAGCGGGGCGATCCTGCTCTATCTCGCGGAAAAGAGCGGCCGCATGCTTCCGGCCGACCCGCGCCGCCGCAGTCAGGCGCAGCAATGGCTGATGTGGCAGATGGCGAGCTTCGGGCCGATGCAGGGCCAGGCGCATCATTTCATCCGTTACGCCCCCGAGGGGCAGGCCTATCCGGTCGAACGCTATCGCAACGAGACGCTGCGCCTGCTCCATGTCCTCAACGGACGTCTGGGCGAAGCCGACTATCTGGCCGAAGAATATTCGATCGCGGATATCGCCACCTGGCCCTGGACGCGCGCGATCCGCGCGATCGGGCTGACCCTCGACGATTATCCCGCTGTCGCCGACTGGTTCGCGCGGATCGGCGAACGCCCCGCGGTCATCGCGGGCACCGACGTCAAAAATGCCGCAAACCTGTCGAGCGCACGGCCGGTGCTGACCGAAGAACAATGGTCGAATTTGTTCGGCAAGAATATGCTCGAGGCGCCGACACGCTAAACCGTGTCGGCGTGGCCCCACTGATATTCGACCTGCCCGTTCGACCGCCGCACCGCGACCCAGTCGCCGCCGGCAAGGCTGTCGTCCTCGATCAGCATGGCCACGCCGCCCGCGATATCTTCCGGCACGCACGCCTCGTTGTTCGCGAGCACGGTCTTCATCCACTCCGACTTGCCGCCCGCGCCCGTCGTGTCGAGGATCGGCGTGTCGACGAGCCCCGGGAGCATCCCCGCGACGCGGACATTGCATTCCTCTTTCAGCGGTGCGCAGCAGCGCGTGAACATCATAACTGCCGCCTTCGTCGTCGCATACATCGCGTCGTAAAAACCGGTACCAAGCGCGACGGTGGAGACGGTGTTGATAATCACCCCGCCCCCGCGCACCTTCATCCGTTGCACCGCGATCTGCGTCGCCGCGACGAGTGAGGTGATGTTGACGTCGATGATCCAGCGGAGACGCGCCGCATCGACGTCGGGGAATTGCGGCAGGCCCGACACGACCCCGGCATTATTGTGCAGGATGTCGACGTCGCCATGCGCCAGAAACCACGCCTCGGCTGCGGGGACGTCGGACAGGTCGAGCGCATGCGTCGTCGCCCGCGCCCCTTCGGCCTCGACGAGCCGCGCCGTTTCGGCGAGCTCATTCTGCTTCACATCAACCAGCCTGATTTCCGCCGCGCCACGCGCCGCCAGCATCACTGCAGTCGCGCGGCCGATGCCGCCGGCCGCCCCCGTCACGATCGCGGTCTTGCCCTTGATATCCATCTCTTCTCTCCCGCTTATCCTGTCGCTACCGTAAAGCACATTGACAGATAAACTTAAATACCTAAGTATTTTTCGACCGAGAAGAATCGCGCGTTTTTGGGGAGAGTTATGACCGAGGCCACCGCCCTCAATCCCGGCGCTGCTGCGCCTGACGCGGGTCTCGCGTTGCGCCGCAATGTCGCGCTCGCAATGCTGTTCGTGGTCGGGACGATCAACTTCGTCGACCGCCAGCTCCTGTCGGTCCTCGTCGAGCCGATCCGCGCCGATATGCAATTCAGCGACACCCAGTTCGGCCTGCTGACCGGGCTCGCCTTTGCGCTTTTCTATGCCGCGATGGGCGTTCCGGTCGCGATGATCGCCGATCGATGGAACCGCGTGAGGCTGATCGGCATCGCCTGCGTCGTGTGGAGCGGCTTCACTGCAGCGTGCGGCATGGTCGGCAATTTCTGGCAACTCGCGCTGATGCGTTTCGGCGTCGGCGCGGGTGAGGCCGGCGGCACAGCGCCCTCGCTGTCGGTGATCGCCGACTATTATCCGCCCGCGCAGCGCCCGCTCGCGATCGGCCTCTTCACCTGTAACGGCCCCTTCGGCGTGTTCGTCGGTGCGACCTTCGGCGCGTGGGCCGCCGCAAACATCGGCTGGCGCAACGCCTTCGTCGTGATCGGAATCGTCGGTATCCTGATCGCGCCGATCCTGATCTGGCTTGTGCGCGAACCCGCACGCGGCGCGATGGACACGCACAAGCCCGCCGACGAGGCCCTGCCCTTCAGCCAGAGCCTCGCAATGTTCTGGCGCCGGCCGTCGCTGCGCATGGTGATGATCGGCAGCGGCCTTGCCGCCTTCACCAGCTATGGCATGCTCAATTGGATCCCTGCCTTTCTGATGCGTACGCAAAAAATGCCGCTCGAAGCGATGGCGACCTATTTCGGGCCGGCGGCGGGCATCACCTTCGGCATCGGCATCCTCGGCGGCGGCTGGCTCGTCAGCCACCGCGCCAAGGTCTCTGCGCGCGCCTATGGTACCATCCCTGCGCTTGCGACGCTGATACTGATCCCGACCTTCATCGCCGCGCTGCTCGTCGACAGCTGGCAGCTCTCGCTTGCGCTGATGCTGGTCCCGATGGCCGCCTGTACCGCCTATGTCGCCCCGGCGCTCGCGCTGGTGCAGAACCTGACCCCTCCGCGCAGCCGCGCGACCGCAGCCGCGGTGCTGATGCTGATGTTCAACATCGTCGGTCTGGGGCTCGGCCCGCTGTTCGCCGGGATCGTCAGCGACACCTTGAAACCCGACTTCGGCGACGAGAGCCTGCGCTGGGCGCTGATGGCGCTGATGCCCTTCGCCGCGGCGGCCGGCCTCGCGCAGTTCCGCATGCGGCGCACGCTCGAAAAGGACTTCGCCGAATGACCGATGTTCATGGCAAGACCGCCTTCATCACCGGCGGCGCGAGCGGGCTCGGCCTCGCCGCGGCAAAAGCGCTGGCGGCGAAGGGCGCATCGGTCATCCTTGCCGATATCGATGCGGCGGGCGCCGAAAGTGCAGCCGCGGGATTGCGTAGCGCGGGCGCCAGCGCGCTCGGGCTCGGACTCGACGTCACCAGCGAGGACAGCTGGGCCGAAGCCGGCGCAGCTGCTCGCGAGTTCGGCCCGGTGCGCATCCTGTTCAGCAACGCCGGGGTCGGCGGCGGGTCGGGACCGTTCGAGCAATATGACACCGACGTCTGGCGCTGGAATTATGCCGTCAACGCGCACGCGCATCTCTATGCCTGCCGCACCTTTCTCGGCGAGATGAAAGCGAGCGGCGAGCCGTCGCATCTGATCATCACCAGTTCGATGGTGGCGATCGTGCCGCCGCCGATCTCGGTCGCCTATATCAGTTCCAAATATGCGACGCTCGGCATCGCAATGGCGCTGCGCAACGAGCTCGCCGGAACCTGCGTCGATATCTCGGTGCTGATGCCCGGCATGTCGGCAACGCGCATCGTCGAGACGACCCGCGACTTGCGTCCCGTGGAGGTCGAGGTCGGCAAGGCCGCCGCGACGAGCCAGGCGATGCAGGGCGTCCTCGCGGGCGGCATGTCGCCCGACAAGATCGGCACGCGCGTCGTGCAGGCGATCGAGGCGGGCGAGTACTGGATCTTCACCCACCCCGAATGGAAGGCGATGGCCGAACTGGTGACGCAGGATATGCTGTCGTCCTTCGGCCCCTCGGCCGACCCCGCCTACAAGGGCGACGATATCGACGGGCTGATCGCGGCCAACGGCGGCCGCATGTTCGGCGCCAAGGCTTAAGGAGAATATCATGGCAGAGCAGGACGACATTCGCGCGATGGCGCAGCGCTTCTTCGACGCGATCGAACAGGGCGACATCGAGACGATGCAGGGCAGCTTCACCCCCGACGCCGAGATCTGGCACAATACCGACGAGCTGATCGTCACCCCCGCGCAGACTGCGCAGACGCTGACCGGCATGGTCGCGCGGATCAAGGACCGCGAATATGCCGATCGCCGGCTGACGACCTTTCCTGGCGGATTCGTTCAGCAGCATGTCCTGAAGGGCCGCCGCGTCCACGACGACGGCGAAGTCCGCCTGCCCTGCGCGATCGTGTGCAAGGTCGAGAATGGCCGGATCACGCGGCTCGACGAATATTTCGACAGCGCGCATGTTGCCGAATTCCGCAAATTTGCGAACGCCTGAGGAGTCAATCATGCCCGTCCTGCGTCAGGTCCCCCGCTCGGAAGTCACCGACGAGACCGTCCTCGCCTATTACAACCGCCTGTTCGGCGATCGCGACCCCGTTGCCGAACCCGGCACCGCGACCGGCACGCCCGGCGACTGGTGGACGGTGTTCGCGCTGTCGCCCGACATTTTCGAACATGCGGTCAAGGGCTTCGCGGTCTATCGCAACCCCGCGCGCACCATCGATCCCGTGCTGCGCGAACTGGGTCAGACGCGCGCCGGCTGGGTCAAGGGCAGCCAGTTCGTCTTTTCGCAGCATTGCAAGTCGCTCCGCGGTCTGGGCGTCAGCGACGAGAAGATCGCAGCCATCGCCCACTGGCAAGTTGCCGACTGCTACGATGATCAGGAGCGCGCCGTCCTCGCCTATGCCGATTGTCTCAGCCAGGCGGGGGGCCGCGTCCCGCTGGAGGTGTTCGACAAGCTCAAGACCTTCTGGAACGACGAGCAGATTTTCGAATTTACCTACATCACCTGCCTCTATGACATGCACGCCGTGATCACCCGGGCGCTGCGCATGGAATATGACGCGCGCGAGGATCCGATCGTCGAGGTCGCGGCGCCCGAAGGCTTCAGCGCCGCCGACTTCCTCAGCGCCCCGCGTCCGGCAAACGGGTGACCGACTACGGCACCCCGGAGGTTGTCGCGACAGGACTTCGCTTTCCCGAAGGCCCTGTCCCGATGCCCGACGGATCAGTGCTGCTGGTCGAGATTGCGCGCGGAACGCTGACCCGCGTGGCGCCCGACGGGACGCTGTCCGTCGTTGCGGAGCCCGGTGGCGGCCCGAACGGCCTCGCCATTGGACCTGACGGTGCCGCCTATGTCTGCAATAATGGCGGTTTCCGGTGGACCGAGGCGGGCGGTTTGCTGTTTCCCGGTCACGCCGCGAACGCTGCACCTTGCGGGTCGATCCAGCGCGTCGACCTTGTCACCGGCGCCGTCACGACGCTCTACGACAGTTTCGAGGGCGAGCGGCTGAAGGGACCGAACGACATCGTCTTCGATGCAGGCGGGGGTTTCTGGTTCACCGACCATGGGCAGGTTCGCGATAGCGGCCGCGACCATGGCGCGATCTATTACGCAGCCGCTGACGGATCGAAGATCAGCCGCCAGCGCGCCGACGTGATGGGGCCGAACGGGATCGGCCTCTCGCCCGACGGCCGGACGCTCTATGTCAGCGAGACGATGACCGCGCGCGTTTGGGCGATGGACATTGTCGCCCCCGGCGAGCTTGCGCCGCCGCCGCCATGGGCGCCGGGACGCTTCGTTGGCACCCCGCCTGCCTTTCGCCTGCTCGACAGCATGGCGATCGAGGAGGGCGGCCGCATCTGCGTCGGCACGATGGTCGAGGGCGGGATCACGATCTTCGACCCCGACGGCGGCGGCTCGGAGTTTGTGCCGCTGCCCGACATCGGCATCACCAATATCGCCTTTGGCGGCGCCGACCGGCGCGACGCGTATATCACGGCTTCGACAACGGGAGCGCTGTACCGCATCCGCTGGCCGCGCGCCGGGCTTCGGCTGGCAAACTGTCAACTTAGTTGACGGTTTGCCAGTGACGTGATAAGAGACACAACGAGAGGACAATATGAAGTTTTACACCAGCGTCGGACCTAACCCGCGTGTCGTGAAACTGTTCATGGCCGAAAAGGGTATCGAAATCCCCGAGGTCACGGTCGACCTTCGCGGGGGCGAGAACCGCCGTGCGCCCTATAATGTCGATGTAAACGCTGCCGGACAGACGCCCGCGCTCGAACTCGACGATGGCAGTTTTCTTTGTGAGATCACGGCCATCTGCGAATATCTCGACGAACGCTTTCCCGATCCGACGCTGACAGGCTCGACGGCGGAAGAGCGCGCGAAGACACGGATGTGGACGCGCCGCGTCGATCTCAAGATCTGCGAGCCGCTGACCAACGGCTTTCGTTTTGCCGAGGGACTGCCCCTGTTCGAACCGCGGCTGCGATGCCTGCCGGAGGCGGCTGATGGACTGAAGGCGACTGCACAGGACGGGATCGCATGGCTCGATGCGCAGATCGCCGGTCGCGAATTCGTCGCGGGTGACGCCTTCAGCCTCGCCGATATCATGCTGTTCGCATTCCTCGACTTCGGCGCGTCGGTCGGTCAGCCGATCGACCCCGCCAACCTCAATATTCTGGGCTGGTACGAACGGATGAAAAGCCGTCCCAGCGTCACCGCCAACTGAAACCACAAGGAGACGGATCATGGCTGCAGCAAATAGCGAGTTCGAATTCTGCGGGGTCAACCACCTCGCGCTCGTGTGCAAGGATATGGCAAAGACGGTCGAATTCTATCGCGACGTTCTCGGCATGCCGCTGACCAAGACGATCGACCTGCCCGGCGGACGCGGCCAGCATTTCTTTTTCGACATCGGCAATGGCGACAGCCTCGCCTTTTTCTGGTTTCCGAATGCGCCCGAAGCCGTTCCGGGCATCTCGGCACCCGCCGCGCTGCCGACGCAGGGCAGCTTCGTGTCGGCGCATGGCTCGATGAACCACATCGCGATCAACGTCCGGGCCGAAAAGTTCGACGATTATTACCAGCGCCTGATCGACAAGGGCATCGAGGTAACCCCGGTGCTCAACCATGACGATTCACCGATGCAGGCCTCCGCCGAATTGCATCCCGGGGTCTTCGTCCGCTCGGTCTATTTTTTCGATCCCGACGGCGTGTGCCTCGAGTTCGCGGCGTGGACCAAGGAATTCGACGAACGCGACGTTGCGCACGACCCCGTGCAGGCCGACGGCACGAAGCGCGAAGGCTTCATCACCGGCCGGACGCCGGTGCCGGCCGAGTAAGAAATCCTACCGGGAACTCCTCTTGGCCCGGCGTGCAAGCGCCGGGCCTTCTTTTTATCCAGCGCCGCTTATCCCACAGCGCGGTCGCGGCCTTCCCAATAGGGTGCACGCAGCTCACGCCGGAGCACTTTCCCCGACGGATTGCGCGGCAGCGCGTCGATGAAGTCGATGCTCTTGGGCGCCTTGTATGCGGCGATCCGCTCGCGGGCCCAGCCAATGACGTCGGCGGCCTCGACCGTCGCGCCCGCCGCGGGGACGATCAGTGCTTTCACCGCTTCTCCCCATTTATCGTCAGGGACGCCGATCACCGCAACGTCGGCGACCCCGGGACAGCCCATGATCGCGCTCTCGACCTCGGCCGGATAGACATTCTCGCCGCCCGACACGATCATGTCCTTGATCCGGTCATGAACGAAATAGAAGCCGTCAGGGTCGCGAAAGCCGACGTCGCCGGTGCGGAGCCAGCCGTCCACCACCGTATCGGCGGTCGCCTCGGCGCGGTTCCAATATTCCTTCATCACAAGGTCGCCTCGGATCGCGATCTCGCCGATCTCGCCATCGTCCAGCGCGCGCCCCTCGCCGTCGAGGATCGCCATCTCGGTCTGCGGCCAGGGCTTGCCGCACGACGTCAGCTTGCCCGGAAGATCGTGCGCCGACGGCGACAGATAGGAACCGCCCCCCGAGCTCTCGGTCATGCCGTAAAACTGGACGAAATCGCAGCCGAAGGTCGCGCGTGCGCGGCGCAGCACATCCTCGGCGATCGGCGAAGCGCCATAGGCGATCGAACGGAGCTGCGAATAATCGCCCGCTTCGGCTTCAGGTTGCTGGAGCATCATCTGGATCATCGCGGGCGCGAGGAAGGCATGCGCGACCCGCTCCTCCGTCATCATCCGGATCGCGTCGCCGGCGGCGAAATCCTTGACCAGTACGAGCCGGCCGCCCTGCGCAAGCCCCGAGAAGCTGACATTCGTTCCGGCAACGTGGAACAGCGGCATGACGATCATCACCGTTTCGTCCTCGCCATAAGCGAAGCCGTCGACCTCGGTCGCCATCTCGAGGAACCGGCGGTAGTTCCTGTTCGCGAGCACCACGCCCTTCGGCCGCCCCGTCGTGCCGCTGGTGTAAAGCTGCAGCACGTCGTCGGAGAGCTGCGGCTCATCCACAGGCGCAGTCGCCGACGCCCCGCCGAGCCAGGATTCCAGGCTCTCGAACGCCGGGTGCGCGCCATAAAGCGCCACCACGTGCGGCGGCTCTGCGAGACCTTCCACCGCGGCGAGTGCGAGGTCGAAGAAATCTTCGCCGACGAACAAAAGCTTCGGCGCGGCATCGCCGAGAATGAAAGCGATCTCGCCGGCCGCAAGGCGGCAATTGACCGGCGCCAGACAGGCGCGCGCGCGCGCGGTTCCGAAGAAGAGCGGGTACCAGCCGTCATGGTTCTTGGTGAGGGCCGACACGCGATCGCCCGGAACGACGCCCGCCGCAAGGAGTGCGTTGGCGACACGGTTCGACGCCGCGTCAAGCTCGGCAAAGCTCGTCTCGCGCGCCCCGAATTTCACGGCCACCGCGCCCCCGCGTTTGCGGGCCTGCGCCGCCGGAATATCCGCCAGCGTCCGGATAGCCTCCAGATCGATCATTTTGCTCTCCCAATCGTCGTTTCGACTTGAATTAGATAGAATACTAAGCAAATGCTTGGCCAGCTAAAAATTCGAGAGGACCGGCCTTGTTCGACCACCCCATATTGCCCACGACGATCGTCGGAAGCTACCCCCAGCCCGACTGGCTGATCGACCGCGAGCGACTGAAGGCCAGCCTGCCTCCCCGCGTTCGCGCCGAGACGCTGTGGCGCATTCCTGATCCCTGGCTCGCCGATGCGCAGGAGGCAGCAACGCTGATGGCGATCCGCGATCAGGAGGAACTGGGCATCGACATCGTCGGCGATGGCGAGATGCGCCGCGAAAGCTATTCGAACCGACTTGCGACCGCACTGTCGGGGATCGATACCGAGAAGCACGGGACCGCGATCGACCGCACCGGCAACGCCAATCCGGTGCCGCTCGTTTCAGGTCCGATCCGGCGGGTGGCGCCTATAGAAGCACAGGATGCCGCCTTCCTCCGCCGCCATTCGACAAAACCGGTAAAGCTGACCCTGCCCGGCCCGTTCACGATGACGCAGCAAGCCGAGAACGGCTATTATCCCGACGCGAGATCGCTCGCGATGGACTATGCGGACGCGGTGAATGCAGAAGTGAAAGACCTGTTCGCTGCCGGAGTCGACGTCGTCCAGCTCGACGAGCCCTATCTGCAGGCGCGTGCCGCCGAAGCGAACGCCTATGCGATCGAGGCGATCAACCGCGCGCTCGACGGTGTCGGCGGCACGACCGCGCTCCACATATGCTTCGGCTATGCGATGGTGCACCACGGTGCCGGCGCGACGGGCCCGAAGCCCAAGGCCTATGATTTCCTCGCGGAGCTCGAAGCCTCGGCGATCGACGTGATCTCGATCGAAGCGGCGCAACCGGGGCTCGATCCCGCAATCCTCGCCGAGCTGCCGACCAAGACGATCATGTACGGCGTCCTCGACCTGTCGATCCCCGAGGTGGAGACGCCCGAAGTGGTCGCCGGCCGCATCCGCGAGGCGCTGCGCTATGTCGATGCCGAGCGGCTGTGGATCGCCCCCGACTGCGGGATGAAGTACCACAGCCGCGAGCATAGCCAAGCCAAGCTGAAGGCCATGGTCGACGGGACGGCGCTGGTGCGCGCGGAATTGAAGTAAGCCTATGCGTCGATGAAGGCGTCCAGCAGCGGCACAACCGCTTCGGGCGCCTCGACGGTCGGCAGATGCCCCGCCCCGGCGATCACCTCGAGCCGAGCGCCGGGGATCGCTGCCAGTATCTCCTCGTGGTGCGCACGGCTGGTGATTCCGTCCTTCTCGCCCCAGATCAGCAAAGTCGGAACCGCGATCTCGCCGAGCCGCGGGCGGCTGTCGATCCGCGCCATGATCGCGCGCTGTTGCGCGAGGAAGGTTTCCGCCCCCGTATCGGCCGCCATCTGCCGCGCAATGCCGAGCAGGCGCGCGTCATTGCGCTTTTCTTCGGGGAACAGGATCGGGATGCGTTCCTCGACGACCTGATCGAACTGGCCGCTTTCGACAAGGTCGATATAGCCCTGCCTCCGCGCGGTCTGCGCCGGACCGTCGGCCGAAGCGAGCGTGGAAATCAGCGCCAGCTTCGCAACACGCCCCGGTGCGCGGCGCATCACCTCGAACGCGACGAAGCCGCCCATCGCATGGCCGACCAGCACGAACGTCGGAGGAGCGCTGTCGAGCAGCCGCTGCGCGAAACCGCCGATCGTGTCATCACTCCGGTTGTCGGCGACGATTACCTCGCGGTCGCCCCATGCGTCGAGCAAGGGCCGCCACACGGCATCGGTCAAAAGCTGGCCGGTAATCAGAACAACAGGAAGCGGCATCAGATCACCCGATGAAGAAGCGCTTCGCCTGCTGCGAGGCGGCGGCAATTTTCGTGCGCGACCCTGAGGCTGCGCACGAGCGTTTCCGGCGTGAGCCAGGCGATATGCGGTGCGAGCACCGCATTGGACAGGCCGAGCAACGGATTATCGCGCGACAGCGGCTCCTCGGCGAAGACGTCGAGTCCGGCGCCGCGCAGATGACCGCCGGTCAGCGCCTCGACAAGGCGGGCCTGATCTACGAGTTCGCCGCGTGCGGTGTTTACGAGCACCGCCCCTTTTTTCATCGCGAAAGGGTCGATGCTCGCGCGCGTCCCGTCGGTCAGCGGGATATGGAGCGAGACGATATCGCTTTCCGCCAGCAGGCGGTCGAGCGGCAGAAATTCATAAGGCACGTCGCGGGGACTGCGTGCGGTATAGACGACCTTCGCCCCCAGCGCCGCCAGTACCGGCGCCAATAGTTGTGCCGAATTGCCGAAACCGACGAGGCCCACGGTCCGCCCGCCGATCTCGCCGACGCTGTCGAGCTCGGACGGATCGGCGGTCCATCCCTCTCCGGCACGGGTGCGGGCATCGAAGAAGCAGGTGCGCCGGAGCACCGCCATCATCAGCGACAGCGCCATCTCGGCGACAGCCTGGCTGTTGGTACCCGGCATGTTGCACACCGCAACGCCATGTTCGCGTGCCGCATCGAGCGCGATGGTATTCACACCGACACCAAGCTTCTGGATCAGTTTCAGTTTCGGCGCCGACGCAATAAAATCCGGCGTCACCGGCGTCAGCACATGAAGCAGCGCGGTGATGTCGGACGCCACGGCGTCGAGCGGCGTCGCCTCGTCGACATGCACGACATTGTCCGCGCCGAAGATTGCATCGACCGCTTCGCGAAAGCCCGGGCTTGGACGTGCGTGGAGAACGATCATGCGGCAACCGCCCCGATCGACCCGGCGAATGCCGAGAAGCCCGCGAAGACCGCATCGGGGCCCAGCGCCTCCTCGATCCGCAGCATCTCGTTCCACTTCGCCATCCGTTCGGAGCGGGTGAAGCTGCCGACCTTCAGCTGTCCGGCATTCCAGCCGGTCGCGAGATGCGCGATGGTCACATCCTCGCTCTCGCCCGAGCGCGCCGAGACGATCGCTCCCCAACCGCGCGCTACGGCAGCGTCGAGTGCGGCCTTCGCTTCGGTGACCGTACCGATCTGGTTGACCTTGATCAGCGCCGCATTGCACACCGCGGCATCGCCCGCGCGTTCGACGCGCGCGGCGTTCGTGACGAGTACGTCGTCACCGATAATCTGGACGCTGTCGCCGATGGCGGCCGTGACCGCCGCCATCGTCGTCCAGTCGTCCTGTCCGGCCGGATCCTCGATCGACAGGATCGGATAGCGCCCGGCCCATTCGACGATGCGTCCGGCCATCTCCTCGCCCGAAAGGCGGCGATCGTCGAGCGCGAGGCTATAGCCATCGGCATCGCCCAGCTCGTTCGCCGCGATGTCGAGCGAGATAAACACCTCGTCGCCCGCACGGTGCCCGCTCGCCTCGATCGCCCGGGTCAACGTGTCGAGCGCGTCCTCGTTCGAGGAGAAGTTCGGCCACCAGCCGCCCTCGTCGGCGACCCCCGACAGCGGCCCCTTCGCCTCCATCAGCCTGCCCGCGGCGCGATAGACGTCGTCGGTGATTTCGAGCGCGCGGCGGAAACTGCCCGCCTTCGGGCACATGATCATGAAATCCTGCACGTCGGTGCGCCGCCCGGCGTGGGCACCGCCTCCGAAAATCTGGATTTCGGGAAGCGGCACACGCACTTTTCGCCCGACGGCAAGATAGCGCCAGAGCGGCTCGCCGGCGTCGGCCGCCGCCGCGTGGAGCACCGCCATCGATACCGCCACCACGGCGTTCGCGCCGAGCCGTCCCTTGTTTGCACTATTGTCGAGCGCGCAGAGCGCCGCGTCGATCGCCGCCTGCTCGCGTGCGTCCATGCCCTTGATCGTCGCCGCGATCTCCGACCCGATACCCGCCACGGCGCGATTGACGCCAAAGCCGCCGAACGCCTCACCCCCGTCGCGCAGATCGATCGCTTCATGTGCGCCACGCGAAGCGCCCGCGGGTGCGATAGCGCGGCCAACCACGCCCGATTCCAGCATTACCTCGGCCTCCACGGTGGGCCGGCCCCGCGAATCCCAGAGCTGGCGGCCGGTGACGGAGGCGATACGCGAAGTCATGGATCAGTCCTTTTCCAGTTTGCGACCAGCACGTCCACCGGCTGCGGCGCAAGGATAAGCGCGCGCGCCTGATCGCGCACGATGCGACGGTGAGCGGCATCGGTCAGATAGGGCGCCGGCGACTTTCCGTCGACGCGTGCAACGAGCAGGCCGGCGGTCAGCTTTCCCGCCCGCAGCAACAGGTCGTCGGCGACTTCCCATGAAATGCCGGCGCGATACGCCGCGACCAGTGCAGCCGCGCTCTCGACCAGCCGGATGTCGTCCAGCCAGACCGCCTTCAGCAGCAAGTGGGTGACGCAGAAGGCGGGATCGAATGCCGGATCGCCATAGACCGCGCATTCGGCGTCGAGGAACACCGGCGCGCCCGCGTTGACCAGAATATTCTTCGGGCTGACGTCGCCGTGAACGAGCGCGACCTTGCGCGACACAAGGTCGTCGGCGAGCGCATAGAGCGCCGGCGCTAGCTCCGTGTCCTTTTGCGCGACGTGCAGAAAGAACGGGTCGACGCGCAGTGCGCGAAACATCGCATCGTTCGGAAAAGCGTCACGGTCGTGGGCGCTATTGGCGGTGGCGGCGTGAACCTCGGCGATCGACCGGCCGACTTCCGCCGCAAAGCGGATATCGACCCTTCCGGCGGTCAGTTCGTCTTTCCACACCGGGCAACCCGGCAGAAAGCGCATCGCGAAGGCATGCCCCGGCAGTTCGGCCAGCACTTCGGGCACGATCGCGGGGTCGACGGCGCGCGCGCGACGGAGCCAGCGCACCTCGCTCGTCCCGCGCTCGACCGGCGCGAGCCATTCGGCGGCGACCCGCAGTTGCGGTAACGGACGCTTGACCACGATCGGACCCGTGGGCGTATCGACCTTCCAGACGTCGCAGGATACCCCGCCGGTCAGCGGTTCGAGCACGACATCCTCCCTGCCCGCCAACCCGGCGGCGCGCAATTCCCGGACGATGTCGGCCGTGGCGATCATGCTCAGAGCTTCTCCCTGATCCAGGCTCCGACGAGGTCAGCGGCATTCTGGCGCTCGCGGATCGAATCCTCGAAATAATGTGCGCCCTCGATCAGTTCGATCCTCTTGTCGGCCGATCCCAGGAAATCGAAAATCTTGCGCGCATCGCTCGGGAATACACCCGTGTCGGCAAGGCCCTGCACGACGAGTGCGGGCGTGTCGTGCTTCGCCAGATGCGGCTGCCCCTGACACGGCGAGGTTTCGAGGCTCCACATGTTGAGCCAGGTCTTCAGCGTGTTGGCGCGGCCGATGCTCGGCGTGCGGTTGGCGATCTTCGGGTCGCCGCGATAGCACCAGTTGGGTTTGCGGTCCGACGGATCGATCGCCGGATCGACACAGCGGATGTCGCCCCAGCAGCGGAACATCGGGAAAATGCGGTCCGGAATCCCCGCCGCGTTGAGACGCGCGAGCTCGGCCTTTGCCCAATCGGTGATCCGCTGGTTGCGCGCGCGCTGGCCGGCGCGATATTTTTCGATGAACGCATCTGAATAGGGCGGACCGTTGTCGGGATTGAATGGATCGAGTTCGGGATCGGTCGCAACCGGGTCATTCTCGTCGATCACCGACGCGTCCATCCAGTCGGTCAGCACTTCGGGGCGTCCCTGATGCGCGTTGAAGCTGATATAGAGATCGCCCTTGATCAGTTGCGCCAGCGCATCCTGTCCGATCGGGGGTAGCCGGTCGGTCAGGGTCGGCGCGATCGCCTCGGCCTGATAGGCGCCCATCAGCGAGCCGCCGCCCGAATTGCCCAGAATGACGATCTGTTCGACCCCGGCCTCTTCCTTCAGCCACTTCATGCCGACGCCGATATCCAGAACTGCGTGCTCGAGCAGGAACTGGTCCTCGAACCCGCGATAGCGCGTGTTCCAGCCGAGGAAACCGAAGCCCTGCCGTGCAAAATACGGCGCGATATAATGTTCGGAGAAATCCACATTATAGTGGGTCGCGATGATGGCGACCTTCGGACGCTTGCCGCTTTCGGTCCAGTAGATCCCCTGACACGGATGTCCGCCAGCCTGGATGCGCGGCGCCGTCGGCGGCGCCCGCCCGATAAATTGCGCGTCCAGTCCCTCGATCCCGTTGGGGTCCATCATCGTCTCTCCTGATTGTCGGTATGTTTCAGCGGGTAACTTCGAACGGCAGCCTGTACCCCTCGAGCCCCGCGCGGATCGCCTTCTTGTCGATCTTGCCGGTCGGCCCCAGCGGCACCTCCTCGACGAAAAGGACATCGTCGGGCATCCACCATTTCGCGATCTTGCCGTCGAGATAGGCCTTCAGATCATCGGCGCAGGCCGCGGCGCCCGGTTTCAGCTGGCAGAGCAGAATCGGACGCTCATCCCATTTGGGATGTGCGATGCCGACGACGGCGGCGTTGGCCACGGCCTCGTGCCCCATCGCGATATTCTCGATCTCGATCGAACTGATCCACTCGCCGCCCGATTTGACGACGTCCTTCGCCCGGTCGGTGATCTGCATATAGCCTTCGCCGTCGATCGTGCTGACGTCGCCGGTGTCGAAGAAGCCCTCTTCGTCGAGAACATCGCCGCCCTCGCCGCCGAAATAGGCGCCCGCGATCGTCGGCCCCTTGATCATCAGTCGCCCGGGCGTCCGGCCGTCGTGGGGCAGCCGGTTGCCGGCATCGTCGACCAGCTTCATCTCGAGCCCGCAAAGCAGCCGCCCCTGCTTCAGTTTGTATGCCATCTGCTCGTCGTCGGCCTTCGCCGCGACCGAGGCGTTAGGCACCGACACGGTTCCAAGCGGCGACGTCTCGGTCATCCCCCATCCCTGGATGACATCGACGCCATAATCGTCGCGGAAGGTCCGGATGATCGATTCCGGACAGGCCGACCCGCCGATCGTCACGCGCTCCAGCGTGGTGAAGCGCTTGCCGTTTTCCTGCATGTACTGGAGGAGCATCTGCCAGACGGTCGGCACCGCGGCCGAATAGGTCACGCCTTCCTGCTCGATCAGGTTGTAGATCGATTCGCCGTCCATCCGCTGCCCCGGCAGCACCAGCTTCGCACCGACCGCGGGCGCCGAATAGACGACACCCCACGCATTGGCGTGATACATCGGCACCACCAGCAGAACCGTATCGCGCGCCGACAGTGCCAGCGCATCGCGCTGCAGCGTCATCAGCGCGTGGATGTAGTTGGAGCGATGCGAATAAAGGACCCCCTTGGGGTTCCCCGTCGTTCCGCTGGTGTAGCAAAGCCCGCACGCGGCATTCTCGTCGAAGCCGCCCCAGACATATCCGGCGGGCTGACCCGCGATCCAGTCATCGAATGCGACGGCCTCGAAGCTCGTTTCCGGCATCGACGCGGCATCGCAAAAGAAGATCACCTTCTCGATCGACGGCACCTGGGGCAACAACGCCTCGACCAGATCGGCGGTGGCCGGATCGGCGATCAGCAGCCGGTCTCCGGCGTGGTTCGCGATATAGGCGATCTGTTCGAGGAACAGCCGGGGGTTGAGCGTGTGGAGGACAACCCCCATCCCGGCCGCGCCGTACCACGCCGCCAGGTGCCGGGCGCTGTTCCAGCCCATCGTCGCAACCCGATCACCGCGCTTCATGCCGGCGGCGGCCAGCGCGTTCGAAACCCGCTTCGCATCGGCGTGAATGGCGGCATAGGTCGATCGGGTGACCCGCCCCTCGGCATCGCGCGAGACGATTTCGCGTTCGCCGTGCCACACAGCCGCATGGTCGATGATCCGGTCGACCGTCAGCGGCACATTCTGCATCAAACCGTCCATGCGGCGGGCCTCTCCCTCATTCTCCAGAAAGATAGTATACTAAGCATTTCGACAATGCAACGCCCCGCGCCTTGCCTCGCTCGCGCCGCTCTTATAGCGTGCCTGTGTCGGCGATCTGCCGGCAAACAGGGGCTATCGTCGGCGTAACATGCGCACCAATCAACTCATCATCGCGCTTTTCCAGCGCTTCTGCTGGCTCGACGAGGGCTTGCAGGCGCGGCTCCATGACCGCGGCTGGCCCGATGTAAGTCGTCCGCAATCGATGGTGATGACCAATATCGTCAGCGGCATCGTTCGCCCTTCGGACATCGCGCGCAACCTTGGCGTGTCGCGTCAGGCAATCCACAGCACGATCAACCAGATGGTCGGGCTCGGCATGATCAAGCTCGCACCCGACCCCGACGACCGGCGGCACATGATCGTGTCGTTGACCGAAACGGGCGCGCGGATGCGGCAGGATGCCCAGCGCGCGATGGATGCACTGTCCGACCAGCTCGCCGAGCGGCTGGGTCACGACCGCTTCGATGCACTGCTCGCAACGCTCGAAGCCGACTGGGGCGACAATATCGAGCGCAAGCCCTAGGTTGCAAGCGCCCGGGCGACGGTGACGAGTCGGCTCGCCGTCATGTCGACCAACGAGGCCGGCAGCGCATCCTTCAGCTTTCCGGTTTCGTCGAAAGCCGCATGCGCATTCGGAATCAGGACCTGTTCGGGGATCACGATCGTCTGAATGGTCGAGAGAATCTGACGAAGGTGCATCAGACCGCGAAGGCCGCCGAACGGGCTGATCGATGCCGACATGACTGCACTCGCCTTGCCGCGATAGGCGCTGAGCGCAACGAGCGATTCCTCGCCGGTGGGACGCGACGCCCAGTCGATCGCGTTCTTGAGCAGGGGCGAAACGGAGCCATTATATTCGGGCGAGACGAACAGCAGCCCGTCCTGCGCCGCAAACAGCGTCTTCAGCCGTCCTGCGTCGGCCGGAAAATTGTCGGCTTCAAGGGCGGCCGAATAGAGCGGCAGATCGAAGCCCGCGAGGTCGACGTCGGTAACGACGGCACCCTGCGCTTCAAGCGCCTCGATCGCCAGTTTCCCCAGCGCGCGATTGAACGACCCCTCACGCACGCTCCCGACGACGACGGCAATCCTGATCAATGGTCCCTCCCCTGCAATATAGTTAGAATACTAACTTATTGCACGCGGAGTGCAAGGGGCCCCGATTTCAGGCCTTGATATCCGACAGCGTCGACAGCTTGGCGGTCTCGTCGGCAAGATTGTCGATCACGCGCCGCATCAGCTTCTGCAGCGTCTCGACCTCCGCATCGGTCATTCCGCGTGTCGCGACCTCATGAACCTCGGCGTTCATCGGGGCGAGGACCAGCTCGAGCTTTTTCGCATGCGGCGTCAGATAGATGAAGGTCTTGCGGCGATCGTCCTCGGTCTTCTTGCGTGTGATGAACCCCGCCTTTTCAAGGCCCTTCAGCGCCACGACGGTCGTCGGCTCGCGCATCCCGACCCGCTCGCTGAGTTCGCGCTGGGTGATCCCGTCCTCGCGCCACAATTGACGGAGAAAGCGCCATTGCCCCGCCGAGACGTCGTGCGTCAGCGTTCCGCGTTCGAGCAGCCGCGAAAAGGAACGGAAAACGATACGCGCGAGATAGCCGATGCTGTTTTCCGGGTTCGTGTAATATTCCGCCGGATGCCGGAAGCCCTCGTTCTTCTTTGCCAAAGATTTTCCCCTTTGTCCGAACCTTAGAGCCCTATGATTCAGGCGGCAATATGCTTCGGCACACCGATATGATTGGACAAGGCGGCTGACCGATTATACTTAGTATACTAAGTTAAAGGAGCAGGTCCCTGGAAAAATTCGCCCGCCTGACCGCAGTCGCCGCGCCGCTGGCGCTCGCCAATGTAGACACCGACATGGTCATACCGGCCCGCTTCATGAAAGCCCTGACGCGCGCGGGACTCGGACGGCATCTGTTTCAGGAACTCCGCTATGACGCCGCTGGCGGCGAGCGCCCCGATTTCATCCTGAATCGCGGCGCTTGCCGCCAGGCACAGATATTGATCGCGGATCGCAATTTCGGGTGCGGGTCGTCGCGCGAGCACGCCGTCTGGGCGCTCGCCGATTTCGGGATCCGATGCATCGTCGCGCCGAGTTTCGGCGACATATTCTCGGGTAATGCGCGCAAGAACGGCCTGCTCCTGATCCGCCTTCCCGACGCGCTGTGCGAACAGCTTCGCAACGAGGTGGAGCTCGCGCAATTCGCGCCGGTCACTATCGATCTGGTCGATCAGCGGATCACGCTGGCGTCAGCCGAGGAGATTATGTTCGAAGTCGACCCCGACGACCGGCGGACGCTGCTGGAGGGTCTCGACGACATAGCGCGGACGATGCGGCACGAGACCGCAATCGCACGCTTCGAAAGGGCCTAGCCGAGGCTGGCGGGATCGGCGATGCATCCCGCGATCGCGCTTGCCGCGGCAAGGGCCGGGCTCATCAGATGGGTCCGTCCTCCCCGTCCCTGCCGGTTTTCGAAATTGCGGTTCGAGGTCGCGGCACACCGCTCGCCCGGTTGCAGACGATCCGCATTCATCCCGACGCACATCGAACATCCGGGCTCGCGCCAGTCGAAGCCCGCCGATTGCAGGACCCGATCGAGCCCCTCCGCTTCCGCCTGCCTTTTGACGAGGCCCGAACCGGGCACCACCATCGCCCTGACGTGCGGTGCGACGCGGCGCCCCCGGGCGATATCCGCGACGACACGCAGATCCTCGATGCGGCTGTTCGTACAGCTTCCGATAAAGACGCGATCGAGCCGCGTGCCCGCGATCGGCGTCCCCGGCATCAGGTCCATATAGGCGAGGGCGCGTTCGGCAGCGGCACGTTCCTCGGCGTCCGGAAATGTTGCGGGATCGGGAATCGGAGTATCGACGGCGATAACCTGTGACGGGTTCGTGCCCCAGCTTACCATCGGTCGCACGGCGGCGGCGTCAACGCGGACTTCGCGATCGAACAGCGCGCCCGCATCGGTCGGGAGGCCGCTCCAGCGCGTCAGCGCCGCAGCCAGCGCCGCGCCCGCGGGCACCGCCGGACGCCCCTCCAGATAGGAGAATGTCGTGTCGTCGGGGCCGATCAGTCCCGCGCGCGCGCCCATTTCGATGCTGAGGTTGCACAGCGTCATCCGCCCTTCCATCGACAGCTTCCGCACAGCCGGCCCCGCATATTCGATGACATGTCCCGTCGCGCCATCGACCCCGATCACCGCCAGCAGATGGAGCGCCAGATCCTTGGCATGGACGTGCGCGGCCAACCGCCCCTCAACGTGGATGCGCATGTTGCGCGATTTGCGCTGCCGGATCGTCTGGGTCGCCAGCACATGCTCGACCTCGGAGGTTCCGATCCCGAAGGCCAGCGCGCCGAACGCGCCATGGGTCGAGGTATGGCTGTCGCCGCAAACGATCGTCATCCCAGGCTGCGAACGCCCCTGCTCGGGCCCGACGACATGCACGATCCCGCCCCGTGGATCGCCCAGCGGGAAATTCTCGATCCCGAACCGGCGCGTGTTGTCGACAAGCGCCTCGAGCTGCGCCCGTGCCTCCGGATCGGACACACCCGCAGTTCCCGCCGCCTGCCCGGCGGTCGGCACATTATGGTCGGAAAGGGCCAGCGCCAGTTCGGGCCGGCGGACCGGCCGTCCTGCCGCGACCAGTCCGGCGAACGCCTGCGGCGAGGTGACTTCATGCAACAGATGCAGATCGATATAGAGGATCGTCTCGCCATCGTCGTCCGCAACGGCATGCGCATCCCATATCTTGTCATAGAGTGTGCGCGGAAAGGGCCGTGTCATCGAATGGTCTTGCGTAGCGCCTGAAAATACTTAGATAACTAACTTATAGTCAGCACCGCCCGAAACGGGCAAGGACTTTCAACGCCAGCGCTCGACATCAGTCATCATTATTCATTTTTTTCATATCTTTAGGGGCATAATTTGGTTGATCATCAAGCCTGCGCCGCGCGAATCCGGGCCGCCTACACGGGCCGTACCCTCCCCCCGATCCGCCATGCCGAGCCCGACGCGACCCTGACGGACGCGTACGCGATCCAGACGCTCAATCGCGATCACTGGGTGGCGGAGGGGCGAACGATCGTCGGCGCCAAGATCGGCCTGACATCGAAAGCCGTGCAAACGCAGCTCGGGGTCGACCAGCCCGATTTCGGCGTGCTGTTCGCCGACATGCAGGTTTTGGATACGGTGACTCCCGGCCGCCTGCTGCAACCGAAGGTCGAGGCCGAAATCGCCTTCGTTCTCGGCCGCGACATTACCGCGAGCGGCGATGATCCGGCCGGACTGGCCGGAGCAATCGCCTATGCGCTTCCTGCGCTCGAGATCGTCGACAGCCGCATCGCCGACTGGGACATCGGGATGGTCGATACGGTCGCCGACAACGCGTCGTCGGGACTCTTCGTTCTGGGCACCGAACCCGTCGATATCGGCGGCCTCGACCTTGCCGGATGCACGATGACCATGGCAAAAAACGGAGCTGTGGCATCGCAGGGCAGCGGCGCGGCCTGCCTTGGCAATCCGCTGAACGCGCTCGAATGGCTCGTCTCGATGCGCATCGTACGCGGCGAACCGCTCAGGGCCGGCGACATCATTCTTTCGGGCGCGTTGGGTCCGATGGTCCCCGCAACGCCGGGAGACCGCTTCGAGGCCGGGATTGAAGGCATCGGCGGCATCGGCGTGACATTTGCCCGATAGCCGATACGGTTTGCCGGGAACGGCGCGGGCGGCCGCTCGCGAGGGGAGACGAACGATTCCGCAAGACCATGAACCAGGCAGCCGGAGGTTGCGCCCGGCATGAATCCCGTCTGGCTCCCTGCCTCGCTGCTCGGCGGCCTTTTCCAGGCATGGCGCACCGCGCTTCAGCAGCGCCTGCGGTCTGAACTCAGCGTCAGCGGCGCGGGCTTGGTACGCTATCTCTACGGGCTTCCCTTCGCATTCGCTTTCGCGGTCCTGTGGCTCGGGATTCCCGGCACCCCGGTTCCGGCAGCGACAACGCAATTCCTCGGCTTTTCGGCCGCAGGCGCCATCACGCAGATGGCGGGGACTATCCTGCTGATCATGGCTTTCGGCCATCGAGGCTTCGTCGTCGGCACGGCGTTCTCGAAAACCGAGGCGATCCAGGCCGCGCTGGTAACCGCGCTGTTTCTCGACGAGCATCTTCCCCTGCTCGCGTGGGCCGGCATCGTCGTCGGCGTCGCGGGCGTGCTGATACTGGCGCTCGCGGGACAGGGCATTACCGCCCGCCAGATCGGACAAGCCCTGCGCCAGCCCGCCGCGCTATGCGGCCTTGGCGCGGGTTCGATGTTCGCCTGCGCCGCGATCGCGATCAAGCTTGCGACCGCAGAACTGAAGGGGGTCGATACGATCGGATCCGCGCTGGTCACGCTCGTTGTGGTGATGGCGATCCAAAGCGTCCTGCACCTCGCGTGGATCGTGGCCCGCGATCGCGAAACCCTGCGCGGCGTCTGGCGATCGTGGCGGACGTCGGGTCAGGTCGGACTGCTCTCGGCCCTTGGCTCGGCCTGCTGGTACACCGGATTTGCGGCGGCACCCGCCGCGCTCGTACGCATCGTCGGGCAGGTCGAGGTGATCTTCACGATCGCCTTCGCGCATTTCTATCTGCGCGATACCGTACGCTGGCACGAGGTTCTGGGCCTGCTGCTCGTCGCCGCCGGCGTCATTCTGGCCCTCATCGCTGCCGCATGAGCGAACGCCGCCGCGCAACGTGCGGCCAGGCTATGCAGCAGCAATCATGTTCGCCCGATCCTTCAGTCGGCAACCACCTCGATCTCCCGGACTTGCCGGATATCGGCGGAAGACGCCCCGGCCATGATCCTGTAGCGCCCGGGAGCAACCCGCCACTCGCCGCTCGCCGTATCGAAGCGCGAAAAGGCCCGGGGATCGAGCGTAACCGCGACCTTCCGGCGCGCGCCCGGCGCCAGATCGACCTTCGCGAACCCGCGAAGCGCAATCGGCGCATCACCCTCGCCCGGCGCGACCGCGGCGACGTAAAGCTGGACAACCTCCTTGCCGGCCCGCTTGCCTTCGTTGCGCAGCGTCAGGCTGACCGGCAGGCCCTTCTTCCCGTCCGTTCGCGCGGGGGCGGAAAGCCCCGAATAGGCAAAGCTGGTGTAGCTGAGGCCGTGACCGAAGGCGAAGAGCGGTTTCACGCCCTTCGCCGCATAGCCGCGATAGCCGACGAGCAACCCCTCGGAATAGGGCGTCTTGGCTCCCTTGAGGTTGAGCGTATCGTCCTCGGTTCGCGCCGGGAAAGTCACCGGCAGTTTACCTGACGGATTGACCTTCCCGGTGAGCACGTTCGCGAGCGCCGCAGCGCCACCTTCACCCGGCAGCCACATGTCCACGATCGCGGGCGCATTACCGGCCCACGGCATCGTCATTGCTGCGCCAGCGTTCACCACGACCGCAGCCTTCGGATTGGCGGCGATCACCGCCTCGACCAGCTTGTTCTGGTCGCCCGGCAGGTCGAGCGAGGTGCGGTCATACCCCTCTCCTTCGGTCGTCGACGAAGACCCGACGAACACGACGACCGCATCGACATTGCGCGCCGCGGCGACGGCTTCGTCGAACGAGGGCAACGGCTCGCGGATGCCAAAGCTCAGATATTCATAGGGTGTCTGCCCGGTGACATAGTCGATCCGGACGGGATAGCTGCGCCCGCCTTCGAGCTCGACCGAAACGGTCCGTCGGGGGATCGGAAAACCGAGCACGTCGCGGATATCGGGTTTCGCCGCGCTCTCCTTCGACAGCACCGTCTTGCCGTCGAGGGTGATCGTCGCATTTCCGGTACCGCGCGTGCTGAATTCGTAAGTCCCGCTTTTTTCAGGCCAGAACAGCCCCTCCCAGCGGAAAGCGGAATAGCCGGTGACCTGCGGCCCGGCGATATTGCCGCTGATCCGCTTCAGGAAGCTGGTCGCGGTTTCGCGTTTCACCGGTTCGCCGCTCATGTCGGCATTGGCGTAATAGGTCGCGGCGAGCCCCGCCACGCTGCGGTCGGCGCCGGGACTGAACAGCTTCGGATTGGCCCCCGGCGGGGTTTCCTCGTTGTCGACGCCCCTCGCGTAGACGATCTTCACGCCCGGAAGCGCAGCTTTCAGCGCCGCCAGCGGCGTACTCGTCTCGAACGGCACCACCGCCGAACTGCCCCCGCCCTGGATGCGCACCACATCCGCGTTCGGTCCGATCACCGCGAGCGATTTGATCGACGCCGGGAGCGGCAATACGCCATTGTTCTTGAGGAGCACGATCGCCTCCTCGGCTGCGCTTTGCGCAAGGGCGGCATTGCGCGGCGTCACGTCTGCGACCGGCCGCGCTACTCCGCGCTCGATTGCTCCGCTGCGCACGATCAGCCGCACCATGCGGCGGGCATTGTCATCGATCTGCGCCGTCGTGACCTTGCCCTCATCGACGGCTTTCCTGAGCTTTGCGCCAAAATGGTTCGGCGGCCCGGGCATCTCGAGGTCCATTCCGGCATTGACCGTCGGCGCGGTTGAATGGACCGCCCCCCAGTCGGATACGACAAACCCCTTATACCCCCACTCGCCCTTCAGAAGGTCGGTAAGCAGCCAGCGGTTCTCGGCGGCATGCGTCCCGTTGATCTTGTTGTACGACGCCATCACCGACCAGGGATCGGCGCCCTTGATCACCGTCTCGAACGCAGGGAGGTAGATTTCGCGCAGCGTCCGCTGGTCGACGACCGAATCGACGATAAAGCGGTTGGTTTCCTGGTTGTTCGCGGCGAAATGCTTGAGCGAGACGCCGATCCCGGCGCCCTGGGCGCCCCGCACATAGCCGAGCCCGATCTGGCCAGCCAGATACGGATCCTCGGAATAGGTCTCGAAATTGCGTCCCCAGCGCGGGGTGCGCACGATGTTGACCGTCGGTGCGAGCAGCACGTCGGCGCCGTGCGCAATCGTTTCCTTGCCGATCGCCGCGCCGACCTTCGCGGTCAAGTCAGGGTTCCACGTCGCCGCCATCGCAACGCCGACGGGGAAAACCGTCGCGGGTTTGCCATCGGGCGAGCGCACGCCCGTCGGTCCGTCGGTCATGCGGATCGACGGGATACCGAGCCGCTCGACAGGGTTGAGCGTCATCGAGCTTTCGCCCGCAAGCAGCAGGATTTTCTCGTCGAGTGTCAGTCTTCCCATCAGGTCTTCGACGCGCGCCTCGACCGGGGCCGATGTGTCCTTGTAGATCATATCCTGCGCCTGCGCGCCGGACAGCGCCACCGTCGGGGACAGCAGGGTTGCCGCCAGATAGGCTGTCCGGCTCTTCATCACTTGATCTCCGCCAGATCCTTGGCCGTCGCGGCCATCATCTCGTCGGTGATCTTGCCATTGGCATAGGGCTGAAGCTGCGTGAGGCTGATCGCCTTGAACATCTCATATTCGGGCAGTGCGATCATGCCCGGGAAATGCTTTTCGATCACCGCCTTGCCCTTCTCGTCGGCGACGATGTCCTGCAGCGGGGTGTCTAGCGAGAACTTCGCATCGGCCGCGGGGGCGGACGCAGGCGCAGCAGCGGGCGCCGGCCTCGCGTCGGCGGCAGGCGCCGGCGTGCCCTGCGCCAGCGCAGGCGATGCGAGCGTCAACAGGGTTCCAAGCAGGAGATATTTCATCGGGATTCTTCCTTTCCAAATTCGGCGACCATTGCTTCTCTGATCAGATATTTCTGGATCTTCCCCGTCACCGTCGTGGGGAATTCCTCGACAATGCGCACATATCGAGGGATTTTATAGTGGGCGATCTGCCCGCGGCAGAATTCGCGGACCTGCCCGGGATCAAGGTCCGCTCCCGCTTTCAGGCGTATCCATGCGCAAAGCTCTTCGCCCATGCGCTCGTCGGGGATGCCGACAACGGCGACATCCTCGACCGCCGGATGCCGGAAAAGAAAATCCTCGATCTCGCGCGGATAGATGTTCTCGCCGCCCCGGATGACCATGTCCTTGAGGCGTCCGACGATATTGCCATAGCCGTCGGCATCGATCGTCGCGAGATCGCCCGAATGCATCCAGCCGTCGGCGTCGATCGACTCCGCCGTACGCCCGGCTTCGTCCCAATAGCCGATCATCACCGAATAGCCGCGGGTGCACAGCTCGCCGGGCTCGCCCGAGGGCACGATATTCCCTTCACCATCGACGATCTTGCACTCGAGGTGCGGCTGCACCCGGCCGATGGAACCCACGCGGCGCTCGAACGGATCGTCCGGCGCGGTCTGGAAGCTCACCGGGCTCGTTTCGGTCATGCCATAGGCGATCGTTACATCGCGCATGTGCAGGCGCTCGACGACCTGCCGCATCAGTGGCTCGGGGCAGATCGCGCCGGCCATGCATCCGGTACGGAGCGACGAAACGTCGAACCGGTCGAAATCGGGGTGTGCGAGCACCGCGATGAACATTGTCGGCACGCCGTAGAGCGCCGTACAACGCTCGGACTCGACCGCCTGCAGCACGGCGTCGGGATCGAACCCTTCGGACGGATATACCATCGCGGCACCATGGGTGATGCTGGCGAGATTGCCCATGACCATACCGAAGCAATGATAGAGCGGCACGGGAATGCAGATCCTGTCGTCCTCGCCCAGCCCCTGCGTACGGCCGACGAAATAGCCGTTGTTGAGGATGTTGCGGTGGCTGAGCGTCGCCCCTTTGGGCAGGCCGGTGGTGCCGCTGGTGAACTGGATGTTGATCGCATCGTTCGGATCGAGCATCGGGCCGATCGCCGCGAGACGCTGGCGGTCGGCGTCAGTCGCGAGCGCAGCCGCATCGTCGAAGCGCAGCCAGCCGGGCCGCGCATCCGTGCCGATCAGGATCAGCGAGCGCAGCGTCGGCAGCCGCGCGGCGCGAAGCTGACCGGGCGCGCTTGCGGCGACTTCGGGCGCGAGTTCCTCGATCATCGCGGGATAGTCGCTCGTCTTGAAACTCGTCGCGGCGACGAGCGCCGACAGGCCGACCTTGTTGATCGTATATTCGACTTCGGACAGGCGATAGGCCGGGTTGATCGTGACGAGGATCAGCCCCGCGCGCGCCGCCGCAAACTGGGTCAACGCCCATTCCGCGCAATTCGGCGCCCAGATGCCGATCCGGTCGCCCGGGTTCAGTCCGAGCGCGAGCAGCCCTGCCGCAACCGCGTCGGCGCGTTCGAGCAGTTCGGCGAAGGTCCAGCGGATGCCCTGTCCGACCGACACCAGCGCATCGCGATCGCCCCAGCGTTTGGCTGCAAGCGCAAGCGCGGTGCCGATCGTGTGGCCGATCAGCGGCGGCTCGGTGGCTCCCCTGACATGGCTCGTCATTTCCCCGGCGCCTCGCAGGCAAAGCTCGCGGCATCGTCGGTCGATCCCTTGCCGTCCCACTTCGCGACCTTCGGGAAGGAGCAGAGCGGACGGGTCCGGCCGGCCTTCGCCGGCAAGCCGATGTAGGCGAACAGGTCATTGTCATATTTGGTCGCGACGATCCGTTCGGGTGCCGGACCACCCTGCCGCCAGCCATCGATCGCGGTCAGCGGATCGAAATTATTGGGCCCGGGCCCGGCAAGGCAGTGCGACATGCCGGGAACCATGAACAGGCGGACCGAACTTGCCGCCGCGCGCGGATTCTCCACGACGAGGCGCTCGTAATAATCGACCGTATTCTGCGCCGGGATCCCGGCATCGTTCCAGCCATGGTAGAGGATCAGCTTGCCGCCCCGCTTGTAGAAGGCGCGGAGGTCGGTGCTGTCGGCATCGAGATCGCCGCCGACACGTGCCCTTGCGAGTGCATAATCGCGCTCGAGGCTGAAATCGGCAAGCTGCCAGTCGGGATTGGCATGAACGAAATAGCGGAAGAAGGCGGTGCCGAACTTCACATGCTGCGACGTCTTTCCGGTCAGCCACTGCGACCATGTCCCCGCTTCCGCCTCGGCGCCGGGAGAGAAACCAGGATAGAAGCTCTTGCCGTCGGAGCCCTTCGCCCCGTCATAGAACAGCTTCGCCGTCGCGACCTCGCCCGCGGTCAGGCAATCGGTGCCGTCACCGCCCTTGCACGCAAGCTTCGCGGGATCGAAATGACAGGATCGCGGATCGTCGATCACGCCGTCCTTTATCCCGTCGAGCGCGTCGCACTGCCCGAGCGACGCCGCCTGCAACAGTTTCAGCTTCGCCATCGGCAGGTCGCCGCCGGGCTTGCTTGCCGCGACCGCATTGTTCGCAAAGGCGCTTGCCATGCGCGTCCACGGCATCGCCGGAGCGCCCGCAATGATCGCGTCATAGTCGGCGGGGAATCGTTGCGCGAGCATCAGCGCCTGCCGACCACCGTCCGAGCAGCCGTGGAAATAGCTCGCGGCGAGCGGGCCTTCATAATAGGCGGCGATGACCTGCTTCGCGGCCTCCGCCCCGACATGATTGGCCCGCCAGCCATAGTCGCGGATTTTCTCGGGCGCGTTCAGTGCCCAGCTCGCATCGACATCGCTTTCGCTGACATGGCCCATGTCGGTACCGACCGTCGCATAGCCCTTTTGCACCGCACCGCGCATCAGGAGCGACGGCAACAGCATGTTGGCACCAAAGCCGCCATTGCCCGCGCCAAGCAGCTTGCCGTTCCACCCGGTGCGTTCGGGCAGCCAGACTTCGACCTTGATCGACGATCCCGCTACCGGCGAGAGCGTCGCCTGCACGCGGCAGAAGGCCGCAGGAGCCGGCAGGCCGGGCTTGCCCGCCTCGAGATTGACCATCGCTCCGCCGGCCAGCGAGGTCGCGACATCGATCTTGCCATCCTTCAGCGCCATGCCGGTCAGCGCCTCGCAGCTCCCGACCTTCTGCGCAGACGATGCAGGCGTCGGCGCCGGCTCGTTCGCAGTGCAGGCAGCGAGCAACGACCCGCCGGCGAGCAGGAAAAACGACGCGCCCCTCATTTGCCGACGAGTCCCTGGCTGCGCATCCAGCCGCTCATCGCGTCGGTCCATGCGTCGCTCGGTTTGCCGCTCTTCTTCATGCCGAAACCATGACCTCCGCTCTCGTAAGTGACGATCGTGCTGCTCGCGCCAGCTCCCTTCCACGCCGCGGCAAGGCGGACGCTGTCGTCGTAGGCCAGCTTGTCGTCCTTGGCGGCCGCGACGAACAGCGGCGGCGCCTTCTTCGGCACCGCGATTGTGTCGGGTAGCAGCCCCGGATAGATGGCGATCGCAAAATCGGGACGGCTCGCGGACTTGTTCGCCGCCAGCGTCCAGACCGTCACCGCGCCGCCTGCCGAAAAGCCCATCAGCCCGACGCGATCGGGTTTGATGCCATAGCGGCCGGCATGCTTGCGCACCCACCTGACCGCATTCTCGCCATCGGCGGTCGCGAGCGGACGCAGCGGTTCGACCGCGGTACGTAGCGCGGGAAGATTGGCAAGATAGCGCATCATCTGCAGGGGAAAGTCCGCGCCGGTTTCTAGCAGGCGATATCTGAGCACGAACGCGGTAACGCCTTGGCTGTTCAGCCATCTGGCGACCGCCTCGCCCTCATTGTCGATCGACAGCATGTGAAAACCGCCGCCGGGGGCGACGATCACCGCCGTGCCATTGGGTTTTTCGGGGACATAGGGCGTGAGCGTCGCGTCGGACACATTACGCACGATCGTTCCGAACGGGCCGGTTTCGCGTACCTCCTTCGACGTCGCGGGAACCGGATCGGACGACAGGCGAATGGCCTCCCATGCACAAGCGGGGATCGCCACGATGGCAAGCGCGCCGGCGATAACGGCGGAGAGGCGCATGGTCAGGACTTTCATTTCTTTTCGCTCCGCGCTGCGGCGATGGCGGTGAGAGCGGGCGTAGCCGCCTGCGCCATCGTCGTCGCCTCGATACCGATCGACAGCAGCTGCGGCGCCGCGGGATCAAGCCGCGCCCAGACGGGCAGCCCCGCCCCGTTCGGATCGCCGGTCTTCGCAAAATTGGTCCAGTAGTCGCCAAGCTGCTTTGCCGCGGCACGGTCGGCAGCGGTCGCATCCGCAGGCAGGTTGCCGAACTGGAAGGCAACATCCGATGCATGAACCGCCCCGACGTCGGGCTTGCGCTGCCCCTCGGCGACATAGCCGAAGCGATAGAGGAAGGTTGGCACCCCCGCACGAGCCTGCAGCAGGCCGAAAGCGAGCGCCGGCTCAGCGAAGATAGCATCCCCGCCAAGCCGTCGGTTCGCCTCGTCCTCGCTGGCGTAAGCGGCCTTCACCATGGCTGCGGAGGCGCCAAGCGCCTTTTCCACCGGACCGTTCACCATTGCGCGGAACGGCACCGGGATGAAGCCGAGTTCGTCGTCGTTGCTGCCGACGATATAGGGAATATGGGCCTGTTTGCCTTCGGCGAAAATCGCCTCGGCGCCGGCCGGAACAATCGTGCCGTCGGTCATCGGGCCGGCGTAGCGGTCGTCCTCCTTGCTCATCAGCGCAATGCTGCCAAGCACCGTTTCGGCCGACAGCGCACGCAGTGCCGGCGCGTCGGGAGCGTTCGCGCGGACCGCGAACGCCTGCCCTTTCGCTTGTGCATCGGCGAGTGTCGGCCAGTCGTCGCGGCCGCCACCCGAGGCAACGATCGCGCGGGTGAACAGGCCTTTCGCGGCCGGCGACGCCATCAGGCGCGATACCGATTCCCCGCCGGCACTTTCGCCGAAAATCGTGACCTTCGCCGGATCGCCGCCAAAGGATCCGATGTTGCGCCGGACCCATTCGAGCGCCGCAATCTGGTCCATCAGGCCCCAGTTGCCGCCCTGCCCCAGCGCCGGATGCGCGAAGAAGCCGAAACGGCCGAGCCGGTAGTTGAAGCTGACGACCACGACGTCGCGCCTGGCAAGCAGGCTGCCGTCGGTTTCGGGCAAGGTCCCCGACCCGCCGACAAAGCCGCCCCCGTGAATCCAGACCATAACGGGCAGCTTCGCTCCCTTGACGGGTTTCGGCGTCCAGACGTTGAGCGTCAGGCAATCCTCGCTCATCGGACGCTCGCCCGGTTTGATCCCCGGCAGCGGGTTCTGCATGCAGTCGGGGCCATAGGCCGTCGCGTCGCGCGGCGCGCTCCAGGAAGCGACCGGCGCCGGCGCGCGCCAGCGCAAGTCGCCGACCGGCGGCGCCGCAAAGGGAATGCCCTTGAACGACGTGATACCGTCGACGGTCGCGCCGGCAATCGGGCCGCTGTCCGTCGCCACTTGCTGCGCGGTCACGGGTGTCCCCAGAAGAGCGACCGAAACCAGTATTCCGCGGATCATTGCGCGCCTCCGGTGGTAAAAATGAAACGGCCGGGGCCGGTGCTGTAGACGGCGAAACCCGTCTCCTGCCGCACCGGTTCGGCGCCGGCGGGAGCCGCGATCGCACCGAAGCGCGTCGGCACCCATATTTCGCCCGCCGTGTTCGCGGGTACTTCGGCAGTCAACGTCAGCTTGCCGCCTTCAACCTTCCAGCCCGAAAAGGCGCGGCCATATACCGTGTCCATTGCGGCCTCGGCGCTCGCGAGCCCGTCAGGGATCGCCGGCTTGACCAGCACGATCTTGTACCCCGGAGCGCCCGGGCGCAGCCCCGCGAGCCGCTGGCGCATCCAGTCGGAAATCGACGCGAAATAATGATGATCGCGCGACCGGCTGTTCAGGCTCCAGGTCTCGAACATCGTCTTGTGGCCGTTCGCAATCCACCAGCCCCAGCCCGGTTCCTCCACGCGCGTCGCGACGCGGTAGGCAAGGTTCGCATGGCCATGGTCGCTCAGGATTTCGAGCAGATAGCGCGCACCGAATACACCGGTACGAAGCCCCTGCCGGCCCACGTCGTTCGCGATCGCGTCGGCTACGCCCTGCTCCCGCCCATCGGGCACCATACCGAAGGCGAGCGGAAGGACATTCTGCACCTGGGTCGGCGGTCCGGCGACGCCTTTCGCATCGACGGTGCGATACCAGCCGTTCGCCGCGTCCCAATAGCGCGCATTATAGGCAACGCGGATATCCCCGGCGAGTTTCGCATAGCGCACCGCATCGTCCGTGCGGCCGATGATGGCCGAGGATCTGGCAAGCAAATCGGCCTCATGGAAAAAATAGGCCGTCGTCACCGCGTCGATGCCGCCGCCCCGCGCATTGCTATAATCCATTCCGCCCGCCGAAGCCCATTCGGACAGGCCTGCCGAGCGCTGATAGTCCGGCGCCTTGATGTAGGTCGCGGTATAGTCGACCAGCCGGCGCTGCATCTCGTGATTGTCGGCGAGAACGCGCGTGTCGCCATAGGTCGTATAAAGCTCCCATGGCAGGATCATCGCCGCGACATCCCACGGCGTCGTCGGTCCCCAGATCACATTCCAGCCGGGGGTATTCTCATAACCGTAAAAGGGCGTCGTCGGTGCGATCTCGGGAAGCTCGCCCTTGTCCGACTGTGCGTCGCGGAAATCGGCGAGCCATTTGGTCCAGACCCGGACGATGTCGAGGCTGCGCGCCGCAGCGCCCGCCGAAGCCTGCGCGTCGCCGGTCCATCCATTCTTCTCGTAGGTCGGCGTGTCGGTCTGGAAGCCATGGAGATTGTTGAGGATCGACGCGGTCGCGGCAAAGTCGATCTGGTTCAGCAGCGCGTCGGCACTTGCAAAGCTGCCCGTGCGGGCAACCGCCGAATGGACGACCCGTGCGGTCAGCGCCCCGTCCGGCGGTTCGCCCGGAAAGCCTTCGACCTGTACATAGCGGAAACCGCGATAACCAAAGCGCGGCTCCCATTGTTCCACGCCCTTGCCTGCCAACGTGTAGCGGTCGGTCTGAAGCTGCGCGTCGATCAACCCGGCGGCGGGAACGACCTTGCCGTCGTCGGCAACGCGCTCGCTGGCCACCATCGAAACGGTCGTACCACGCGGCCCCTCGACTTTCAGTACCGGCCGGCCCGCGATGATACGGCCGAAGTCGTAGACACGCACCCCCGGCGCAACCTCCTTCACCGCGACCGGCGCGATATCCTCGACCGCCTCGATCGCTTCGCTGTTGGCAGCGACAATCTTCCCTGCCGGGCCGGCGACAACGGGCGCCGCCGCCCATTTGCGATCCCGGAATCCCGCCCGATCCCAGCCCGTCGGCACAAGGCGCGCGTCGAAACGCTCACCCCGGTGCACCGAATCGTTCAGCGTCGGGCCCGAGATCGCACGCCAGGTCCCGTCGGTCGCGACCGTCCCCCGCGTGCCGTCGGTATAGACGATTTCGAGCTGCGCCTTCAGCGCGGGTTCGCCGTGCCAAGGGGCTGCGTGGAAATACCATTCATTGGGGTCGGTCAGCCCGTACCAGCCGCGTCCGAGTTCGGCGCCGATCACATTCTCGCCGCGGCGGAGCAGTCCGGTCACGTCATAAGCATAGCCGAGGACGCGCTTGTCATAGGCGGTGTACCCCGCACCGAGCGGCGATCCGACTTGCGAGCCGTTGATCGAGAGGCGCGGCATACCGGCGCCGGCGTAGTAGAGCCGCGCGGTCGCAACCGGCTTTGTGACACGAAAAGCCCGGCGAACCAGCGGCGCGGGCGCTTCGACCGGTAGTACGATGTCGACACCCGGCACGCCGCTGGCAACAACCAGCCCGTCTTTCGCAATACTGCCCCCGGTGAAGGGATTGTCGCCGCCTGCAAAATCGAAAGCGACGGCGGGGCTCAGACTGCCCGAAACACGAACCGAATGGACCAGCGCAGCAGTAGCTTCCTTGCCCGCAAACCCGATCGTGCCATGCGCGTGCAGGTCGTTGTCGATCGTTGCCACGACGGCACCGTCGATGCGTGTGACGATGTGACCGCCCTTTGCCTCGATCGACAATCCGATGCGCCGCCCTTTCAGCGGAGCGGGCAGCCTGACCTGCCCCAGCCGTTCCATCTTGACCGCGGGGCTCGTCCCGCCGGGATAGCGGCGGATCGTCTGGATCAGTTCAGGGCCATTCTTGTCGTCGGCGAGCGTCCAGACATAGGCATCGCCATAGGTCTTGCCGTTTGGCAGCGCCCGGAACAGGATATCGACGCTCTTGCCGGTCAGCGTCAGGTCGGCATCGAGCGTCAGGTCGCCCCAGACATGGTCACGCCGGACGGGCCCCGATATCCAGCGCGCCTGCCAGTCCGATGCGTCGAGCAGCCCCGTCTCCCACCAGGCAGGCGCGCTCCAGTCCGAGGCCTTGCCGTCCGCATCCCACACCTGCACCTGCCACCAGTAGCGCTGGCGCGATCCAAGCGTCGGGCCGGCATAGGCGATCTGCACATTGTCGCCCGATGAGACCCGGCCGCTGTCCCACAGCGGCGCGGATTCGAGGCGGGCTTCCGAGGTGGCGACACGAATACGATAGGCGGTCTGACGGACCACCGGCGAGCGCCACGCAAGACGCGGGGCGGCGGTGTCGAGACCCAGCGGCGACGCGGCATATTCGGTACGCAGCTCCGCCGGGGCGTCGTCCTGCGCATGAGCAGGCGTGGTTGCAACGCCAACCATCGCGAGCGCGCCCCACAACAGGCCTCGCAAGCTTCCGATCAGCGGCAACCCAACCTCCCGTCAGAATTTGGTGCGGATACCGAAGGATACCAGCCGGCCGAGCGTGCTGCCATTGGTATAGCCCGAGGCACTGTTGAGGAACGGCGGGTCTGCGTCAAAGACATTATCGACGTTCAGCGTCAGCACCGTGTTCGCGAGCATGTCGCCAAGGTCATAGCTGAAGAACAGGTCGACGGTGTCGAACGCCGAGACGCGCTCCTGCGGCGCAAGGCCGATAACCGGATAGCCGCTACGATGGTTGAGCGTCGCGCGCGCCGTGAAATCACCGACCGTGGCCCCGAGCCCCGCAGTGAAGAGGAAGCGCCCGGTCCCGTTCTTGAGGTCGTCATTGACCGGCCCGCCCTGCACGACCTGCGTTTCGCGGTTCAGGAGATAGGTGCCCGCGAAATTCGCACTCACCGAACCGAAACCGGTCGGGCGATTATAGGCAAGGTTGAAGTCGATCCCGTCGATATTCACGGCACCGAGATTCGCCCGCTGCGCAAGAAACAGCACATAGGGCGAGCTGATCGCGAACAGCGTCGCAAGGTTCGGAACCCCGTCGATGCGCAGGTTGCCCGCCGCCGCCTGTGCCTGTGCCAGCGTCGGATTGAGGATATAGAAATCCGAATAGGCCGGCGTCGTGAACAACAGGGGCGAGGTGAACGGCGGGACCGCGATGGCGTCCTTGAACTTCACGTTGAAATAGGTCGCGCTGGCGACGAGCCCCTCGATCGCCGCGGGCTTCAGATCGAAGCCGAGCGACCAGGTATCTGCGCGTTCGGGTTTCAGGTTGGCATTGCCGCCGGCGATCGCGATCGTCGGGCGCAGCGCATCAAACGGCGAGCTGGTCGGCGCACGGAAGGGGCTGAAAGGCAGCACCTGGACGCGGGCGTCGACCGAATTGCCAAGGTCGGCAAGGCTCGGCGCGTGGAACGACGTGCCGTAGTTGCCACGGATCGTCAGCGCCTGGAACGGCCGCCACGTCACCCCGATCTTGGGATTGGTCGTGCTGCCGACGTCGCTGTAATCGTCATAGCGGATCGAACCCGACAACTCGAGGCTGTAGAAACCGGGCACGCGATTGTCGGCGCCGAAGATCGGCACGAGCAGTTCGCCGAACAGCGACTTCACATTGCGCGCCGCATAGGCATTCGATCCGGTGACTGCCGCCTCGGGGCCACTGCCGGTGAACGAGCGGATATTCTCGTAATGATATTCGCCCCCCACCGCGAGGCGGATGTCACCGCCGGGCAGCGCGGTAATCGGGCCGTCGAGCACGACGCGGCCTTCAGCCAGTTCCTGCGTCGCCTCGCCATAGTTCACGAAATCGTCGATCGCCGCGAGAACAGCGGGCGATGTCGCCGACAGATTGTAGGGATTGAGCGCGGTCGCGGTCGTCGTGCCGTTCAGTGCAAGCGTCGCGGCGGTCGAATTGAACGAGCGTTCGGTCGATTCATTCTCGCTGCGCCCGAAGTTCGCGAGGGTTCGAAGTTGCCAGCCGCCCCCCAGCTCGAATTCGAAGCTGGGAGTGATACCATAGGAAGAGAAGCTCGACGGGCTGTCGTTGCTCGGCCCGAACACATTGTCGAACGCGAAGGAAACCGTCTGTGCGAGCTCGGTGCCGATCGGCTGGAAGAAGGGATTCGCGGCGGTGATCGTGCTACTCATGCTGCTTTGCGCGCTGCGATGCAGCGTGTCGCGCTTCGACCAATAGGCTGACAGCTTGAACGCGACGGAATCGCTGAGATCCTGCGTCAGGCCCGCAAAGACGCTGTGGCGTTCCTCGCGCGGATAGATCGCCGCATAATCGGTCTGATCGCAGCGATTGACCCCGGGCGTCCTGCCGGGAAGCGCATAGGTCGTCGCGCCGACGGTGATGTTCGCGAGCGCACAGGCGGTGCTGCGGAAGTCACCGCCGCCGCGCGCCGTCTGGTTCGCTGTCGCATAGCCCCGGTCGAGGCCGATCAGATCGTCGTGCCAGGCGTAGGAATAGGAAATGAAGACCGACCCCGTGCCCCAGTCCTTGCCCGCGATGACGCTGGCATCGATCGTCTGGTAGTCCTTGGCAAAGCCATAGCGCGCATTGACGCCGATCCCGTTGTAGCGGTCCCGCGTGATGAAGTTGATCACGCCGCCGATCGCGTCCGAACCATAGATCGAAGAACCGCCGTCGGGGATGATGTCGACACGCTGGATCACGTCGGGCGGTATCACCGAGGGATCGAAGCTGGTCTGAAGGATGCCCGCACCGACCATGCGATGGCCGTCGACAAGCACGAGCGTCGTCGAGCCGCCGCTCGCGCCCAGGTTGCGGATATTGGGGCGCACGATCGGATTGCCGAAATTGCCGAGCCCCGCGGGCACCGTGCCGAAATTGCCAACCTGCGGAATCGATGCGAGCAGGTCGTTCGCCGACGCCGCGCCCGAAGCAACAACGTCAGCCTCGCTGACAGCGACGACATTGGTCCCGACCGGCGCAACCCCGCGGAGCAGGGTTCCGGTGACGACGATATCGGCATCGCCGGGCGCTTCGGCTTCGGCTTCCTGCGCATGAACCGCGTTCGCGCCCAGCAGCGCGCCCGCGCATGCGATCGCCGAAATACCCCGTCGCCATGCGCGACGCCGCGCAACCAGATCCAGACCCGCAGCCGTCATTGCCTTCATCGCATCCTCCCTGCACTCGCCTTGCGAGTAGTCCCTTTTGGCGGAGGCGCCTGTCCGGCAATATTCTTCCTCCGATGCCACGCTTCGACGAGCGTTTTTGCATCACTGCTCATTATTTGTCTTTAACGATCACGTCAATGATCAAATTCAATCAACGTTGCCCGCAGGCAAAGGCCAGCCGAAGCTCTTACTCAAGGGTTTTGGCGGATTCAGGCGATGATGATGCGAATGCCGGCGGCTTCCATCATCGCCACATGGCGGGGATCGATCGCCGAATCGGTGACGACCACGTCTATCTCGTCGAGCGCGCAGACGACGTTGCCCGAAGGACCAGAGAATTTGGAGCTGTCGACCAGAACAATGATCTCGTCGGCGCGCTCGATCAGGCGACGCTCGGCGGCGACGAGGATCACATCCGCCTGCATCAACCCGGCCGGCCCCATCGACGCCGCGCCCATGAACAGCTTCGGCGCATGAAAGCGCGGCATTCCGTCGTCGCCGGCGGCCGACAGAACGATATTCTGTTCACGAAACACCTGCCCGGAGGGGACGAGAATTCGCGTCGTCGGCTGCGGCAGCAGCGCGCTGACGATATGAAGCGAGTTGGTCAGGACCTGCAGGCTCAGGCCGTCGAGATGCGGGCACATCTGCAGCGTCGTCGAGCCGCCGTCGATCATCACGCCCTCGCCCGGAATGCAGAGCGCAGCCGCGGCGCGCCCGATCGCTTCCTTGGCGGCGCGATTGCGGCCGATATTCTCGTGAAAGGGAATCCCGGACAGCCCTTCCTCGGCGGCGGCCGGCCCGCCGGCACTGCCGCCAACCCGCTTGGCGCCGCCACGCACGCGAGTGATAACACCGGCCTCCTCCAGCCGGTCGAGATCGCGACGGATCGTGGCGGGGGATGCCGCGACACGCGCCTCCAGATCGCGGAACGACACAAAACCGCTCTCGCCAAGGCTGTCGAGGATCATTCTTTCGCGTTCGGCTGCGTGCATCGGGGTCCCTGTCTGATTGCGTCTATTTGACGGGAGCTGCGCCGAGTTGCAATCGAATGATTAGACGATCCCCGCCGCCGCCCCGGCTGCCTCGCGCTCCTGCGCCTTGCGTCCGCGCCACCCGCTGGCCCGATAGGCCGCAATCGCGTCGATCGCCCCGCCCGCTTCGGCGCGCGCCATCGCGAGAACCGGGGTGACATCGGTGCGATAGGCCGCGCGCAACGCCTGGAACGCCATCATCGTGTCATTGGCTTCCTGCGCCGCGAGCAGCGCTTCGCGATCGACGAGCAGCGCCTTGGTATAGGCCGCAACGATCGCCTCCGCCGACGAGAGCATGCTCTCGATCGGGTCGGTCACATTGTGCGACTGGTCGATCATATAGGCGGGGCGGAAATCGCCGCGCGGATTCATCTCGGCCTCGATCAGTTCGTTGAAGACCAGAAACAGCTGATGCGGGTTGATCGACCCCGAATCGAGATCGTCGTCGCCGTATTTGCTGTCGTTGAAGTGGAAACCTCCGAGCTTTCCGAAGCGGTGCAGTCGTGCGACAATCTGTTCGATGTTCACGTTCGGCGCATGATGGCCGAGGTCGACGAGGCACTTCGCCTTGTCACCCAGTTCCTGTGCGACCAGGATCGAGCTGCCCCAGTCGGAGATCACGGTGGAATAGAAGGCAGGTTCGAACATCTTGTGTTCGATCAGCATGCGCCAGCCGGAAGGAAGCGCCGCATAGACCTGCGAAGCGGCATCGAGATAGCGGTCGAGGCTGCGCCCCAGATCCTGCTGCCCCGGGAAATTGGTGCCGTCGCCGACCCAGACGGTAAGGTCGGTCGCGCCGAGTTCCCTGCCGATCTCGATGCACTCGATGTTGTGGGCGACCGCCTGCTCGCGCACTTCGGCACGCGTCGAGGAAAGTGAACCCGTGGCATAGCTGGCCGCCTGACCCGGCTGATCCTGAAACGTGTTGCTGTTAACTGCGTCGAAACCGAGACCCAGTGCCGCAGCCTCTTCACGCAGGGCGCGATAGTCGCTGACCCTGTCCCACGGGAAATGCGGGCTGACGCGCGGGGTCGCGCGGCCGAGCTGCTGGACGACAGCACAATCCTCGAGCTTTTCGTGAATGTTGGTCGGCTCTCCGGGGATCGGGAATTTCGCGAAGCGCGTGCCTCCGCGCCCGGCACCCCAGCTCGGTATCGCGACCGAGAAATCCGCAACCTTTGCCTTCACGGCGTCGATGTCGATCCCGCGCCGCCCCAATTGCCGGCCAAGGCTGTCGTAATCGTCGTCGAGTGCGCCGGCCAGCCCGACGTTCAGTCGCTCGATATCATCCTGTGCGAGCGGCAGGTTGCCGGCCATCAAATCTCTCCTGCCCTTGTCTTATCGCGTGAAAGCCTGCGCGTTGCCCGCGTCGACGTTGATCATGTTTCCGGTCGACTTTGCCGACATATCGCTCGCAAGGAAATAGACCGCTTCGGCAACGTCCTCGGGCAGCACGTCGCGCTTGAGCATCGACCGGTTGCGATAATGTTCCTCGAGCTCGCTGCCCGCATCAATACCGTGCGCGCCTGCGCGCTCGCGCCGCCAGTCGCCGTCCCAGATACGCGATCCCTTGATCACCGCGTCGGGGTTGACCGTGTTGACCCGGATACCGGAAGGCGCGCCTTCGAGTGCAAGGCAGCGCGCAAGATGCAACGCCGCCGCCTTTGCCGACGCATAGGCCGAAGCGTTGGTCGCGGCCGCGATGCCATTCTTCGATCCGATGAACACGATCGAGCCGCAGCCTTGCGCCTTCATCAGCGGAAAGGCGGCGCGCGCGGTCAGGAAATAGCCCTGCGCCAGCACATCGTAATTGCGCTGCCACAGCTCGAGCGTCGTGTCCTCGATCGGCGCCGACGAGGCGATACCGGCATTCGCGACCAGGACGTCGAGTCCGCCGAATTCGCGCGCGCAAACCTCGAAAGCTGCCGCCACCTGCGCTTCGTCGGTAACGTCGCATACGGCCGAGCGGATACGGTCGCGGCCGAACCGGCCTTCGAGGTCCTGCGTCGCCTTGGCCAGCGCGTCGGCGTCGCGATCGACGAGAAGCACGCACGCATCGTCGGCGGCAAGCCGCTCGGCGGTGGCCGCCCCGATACCGCCCGCGCCGCCCGTCACGAGCGCGATCCGACCCGCGAGAGGCTTGGGCTTTGGCATGCGCTGGAGCTTTGCTTCCTCAAGCAACCAATATTCGATGTCGAACGCTTCCTGTTCGTCCAGCCCGACATAGGCGCCGATTGCTTCGGCTCCTCGCATCACATTGATCGCATTCGCGTAAAATTCGCCCGCAAGCCGCGCGGTCGTCTTGTCACCGGCGAAGGTCATGCGCCCGATGCCGGGAACCAGCACCACGACCGGATTTGGGTCGCGCATCGCCGGCGAATTCGCGCGGGCGCATCGCTGATAATAGGCCGCATAACCGGCGCGATAGGCTTCCAGCCGCTCGGCGAGGTAGTTGGCATCTTCCAACCGCGCCGGATCGAGCACAAGCGGCGCAATCTTGGTGCGGAGGAAATGATCGGGGCAGGATGTCCCGATGGCCGCGAGCTTCGCGAAATTGCGGCTGCCGGCAAATTCAAGCGTCTCGGCGTCGTCGGCAAAATGGCCCACGCGGCGCCCCCCCATCAGGCCGCGGAGCGCCGGCATCAGCTTCGCCGCCACGGCCGTGCGCTCGGCGGCAGGACGTGCCGCGACGACCTCTCCCCCGAATGCAGGGGCATCAGCCAGCCTGGCATTCAGATATCGGGCCGCATCTGCAATCAGCGCAATCGTGTTGTCATAACAGGCCCGGGCGCTGTCGCCCCAGCAGATGATCCCGTGCCCCGCAAGCATCACCCCGCGCAGCCCCGGATTGGCCGCGACATGATCGCGAAGCTTCAATCCCAGGTCGAAACCCGGGCGCTGCCAGGGAAGCCAGCCGACCGCACCACCCCAGATCGCCTGCGTCGCCGCCTCCCCCTCGCTCGACGCCGCGAGTGCGATGATCGCGTCGGGGTGGACGTGATCGACGTGCGCGAAGGGCAGACAGGCGTGGAGCGGTGTGTCGATCGACGCCGCGCGCGGATTGAGCGCAAAGGTGCAATGCGGCAGATAGCCGACCATCTCGTCTTCGTGCGCGTGGCCGCGATAGAGGCTCTCGAGGCCGAGCAACTTGTCGAGATAGAGCGTCGAAAAGCCGTCGAGCTTCATCGACCCGATATCGCCGCCCGATCCCTTGACCCACAGAACCGGGACCGTTTCACCGGTCAGCGGGTCGAGCCCGTCGAGCTTGGCCGAGGTATTACCGCCGCCGAAATTGGTGACCGTCAGGTCCGAACCAAGGCAGTTCGACCGGTAAAGCAGCAGATCTTCGGGCATCTTGTCCCTCGCCTCCTCGTCCGACCAGCGATTCGCCGGAATGGCGAACAGCAGCGCGGCGCGGGATTCAGGCGTGACATCCAGAAGATCGGGCATGAAGGAAACTCGTTGTTTCGTCGTTGAGCGGCTTGTATCGAAATCGCTGGCACTCTGCAATCAGTTTCGATAAAGTTCGATCAAATTCGGTCGCAACGAAGCAAGAGGGAGAGGGATGAGAGGTCGCGCAACCATAGTCCTGGACGTCGGGAAAACGCTGGCAAAGCTCAGCCTATGGTCGCCTGACGGAGCGCTGATCGAACGGCGCGTGCGCCCGAACGAACGCGTCAGGGCGGCAGGCTATGCGGCGCTCGATACCGCAGGCATCGAGCTCTGGGCGACCGGAGTGCTTCGCCATTTCGGGACCCTCGCCGACGTCGGCGCGATTATCCCGGTCGGTCATGGCGCGGGCGTGGCGATCATCCGCGACGACCGGCTCGCCTGCCTTCCGGCCGACTATGAAGAGGCAATGCCGGTCCATCTTCGCGCAGCCTATGAAGCCGAACGCGGGACTTTCGCGGAAACAGGCTCGCCATGCCTGCCCGACGGCCTCAACCTTGGCGCCCAGCTGTTCCGCCTCGAGCATCTCGATCCGTCGCTGGCGCACGGCACCCGGATCTTGCCATGGGCGCAATATTGGAGCTGGCGGCTGAGCGGCGTCGCCGCATCGGAGGTCACCAGTCTCGGCTGCCACTCGGACCTGTGGAACCCGATCGCCGGGACGCCATCGCAGCTCGCCGAACGGCGCGGCTGGGCAAAAAGACTCGCGCCGTTGCGCCGCGCTGGCGACACCCTTGGCAGGCTGTCGTCGGACTGGACCGCGATCACGGGTTTGCCCGCAGATACCGAAGTGCATTGCGGGCTCCATGATTCGAATGCGGCCCTGCTCGCGGCACGCGGCTTCGCCGAAATTGCCGGGAATGAATCCACCGTGCTTTCGACCGGCACCTGGTTCGTCGCCATGCGATCGCCAAAGGATGCCGCGTCGGTCGACACCGGTCGCCTCGACGAGCGACGCGACTGCCTGATCAACGTCGATGCTTTCGGCAAACCCGTTCCGTCGGCCCGCTTCATGGGGGGGCGCGAGATCGAGACTCTGATCGGCCTCGACACGCGGCAGATCGACATCGCGCCCGACCAGCCGGCACTGCTCGCCGCCCTCCCCGAAGTCCTGACAGCCGGCACGATGGTATTGCCGACCTTCGCTCCCGGCTACGGCCCGTTCCCGCATGGGCGCGGAGGCTGGACCGCCGAACCTGCCGGATCCGAACGGCGTCGCGCGGCGGTATCGCTCTATGCCGCGCTCCTCGCCGACGCGGCGCTCGACCTCATCGGCACACGCGAGCGGCTGCTGATCGAGGGGCGCTTTGCCGAAGGACAGGTCTTCGTACGCGCGCTCGCCGCGCTGCGCCCCGACCTGCGCGTCTATGTCGGCAAGGCGCACAACGATGTGTCCTATGGTGCACTGCGCCTGCTCGACGCCGCGCTGCCGCCCGTCGAGCCGCTCGAGCAGGTGGAGCCGCTCGACGCCGACCTCGCCGCCTATCGCGCGCGATGGCGGCGCGAGAGCGAACGGATGGAAACCGCCGCGTGAAACCCGCATCGATCGGCGATTACCGCGAAGCGGCGCGGCAGCGCCTGCCGCATTTCCTGTTCGAATATTTCGACGGCGGCTCCTATGCCGAACGTACGCTGAACGCCAATATCGAGGATCTACAGGATATCGCGCTACGCCAGCGCGTACTGAACGACGTGTCGGCGATCGACCTGACGACGACGCTGTTCGGACAAGAACTGGCGATGCCGGTTGCGCTCGGCCCGATCGGGCTGGCGGGAATGGCCGCGCGCCGCGGCGAAGTGCAGGCGGCGCGCGCGGCGGCCGCGAAGGGCGTGCCCTTCACGCTGTCGACGGTATCCGCCTGTTCGCTTTCAGAAGTTGCGCGCGGTTCGCCCGCTCCCTTCTGGTTCCAGCTCTACATGGTACGGGATCGCGGCTTCCTGCGCGCGCTTCTCGAAGACGCGAACGCCATCGGTTGCCCCGTTCTTGTCTTTACCGTCGACATGCCGCTTCCCGGCGCGCGGTATCGCGACCTTCGCTCGGGCCTTTCGGGCGCCCCCGGCTTGCGTGGACAAGCCCGCCGCGTCGGACAGGCTATGCGGCGACCCGGCTGGGCATGGGACGTCGGCCTTCGCGGCCGGCCGCATCAGCTCGGCAATGTAGCCCCACTGCTCGGCCCGAAGTCGGGGCTGGAAGACTTCCTCGGCTGGATGAAGGATAATTTCGACGCGAGCGTGACCTGGGCCGATCTCGATTTCGTGCGGGCCCACTGGAACGGGCCGATCGTTATCAAGGGCATCCTCGACGCCGAGGATGCGCGCCGTGCCGCCGAGGCGGGAGTCGACGGGATCATCGTATCGAACCATGGCGGGCGCCAGCTCGACGGTGTGCCGTCGGTGGTGCGGGCGCTGCCGGCGATCGCCGATGCGGTCGGCGACCGGCTGACCGTGCTGGCCGATGGCGGAGTGCGCTCGGGGCTCGACGTTGTGCGGATGCTTGCGCTCGGCGCGAAGGGCGTCCTGCTCGGCCGCGCGTGGGCCTTTGCGCTTGCGGCGGCAGGCGAAGCCGGCGTGCGGCATGTGCTCGACCTGATCGAGGCTGAAATGCGCGTCGCGATGGCGCTGACAGGTATGACGACTGTGGACCGGATCAAGGCGACTTCACTGGCCGCCTGACCGGAACGAGGGAGAAAAGGGATGGATGCGAACCCGCTGCTCGGCGTGTTCTTTCACTGGCTGGGCGGGCTGTCGTCGGCGAGTTTCTATGTGCCGTACAAACGCATCCGCGCATGGTCGTGGGAGATTTTCTGGATCACAGGCGGCATCTTCTCGTGGGCGATCGCGCCATGGCTGTTCGCCTCGATCCAGACGCACGACCTGATCGGCGTCCTCGGCCGCACGCCCGGCGACATCTGGTTCTGGTGCTGGTTCTGGGGCGCGATGTGGGGGCTTGGCGGGCTGACGTTCGGGCTCACCATGCGCTACCTCGGCCTCTCGCTCGGCATGGCGGTCGCACTCGGGCTGACGACGGTGATCGGCACGATGGGCCCCCCGATATTTCGCGGCACGCTCGGCGAATTGTTCGCGACGACGAGCGGACAGACGGTGTTTCTGGGCATCGCGATCACGCTGGCAGGCATCGTCATCGTCGCGCAGGCCGGGCGGCGCAAGGAGCGCGAGATGAACGACCGGGCCGCGCCCGAAAGTTCGGAGTTCGATCTCCGCAAGGGGCTCGCGATCGCGGTCTTCTCCGGCATCATGTCGGGCTGCTTCGCCTGGGGCCTCGACGCCGGCGCGCCGATCCGGGAGCTGACGCTGGCGGCGGGGACGGATCCGCTGTGGCAGGGCCTTCCCGTATTGTGCGTCGTGCTGCTCGGCGGGCTGACCACCAACCTCATCTGGTGCGGTCTGTTGATCGCGCGCAACCGCAGCGTGCGGCAGTTTGCCGGCGCAGCCGCACCGGGCGCAACTGGAAAGCCGCCGCTGGCGCTCAACTACGGGCTCGCCGCGCTCGGCGGGACGCTGTGGTATTTCCAGTTCTTTTTCTACACGATGGGCGAAAGTCAGATGGGCCGTTTCGGCTTTTCGAGCTGGACCCTGCACATGGCGAGCATCATCCTCTTTTCGACGCTCTGGGGCTTTGCGCTCCGCGAATGGGCACCTGCCGGCCGGCGCACGCGCGCGCTCGTCTGGTTCGGGATCGCGGTGCTGATGGCATCGACGGTGGTGATCGGCCTCGGCAACAGCCTGGCCTGAGCCGCTAGCCGGTCCGGGACACGTCGATGTCGGGCGGTGGCAGCCGGCGCCATCGCTCCGACACCTCGACCGGTTCGCCCAGACCGGCCCCGACGAAAAACAATGCGCTGCCCCCGCTGCTACAGAGAAAGGCGATCGCTGCGAGCAGCATCATGGGAAACGACGCATCGCGCGCCGATATGCCCGTCGCGACCTGATGGAGCCGCTCCCCGATCGCCCAGCCGATCGCAAGCAGGGCGACCCCGACCATGCGCAGGCCGAAGTCGGGGACTGGATTCGCGTACCATCTCTTCATCTGGACCTCCGGAGGAGGTCATTCACCTACGCATCGTGCCGTAGGAATTCGAGAGCGGGAAAGGGCATCCGGCGTTGAGATTGCATAGGATCGGCGCAATTTCGGTGACGCCGCCGCCGGCCTCACCGCACGACCGGGCGCCCTTCTGTCGGAGTTTCATGCTCGACCTTCAACCGGTAGCCGATGCCAAGTTCGTTACAGATGATCTGCGGCCGCTGTGGATCCGATTCGAGCTTCTGACGCAACGTCCGGACGAGCACGCGCAGATATTCGACATGATGCTCATGCTCGTGCGGCCAGACCTCGTTCATGATCTGGTTGTGCGTGATGACGCGGCCGGGAAACCGGGCGAGCTGGGCGATCACGGCATATTCCTTGGGCGTCAGATGAACCTCCTTGCCGCCCTTGGTCACGGTATGCGCGACAAGATCGAGCGTCACGTCGCCAACGGTCAGGCCAAGGTTTCCGCCGTCGCGCGTCAGGCGATTGCGCAAGGCAACGCGGACGCGCGCGAGCAGTTCGTCGGTGTCGAACGGTTTGGTCAGATAATCGTCCGCGCCGAGATCGAGCGCGGCCACCTTCTCGTCGGTTGCATCGCGCGCCGAAACGACGATCAGGGTTGTGTCCGACTGCTGCTTGAATAGGGGCACGAGCTCTAGCCCGTCGCGATCGGGCAGCCCGAGGTCGAGCAAGGTGATGTCGGGACGCTCGGCGCGCAGCCGCTCGGCCGCTTCGCGCGCATTTTCGGCCTCGACGATCGCATAGTCGGCGCGTTCGAGCGCGGCGCGGATCAGGCGGCGGATGTGGAGTTCGTCATCGACGACCAATATCTTGTGGCGCACTTTCATGGGATATCCCTGCCGGCCGGCGCCGTGATGAGCAATGGTTCGGGAATGCGGATGGTGAAGCGGGCGCCGTGGGGATCGCTGTTGTTGCCCGCCTCGACCGACAGCCCCATCGCCTCGGCGAAGCCCTTGACGATCGCGAGGCCGAGCCCGGTTCCATGCTTGGCACGGTCACTGCCTTCAAGGCGCGTGAAAGTCTCGAACACGCGTTTTTCGTTGCCGGGCGCAATGCCGGGCCCCTGGTCGATCACCGACAGCAGGATCGCGTCGGCGGTACGATTGGCGCGGATCGTGATAGGCGTGCCGGGATCGGCGTAGCGACCCGCATTGTCCAGCAGGTTGATCAGACAATGGTGGAGCAACACCGGATCGACCCGGACGAGCGGGATGGTCGAGGCGATGTCGATCCTGACCTCATGCCCCGCGAGCGAAGCGCGCGTGTCGTGCGCGGCACTCGCCGCGGCATCGAACAATTCGGTCGCCTCCACCTTCATCGGCAGCGCACCCGCCTCGACACGCACCATGTCGAGCAGATTCGAGACGAAACGATTGAGGCGCAGCGCTTCGGTCTCGATCGTCTCGGCCATTTCGGACGAAGGGTGGCGACGCATCTCCTGCGCCGCCGAGAGGATCGTGGTGAGCGGCGTGCGCAAGTCATGGCTGACCGACGACAGCAGGGCCGTGCGTAGCCGGTCGCGCTCGTCGACCTGCCGCGCGCGGAGCGAGGTTTCTTCCAGTTCCATGCGGTCGAGCGCGATCGACGCCTGGTCGAGCAGGCTCATCAGCAGCGGCACCTGATCCGACCGCACCGGTTCGTGCGCATCGTCGCGGGTCAACCCCAGCACGCCGAGCACCCCGCGCGTCGTGCGGAGCGGGTGGAACAGCCAATCCGAAGCGGTCAGCGTCGCCGAGCCGCGTCCGGCAGGCTGTTCATTGTCCATCGCCCATTGCGCGGCGGCACGCTCGATCTGCTCGAGCCGGTCCTCGGGCGGCACCGCCGCGCGGAGCATAGGACCGTCGGCCGAGGGCAGCAGCAGCACAGTCCGAACATCGAGCAGCCGGCCGACCTCGGCGCAGATCGCCTGCATCAGCGTGTCCTGATCGGGCGCGGCGGTCAGCTGGCGCGAGAAGCTGGCGAGCGCGGCATTCTGGCGCGCGCTCGATTGCGCGAGATCGGCCTGCGCGCGGACGCGCGCTGCGAACTGGCTGGTGACCACCGCGACGCCGAGCAGCACGAGAATGCTGACGACATTCTCGGGATTGTTGACGGTGAGCGTGCCCGTCGGCGGCAGGAAGAAGAAATTATAGGCAAGACTCGACGCGAGCCCCGCGAACAGCCCGGCGCGCACGCCGAAGGTCGCGGCGGCGAACATGACCGGCACGAGATACAGAAGCGAGATATTGCCAAGGTCGATCGCTTCGAGCAGCAGGCGCCCGAGTACGGTCATCGCGACGACCATCGCGAGCGACACGACATAATGCGCGGGCTTGCCCCAGCGTCCGGGCAGTGCGGCCGCACGGCGCTGGACCGCCCGCGCATCGGACTCGCCCGGCAGGACATGTACCGCGACATCGTCGATCGTTCGCACCAGTTGGTCGACAACGGAGCCGTGACGCATCTCGAACCACCAAGGCCGCGCCGACTTGCCGATCACGATCTGCGTCGCCCGGGCATCCTCGGCAAAGGCGCGCAGTCCCTCGACGACGCTTGCCGCCGGCACCGTCGCGGTCGAGGCGCCGAGGCGCGAGGCGAGCGCGAGCGTGTCGGCAAGCTGTCTGCGATCCTCGTCGGTCATGCTCTGGCTGCGCCGCGTCTCGATATAGACCGCCGTCCACGGCGCCTTCAGCGCATCGGCCAGACGCTTGCCGGCGCGAACCAGCCCCGCGGCCACCGGAAGCTCGCTGACCGCCACCACAATCCGCTCGCCGACCGCGAAGCTGCCGGCCAGCGCATGGCTGCGCACATGGTCGAGCATCTGCGCGTCGACCGCCTGCGCCGCACGGCGGAGCGCAAGTTCGCGCAGCGCGGTCAGGTTCGATTTGGAAAAGAAGTGGGTAAGCGCGCGGCTCGCTTCCTGCGGGATATAGACCTTGCCGTCGCGGAGGCGCTCGATCAGTTCGTCGGGCGGGATGTCGACGACCTCGATCTCGGCATTTTCGAGGATCGAGTCGGGCACCGTCTCGCGGACGCGGACGCGGGTGAAGGATGCGACGACGTCGTTGAGGCTTTCAACATGCTGGATGTTGAGCGTCGAATAAACGTCGATTCCGGCATCGAGCAATTCCTCGACGTCCTGATAGCGCTTCGGATGCCGGCTGCCGGGCGCGTTGGTGTGCGCGAGCTCGTCGACGAGCACGAGCTGCGGATGCCGCGCAAGGATCGCGTCGATGTCCATCTCGCCGAGGCTGTGCCCCTGATGCTCGACCTGGCGCCGCGCGATGACCTCATGCCCGTGGACGAGCGCCTCGGTCTCGCGCCGCCCGTGCGTCTCGACCACGCCAACGACGACGTCGACCCCGGCCTCGCGGCGATGACGGCCATCGGTCAGCATCTCCCATGTCTTGCCGACGCCGGGCGCGGCGCCGAGAAAGACTTTCAGACGGCCGCGGCCCTCCTGCGCCGCCTGACGCAGAAAGGCCTCGGGAGATGGTCGGTCGTTTCCGGTCACGCGGGGGGTTTAGCCCCAAAGGCATCGAGTCGTCGATTGAGCTCGAACACATTGACGCGCGGCTCGCCAAGGAAGCCCAGAACCGGCCCTTCGACGCTCCGCTCGACCAGCCCGCGAACCGCCGCCGGATCGAGGCCGCGCGCCTTTGCGACGCGATCGACCTGATAAAAAGCCGCCTCGGGGCTGATATCGGGATCGAGCCCCGAGGCGGAGGTCGTCACCAGGTCAGGCGGGACATTGGCCCCTGGCGCCGTTTCGGAAAGTCTGGCCACGTCGGCCTTCACGCGATCAGCAAGCGCCTGCGAGGTCGGGCCGAGATTCGAGCCTGACGAGGCGAGCCCGTCATACCCCTTGCCCGCCGCCGACGGTCGCGTGTTGAAATAGCGCTCCGACGTGAAGGCCTGGCCGACGACGGTCGAGCCGATGATCTTGCCATTCTCCTCGACGACGCTGCCGTTCGCCTGGTTCGGGAAGAGCGCCTGCCCGACGCCGGTGAGTGCCAGCGGATAGGCGAGGCCGAGCAAAGCGGCGAAGAGCAACGTCATGACGAGCGCGGGGCGCAGCGAGGTGATGAGATCCTTGTTCATATGTTTGTCCTCAGACCAGACCAAGGCCGCCGACGGCCAGGTCGATGAGCTTGATGCCGATGAACGGCGCGACGAGACCGCCGAGGCCATAGATGGCAAGGTTGCGCGCGAGCAGCGGTCCCGCCCCCATCGGCTTATATGTGACGCCCTTCAGAGCGAGCGGCACGAGCAGCGGGATGATCAGCGCGTTGAAGATGATTGCCGACAGGATCGCGCTCTCGGGACTGGTCAGCCCCATGACGTTGAGCACGCCGAGCCCCGGATAAAGCACGATGAACATCGCCGGGATGATCGCGAAATATTTGGCGACGTCGTTGGCGACCGAGAAGGTCGTGAGCGCCCCGCGCGTCATCAGCAACTGCTTGCCGAGCCCGACGACCTCGATCAGCTTGGTCGGGTCGCTGTCGAGATCGACCATATTGCCCGCCTCGCGCGCCGCCTGCGTGCCGGTGTTCATCGCGACGCCGACGTCGGCCTGCGCGAGCGCCGGCGCGTCGTTGGTGCCGTCACCGCACATTGCGACGAGGCGCCCGCCCTGCTGTTCCTTGCGGATCAGCTCCAGCTTGTCCTCGGGCGTCGCCTGCGCGAGGAAATCATCGACCCCGGCCTCGGCGGCGATCGCCGCCGCGGTGAGCGGATTGTCGCCGGTGATCATCACCGTGCGGATGCCCATCGCTCGCAGTTCGCCGAAGCGTTCGCGGATCCCCGCCTTGACGATATCCTTGAGGAAGATCGCGCCGAGCAGCTGACCGTCCTTCGCGACCGCCAGCGGGGTACCGCCGGCGCGTGCGATCTCATCGGTGATGCGGCGGAGTTCGGTCGCCGCCGCCGTCGCCCCTGCGCCGGGATTGGCCCGCAGCACCGAGTCGACCGCGCCCTTCTGGATCACGCTGTCGCCGAGCTTGATACCCGAGATGCGCGTCTGTGCGGTGAAGGGAATGACCTCGGACCCCGCGGGCAGGTCGGTCATCGTCTGGCCGAACTTCTCGCGTGCCAGCGCCACGATCGAGCGGCCTTCGGGCGTCTCGTCGGCAAGGCTGGCAAGCAGGGCGGCTTCCGACAATACCGCCATCGACTGGCCGCCGACTGGCCGGAATTCGGTCGCCTGACGGTCGCCGACGGTGATCGTGCCAGTCTTGTCGAGCAACAGCACGTCGACGTCGCCCGCGGCCTCGACCGCGCGGCCCGACTTGGCGAGCACGTTGAAGCGCACGAGGCGGTCCATGCCCGCGATGCCGATCGCCGAGAGCAGCGCCGCGATCGTCGTCGGGATCAGCGTGATCAGCAGCGCCGCGAGGATCGCGACGGGGATGCTGCCGCCCGCGTAGGAGGCAAAGCCCGGGATGGTGCCGACCGCGATCAGGAAGATAATCGTCAGCCCGACGAGCAACAGCGTGAGTGCGATCTCGTTCGGCGTCTTTTGCCGCTCGGCGCCTTCGACGAGCGCAATCATACGGTCGAGAAAGCCCTGCCCCGGATTGACGGTAACGCGGACGCGGATCTCGTCCGAGATGACGCGCGTACCCGCAGTCACTGCGCTGCGGTCGCCGCCCGCCTCGCGGATCACCGGCGCGCTTTCGCCGGTGATCGCGGCCTCGTTGACCGACGCGACGCCCGCGACGACTTCGCCGTCGGAGGGGATCAGGTCGCCCGTTTCGACGAGCACGACATCGCCGACCTTGAGCGCGCTCGCGGGCACGTCCTCCCACGCCTTGCCGTCCTTCAGCCGCTTGGCGGTGAGATCGGCTTTGGTCGCACGGAGCGAGGCGGCCTGCGCCTTGCCGCGCCCTTCGGCGAGCGCCTCGGCGAAAGTGCCGAAAAGCACCGTCAGCCAGAGCCAGATCACGAGCTGCAGCTTGAAGCCGGTCGCGAGACCGTCGTGGCCGACGACGAGCAGCACCGTCAGCAGCGCCGCGACGACCGCGGTGGTGAACATAACCGGATTGCGGATCAGCTCCTTGGGGTTGAGCTTGCGGAAGGCGTCGCCGATCGCCGGGACGATCAGGTCAGCCGTGAAGAGGGACTTGGTTTCAGACCGAGTCATTTTCGATAATCCTTAGAAAAGCTGGCCGTTGATCATCGCGAGATGATCGGCGATCGGACCGAGCGCGAGGCCGGGCAGGAAGGTCAGGCCGCCGACGATCAGCACGATGCCGATCAAAAGGCCCGTCCACAGCAGCCCGGTGGTCGGGAAGCTGCCCGCGGTTGCCGGCGTATATTTCTTCGCTGCCAGACTGCCCGCGATCGCCAGCATCGGAACGATGATGAAGAAGCGGCCGATCCACATCGCGACGCCGAGCAGCCCGTTGTAGAAAGGCGTGTTCGCGGTGAGGCCCGCAAAGGCCGAGCCGTTGTTGGCGACGGCGCTGGTGAAGGCGTAGAGGATTTCGGAGAAGCCGTGCGGACCCTTGTTTAGCGGGCCGGCAAGACCCGCTTCGGTCACCGACGCGATGGCGGTCAGGCCGAGAATCATCAGCGGCAGCACCGCGATCGCGAGCACCGCAAGCTTGACCTCGCGCGCCTCGATCTTCTTGCCGACATATTCGGGCGTGCGTCCGACCATCAGCCCCGCGACGAAAATCGCGAGTATCGCAAAAAGCAGGAAGCCGTATATGCCCGCGCCGACACCGCCGACGACGACCTCGCCGAGTTGCATGTTGAACAGCGGGATCAGGCCGCCCAATGCCGTGAAGCTGTCATGCATCGCGTTGACCGCGCCGCACGAAGCCGCCGTGGTGACCACCGAGAAAAGCGATGAGGCGGCGATGCCGAAGCGGACCTCCTTGCCCTCCATATTGCCGCCGGCGGCGCCGAGCTGATGGAGGATCGGGTTGCCCGCGGCTTCCTGCCAGTAAGTGATCGCGACCCCGGCGAGGAAGATCGTCACCATCGCGGCGAGGATCGCCCATCCCTGACGCGGGTTGCCGACGGCCTTGCCGAAAGTCCAGGTCAGCCCGAAGCCGATCGCGAAGATCGAGAGCATCTGGACAAGGTTCGTCACCGCGTTCGGGTTTTCGAACGGATGCGCCGAGTTGGCGTTGAAGAAGCCGCCACCGTTGGTGCCGAGCATCTTGATCGCTTCTTGGCTCGCGACCGGCCCCAGCGCGAGCGTCTGCTTCATGCCTTCGAGCGTCGATACGTCAACCGAGCCGGCGAGCGTCTGCGGCACGCCGTTCGCGATCAGGAAGATCGCATAGACGATGCAGAGCGGCAGCAGCAGATAGAGCGTCACGCGCGTCATGTCGGCCCAGAAATTGCCGATCGTCTTCATCTCGCGCCGCGCAAAGCCGCGGAACAGTGCGAAGGCGAGCGCGATGCCCGTCGCCGCCGACAGGAAATTGTGGATCGTCAGGCCGAGCATCTGGCTGAGGTTCGACATCGTCGATTCGCCGCCATAGCTTTGCCAGTTGGTATTGGTGGCAAAGCTCACCGCGGTGTTGAACGCGAGATCGGCGCTGGTTCCGTCATAGCCGAGCGGATTGAACGGCAGCACACCCTGCAGGCGTAGCACCGCATAGGTGAAGAGCAGCAGCACCGCGTTGAAGATCAGCATGTGGACCGCATAGCGGCGCCATCCCTGCTCTTCGGTCGGGTCGATCCCCGACAGGCGGTAGAAGCCCGTCTCGACCGGTCCCAACACATGGTGCAGCGGGGTACGGCGACCTTCGTAGAGCGCGAAGAGCCACTGCCCCATCGGCTTGGTGAGCAACAGCAGGATGCCGACGAAGGCGGCGATGAGAAGCCATCCCTGAAACGTCACGGGGCGCCTCCTTCAGAAGCGTTCGGGCCGCGCAAGCACGGCGACGAGATAGGAAAGAAGGCCAAGCGCGGTGATGCCCGCGAGCCAGAGGTCGAGTGCCATGACGATCGATCCTTATGCGTCGTCGCACAGGCGCGCGTAGCCGAGGCTCGCGGCAAGAAGGATCAGGACGATGCCGATCCAGAAGAGGTCCTGCATGGATTTGCTCCGGCAAGGCGCCGGCCGCGGGATGCGGCGCGAGTCGTCTGCGGAGCGTCAGATAGGAGAGGGTCGCGTTTGAATTCGAGAGCGCGAAAACCCGCCTCGCATAGTATTTCCATATGATTTTCCGGATTTGGTCATCGCGGGCCCACCGATCGCAGGCTCCGGCGTCAATCGGCCATCAACCGATACCGGACGGTCCGCTTCTTGCGAACCACGCCGACAAGGTTACGATGCCGGGGAGCGCGCCGCGGGTTTGTCTTTTTCCGGCGGCTGACGGCGCCCGGCGGGACGAGGCCCATGAAAAAGCGAATTGGCGATCCTTGGATTCCCGCGCCGGATTATGGCGTGCGGCTCCCCCGGTTCACGGCGAACCTCGTTGTTAGGGACATTACCGCCTCCCTGAGCTTTTACCGGGAGGTGCTTCATGCCCAGGTTCACTATTCCGATCCCGACTTTGCGGCGCTTCGCATTTTGGGGACCGAGTTGATGCTGCATGCCGACCACACCTACGAAAACAGCCCGTGGGCGGACCGCCTGCAAACTGGCGAAGCGCGAGGTCTGGGCGCCGAACTCCGCCTGTTCGGCATGAATCCCGACGAACTCGCGGAACGGGCACGCGCAACGAATAGCCTGTTCAGGGAGGTGTCCGTTCGCGGGCATGGATGGCGCGAGGCAATGGTTCGCGACCCGGACGGCTATGTGTGGGCAGTCGGCGAAGCAGCTACGAATCCGTCGGCCTGAGCTGGCGGCAACCGGTCGTCCGCCTGTGAAATCGGGAGTCGTGGAAGGGCCTGGCAGGGGCAGCAGGACTTGAACCCGCGACCCTCGGTTTTGGAGACCGATGCTCTACCAACTGAGCTATACCCCTAGGCCGGAGTGCGCCCCTAGCCCGATTGCCGGGCTGGAGCAAGGGGTATGACGGGTTGTCTATTGCAACCCGCCTGTTATGCGCGAAGCCGGCATGACCGCTGCTTCCCCTTCCGGCCCGCCGCAGCACTATCTGGGCGGCATCGCGCTGCGCCTGCTTGCGATGGCAAGCCTGTCGTTCATGTTCGTGCTCGTCAAATATATCGACCAGGCGGGCATCCATCTGGCCGAGAGCCTGTTCTGGCGGCAGGCCCTCGTCGTCCCCATCCTGCTTGTCTGGATTCGCGCGACGACCGGCGGCTTCGCGTCGCTGAAAACGCAGCGCATCGGCGCGCACGCGCGGCGCGCGGCGATGGGCCTCACCGGCATGGCGTGCAATTTCGGCGGGATGATCTTCCTGCCGATGGCAGAGGCGACGACGATCAACCTGTCGGTACCGATCTTCGCGGTTATTTTCGCGGCAATCCTGCTCGGCGAGCGGACCGGGTGGCAGCGCTGGAGCGCGGTGATCGTCGGCTTTGTCGGCGTCCTCGTCGTGCTCAACCCCGGCGCCAGCTTTGCCGCCGGCTTCGGCGGCGAGCATGGCATGGGCACGCTGATCGCACTCGCCGGCGCTGTGATGACAGCGTTGATCACGATCGCGGTGCGTGACCTCGGCCGCACCGAGCCCGCGGCGACGATCGTCTTCTGGTTCAGCCTGCTCTCGATGATCCCGCTCGGGATCGCCCTGCCCTTCGTCTATACACCGCACAGCGCGCACGAGTGGCTGCTGCTGATCGGCCTCGGCTTTTCGGGGGCGGTGGTGCAGATGTCGCTCACAGGCGCCCTGCGACTAGCGCCAGTCGCGGTCGTCATCCCGATGGATTATTCGGCGCTGCTCTGGTCGATCGCGTGCGGCTGGTGGTTCTTCGGCACCTTGCCCGCCGACACGACCTGGATCGGCGCGCCGCTGATCATCGCGAGCGGCCTGTTCATCGCCTGGCGCGAGCATCGCCGCCATATCGACCGACCGAAGGAGGTTGCCGCGTGACGTTGCCCATATTGTACCACTGCGCCGACGCCCGCTCACTCCGCTGCCTGTGGGCGGTCGAGGAGACCGGGATCGACGTCGACCTGCGCCTGCTCAGATTCCCGCCGCGCGCGTTCGAGCCCGACTATCGCGCGGTGAACCCCCTGATGACGATCCCGGGCTGGGTCGAGGACGGCCGGCTGATGACCGAGTCCGCCGCGATTTGCGAGCGGATCGCGGAGGGCACGCCGCTCGAGGTACGCCGCGAAGAGGCCGATTATTGGGACTGGCGGAACTGGCTGCACCGCAGCGACGCGACGCTGACATTCCCGCTCGCGATCATGATCCGTTACACACGTGTCGAGCCCGAGGAGCGGCGGCTGGCGCAAGCCGTCGAGGACTACAAGGCCTTCTTCGGCGGCCGCGCGAAGAGCATCGAGGCGGCGCTGGCGGATGGGCGCGAATGGCTGGTCGCGGGGCGCTTCACCACAGCGGACATCGTGATCGGCTATGCCGCCTTTCTCGCGACGACGCTGGGCGCGAGCGATGTGCTGGGCGTTGCAACCAAGGCGTGGCTGGAGCGGTGCATGGCGCGCGACGGGTTCAAGCGGGCGCGCGAGCGGCAGAAGATTTAGCCGCCGCCCTAAGCCCTGACCAAGGTCAAACCTGAAAGAAGCCCCATCCGTCGGCTTGACCACCCTCGTTCCGGGCGAGGGCATCCAGCGATGCTTCGGTAGAGGTGATTTCCTCCGGAGAAGGGACCATTTCCTTGGTGACGATTACGTCCCAAGGCGCTTCGCCATCCTCGGTTGCGACCACATTGACCCGAAAACCAGCCTGCCGCGCACGATCCGCAAATCTTTCGGCAGAGGATCTGTCAGTGAAAATATGAGCAAAATCTACCGGACGCGCTCGATGCATATCGTCTCCGCGCTCGGCTAACCTCTGCAGAATCGAAGTATTTTCATCGAGAAGCGACATATCCAACCTGACTGCCCCCGCTCAATTCACCATCCGCTCATAGCCCTCCCAATAGGGGGCGCGCAGATCCTTGCGCAGGATCTTGCCCGAGGCATTGCGCGGCAGCGCCTCGATCACGTCGACGCTGCGCGGGGCCTTGAAGGCGGCGATGCGTTCGCGGGCCCACGCGATGATGTCGGCTTCCTCGACACTCATCCCGGGCTTGGGCACGACGACAGCCTTCACCGTCTCGCCCCATTTCTGGTCGGGGATGCCGATCACCGCGACCTCCTGCACCGCGGGATGGCCGAAGATCGCGCTTTCAACCTCGGCCGGATAGACATTCTCGCCGCCCGAGATGATCATGTCCTTCATCCGGTCGTGGATGAAGAGATAGCCGTCCTCGTCGAGATAGCCCGCATCGCCGGTGTGGATCCAGCCATCCCCGGTCATCGTCTTTGCGGTCGCATCGGGCAGGTTCCAGTACCCGATCATATTGTTCGACGAGCGGGTGACGACCTCGCCGACTTCGCCCGTCGGCACGCTCCTGCCGTCGGGACCGAGGATCAGGATCTCGACACCGGGCAGCGCCTTGCCGGCCGAGCGCATTCGCGCATTACCCTCGGGATCATGATCCTCCGGCGGCAGCATGCAGATCGTGCCCGTCGTCTCGGTCATGCCATAGGCCTGGATGAAGTCGGCGCCGAACATCCTGATGCTCTGGCGCAGCAGTTCGAGCGGGATCGGCGCGGCGCCATAGAGGATATATTTGAGCCGGCTGTAATCGACGCTCGCGCAGCGCGGATGCATCAGCAGCATCTGCAGCGCCGCCGGAACGATGAAGAAGCGCGTCACGCCATGCTGCTCGACCGCGTCGAACACGCCGTCGGGGTTGAATTCGGACAGGATCACGCCGGGCAGCCCCGAGACGAGCGCCATGACGCCAAGACCGGTGCCGCCGATATGCGCACATGGCATCGCAACCAGCACCGCCTCGTCATCGTCCCATTTGGTATAGGCAAGGTCGCTGTCGGCCGAATGCTTGCGCAGCGCGAAGAGGTTGCGGTTCGACAGCACCGCGCCCTTCGGATTGCCCGTGGTGCCCGAGGTATAGAGCTGAAGCACCGCGTCATCGCCGTCGGCGGGTTCGAACGGCGCGCGTGCGGTGCGCTCGATCAGCGCCCGCGCCTCGTCGGCACCGATGATCTGCGGATCATGCTGCAGTTTGCCCGCGAGCTGCCCGGGCACGGCCTCGAAACCGGGGCCGGTGAAGACGATCTTCGCCTTTGTGTCGTTGACGACATAGGCCCACTCGGTCGGCGAGAGACGCCAGCCGATCGGCGCCATCACGATGCCCGCACGCGCCGCGCCGAAGAAGAGCGTGAAATACAGGTCGCTGTTCTTGCCGATCCACGCGATGCGGTCGCCCTTTTGCAGGCCTGCGGCAAGCAGCGCCGAGGCGACCCGCGCGGTGCGCTCCTCGAGCTCGCCATAGGTGAAGACGCGATCCTCCTCGCGCATCGCAAGACGTCCGGGCCGATCCTCCGCCCAATGGGTAATGAACTCGTCGAACGTAAACAGGTCCGAAACATCCGCGGCCATTGCATCGCTCTCCTCGAATCGCGCCTTTCCGCGCGTTCCGGCAAGGCTAGCAACTGGCTCGGTCAGGTAAAGACGCGATTGGCCGACCTGCCACGACTGTCAGCCTGCTTTGCGGAAGAGCAGCATCAGATTGTTCGCGGGCATGGCGCGGCGTTCGGTAAAGGCAAAGCCGGCCTCTGCCGCTGCGGCGACGACGTCCCGCGTATCGCGCAAACCCCATTCGGGGTTGCGGGCGCGCAGGCTGGCGTCGAACGCGATGTTGCTTTCGGCGGTCGCGACGTCGGCCTCGACATAGGGGCCATAGAGGATCAGCGGTGCTCCGGCCGGCAACAGGCGGACGGCTCCTGCGAACAGCCCCGTCGTCGCGGCCCATGGGCTGATATGGACCATATTGACGCAAAGAACGGCATCCGCCGCGACCGGCGGCCAGTCGGCGGCCGATGCATCGAGCGCGAGCGGCGGCGCGATGTTGGCAAGCCCGGCCTCCCCGCTCCACGCGGCGATCGAAATCAGCGCATCGCGATCGGGGTCGCTCGGTTGCCATATGAGCCGCGGAAAGGCTGCGGCGAAATGGACGGCATGCTCGCCCGATCCGCTTGCGATCTCCAGCACCGTGCCGGATGGCGGCAGCCAGTCGGCCAGCACCTCCGCGATAGCGTCGCGGTTGCGCAGCGTCGCAGGTGCGTGGCGCTTCGCATCGGCACCGCCCTCGCCGGGCGTCCAGGGTCCGGTCACAGCCGCTTCGCGCGCGCTTCGGCGAGCATCCGGCGCGCGCGGAGAAAGATTTCGATCCGCTGGAAAGCGATGAACCCAAGCGCGAACGCCATCAATATGTCGGTCGCGGCCATCAGCCCCGCATGCCCCGGCCCCGCCATCTGCACCGCCATCGCGCGCGAGCCGCTGCGGATCGCGATGAGCGCGACGATGAAGATCAGCGCTGCGGGCGAAACCGTCTGGCTGAGTTCGTGCGTTTCGGGGTCGACCGCGACATGCATCAGCTTGCCGCGCCACCAGCCGAGACCGGCCCCGACAGCGAGTGCGACGAGGCACCACAGCCAGGTCAGGCCATGCGGAGGCGCGCTCCAGAACACGAAGCCGACGATCGCCGCGTAAAACGCGGGGAGGATCCACAACCGCTCGAGCCGCAGGCGCCGCGCCTTGCCCACCGAGCGCAGGCGGAAGAAAAGCACCACCGCGATGATCGTCCCCGGAATGGCATATTGTGCGACCGCGGTCATGGTTTCGTCATCCCTTCGCTTGCGCCCGAGCGCGCCGTTCGCGCACGATCAGCCACAGGAACAGGCCGACCGGCCCGACCATAAGCGTCAGGAACAGAAAAGGAAATTGCACGATCCGGCTGAAGCCCTTCGCGTCGGCGTCACGCGCGATCCACATGCCGGTGAACAGGTCGAAGGCGAGGTAATGCACCCACCCGAGCGTCGCCCCGCCCGGCGTGTCGAACAGCTTCATCACGCCTGTGATCGAGGAGAAGTCGCCGCCGCTCGCGCCGCCCGGATCGATCCCGCCCGAAAGGAAGCCGGCGATCAGCACCAGATAGAGAAGGCAGAGCAGGAACACGCCCGCATACATGATCGCCGACAATATCCGCGGGCTGCGGGGTGCGAAGGCGAGCAGCGCCCAGCCCGCGAAAGCCCAGTAATTCGCCGCCAGATAGACGCTGTTCCAACCCATGATGTCTCCCTCCCCCCTTTTTTGCTTCTAGATCAGCCCGCCGAGTCCGAAGACCACGATGCCGCCGAACAGGGCGATCAGGCCGACTGCGACGATCAGCAACGTAAGGCGCGCTGCAGGCAGCCGCCGGGTTGCGAGGAAAGCGGCGGCAAGGCCGAAGCCGAATGCGAGCAGCGGCCCGTAAAGGAACGCCCAGTCATAGCTGAACTCGCGGCGGACCCTGACCATCTCCCACTGCTCGACGACGAGCCCGTACAGGGTGATGGCTGCAAGCCATACCGCGACGAAAACGACCGCGAACAGCGCGCCGCCTGCAAGGCATCCTCCGACACTGTTCCGGGTCTCGTTGCCAGCCGGATCGGACCCCGTCATCTGATACCCCTACTCGGCGATATAGCGCCACGGACCGGTCGGCGTATCACGATGCCAGATCGTGAAAAAGGGTGATGACGGGATCGGCGCGTCAGGCGCAAGCCCGGGCGGGCGCTGCTTCGGCGTGATCCGGCCGAAGCTGACGCCAAGATCGCCGGCGGCCGAGACGATACCGAAGTCCGGACCCCAGTCGATCGACAGGCCGGGCACGGGTTCGGGGTCGAAGCCGGCGGCGATCGCGGCAGCGCTTTCGGTATAGCCTGCGCCCGCGCCCATATTGATCGCGTCGACGCGGCCATATTCGGCAAAGGCCGGACCGACGCCGACGACCTGCGCCTTCGCCGCAAAGGCGCGCTCGGCGGCAAGCAATGTTTCCAAGGCGTCTTGCTGCGCCGCGCCGCGCCATGCCGCGGCGTCAGGCAGTCCCAGAGGGCGGAACAGGCTTTCCACCGCCCCCTCGGGCCGCGGCGCGCGCTTGTAGGCGAGCGCGCGCCAGCCTTCCGCCGTGCGGCCCCAATAGGTCATATATTTTCCGGGTTGCTTTGTCCCATCGGGCTGGGTGATCGTGAGATAGCCCGCAGTGAAACCCTGCCTGCCATCGGCCGAAATGCCGCCACGTACCGGTATCCATTCGGCGCGCGCCTCGGCCGCCGTCGGATTTGCCTTCAGATAGGCGAGAATCTCGTCGCGCGAACGCAGGAAAGGCTTGGCTCCGCGTGCCGGCAGCACGGCATCGGGCGCCAGCATTGCGGCGACCGCATCGGGGAACGGCAAGTCGCGCGCCTTTTCGGCGAAAGCCTTGTCGACTGCCACCAGCTCGGCAAGCTGCGCTTCCGGGCTGGTTGCGACAGCGGCAACGGGCTCGCCCGCTTGCGCGGCAGCCGGAACCGCCGTGACAAGGATCGACCAGAACAGAAGAGGCGACATGGACATTTCTCCTTCCGGCCGGTGGCCCTGAAGGGAAAAGTCCCGTCAGCCGCCCCCGACTTCGCTCGCGACCGGCACGCCCGGCGCGACCGCGGGTTCGCTCCACGCCAGCACCGGGTTACGCGCGGCCTTCGTCTCGTCGAGCCGCGCGCGCGGTGCGAAGTGCGGCGCCGACTTCAGTGCCGGGTCGCCGTTCTTCGCGCGCAGCGCAATGCTGCGAAGCGCTCCGATGAACTGGTCTAGCACCGCCTTCGACTCGGTCTCGGTCGGTTCGACCAACATCGCGCCGTGGACGACGAGCGGGAAATAGACCGTCATCGGGTGATAGCCCTCATCGATCAGCCCCTTCGCGACGTCGAGCGTCGAGAAGCCCTCGGCGAGCCCTTTGTCGCTGAACAGTGCCTCGTGCATGCACGGCCCCGAGAAACCGAACGGCGCGTCGAGCACGTCGTCGAGATTGCGCAGGATATAGTTGGCGTTGAGCACCGCATCCTCGGCAACCTGCTTCAGCCCGTCGGCGCCATGGCTGAGGATATAGGTCAGCGCGCGGGTGAACATGCCCATCTGGCCGTGGAAGGCGGTCATCCGCCCAAAGGTTTCGGGATGATCCTCGCCGGCGCTTTCCTCCTCGATCAGGCGGAAGCCGCCATCGGCCTGCTTCGTCACGAAGGGCAAGGGAGCGAAGGGCGCGAGCGCTTCGGACAGCACGACCGGACCCGAGCCGGGGCCGCCGCCGCCGTGCGGGGTCGAGAAGGTCTTGTGCAGATTGATGTGCATCGCATCGACGCCAAGGTCGCCGGGGCGCACGCGGCCGACGATCGCGTTGAAATTCGCGCCGTCGCAATAGACGTAGCCGCCCGCGGCGTGGACCGCGTCCGAGATCGCCTTCATGTCGCGTTCGAACAGGCCGCAAGTATTGGGGTTGGTGACCATCACGCCGGCAACGTCGGGGCCGAGACGCGCCTTGAGCGCCGCCAGATCGACGCGGCCTTCGGCGGTTGCCGGAATATCCTCGACCGTGAAGCCCGCGAAGGCCGCGGTCGCGGGGTTGGTGCCATGCGCGCTTTCGGGCACGAGCAGCACGCGACGGTCTTCGCCGCGCGCCTCGATCGCCGCCTTGATGCAGAGGATGCCGCACAGCTCACCATGCGCGCCCGCCTTGGGCGACATCGCGACGCTGTGCATGCCGGTGAGCGTCACCAGCCATTCGGCGAGTTCGTGGATGACGGCATAGGCGCCCTGCACCGTCTCCTGTGGCTGCAGCGGGTGCGCGTCGGCGAAGCCCGGCATCCGCGCGACCTTTTCGTTGAGGCGCGGGTTGTGCTTCATCGTGCAGCTGCCAAGCGGGAACAGGCCAAGGTCGATCGCGTAATTCTGGCGCGACAGGCGGGTGTAATGGCGCACCGTCTCGGACTCGCTGAGCCCGGGCAGACCGATGGGGGCCGAGCGCGCAAGAGCACCGATATCTGCTGCCGGCGCGGCCTCGTCGAAATCGACGCCGGTCGTCTCGCTCGAGCCGATCTCGAAGATCAACGGCTCTTCGAGCATCAGCGCGCGGTTGCCGGTGAAGGTGACATTGTCGTCGGCGCCGCCGGCAGTCATTTCGGGGCGCCAGCCGGCGCGGTTGAGCGCGGTCATGCCAGCACCTCCTTCAGCGCCGCGGCAAAGGCGGCGATATCCTCTTCGGTCACCGTTTCGGTCACCGCGACGACAAGACCGTTCGCGAGACCGTCATTGCCGGGATAGAGGCGCCCGAGCGACACACCGCCAAGCACGCCCTTTTCGGCAAGCTGATGAACGACCGGCCGCGCCGCCGTCGGCAACAGCAGCGTGAATTCGTTGAAGAAGCCGCCGTTCATCACCGACACCCCGGGAACCTTGGCCAGTTCGGCGGCAGCCAGCTTCGCGCGGTTGTGGTTGATCGCAGCGAGCTGGCGCAGGCCCGCCTCGCCGAGCAGGGTCATGTGAATGCTGAAGGCCAGCGCGCAAAGCCCCGAATTGGTGCAGATATTGCTCGTCGCCTTCTCGCGGCGAATATGCTGCTCGCGCGTCGAGAGCGTCAGCACGAAGCCGCGCTTGCCATTCGCATCGACCGTCTTGCCGCACAGACGCCCCGGCATCTGGCGAACATGTTTCGCCTTGCACGCGAAGAGGCCCACATAAGGTCCGCCGAACTGCAGACCGACGCCGATGGACTGGCCTTCACCGACGACGATGTCGGCGCCCATCTCGCCCGGCGCCTTGATCAGGCCGAGCGCGACGGGCTCGGTGACCACGGCGATCAGCAGCGCGCCTGCCGACTGGCACGCGTTCGCGAGCGCGGTCATGTCGTCGATACGGCCGAGAATGTCGGGATACTGGACGACGACGCAGCTCGTCTCCTTGTCGATCGCCTGCGCCAGCGCCGCCCAGTCGGTCCCGGCCTCAAGGCTGGGGTCACCGTCGACGAGCACATCGCCGGTATATTTCGCCATCGTCCGCGCGACGCTGCGATAGTGCGGATGGAGGCCCGTCGAGAGCAAAGCCTTGCCCCGCTTGGTGACACGCCGCGCCATGACGATCGCTTCCCAGCAGGCCGTCGAGCCGTCGTACATCGACGCATTGGCGACGTCGGTGCCGAGCAGGCGGGCGACCTGGCTCTGGAATTCGAACAGCATCTGCAGCGTGCCCTGCGCGATCTCGGGCTGATAGGGAGTGTAGGCGGTCAGGAACTCGCCGCGCTGGATCAGGTGATCGACGCTCGAAGGCACATGATGGCGATACGCGCCGGCGCCGAGGAAGAAGGGGCCGTCGCCCGCCGCCACGTTGCGACGTGCCAGCGCCGCCATATGGCGCTCGACCGCAAGCTCGCTCGCATGGTTCGGCAGGCCGGGGATCGTACCGTCGAACCGCGCCTCGGTGGGCACGTCGACGAACAGATCGTCGATCGACGACGCGCCGACGGCGGCGAGCATCGCCGTCCGGTCGTCGCTGGTCAGGGGAAGATAACGCATGAACTACTCCGGAGAAGAAGCTGGTTTGGCAGTAAAAATCTGGGCGGTATCGGCCAGTGATCCGGTGAAGACCGTCGGACCCGCGTGCGTGGTCCGGACCCATGGTGCGAGCCAGATGCGAAAGCCCGCATCCCGAACGCGGCGACAAAAGGCATAGTCATCCGACAGCAAAGCCTGACTTTCGGGTTCGATCAGCGGGCAAAAGAAGGCCGCTTCCAGCTCGCCGATGCCGTGCGTCTGTCGCTCGAGCGGGTCGGGCCGGAAAACGAGCTCGGGCAACGCCTTGCGCAGTCCCTCAAGCACCTCGCGGCGGATCAGCATCATCGCGGTGCCGAGCCGCGACAGTTCGACAAGCTCGGTCAGCTTGAAATTCTGGTTCGGGTTCAGGAAGTGCAGCGCGAACTCGCCCGCATAGCGCGCGAGTTCGGCGGGATTGTCCTTGGCCAGCCCTGCCTCGACCGCCCGCGCGACATTGTGCCAGCTGATCATCCGCCGCGGATAGGCGCTGCCGAGCACCCCGACTTCGGGATTCGCATCCATCGCCCGGATCAGCGAAAAAATGTCGTCCGGCGCGAAATCTATATCGGCATCGACGAACAGCATGTGCGTGCAATCGCTCGCGAGGAACATTGCGGTCAGGACGTTGCGCGCCCGCGTGATCGACGGCTGGTAGAGGATGAATTCGAAACGCACCGACAGGCCGATTGCCTGCGCGCGGAGCGCGAGCGCGAGCGCCGCGCGGACATAGGTCCCCTGCGCGCCTTCATAGATCGGTGTCGCCACCATCAGGCGGCAATTGGCAAGCGCGGCGTCGGTCATCGGCACCATCCTCCTCCCTCCCGCAGAAGGGACCAGCGATCACAGGTCGGCGATGAAATCCTTGTAAGCCTGCGCGTTCATCAGCGCGTCGAGCTGGCTCTTGTCGGTCAGCGTCATGCGGAAGAACCAGCCTTCGCCTTCGGGATCGCTGTTCACCAGCGCGGGATCTTCCTCGAGCTGGCCATTGCCCTCGGTGACGACGCCGTCGACCGGGGCGTAGACATCGCTCGCGGCCTTCACCGATTCGACCACGGCCGCGTCCCCGCCCTGGCTCAGTTCGGCGCCGGTGTCGGGAACCTCGACGAAGACGATGTCGCCAAGCTGCTCCTGCGCGAAGTCGGTGATGCCGACCGTCGCGACATCGCCGTCGACGTCGATCCACTCATGTTCTTCGGTGTAATAACGCGGCATGGGTCAGCCTCCCTGTTTGCGGACATAATTATGCGGAACGAAGGGCATCGCGGCGACGGTGCAATGCACCCGTTTGCCACGAACCTCGGCAGCGATCGCCTTGCCGGGTACGGCATGATCGCGCGGAACATAGCCCATCGCGATCGGCGCGCCGACGCTGGGAGCAAAACCGCCCGAGGTCACGACGCCGATTTCGGTGTTGCCGTCGAACAGCTTCGCGCCCTCGCGCACGGGCAGCTTGCCGTCGACAAGCAGGCCGACGCGCTTGCGCGGCGGGCCGTCCTCGAGGTGACCGAGGATGCGCGCGGCGCCGGGGAAGCCATGCTCCTCGCGGCGGCGCTTGCTGATCGCAAAAGCGAGGTCGCCTTCGACCGGATCGACCTCGTCGTTGAGGTCGTGCCCATAAAGGGGCAGCCCGGCCTCGAGGCGGAGCGAATCGCGGGCGCCGAGACCGATCGGCTTGACCTCTTCCATCGCGCAGAGCGCGTCGGCGAAAGCTTCGAGCGCCTCGTTCGGCAGCGAAATCTCGAAACCGTCCTCGCCGGTATAGCCCGAGCGACTAAGGCCGATCGCATGGCCGTTCCAGGTCGCGCGCGCCGCCTGCATGAAGACCAGCCCTGCCGCCTCGGGCACCAGCCGCGCAAGGGCATCGACCGCTTTGGGCCCCTGCAGCGCGAGCAGGCCATAATCCTCATTGTGATTGAGGTTGATATCGTCGGGCAGATTCTCGCGCAGGTGCCCGATGTCCTCCCACTTGACCGCGCCATTGACGACGATTCCAAACTGGTCGCCTTCATTGGTGATCATCAGATCGTCGAGAATGCCACCGTCCTCGGCCAGCAGCAGCGAATAGCGCATGCGGCCCGGCTTGAGCGCCGAGATGTCGCCGGGGACGAGCGTTTCGAGTGCGTCGGCAGCGCCCTCGCCGGAAATGGCCAACTGGCCCATATGGCTGACGTCGAACAGGCCGGCGTTTTCGCGGACCCACAGATGCTCGGCCATGATGCCTTCATACTGGATCGGCATCCAGTATCCGGCGAACTCGACCATGCGGCCGCCCTTGGCGCGGTGCCAGGCATCGAGCGGCAGGGTCGCGGTCTCGACCGCCTCTTCGCCTGCAAATTCCGTTTCGGTCATGTCGTCAGTCTCCCGCGGTTGACATGGCGAACGCGCGGCCGTGCGCCGCGGTTTCCGCCATGCCCCCTCTGTCACGGGAACCTGAGAGTTTTCCCCCGTCGGCCGAATATCGGCGCCGGGGTTACCCCTTCGGTGGTTCCGGCAAATGGCCGGAACGCTTTCCAGAGTGTCCGTTCCAGCCGCGCGGTCCAGGTACCTGAGAGTTTCCGGGGCGGTTGCTCCTTCGGTGGCGGATCAGGTTGCCCTGCCCCGCGCTCTCCCGCGCGTCCGGTCGAATCTCCCTGTGGAGGTCCGACAGACGCCCGAGCCTTGGCGCTGCGCCTTTGCGGAGTCAATCGGCGAGCGCGCGGATCGCGTCGTTTTCGTGGATATGCGCGCCCGGCGCCGGATTGCCGACCAGAGCGCCGATCGCTTTTGCGACCTTTTCCGCAGGAATCGAACGGTAGCGCCGTAGCGATCCGTGAAGCAGCGCATCGGATAGCGGCGCGGCGATCATCGCAAGCCCTTCACCCAACCGCGGCGGCCCCTGCCGGTCGCCCGTCAGCAGCCCCGGACGCAGCAAGTCAAGCCGGTCGAAACCCAGCTTGCGCAGACCATCCTCGGCCTCGCCCTTGGTACGAAGATAGAAATTACCGGCCTTCGCATTTGCTCCGACCGAACTCACCGAAATCAGATGGGTGCTGCCAGCTTTCCTCGCCCCCTCGGCGACCGCAAGCACCAGATCGTGATCGACCGCACGAAAGGCCGGCTGCGAACCGGCCTGCCGGATCGTCGTCCCGAGGCACGAGATCACCGTCGCCGGCTTTTCGGCCGCGACAATATCCGGCCAGCGCTCGGGCGGGGCGACGATCAGCCGGTGACGCGCCGGAAGATCGGCAATCTCACGCCGTGCAAGGATCGTCAGAGGCTCCGCAGCATGCACGACGACCGACTGGCCGACGAGCCCGGTCGCCCCGACGATCAGCGTGTCAGACATGGGCAAGCGCCTCCGGTACCGCATCGCGTCCGAAGATTTCGGCATAGCGATCGGTGGCATAACGGTCGGTCATCCCGGCAATATAGTCGCCGATATGGCGCACTGTCGCGCATTCTTCGCCAGGCAACCGCGAGGACCAGTCGTCGCCCATCAGCCGCGGATCGTTCGCATAGGCTTCGAACAGCCGGGCGATAACATCCCTGGCGCCCGCTGCCGCGGCGATCTGCGATGGGTGGTGGTAGAGATTGGCGTACATGAACCGCTTGAGGTCGCGCTCCTTGCGCGCGAGGCCGGCGGAGAAGCCGCCGAGCGTGCGGCCCGCGGCCCTCACCTCGCCGGCACTCCGCACGCCGGCGTCGGCGACGTTCGCCTGCGTCGAGGCGATAACGTCGTTGACCATCACGCCGATCTGGTCGCGTACGAGTTCGCGGAGCAGGCGGTCGCGCGGCGCGGCCGGAAAACGCGCCTCGACCTCGCGGAAATTGGCCGCGACGAAGGGTTGCTCCATCAGCTGGTCGAGGGTCAGCAAACCCGCGCGCAGTCCATCGTCGATGTCGTGATTGTCATAGGCGATGTCGTCGGCGACCGCCGCAATCTGCGCCTCGAGGCTCGCATGGCTGCGGAGGTCCAGCGGAAATTCGGTGTCGATATCGGCCAGCGCCCAGCCCGGATGCCGGACGGGGCCGTTATGCTTGGCAAGCCCCTCCAGCGTTTCCCACGTCAGGTTGATCCCGTCGAACAGCGGATAAGGGCATTCAAGCCGCGCAAGCGTACGAAGCGTATGCCCGTTGTGATCGAAGCCGCCATGCTCGAACATGGCGGCCTTCAGCGCATCCTCGCCGGCATGGCCGAACGGCGGATGGCCGATGTCATGGGCAAGACAGAGCGCCTCGGTCAGATCCTCATTGAGTCCCAGAGCGCGCGCGATCCCGCGGCCGATCTGCGCCACCTCGATGCTGTGGGTCAGACGAACGCGATAATGATCGCCGTCGGGCGCGACGAAAACCTGCGTCTTGTGGCGCAGGCGGCGGAACGCAATCGAATGGATGATGCGGTCGCGGTCGCGCTGGAAGACGTCGCGCGGTCCGCGCACGACGCGGCCGCGCTCTTCATGGAAACGCCCGCGACTGTTTTCCGGTTTGCTGGCGCAGTCGGCGGTGCTCACTTGACCGGGTCGACGTCCTGGCCGGCTTCGCTGTTGAACAGGAAACCGTCCCCGCCCGCCTTCTTGTAGTCGCCAAGCCAGTCCTGCGCCGCCTTGCGGTCCTTGAACGGCCCGACCAGCAGACGCCGTGTCTTGCCCCATTCGGTGGTCGCGCCGGACTTGCCCTTGAATACGGCCGGGCTCTTCTTCGCGAACTTGCCGAAGTCGGTTGCGAGCGCCTTCGCGTTCGCGCCGGTTGCAACCTGCACCCAGATGCGAGCCGGATTGGCCTTCTTTTCGGCGGCTTCGGCCTTCGCTTTCGCGTCTGCCTCGGCCTTCGCTTTCGCCGCGGCGTCGTCCTTCACGCGCTTTGCCGCTTCCGCCGCATCGGCGCGCTTCTTGTCGTCGCGGAGTTTCGCCAGGGTATCGGCACCGATCGCATTGTCGGTCGGCGCCAGTTCTTCCGGCGGAATCTCGATCGAATCGGCAATGGCGGCGAGCGACGCCAACGGCGCGGCCGGGTTGACCTGCGGCTGCGGCGTCGCGGCGGCAACCGTCGGCGGCGCAGCGGCAGGCGGAGGCGCTGCAGGAGAATCGCGGCCGATGTCGGCGATCGAGAAGCCCGGACCGACAGGTTCGGCCGATTGCACCGGACCGGCTCCGGTCGACGGAGGCGTGGCAACAGACGCCGCCGGCGTTGGCGCCGGCCCCGAAGCAGGTGCGACCGCCCCGGAAGCTGCAGGCGTCGCCGGACCATCCATCCGGACGACCGTCGGGGACGGCCCACCGGCCGACGGGAACGGATTTGCAGCCGTAGGCCCGGCCTGAACGACGACGGGCGCCGGCCCACCCGCCGACGGAAAGGGATTCTCCGCCGTCGGCCTGCTCGCCGCGAGTGCGGGCTGCGTGGCTGCGGGCGCGGGCTTTGGCGCAGGCGTGACAGCCGGAACGCGTCGCTCGGCATAGGCCGGACCGGGAAGGCGACCCGCCGGCGCGGGTGCAGGCGTCGGCTTCGATGCAGCGCCCGAAGGCTTGCCGCGCTTTCCGGTCGCCGCCGGTGCGGGGGTAGGCGCCGGCGCGGGCGCAACCGCAGCGACTTGCACGGGCTTCCTGCGCGGCCCCAGCTCTCCCGACGGGAAACGCCCGAAGTGCGCCGCCGCTGCCTGCTGTGCGGGGTTCAACCGGTCCATTTGCGTCAGATATGGCAGGATATTCTGCGCCAGCGCCGGTGGCATCGTCGCGTTGACGATTTCGGTTGCTTCGGCATCGCGACCGTTCATCGCGAGGATCATCGCGCGCAGCCGCCACGCGGCGCGATCCTGCGCCCGGAGCTGCGGTGTGAGCAGTTGCACCGCGCGGTCGGGTTCGCCGCTGATCCCGAGCGACAACGCATAGCGGCGCGTCGTCTCGTCATTCGGGACGAGCGACAGGGCGAGCTGATAGTCCCGCTGCGCGGCGTCCTGCTGGCCCAGCAGATCGCGCGCGAGGCCGCGATCGGCAAGGAAGAGCCGTTCCGGCGCACCGAGCAACTGCGCCTCGCCGAAATAGTCGAGGGCCCGGGTCGGGTTCTCCATGTGAACCATTGCCGAACCGAGCGCCGCCTTGATCGCACCGTCGCGCGGGCTGGCCTGTTCGGCGCGCGTCAGAAAGCCGATCGCGGCGCGATAATCCTCAAGGTCGATCGAGGCCCGGCCGGCATCGAGCAACGCCATCGTGTCGTTGCCGTTGGTCGCAAGACGGCCGAGCGCGGAGGACAGCAGCGCCCGCGATGCGGTGCGCCGCTCCATCGCGGCCTTGGTCGCCGCATCGGGCGGAGTGGACTGAAAGGCATGCGCCGGCGCGCAGAGGCCGGTCGTCAGCAACAGCGCACCGAACGCGGCGGCATAACACCGCGCGCGTCCGTAGCTGGCGGTCAACGGAGTTTGCCGCTCTGATTTCGATCGCCACAGGGGCAAGTCACACCATCCCGTTCCGACCCGCATCGCCCGTGCGGCGGCCGTTCAACGCCCTGTTACTGGTTGTTCTGCCGTCCGAGGAAGCGCGGGATATCCACCCCGTCGCCCTTGTCCTCGTCGGCTTCGGGCGTTGCCGAGCCGCGCGACAGTCGCGACATGCGCTCGAACAGCGTCCCGCCGCCGATCGACCGCGCCGGTGTTTCTTCGGTCGCAGGCGCCGCGTGGGGGCCTGCCCCGGATGCCGGGAGTGACCCATAGGTCGGCGCAGGCGCTTCGGGCTCGCTCAGCACCAGCTCGTCGCTGGTGTCGTCATAGCTCGCGGCAACCGTCGACAGCTCCATCGGCTCTTCGTCGGCCTGCGCCGTGGCGGCAGGCGCTTCGGGTTCGGGACTCGACAGCGAGAAGCCCGGGGTCGGATCGGCTTCCTCGACCACCGCCTCGACCGGCGTCTCCTCGACGGCCGGCTCGATCGCCTCTTCGGCGACCGGCGTCGGCGGTGCGGTGCGCGCAGGCTGGAACGAGAAGCTGCGCGTCGCAGGCGCCGCCTGTGCGTGCTCGCCCGTTCCGTCGATGCCCGTCGCGACGACCGACACGCGGATCTTGCCGTCCAGATTGTCGTTGAAGGCGCTGCCCCAGATGATGTTGGCGTCGGGATCGACCAGTTCGCGAATATGGTTCGCGGCCTCGTCGACTTCCATCAGGCGCATGTCCTCGCCGCCGGTGATCGAGATGATGACGCCCTTGGCGCCGGCCATCGACACGCCGTCGAGCAACGGATTCGCGATCGCCTTCTGCGCCGCCTCGAGCGCGCGGCCATCGCCTTCGGCCTCGCCGGTGCCCATCATCGCCTTGCCCATCTCGCGCATCACGCTGCGCACGTCGGCAAAGTCGAGGTTGATGAGGCCGGGCATGACCATCAGGTCGGTGATGCCGCGGACGCCCTGCTGCAACACTTCGTCGGCCATCGTGAACGCTTCCTTGAAGGTCGTGTTCGGATTGGCGACCAGGAAGAGATTCTGGTTCGGAATGACGATCAGCGTGTCGACATGATCCTGCAGCTCGGCAATGCCGGCTTCGGCCGACCGCATGCGGCGGTTGCCCTCGAAGGTGAAGGGCTTGGTCACGACGCCGACAGTCAGGATGCCGCGGTCGCGCGCGGCCTTGGCGATGACCGGTGCCGCACCGGTACCCGTGCCGCCGCCCATACCGGCCGCAACGAAGCACATATGCGCGCCGTTCAGCGCTTCCTCGACCTGCGCGATGCTCTCTTCGGCCGCCGCGCGACCGACTTCGGGCCGCGAACCTGCACCCAGACCCTGGGTGATCTGCGTCCCCAGCTGGATACGCCGTTCGGCCGGCGAAGCGTTCAGCGCCTGCGCGTCGGTGTTGGCGACGACGAAATCGACGCCTTCGACCCGTGCCGCGATCATGTTTGCGATGGCATTGCCACCTGCACCACCAACGCCGATCACCGCGATGCGCGGCTTCAGCTCATCGACCTGCGGCGGGCCAATATTGATGCTCATCAACTCATCTCCCTGCAGCGGCGGACCAGCGCCGCTTCCCTCACCTTGCGACCCACCCGGACGTTAGTCCCACCGTCCGGGTTTCTGGTACTGCATTGCACTATTGTGACCTCGGAATCACCCAAAAAATTAACCCTTTTGCCCCTCTGGCAATCAAAAACTGCTTTTAAGTGCCGCCATCAGACGGTTGATAATCCCCGATGCCTTGGGCCGGTACACATCCTGTGCCATCGCCGGCAGATCGCGAAGGTCCACCGGGTCGGAAGCCGCATAGAGAACCAGACCTGCCAGCGTCGCGAAAGCGGGCCCCGAATGCGCATCGGGCAGGCCGTGCAGGCCTCGCGGCCGGCCGACGCGTGCCGCCCGGCCCAGTGCGACCTGCGTGTAATCGGCGATGCCCTTCAGGTCCGCTCCGCCGCCGACAAGCACCACCTGACGCCCGATCGGCCCGACGAAATGCAGGTCTTTCAAAGTCCTGCCGACCTCTCCCATCATCGCATCGAGACGCTGCCGGATTACGGTAACCAGCTGCGCACGCGTGATCCGCGGGGAATCGCTGCCCGCCGGCGCGCCGGGATCGAGTTCGATGATATCATTATTGTCGCGCGGGCTCGCCGATGCCGAGCCGTAGAAGCTCTGGAGCCGTTGCGCCTGGCTGCGCCGGATACCGAAGGCCGAGGCGATGTCGTCGGTGATATCGCTCGCGCCGAAAGGAAGCGACGCCATCTCGACCAGCATCCCGCCCGCGTAGAGCGACACGGTGGTCACCGCCGCACCAAGCTCGACAAGCGCTACGCCAAGGTCGCGCTCCTCGTCCGAAAGGCAGGCCAGCCCGGCGGCGATCGGCGATGCGACAACGGCGTTGACGTCGAGATGCGCCTGCCGGACCGCCGCCTCCAGATTCCGCACTGGCGCGCCGTCGGCCATGATGATGTGGATGTCGACGCCCAGCCGGTCGGCGTGGAGACCGATCGGATTCTTGACCCCGTTGAGCCCGTCGAGCGTGTAGAGCGCGGGCTGCGCGTGCAGGATCATCCGGCCCTCGGGGTCGATCCCCGCGCGGCCCGCCGCAAGCAGGTCGTCGATATCCTCCTGCTCGATCCGGTGCCCCCCAAGCTCGCTTTCGATCGGCGCGACATCGCTGAGCAGTCCGCCTGCCGAGAAGCTGACCCAGACGTCGTCGATGTTCAGCCCGGCAATGCGCTCGGCCTGTTCGATCGCCTCGCGCACGATGTGCTCGGTCTGCTCCATGTCGGCGACATAGCCGCGCTGGACGCCGCGGCTCTCGCGCTGACCGGTGCCGAGGACGTGAAGCTGGCCGTCGGCGGTCTGCCCGGCGATGAGCGCGCACACCTTCCACGAGCCGACATCGAGCGCGGTAATGATCTTTTCGATGCGCGGCGGCGCCATGCCTTATCCCTTTTCCGCCGAGCTGGCTGCCGCGACAGCGTCGACCGCATCACGCGCTTCGTCGAGCTTCGCGGGTGCCACCTGCCCTTCGTGGGGCAAGCGTAGCACGAAACGCGACGGGTCGCGCATGTCGAAACGCAAGATACCGCGCCCGAGCAACCGGTTGGCGCCATCCATGTGCGCAAATTTGGCGAGCGCCGCCTTCGCGTCGGTTTCGCCCTCCGGAAGCGACAGCGTCTCGCCACTGCGGAAGCGAAGATCCCACCGGCGATTGCCGACCCAGGTCGCCCCCGCGAGCAATTCCTTGAGGCTGCTCGCTTCGGCCAGCAGTCTGTCGAGATCCTGCGCGCGCTGGTTCGCCTTCGGTCCGATGACGAGCGGCAGGTCGGGCATCGTCGCAACGCTGACGGGTTCGAGTACAACGCCCTTTTCGTCGATCAGCGACAGGCGGCCCGAATGCTGCCAGATCGCCGCGGGCGAACGTTCGACGATGTCGACGACCAGCGTGTCCGGCAGGCGCCGCGACACGCGTGCGTCCTTGATCCAGCCGTACTGCATCAGGTCGTGGCGCACATCTTCCAGATCGACCGCCGCCATCGAGCGGTCCTTCTGCGCGAGCGCGATATCATAGACCTTCAGGCGGTCGATCCGGTCGGCACCGACGACCTCGACCTTCCGGACCTGAAATCCGGCGCGGCCGACCGCCTGCGCATATTCCTCATGAATCTTCGCGGTCACGCCTGTTGCCTGCGCCACAAGACCCGCCAACGCGACAAGGCTGAGCCCGATCGTCCAGTTGGCGGCGCGCTGAAGCTGCTGCGGCGAAATCGGCAGCGCGTTGATGATCGCATTCAGGCGCGACTGCTGGACCTTGCGCCGTTTCTTCGGCGCCCGCGCCTGACGTCGCGGCGGCGCCTTGCCGCGCTTGATCTTCGTACTGCTCATGACAACGCTTCCCCCACGATGCGTTCGACGAGTTCGGCATACTCCATGCCGATGGCGCGCGCCTGCTCGGGCACAAGGCTGAGCGGCGTCATGCCGGGCTGGGTGTTGACCTCGAGCAGGAATATCCCCGCAAGGCCATGCTCGTCGTCCCAGCGAAAGTCAGAGCGCGACGCTCCCTTGCAACCGAGCAGGCGGTGCGACTGGACCGCGAGGTCCTTCATCCGCTGCGCAATGTCGTCGGGCACTTCGGCGGGACAGACATGCTCGGTCAGACCGTCGGTATATTTGGCGTCATAGTCGTAGAAGCCCGACTTGACCCGAAGTTCGGTCACGCCAAGCGCCTGATCGCCCAGCACCGCGACGGTCAGCTCGCGCCCCTTGATGAAGGGCTCGGCGAGCAGGCGGTCGAATTCCTGCCAGGGGCCGACGGCTTCGCGCGCGATCGGATTGCCGTAATTGCTGTCGTCCTTGACGATCGCGACCCCGACCGACGAGCCTTCGTTGACGGGCTTCAGGACATAGGGACGCGGCAAGGGGTCGATGGAAAAGAGGCTTTCGCTGTCGACCATCACCCCCGTCGGCATTGGCACACCATGCGGCACCAGCGCCTGCTTCGTCAATTCCTTGTCGATCGCGATCACCGAGGTGACAAGGCCGCTGTGGGTGTATTTCAGGCCCATCAGGTCGAGCATGCCCTGCACCGTCCCGTCCTCGCCGGGAACGCCGTGGAGCGCGTTGAAGACAACATCGGGTTTGGCCGCCGCGAGCTTGCTGGCGACGTCACGGTCCATGTCGATCCGCGTAACCTTGTGCCCGCGCGATTCCAGCGCGTCGGCGACGCCCTTGCCGCTCATCAGCGACACTTCGCGCTCGGCGGACCAGCCGCCCATCAGGACGGCAACATGCCACGGACCCCGGCTCACTTCGCCACTCCCACATTCTCCTTTGGCGCTCCGGCAAGAATGCCTACGCGCTGTATCTCCCATTGCAGTTCCACGCCGCTCCTGTCCTTGACGCGGCGGCGGACTTCCTCGCCGAGTGCTTCGATATCGGCGCTCGTCGCCTCACCCGTGTTGATGAGGAAATTGGCGTGCTTCTCGCTGACCTGCGCGCCGCCGACGGCGAAGCCGCGACAGCCGGCCTCGTCGACGAGCTGCCACGCCTTGTGGCCGTCGGGGTTCTTGAAGGTCGAGCCGCCGGTTTTCGAGCGCAAAGGCTGCGAGGCTTCTCGGCTCGCCGAGATGCGGTCCATCTCGGCCTGGATGGCAGCGGGTTCATCGCGGTAGCCACGGAAGGTGGCGCCGACCACTACGGCGCCTTCAGGCAACTCGCTATGGCGGTACGTATAGCCGAGGTCTTCCAAGCCAAGGAATTTGTGCTGTCCCGACCGCAGGACGATCTCACAATCAATCAGAATGTCCTTCACCTCGCGCCCGTAGGCACCGCCATTCATCCGGACGAAACCGCCAACGGTGCCGGGGATCGAGCGGAGGAATTCGAGGCCGCCCACACCGGCATCCCGTGCCGTGGAAGAGACCAAGATGCCAGACGCCCCGCCCCCACAGCGAAGCGTCGTTCCGTCAAGAACTTCAACCTTCGCGAACGCCTTGCCCAGCCGGACGACGACGCCCGGAAAGCCGCCGTCCCGCACGATCAAATTCGACCCGAGGCCGAGCGCCATCACCGGAATCGCGGGATCGAGGTCGCGCAGGAAACCGGCGAGGTCGTCGGCATCCTTGGGCTCGAACAGCCAGTCGGCAGGGCCGCCCGACTTGAACCAGACGAGCGGAGCCAGCGGCGCCTTCGCCGTCAGCTTGCCGCGCACGGCGGGAAGGGTTTGGGCGGCGCTCATGCCGTCTCGACCGCGGCGGCGAGGCCCGCCGCCATTTTCGTGATGTCGCCCGCACCAAGGCAGATGATCATATCGCCGGCGCCCAGCGTGCCCGCACGGACCGCTTCGGCAACCGTCGCCGCGAGCGCGCCGGCATCGGCGACAGTCGAGGCATGGCGGTGCCCGCGGTCGCGCAGGCCCGCGACCAGCGCGTCCGACGTCACGCCGTCGATGGGCGCCTCGCCCGCGGTATAGACCGGAAGCGCGATCACCATGTCGGCGTCGTTAAAGGCCTGCTGGAAATCGTCCATATGATCGCGCAGGCGCGTGAAACGGTGCGGCTGGACGACGCCAACGACGCGCCCTGCCCCGGCGCCTTCGCGCGCCGCCGACAGCACCGCACGAATCTCGACGGGGTGGTGCGCATAATCGTCGATCACGGTGACCACGCCGCCCTCGACCGCGATCTCGCCAACCCTGGTGAAGCGGCGCTTGACCCCGGCGAAGCCGTTGAAGCCCGAAACGATCTTGTCGTCTGAAACACCCATGTGCAGCGCGACGGCAATCGCGGCGAGCGAATTCTGGACGTTGTGGCGCCCCGACATCGGCAGGTGGATGCCCTCGATTGTCCGGCTGTTGCCGTCGCGGTCGCGCACGACGACGTCGAAGCGGTTGCCGTCGGGACCGGGCGTGACATTGGTGCCGCGGACATCGGCCTGCGCCGAGAAACCATAGGTCACGATGCGGCGGTCGCGGATACGCGGGATGATCGCCTGCACTTCGGGATGATCGAGACAGAGCATCGCGGCGCCATAGAAGGGCACATTTTCGATGAACTCGACGAACGCGTCCTTGATCGCATCGAAGCTGCCGTAATGATCGAGATGTTCGGGATCGATGTTGGTGACGACCGCGATCGTGCCGTCGAGGCGCAGGAAGCTGCCGTCGCTTTCGTCGGCCTCGACCACCATCCAGTCGCTCGCGCCGAGGCGCGCGTTCGAGCCGTAATTGTTGATGATGCCGCCGTTGATCACGGTGGGGTCGATCCCGCCGGCATCAAGGAGCGCGGCGACGAGGCTGGTCGTCGTCGTCTTGCCGTGCGTCCCCGCGATGGCCACGGTCGACTTGAGCCGCATCAGCTCGGCCAGCATCTCGGCGCGGCGGACGATCGGGATGCGGTGCGCGAGGGCAGCCTCGACCTCGGGGTTGCCGCGCTTGACCGCGGTCGAGGTCACGACGACCGCGACGCCGTCGATGTTCGACGCCTCATGCCCGATCGCGACCTTGATCCCGCGCTTGCGTAGCCCTTCGACCACATAGGAGTCCGCGATGTCGCTGCCCTGCACCTGATAGCCGAGGTTGTGCATGACCTCGGCGATCCCCGACATGCCGATGCCGCCGATGCCGATGAAGTGGATGATGCCGATATCGGTCGCAACGCCGCGCATCAGCGAGTTCCCGTCCGCGTTGCGGCGACGCCCGACGCCACGGCGGCCGCACGCGACGGTGTGCCGACGCGGATCACGTCCATCATCGGCGGCGCTGCGAGCGATTCCACCAGATCGGCAAGGTCGCGCGTCGCGTTCGGCAATCCGCAGCTCGCGGCATTTTCGGCAGCCGCTTCGAGCGCGCCGGGTTCCAGCGCCATGCGCTGGATATGCTTCGCGACCTCGGCCGCCGTGAAATCGGGCTGCTGGAACGAAATCGCCCCGCCCGCCTCGACCAGATCGACGACATTGAAGGTCTGGTGATTGTCCATCGCGTGCGGATAAGGAACGAAGATCGCAGGCCGGCCGGCACAAGAAAGCTCGGCCACCGTCGAGGCGCCCGCCCGCGCGATGACGAGATGCGCCCAGCGCAGCCGTTCCGGAAAGTCGGTGATGTAGGAAGCGCATTCGGCGGCGACGCCGAGTTCTGCATATTTCGCCCGCACCGACTCGATATCATCCTCGCGGCACTGCTGGACGACCTGCAACCGGTCGAGCAGCGCGCGCGGCAGCATCGCGATCGCAGCCGGAACGACGTCGCTCAGGACCGTCGCACCCAGGCTGCCGCCAACGACGAGCAGGCGGAAGATCCCGTCCTCCGGAAGCGGCGGAAAGCCATCCTCGCGGATCGCGATGATTTCGTCACGCACCGGATTGCCGGTGATATGCTTCTTCAGCTCATGCCCGGCGGGGTAGCGCTGGATATTGTGATAGGCGACCGCGACCGCGTCGACGCGCGGCGCCATCAGCCGGTTGACGCGGCCAAGCACGGCGTTCTGTTCGTGAATGACGCGGGGACGCCGGGTCGCGCCCGCTGCCAGCAGGCTGGGGAGCGAAGGGTAGCCGCCGAAACCGACGACCACGGCGGGGTCGAACGCGTCGATCAGGTCGATCGCCATGCGCCGACCCTTGCGGATTGCCAGCGCAGCCTTGAGCCAGCCCACCGGACCTCCCGATACCCGGCCGGCCGGAAGGACGTGCGTTTCAAGCTCGCCGGGAGCGCCCGGAATCCGGAGCCCGCGATCGTCGCTGACCAGCGCCACGCGGTGCCCGCGCGCGATCAATTCTCCCGCCAGCGCAAAGGCGGGCAGCATATGGCCGCCGGTCCCGCCGGCGGCGAGAAGGAAGTGACGCGTCGCGGTCATTTTTGGGCGATCATTTCTTGTTCCAGTTTCCTGTCATCGACACCCGCGCCGCATAGGGGTTCCGCCGGGTCAGCGACAAGAGCAAACCCATTCCGATCGACAGCGCGATGAACGAGGAGCCGCCATAGCTGATGAACGGCAGCGTCATGCCCTTCGACGGGAAAAGCTGCGTATTCACCGCCATGTTGATCGTCGCCTGCCCGCCGAACTGTGCGATCAGACCCGCGACCGCAAGGATCAGGAAGCTGTCCTCTTCGTCAAGCAGGCGGACTAGCACGCGCACGATGATGGCAAGGAACAGGACGGCAATCGCGATGCAGGCGATAATCCCGAACTCTTCGCCGATGACCGAGAAGATGTAATCGGTGTGCGCTTCTGGAAGCTGGAATTTGGCAAGGCCCGCACCGGGGCCGGTACCGATCAGGCCGCCCGCGGTGATCGTGGCGTGCGCCTTGTCCTCCTGAAAGCTGTCGCCCTCTCCGAACAGCCAGCTGTTGATGCGCAGGTGCGCGACCGAATAGGTGAAATAGGCCGTGACGAGGCCGGCAACGCCGCCGACGGCAAGCAGGCCGATGATCCGCATCGACAGGCCGGCAACCATCACCAGCACCAGCCATGTGCCGATGAAGATGATCGTCTGGCCAAGGTCGGGCTGACCCATCAGCAGGACCGCGATCACGCCGGTCAGGACGAAGCTCAGCGGCACCACGGGCAGGCTCTGGTCGTGTAGCCGCAGCGACAGGATCCACGCCAGCGATACCGCGAAAAAGGGCTTGAGGAACTCCGACGGCTGCAGGCGGAACATGCCGCTGCCGATCCAGCGCTGCGCGCCGTTCACCGACGTGCCGACCAGCGGCACCAGAAACAGCAGCGCCATGAAGGTGATCGTCCCGTAGATGGCGAAGCGCCGCGCCTGCGCCTTCGGCAGCATCGACACCGCGAGCATCACGGGCACGCCGACCATCACCCACATCAGCTGGCGATAGAAATAATAGAGCGGATCGAGGCTGGCAGTCGCGGTCGACAGCTTTTGTGCAGCGACGGGCGACGCCGCAGCGACGGCGACGAGCCCGGTCGCGATCAGCATCGACACGAGCAGCAGCAGGACGCGGTCGATTTCCCAGAACCACAGGCCGAGCGGCGTGCGGTCGGCGCGGCTGAGGCGCGGCCCGCGCCGCTTCACCGTCCGCGTCGTCGCAATCACCGGCCGTTCGGTCGCGTCCATATTGTCGGTCCCCCCACGCATATCGTCATCCATGCCCCAGCGCCCGGACGAGGCCCCGGAACACGTCCCCCCGCTGCTCATAATCCTTGAACTGGTCGAACGACGCGCACGCCGGCGACAGCAGCACGACGTCGCCGGGCGCCGCGGCGGCAGCGGCCTGACGGACTGCGGTCGCCATATCGCCCGACCGCTCGACCGGAATCGCATCGCCGATCTCGGCCGCGAAAGGCTCCATCGCCTCACCGATCAGATAGGCGCGCCTGACGTTGGGGAACCAGGGACGACAGGCGGACAGCCCGTCGCCCTTGGCCTGCCCCCCGGCAATCCAGTGAAGACGCTGGTTCGGCGCCGGCGGAAATGCCGCCAGCGCCGGTGCAGCGGAAGCCGCGTTGGTAGCCTTGCTGTCATTATACCAGCGGACCCCCCCGACTTCGCCGACCAATTCCATGCGATGCGGGAGCGACTTATAGGTCGCGAGCCCCCGCTCGATCTGTTCGTCGTTCAATCCCAGCACGCGGCACACCGCGATCGCGCAGACCGCGTTTTGTGCATTGTGCGGCCCTTGCAGCGCCGGCCAGCGCGCCTGATCGGCGGGATCGATATCCTTCGCCGAAACACGGTGGAGACGATGATTGATGCGTCCTGCGATCATCTTCGACGGATCGTCGTCGGTCGCGACGATCGCGACCTGATCGCGATGCTGGAGCGAAAAGAGTCGGGCTTTCGATGCCGCATAGCCGGCAAAGCCGTCATAGCGGTCGAGATGGTCGGGGCTGAGGTTGGTCAGCACCGCGACGTCGCACGCCAGGCTGTGCGAGAGATCGATCTGGTAGCTCGACAGCTCGAGGACGTACACGCCGCCTTCGGGAAGCGGGTCGCGGCTCAGGATCGGCAGGCCGATATTGCCGCCCATCAGCGCCGGGATGCCCGCGCTTTCCAGCATATGGGTAACGAGCGCGGTGACGGTCGACTTGCCGTTGGTGCCGGTGATGCCGACGACCTTGTGCGACGGCAGCGCGTCGCGCGCCTCGGCGAACAATTCGACGTCGCCGATGATCGGGACATGCGCCTCGCGCGCGTGGCCCGCGATCGGATGGCGGTTGAGCGGCACGCCGGGCGAGACAACGACGCCCGCGAAGCCGATCAGGTCGATCCCGGTCGGATCGCCGATGTCGGCGTTGAGGATCATCGCTTCGTCGCGCGCTTCCTCGCGATTGTCCCACGCGGTGACGCCCGCGCCGCTCGCGACCAGCGCCTCGACGGTCGCGAGACCAGAGCGCGCCAGTCCCAGTACCGCATAGCGGCGGCCGGCGAAGGCGCGCGAGGTGATCACCGGAGCTTGAGCGTCGCGAGCCCCGCAAGCGCGAGGACGATCGAGACGATCCAGAAGCGGATGACGACGGTGGATTCGGGCCAGCCGAGCTGCTCGAAATGATGGTGGATCGGCGCCATGCGGAAAACGCGCTTCCCGGTCCGCTTGTACCAGAAGACCTGGATGATCACCGACAGCGCCTCGACCACGAACAGCCCACCGATCAGGACGAGCACCAGCTCGTGCTGCGCCGTGACCGCGATTGTCGCGAGTGCGCCGCCGAGCGCGAGACTGCCCGTGTCGCCCATGAACACGGCCGCGGGCGGCGCGTTGAACCACAGGAAGGCGAGACACGCACCGATGATCGCGGCCGCGAAGATCGCGAGCTCGCCGGCGCCGGGGACGTGCGGAATGCCGAGGTAGCCCGCGAACTTCACGTTGCCCGAGAGATAGACGATGACGAGGAACGCCAGGCTGGCAATGATCACCGGGAATGTTGCAAGGCCGTCAAGCCCGTCGGTCAGGTTCACGGCATTGCCGAAACCCACGATCAGCACCATCGCGAAGACATAATAGAGCGGCCCCATCGGGATCACGACGTCGCTGAAGAAGGGCAGATACAGGTCGGTGCCGGTCCGCGACACGATCAGCAGCACCGCGACCGCGGCGATCACGAATTCGATGAGCAGGCGGATACGCCCCGGAATCCCGCGGTGGCTGGCCTTGGTGACCTTGTCGAGATCGTCGAGGAAGCCGACCGCCGCAAAACCGCCGGTAACGAACAGGCATGCCCAGACGAAGCGGTTCGACAGATCCATCCACAGCAAAGCCGAGATCATCAGCGAAATGAGGATCATCAGCCCGCCCATCGTCGGCGTGCCCTTCTTCGCGAGATGGCTTTGCGGGCCGTCGTCGCGGATCGGCTGCCCCTTCCCCTGCCGCATCCGCAGCATCAGGATGAAGCGCGGCCCGATCCACAGACCGATGATGAGCGCGGTGGCCACCGCCGCTCCCGAGCGAAAGCTCAGATAGCGGATAAGGTTGAGAGCCCCCGGAAAGCCAAGCCATTCCGCCAGCCAGTACAGCATCAATATTCCCCGTTGGTCAGCGCCGTCACGACATGCGACAGGCCGACGCTGTTCGACCCCTTGACCAGCACGGTATCGCCCGGACGGATCAAGTCCTTCAGCCGCCCTGAGGCGGCCGAGTGGGCGGGCACATGCTCGAAATCCACCTGCCCCTCAAGCGCTTTGGCGAGCGGCGTCATCTCTTCGCCGACCAGCAGGGCGAACTGCACTCCGGCTGCGACGAGCGGAGCGGCAAGCCCGGCGTGATACGCCTCGCCGCCGGGTCCCAGCTCTTTCATCGCACCGAGAATCGCAACCTTGCGCTCGCCGGATTCGCTGCCGAGCTGGCCGATCGTCGCCGCCATCGAGGCGGGGTTGGCGTTATAGCTTTCGTCGATGACGAGGATATGTCCGCCGGGCACCTCGACACGGTGGCGCGCACCACGTCCGGCAAGCCCGCCCATTTCGGCAAAGGCCAGCCCCGCCGCGGGCAGGTCGCCGCCGACGGCCTTGACAGCCGCAAGCACCGCCATCGCATTCGACACCCAATGTGCGCCCGCCTGGGCGATGGTGAAACAGAGAAGCGCATCCTGAACCTGCGCGGTGACCAGCGAACCGCCCTGCCCGTCGGGCAGCCAGTCGACCGCACGGACATCGGCACCTTCGCCCAGCCCGAAGCTCACGACATGCGCCGCGTGCTGCTCCGCCTTGGCGCGGAGGCGCGCATAATGCGGGCTGTCGAACGGGACGATCGCAGTGCCACCGGGTTCGAGGCCCTCGAAAATCTCCCCCTTGGCGTCGGCTATCGCCTCTTCGCCGCTGAAGAATTCCATGTGCGCAGGAGCGATCGTCGTGACGATCGCGACATGGGGGCGCACCATGCGCGTCAGCGCCGCGAGTTCGCCGGCATGGTTCATTCCCATCTCGAAGATGCCGAAATCGACGGTCGAGGGCGTACGCGACAGGCTGAGGGGGACGCCGACGTGGTTGTTGTAACTCTTGACCGAACGATGTGCCTTGCCGGGGCGGAAGCGGTCGAGCGCGGCGAACAGCGCCTCTTTCGTTCCGGTCTTCCCTGCCGAGCCCGTGACGCCGATGATCCGCCCGTGGCTCCGCGCGCGCGATGCAATGCCGAGCGCGTTCAGCGCCGCAACGCTGTCCGCGACGCGAATGTGCGGATGGTCGATTCCGGTTTCGCAGACGATCCCGGCTGCTCCCGCAGCAATCGCCTTGTCGATAAACTGGTGCCCGTCGGCAAATTCACCCTTCATCGCGATGAAGAGGTCGCCCTTCGTCACTTCGCGCGAGTCAAAAGCGACCCCGGTCACGGTGAAGTCGGCGCTCGCGGTGCCGCCGGTCGCCGAAGCAATGGCGCGCGCGGTCCAGAGCGGGTTCATGCCGCCTCCTCGCGCGCGACCGCGACATCGTCGAAGGGAATGACGCGCACGGCGTCGCCGCGGCCGACGATCTGTCCCTGTTCATGGCCCTTGCCCGCGATGCAGACGATATCGTCGGCGCGCGCTTCGGCGATCGCGGCAGCGATGGCGGCGCGGCGGTCGCCGATGATCCGTGCATCGGGCGCGCCGTCGGCGATCGCGGCGCGGATCGCGGCCGGATCTTCGCCGCGCGGATTGTCGTCGGTGATGATCGCGACATCGGCCTTGGCGGCCGCAACCCGGCCCATCTCTGGCCGCTTCGCCTGATCGCGGTCGCCGCCCGCGCCGAAGACGAGGATCAGCCGTCCGTTCGCATGCGGACGAAGCGCGTCGAGCGCCGCCTCGATCGCGTCGGGCGTGTGCGCATAGTCGATATAGACCGGCGCGCCGGCCTTGGTGATCGCGGCGCGCTCGAGGCGGCCGCGCACCGGCTGGAGCCGTGCAAGATTCGCAAGCGTCTGGCCGATATCGCCCCCCGTCGCGATGACCAGCCCCGCCGAGACGAGCGCGTTGGCGACCTGATAGGCGCCGATCAACGGCAGGTTGACCTTTTGCGTCAGCTCACCCGCCGCGATGACGAGCGACTGGCCGAGCTGGGTCGGCTCGCGCGATACCAGACGCAGCGTCTCACCCTGTGTGCCGACCGTCAGCAGGCGCACGCCCCGTGTCTTCACCGCGTCGATTACCGGCGCCGAATAGTCGTCGTCCGCCCAGACGACCGCCGCGCCGTCCTGCTCGACGACGTCGGTGAACAGGCGGAGCTTGGCCTGAAGATAGGCCTCCATCGTCCCGTGATAGTCGAGATGGTCGTGGCTGAGGTTGGTAAAGGCAGCCGCCTTCACCTTCAGCCCTTCGGTCCGGTACTGGTCGAGACCGTGGCTCGACGCCTCGAACGCCGCATGGGTGATCCCCTCGACCGCAAGCCCCGACATGTTCGACAGGAAGGTCACGATATCGGGGGTCGTCAGCCCGGTCGACGCGCTGTCCTGCGAGGTCGTGATGCCGAGCGTCCCGATCGACGCGGCGTTGAAGCCCGCCATCCGCCACAGCTGGCGCGTCATCTCGACCGTCGAGGTCTTGCCGTTGGTGCCGGTGACCGCAACGCAGGTTGCCGGGAAACGGTGAAAGAAGCGCGCGGCGATATGCGCAAAGGCGCGGCGCGGATTGGCGTCGGCGATATGCAGCGCACCTTCGACCCTTGCCTCCGGCCGCGCGACGACCGCGATCGCACCGGCGTCGATCGCGGCGGCGATGAAATCTTCGCCGTTGAACTTTTCGCCGACGAAGGCGCCGAAGATCGTACCCGGCGCGACCTTGCGATGGTCGATCGCGAGCCCGGTCACCACCGGGTCCGTCCCTGCCAGACCATGATCGTCGAGCAGCGCGGCAAGGCGCATTATTCCGCCTCCCCGTCTCTCCGCACAAGGGGAACGAGTTCGGACACATCGACGTCGCGGGTCTCGTCGGGGAATACGCCGAGCATCGGGCCGGCGCGCATCACGACCTTGCGCACGACGGGCGCTGCGGTCCAGCCCGCGGTGCGCTGGCCCGAGCTGTAGGCATTGCCTTTCGGCTCGTCGACCATCGCAACGATGACGTAGCGCGGATTGTCCATCGGGAAAGCCGCCGCAAAGGTCGCGACAACCGACGTGCGGCGATATCCGCCGATGCCGGGCTTTTCGGCGCTGCCGGTCTTGCCGCCGACACGGAAGCCGGGCGCATCGGCCTGCTTGCCGGTCCCGTCGGTGACGATGAGGCGGAGGAGCTGGCGCATCCGCGCGCTGGTCGACGCCTTGAACACGCGGCGGCCCTGCGGCGGCGCCTTGTCGCCCATCTTCTGCAAGGTCGCCGGGCGCCATATGCCGCCGTTGACGAGCGCCGCATATGCGCTCGCGAGATGCAGCGGCGTCACCGCGATACCGTGACCATAAGCGGTCGTCATCGTCGTCAGCCGGCCCCAGTCCTTCGGCCACAGCGGGAACGCGCGCTCCTTGAGCTCGATGTCCGGACGCTTGTTGAATTCGAGGCTGCGGAAGAGCGTCTCCATCTTCTCGCGGCCAAGTTCGTCGGCGATCCGCGCGGTCGCGATGTTCGAGCTCTGGATCAGCGTTTCGGGCACATTGTACCAGCGCCCCGGGTGGCTATCACGGATACGGAAGCCCGCGATCGCCAGCGGCGCGCTGGCATCGTACCGGCGCGCCATGCTGGTCACGACGCCGTCGTCGATCGCGGCACCGATCGAAAGCGGTTTGAAGGTCGATCCAAGTTCGTAGAGATTATAGCTCACGGCGTTGCGGCGCGCGCCCGCGTCGGCCGCGACCAGCTTGTTCGGATTATAAGTGGGCAGCGAAGCCATCGCCAGCACTTCGCCGGTATGGACGTCAAGAATGATGCCTGCCCCGCCGATGGCCTCAAGGTTGGTCACCGCATTATAGAGTTCGCTTTCGAGCACACCCTGCACGCGCGCGTCGATCGAGAGTGCGAGCGGCTGACTGCGCGTCGCCGCGTCGGTCAGCTGCTTGTCGAACGCGCCCTCGACACCCGTGACGCCATGCCCCTCGGCATCGGTGAAACCCAGCACATGCGACGCAAGGCTGAGCTGCGGATAGAGCCGCTCCTTCTCGCGCGGGAAGTCGAAACCGATATCGCCGATCGCGTTCACGGCCGCGACCTGGTCGGGCAGCGCACGGCGGCGGATATAGGTCGGCTTCGAACCCGACAGCTTTGCGACAAATTCCTCGCGCGGGGTATCGGGGAAGATCTTGACGAGTTCGTCGGCAAGATATTGCCGGTTGTTGAGCAGCTTGGACGGCACGACGCGGATCGAATAGCCGTCGATCGTGCGCGCGAGCGGCACGCCGTTGCGATCGACGATGTCGGCGCGCGCGGGAACGAAGGCCGCCGAGCCATTGTGGTTCCCGGACGACGTGTCGAACAGCGCGAAGAACAGCAGGCGCATCGACACGAGAAAGAAGGCCGCCATGAACAGCAGCATCAGCATCATCAGACGCTGCTGCGCGGTCAGCAATATCTGCTGACGCACTCCCGCGGTTCGTACCCGGGTCGGTCGGACGACCAGCGTGTTCATTGCGCGGACTTGCCCTCCTTCGCTTCACGTGCCGCAGCGCGCTTCAGGTCGGCGAGCGTCGATTCCGCGAGGAGCTGATCCTCGATCATCTTCAATTGTTCACGGCGCCGCGTCGGGGCGAGGCGCGGCGGGCTGTCGGTGCGCACGGCGGTTTCGGCCTGCGCGAGAACCACGGGTTTCGCGGCAGCGGGCTTCGCCGCAACCGGGCTTTCCTTCGGAGCATCGGCAACCGCGACGGGCGACACCATGGCCATCAGCACCGGCGCGACGTCGTTGGCGCCCCGCGCGCGCGGCAAGCCTTCGAGCGAGGCAAGCTGGCGTTCGCTCGACAGATATTGCGACGCCGACGGCGCCGAATAGCCGAAGCTTTCGGCGTTCCACTGTTCGAGCTGGCGCATCGACGCCCGCACCGCGAGTTCGGATTCGAGATAACGGATATTGCTCTGCGTCCGGTCGATCTGGCGTTCGATCCGCGCGAGTTCGCTGCGCGTGGCCGCCACCTTGAGCGACACCGGATAGAGCGCCATCGCGAAGAGGAGCACGAGCAGGACCAGGCCGATCCCCTGCAGCTTGCGAGCCGCCATCAGCATGACATTGCCTCCTTGCCAGAATTGCCGGACCACGCGGGCGCTTCGGTACGAACCGCGCTGCGCAAGGTCGCCGAGCGCGCGCGCGGGTTGCGCGCTTCTTCAGCCTTGCCGGGACGGACCTTGCGCGCCGGCGGCTCGAAAGTTGCGGCCCGCGCCAGAGATGGAAGCGCGGGCCGGTGACGCGAACCGCCGGCATCGCCGCCGCTACGTTCACGCAGGAAGTTCTTGACGATACGGTCCTCGGTGCTGTGGAAACTCACCACCGCAAGCCGGCCGCCGGGGCGCAGCACGCGCTCGGCCGCGGCAAGACCCTCGACCAGTTCGTCGAGTTCGCCGTTGATGTGGATGCGGATCGCCTGAAAGCTCTTCGTCGAGGGATCCTTCGGGGCGCCCGGCGGATGCCGCAGCGCCTTGCGGATGACCGTCGCGAGTTCGGCAGTACGTCCGAGCGGACGCGCCGCGACAATCGCGCGCGCGACCCGGCGCGACTGGCGCTCGTCGCCATAATGGAAAAGAACGTCGGCGATCTCTTCCTCGTCGGCCCGGTTCAGCCAGTCAGCAGCGCTCTCGCCCTCCTGCGCCATGCGCATGTCGAGCGGCCCGTCTTTCTGGAAGGAAAAGCCACGCTCTTCGCGGTCGAGCTGCATCGACGAAACACCGATATCGAAGGTGATGCCGTCGACCGCGTCGATGCCGCGCTCGGCAAGCAGCCGGTCGATCTCGCCAAAGCGCCCGCGGACAAGCGTCAGCCGGCCGCCCGCTTCGGCGACAAGAGCCTGCCCTTCGGAAATCGCATCGGGATCGCGGTCGCAGGCAACGACGTCGGCACCCGCCGCGAGCATCGCGCGGGTGTAGCCGCCGGCCCCGAAGGTCGCATCGACGTGACGCTCGCCGGGTGCGATGGCAAGAGCAGCGATGACTTCTTCACGGAGGACCGGATCGTGGCGGGGATCGCGGGGGAGGTCGGTCACTTTCGCCCCTTCCCCCTGGTGTCTTCCCAGGCGGTCGCAAGGCGCTTCAGCACCGGATCGGCCTCGACGCATTCCGCGAGGCTCGGCAGCCACCAGATTTCGAAACGGCGCCCGGACCCGACGAAGGCGGTCGCGCCCGCTTCGCCGACGCGATCGCGTGCGGTAAAGTTGGGAAGGAAGCGCCCGCTGTCGTCGAGCGTATAGGCCTCGGTATAGCTGAAGCGCTTCTTGAAGGCCTCGTCCTCGTCAAAGTCGAGGTTGCGCGCAAGCGCAGTGTCGCGGTCGCGCTCGATCTCGTCCGACAGCCGGTCGTACTGATCCTGGCCATAAGCGACGAGGCACGGCAATTTCTCGTGGAAACCGACCCAAAGCACGCGCTGGCCGTCCGCATTGAGGGGCACATTGTTGCGGAACTGCGAGGGGACGGCGATGCGTCCCTTGCCATCGATCGCGGCGAAGCTGGTACCCGAATAACGGCCGGGCGTAACAATCGCCATCGATGCAGCCCCCGTCTCGCGCCTCCGGGCAATAATTCCCCGCGCCCGGAATCGACGATTCCGGTCCGAAAGACTCAGGTGGAGATTGCCCCTCTCCGACTCCTGCCTATCAAGACTCCATCGGGGTGAAAAGGGGAAATTTGGGGCAAGATAGGGTAATTACGCCCCAAAAGGGTGATTTTGGGGTGAAACGAGCGCGCAAACGGGTCCGGAGCATGCGGAACGCACGCCGGAGAGGCGAAGCGGGTGAAGGGAACGGCGTCCTCGCCAAGATTCCGGGAAGTATTTGCGGAGCCTCGCCTATTTTGCGGGCGCGCGGATCCAGAGCGGTTGCAGGAGGGGTTGCGGCGCGGCCCAGAGATGCGCCGCGAGCCATTCCATCGTGTCCGCCTGGCGCAGGTGCGCCGCCCGGTCGGGCTGCGGCCGCCAGAGCGGCGCATAGAGCAGATCGGCGTCGCCGACGAGCCACACCATTCCGCGCCCGATCGGGCAACGGGCGATGCGGCGATCCGCATAGGCCGCACATCCTTGCGGCAATCGGATGAAGCGGCCGGGACTGAAAAGCGTCAGGCGCGCGCCGTCGACGTCGACCGGCACCGCGCGCCGGTCGGCCTCGTCCGGGGCGGCGAGCGTCACGCCCCAATGATCGAGGAGCGGCGTCAGCAGGCTGGTCACCGGCGGATTGCGCGGATCGCCGACCGGATGGCGCATCGGCCAGCCCGTCAGCGCATCGGCCAGCACGACGGCCCGCCCGCCTGCCCGCACATAGGTATCGATCGCCACCAGCTCCTGTGGCGCGAGCGCCCGCGGATGCGCGAGGACCAGCGCTCCACCCGGCGGCGGCGGATGATCGACGAGACTGTCGACCAGCCTCAACGGTCCTTCCGCGCGCAACCGCGCCAGCGCCGGGTCTTCGTTGAGCCCCTCCGCAAGCATGGCCGAGAGATCGGTTCCCGCCGACCAGCGGAGTGGCAGGCCGGTGAGCATCGTCGCCGGCGGACCGGATGCGGCGGGCTGGCGGTACAGCGCCGCAAGCAACGCATGGCTGCCTGCGAACCAGCCTGCGACGAGTAGCAGGGCGAACAGCAGTCCGTGCGCCCGGCTCCGCCGCCACTGGACCAGCGCATCGGCAAGGGCCGCCGCGACGAACCACGCGCAGGCGACGAGCCCCAGCTGCAACCACGGAGGCCGCGCCGACAGGCCTGACGCCAGCAGCGCCTGTGCGATCAGGATAGCCGCAAGCGTCAGGACGATCAGGCGCCGGCGGGCCGGCTGCGTGTCATGACGCTGCAACCGGGCGAGCAGCAGCGCCGGCAGCGCCAGCCAGGGCAGCGCCAACGCCGGGTCGATCCGCCCGAGCGTCATCTGGCCGCCGAACGACCACGCGAGGATCAGCGCCGTGCCGGCCGCTGCGGCCACGCGGAAGGCCGCTCGCTCCCGCAGGGGCCGCTTCACTGTTTCGATTGGCGCGCCCGGGCGAGTGCCGGATCGGGTTCAAGGTCGGGCACCGTCGAGGCAGGCGCCGACGGTGCGGCGGGCGCCGCCTGCTGCGCCTTGATATCGGTCGCCGCATTCTGATCCTTCGACACCGGCTGGACGCCCAGCTCCTCCAGCGGGGCGCTGCCCGCCTTCGCCGGGTCGCCCGATGCCGCAGCCTGTGCCGCCGCCGCGTCCTGTGCCGCATTTTCGCGGGCGCGATCGCCGATCAGCCCCGCCATGCCGACAAGCAGCAGCACGGTCAGCACCCCGGCAATGCCGATCTGCAGCCGCCGCACCGAATCGTTCGCGGGGGCCGGCGCCGGAGCGGTCGAGGCCGGAATTGCGGGTTTGTTCGTCATGCCGCCAATCCTTTGCTTGCCAGCCATTCGGGATTGTAGAGCGTCGAAAGATAGCGGAATCCGCTGTCGCAGAGAATAGTCGCGATCCGCTTGCCCGGACCCAGCTTTCGCGCCAGCGCCATCGCGCCCGCAACGTTGATCCCCGACGACAGGCCGAGGCAAAGCCCTTCCTCGTCGAGAAGCTGCCGGACGATCGCCAGCCCCTCCTCGTCGGAAATGCGGAATTGCGTGTCGATCGGGGCGCCTTCCAGATTGGCGGTGATACGGTTCTGGCCGATGCCTTCGGCGACGCTCGATCCCTCGGGCTTCAGCTCGCCGCACTGATAATAATTATAGAGTCCCGCGCCGTGCGGATCGGTGAGCGCGACCATGATATCCTGATCCCTGGCCTTGAGGCCGAGGCCGGTTCCCGCGATCGTCCCGCCCGTACCCGCAGCACAGGTGAAGCCGTCGATGCGCCCGTCCATCTGCTCCCAGATCTCTTCGGCGGTACCGAAGATATGCGCCTTGCGGTTGGCGATATTGTCGAACTGGTTCGCCCAGATCGCATTGTCGGTTTCCTCGGCGATACGGCGCGAGGTGTGGACGAAATGGCCCGGGTTGGCGAACGGCGCCGGCGGCACCAGCACCAGTTCGGCACCGAGCGCG